>DASYLB010000011.1:0-257821 GCA_036009765.1 Pyrinomonadaceae bacterium | reverse complement strand
AAAGACAAAAAGCCTTCGCTCAAGGAATATCCCGTCATTCCCTGGCAATCGATCGATCTGGCTCAATTCAATCTGGTGCCCAAAATGTTCACTCCCCTGCTCAACAAGGTTGGCGAGGGATGGGGATCATTCCGTATTATTCCTGTCGAGTCGGGACGCGGCTGTCCCTACGGTTGCGAGTTTTGCACCGTCACCGGATTCTTTGGCGACTCGATTCGTTTTCGCACAAACGAAAGCGTGGTAGATGAGCTCCTGAGACTAAAAGAACGCGCTCGAGAACAGCGCGGGCAGATTGCGGTCTTCTTCATTGACGACAACCTGGCAATCAACGTCAAGCGTACCAAGTCGCTGCTGCGCGACATTATCGCCGCGGATGCACAGCTGCCCTGGGTCGCGCAGATTAGCGCTAACTTGTTAAAGGATGAAGAACTGGTCGACCTGATCGCCGCGTCTGGCGGGCAATGGATATTTATCGGCATGGAGTCGATTGATCCGGCGAACATGGCGGACGTAAACAAAAACTTCAGTAAGCCCAGCGAATATGGCGCAGTGCTGCAACGCCTTGCTCAACGGAACGTCTACGCGATCACCTCGTTTATTTTTGGAATGGACAACGACACCGTTGGTGTCTCCGATCGCACCGTAAAAGAGATCAACTCCTGGCCTCCAGGTTTGCCCGTTTTCGGCCAACTGACACCTTTTCCCGCAACCCCACTTTATGATCGGTTGGCAAAAGCTGGACGGCTGGCGCGCCCGAAACACTGGATGGACTTTGCGCCTTTTTGGATGGCGCATACGCCCTTGAAGATGACGATTCCAGAAGCGCGCGAAGAGACCGATCACGCGTGGCGAATGTCGTATAGTCCGGAACGAAATGCCGAGGCCCTAAACGCGATCAGCGATGCGCCGTTCAGATACCGCCTCAGTCATCTTATTTCGCGCATGTTTTTCCGGGGCATCTATTTTCCGCAGATGAATAAGCGCGCCTGGCTCAAGCTTATCTTTCAGAACCGCCGGCCAATTATTAGTTTGACCCGGGAAGCCATCGGCATGTGGCGCTCGCACCGGAAGAACAAGACGCACGTCAGCGACGAACCGGCCCCCGTGATGAACCAACAGAAGGCTGCCTAAGCACTCAGTGATTTTGTGGGACCGCAGGCGTCCCAGACAATCACTTGAGCATCGGCAAGCGCCTCGATGCGAAAGTTCATTCGCCGATAGTCACTTCTACAAGTCCGAATAATCCCTCCAAACGTTTGTCGCTTCGTTTCGCTCGAGATGTAGTACTATGACCGCGCGGTCGAGCCCCCAAGACTAAACCGCCAAAGGTTTCCGCGTAATGCCAAACTTCCTCGCGCGAAGTACGGTCGGACTCTTGCTCGCCTTGCAAGTTTTCAGTCCCTCCTTAGTTTGTGCTCAACAAGGCGGCAGCCAACAACAATCCAGGCCCTCCGATCAAGACGGCGCAAGATCACCGAAAGACTCTCCACAAAAACCAGCCGGCGAATGGCAGATCGGTGAGTCGTTAACAATCTTCGATCAGCCTAACTCTGATTCTCCGGCGAAAGGGTCGCCGTACAAGCAGGAACCAATCATTCGAGTCGCGCTTGCTACTGATGTCCGCGCCGCGACGGTATCCACTACGGGACATTTGATGAATGCGAGTGACGACGGGCCACAGCTCGTCGCTATGGACGTAACGCGAGTACGCCTCGAGCCACGCCTGCTTTCGCCGCTGCCCGCAGCCGATTACGCTGACGCCTTTCGCGTTCAGATTGCGGGATTGTCTGCGCGCGAAGAAGCGGAACAAAAAGTCAAAGAAGTTCAGGAAGCCAGCGGCGAAGATTCACAGGTCGTTTTCGACCCAGACGCAAAAACGTGGGGGCTGATAGTTGGCGCTCGACGTCCGCAGGTTGAAGCGGAAGAATTGCGAGCCAGACTTGAAACCGCCGGCATGGAGGCGACAATCACACCGGCGTCGAGCGCAAATCAAACATCAACAGCCCGACCAGCAATCGCAGGTGGTCAAACTATTCCGGCGAGCGGGACCACCCAGTTCCCTGCCCTGGCAAAATCTGATTCGTCCCCAAACTCGAGCACGCGTAACGTTCGTCCCACTGCGCGCTTCAGTTTGCCGACCCGGGAAGTTGTAGCTTCCGTTCCCGGCGCCCGCCGGCTTTTTAGCTCCAGCGCACCAGTCGTTTTTGCCTCTGACAGCGAAGCAACACCCGTGCGTTTTGATGATCGTCCGTATCGCGGTCGCATCGAAGTTTTCACCAACACGCGCGGCGCGCTAACAGTTGTTAACGTGTTGGGGCTGGAAGACTATGTGAAGGGCGTGGTCCCTAATGAACTTTCCGCGGGCGGCTATCCGCTGCTCGAGGCCCATAAGGCCCAGGCGATCGCTGCCCGCACTTACGCGCTGCGCAATCGCGGTCAGTTTATGTCGCAGGGTTACGACCTGCTGCCGACTACGCGCTCGCAGGTTTATCGCGGCCTGGTTTCCGAAAACTCGCTTTCCTCACGCGCCGTAGATGAAACGCGCGGAATCATCGCAACTTACAATGGGGAACCAATCAACGCCTTGTACACCTCCACCTGTGGCGGACGCACTGAAGACGCGGGAAATATTTTCAACAACGCAGTTCCTTATTTGCGCGGGCGCGAGTGTGCCGCCGAAGGCCGCGCCGCACTGGCGAATTTCATAGTCAAGACGAACCGCGATCCGGGTGAGTTTAAAGAAGAGAATGTTCCGGTGACCCGTGACGTTGCGCTCCTTGGCGTTCAAGGGTTCACTTCGTTGCGGAAGATTTCTGATTCATGGTTGAAAGACGATGCTGAGCTTGATGAAGTTCGTGCCTGGCTGGTAACCGTGGCGCGGCTAACTCACCAGGTCGCGCCTGCGGTTACAGAAGACGTAATACGACCTCCGGCTTTTGCCACCGCACTGAGTGCTGCAGTGTTTGGTGAAAGCCGCGGCGGCACACTGTTGGACAATGCCGACGTCGAATACTTCCTGGCCGTCCGCGACGCCAACGAAATCCCGGCCGCGAATCGCGCCGATGTCGCAATGCTGATCCGTGACGGTTACCTGGCGGTGCTTCCCGATGCCACTCTCCATCCGCGCGAACCTCTATCGCACGCGCGTGCGCTGCACACAATCGCTCGCATCCTCGAAGCGCGGAATCTGTTGCAGCTACAAAAAGGAACGGCGCGACCAACTTCCGACGATTCGCTCGTGCTGCGCAGCACCAAAGGAAAGGACCAGCCAGTAAAAGTTAGCGAAGAGGCCTTCCTGTTTCGCCAGATTGGCGAGAGTGTCTATCCGGTTCGCTCAGTGGCATTGGTTGGCGGCGAACCAGTAGTTTTTCATGTGAACGCGGGTGGCGAAGTTGACTTCCTCGAGGTTCGGCCCGCCCCCAACGGCGCCTCAGCGGATCGCTTTTCTCCGTTTACCAATTGGACCACTGAATTGTCGCTCGGCCAGGCACAGGGCCGTCTGGGACGATTCGCCAGCGGTATTGGTTCACTGGTGGACTTGCGAGTTGTCACTCGCGGGCGCTCCCGGCGTGCTATCGATCTTGAATTGGTCGGCACCAATGGCACTCGTCATGTGCTCGGCGGACGAATTCGTTCAGCGCTGGGTCTTCGTGAACAACTCTTCGTCATCGAGCGGAAGTATGACGATGATTGGCGCGTTACCGGTTTTACTTTTCTTGGACGCGGCTGGGGACACGGCGTTGGCATGTGTCAGGTCGGTGCTTACGGCCTCGCGAAACAAGGGTTCACTTACGATCAAATTCTCAAAGCATATTACTCAGGCATTGAACTCACGCGAATGTATTGAGTAGACTGTCGCCGTTTTTGCTAGTCACGCTCCACCAAACAACGAAAAGAGGAGACCTTCCCTGTGTCCTGGCAACAACCACCAAACAACGACCCCTTCGTACCTCCACCGCCACCTTCGAGCGTTTCGGGTAATGCCATGTACTCTCCCGAGGTGCTGGCAGCGAAAGCCGCCTCTGCAGCAGCCGATGCCAGAAACGCCTTGATCATGAGCATCATCGGGATTTTCTGCTTCGGTTTCATCCTTGGCATCATCGCTTATCGCAAGGCCAACGAGGCGCTCGAAACAATTGCGATCTACGAGGTGGCCAAAGAGAAACGCGGCATTGCAATGGCTGCTAAGATTCTCGGAATCATCGATATCGTCTTCTGGGCACTCGGACTCATCGCACGATTCGCTTTGAGATAACCTGGGTTTCGATCGAACAAGAGTTTTTGCATCCGCTCGGTTGTGGGTTGTCAGCGCCGCTCTATTCAGGGCGTGTCTGCAATGGTAAATTCGCGCGGGAAGGGTCAACCCATCAACTTCACAAGAAACTGGATTTTCGCGGCGGAGCTGCGAGCAGAAGGCAGCCAGACGTGAGACGTCTGGTAACGAGAGGTCGGTAAACGGATTGCGCGTTGAAAACGCGCACAGATTCCAGGCCCCGGCTCCACCACCCGAATTTGAAATAACGCGTGATCCAGAGGTTTCACCTCTGGCTACCTTCGCCGCGCATCTTCGATGCGCTAATCCACAATGCGCTTCTCCCGCAATCAGCTCATCGGCGCGCTCATTCTTTTGACGCTCCTCTGGATGGTAATCCTTTACCGCATGCTATTCTCTCGCGCGTGAGCGCGAACGAATCCAAACCAGCCGAAACAAACATCGCACCCGGCGTCGTTGCAATAGTTGGCCCGACAGCTTCCGGCAAAAGCACGCTGGGAATCGAGGTCGCGTTGCATCTTGATGGCGAGATCATCAACTGCGATTCCGTCCAGGTTTATCAGGGCATCCAGATCGCAACTGCCAAAGTCCCGCTCGCAGAACGGCGCGGCGTTCCTCATCGCTTGATCGACTTTGTATCCCCAAACATCAACTACACTGCCGGCGATTGGGCCCGTGAAGCAGCGATCGCAATCGACGATATTCAACAGCGCGGACGCTTGCCCATACTCGTTGGCGGCACCGGTCTCTACCTGCGCGCCTTTCGTAACCCATTCTTTGTCAGTCCGCAGACTGATGAAAGCCTTCGTCGTCGCTTAAATGAATTGCGCGAACGACGGGGCGTTGAACATCTGCACGCGCTATTGCGCCGGCTCGATCCTGAGAGCGCAATCGAACTCTATCCGCGCGATTGGCCACGCGTACAACGCGCGATCGAAGTTCGTCTGCAAACTGGTGAAACAATGTCGGGCAAAAAAGGTGCGCGACCAGAGCCTCCTGAAAGTGCCCGGCGCTTGCGATTAATAGTCTTGAATCCACCGCGCGCGGCGCTGTACGAAAGGATTAATGAACGCACCGAGCAACATTTTGCGGCGGGGCTGGTTGAGGAGGTTAAAGGTCTACTAGCTGAAGGCGTTCCCGCTGCTTCAAATGCCCTCGGCGCCCACGGCTACCGTCGAGTTGTGGAATTTCTCGAAGGCAAACGCGATCTCGAGAGCGCCCTCGATCAGACCAAACTTGACGTGCGCCACTATGCAAAGCGCCAATTAACCTGGTTCCGTCGCGAGCCTGGGGCAGAATGGTTCAGCGGCTTTGGCGAAGATGACGCAGTGCAGGAGGCCGTATTGAAAGCGCTAGCCGACTACCGCTAACAGGTGCGAAAGCGCAAAGGGGCAAGCGACGAAGGGACAAAAATGTAACACTCGCGGGCCAGTAATTTTCTTGTCATCGGCCCAATTGCTGCGGTACTCTGACAAGTCCCCCACCCAACTGAACGCTTTCAAGGTGTCACGATGTCCGACGGAAAACCTGCGCCTCAGAACATTCAGGACGCGTTTCTAAATACAGTACGACGCGAGAAAAATACGGTAACGATCTATCTGCTGAACGGCGCCAAGTTAATGGGGCGCATCCGCAGTTTCGATAAGTTCTCGATTTTGCTCGAGACCGGATCGCAGGATCAGTTGGTTTTCAAGCACGCTATCTCTACAGTCTCTTTATCGCGCCGCGCCAGCGGAGATTTGCGTCCCTCCAGCAATCTGGGCACAACCTCGGGCGAATACCGCCGCCCCACTCCGATTCAAACTCCCGATCAGCCTGACGACTCGCCCGAATCCTGACATTCCTTTACACTCTTGCCGGTCAGTTGCGAACTCCACAAAACCGAAGACAGGGAACAGGTGTCAGGAACTTTTATTACCTTCGAAGGAATCGACGGCAGCGGTAAATCCACGCAACTGCGAATGCTCGCTGATTTTCTCGTACCAGCAGGCTGCAATGTTTTGTTAACGCGCGAACCCGGCGGGACGCCAGTTGGCAATCGCCTCCGCGCAGCTTTGCTTGATGCGCACGAAGAAGTCGATCCACTTACCGAGCTTTTGGTTTTTGCTGCTGATCGGGCGCAACACGTTCGTCGCGTGTTGCGCCCGGCGCTCGCAGCGGGACGGGTAGTGTTCTCTGATCGCTACGCCGATGCGACCGCGGCTTATCAGGGTGCAGGACGAGGTTTTTCACCGGAACTAATTGCCGAGATTATTCAACTCGCAACTGAGGGGCTTAAGCCGGATTTGACCGTCCTCTTCGATTTGTCGATAGAAGACTCCACGGCGCGCACGCAACGCCGTGGGAATGGCGCCCAGCGCGGCGATCGACTGGACGCCGAGAACGATGATTTTCACGCGCGCGTGCGCGCAGCTTATTTGCAACTGGCGCAGGCTGAACCCGAACGCATCAAGATCGTGAATACCAATCAACCGCCGGAAATGACTCACGAACGAGTGAAGGAAATCGTCATTCCCTTTCTTGCCGCCCGAGGTCATGTTTGCGGACAAAATGTTGCCTGACTCCGCGAAGTGCGGCGCCGAAACTCTTATATGCTCGATCAACTGACAGGCAACGAACGAGTCAAGTCTCTGCTGCGCAGAATACTTGAAGCGCACCGTGTTCCCGGGGCAATGCTCTTCACCGGTGAGGACGGCATCGGCAAGAAACTGTTTGCCCTCGAGATAGCAAAAGCCCTCAACTGCCGCGCGCCGCAGGGCGTGGAGGGTTGCGGACGCTGCCCTGCATGTTTGCGCATCGCCCGGTTTAATTATCCGCCGAGCGACGACTCAGAAGACTGGAAGGGCATCATCTGGACGGATCATCCCGACGTCGGAATGGTGGTTGCTCCCAAGCGGGTCCTGTTAGTTGACCAGATGCGGTTGATCGAACGCGAGGCAAACTATCGCCCTTACGAAGGCAAGGCGCGCCTGTTCCTGATTGACGACGCCGACAAGCTAAACGATTCGTCGGCTAACGCGCTGCTCAAGGTTTTGGAAGAACCGCCCCACACTTCTCACATCGTGCTCCTAACTTCCCGGCCAGGCATGTTGCTCCCGACGATTCATTCACGTTGTCAGACCATCCGCTTCGCGCCGGTCTCTGCGCCCGAGATAGAAACTCATTTGCTTCAGAACAAAATTGCCGGCGCTGCCGACGCTCGTATTCGCGCGCGCGTAGCGAGGGGAAGTCTCGGCCGGGCCGTCAGCGACGATTTCGCCGGCTACTTTGAAAATCGCAAGGCAATGCTCAAGGTTCTGCAGGCGCTGGCGGTGAGCGACGATCGCATTCAACTGCTGCGATCTGCAGAAGAATTCAACGACGCAAAGCATAAGGATGAGTACGAAGCACGCCTCGATATTCTGGAAGCGCTGATTCGCGATGCCTGGATGCTCGCGCTTAACACGCCCAGCGATAGCGTGGTGAACGAAGATCTGCTACCCGAACTCAGGAAGATTAGTGAACGCCTCGACGGTCGTCGTCCGGCTGGTTGGATAGATCAAATCGAAGAACTGCGCGAACAACTGATCGTAAACATCAATCGCAAGTCTGCCACTGACGCCTTGTTTCTCACCATGGCAGCTGCTGCGCCGCCACTCGAACGAAAACGCTTCGTGCCGAAGTAACCTATGCACGGAAAATGAAATAGACCGCGCCAAGCAAACACAGGCCGGCCCAAATGTAATTGAGCTTAAACGGCTGGTGCATATAAAGAATTGCAAACGGCACGAAAACCGACAAGGTAATCACTTCCTGAATAATCTTCAGTTGCCCGAGGTTCAGCTGAGTGAAGCCAATGCGATTCGCCGGCACCTGGAAAAGATATTCAAACAGAGCCACTCCCCAACTCACGAGCGCGGCCACGTACCATTTGCGATTGTTCAGGTTCTTAAGGTGACCATACCAGGCAAACGTCATGAAGACGTTTGAGATCGTGAGCAGGATAACAGTGCGGAGAAGAACGGACATTCCTAGTTAATTGAAACTAGTTGGGGCTCTTCGGTTTGGACAGCGGTAGATCTCTTCGTCGCAATTTCGGCGAGCAGTTTTTCAGTTTCCATCACAAACGCATCGACAATATTTTCGCCCGCAACTTTCCGCATCGGCACGCCGTCTTTGAAGATCATGCCGACGCCGCGCCCGAAAGTAACGCCGAGTTGCGAATCGTGAGCTTCGCCGGGTCCGTTAACTGCGCAACCCATAATCGAAAGATGCAGAGGCTCTTCGACGTGTGCCAGGCGCCGCTCGATCTCAGTCACAATCTCAACGAAGTTATCGACGTCGAGCCGCCCGCAGGTAGGACAGGCGACTACAGTCACACCGCGTGTACGCAATCCAAGCGACTTAACAATCTCCCAGGCGACACGCACTTCTTCGTGTGGCTCCGCGGCGAGTGAAACGCGAATCGTGTCGCCAATGCCTTCATGCAGCAGAATCCCGAGACCAATTGCCGACTTGATGGTGCCGCCAAAGGCTGTGCCCGCCTCCGTGACGCCAAGATGAAATGGATAGTCGACCTTTTCAGCCAGCAGCCGGTAAGCCGCGACCGTGCGATGAACGTCGGAAGCTTTCAGGGAAATGATTGTGTCTGTAAAACCAAGATCTTCGAGAATTTGAATGTGGCGCATGGCTGACTCAACCATCGCCTCGGGCGTCGCCGTCCCATACTTCTTCAACAAATCTTTTTCCAGCGACCCGCCATTGACACCAATACGAATCGGCACGTTCTGGGCTTGCGCTGCGCGCACTACTTCGACAATGCGCTCGTGCTTGCCAATATTGCCGGGATTGAGTCGCAACTTGTCGATGCCGGCTTCGAGAGCCAGCAGCGCGAGCTTGTAGTGAAAATGAATATCGGCGACCAGTGGTACTTCCGGCACTCGCTTGCGAATCTCTTTTAGGGCTATTGCCGCGTCGTTGTCCGGGACCGCCAACCGCACAATCTCGCAACCCGCGCGCACCATCTCTTCAATTTGGGCAACCGTGGCGGAAACATCGGCAGTATCAGTCTTGGTCATGGACTGCACTACGACCGGTGCGCCGCCACCAATCTGAACGTTCTTAACTTGAACTGCTTTCGACTTTCTCATATGCAAACTCTTCGAAACGCGACTATCACTTCCCTGGCGTTGTCACTGGCGCCTTATCGCTGGGACTCCGCGATACCATTTTCAAGACGTCATTGGTAATAACAAACACCATCAGCAATAGGACCATGACGAATCCGACTTGTTGAATTCTGTCGCGCACGCGCAACGAAAGTTTCATGCCCACTGTTCCCAACACGCCTTCAATCAACAATATGAAAATCGCGCCGCCATCCAACACCGGAATCGGCAGCAGATTGAAGATGCCCAGATTCAGGCTTAGGAAAGCCAGGGTGGTGAATAGCCCGCCCCAACCATACCTCTCAACCGAGGTTGATGCGGCTTTATAAATTCCCACCGGGCCAGACAAAGTATTGCGAGCGGATCGTTGTCCGCTGAAAAACTGTCCGAGCGCTTTGCCCGTCAGTCGCAGGATTTCGATATTGCTTTGAACTGCATACTTGGCCGCTCCGCCTAAGCCGACCGGAACCTGCGGAATGTCTTCAGCTGTTGTAATACCCAGCCGGTCCTTTCCATCTGATAGCTTACGCGAGGTCGCCGTAACATCCATTTGACGGCCATCATGTTTGACCGTAAGAGTAATCGGCTGTCCCTTGTGTTCGCTAACATATCGCGTAACTTGCTCGGCGCTCCGCACCGGCTGTCCGGCAATGGTAATAATTTGATCGTCAGCTTTGAGACCTGCCTCTGCTGCTGGTGAATCCGGCATAACCTCCTGAAGAATTACCGGCACGTCGCCGTAGTCTGGCAGGAAATCGAGGAAGCCGGCGGTTTCAGCGTCTTCGGTGCGCGGCACCGGAGTAATTTGCAGCGTAACTCGCTGGCCGTTGCGCTCGACCACAACCGGCAAAGGTTGTCCGGGAGATAACAGCGCATCGCCACGAATAGTGTTCCACGTTGGATGCTCGATCCCGTTGAAGGCGACGATTCTGTCGCCGCGCAACAAACCGGCAGTTTCAGAGGCGCCGCCGCTCGCAATGCTGGTCACAACGGGCGCCGGCGCCAGCGGTACTCCGTACATCAACGCGCCGGCAAGCGGAATTGTCAGCGCAGTTATTACGTTCATCACCGGCCCAGCCAGCGCCACTAAAAATCGCTGCCAGCGCGGTCGCAAGTCGAAGCGTTCGTGCTCTGGAATGTCTGGGGCGCCTTCTCCCTCGATCGGAGCATTGGATTCATCGCCGCCGAGTTTGACGTATCCGCCTAGCGGGATCGCCGAGACGCGATAGTCAGTTTGGCCCCATTTGACACCAAAAAGTCGCGGACCAAAACCCGCCGAAAAAGTTTCCACGCGAATCTTGAAAAGTTTCGCGACGATAAAGTGGCCAAACTCATGCAGCACAACGGCCGCACCGAGAATGAAGATAAACGCCAGGATGCTAATCACAACAGACATCGATAAAATCTCTTTTCAATACTCCAATAAGTGCCTAATCGAGCGTTGGTTTAGAATCACAAAAACCCGACCCGGTTGCTGCAATTGAGTTTACGCGGCAGCTTCGAGCCCGTCAAACCTTGATGTTTTGGAGTTTACCAGCCGAAGCGCCGAGGGCGCGAAATATGAAAGCCTGGGGCAACGCCCAGGAAGAGGCCCCGAATTAATACCAGCACTGAAAGCGGGAGATCGCTCATCCCAGAGGTACCGCTCGTCGCATCTTATCCCGTAGCGTTCGAGAATTTTGCGCTACCAATACACAATTTGTTGTTGGTGTGTCGTGGAGTGCAGACGGTCTTGATCGGCATGTGAGGCAGAGTTGAATCACTAACACTATTTTTACACCGGAAGTGACGCAGGTTTCGTCAACTTCTCTATCTCCTCAGCCGCTGCCAGTCGTGCAGATTGGTCAGCTTCAAGGATGGTTGCAAGTTTGTCGGCGGGACGGGTCTGATGGCGATCCATCACGGCTCCGATTACGCGCGGGATGTCGGTCAGGCTAATGCGCTCCTCGATGAATGCCTGCACCGCCTGCTCGTTGGCGGCGTTCATGGCGGCGGGCAACGTGCCGCCAGTACGCAGCGCTCGATAGGCGAGCTCGATGCAGGGGAAACGGTCTGGATCAGGTGGTTCAAAATGCAAAGCTGACAAGGCGGTCAGATCCAGCGGCGGCAGTTCTGAACCCTGCCGGTCCGGATAAGTGAGCGCATACTGAATCGCGTGGCGCATATCCGTACCACCCATCTGCGCGATCACGGACCCATCGACAAGTTCAATCATCGAATGCACAACAGATTCAGGGTGAACAACGATGTCGATCTGATCTGCCGCGAACGCGAAAAGCCAGTGAGCTTCAATGACCTCCAGACCTTTGTTCATTAAGGTGGCAGAGTCGATCGTAATCTTCGCGCCCATGCTCCAGGTTGGGTGGCGCAGCGCCTCGGAAACAGTCGATTCCTCCATTTGTTTCTTTGTTTTGGTCCGGAAGGGGCCACCGGAAGCAGTGAGAATAATTCGCCGCACTTCCGAGCGTTTCTCGCCGCGCAAGCACTGGTGCAGCGCATTATGTTCGGAGTCAACTGGTAACAACTCGGCGCCCGAGGCGCGCGCCGCCTGAGTCATCAGCTCGCCGGCCATTACGAGCGTCTCCTTGTTTGCGAGCGCGACTCGTTTTCCAGCTTCCAGCGCGCGCAACGTCGGCACGAAACCAACGGCGCCAACGGTGGCTGAGACTACGCAATCCGCTTGCGCGTGCGTTGCGACTTCGATCAAACCCGCTTCACCAATAATGATGCGCGGCAGATCGAGGTCTCTTTCGAAGAGCAGCGCCCGCAAGTCGTGACCCGCCTCTTCAGTATCAACCGACACCAGCTCGGGCAAGTGCTTCGCGATCTGATCAGCCATGACAGCGACGTTGTGACCGGCGCCCAACGCCACCACGCGGAAGCGTTCGCCACCGAGCGACTCGATCACGCGCAGCGTATTGCAACCGATCGATCCGGTGGAGCCGAGAATGGCAACGCCTTTTGGTTTTCCGTTTGCTGTCATGCTATGCCGCTAGCTTCTGGCGAAACTCAAAAACAGGTTGCTCGATCTGCGACGACTCTGGAGGAGAATCATAGGGGTTGAGCAAATCAATGTCCTCGCCGGCCGCATTGCGATAGGAGGCTGCCGTTACACGCCACTGGTGTCCGCTGCGGAAGACCAGTTCCACCGTCGCGTTTACTTCTTTTCGCTCACCGATCACTTTGAGGTGTAGTTGCGCGCTGCCATCGCCGTTGGTGGTATTGATATTCCCGGTTATGAATTTTCCGAAGCCCTTAACCTCACCAATCTCAGCTTTTAGTTTCTCGTTATTCCCGAGAAATTCTTTGGAGACCTTGGCAGCTTCGCTGTTGTTCATCCCATAAAGAGCGATGCCTACGACGCCGCCCGCAACGAGCACAACTATCAAGCCCAGCACAATCACGATGGACACGATGATGATGACTATCTTTTTGGTGGTCATTTCTAAGGTATGCGCGCGCTGAAATAGAAGTGAGCGAAATAGTAGATGAGTGGCGCGTTGAAGAGCAAGCTATCCAAACGATCCAGTACGCCTCCGTGGCCGGGTAATATTTTTGCCGCGTCCTTTGCACCGGCGCCGCGTTTCAGCGCGCTCTCGGTCAAATCGCCGAGGATGCCAACCACGGCCATCACTCCTGCAAGCGGGAGTGCCCACTTCAGCGGCAACTCTTTGAAAAACCAAAAGTGTGCGGCGGTAGCGAGAGCCAGGGCAGCGGCGAGTCCGCCGAATACGCCCTCCCAGGTTTTTCCCGGGCTGATTGAGGGCGCGAGTTTATGTTTGCCGATGGCGCGACCCACGTAATAGGCGCCAGTGTCAGCTCCCATCAGGACCAAAAAGAAGAACGATAACAAATGACTGGAGAGTGTCTGTTCAAAACCTGTGCGCAGAGCTACCAGGTGTCCACCCAGAAGGACCACGTACAGCACTCCGAGAATCGTCGCTCCCGAGGCGGCAATCATTTTGTCGAACGGCGCGCCACGAAGCATCACCGCAATGAGAGTGGCGATCGTAAATGCGATCAAAACCAGCGTGATTGCTTGAACGTCGAGCCGTTCCTGGAGTGGATCGGGAGTGGCGAAACAAAAGACGGTGAACAGCGCGGCGCCGCCAAAGAATCCTGCCGCAACGTCGGGCTTCATGTCTTTCGTTCTTGCCAAAATGTAGAACTCGTAAAGACCGAAGATCATTGCGGCGCCGGCACAGGCAACAAATAGCGGCTGCAACGCGGGAATCAAAATGGAGGCGATTAGAATCGGAAGAGCGATTGCGGCGGTAAGTATGCGTGACATTCAGAAATCTGGAACTTTGTATTTTGAATTTCGCCTTTGGTTTTTGGTCTTGGGTCTTTGGACTAGGGTCTTTGGTCTTTGCTTTGGTGTTCTGGCTGTTTGCTTATTGCTGACTGCTGATTGCTTATTACTTACTTCGCATTCGCAACCAGCTTCAATCCGCCAAACCGCCGGTCGCGACCCTGATAATCCACTACCGCTTCCAACAAGTGCAGGCGACGAAAGTCGGGCCACAAAGTATCAGTCACATAAATCTCGCTGTACGCAGCCTGCCACAATAGGAAGTTTGAGATCCGCAACTCGCCGCTCGTGCGAACCAGCAAATCCAAGTCAGGCATCTTGCGCGTGTAAAGCTCGTTGGCAATGCGCTCTTCAGTCAGCTCATCGGGCGCGCTGCCTTCATCGAGTAAACGGCGCACGGCAGCGCGGCAGGCATCAACTATCTCAGCGCGTCCGCCGTAGTTGAGCGCCACAGCCAGGGTCATTCCGGTATTTTTCGCGGTGCGTTCGGTTGCCTTCTCGATCTCGGCACGGACGTTTTTCACGAGTGCGCCGATACGTCCGATTGTTTGAAAGCGAATGTTTTGTTTGTCGATCTGATCTAACTCGATCCGCAGGTAACGGCGGAGCATGCGCATCAACGCATCGATCTCATAACGCGGACGTTTCCAGTTTTCGGTGGAAAACGCATACAACGTCAACGCGCCGAGTCCCAGGCGGGCGCCCGTGTCGACGGCGGCACGAACTGCTTCTACGCCGGCGCGATGCCCGGCAATGCGCGGCTGACCTCGTTGCGCAGCCCAACGCCCGTTGCCGTCCATGATGATCGCGACATGTCGCGGCAGCCGGTCCCAATCAATGGAGGCGAGCAAGCGCTCTTCACGACTGCCATCCTCAACTAGTCCAGTGAAATCAGAAAGCATATGAATGTCTTGGTTCGTCCAATAGGTTCACATTCTTGCTACTTGGATCGCACCTGTCAACGAAGCGCAACCGTTCTCAGATTCTCTGTGCGTCCGCCGTGTTCTCTGTGTCTCAGTGGTGGGTTTTCCTGAGCATATATTTACCACAGCGGCGCGGAGCACACCGAGGTTTCACAGAGACTTGCCGCAGACGCTCGTCGCCGCGGTCAATACCTGACAGAAACCAGGGTCAGGCCGCAGGCTGGGGCGGTTGCTCCAACCAGTGAACGGTCGCCTTCATTGATCGCGCGCAGCACCAGGTCGTTATCCATCTCACCGCGACCAACTGCCATTAACGTTCCGGCTATCGACCGTACCATGTAGCGCAGAAAACCGTCGGCGCTCACCTTCATTTCAACGATTGTTGAGCGCGCGCGCTCATCGCAGCGCTTCGCAATCGACAGGTCGCTGATGGTGCGGGTCTTCGTTTCGGAATCAGATTGTGCCGACGAAAACGCTGTCCAATCGTGAGTGCCGACGAAGAGCTTCGCGGCCTCAACCATGCGGTCAATATCCAAAACGCGCGCGTCGTGATAAGCGTAGCGCAGCCAAAATGGGGAGATAACGGGAGCATTCACGATCCGGTAAACGTAAGTTTTCCCCAGAGCTGAATAGCGCGCGTGGAATTCGTCGTCAACGATGTCAGCCTCCAGCACGCGCACGTCCTTCTCTACATTTCCATTGATCGCGGCCCTTAGTTTCTCTGGAGTGATCGACTTTTGTAACTGCACGCTAGCGACTTGCCCTTCAGCGTGAACACCTGCATCCGTCCGACCTGAACCGTGTAGAACGACGGCGCGACCGTCAATCAACGAGAGCGCTTTGGCGAGCTCACCTTGCACAGTTCTCAGTTTGCCCTGCATCTGCCAACCGTGAAAGTTAGTGCCGTCGTATTGGATTGTTAACTTGAAATTCACTTACAGGGTTCAGTTCTCCGGATAGCTGCTTCAAGTAATTGGCTGGGACCGCCCGCAATGAGCGCGAAGCGCGAAAACGAATTGAGATCCAAAAAGCGCGCCTCACGGCGCGTTGCGGGCGGGACGCCCGCGGTCTCAGCCAATCACTTGAAGCGGTGTTACCTCTTCCGGCTTCCCGGCTTCACTGCCAATTCGCCTCGCTTGCACGCCTCACAAATCGTCGGATCGATAGCAGCCACATCGAGTGTAGCCAACGCCACTCGCGGCACGCCGACGTCAGCTTTACCTGATGAACGATCAATGATCGACGCAGCCGCAACTACCGTCGCGCCATTGGCCTGCAACGCTACAACCGTCTCCCGCGTGGATCCACCCGTAGTCACCACGTCTTCGACAACCAGAATTCTTTCTCCCGGTGCAACCGAGAACCCACGTCGCAGAACCATCGTGCCATCTTGCCGTTCGGTCCAAATAAACCTTGCGCCCAGGGCCCGTGCGACCTCGTGGCCAATGATCAACCCGCCAATCGCCGGGGACGCAACCGTAGCAATCTTCTCCCTTCGAAAGTGTGCCGCGATGCTTTCTCCAAATTCTTGCGCCGCGCGCGGATGCTGCAACACGAGGGCACATTGCAAGTAAACCGAACTGTGCAAACCGCTGGTAAGCACAAAATGGCCTTCGAGCAGCGCTCCCGTTTCTCTAAATTTCGCGATTACCTGTTCAGACTCCAAGACCTAAACTCCTCATCTCTGCGCGCTTGTCGTGTTACAATTCGCGACACATGCCGCCTTTTGCAAATCTAGTTTCTGATTCAACTCTCGTTCAGGAAACGATCGATCTACTGCGCGTTTCTGGTGGTCGTGCAAATGCGTGTGAAATTGTCGACGCTGTTTTCAAAGTATCTCACATCGATGAAGAGTTGGCTGGACTCTTGGTTAGCGATCTCGTCAAAGATGATCGGCGATTCAAGATCATCGATGGCAGCACGATTGAGCTTCAGGCATATGACTCCGAATCAGGGCTGCTGAAAGAACTGGATTTTGTCGTCGTCGATGTTGAAGCTACCGGCGCCAAGATGCCGCCGAACCGCATCATCGAACTCGGGGCTTACCGGATCAGCGGCGGCCGCATTGTCGATGAGTTTGTGACGTTGGTGAATCCTGAGATTTCAATTCCCCGGTTCGTCATGGCGCTTACCGGTATCTCAAACGAGATGGTTAAGGGGGCGCCGCTATTTGCCGAAGTTGCGCCGAAGTGGCTGGAATTCGTTGCTGACGCAGTGCTGATCGCTCACAACGCACCTTTCGACACTAATTTCATTAACCACGAAATCTCGCGGGTTTATCCCGGGCATCGCATGATCAATCCGCATCTCTGCACCGTAACTTTGTCGCGCCGCGCTGTCCCAGGCCTGGCAAACTATCGCCTGGATACGGTTTCTGATCACTTCTCAATTCCAATCGTCGATCGGCATCGCGCTGGCAGCGACGCTTTGGCAACCGCTGAAGTTTTCATTCGCATCCTGGAGCGCCTTGAAGAATATGGCGTTCGCGATTTGGCCGCCGCGCGTAGCTTCAAATCACCAGAGTTTGAAGGGGCGAACAAAGAAACCAAAACCCGTCCCACACCTCGGCTCTTGCCGTTAGTTCCCGGATTCTAGGCCCGGCTCCGCTGCTGTCGGTTTGGATCTTGCTTTCAACACATTCCGCGTCACAAAGAAAATGATAATCAGGACGGTGAGACTAAGGCCGATCCAGGGATAGTACTTCTGCAGAATCTGTCGCGCTTGCGCCCCGTAACGGATCGCGAAGTAACCTTCAAGGAGAAACCGAAACAATCGTCCGGCAAGGATGGCGGCAGTAAAGCGCGCCACGCTGAAACGAAAAACGCCGGCCGACACCACGAACAATTTGAACGGAAAAGGCGGCGGCATGAGGGAAGCAACCAGCACCGACAGCACATCGTAACGATCGATCCAGCCCTTCACCTTTTTCTGTTTCGCTTCCGAGAATCGTTTGAGCGCGCGACTCCCGGCGCGACGCGAGACGTAATAGAGAATCACGCAACCAACCGCCGAACCGACCGCCGCCAACACCGCATACACAATCATCAGGCGCGGATGGGCCATAGTGAACGCAATCATCAAGGCGTCAGGCCCACCCGGTAACGGCACAAACGCTGAATCGAGTAGCGCCACTGCAAAAAGGCCAAAGGGCCCAAGCGCAAGCAGGTAATCGGAGACGCGTGTCAGCCCATGCGTGATCTTCGGAAAGAGTTTCAAGAGGAGTCGCCTTTCAAGACTTCGTTGTAACGCAAACTGTTAGTTTGCGCGTTCGTTGAATGCCATTCATAAATCGCAAACTAACAGTTTGCGTTACAAATTAGTGCAGCTCTTTTGCGTCGGGTTTGCCGCGATTGACGATTGCATAAACCAACAATCCGAGGACGATGACCGCAGTCACAATACTAATCACCACCTGCCCGTTGTCTCGTATGAACAAAAGCACGCGACGGCCATAAAACACGGCCAGAATACCTTCAACATAGTAGCGGAACGAACGCGCCACCATCACCGTTACTAAAAACTTCCAACGCGGATACTCGAGCGTTCCTGCCGTTGCCACGAAGATCTTGAACGGCATGGGCGGCGGCAGTAGCGCCGGAATTGCGATGGCGAGAAAGCCGTAACGCGCATAGACACGTTCCACTCGTTCGACGTTCTCGCGTTTGAAGCGGCGCCGCAGCAGCGCCTGCCCGCCGCGTCGCATGATGGTGTAAAGAGCGAGACAGCCTATTACTGATCCAATTGCGGCGAACAGCGGAAAGTAGAACACCGCAGTCGGTTGTTTCACACACCGCCCGACAACTAAGTAGTCGTTGATCTCTGGTAGAGAGAGCAACGAAGAGTCGAGCGCGCCAATCAGAATCATAGCCGGCGCCGCGTAGTAGATCGGGAGTCCGATCACATACACCTCCAGCCAATGTCCTGTGGAGCGCAACCAATCAAACATAACGACGGTGAAAAGTTACAAGTGAACCGTGAAAAGTGAAAGGTAAAAAGTGAAAAGCAAGACTGAACAATACCTATTAACGCTTCGCCAATCTAACATAACTCCGATCTCAACTTCTCACGGTTGCGATGAGACCAGAGTTAGGCTCTCTTGCTTTTCAATTGTCACTTTTCACTTTTTACTTTCAACAGGCACGGTTCGGCCCTCTTGCTTTTCACCTTTCACTTTTTACTTTTCACTGTTACTTGGCAGGAGCGAAGAGCGAGGGGGTGTCGTAAGTAACGCCGACGGTGAAACCCGAATCGTGGGTAAAATTCGTTAGACCCTTGATGCCGGCGAAATCAAAGCGCAGGCCCGAAGCGCGAATCTGCATTCCGAGTCGGGCTTCGGATTGCGATTCCGTTCCCAGCGGTCCGCCTCCCGGTCGCGTGTTAGCGCGGCCATTGACTTCGCCTGCAAAACTAAACTGCTTGTTGAGACGGAAGATTCCGGCCATGCCGTAAGTTAGGACATCGTTCTGCGAAAACAACTGCGTTGGCGCCGTCAGGATGGCGACGCCGAGATTACCGAAAGTGTTGAAGCGGCCATTACGGCCAAACTTCTTCCCAACCAAAATCGATCCATACGCATTCGTTTGGTTCAAACCAATTCCAGTTGCCTGATTTGAATTTGGCAGTCCCACGCCGACCCGAAAACCTAACGACGGTCCGCGCCTGGTCTCACTTCGCAACTTGAACTTTGTCCAAAGAATGAAATCGCCGGGGCCGTTAGTCGAGTTCGCTCCCGGCGCCAGGTTTAGCGGAATCGCTGAAGCGCCGCGCGTATTGATACTAAGAAAATTCTGGGCAACACCTTCGATTTGAAATTCAACGTTGGGAGCAAACCCGATGCTGATACCGAGCACACCGACGCGAGTGACGTCGCCGGTCAAACCGGACACGGGAAACTTCGCGCCTTGAAGAAAATCCACGCCCGCTTCAATCCGCAACGTTCCCGGCGGAATAATGTCAACGTCTTCCGTGATCAGTGGACGCTGTTGCGCGTTCGCTGCCTGGGCCATGACGACCAGGAAGATCAGCACGACTGCGGCGCGTAGGTGTTGATTGGTTCGAGTGAACATCGTTTGGTTGCTTCGCTACGGGCTGATTGTAATGTCAGGTCAGTTGTAACGCAAACTGTTTGTTGTTTGGATAGTGAGATGGCTTTGACTAGCGTTCACCGAGTGGCATGAGGTCAATACCACATCGCGGTAGCGAGTGGGTTTCCGACGATCGTCGATTGCTCATTGAGCGGACCGGGAGAGCACTTGCCGCGGATATTGTTGATTAACGGTTTGCAAAGACCCGCTCGCTACCGCGATGTGGTACTGACTCCATGTCACAACGAAGCGGTTCGCCGCGTTCGCTATGCTAATATCGCGCAAACTTTCTCCCGGCGAGGATTCTTAATGAAAAGACTTGTAGCAACAGTGTTGATTGTGTTCGCCCTTCTCTACGCATCGACGCAGTGGTCGTTTGAAGTTGCGGCTCAACAAAAACCTGAGAACCAGCCAGGCACAAAGACGCTGACGCTGGCTGGTTTGCACGACCGCGTAACAGTAAGGCGCGACGAACGTGGTATTCCGTACATTGAGGCGAAGAGTGACGCGGATCTTTATTTCGCGCAGGGATATGTGACAGCGAGCGATCGTCTTTGGCAAATGGATCTGTTGCGACGCAGCGAACGCGGCGAATTGGCGGAGGTATTGGGCAGCGCGACGCTTGAGCAGGACAAACAACATCGCACGCTCGGCTTCGGGCACGAGGTAGAAGCGGAACTTGCAAGAGCTTCAGCAGCAACGCGCGCAACGCTCGAAGCCTACGCAAGCGGAGTTAATGCTTACATAGATTTACTCGACGCCAAAAGTTTGCCGCCTGAGTTTCAGATTCTTCAGTACAAGCCAAAGCCCTGGACACCCGCTGACGCTTTGCTGGTCGGAAAGTTGTTTGCTGAAGCGCTTTCGAATACCTGGCGGCTCGACATCATGCGTAGCGCTTATGCAGGGTTACCGGCTGAAAAACGTGCCGGTCTGATGCCGGAGATTTCTTCCCTGGATGTTTTAGTGGTTGGCAAGGATGCGAAAGCCAAGAGTAAGAATGCAAGGTCGACTCAACCTTCAAGCGATGCAAACACTCTATCCCGGGAAACTGTGTTGGCTCTCGCTCGCGATCAAGAAACCGCGAATGAAGCACTGGCACGCGTAGGTCTTTATGCGGAAGGCTTGGCGGCAAGTAACAATTGGGTGGTCAGCGGCAAACATACGGTTTCCGGCAAGCCGTTACTGGCAAATGATCCACACCTCCAGGCATCAGCGCCTTCAATCTGGTACTTGGTCCATCTGAGTGCACCCGGCGTACGGGTCGCCGGAGTAAGCGCGCCTGGCGGTCCGGGAGTGATCATCGGACACAATGAAAACATCGCCTGGGGTATGACCAATGTTGGTCCCGACGTCCAGGATCTCTACGAAGAAAAGTTTGATCCTGCCGATGCGAAACGGTATCAGACCTCAACGGGCTGGCGTGATGCCGAGGTGCGTCATGAAGAGATCAAGGTACGGAAAGGGTTTACTGACTCAGCAACGGATACGGTAGCGCTCGACGTCACCGTGACCCAGCATGGCCCGATTGTTTTTGAGAAGGAGGGCAAGCGTTACGCACTTCGTTGGACCGCGCTTGATCCCACAGTCAATTCAGCCGACTCCGCGTACTTAATAAATCGCGCGCGCAATTGGAAAGAGTTTTCCGCCGCGCTCGAGTCGTTCACTGCTCCCACGCAAAACATTGTCTACGCGGATGCTGCCGGCCATATTGGCTACCACGCGGCCGGCGTCATTCCGATTAGACGATCGGGTGACGGAAGCGTGCCCTACGACGGCTCAACTGACGCGGGCGATTGGATCAAATACATTCCAATCAAAGACCTGCCAACGCTGTACGATCCGCCGTCAGGAATTATCGTTACTGCAAACCAACGCATTGTTGGCACTGACTATCCTTATTTTTTGACTCATTCGTGGGCGCAGCCTTATCGCGCGCGGCGAATCTTTGACTTGCTTAACCAGACACCGAAATTAACGGCCGACGACTTTCGGCGCATTCAGGGTGATGTTTATTCCATTGGTCACTTTTCGTTTGCTCATGAGACTGCAAAAATCCTGCGCCCGACGCTCAAGCCAGAGGAAACGAAGCTTGCCGAGTTGCTCAGCGCTTTTGATAGTTGGGACGGGATGGTTAATGCCGACTCGCGCGTTGCACCAATGCTCCAGCAAATGCGCGCCGCTTTTCGCGGGCGAATCCTCGCAGCTGCGCTTGGCGACGATCTCATCAAGATTTACCAGTGGTCTAACTTCGACACCACGATCGATCGGGTGCTAGCCGAACAGCCGAAGGACTGGCTCCCGAAAGAGTTCACTAGTTATGCAGATTTATTGCGCGCCTGCTATGACGACGCGCACAAGGTGCTGGTAAAGAATGTTGGCGAAGACGAATCGAAATGGACCTGGGGACAATTGGTGAAGGTCAACTTTAGACATCCGCTGGCGGCGGCTCCTTTGATCGGTTTGCAGTTCACCGTCGCACCGATACCGCAAAATGGCAGTGGTGGACTAGCGGCGACAGTGAACGTTGGCGCAAACGTTTCGATGCGTCTGATCGCGGACCCGGGAAATTGGGACATGACTCAACACGGCATTACGCTCGGTGAATCAGGTATTCCTTCGAGTCCACATTGGGCCGATCAACTAGCAGATTGGCGCGCCGTCACTCCGCGTGTATTTCCGTTTACTGAAGCCGCCGTTGCTAACGCAGCGAAGGAGACGTGGGTGCTTGAGCCCGGGAAGTAAACAGCCTGATCAACGAGCGAAGCATTCCGCCAAAGACTCCAAAGCCTCCGAAACTTGGCGGATGTTCTGCGCAATCGAGTTACCCGCGCTTGTCCGCAATTTAGTTCAACGTCACAGCGCGCGTTTGCAGGAAGCCGTACCCCGCGCGCGCGCAAGTTGGGCCCCCGCTGCCAACCTTCACCTCACGCTGAAATTCCTCGGCGAGATACCTTCAGCCTCGGTCGCTGATTTATCGAAAGCCGTATCGCTCGCGGTTAGCGAAGTGGCGCCTTTTTCAATTCGACTTAACTCCAGCGGAGTATTTCCGAATTACCGCCAACCTCGCGTCCTGTGGCTGGGAATCAATGATCTTTCCGGAAGGCTTTTGGAACTGCATGCTCGACTTGAAACGGAAGCTGCGAAGTTGGGTTTTGCCAGGGAGGCGCGTCGTTTTCATCCGCACCTCACGATCGCGCGATTGCGGCATCCGGACAATGCGCGCGCGTTGTCAGCTATTCACCAACAGCTGGAATTTGAGCCATTGGATATTGCAGTGAAAGAGTTGTTGGTGATCAGAAGCGAACTGAGCAGTGAAGGCTCAAAGTACACGATCGTCTCGCGCCATCCACTCAAGTGATTGGCTGGGACCGCGGGCGTCCCGCCCGCAATGAGCGCGAAGCGCGAAAACAAATTGAGCTAAAAAAGCGCGCGCCTGACGACGCGTTTGCGGGCGGGGCGCCCGCGTCCCAGCCAATCTCTTGACGCCTATCCCGGCAGCTCACGCGGCTTGGGAGGTGACGTTGCATCTTTTTCACCGCTCATCTGGCCCGTCTGCGATAACACTTCTTTTATTGCTCCCAGGCTCGACAGCATAGCCGAAGTCTCCACCGGCATGAAGATGACTTTGGAGTTATTCGTGCGCGTCATGTCGCGCAAACTTTCGATGTAGCGGGTTGTGATCAAATACTGCGCCGGGTTCCCATGTTCGTGCATCGCTTCCGCAACTAACGCGATTGCCTCGGCTTCGCCCTGGGCATTTCTTTGTCGCGCCTGAGCAGCGCCCTCGGCAGCCAGAATCGCCGACTGCTTCTCGCCCTCTGCGCGTGTTACCGCTGCCTGCTTCTCACCTTCTGCACGTGTGATTGCCGCCTGTCGATCACCTTCAGCTTGCAAGACCAGCGCGCGGCGATTGCGCTCGGCGGTCATCTGTTTTTCCATCGTGATGCGCACGTCTTCCGGCGGGTTGATGTTCTTGACGTCTACGCGGGTAACCTTCACGCCCCACTTGTCCGTGGCCTCATCGAGAATTAATCGCAGCTTGGCGTTGATCTGATCACGTTGAGAGAGCGTATGGTCGAGATCCATGTCGCCCATCACCGCACGCATCCCGGTTATGGTGAGCTGCACAATGCCGCCGACCAGATCGTTCATTTCGTAAACAGCTTTCACCGGATCCGTGATTTGCCAGTAGACGACGGAGTCAACATGAATCGTTACGTTATCGCGAGTGATTACGGGCTGAGGCGGGAGATCGATGTATTGTTCGCGCAGATCGATCGAAGTGATACCGGGCCTGGTGTTTGTCCAGAAGACCGCGCGCGGCCGGTCGAGAAAGGGAATGAGCAGGTTCAATCCGCTGCTGGCGATCTTATCAAACCGGCCCAGCCGCTCGACCAACATCACCGTGGCCTGCGGCACTATGCGAATAGTTTTCGCGGCGATGACCAGCAACACAATCGCCAGAAAACCAAAAAGTAAAAAGGCCAGCAGGCCAGTAACGGCTTCCATAAGTCAACTCCTCGGCAACTGCCGTAAACAGGTAATTTGGATCAAGCTTTGGCGGGCAACTATATCGGATTGCAACGGGCCGGACAAACTTAAGCTGTCCGATAAACTTCATGAGACTTTGAATAACTCTCAACGGCTTAAGCCAAAAGTCGACGCCTTGGAGTGCGGTAACCTGTTACCGCCTTGGCCCAGCGCTTGACGCCCTTTCTTGCGCTGGTTGTAAGCACAACCTGGTCGAGACGGGGACAGCGGCGACAGGTCGCCGCACTCCAAGGAGTTGCCTCGGTCTAAGGCATGTCACCTTGATCAAAGCTTCCGAAGATCAAAGATTCCGCAACCTAAGACAAGGTCGCCGGCTTTTGCCAACCTCCGAGCGCTTCTTCAACGATCGCTGCCGCGGCCAGAACCGTATCTTCGGCAAACGGCCGGCCAATAATCTGCACGCCAATCGGTAAACCCTCGGCAGATCTACCAGCCGGGACCACTACAACCGGGAGATCGAAGACGTTGAAAGTTTGGCAATAACTAAAAGCGCGAAACGTGCTAAGCGTGCGCTCGCCAACCGTCAGCTTCAACGTTCCGTGTTCGTAAGCCGGCGTGGCGCCCACGGGTGCAAGAATCAGCGGCGTCTCTGCCATCCAGTTGACCAGCGTGGCGCGCAAGCGATCTCGTTCCAACCACGAATTGATGTAATCATCCAGCGATGGCGGCGCCGTGTCGTCAGCAGTTGATAGTCGCCAGCGCACAAACGCGCCTCCCTGTTCCTCGTGGCCGGCGTACACGCTGCGAAGTTGCACTACGGATGCGCGCGAAAACAGTTTGAGCCAAAGTTCGTGGCCGCGTTCGACACCAGGCGGTCGCACTGATTCAAGGATCAGCCCCGCATCTGACAGAACACGCGCCGCCGCTGCGACGGCTTGCGCAGTTTCGGCTGTTACGGGAGCAACGTCATCGTCCACGTAAAACGCGACACGTGATCCGCGAAGTGAAGCAGGCGATTCCGGTTGCTCAATGCCGGCGAGCACTTTGAACATTAGTTCAAGATCACGGATTGAACGCGCTAGCGGTCCAAGGGTCGCGCCCAACGCATACGGGCCGGTGCTCGGCGGAAACTGGCCATCACATGGCACGCGGCCCACGGTTGGTTTTAGACCGGTGACTCCGCAGAAGTGTGCAGGAATTCGAATCGAACCCGCGAGGTCGCTGCCGATGCCGCCGGGAGACATGCACGTCGCAATCGCCGCCGCCTCACCACCGCTCGATCCGCCGGGCGTCAGCAGCGGGTTATACGGATTAGTAGCACGGCCGAATACGGGATTGTCTGCGTCGTAGTCCATCGCCATCTCGGCGGTATTTGTTTTTCCCAGAATGATCGCGCCGGCTGCCTTTAGTCTGGCAACGGCCGTTGCGTCGCGCGCAGGAACAAACTGAGCACGCATTTGTGAACCGCTGGTAGTTCGCAGTGCCGCCGTCTCGATGGTGTCCTTGACGGTCAGCGGCACACCGTGAAGCGGACCGAGCGCGTCGCCGCGTATAACCGCGGCTTCCGCTTCCCTCGCCTTCTCCATCGCGTCCGGCGCGAGTGTGACGATTGCGTTCAATTTGGGGTTAAGTTTCTCGATTCGACGCAGGTAAGAATCGAGGACATCGACTGGTGAGATAGCGCGCGTGCCAATCAGTTCGGCGAGTTTGCCTAATGATTGCGATTCAATGGTTCCATTGTCTTCCAGATTCATTTTAATGATCGCAGGATCAAAGCAACGGTTATCGGGGTAATAGTCAAAGTACCGAAAGCTCCGGCGAGAATACACCACCAGGCCATCCAGCGACCGCCGATCATCCCTCTGGCAGCCTTAATAATTCTGAGCGCTTTCAAGCCGAGAACAAGCGCTACGAAAGATCCGATGCCTCCGAGGCCCGTGATCGAGAGCGCAAACGCCAATCCAAGCATCCGGCTGACTTTCACCTGTAGCTCGAGATCTTCCACGCGTTTTCCTTTGTTACTGTGGAGCTGCTCGGCTTCTCATTCACACGGACGTTTTAGCGCCGTGCTCGCATTTCCAAAAAGCAATGAGACAGCCTTTGAACGGTTTCCTTGTTTGTACACCTGAAATCACCGAGCTAAAGCCACGGTGTGAATGAGATTTAAACTACATCCGTATCTCAGCCTTACTTGATTTTGCTTTTCCGCGACTTCTAACTATAATTTGTTTGCTACGAAAAATCTCAATTACAACTTGCTTAAGTCTGGACCAACGGCCCTGGCGCTAATGTCCAACGGCAAAGGAGCGCGCTTTTGGCGATTCATTTGAGCAGGACTTTCATCCTGCGCAAACTTCATCAGTTGTCCGGCATCGTGCCGCTCGGTTTGTTCCTGCTGGAGCATTTCTATACGAATTCAAAGGCGCTCGCGGCCCAAACCGGAGCAGCCGATTTCAACAACGCCGTCAGGGACCTGCAATCGATTCCTTACATCCTGTTCGTCGAAATCGGCGGAATCTTTATACCGCTCATCTATCACGCCGTCTATGGTCTTGTAATCACGATGGAGGCGCGGCCTAACAATCTGAATTACCCCTACCCGCGCAACTGGTTTTACTTGATTCAACGAATAACGGGCGTGATTCTGTTTTTCTTCATCACATTTCACGTGCTGAATTTTAGATTTGGATTAGTTCCCGGACTCAACACCATGTCAGTGGCTACCAATCCCGATAAAGCTTTCGACATCGTGTCACGTGAGTTTCACATGATCCCGATCTTCCTGGTCTACCTGGTTGGCATCACTGCTACGGTCTGGCACTTTGCAAACGGCATTTGGCTATTCCTGGTCGACTGGGGAATCACGGTCGGTGAACGCGCCCAAAGATTAACCGGCTACGCCTGCATCGGCTTCGGCGTTTTGCTGCTGCTGGTTGGTATCAACGCTGCAGTCGGCTTCATACACCCGGGCGGACTGCTGGGAGGAATCCTCTAGCGATGGCGAGTAACGGCACAAAGATCGCAATTGTCGGTGGCGGCCTCGCCGGTCTGGCGGCAGCGATGAGAATTGCTGAAGGCGGACATGCGGTGGATCTCTTTTCCGTTGTTCCAGTGAAACGTTCGCATTCAGTTTGCGCGCAGGGCGGTATTAACGGCGCAGTCAACACCAAAGGTGAAGGCGATTCGACCTGGGAACATTTTGACGACACCGTCTACGGCGGCGACTTTCTCGCCAACCAACCACCCGCGAAGGCCATGTGCGAAATGGCCCCCTCGATCATTTTCCTTTTCGATCGCATGGGCGTGCCCTTCTCGCGCACGAAAGAAGGCCTGCTTGATTTTCGCCGCTTCGGCGGCACCAAGCACCACCGCACGGCATTCGCCGGAGCTTCAACCGGACAGCAGTTGCTTTATGCGCTTGACGAACAAGTGCGGCGTTACGAAGCGGCCGGGAAAGTTCGCAAGTTTGAACACTGGGAAATGATCTCGTTGGTGCTCGATGAGGCTCAGGTTTGTCGCGGTCTCATCGCCATGAACTTGCAGACTCTCGAGCTCAAAGCGTTTCCCGCAGATGCTGTGATTATGGCAACTGGCGGTCCCGGTTTGATTTATGGGAAGTCGACTAACTCGATGGTTTGCACCGGCAGCGCGGTCGGCGCCTGCTACCAGCAAGGCGCCAAGTATGCTAACGGCGAGTTTATTCAGGTTCATCCCACCTCGATTCCCGGTGAAGATAAGCTGCGGCTGATGTCGGAGTCGGCGCGCGGCGAGGGTGGTCGCGTTTGGGTGCCGCGCAAAGAACGCGATACCAGAGCGCCATCAGCTATACCGGAAGACGAGCGCTTGTATTTCCTCGAGGAAAAGTTTCCGGCCTACGGCAATCTCGTTCCGCGTGATATCGCCACGCGCGAAATTTTCCAGGTCTGTATTGAAGGCAAAGGTGTCGGCGGCGACAACCAGGTCTATCTCGATCTGACGCATATTCCGGCCGAGACATTGGACCGAAAACTCGGCGCGATACTGGAAATCTACGAGATGTTTGTCGGCGACGATCCGCGCCATGTCCCGATGCGCATCTTCCCCGGCGTGCACTATTCAATGGGCGGTCTCTGGGTAGACTACGATCAGCGCACCAACATTCCCGGATTGCTGGCCGCCGGCGAATGCGACTATTCGATTCACGGCGCGAATCGACTTGGCGCTAACTCGCTCGTCAGTTGCGTCTACGGCGGCTTTATCGCAGCGCCGGCCGCAATTAACTACGCGAAGAACGTCGAACGTAACGGCGCTGACGGTTCTCGTATTTACGATCAGGAACTCAAACGCCAGCAGGAGATCAACGACTCTTTGATCAAGCAGAGCGGCAACGAAAACCAGTACGTCATCCATCAGGAAATGGGCAAATGGATGACCGACAACGTCACCGTGGTGCGCTACAACGAAAAGCTTAAGGCGACGGACAACAAGCTGCTGGAGTTGATGGATCGTTACAAGCGGATTTCGATTAACGACTCGAACCTCTGGGCGACGATGGCGCTGCCGCATGCGCGCCATCTCGATAACATGCTCGAGTTGGCCCGCGTGATCACGCTAGGCGCGCTCAATCGCAACGAGTCGCGGGGCGCGCACTATAAGCCGGAGTTTCCCGATCGTGATGATCAGAATTTCCTGAAGACGACAATCGCGGAGTATTCGGGTGAGGGCCCGGTGATATCGTACGAACCTGTTGATATCTCGCTAATTCCGCCGCGGAAGCGCGACTACAGCAAAGCGAAGGTGGAACCGAAACACGATCCGGCTGCGGCAAGGCCCGCTGCGCCTGCTGAGACGCAAGCGAAATGACTCAAGGTGATGAACGGCAGTTAGGAAGGGGGCTTGCCCCCGCTCAGGAATGAATGGCGCTCAAGTTTGAGCGGGGGCAAGCCCCCGTCCCAACCCTGAGATTTCTTTCTTTATTTTGTTCGAACCTCTGTGGCTCTGTAACTGATCAAGACTAAAGCAACATGTCCACACAAGCACATACTACAAAGTCCACACGCACGCCACCGAAAACCGTTGAGATTCACATCAGGCGCCGGGCAAATCCAGACTCGCCGCCATATTGGGAACGCTTTGAACTTCCCTATCGCCCGAATCTCAACATCATTTCCTGCCTGATGGAGATTCAGAAGAATCCGGTAACCAAAGAAGGTACGCCGACCACGCCGCCAGTGTGGCAGATGAACTGCCTCGAACAAGTGTGCGGTATCTGCACGATGGTTATCAACGGCCGCGCCCGGCAGTCGTGCTCAGCGCTCGTAGACAACCTCGAGCAGCCAATCAAGTTGGAGCCGATGCAGAAGTTTCCCAACATCCGTGACCTGGTCGTCGATCGTTCGCAGATGTTTGATCACCTGAAGCGTGTGAATGCCTGGATCGAGCTTGACGGTACCTATGACCTTGGTCCGGGACCACGCATGGATCAGGAAGACGTGCAGGAACGTTATGCTTACTCACGTTGCATGACTTGCGGTTGCTGTCTTGAGGCTTGTCCGCAGTATGAGGACGACCACTACATCGGCCCGCAGGCAATCGCGCAGGTGCGACTATTCAACATGCATCCCAGCGGCGAGTCGACTCGCGACGCACGTCTCGAAGGCATCATGGGCGAAGACGGAATTACCAACTGCGGCAACGCCCAGAACTGCATCCAGGCCTGCCCGATGGGCATTCCCCTCACCCGCGCAATTTACGAAGAAAACCGCGAGACGGTCGTCCACGGACTGTTCGGCTGGCTGAAGTCTTAACACTCAGATCCCAATCGGATACTGGTTCACTTTCAAAACAAGCCTCTCCTTGGAGTGCGGCAACTTGTCGCTGCACTCCAGGGAGAGGCCGGTTCAAACTAACGAGTATCTTTGCGCAAATTTAGTTCACTATCCAAATGCGTAGCGCTTCCGCTTTTCAACCGCTCTAACCTATCATGTCAGCCATTCGCCGGACGTGATCACTTCGGGCCGCTTACACCGGGAGCAGAAAATGACCGACGACCAATCCTCGTCAGAACTTCTCAAGCAACTCATCGAACGCCTCGACCTCCTCGAGCGCGTGATGGGAATGAACACCGCTCGGCTCCACTCCATCGAAAAGCACCTGGAGATCCCGCGTAAGATCGAGAAGCCGCCGGTGGTCGCCAGCGAACAACCCGCTGCCCAACTCAAAACCGAAAACCTTGACAGCCCCGAGGCGAATCAGCCTACGGCAGTTGAATCTCCGGTGCGCGAGTTCCCGGACCACCAGTGGTCACAACCCGCGCCGCAAATGCCGAGCGGAGTGGAGCCTGCGGAAAAGTCCAACTTGCCAGGTCATCCCGGGACGCACTCGTGGATGAAAGAAGCTCTTCCCAAAATCTACGACACCAGGAAAGCTGACACTCCGTCCCCGCTTCACGTGCAGGTTGAGAAAAGTGCTGCCGTAGTTGACCAAATACCGCGTGGGCCACAAGACAGCGAGGCATGGCAGGAGCAACAAAGACCGGAGAAGCCAAGCCACGAGAAGCGACGCGATATTGAATCGGTCATCGGTGGTAGCTGGTTCAACTGGATTGGCATCATCGCCGTCACGCTCGGCGTCGGCTTCTTTCTCAAGCTCGCCATCGACAATGGTTGGATTGGCCCCAGTGGGCGCGTTGGCTTTGCCGCTCTTCTTGGCATTTCTTTGCTCTACCTGGGCGAGCGTTTGCGCAAACGCGGTCTTCAATCTTACGCCTACATTCTTTCCGGCGGCGGCATCCTCGTCCTGTATCTCGCTGACTACGCTGCGTACGACTTCTACCACCTCATCGGGCAGACGACGGCATTTTTGTTGATGGCTATAGTAACGACAACTGCAGTTTTGTTGTCGGTGTGGCTGAACGCGTTACCCATAGCTATCCTCGGCCTTATCGGCGGGTTTTTGACGCCGGTGATGTTGTCGAGTGGTGTGGACAACGAGGTTGGGTTGTTTACGTACGTGGCGCTGCTCGACGCCGGCGTACTCGCCATCGCCTACTTTAAGAGCTGGCGCAGTCTCGACTTCCTCTCGTTCGCCGGGACCGTGGCGATTGGCGTAGGGTGGGCTTTAGGGTTCTGGGGACCAGAAAAGGTTTGGACAACACTCTTCTTTCTCAGCGTATTCTTCCTGCTTTACGGATTACTCGCATTCTTCCATAACGTGCTCCCCGGTCGGCCCACGCGCTGGTTCGATGTGTCCCTCGCCATAGCCAACGCCACGATCTACTTCGGGCTCAGCTACCTGATGCTCACCAACGCAGGCTTTGATCAAGCGACGCCTGCGACGCAGGCACTGCTGCTCGCGGTTTTCTTCATCTGGCTTTTCTATGCGACGTGGCGATGGAGTTCCGACGATCGCCTGCTCCGTTACAGCTACGTGGGTGCCGCGGCGACTTTTCTCAGCATGGCGGTGGCGATTCAGCTGGAGCTACATTGGGTCACGATTGGCTGGGCGGTTGAGGCGCTCATGCTGGCGTGGATAGGCTTGCGCTCCGGCGAAATGGCTGCGCGCCACGCCGGCATGGTGCTCTTCTGCGTTGCCGTTGGACATTGGTTCATTTGGGACATGACTCAATTCACGTACGGCGCGGATCCTTCGTTCGTGCCCCTCTTCAACCGGCGTGCACTTTCTTCCGCGGTGCTGATCGGCGCCATAGCGGGTGCTGCCTGGCTGTACAAGCGTGCAAGCGAGATTGACGAAAGCGAACGCCAGACGGTCAGAACGTTCTGCGCGCTTACAGGCAACGCCGTGGCATTGACGCTCTTATCACTAGATCTGAACGATTTTTTCCTTGCGCGCCTCTCGCGGAGCGGCGCTGTGCAGACAGGCTTAAACGGTTCGATCGAGAATTCGAGGCAGTTCACAATCTCCGCGCTTTGGACGCTCTACGCCGCGACCACGCTATCGTTAGGAGTCCTGCGCCGGTTTACGCTGTTACGTTTGGGCGGACTGCTTTTGCTCTTGACGGCAATCATAAAAGTCGTCGCATTCGACTCGGCCTTCTATCAAGCGTCGTGGCATCTGCCCGTCTTCAACCAGACCTTCATGGCTTACGCGCTGCTGGTGGGTACGCTCGCCTTCGCCGCGTGGCTTTACAACCGCGAGGCGGAACCGGAGCGGTCTGTCGTGCGCTCAATCCTTCTGTTGGCCGCAAACGCGCTCGCGCTCGGGGCGCTCAGCCTTGAGGTCTTCGGCTACTACAGTCGCTTGCAGGCAACCCTGACGTATAACACAGAAATCTTCAAACAGTTTCAGGAAGGCAAACTGTTTACACTCACATTGGTTTGGATCGTCTACGCGACCGGCGTGTTTCTCTTTGGCGTGTGGCGAAATGCGCGAGCGTGGCGTTGGGGCGGTATCGTGCTGCTGGGATTCACGACGTCTTTAGTGCTCGTAAACCTGATGTACTACGACGCACCCTGGCACGCGTTGATCTTTAATAGAACCTTCAGTGCATTAGCCGCCTTTGTTTTAGCACTTTGGATCGTGGTGCGAACTTATGCGCGTTCGCGTGAAACATTCGCGGAAGCATCGCTGGTGCGGCCACTAGCGACAATCCTCGCCAACCTAGTTGCTATCGTTGCGTTGAGCGCACAGGCCGCGGGCTACTACGACGCACAGATCGCCGCGGAATTGAGTAACACCGGAGTCGCGGCATATAAGTCAGGCGGCGTAGTCGGTCCGCTGCGGAATCTTGAACTTGCTAAACAGCTTTCGCTCTCGGTCATCTGGCTTTTGTATGCCAGCGGCTTATTCGTCGCGGGGCGTGGACACCGTCTTCGCCTGCTGCGGCTGATGGGTCTTGGACTACTTTCATTAACCACGCTCAAGGTCTTCTTTTGGGACTTGTCCGCGCTGAACAGCACCTACCGGATTATTTCATTCATCATGCTGGGCGCGATCCTGCTGGTAGTTTCTTACTTCTACCAACGCAGCCTGCAGCCCACCGAAGAAAAGGAACAGTAGGACAGATTTTGCCTTAAAAGTCGTTGTTGACAGCAAAGTTCGACGCGTAGCGTCGAGATGAATTTAGCCCGGCCTTTCAAGGCCGGGAAACAATAATTAACCCCGACAACGTCCGTCGCGTCGCGACGGAATGAAATTGCTGAGATTTAGCTTGATGGCGTCGCTGACGCGACGTGGTGTTGAGGGACGACGTGATCCCAGCCTTGAAAGGCTGGGCTAAATTCACACCGACGCTACGCGTCGCAATCACTGTTTCCGACTTTTAAGGCACAGCGCAGTAGGACCGACATTCTTGACTGTCCCGCCTATTATGGGAAGCGCAACCTGGACTAGTCGACGTTAATCCCCAGACGGTCGGCGCATTTGTAAAGCGAGAGTCCGAGCAAGCAAGCTATGACGAGATTAAAGTAGAAGGTCAGGGCGCCATCGATGAACATCGCCGGCAGGTTTCCAAGAAACGGCAGGGCCATCGGCGCCGTGATCACTGCGACAATCACCGCCAGGACAAATCCGACGACTTGAATTACCAGAACCATTCCAAAGGCCTTGAAGTAAGTTAGACCCATCCGCCGAATCGTATCCAGGCCCACCATCGGATTCACTACCGATCCAAAACTTTCTGTGTAACCGGCAACGGCCAGCGCCATCGGATAATAAAAGATGGCCCAGCCAAGACCCAGCAACAGCAGCCCGATAAATAGAACGGACTGCGGAAACAACCTCATGAACTGTGTTAGCTCGGCAAAAGGATCGTTGAGTTCTTTCTTCGATCGCTCTGCTTCTTGACCAATTTGGTAACCCGGGCGTAGCTGGCTGAGTTTGTTATTCGCCTCTTCCAGCTTCTTGGGATCGGCATTGGGATCGAACAATACGGAGAGGTCCTTCTGATTCGGCCCCGCTTGTTCTGCCGTGGGCGTTTGCGCTAGTTGCGCGCGAGTAACTGGGGAGCCGCTAAAGATACCGAAGAGCGGGCGATTACCAACACGACTATTGGGCCCCAGGTCACCACTGTGATACCGATACCGAGAACAAACGGTACCGCCAAATCATCCCAAAGTGAGAACTCACTAAAGTCTGGCAGGAAACTGCGATCCATTCGGCCCCATGCGACCTGACTGATCACATGCGAGATGCAGCCAAACATGATCACTGAGGCTAACAGGCGGCCGCGAAACCCAGCCAGCAGCAGCAACCCGTAGAATGCGGCGCCGAAAAGGAGTGAGACCTTGTGCCGCAATGGATAAGCCAGCGCGCGTCCAAAGTCTCCGAGGCCGAAACCGGAGCTCTGCAGTTCCTGGCGGGCCGCCTTGTATTTTAGTTGCTCGGCCGGCTTGCACAGGTCGCCACAAACGGGGCACAGCGGAATCTTGCTGGCGCCAACAAATTTTGTGCACTCATCACACGAGCTGTTACCGCACTCACGGCAAACGAATTTTCCAGCGACTTCCGGGTGCGTGGTGCATGTATCCGATGCCGCAGTGATAACCGCAGACTTGGTAGGCACGACAACTAGTCGCGCCGATTCTTTCTGAGCAGGGACGTCCGCATGTGGCAAAGGAGCAGCGGCCACTTCAGAGGCTCCTGGTTGGTAGGGTACAACTTCGGCCGCGAATGCCTCACGAAGCATCGGAACGCGCCCGGCCTCGAGCCAGTTGAGATTTCCTTTGCTTACTTTGTCATTCGGCTGGACACAACCCTCGACAATCCACTGCTTGAGCGTTTCCAGATCTGTTTCGAAGACCCCTTCCGGCGTGCTCACACGCCAACTTTCAACTTGGGCACTCATCACTGTTTCTCCTCGTCGTTAAGTGAGTAACGGTCGCAGTGCGGGGATTCCGATTCCAATCCGAAGCAATCGTTTGTGGTTGATGTGTGACCCGCGGAAGATTTTCAGACCGGTGATTGGATTCGCCGTTGGGCCAACTAATGAGGGCAGTCGGGGCGACCGCTGAGGAATCTTAGTTTGCGAAGGTAAACAGAGTCAATACTTTTGGTTTAAGGGCTGGATCTTTTAGCGTTTTGCTGAGACCTGCGGGTTTCCGATTGCCAATTGCCGAATGCCAATTGGCTTTCTCGTCAGACGCCAATCCGAAATCGGCAATTGACAATCGGCAATCGAGCGCTAGATCCCCAACACGTCGATCAGTTCCTGCACGGCAGCCGCGCTCTTTTGTAATGCGATGCGCTCCTCGGCCAGCAAGTTAATCTCAATGATTTGCTCTAAGCCCTTCGCTCCAAGTTTGCAGGGGACGCCGACGTAAAGGCCGTTAATGCCATACTCGCCTTCCAGGAAAGCCGCACAGGGAAGAATCTTTTTCTTGTCTTTCAGAATTGCTTCCGTCATCTCGACAGCTGCCGCTGAAGGAGCATAGTAGGCCGATCCGGTTTTGAGTAGCGAGACAATCTCGGCGCCACCGCCGGCGGTGCGTTTTACGATTGCATCGATCTGATCTTTAGGCAGCAACTCTGGAATCGGAATACCAGCGCAGGTTGAGAAACGTGGCAATGGCACCATCGTGTCGCCGTGGCCACCCAATACAAAAGCGGTTACGTTTTCAACTGAAACATTGAGCGCTTCCGCGAGGAAACAGCGCATACGCGCCGAGTCGAGCACGCCGGCCATGCCGATCACGCGGTGCTTGGGAAAACCCGAGCGGCGAAACGCAACCTGGCACATCGCGTCGAGCGGATTGGAAACAATAATTAGTATTGACTCGGGCGAACGGCTGACGACTTCATCCACAACCTTCGACACGATATCTGCGTTGGTCTTCAAAAGATCGTCACGGCTCATGCCGGGTTTGCGCGGCAGTCCAGCGGTGATAATTACTACATCCGAATTCTCAGTTCCGTCGTAGGTGTTGGTTCCCACCAGCTTCACGTCGAAGCCTTCAATCGGCGCTGCTTGGGCCAGGTCGAGTGCCTTCCCTTGCGGCACGCCCTCAACGATGTCAACCAACACCACGTCGCCAAGTTCTTTCGCAGCCAACCAATGCGCTGCCGTCGCGCCTACATTGCCGGCGCCAACAACCGTAATTTTGTTTCGTGTACCCATAAGTTTGTAGTCCTTTCGAGGTCAGGAGAAGGTCGCACGTCGACATCCTCCTGCGCAATTTTTAGTTAAGAATGCTAGGATTTGAAAGACCGCGAGTTTATAGCCCCCTGCGAGAGAGTGTCAAGAAACTCGGCTGAACCAGTGTCGTTGGCTCTACCTAAATGGGAAACCCAATTTTGTGGGAGGACAAATGAAAGCGAAGCATTTGTTTTTGACGGCGCTGTTTCTCCTGACTGGCTGCAACTTGATCTGGAGTCCGACTGCCACGGTAAAGAAGTTTATGACGGCGGCGCAGAAGGGCGATTCGGATGCAATGACGCAGCTCTTCTCGAGCCGGGCGATTAGCAGGGACGGGATCGAAAAAATAAGAGAAAGCAATCAGCTGTTTGCGAAAATGACCCAGACCGCCAACTCGCGCGTGAAATACCAAATCATCAACCTCAATGAAGGCATCGAGGACAACATTGCTCGCGTGTCTTTTGACTATCAAACGGAGGATCGAACCTATTCGACCAGGTTGGTGTTCACACTCAGCCATGAAGGCGGCGCCTGGAAGATCGATTCAATCGGCCCAGAATCAGAAGACATTAAAGGAACTTTACCAACCACCACGGTACCGATGCTCACGCAAGAAGCTCCCCCTACCCCTCCGTCGGCAAGTGAAACCGCTCAACCGGAAACGAAAAGTGCTCTGGCCGTGAAGCAAATCTCCGGTGGCATGTTGAATGACAAGGCGATCAGTTTGCCGAAGCCGCAGTACCCGCAGGTAGCGAAAGCTGTCAAAGCATCAGGCACAGTGGTGATTCAAGTGCTCGTTGACGAGAACGGAAATGTAGTGGAGGCAAGGGCAATTTCGGGACATCCATTGCTACAGGCGGCGGCTGCTGCAGCAGCGCGTAGCGCCAGGTTTTCACCCACCAAGCTGAATGGTCAGCCGGTTAAAGTACGTGGTGTACTTACGTATCAGTTCGTAGCTGAATAGACTTTGACTCATGTCTGAAGAAAACAGCCGTCAACAACTCATCGCGCTATTGCAAGTTGCTTACTCGGCCGAACAAGCGGCCGCTTTCGCTTATCGCGGCCACTGGCATTCCGTAGTTGATGTAGACGAACGCGCTCACATCAAACAGATCGAAGATGAAGAGTGGCACCATCGCGAACTCGTTGGCGAAATGCTTGAAAAGCTGGGAGCACAACCGAGCAAGCAACGGGAAACTCGTTCGTTGTTGCTGGGGCGCGCACTCGGTTTTCTTTGTCACGTGATGGGGTGGTTTGCGCCGATGTATGGCGCGGGCCGTCTCGAGAGCCGTAACATTCGCGAATACGAAACCGCTGCCAGACTCGCGCGCGACTGCGGTCGTGAAGAATTCATTGATTGCTTGCTGACGATGGCCGAAGTGGAGTGGGAACACGAATACTACTTTCGTTCACGCGTGTTGATTCATTCGTTCGGTAAGAAGCTTAACCTCTGGCCCGCACCGCCGCCGAAAGAAACGATTCGTGAGACTTTCGCACGCGAAGCTGAACGAGCATTAACGCTGGTGGAAGCTGCCAGCTAATTGTTGGGAACCTGAGGTTGAGATCGATCCGCACGATGAGTTTCACGCGGAAGCTGAAACCGACCAGTAACTCGATCGTGTCAACAACAAGCCTCTCCTTGGAGTGCGGCGACTTGTCGCCGCTTTGGTCTGCCATAAACTAGCGCCGGTTTTTCATACTTAAATTAGTTTCGACGACCCGAAGCTAGGCCGCCGCAAGCAAAAGCGGCGACAAGTCGCCGCACTCCAAGGAGAGGCCGATTCAAACTAACCAGTACCCGTCCGAAGCAGCAACTGGATCGGTTTAGCTCCGCGTGGTAACATCCACACACTTTAGTAGTCACCGCCGCACAAACGACAGCGCAGGTTTGAGTCATGTTGAATAGCAAAACTCTACATCACCGTCCGCTCGACAGCCGCTGCAATCTTTTCGCCGACTAGGCCCCCTGGTTCAATAATTTTCATGCCGTTTGAATCTCTCGACTGCACGTTTTGTCGGGCCCAGGATTGTCTTCAGTTGGCCGAATTGTCAGCACCGGCCGTTTTGAAAAGGAGAGCGCATTATGTCAACCAGCACTATCGCACCGCCGAAGCGTCCGGAAATTAAGACCGCACTGCCTGGTCCAAAGGGCAAGGAAATTATCGCCGCTGACGCTCAGTTCGTTACGCCTTCGTACCCAAGGCCTTCGTTCAAGCTGGTTGCCGAGCGCGCTTCCGGCGTTTGGGTTGAGGATGTTGACGGCAACACTTTCCTCGATTGCAACGCTGGAGTCGCAGTTTGCTCCACCGGCCACTGTCACCCAGAAGTAGTGCAAGCGATTCAGAATCAGGCGGCGCAACTCATCCACATGTGCGGGACTGACTACTACTATCGTCACATGCCCGCGCTCGCAAAAAAACTCGATGAGATCGTGCCGGTGAAGTCACCGACGCGAACGCACTTTGCCAACAGCGGCACCGAAGCGGTTGAGACTGCCTTGAAACTGGCGATGCATGCGACGGGACGAGAAAAATTTATCGCCTTCTTCAATAGTTTTCATGGCCGCACTTTGGGTTCACTTTCGCTGACTTCATCTCGCGCCGCGCAGCGGGTAGGTTTTAAGCGACAGGCGTTGGACGTCGTTCACGTGCCCTATCCAAATGAGTTTCGAAATCCGTTTCGTCTTGAAGATTGCGGCGATGGTGGCGCCGGACAAGGAGCGTTGAACTGGATCGAGGAGAGGTTGTTCAAGACTACAACGCCGCCCGAGGAAGTTGCGGCAATCGTAGTTGAAGCGGTGCAGGGTGAAGGCGGATATGTTCCGGCGCCCAAAGATTTTCTAAAAGGATTGCGGCGTATATGTGATGAGCACGGCATTCTGCTGATAGTTGATGAAGTGCAGTCGGGAATGGGCCGCACCGGGAAAATGTTTGCATCCGAATACTACGACGTGCAACCAGACATCGTAACGATTGCTAAAGGAATTGGTTCGGGGTTGCCAATCGGCGCCTGCGTCGCGCGCGCTGACCTGATGGATTGGAAACCGGGGGCGCATGCGTCAACCTTCGGCGGCAATCCTGTTTGTATCGCCGCGGCCCTGAAGACAATTGAATTGCTCGAAGGTGGGCTGGTAAAAAACAGCGCGGAAGTTGGCGCTTACTTGAAAGCCGGTCTCGAACGCCTGCAGCAGAAATATGACTGCATCGGTGATGTGCGCGGTATGGGCTTGATGATTGGAGTGGAGTTTGTTGAAGATCGCGCTTCAAACAAAGCCGCTCCTGATCTGCGTGACCGCGTGGAGATCGCCTGCTTCGAACGCGGACTGATTATCCTCGGCGCCGGCGCTAACACGATCCGCTGGTCACCACCGTTAATACTGACGAAAGAAAACGTCGATGTGGCGTTGGAGATTTTTGACGAAGCGATTGCGAACTCACTCAAATAGACTTTGAGCTTTGGACGCTACGATTACTCCAAGTACAAAGTTCAAAGCTCTAAGTTCGTAGTTTTCTTACAATCTCATTCATACGCGCGCGCAACCGTTCCTCATCAACGGTTGTAACGCGACCTTCTCGATACACTTCCTGACCAGCTACCACCGTTAGAATCACTTCCCGTCCCGACGATGCGAAAATCAGCGTATCGGCTGCGCCGTACGAAGGTATCTGATGTGCGCCCTCGAGCGAGATGACCGCAAAGTCTGCCTGGAGACCGTCTCTTAGTTCACCAAAAACTCCTTCCGAGCCAAGCGCACGCGCGCCTCCCAACGTGGCTGCACTCAAAACATCATCTGAGCTGAGGTGACACTGGGATTCGACATTTCCACCGCCTGGTTGAGCGCGAGCCAGCAAGAGTGCGAAGCGTGCCTCTTCCAGAAGATCGCAAGTGTTGTTGCTGGCGACGGAATCACTGCCGATCCCAACTGCAATTCCCTTTTCGATCATCTTCCCAAACGGCGCCACTCCGTGACCAAGTTTGGCATTGGATTTTGGACAGTGCGCTACACGCGCGTTTGTTTGTTTAAGCGTGTTGAGATCCACTTCGTCGACGTGAATGCAGTGCGCCAGCAAAGGATTTGTCTCGAGCACACCACAATTTTTGAGATATTGAATTGCCGATACACCGGGCGCGCGCCAGTCGATTCCACGACTACGAAGTCCGTCGGCGAAGGGCCCGCTGCCGTCGCGCAGTAACGCTACTTCCATCTGCGTTTCAGCAGCGTGCATCATCACTGGAAGCTTCTCAGCCAACGCAAACCTGGAAATCATTTCCAACTGCGGGGCGCAAACCGTGTAGGGAGCGTGCGGGGAAACTCCGCACTTCACCAGCGAGGTTTCGCGTTCACGGAGAACTGCAATTCTGGTCGTCAGCTTTTCAAAGTTTTCGGTGGCGAGTTTGGGATCGGGGCCAAACGATTCCTGATAAACAATGCCGCGCAGTCCTAACTCTCGCAGTGCGTTCATGCTTTGAAGAGCGGCATCGCTCGCGTCGGCAACGCAAGTTACGCCGGCGCGCGCCGCTTCAGATGCGCCCCAGGATGCGGAAACGTTCAAGTCGTCCGCGGTCAGCAGATCGAGGCGAGCGCGCGTTAATTTCTTCAGCCAGGCGAAGAAGTCAAACTCTTCCTTTTCGAGGAAGCCACGCATTACAGTTAGTTCAAGATGCGAATGCGTGTTAACCAGGCCGGGAATAATTGCTGTCTCACCAAGATCGCGAACGGTGGCTTCAGGAAATTGTTTCCGGAGCGCGATACGACTGCCGACTGCGACGATTCGGTCGCCGGCGACCGCAAGCGCGCCAGCTTCAATTGCCGGCGACGAGACGGGCAGAACCCAACGGGCGCAATACAGTATTGTCATCAATTCTTGTGAAGCTTATTTGCGGTCCGGTCGCTACCGCTCCCGGTTCTGACTATGTCCAGCTTGCGCCGGGCCTTTGAGCTTGCGATAGCGTTCCATGATCGAACTAACGTAAGCACGCGTGGAAGGGATTTCGATCTTGTTAATGAACTCGTCTCCGGTCAATTGCCGGGCGCCCTCCGGAACTTTGCTCCACTCAGCAGCTCGACTGGGCCCAGCGTTATAGGCGGCGATCACACGCGGTTCCGGCTCGGAAGTGTCGCGATATTGCTCGGAGATTTTTTCAAGATACCAACAGCCGATTTGAATATTTCGCTCCGGATCACGCAACAACCCATCGGGACTCTGCGCCATTTGCTTTTCCAGTTCGTGCATGCCGGTCTCAGCAGCCCACTCGCGACCAACCGCCGGGGTGATCTGCATCAAGCCAATCTCGCCGTCCTTGCCATTTTTCCACGGACTGAAATAGGTTTCTTCGTAAATTACACTCCACACCAATGCTGGATCAAGACGATAGACGTTTGCCTGTCTGGCAATGAGCCCATCATAGCGATGAATCCAATATTGGTTAAAGAAATAGGAGCCGATCACGAGGGTGAGGATTACGAAACCAACGATGAGGAGACGTTTCATGGTAAAGGGAGAAGGGTAAAGGGGAATGGGTAAAGGATAAAACTAAGATCTCTCAATACCCTTTCCCCTTTGCCCTTGTCCCTTTTCGATTCAGTTCTTTCGCTTCAGCTGTGTCCAGAAGTCAGCGGTGGAGCATGAGCCGTCCACTCCTTCATAGCGCAAACTCAGAGCAGCGTCGTCAAGGACGTGGCCCTGCAACCAGATCTCAGCGTCAAGCATTACACCGGGCGCCAACGTGTCTCCACGCAGCGCGCGCTGGTTGACCAGTATCTCCAGATTCATTCTTTCAAGGTCCAGATGAATCCAGTACAAATCGCTTCCTGAGAGTGGATTCTTCAACGGCTTAAACGCAATGACCCGACCAGTCAAACTCCAGTCATTTTCGTGAGCGGCACGCGACGGCGCTGCTTTGTCTAATGGCATCCATCTGGTTTTTGCCGGCGCGCTACGAACGCGAGCACGATAGGCCAGGCCGCAAAGTCCGACGTGGAGTTCCTCGGCGCCAAAGCCACCGGGTCCAACCTCGGTCAGATTCTGTAGTTCAAATAATACTTCGCAGTCCGCGCCTTCGCGGTAGCCGTGCACCACGGCTTCGCCTTCTTCATCGTATTCAGTTAATGCCCAGGGACTGATCTTTTGAATATAACGGGCCCTGAAACCCGGCCGGCAGTCGGCATAAAACACGCCGCTTCCTGACTCATAGAGGACTGTCCAAACCTCGAGCCCCTCACCTAGCTTCCAGCAGCGACCGTGAAGCACTGCGCCTCGACGATTGAGTTGAGTCGCCTCGCCTTGAGCGTCAGCCCTTTCGGCAAGGTAGTTGAACGCCTTCTCGCTGGGTACTTCTAATCCGATTGTTTCAAACGTTGGGTTCATAAATCTATGAATGAGAAATTACAGAAGATTGATCAACTCCCTGCTTGTTTTTTTACTATCTTCAACTTCCCGGCGCGCTTTTTCGGTCGCTCGTCATATTCTTCCAGGTCTTCACGTATTTCGTCCGCCTGCGCGCGCGTGCGGACCCCGCGAATGATTCTTTCCGGGCCGTGCGTAGGCTTTACGCCCGAGCGAACCATTTCCGCGAACAAATCGACATCATAGTCTACGTCGCGAGACATCCTCTCGCGAATCGCATGCAGCACTTCCAGAAATTTAGGACGACGATACATCAATTTACTTTTTCAGTCGCTTCCGAAACCAGAAACTCCGGCGTCACAATCATTGGAACATAAAACCCGGCAGCTGTATTGAATAGTCGAATGCGAGCTTGTCTGCGAACATTTGCCAGGTGCCCAAAGTTCCAGGTCACCAGGTAGTCGATCTTGTGACAAGAAGCTATCGCGACGTGAAGCGCGTCGGCAATATATTTGCGATGGAAAATTCCGCGCGAGATGTAGCCATCGGCAAGTATGGCCGCTTCGTCAGTCAGTTCTACCTGCTCGAGTGCCGCGGTCAAATTCAAGTAGGCTGAACGATGCGGTTCGCTGACGCGTTCCAGTTCACGATTAACCAGCGGTGAAATTACTGAGCGGTAGTCGGGCATTTCATGTTCCCACCACCGGATGGTCAGGTCACGACGAAAGGGCTCGCCATTATCCAGATAAGCTCCTATCACTGAAGTTTCAAGATATAAACTTTGCTTCATTGATACAGATGCTGATCCGGGCTAACCGTATCAGCGCTCTTGGCGCCCTTGTTCAACGGTTCCAACCGGATCAGTCCTCTTTGAAAATCAAACGAGACGCGGAAGTGTCGCAGATAGTTGCTGCCTAGAATTCCCATTTGCGTGAACCCGGCAGTTTCGTTTACCGGCTCCAGATCCAAAATGGCGGCGTTAACCCGTTCGCGTGTAAGTCCGCCGAGCATCACCTTGGGTAAGACTAAGCTCTTAACGTCATCCGCGATACCCGCCGCGCCATAAATACGCATGCGCGTGGGTTCCAAATAGTTACTGAGATCCTCTTCTTTCGCCAGGCGTTCGGAAACGACCGTAACACTCGCTCCAGTATCCACTATGAAATTCAGCGGCCTTTGGATTCCTTCAAGATGGACCTCGCCACTGAGGAAGCCACTTGAAGTTGTGCGCAACGGGATCTCGAAAACGCCTGGAGCCAAAGGCTGACTGCTGTCTCGTGAAATCCGAATGCCCCAAAGATCCTTAACGAAATTCTCCGAGGGCCGGCGCAGCATAAATAATCTTTCGCCATAGTCTACTGAAGCAATAAACTTTGAGATCACGGAAAGGCCGAGGTAGCCGTCAACGGGAGTCTTTTCGTCGTAGAAATGGCGAATGTAGACTGGCACACTCTTCACCGTTACATCGCCAACATCGAGTGAGTCCAGGAACCCATAGACAATATCAAACTTGCCCCCGCCACCAACCGCTCGCGCCTGTCCACCGCGGGCCACGGGGTGAAGGCCCAACTTCTTCGCAGTTTCTTCCGAGATGACTGACATTCCCGATCCAGTATCAAGAACAAAGCGTAAAGTTTCGCGACTATCGTTCACTTTCACTTTCAAGATCGGTCGACCGTCGCTCGACTCAAAAGGAATAACGGTCTTATTACTGCCGGCGAGCACATAGAGTGAGCTTTGCTTTCCCAGGTAGCGCAGGAAATCGATCAGACCGCGAATACGAGCGCGGCGATCCGCGTCGGTTTTTGGCGCAATGATCAGAAACTTTTCGTAAGCGTCCGCCGCCTCTTTGTATCGCTCGTTGCGCGAAGTGGCTTGTCCCAGGCTGAACAGGTAGTCAGGCTCCGTGGTGTCAAGACTGACAGCGCGGCGCAGTCCCTTGATAGAAGCATCGAGGCGATTCTCATAGAAATCCACCATTGCCAATCCCGCAATCGCCAGTGCCTCATCCTCTTTGATGCTCAATGAGGTCCGGAATTCTTCGACTGAGTTTTGAAAATCGCCAGAAGCCAGGATGACCGCGCCAAGCAAAGCGTGAGCTCGTGAAGACAGGGGATCGCTCAGAACAACTCGCGCCGCATGGTCGTAAGCGTCCTGAAGCATCCTTTGCTTCATCAACGCGAAACTCAAACCAAGTCGCGCATCTTTGTCGTGAGAATCTTTGGTGAGCAATTCACGAAACTGCTTTTCGGCACTTTCGTAGTCTCCCTGTTTGAGAGCTTCGTTCGCTCGCTGGCGCGCTTTGCCGTCGCCGCTTGCCAACACTGATACTGACATCGCCAGGCACACAAGCATGCCTGCAAAAAGTTTGATTGCCGTTGGGGGGAGCCACCGTTTCGCGTTAAGAGTTTGCATGACTTCTTTCTTTCCGCGTTACGGGATACTTCGGAGTATCCGAATTGACTAATGGGGAGATCACAATTTACTTCAGGACTTCGCCGGTTTTCATTGACCAAAGAACCAGATCAAGCTCGTCAAAGTCAATCCTAACCTCGTGTGCGAAGGATCGCAGTCTTTCTTCTGTTTCCAAATATCGCGTTCGCGTTGCCGGCGGCTTTGGTGTTTCGACGACTTTTAAATCCGCAAGGCAGCTCATTACATGCTTATCGAGAATAGCGTGTCCCAGGAGTCCGATGTTTCGCAGAAAGTGGCTCGACTCCTTGTAGCCGAGTCCTTTGATTCGTTTTTCCTGCGCCAGCCAATCCCGACGCTCCAACGGATCGGTAAAGCCGCGAAGCTTGCTGCGCAAAGCCATATCGCAATGCTCACGCAAGTAATCTCGCGTGACGACAATATAGCCAGGCCTCTCAACTGGAAAGCGATGCGCCCCGGCAGTTTTCAAAGCCAGTGTCATATCTTCGCGCTGGCCGTTCAATAGAAACGGCCTCACCGCTTCAACCGAACGAAACCCCATGCGTGCCGATGCGCCGGCGGTAAAAATACAGAAGACGAGCTCTTCGAAAAGTTGCTCGTCAGATCCGTTGCGCCACACACGCCGAAATTGTTCGAGCCGTGCACGAATCTCTTTCTTTCGCGCTTTGTGCGTGGCACGTATGTCTTCAATAACTACCGGCTTGCGATTAGATCTCACTGAATTATCAATACCGAGATTCTAGGTTTCTGCTTCTTGCATTGTCAACGGACTTTGAGATTCCCGCGACCGCTTTAACGCGCCAATCTCGAAGGTCCAACGCGACATCCCAACGACGAACAAGCGCATCAAAAGACTCTCTTCCACCGACTCTCCCGCGTCATGTTATTATTCCTTGTCGTTTGCCAACGGAGCAATATTCGAACCCGACGCATGAGAAGAAACACCATATTTTCAAAGTTGGTCACTTGCATTCTTGCCGCTGCATTCGTGCTGCTCCCTGCACAAATGCAACTCTCTGCGCAGACACCCACAAAAGAACCAGTCACTGCTCCAGCTGTTGCCATTCCGCAACAGAATCAACCACTAACAACCGAGGATGTCGCCCCAGTATACGGCCTTCAGGGTGTGCTAATAGAAACGCTTGATGGGAAGATCGTGTCGTCGCAATCGGCCGACGAACCATTCAATCCGGCGTCTTCCGTCAAACTTGCTACAGCGCTGATTGCACTGCGAAACTTCGGCCCTGACCATCGCTTCACAACCGGTTTTTGGACCGACGGTTCACTAGACAAAGCAACCGGGCAAGTAATGGGAAACCTTTATGTCACCGGCCGCGATCCGTCGTTTCATCATGAGCACGCGGTGATGATTGCACGACAGTTGAATGGTCTTGGGATTCGCAGTGTCACCGGCAACCTGATCGTAGCGCCGGGTTTTACGATGAACTTCAATTCCTCCGCTCGCGGTTCGGGCGAATCACTTTACGACACCTTGAACGCCACTTCACGATCCAGTGAAGCCACGCGAGCGTGGAACTACGAACGCACTGCGTTGGGCGATCTCGCAAGCTTGCAAACCGTTCCCAGCCTGACGGTGATGGGAGAGGTAAGCGTTGGTCCTGCTGCGCCCGGCGCCAAGCTGCTACTGACGCACAAGTCGAGCAAACTCACTGATGTCCTCAAGGTGCTCCTTTGCTACTCAAATAACTTCATGGCTGAACGCATTGGCGACAGCCTGGGCGGCAAAGAAGCAGTTAGCGAGCAGTTAGTGAAAACTTTAGATATTCCTCCGAGCGAGATTCGTTTAGCTTCCCTGAGCGGCTTGGGTGTAAATCGAGTAACGCCGCGAGCGATGATGAGAATTCTGAGAGCTCTCCGCAACGAACTTCAGAAAAACAAGCTGTCGCCGTCGGACATCATGCCGGTCGCGGGAATCGATCCGGGAACGCTCGAGGATCGGTTCACGGGTCCAGCTTGGAAGGGAAGTGTTATCGCCAAGACAGGCACGCTTGGCAGGACGGACGGAGGGGCCAGTTCGCTTGTTGGGCAGATGAGAACCAAGAGCGGCGAAACCTTGCTCTTCGTGATCATGAATCAGCGCGGAAATGTGGTGAGGTTTAGATCAAACCAGGACTACCTCGTTATGCTCGTACAAAACAGTCGCGGTGGTCCGAAGCCATTTAACTATAAACCGCTGGCGTTAACGATGAAGCTAGCTGACACCGAAAGCGTCTCCGGTGAAGCAAAGGAACCCGGCACAACGCTACAAGCCCATCCCAATTCTCCCTAGCGCCCCTAACGCTAAAAGAATTGCGCCCAGCCGATCGTAACGACCGGCGGGGCGCTTCACCGTCCAGCTCGCGCGCGTGGCGTGCGGCACCTCGCACGAAGCGGACGATCCTTGTTCACGGTTCCTGCTGCGTCACCGTGTGCGTCCCAGGAAGCTAAGGCCCTCGGTTCCGGCGCAAAGAGTCCTACCTAGTTAAAGTTCGAAACGCCCTTGGCTTTCCCATTCAGCTATCGAATCAGTTTCGAATTTCGACCGAACCCGTTAGTGAAGTTGCGCCGCCGAATAGGAAGAGGTCCTCCGTCGGCGTTACTAAAGGTTACGAATTGTTTGAGTGGCTCTAGGGGATTCTGAACAAACCCAAGCATTTTGCTGAAGGAGGTTGGTGGTATGGAGATTGCCAATGGGTCGGCGGCGCTGACCCTTCGCCACGGGCGCCATCTAGATCGACCCACCTTTCGGCTCGCCTTAAAGGATGGACATGGAAGAAAAGCTAATGAATAGACATTCGGAACCACAAGCGACTGCCTTACCACCAAAAGCCGAGGGGATTCGGGACGACCGAGGCTTCTCATTGATCCAGCTAATGCTGGTGCTGGTGATAATGGGAATCCTAACAGCCGTCGCCATTCCTCAGATGATCGTGCAGCGTCGGCTTACTCGCTCGATTGAGGTTAACCGCGAAATCATGACGCAGATTCGCCTGGCTCGCCAGTTAGCTATGGCCCAGCGTCAGGCGATTACATTTCAATACGACACTACGAATGAAGCAATCAATATTATCGACCACAATAACGTTGATACTGTGGCCAATCCGACTAGTGGTATTGACGTCTTGACTGCAGGAGGTTATCCCAGCACAACTGGTAGCACGGTTATCGCTACGGTTTCGCTAAGACAAGGTGGCCTAAGCGCAGGTGAAATGTCTTGGGGAATCCCCGGGAGTTTGCCGGGTTCACCAACGACTGCCGACGGGCTCGCGGTTCCCAACATCTCCACCGCCAGCAATAAGCTCAACATCACATTCCAGCGAGACGGGTCAGTAGTCGACGCAACTGGCAACCCCGTCGATACAGCTCTCTTCATCTACAACAATAAAGCGGCTAAAGCCACCGCCTCAGCAATCTCCGTTAGGGGCGCATCGGGCCGGGTAAAGATCTGGAGGTATAACAATGTGGACTCATATATTGAATAGGCGCCCTCGTATCAATGCGCGCACCAAGCGATCGGACCAACGAGGATTCTCCTTGTTGGAGATGGTTGTGGCGCTTGTCATACTTACCATCGGCCTGCTCGGCGTGGCTTCGGCAATCAGCTACGCACTGATCGCCAGCAACCGCGGTCGCAGCTTGACGAATTCCAAGATGCTGGTGGTTTCCATTCTCGAGCAGATGGAAACACTCAGAAATACCCACAAACTAACCTTTGAAGAGATCTCGAATACGCAACAGCCGAGCAGCTCGTTTACAGGGTTCCCATTTGCCGACGGAGAATTTCGTCCGGTCTCAACGGTTCCCGGCGCTGACGGAATATTCGGAACTGTCGACGACCTTTGGGTCGGCAGCAGTACAACTGACGATCTCACACTTGCTCGCCCTGGCGTGACGCGTCAAATTAAGATCACGACGTTCCCATCCAATCCCTATCTCAAGAAAATTCAAGTGACGCTACGCTATTCACCAACTGGCGGGGAGGTCAGAGAGCTGGTCGGCATCAGCTACCTACAAGACGACTTCCACGGGACCTACGTTTATTAAGACGGGCAACCCACTTGGGAACGATTCGACTGGAGACGACACATGCAACCGAGTTCAAGACCAAATAATCAAGAAGGCTTTTCACTACTCGAGATGATCGTCGTTGTCACGTTGCTCGTGATAATGACAGCGGCTGTCAGCTCGCTGATGAAGAGCTCCGTGTCAATTTCGAATGCGACCTACGAATTAACAGATGCGCAGGAGGGAATGCGTACTGCTCAGGAATTCATAAACCGGGATCTTGTGAGTGCCGGCGATGGCCTGAGGAGTATGACCTATATTCCAGTGCAGACAACTTTCGTTACAAACTACCTCTCGCTGACGCCGGTTCCTGATCCGGCCATGCCCGCTGGCGTAACTAATCTTGGCATCCTCACAACCGACAATGACGTTCGTGCTGACACAGTAGTATTTGGGCTGGATCCAAGCGTTGCGACCACGCCGCTGGTAAAAGTCCGATCTGCCCCGAATCTCACCGATCGACAGACGATTCTTGCCATTGATTCCAACTTCGTGCCGATCTCGCTGGCAGCGTCAGCAATTGACAGTAGCGGCACCACCATCACCATCGCTGATGCTGACCGGAGTCGCTTCACGATAGGGGAAATCTATTTCCTCACATCATCGGTAGGCGGCACTTTTGGAACGGTGACCAACGTTACCGATATCACGGGGGCAAACTCAACCTTGACCTTTGCCCAGGGAGCGGCAAATAACGACAAGTTTGGGCTGAACGTTACCGGATCCGGTGGGCGTATATCCACCATCGCGGCTTGCAACGCGACAAGCGGTACGCTGGCCACGACCCTCCAGAGGATGAAGATCATCCACTACTACATCGATACCACCGGACGCCTGATGAGGCGGGTGTTTGGTGTCAAGGGAACCGGGTTCCGCGAAGGCGCCATCGCCGATCACGTAACTAGTGTTCAATTTATCTACTCTTTGGGACCTGACAGTGACGGAAACAATGTTCCACCCGTGAACCGACTGAGTACGTTGGACCAGCAGATTTCAGTTCGCCAGGTGGAGGTGCGGGTCACCGTGGAAACACCACACAAACTGGAAAAGGGATTGCAGCCCGAGCTCTCCTCAGTTGCCAGCACAAGCGTGCGGAACATGCAGTTTAGGCAAGCCTTGCAGCCTGGGGCGACCCCTTAATTTTTCATTCTTTCAGACTCCCAAGATTCCTGGATTCTTTACCTCCGAAGGAGAAGTTCGATGTTTATAGCAAATGAGAAGTCATCAAGGTTCGCATGCGTGAAACGATCTATGGCCAAGTCAAACGAGAGCGGCGCTGCTCTGGCCACGGCTATTCTCATGATGGGATTGTTAAGCGCGATCGCCATGACTGTTTTGGCAGTTGTGCGAACTGAGACCCGCGTCGCCGGCAGTGATCTAAGACGAACCCAAACTTTTTACGCCGCTGCCGCGGGAATCGAGAAGATGACCAACGACTTTAGTGCCCTTTACCAGGAGACTTCGCGCCCAACGGATGCTGAGGTAGCCGCGATCAACGATCTCTATCCCACCGAATTGCGTGCAGAAGGTTTTTCGTTTGTCCAGACTGCCGTGCCTGACACCGTGACATTGGGCGCTATGCGCTCAACGCAGGGAATCACCGCTCCAGCCTTGCCGCAGGTAACCATGCCTGGCGATTCAGCGTTTAGCGGCCTCATTGCGACGGTTAAACCCTTCACGCTAACGAGTACAGCGATTTATGACCGCGATGGCACCCAAGTGACTTTGACCCGCAACATGAACAACTACATGATCCCGCTATTCCAGTTCGGCATGTTCAGCGATGAGGACATCGAGCTGCACCCAGGCGCAAATTTCACCTTCAATGGCCGCGTTCATGCAAACGGCAATGTCTACGTGGCAGGTCTCGTGAAGTTTCTTGACAAGGTGACAACCGCGCACGAAATCCTTTACGACACAATGCGCAACGGTGAGCCTCGTGGTTCTACAAGCGTCGTATCGATGGCCGTTGGACCAAGCGCCATCAACGTACCGCTCACCAAGGGCAGCATGGTTGGCGGACCAAACATCACGACCCAATCATCCGGACAGCCAAACTTTTTCCCTACTTCACCTAACGGCATCTTAAACGAACCGCCTCCTACTGGCACCACAACCTGGAGCTGGGAAACGAATTCCAAACGGTCTGCAGTAACCGGTACAGACAACCAATTCGGCGGCCAACTGTTGACTCGTAGAACCGGCGCCTCACAGCTAAGGTTGCCAATGCAACTTGGCGGCAATCCCACCCGCGAGATCATTAAGCGCCGGCTGCCGAATGACAGCATGCCAAGTCCCGCTCTTGCGTCTCCTCTTAGTGATTCGCGTTATCACACGAAGGCCAAGATTCGGATCTTGATTGACGATGAAGGTGTGACAAATGATGTTGCCGGGCTCTACGGGACCCAAAATGGTGACGGAACGAACACGCATGACGGCGTTAACCTGTCAACATTCGATCCGATGATGCTACCAAACCTAACTACAAGCACGTCGATAACCGCCAATGGCGGCGGCCGGGCGTTGTGGCGAGTGAACATGGCCAACACAGGCATCGCTAACAGCTACAACGAGACCGCCACTACCTACGTGAACCAACAGCAAAATGGCGGAACAGTGCTGCAGGCCGATACAGTACGCAGTGGAAGAGCACCAAGCTTGAAGACCATCACCGGCGTTGCGACCGTCACCATTAGTTCGACGAACTATCTTAGAATCACCTGCAATGGACATGGTTTTTCCAATGGTGACCTGGTTGTTATTACTGGGGTGGGTGGCGCAGTTAATGCTAACGGTGAGTTTACAGTTTCGAACGCTGCCGCTAACACCTTCACGTTGAGTTCGCCCAGACCCACGACGCTTCCTGCCACTTATTCGGGCGGAGGAACCGTCTACAAACTCATTAAATCCGCCAACGGCGCAGTCATTCCCTACGGAGCGGGACTCACCGGGCACATCCTGATTCAGATCGTTGATAGCAATGATGTATGGCGAGATGTAACCACGGAAGTCTTGAGCATGGGCATGACCGTCGGTGAGCCAAACGCGATTGTGCAACTGCAACGGCCCGTATGGGCAGCGTTCACGCAAGGTAGCCGGGATGGTAGCGGTGCAGCTGTAAATCCTGTTCGTAATGGTGACCTCACCTACTCCAACTGCCTAACCGACATAATCAACAGGACGCACATCGCCTCGGATGGTCAAATCAATACTGGAGTAGTGCTCGACGACCCAGGTGGATATCTCACCGGGATCCTGGACGACACGGCGTCGGGTGCACAGCCTCTGAGGTCAGATGTTCCTCCTGCTCTCGACACTGCTGCTTTTACCGCGAATATGGTGAACAGCATTGTGCCAATCAATGTCTACAACGTCCGCGAAGGACGTTTAACCACCTCCAATGTAGCTCCCAACCTGACTTCCGATGCTAACCAGGTTTATGAGCGCGGAATAACCAACGTCGTAGAAATCAACATGAAGAACCTGGCTCGTTGGATGGACGGCATATACGACCAAAACCTTCTAGCCACCACTAACGCGGTGAGCGGAAACATCGCGAAACCCGACGGCTATGTTGTCTATGTTTCAGACCGTCGCGGAGACGATGTGAAGACAGTTTATCTTCGTGACCCTGCCACCGGACTACCGTCAACAACTGCAAGCCAGAGCACTAACGGTATGTGCGACAACATGGACATCTACGGACCCAACGGAATTCTGGATGGCGGAGAAGACGTACAAAGTACCGGCGCCGCCCTGGGCACGGCCATGGTAAAAGACCTGGATGAGTTGCCAGATCCTGCCGTACTTGCTGGCACAGACAATGGAACTGACTTTTGGACTGAAAGAAGGATCCGTGCGCTGATCGTTTCTGCGTGGAACAATCCGTCCACCGGCACCGCCACGACCAATTACTTTCGAAGAGCGGTTCGCTTATTCAATGGTGAGGACCTTCAAACTAACGCAGCCGCCAACAAGCTTTCGACAACTTTGGGGATCACAATTGCGAGTGAGAACATGGTCTACACTTGGGGTAACTACAACACAACAGGCATCAACGCAGTGCCTACGGCTGGTACCTCATCGTATAACGACGCTGCGCAGGCTTCTCACTACATGCCCACTGCCACTGACCGACAGGTTCCCGCCTCGATTGTCTGCGACGCCTGGTTCCCTCTATCTAAGACCTGGGCGGATAGTTTGAGCGCGATATACCCTGATCAGCAGGGTAAGCGCTTGGCCGATAGGGTTACTGCTCCTGCGACCCTGGCAGTTGTCGATGAAACCTCAGTCCGAGCCGGAATTATCGCCGGAAATAACTTGGGTGCAATGGCCGGACTACCTGATGGCGGCAATAACGCGACGCCAAGTGAATCTCGACTCAACGGCGGCATGCACAATTTTCCACGGTTCCTCGAGGACTGGGGCAACAGGAGATTTAATTTCGTTGGCGCACTGATACCTTTGTATCGTTCGACTCAGGCTTTAGGACCGTACAATGCCAATTCCTCTATTTACGGTGCCGCGATTCGAAATTGGGCCTTTGACACTACCTTCAGAGATCCTAACCGGCTGCCGCCCGGCACGCCGCAATTCCAACACATAGAACCCACCGGCTTCCGACAGGTTCTTTAGAACCGAAACTTGCCCGCGCTGGGATCTCTTCTCAAAGTAGAGATCTCGGCGCGGACCAGCTTCCAGTTCGACAAAGGAATTCCTGAAATGCCCCCCTCCCTCCCTTTCTTCAAAAACACGCAAAGTGGTTTTTCCGTTACCGAGCTGCTCATCGTGCTCACGATGATCTCGGTAATCGGAGGCTTCGCAATTGTCTCTATTGTCCGTGGCAACCGGGCTGCGTACAGCACGAGCACCGCGGTCGAGATTGCCGGCTATCTTCAAAAAGCACGCGTGGATTCCATGCGACGCGGCGCCAAGAACCTGAATCAGATGGCCCAGGTGAAGATCTTCAATCACAAGTTTTACAGTATTGCGATTGACGGCGACGGTGACGGCAACCTGGACGTGCCGCTGGTGAAGAGTTTGCCGGAACAGACAGATGTGGAAATTAGCGGCCCTTTCCCAAAAACATACATATTCGACTGGCAAGGCCAGACCGTTGATTTGCAGAACAATCGCGTAGTCCCACCGTCAATTGTGATCGGTAATAGTTCCACGGCTAGCGCAGTAAAGCTTGGTGAGAACGGGAAGGTTGTAGTCGTTCCTGGAGTGAAGCTGCAAACAGTCAGATGATCAAGGAAGACGGGCGCAAGCAAGACTCATTTTAAGCGAGTTGCCAAGTGACTGAAAAAACCCTACAGGAAAAGGCTTTTACGAACGAGGATCTTCCTCGGAGGATCAGCGCCATCGGAGGCTCCAGCCGCGGCCACTCAATCATAGAAATGTTGATCGTGGTTGCGTTGATTGGAGTTCTGTCATCACTCACGCTACCACAATTTATTGCCCAACGTCGACTTACCAGATCGATAGGACTTTCGCGTGAGATATTGAGCCAGCTACGTCAAACTCGACAGTTAGCAATGTCGCAACGGCAGGCCTTCACGTTTCGATACGACAACGCCGCCAAACAAATATCTATCATCGATCACAATAGCAACCCCGGAGGGTCTCTGTTAGTCGACCCCTCCTATCCGAATACGGCCGGTAGCGTAGTTGTTAGCTCGACGCCGCTTGCCGAGGCTGCAATTAGTTCTGAAATAAACTACGGAATCCCGAGCGGCCTACCCAATGGTGCTTTGAGTGACGGGATAGCGCTGACTCCACTCTTCAATAACCAATTCACCGTAACCTTTCAACCAGATGGCTCGGTGATCGATGGAGCCGGCGACCCACAGGGACGAGCTATTTTCTTTTTCAACAATCGCGCTGCTCCGGAGACTGCTTCGGCTATCTCGATCATGGGAGCCTCGGGGCGCGTAAAGATCTGGAGGTACAACGCAGGTGCGAACCTCTACACCGAATAGTCGTCATCATAGCAACTCGCAAACACGATCCGATCGTGGCTTCTCGTTGCTCGAGATGGTTGTCGCAATCACGCTCCTAACAGTTGGCCTTCTGGGAGTCGCTTCCGCAATTGGCTACGCGATAGTGGCGAGTAACCACGGACGGACCGTTACAAATACCAAACTACTCGCCGTTTCAATGCTTGAACAAATGGAGACACTACGCGATACCAACAACTTGACGTTTGCTCAAATTGCGAACGTCGGACAAGTGAACAACGCCGGAGCCGTGAAGACATTTGTGGGTTTTCAACCAGGATTTCAACAAGTCTCAATCAATCCCGGCCCAGATGGAATCTTTGGAACCTCAGATGATCTGATTGACGCCGGCCAGGACGGAAATTTCGGAACGAATGACGACTTTATCAACCCAAGCTTTGCGCTCGTCGGTGTCACACGACAAGTTCAGATAACTAATCTCAGCTCCACGTTAAAGAAAATCCAGGTGACCGTAGACTATTCAGTAACTGGGGGCACGCGACAACTCGTGGTTACCGGCTACCTAAATGACAACTCCACCGCTTCGTACATTCCCTAAATAACCCGTGTCGCCGAGGAAAAAATTTCATTGACGCATCGCCATAACAAAAGAAGGGATCAAGGCTTCTCGTTGCTCGAGCTTCTCATAGTTTTGGCGATGATGGTTGTTGTTTCTGGAGCCCTCCTGAGTCTATTGCGTGACTCTATGAAAACCAGCCGGGCTGCGATGGAGTTGACTGACGCTCAGGAAAGTGCGCGAACAGGACATGAGTACATAGCCAGAGACTTGGTGAATACAGGCGACGGGCTAAACAGCATAAATAATATCCGCGTTCCTCAAGTCTTCGTCACAAACTATCTCACGCAAAATCCGGTGACTAATCCGGCGACACCGGGGATTGTTAACATGGGCTTAATTACCGCCGACAATGACGTTCCAGCGAATACGCTGGTCCTGGGCACGGCGCCGTCGGTTAATGTACGCGCAACTCCAGTTCTTACCGACCGAATCACAATTCTGCAAATGGAGCGTCCTGAGGTCTTCACTCCAATTACCCTGGCGGCCGGAGCACTAACGCCCAGCACCGGAGTGGCCATGGTCTCCCCCACCGACATCGACCGGTTCAGGGTCGGAGAAATATATTTTATTACGTCGGCTGCGGGTGGAATCTTTGCAACCATTACCGATCGTCAGGGAGTTGGATCACCGACTCCAACACTTGTCTTCGGAGGCGGCGACGTTTTTGGTCTCAACAGTCTGGGTGCCGGTGGACAACTGGACTGGATAACTACCGGCGCAACCCTCCCAATCTCGATTTGTCGGATGAAAGTCATTCACTACTACATCGACTCCAACGGTCTGCTGATGAGACGCGTATTCGGAGTTAGGAACGCCGGTTTCAATGAAAGCGTCATCGCGGAACATGCGGTGAGTCTGCAGTTTCGGTATTTTCTAAATCTCAGAGATGCTAACGGAAACATCGTCCAGCCAACCGCTCAAATGACTACCGCTCAAGAGCAAGTTGAGACACGCCAGGTAGAAGTGACGTTGACAGTTGAAACACCACACATGCTTCAGAATGGTCAACGCCAAACCATTTCAATGACCACCAGCTCCAGCGTTAGAAATATGCAATTCAGACAAAGTCTCCAGCCCAACGCAAATGGTGGTTAGCTCGGCCCCTCGCCCAGGAGTCTTCATGATCGGGAAATTCCCAATCGTATCAACCAAAAATATACCTCAGTCGCGCGTCTCGGAACGCGGCGCGGCTCTCGCCACTTCAATTCTCCTGCTCGGCATGTTGGGCGCGATTGCAATCACGGTTCTCGCGGTGGTTGGTAAGGAAGCCAAAATTGCAGGCAGCGATGTGAAGCGTACTCAAGCGTTCTACGCCGCTTCCGCCGGAATCGAAAAGATGACAGCGGATTTTAGCGGACTATTTCAGGTTACTTCTCGACCCACCGCCAGCCAGTTGCTCACGATTCAGAACACGCCACCTCCGGAATTGCTCCCTGAGGGTTACACGATGGATCAGTTGATCGGTCTCGACGACGCAGCTTTAACATCGATGCGGGCAACTCAAGGCATCACGAACGGAGCGTACCCCCGGGTCACCATACCCGGTGGGCCGTTCAACGGACTATCTGCCAGCGTTGCTCCTTACATTCTCAGTAGCCAGGCGACATCTACGGACGGCACTCAAGTGGCCTTAACCCGTCAGATGAACAACTACCTGATCCCGATTTTTCAGTTTGGCATGTTCAGCAACGATGACATCGAGTTACATCCTGGGCCACCGTTCTCTTTCAATGGTCGCGTTCATGCGAATGGCAATATATATCTGAACGGTGAGGTGACCTTTTTGTCGAAGGTCACTGCCGCCAATGAGTTGATTTACGATGTGCTGCGCAACGGTGTCCCACGCACTGGCGCGAACGTCGCTGTCCAGGTAGGAACGGTTAGGGTCCCACTAACAATGGGCAGCATGTTTAGTGGACCAAATATTATCGGTTCGTCGGCCGGCCAGCGTGGTTACTTTCCCGGTTCCCCAGATGGAAGTATCAACAGCTCATGGGACTCGACTTCAATCGGCCCGGCGAGTGCCGGAGTAAACAATCAGTTTGGCGGCCAGGTGCAAACTCGCACTACCGGAGGTACAGCGCTGGTTCTGCCCCTGCAATTAACCGGCAATTCGACGCGCGAGATAATCAAGCGAAGAACCCCATCTGATCCGCAGGTTGTCCGCGATTCGCGCTACCACTCAAAAGCTCAGATCCGCATACTGATCGACGATGAGAATCCGGCTACCACAGACACCTCGGGAATCCCCGCTGGACAGGGGGTGCAGCTTTCAACTTTTAATCCGATTCCGTTACCGAATGTTTCTGCGGCAACGGGTGGCGGCCGAGCACTTTGGCGGATTAATGACGACGGCACTTATTTGGATACGGCAGCCACCTCCGTGCGTCAAGCTCAGTCCGGCTCGCCCGGTCAGGCGCTAACTGTCCGCGGCGTGAGGGGCTCGACTCAGTCCGTCAATCTCAATGGAACGGCGACCACTATACCTGCCGGCGCGGGCTTGTCGGGGCGCATTCTTATTCAGCTCGTAGACGGCTCCGGCAACGTGATTGATGTCACGCAACAGATTCTTAGTCTTGGCATGACGGTCGGTGAGCCAAACGCCGTCGTCACGTTGCAGCGACCGTTATGGGCCGCCTTTACGCAAGGCAGTCGCGATGCGAGCGCGTCACAAAACGTAGCCCCAGACGGTACAGCCTACTTCAACTGTCTGACGGATATCGTCACCAAGACTTACATTGCCGCCGATGGACAGCTGAAAACCAGTCCTGGTCCTACACAGGATGCGCAGTATGGATATCTCACGGGCCTTGTCGATGACATAGCGGCGGGTCAGCCGATCCGAGCTGACGTACCACCTTCACTGAGTGTCGCTGACTGGGGAACCGCCAGTTGGAGTAACAACAACGAGTGGAACGCGATTGTTCCGATCAATGTCTACAATGTTCGTGAAGGATGCATCGACAGTGTTAACTGCGACGCAGTCTATGAACGCGGGGTCACCAACGTTGTCGAACTCAACATGAAAAACCTCGCGCGCTGGCTTGACGGCGTTTACGACGGCAACCTTTTGGCTGGGAGCACGGCAGTCAGTGGAAATATTGCGAACCCCGGCGGCTTCACGGTTTATTTTTCGGACCGTCGCGGCGACCGGGTGAAGACCACGACAGACTTCAACGGCGCCCCTGTCAGTAGCAGCAATGGAATGGTAGACAACGAAGACGTGTATGGAGCCGATGGCCTGTTACAACCTGGCGAGGATGTGCAGAACACTGGAACTTTGGTGAAAGACATTGCGGAGCTGCCGGATCCAGCAGTCCTTGGTGGAGCCTATGGCGCAGATCTGACTATGCGCGCATTGACAGTGGCAGCCTGGAGTAATCCCAACAACTACTTTCGCCACTCGCTACGGTTGTTCAATGGAGAGAACTTGCAGGTTTCGGGTGCTGCAAACAAATTGTCGGCGACTCAGGGCATCACAGTCTCCACCGAGAACATGCTGTACATCTGGGGCAACTACAACACGACCGGAATTAACCTCGCGCCGCCAGATGGCTCAACTTCACTCAACGAACTAACCGCGACTTATCACTATCTGGGCAATCAAGTGCCGTCGTCGCTTATCTCAGACGCGTTCTTTCCTTTGTCAAAAACCTGGGCAGACAGCTGCAGTGCAATGTATCCAGGAAACCTTGGCAACCGCCTCGCTGATCTAAACCTGCCCGCCAGCAGCGATGAAACTGCTATTCGAGCCGGAATTATTTCTGGGAATAACCTCGGAGCATTGGCAGGGAGTCCCGATGCCGGAAACAGCGCCTCAGGCGAATCACGCCTGAACGGCGGTATGCATAACTTCCCGCGTTTTCTGGAAAGATGGGACGCTCGTTGGAATTTTGCCGGCTCGCTGATTCCCTTGTATCGCTCGACCCAGGCCGTCGGTCCGTATAACGCTGACTCCACAATCTATAGTCCACCGATACGAAACTGGGCGTTCGACACCTCTTTTCTCGATCCGAACAAACTACCACCCTCAACTCCACAGTTTCAGTACGTTCAGCCCACAGCCTTCCGACAACTTCTGTAAAATTCCGTTTTACACGCAGCATTCGTCTCTAAGTCAGACCGATTGTTCCCTCATCGGCAGCTGCGGCGTATACCTGCGTAACACTTTCCCCAGAATTCGTGGAATCATCCCCTTATCGCGACTATTCATAAGGTGAGACCAAAACTCGGATACCAGACTCGGAGGTCAATACCCTTGAAGAGAATGCTTCTTTTACTCGCCGCCGCAATCCTTATTGGAGCCCCGGCAACAGCGCTCGCGGATACCTTTACTTTCCAAGCCCCGGCAACCGCAGCGAATCAAGGCAGTGGTGGAGCAAACCAATTTGACCTTGACCATCACAGCGCCTACACCTGGCGCATCGATGGCGTAAATCTAGCCGGCAAGACAATCACAGGTGCGAAAATCACTTTCAGCAACATCAGCAACTGGGATCGCAACGCCAACATGTTGTTCGTCCACTTGCTCGACACTGCACGGAATTCCGGAGTAGCTTCCTTTACCGACGCGAACGGCTCGCCAGTTCTGCCGGACCAAATTAGAGATAACTTCGCCGGTAGTCTGTTCAATAGCAATCCACTAGTTGCTGCTGGAACGGGCAACACAGCTCTATTCGCGCAAAGCTTTACCACGACTCCAACCAACTTCGTCTACAACTTCACTGCCGATCAGTTACAAATACTTAGCGCCTACTTCCTGAGCGGCAACAACATTGCGTTTGGCCTTGATCCTGATTGTCACTTCTGGAACAACGGCATCAAGTTTGAGTTTACGACTTGCGATAACACCGTCCCAGAGCCCACTACCATGGCCTTGCTGGGAACCGGACTAGCAGGTCTGTATCTGAAGCGCCGCCGCCGCAAGCAGTCGGCCGCGCAGGTGTAAGAATCGCCTGGCAAGAAAAGTGTCCGAGGAGAGAGAGAGAGGAAGAGGCGCGAATGACTGATCCCATTCGCGCCTCTTCTTTTGTTTCACCACCTGACTCCCGCTACTGCACACTGCCCACCGCTGACTTCGCTGTTGTACAATCCCTGCGTCGCTGCTCGCGCCCTAGACCAACATGCCAGACATTCTCCTCGTTGAAGACAAAGACAGTTTGCGCCGGGTCTTGCGTCTCACGCTCGAGAACGCAGGCTATAGCGTAACCGAAGCTGCCGACGCCCGTTTGGCCCTCAATGAAATCGCCGCCGGCCCGCACAAGTTAGTTCTTACCGATCTGCGCATGCCAAATGGATCCGGCCTCGATGTCTTACGCGCCGCACGAGCTGCAGACGGCAGTATTCCTGTTATCGTCATGACCGCGTTCGGATCGATTGACGAAGCGGTACAGGCTATGAAAGACGGCGCTCACGATTTTCTTCAGAAGCCGGTCGACTCCAATCACCTCCTCCTCATCGTTGAGCGCGCGCTCGAGCAGGAAAGACTTAGAACTGAAAATATCCTGCTGCGTGAGGAGTGGTCGCGCCGTTATGGCTTCCCGCGAATCCTCGGCGAATCGGACGCAATCAAGCGCGCTGTCTCTGAGGTTCAGCGCGTCGCGCAAACAGAAGCGACAGTCCTGTTACTCGGTGAATCTGGAACAGGCAAAGAGCTTTTCGCACGCGCAGTCCATCATCTGTCAGGCAGGCGCGATCGCCCCTTCGTTGCCATAAATTGCGCCGCCATTCCAGAGACGCTGATTGAGAATGAACTTTTCGGCCATGAACGTGGCGCGTTTACCGGCGCGGGCGACCGGCGCCTGGGCAAGTTTGAGCTTGCGTCGAGCGGCACGGTCTTCCTCGATGAGATCGGTGAACTGCCGTTGGCGGTGCAGGGTAAACTACTGCGCGTTATTGAAGAGAAGGTAGTCGACCGCATTGGCGGCCGGGCGCCGGTTCCGGTCGACGTGCGTGTGGTCGCCGCGACTAATCGTGATTTGAAAGCCGACGTCGAGAGCGGTGTTTTTCGACGCGACTTATTTTTCCGTTTGGCCGTCTTCCCGCTTGAGATTCCGCCGCTGCGTGATCGTGACAGTGACATTGTGTTGCTGGCAAAACACTTCGCCGCCGAACTGGGAAAGGAACTAAGGGGCCGCGAAGCCACTTTAAGCGACGAAGCTTTAGCGGTGCTGCGACAGCACAATTGGCCCGGAAATGTTCGCGAGCTCGAAAACGCAATAGAACGTGCCTGCATTTTGTCCGACACGATGTTAATCGAGCCAAAAGATCTAGGCTTGCAACGCACGCCAACGGACACTACTGAAGCGCTCAGGCTGTTTGACTTGACAGGCAGTCTCTTCGAAGCGGGCCAACGAGCATTGCGTTTTGTGGAGCGTCAAAAGGTGCTCGACGCACTCGCCGCCAGCAACGGAAACAAGATGCAGGCCGCCGAGGATCTGGGTGTTAGTTACAAAACCCTCCTCACAAAAATTAAGGACTACGAGCTCGGATAACGATGCGCGACCTTCCTAACGACGGTGCCAACGGCGACGAGACTGCCAACAACGGAATCTCTAACGACGATCCTCCGGAAGGAGAATCTTCTCGATCGGCACCGGAAATAACGGAAAACAGTATTCCTGAAGTCCCACCTGTTCCAGGCGTGGTCCATGACGAAGCGAGTTCGATCGCCGGCGAAACGATCGATCAGGTAGGCGCCGCGGGTGGTGAGATGCCGCCGGTTCCGCCTCGTGCAAAAGTCGAGAAGAGCTCTGGGCGATCGGCGTTCATGGTTGGCGCCGGCATCCTGATAAGCCGGATTGTCGGCCTCGCACGGCAGAGGGTCTTCGCCCATTACTTCGGCACGTCCGCCGCCGGTGATGCATTCAGCGCCGCCTTCCGAATCCCAAATTTCCTGCAAAACATTTTCGGCGAAGGCGCGTTATCGGCATCGTTCATTCCTGTTTACGCAAAACTGCTGGCGCAGGACGATGAAAAGGAAGCTGGGCATGTTGCGAATGCGGTGCTCGGGATACTTGCGCTCGCCGTCTCTTTGATTGTGCTGATCGGGGTTCTAACGACGCCGTATCTCATCTCCCTCATTGCTCCAGGATTTCATGGCGAAACGCGCGAACTAACTATCCGACTGGTACGAATTCTCTTCCCCGGCGCCGGACTCTTAGTGCTCTCCGCATGGTGTCTCGGCGTGCTCAATAGTCACCAGCGCTTCTTCATTTCTTACACGGCCCCGGTCGCGTGGAATCTCGCAATGATCGCTTCGCTGATAGTTTTTGGCCGGCGGGTGGGTCAGTTTCCGCTGGCAGAATACGTGGCCTGGGGTTCTGTGATCGGCAGCGGACTTCAGTTTGCCGTGCAATGGCCCACAGTGATGAAACTGATGCGACGAATCAGGCCTGTGATCGACGTCGCAAGTGTTCACGTTAAGACGGTCATCAAAAACTTCTTTCCTGTGTTCATGAGTCGGGGTGTGGTCCAGATCAGCGCGTTTGTGGATGCGGTGCTCGCGAGTTTCTTGCCGGTGGGTTCAGTCGTGGCGCTTACCTACGCACAAAGTCTCTACACGCTGCCGGTGAGTTTATTTGGAATGTCGGTTTCGGCCGCGGAACTACCGGCGATGTCGCGGGCTGTTGGCAGCAACGAAGAAGTGGCGGATGTGCTGCGCGCTCGATTGGATGCCGGATTGCGTCGTATTGCGTTCTTCATTGTTCCTTCGTCGATGGCATTTCTCGCACTTGGCGACGTGATCGCTGCCGTCCTTTATCAGACCGGTCAGTTCAAACATGATGCCGCGATTTTTGTGTGGGGCATCCTGGCAGGGTCGACGGTGGGGCTCCTCGCATCAACGCTTGGCCGACTTTATTCGTCGACATATTACGCCCTGCACGACACGCGAACCCCTCTGCGTTATGCAATCGTGCGCGTCACGCTCACCACCGTTCTCGGCTACATCTGTGCGCTGCCACTGCCAAGATTCCTTGGCATAGATCCAAAGTGGGGTGTTGCCGGTTTAACCGCATCAGCTGGAGTCGCGGGGTGGATCGAGTTTGCCCTACTAAGGCGCTCTTTGAATCGTCGGATTGGTCGCACTGGTTTGTCAGCCCCCTACGTAATTAAGCTCTGGGTCGCCGCCTTGTTGGCGGCCGACGTTGGCTGGACGTTCAAGTTGCTCCTTGGTGAAATGCGTCCGATTCCGCTGGCGGCGGTGGTCCTCGGCGGATATGGAATCACATACTTTGGGGTCGGCTTCTTTTTGGAGTTATCGGAGTCGCAAGAGCTCATCGGCAGAATCCTCCGCCTGGTGAAATTTCGTAAATAACGTGTTTTTTGCTGAGAAATTGCCGTGGCAGCAAGACAATCTCGTAGCGATGAAGATTTTTCTGGAGATCTCGCACCATTCATTCTTTAGTTGACTATCCTGGAAAAACGGACCGGTTGGTGCAGCGGCAAGGCGGGGGTGGCCCTGAGGCCGCCTTTTTTGTGGAACAGTCTCTCCCAAGTTCCTAAGGCGCATCGGTTTCGCAGTTGGCCTCACTGTGCGATTGACCCTGTAACAGGCGATCTTTATCATCGAAAATGTGCAGCCAGTCATTTCAGCCGATCAGATGCGCGAGATAGATCGTCTCACAACTCGCGACTTCCAAATCACTTCTCTATCATTGATGCAGGCCGCCGCTGAGGCATGCTTTCAGGCGATCGCACACCATTTTGCGGGACAGCTACCCGGGAAAAAAGCGCTGGTGCTTTGTGGGCGAGGAAACAACGGCGGCGATGGCGCAGCCCTGGCGTTAAAGCTTGTTGGTGCCGGGGTTCATGTCGAAGTCGTGCTATTTGGGCAGATCAAAGATGCGTCTGGCGATGCCCGGACTAACTTTGATTTGGTCAACCAACGCGCAGGTCGCGAAACCACTGCAACCAATCATCCAACTTCCTTTACGTTTGCTGAATGCGATGGCGCAGTGAGTTGGGAAGCGCTTTCCAAACCCTGCGATACATATGACCTGATCGTCGACGCGCTCTTCGGAACTGGTTTGCGCCGCCCGCTCGAAGGAGTCTTCAGGCAAGTGGCGCTAGACCTTGTAAAGGCACGCACTAATCGAGAACTCTTAAGTGTAGTGAAACCCTTGATAGTTTCTGTCGATTTGCCGTCTGGTCTTAACGCCGATTCAGGTATGCCAATCGGCGATGCAGTAACGGCTGACATAACAGTCACCTTCACGGCACCCAAGCTCGGCAATGTGCTGCCGCCAGCGTCACACTTAAATGGAAAATTAGTAGTCGCGGACATCGGTTCACCACCTACGCTGGTTGAGGCTACAAAGTCCCAGCTCTTAGTTACCGAGGAAAGGGATGCTCGAAGGTGGCTAATTAGCACCCGTTACGCGCCAGGCTCCTTCAAAAACACCCACGGGCACGCGCTTGTGATCGCCGGCTCGCGCGGGTACACAGGCGCAGCGGTTCTTTGTGGTGACGCTGCCATGCGTTCGGGCGCCGGGTTGGTAACGATCGCCACGCCGACGTCAGCGCAGTCCGCGGTCGCCGCTACGGCGATGCCAGAAATCATGACGATCGCACTCGCCGAAACCGATCGTGGCGCGGTGAGCGATGCTGCCATCGATCATGTGATGCAGTTGGCTACCAAGGCCGCGGTGGTTGCCATCGGACCTGGATTGACAGCCGAAGACGAGCGCACTCGTCAATTTGTTTTCTCAGTCGTTACGGAACGAACTTTCCCAGTAGTTCTCGACGCCGACGCGTTGAATTGTCTCGCCAGATATTCTGATAAGGGATGGCCCGCGGAACTTCGCGGATCAGAAAAAGCCCCGCTGGTTTTGACGCCGCACGCCGGCGAGATGCTACGCTTGTTAGGAACAACGGACAGGTCCGCGCTCGATGATCGGGTTACAGTCGCGCGTGATTTTGCAACCAAACACAATTTGATTCTCGTTCTCAAAGGCTCCCGCTCGTTAGTTGCAGCTCCTGATGGGCGGGTATTCATTAATCCTACCGGCAATGAGGGGTTGGGCACTGCCGGGGCTGGGGATACTCTGACCGGCATCATCGCGGGCTTCATCGCGCAGGACCGCGCGACGTTAAAAAACGACTCGAACGCACTGCTCGCAACGATCACCGCACTCTACATTGGCGGACTGGCCGGTGATATCGCGGCGCGTGAGATCGGTATGCGGACAATGGTGGCATCCGACATTCGCGAACACATCAGCGCGGCAATATGTTCACTCGATCCAAAAGGTGAGAAACCGTAGGTCGAATATTATGAGACCGACCGCACACCAGATCTCCTCCGGCGAATGGACAACCCGAACCGTCCAAGAGACTTTCAATCTTGGTCAGCAAATCGGTGCGCAACTCAGGGGCGGTGAGATTCTGCTGCTTGATGGATCTTTGGGAGCCGGAAAGACTGTTTTTGTGAAGGGCCTGGCTTCGGCTTTGGACATTGACCCTGAAGAAGTGACCAGCCCTTCATTCACGTTGGTAAATCCTTATTCAGGTCGGCTTCCGCTGTTTCACATTGACTTATATCGGTTGGAGTCTGGTGCGGCTGCTGCCCAAGCGGTCGATCTTGAGGAGTTGCTGACTGATGAACGCGCGGTGATAGTTATCGAATGGGCCGAACGGCTCGGCAGTTATCCGCTAACCGCAAACGTTTGGCATATCGCAATCTCGGGAGATGGAGAAGCTGAACGAAGGATTCTGATTACTGATTGAGTCATCCGGGTTTCAGACCCTCGTTGAAACTGCGAACGTCTTGACTCCGTCCCAGTGAGAGAATATAAGGGCACTGGAACATTGAATTGTTCATGTTGTCCAATCCAGGAGAAAGAGGAATTTTGTCTACCCACTTGGAAACAACCGATAGTCTTGCGACCGACAAGCCTCAAGATCCATTTACATTGCAGTCGTTGATCACTGTGCTTGAGTCGCTAAACAGCGCGCCGGATCTATCGCAGATTTACGAGTGGTTACAAACGGCAGAAGTTTCACTCGCAGCGTTGCAACCATACGCAGCTTTCAAGGAAGGCAACTATTCGCGACATCGGGTTTGTCGAAACAAGTTTGTAGAGATGCTGGTTTTGTGCTGGCGTCCGGGACAGCGCACGCCCATTCATGATCACAATGGCTCACACGGTGGCGTAAAGGTTTGCCAGGGGTTATTGTGGGAAACAACTTTCACCTACGATTCGGATGCCGGCCTCGAATATAAAAGCGCGCGCGAACTTCCGCACGGATCGGTTACCGGTTCTGATGTTCCTGATATTCACCAGCTTGGTAACCCGGATGTGAGTGGAAAGGACCTCATCACTCTCCATGTGTATGCGCCCCCATTAGGAGTACTTCACACCTACAAACCAGGTAGCGCTAAAATCGACCTTTACACCCCCGACGAGACAGACCTGCTAACTTAGCTCGGCATCACCAAATAGATCCGCCAAGTCGCCTTTCGCCATTGGTTGAGGCGTGGGGTTCCGCGCGCCGACCTGCTCTGAGACCTGGTTAAAACTTGAGTAAATATTTCGTCAAATGACAAAAGATGGCACCCAACCATTGTCAACGTTTGTCACTTACCAGCCAAGCTCCCATTTCCAGTCGAAGGCGGCCGGCACCAAACGACCTTTCTTCCGTAATTCCACCTATACCGTGACACGATAAACACAGGCCAATTCGGCCACGGCTCTAACTTCAACACCAAATCACGCGCTCATATTCCTGATTTTCCACAAGTCGGCACGATGGTTGCCAAGGCTGTGGCGGAAGGGTGTGGTGAAATGCCCAACCAAGGGGAGAAATGCCACCCTGCGCCCTCCTCCAGTTAACTCCAACCAAATCATTACTCGGATTTTGAACAATCCCAGGAGACCAAAATGAGAACGATTAAGAAATATGCCTCAACTCTGCCCATCGTCGCGCTGTGCGTTTTAGTTTTGGGCAGTGCCGTAGCCCTCTCGCAAAAGAAATTCATGATGCTGCGAAGTGGAAGTCCAGCAGTCAAGGTCATGCTTTCCGGCATGGTCGAGCGTGACGACGCCAAAGTAGCTGTTGAAAAGGCAGCGCTGGTGAAGTCGGGTGAGATCCTGGATTGGACCATCACTTCAGTGAACGAAGGCAACGCCCCTGCAAACGACTACAAAGCGGTTGGCAAAATTCCCGCCGGTACTCAGTTTGTCGCCGGCAGCGCCAAGGCTGATGGATCTGTTGTGGTGGCTTACAGCATCGACAATGGAAAGTCTTTCTCAACCGCACCGACCGTTGACGAGAGACAAGCGGATGGCACAGTTAAGAAAGTGGCCGCTCCAGTTTCCATGTACAACCAGGTTCGTTATGAATGGTCAGCTCCGCTGAATCAAGGCGACAAGCTGAACGCTTCTTACAAAGTTCGCTTGAACTAACGGCACTCAATTCTTTTTGCGAGCCACAGGTTGGCTCGCGTTGCCTTTTTCCCACCAGCCTAACTGGCCCCAACATCAACAGTGAGGAAATCATGATGTCTAGACTCGTCCGCACATTCTCAAATTTGTTTGGTAGCACAGCCGCGCTGCTTGCGCTTGCTTGCGTACTCTGTTCCCCCGCATTTGCGCAGACACCGGGTGGAACAGTCATTTCTAACCAGGCCAGCGCGACCTATTCAGACGGCACGAACAGTTACTCGACCATTTCAAATACGGTCACTGTAACTGTTTCGCTTGTTTCAGGCCTGACAATAACGCCTGATGCTGGTGCCAACCCTTCGGTGGTCGCGGGTCAGACTTTGGTGATCTACAACTTCACCGTAACCAACACCGGAAACTTCACCGACCAGGTTCGCTTCCTCGCCAGCGGCGCGAGCGCCCGAGTCGTTGGGCCCGGCGTCATCACGCGAGCGGTCATCGACGTTGACGGCAGCGGTACGATTAATGCCGGCGACACTGACATCAAAACCAATGGCGCTGATGTTGTTTCGGCAAATATTTTACAAGGCGCCAACATTCACGCTCTTGTCGAGGTTAGCGTCAATGCTGGTGCAACCAGCGGACAAACTGTCCAGGTGCTCTTAGGCGACGCCGCTACTGGCGGTCCCGGCTTCGACAATCAAGCTGCCACCACTTCCGCCAACGAAGTGCGCACAGAATCAGCACTCTCAGTTAACGGCAAGCGTGAAGCGCGCGGCGACATCACCGCATCGGTGGTCGACGACGCGTTGCTGCGCCTCACTTTGACAGCTCCTGCCGGTCCAGTACCCCTGGGCTCGGATATCACTTACACCTGGCAGCTTGCCAACCCCGGCGCCCGCGACGTGGCCGGACTCACGCTTGGTGGCTTCACTCAGGTCTACATCATCGCGCCCATCCCGGCGCGCACGGTTCTCAAATCCGGCCAGACCTTCCCGGCCAACACTCTCTACACAACCTCGCCGCTTACGACCACGCCGTTGGCAGCTACCTGGAGCACCACCGCTCCCTCGCCGTTGTCCAACACAACCCGCGTCGCTTTCCCGGTTGGCGCGACCTTAGTGGCTGGTGCCCCCGGCTCGCCGCTCAACATGATCGTGACCGTCAACACCGGTATCAACGCTTCAATTCCGATCGACGAGATTGGTGACGCGTTTGGCCGGAACACTGTTCTCGCAACAATCACCGATCAATCGGGTGATGCTACCGCCAACAACGGCGATGGCAACGCTAACTTCAATGAAGGTTATGTTGCTGGAGCCGGCCACGGTGTTATTCAGCAAACTCTCCTGACGCAAGCTGGCTCGGTCTTGTTGGGACCAAGTGGTGCGCCTGCTGCTGTCGGACCAACCGACAACAACGACGATTACACCAACAAGTCCAGCAATCCGGCGAACATTGCCCCAGGTGGTGTCACGACTGCTGCGGCCCAGCTTGTTTACACCAACACGGTGCAAAACACTGGCAACGCGAACGATACCTTTACGCTTGACGCTCCGGTTGTTCCCGCAGGCTTCACGGTCGAAATCTCGACCAACGGCGGTGGGTTATACACGGTCGTCTCAGGCGGTGGTTCAACTACACTTGCTGTGGCATTCGGTAGTTCGGCAGACATTCTCGTGCGCGTCACGGTTCCTGTCGGTCAGACCGTTCTCACCGGCTTCAGCACTTCGATACGCGCCACTTCGACGGTTACTCCGGCGTCCACCAACCGGACAATCGATCGCGCCTACACCGGCTTCGTCCAGCTTTCGAAGGCTTTCAGTGTCCTCAATGGCACTGGCGTCGGCGGACCAACGGACGCAGTTCCGGGCGCGGTAATCACCTACAACATCACCTACACAAATGTGTCCACATCAAACGGTGATGCAAACTGCGTTAAGTTAACGGCCAGTAATTTGGTGATTAACGAAGACGGACTCGTCGCGCCAAACAATTGGGGCACATTCACCGCCAACTCCGCCGCGCCGAGCGATAACGCTACGGGCGTCGTAGCAACGGTGAGTGCAACCAGGTATACGGATACCATTGCCTCACTCGCTCCGGGCGCTACGGGTATCTTCACCTTCAAGCGTTCAATCAATTAAAACCCACGGACCTCAAGTCTGTTACCTGCGAAGCGACGTGTTGGTTCCCTCAACCGGCACGTCGCTTCCAAAGTTTCCAATCTCCCAGCCGGCCTTATTTGCCCCGCGTGTACTGATGCTGGACCTTCGAACAACATTCGGTAGATCACTCTCAGCCATCGTAGTCGCCTTGCTCCTTACCTCGTTTGCGATTTCGCGAACTCGCGTTGGAGATGCTGCACCCGCCGGTACTGTAGTCAGCAACCGCGCCGAAGCGACCTACGAAATCGATGGGACTACCTTCAACACGGAATCCGAGACGGTGACCTTCACCGTGCTCGCGGTGGCGACACTTACCGTCACGCCGAAAGAGACCGTGCCATCTGCCAGCGTCGTTCCCCAGGAACACGTCACGCGGATTTTTCGCATTTGCAACACCGGCAACGTCGCGAACTCTTACACGATCGCCAACACTGACATCACCGCTCCGGCCGCGATCGACAGTCTCTACTTCGACAACGATGCAAGCGGCACGCAAACCACCGGAGACACGCTGATCACGGTCGGCGCGACGTCTTCAGCATCCATTGCGCCTGGCATGTGCATCGGCGTACTGGCAATCGTCAACACCAACGCCATTCCGTTCAGCAGTCTGCTACGAATTCATCTAACCGCGCACTCAAGTGCCACCGGCAGCAGCGGTAACGTTGAAGACGATGGCACGATTATCAACGACGTCGGCGCTGGCCCAGTCTTCAGTAATCCCAGCAGTCCGGCCTTGCCGCCTCTCAAAGAAGTCAACAACGGTTCTCAGGCTGTAGTCACCCGCGGCACCCCGTTCACTTACAGTATCGCCTTCCGGAATAGTGGCGACGTTGCGGCCCGCAACCTGGTGCTATCCGATGATCTGCCCGCAGGCATCGACTATGTCGCCGGGTCACTGCATCTCGACAACAACGGCAGCAACAAAGTCCTCACCGATGCTCAGGATGGTGACGAAGGTTCAGTGAACGGTCAACGTATCGACCTGAGGTTAGTAAACCTCGCGCCAGATCAAATTGTGCGACTGACTTTCCGGGCTCAGTTGAACAGCAGCGCCCCTCCGGCAGTTGGTCTGATTAACACAGCCCAGGTGAATGCCGATAACGCAACCTCGACCAGAACGAATTCAGTTGTGGTTGTTGCTGATCCCTTCGGCACCGTATTCGCCGGCCGCGGCGGCGCGAGCGTCCCCGTTCCGGGAGCGAAAGTTGCGGTCTATGCCGATCAGGCTTTAACCAGCTTGCTGCCGCTTCCGACGGCATTCGGGTTCGTGCCAAATGCTCAAAACGGCAATCCTTTTCCCAGCGATAATCTGGGCCATTTCAGTTTCGGTCTAAGCCCCACGCAAGTAGGTACAGTTTCAGCGCCGGCGAGATATTTCATCAGCGTCAGAGCTGAAGGCTTCATCCCCCGATTAATTGAAATCAATGTCAGTTCCGGAGACGCCGGCCTCGTGTCAATCACCGAACGCGCTTTGGATGGTCAACCTATCGCCGTTGCCGGTGGATTTACACTCGTTCGTCAAAACGTGCAAATCGATGGTCTTGCCGACCTCGCGTTCAACATTCCGGTCTTTGAAGAACATGGCCTTGAAATAACGAAGGCGGTGGACCACCAACGCGCGGAACTCGGCGACGTCGTCAGTTATCGTATTGAAGTTCATAACCCTACCGCGGCAATCGTAAGCAACGTTGCCGTTCGCGATCACCTGCCGGAGTCTTTTCATTACGTACCGGGAACGGCTCGTCTCAATGTCGGCTCGTCACCCGAACAACAAATTGAACCGACTCCGAGCGGAAGCGATTTGGTCTTCCAACTTGGCGAGCTTGGCCCAGGCGCCAGCGCTCGACTTTTGTATCGCGTGCGCATCGGCGCCAACGCCCGTGAGGGCGAACAGGAAAACGTTGCCGTCGGTTCAGGAACTTTTCCTAACGGCGATCGAATCGACACCGGCGCTGCTCGCGCGACTGTCCTTGTTGGCGGCGGAGTTTTCTCAACTCGCCAAGTGATCATCGGCCGGGTCTTTCAGGATGTGAATCGGAACGGACAATTCGACGCTGCCGATAAACCGGTGTCCGGCGCTCGCCTCTATCTAACCAACGGGCAGTCTGTGATTACAGACTCGCAAGGACTTTATAACTTCCCTGCCGTCGGTGATGGCTCGCAAGTTATTGCGCTGGATCCTGTCACTGTTCCCACAGGTTTTGCCTTGACTGACGGCAACTCCCTCTCGGGACGCAGCTGGACCAGACTGTTACGCACACCGGTTGGCGGTGGCGCGATGTTGAGACAAAACTTTATTTTGGTGGGCTCGGGCTCTAGTGAGTCGCTGGCCGATGAAGCGCCCCAACGGCCTGCCGATAAACACGGCAGCAAGTCGTTAGTCGCAGGAGCGAAGCGAAATCAACCAGCAGCAGCGTCGGCCCAGATCAATACTTCTGAACCACTGCACGGCTCGGCTGGTGTCTACGAATTTGCTGCAACGGAGAACCTCGATCCGGTTGCGCCAGGTACGGCAGTCATACTTTCACCGGCGCACGATTCGGTCGTAATGGCTCCTGCTATGGAGTTGGTTGCACGCGTCGCTCTGAACTGGACTGTCAAGCTCGAGGTCAACGGCGAACCGATTTCTGATCAAAACATCGGTACTCGTCGAGTTGATAACAAAAATCAGTTAGCAACGTTTACTTTCGTTAGCGTCGGCCTGCGGCCCGGTCCCAACCGCGTGACCGTTACGCCGATAAGCCCGGCGGGAGTTCCGGGGACGCCACAAGAAATGATCGCGATGGGTCGCGGGCCGATCGAACGTCTTGAGGTTGCGCCTGAGAAGACAGCTATACAGGCGGGTGGTCGTGATTCAACTCTCATCACGATTCGCGCGTTCGATAAGTGGGGACATCCGGCAAACGATAATCAGGTAGGTATTGAAACCTCGCTGGGTCAACTCGTGCGCCTTGATCAACAGGGTGGTGACGACGGCGTGCTAGTACCCGGAAAGGTCTTACCGAGTTCCGATCTTTCAACGGATGTAGGCACGAACCTAAAAAATCAAGCGCTGGGCCAACTCGTTATCGCAATGGAGAATGGCGAAGGCGTCGTTAAGTTAGTTGGTCCGGCCCAACCGGGCGATGCTCGGCTCCACGTAGTAGCCGGCCAGCTCGAAATGGAATCGCTGGTTCGCGTCCTTCCCGAAAACCGGCCGACGATTTTGGTGGGGCTGGCGGAGATGTCCTTCGGTAACGCTATCCCTGAGGTCAGCCTGCGCGGTGAAGAGGGCAACCGGCGTAACCACGTGAGCTTCTTCTTTAGCGGCCAGGTGTGGGGCAACAGTTCTCTGACCCTTTCCTACGACTCACAGCGCCCCATCAATCGCACTACGGGACACGATCGCATGTTCCAACTCGATCCGCTGGATCGCGCTTATCCGGTTTTTGGTGATTCATCAACACGCTTCGATGCCGCCGCATCTAATTCGAAACTCTACGCTCGACTTGACCACGGCCGTTCCTATGCAATGTTCGGCGATTTGGATGCCGACATGGAACAGGTGCCGCTTGCTGGTTATACACGCAAGCTCACCGGCGTGAAGTTACACCTGGAAAACAACGGCGGAGATTTCGTCACGGTTACGGGAGCGAAACCCGATACGTCTTTCGCGCGCGATGTCTTCCCCGCCGGTGGCCTAAGCATAATTCAATTGAGTCACACTGAACTTCTGCAAGGTTCGGAAACCGTAGCGATCGAAGTACGCGACAGGCGCAATCCGGAAGTTATTATTTCGCGCGAACTGTTGGCCAGATCTATAGACTACAACCTCAACCCATTGACCGGTGAACTCTTCCTGTTAAGAATGATTCCAACCTTCGATGCCGGCCTCAATCTGAAACAGATTGTCGTTACTTACGAGCACCGATCCACCGGAATGAACTCCAGCGTCTACACGGCGCGCGGCCGCAAGAACTTTGAAGGCCTTGGCTTGAAGCTGGGATTCTCAACCGTAGTGCAGCGCCAGGAAGCTTCCGAAGGCTTTTTGGTTGGCGGTTTGGATCTTGAGAAGAGCATGCCGCGACGCGGTCTGCTGCGAATTGCCTGGGCCACCAGCCGCGGAGAGATGAGTGGCGGCGTCAATACCGGCAGCGCTGATGGCGCCGACTTGCAGCATGACGGGAATGCCCTAAGCATTGACTACCTGCAGCCCTTAGGTTTCCACGAGGCCGTCTTGCATGCACGCTTCCAGAGCGCGTCCGAGGGTTTCCTCAATCCATTTGGCGCCACGGTCACGCCTGGTTCGCGACGAGGCGAGTTGAATTTTGATTTCAAGCCACGCCGCGGTGCTATCCTCCGTTTCGGCGTCGTTAAAGAAGACAACGAGACTGAGAACGTCGATAACCGTCGTCTGACTTTCTCCATGTCTGGCGAACAGGTTATTAAAGAACGCTTCCGCTTGCATTTTGGTTTTGATCATCGCAACTTCGTGGACGACCTGAACAACACCGAAACCACTTCCAATCTGGTAACGGTAGGAGCGCAAGTCCAGCTTACTGACAAACTCGATGTGTCAATCAAGCGAGAGCAAAATCTTGGTGAAGCTGATCCCACCTACCCGAATCAAACAACCTTCGCCGCGAATTACAAGATCAATCAATGGACGAAGATATTTCTAACCGAACGCATGGCCTCCGCAGCAATAATGCCGATTGGCGATCTGTCACAAACCGGATTTGTCGGCACAAACGCGACCCGCGAAACTGCACTGGGAGTTGAATCTCGCTTTGGCAAGTACACGGCGCTGGTCGGACGCTATCAAATCGAGAATGGTATCGACGGCACCGATAGTTTCGCAGTGATGGGAATTCAAAACCGGTTGCCGATTACAAAAGGACTATCGCTCGACCTCGGTTACGAACGCGGATTCCATCTCGCCGGCGACGGGCAAAGCTTTAACAGTGCGACACTCGGCTTCGGCTGGACGCCAAACGACAACTTCAAAGCTTCGGCGCATTACGAGTTTCGCGATCGCGGTGGCAACGGACAGTTGCTCGCTTTCGGGGCTGCCGGCCGGCTAACCCAGGGCATCACCGTTCTTTCCCGCCTGCGTCTGTCAGAAAGTTCGTTCCAGGGACGGGACAACTCCGGGGTCGATGGTCTTGCGGCGCTGGCGTATCGTCCGCTCGATTCGGATCGCGTCGGCCTGCTATTCAGTTTTAATCATCGCTCGCTCTCTCAATCTGGCGCGGCTGATCTCGCGCCCACTCGCGACCGCTTGGACACGCTGGCCGCAGATGGATATTACCAGGCCACCAAGCGACTTGAACTATACGGCCGTTTCGCGCTGCGCTTCGCGGCAAATGGCGAACCTCAGTTACCATTCGTGTCTACTCTGACTTACCTGATGCAGGGTCGCGCTCAGTATCGGCTGACGACCAGACTCGACTGGGCCGGAGAGACGCGTTTGATAATCCAGACATCGTCGCGCACCTACCGCACAGTTTATGGAACAGAACTGGGCCTCTGGGCCATGCCGGATCTGCGCTTAGGCGTCGGTTACAATTTCACCAGCGCCGGAGAGCCTGGTCTCGATCACGCACTACCACAGAAGCGGGGCTTCTACTTCACCATCTCTTCGAAACTCTCGAGTCTGTTTGATCTCTTTGGCACCTCGCGCGCCGGTCTCGCAACTAGCGGTAGCAGCCCAGCGGCGAATGCGACAGACAAAGAAGGAGAGAAACCGTGAGCAGCGCCGTCCTAAAAGTGGCGCCTGTGAAGCGGGCAAATGGCAGTTCGCGATGGCGACTGTTTTTCGTCGCGCTTGTAGTCCTCATTGGCTCCAGCACGGCGTTCGCCCAGACCGATGCTTACGCAATCCGCGGCAACGCGACGGCCGGCAGCAACAACATCTGGAACGTCGACTTGACGACTGGAGTCGAGTCGTTGGTTTACACCAACTATCCTGGTGGCAACGCGGCCACCCTGGCCCAACGCCCGTCCGACGGCATGCTCTTCTTCTCCATCAATGCCACCAACGGCGCCGTCTATCGCTTCAACCCAGCAACTCCAAATGTCGCGCCGGTTGCGATTGGAAACCTCGGCCCCACTGCGCTGGGAGTTAACGTCTCGGGCGGTTTCCGCATGGCGTTCAGCGGCAATACTCTCTACTACATGATCGGTGATGCCGGTGCCGGCGTGCCGGACAACAACGTGGTCTATACGTTGGACCAGAACACCGGCCTCGCTACCAAAATCGCTACCGTAACCGGTACAGGCAACGGCGGCGACATTGCCTTCAGTAGCGGCGGTACTCTCTACGTCATCGACCAGAATAAGGTGCGGTGCACCTATGCCGGTTTGCCGGCGAATGGCGCTGCCACTGGCTGTAGCACTCTCGGCGTTTCCGACACCAATTCGATCGGCATCGCCTTCGACTCCGGCGGTCAACTGCTTTTACAGACCGTAACTAACGCCAACCTCTACCGGAACACAACACTCATAACAGCGCTGAGCGGCGGCAATACAGCCACGGGCGACCTCGCAAGCGCTAACGTTCCTGCACCCAATCTTTCTATTACCAAGACGGATGGCGCAACAACCGTGTACCGCGGTGGTCCAGTCGCTTACACCATCGTCGTCACTAACAACGGCACCTACGCTCTAACGGGCACGGTGGTCGACACGCTGCCGGCGACCGTCACTGGCGCCACCTGGACGTGTGCTGCCACTTTACCTTCATTCTGTGGCGCGGCGAGTGGCTCCGGCAATATCAACTCGACAGTCACGCTCGCAGCCGGTGCTTCAGCGACATACACCATTTCTAACGGCACGCTTTCAGCAGCGGCTAGCGGTACGCTTGTGAATACAGCAACTGTCGCGGTGCCAAGCTGGCTAACCGACTCGACGCCGGCAAACAACACCGCCACCGACACCGACACGATCAATCTGAACGCGAATCTCGGTATCACGAAAACGGATGGGCTTACTAACATCAATCCGGGCAATCCGGTGACGTACACGATCGTAGTCAGTAACGCCGGACCAGACGCCTCGAATGGATCGATCGTCACTGACACCGTTCCGGCATCGATCACCGGAGTAACGTGGACCTGCGGCTCTCCGACGGGAGGTTCGACCTGCGGCGCCGCGAGCGGCAGCGGCAATAGCATCAACACCACTGCGAACCTAACTAGCGGAGGATCGGTTACCTACACTGTCTCAGGCACGTTGTCGGCAGGCGCGACGGGAACCTTGACCAATACCGCCAGAGTTGTAACGCCAGCCGCGGGCGTGACCGACCCGAATGACCCGACGCGCACCGGCGCTAACAACAACAGCGCGACCGACAACACTACAATTGTTTTGATCCCCGACCTAACTATTAACAAATCACACGTCGGCAACTTCACTCAGGGACAGAACAACGCTCCGTACACGCTCGTCGTAACCAACTCCGGCAGCGCCTCGACCAGCGGCACGGTGACCGTTACCGATACGCTCCCGGCGGGTTTGACCTACGTATCTTTCGCGGGCGGTGGCGGTTGGAGTTGCAGTGCTGCCGGACAGGTTGTTACCTGCACTAACAGCACCGTAATTGCTGCTGCAGCCAGCTTTGCCACGTTGACCTTGAACGTAAACGTTTCATCAACCGCAGCCGCCAGCGTTACCAATAACGTCACCGTTTCCGGCGGCGGCGAGACTAATGTCAGCAACGACTCGGATGCTGACCCAACTACTATTAACGGCGCGCCCGATCTAACTATTACGAAGTCGCATGCCGGCAACTTCACCCAGGGGCAGGCCAACGCTCCCTACACGCTCACCGTTAACAACATCGGCCGGGCGGCGACGGCGGGCACCATCACGGTCACCGACACTCTACCGGTGAGTCTGACATTCGCGTCCGGGGGCGCAGCTCCCTGGAGTTGCAGCGCCGTTGGTCAGGTTGTCACTTGCACCAGTAGCGGCTCAATTGCCGCGCTGGGTAATTCGGGGATCACGTTGCTTGTTAACGTCGCTAACAACGCGCCCGCCAGCGTCACCAATAACGTAACTGTTTCCGGCGGTGGCCAGACAAACACTACGAACGATTCAGCCAGCGACCCGACCACTATCACTCAACTCCCCGACCTGACAATCAACAAAACACACGTCGGCAATTTCACGCAGGGACAGACCAACGCTCCTTACACCATTACCGTTACAAACTCCGGTAACGCCCCAACCACCGCAGCGACCGTTACTGTAACGGACACGCTGCCCGCGGGTCTGACTTACGCTTCCGCTGCACCGGCAAGTTGGAGTTGCAGTGCTGCCGGACAGGTCGTCACCTGCACCGCCTCCGCCGTAATCGGCGCTGGCGCGAGCTACCCGGCGCTCACGCTCAACGTCAACGTCTCGGCAACCGCGCCAGCCAGCGTTACCAATAACGTAACCGTTGCGGGCGGCGGGCAAATCAATACGACCAACGACTCAGACAGCGATCCGACAACGATCAATCAGCTCGCTGATCTGACCATCACCAAAACTCATGCCGGCAATTTCACGCAGGGACAGGCGAATGCTCCCTACACTCTCACCGTTACTAACTCCGGCACTGGTCCTACCAGCGGCACCGTGACAGTCACCGATACGCTTCCAGCGGGTTTGACCTACGCTTCCTTCGCCGGCGGCGGCGGTTGGAGCTGCAGTGCTGCCGGACAAGTTGTTACGTGTACAAACAGCACTGTCATCGCCGCTTCGAGCAGCTTTGCTGCGCTCACTTTGAACGTCAACGTCTCATCAACCGCAGCCGCGAGCGTAACCAACAATGCTTCCGTCGCCGGCGGCGGGGAAATCAACGTAGGCAATAACTCGGCTACCGACGTCACCGCCATTAACGGCGCGCCCGACCTCACTATTACCAAGTCACACGTCGGAAACTTCACGCAGGGCCAGTCCAACGCTGCTTACACGCTCACGGTGAACAACATCGGCCGGGCCGCAAGCGCAGGCACAATAACGGTCACCGACACTTTGCCCGCAGGTCTAACGTTCGTCTCTGGTGGGCCAGCCCCCTGGAGTTGCAGCGCTGCCGGTCAGATTGTCACTTGCACGCGCGCTACTGCCATCGCGGCGCTGGGCAATTCGGCCATCACGTTACTGGTCAACGTATCGCCCACCGCACCCGCCAGCATGACCAACAATGTTACCGTTTCCGGCGGTGGCCAAACTAACACTACCAACGATTCAGCCAGCGACCCGACTACCATCAACCAAGTCGCCGATCTCACGATCACTAAAACTCACACTGGTAATTTCACTCGCGGATTGAACGGCAGCTACACAATCACGGTTACAAATTCCGGACCTACAGCAACCTCCGGGACCGTTACCGTCACCGATACGTTGCCCGCCGGACTCACGCCTACCGGCTGGTCAGGTGCAGCTCCCTGGTCGTGCATCATCTCGGCTCAGACGGTGACCTGTACGAACACAAGCGTGCTGAACGCCGGATTGAGTTTCCCGGCACTTAGCATCACAGTCGCTGTCGGACAGGGTGCGGCGTCGAGTTTGACAAACGTGGCGACAGTCTCCGGCGGTGGTCAAGTAAATACCGCAAACGATTCGGCCAGCGATCCGACGACTATCGTTTCCAGCTCTGATCTAAGTTTGACGAAAACGGTGAACAACCCCACGCCAACGATCAACCAGAACGTGACTTTCACTTTAACGCTGAGCAATGCCGGGCCCACCGACGCCACGGGCATAACGATCCTGGACCAACTCCCGGCTGGTCTGACTTTCGTTTCGGCCACACCGAGCAGCGGCAGCTACGTAAGCGGCACGGGCGTGTGGACGGTCGCGAGTTTAGCGAGCGGTGCAAATGCGACCTTGCAGATAGTTGCTCAAGTCGTCACCTCCGGTCCAATTACAAACACCGCCGAAGTTACTGCAAGCGGCCAACCTGATCCTGATTCGACTCCCAACAATCACATCGGGACCGAAGACGACCAGGCAAGCGTAACGCTCAGTGCGCCGGCTTCGCCAAACGTCGGACTCGTCAAGAACGTCAGCCCCGGCGGCACTCAGATTCCCGGCACGGACTTGCTTTACACAATCGTCTACACCAACACTGGCGGTCAGGCGGCGAACAGCTTCGCTATCGTCGATCCTAATCCGGCAAACGCAATCCCGGCTGAGAGAATTTTTCATAACGTCGACTTCAAGGTTGGATCGTTAACCAGCAATCCCGGGTCAACCGGGCTCGTGGCGAGCTTCCAGTATTCGAACGATGGCGGCACAACCTGGACGTACACGCCTGTGAGCGGCGGTGGCGGCGCGCCGGCTGGTTATGATCGCGTGGTGACCAACGTCAGATGGTCCTTTGCGGGAAGTTTAAGCCAAACAGCTCCAAACAATTCCGGCAGCGTGACGCTCACAGTGCGAATACGCTAAGGTCTCTGGCGGCGACGAACATCTATTTCTACTTCACAAATCTATCAATTTCTAGATTTCGCCCGTCAGTTGTCACTGTAATCGTGCCGCAGTTCCCGGTAGTCAATACCTGAGCGCCACTCATTCTCCACCTGTCTACTACGTCTGCGTGCGGATGGCCGAACATTGAAATCTGGCCTACCGAAATCACTGCGAGGCTGGGCCGCGCGGACATAATGAAGTTTTCGGTTGATGACGTCCTGCTGCCATGATGAGCAACTTTAACGACATCAGCGCGGATGTCCTCGCCCGATCGTAAGATTCCCTGCTCTCCCGCGATTTCAATATCGCCGGTCAGCAACACTGCGCGGTCACCAAACTGAAAACGAAGCACAACCGAGTCGTTGTTCCGCGAAGGCGCGCTTTGATTTTCGAGAGGCGCGGGCCACAAAACCTTCGCCGTGACCTCGCCAAACTTCAGCACATCTCCCGCGCCGATTAGACGCAGCGGAATATTTCTCTCCGCCAGCGTTTCCGCGAACCGCGCGTATTCCTCGTCTTGGACCGGCGTGCGCGCAACTAGTGCAGCCCGCACCGCGAAATTGCGAGCCACATCGTTTAAGCCATCTATGTGGTCTGCATCCGCGTGCGTGGCCAAAATGTAGTCAACGTGATCAAGTCCACGCCACCAGAGGTATTCTGAAACTACTGACTCTCCGATGCCTCGCGTTTCGCGCTCGAAATTCTCTTCACTCGAGCCATCCGTTTCGCCCTGGCTGTTCTCCTTCACGAACGGACCCGGCCGGCCGCCGCCGTCGATCAATAAAGTCGTGTTGTCTGGAAAAGTAACCAGAGCTGAATCGCCCTGACCGACATCAAGAAAGTCTATGCGGAGTTTGCCGTGCGTATTGCCGATGCTGAAAGGGTGTGCCAGAACTAACGCTATCACCAGAAGTTGCCCTGACAGCGCGATGATTCTGATCCGTCGCTGATGTATCTCCTTAATTGCCGCTTGCGGAAGTTTGAGCGGTTCCCAACGTGACAACAAAATCACCAGCAGGAGTAGTGGCAGGTAGTAGAAGACATAAATCGTACTCGCCCAATTCGCATACTCCGGTAAGCGGATCGAAGCAACGCCCGCTCGCGCAAACGGATCCACGCTGTGCACCATCACCCAGTTCAAAGAGTTCGTCATGCTGATCAAAGGCGCCGCTAGCGTCGAACTAACCTGCGCAACCAACAATGCTGCCGCCGCGACAAACGCCAGCGCCGTCATGAGCAAACTGACGCAAATGTTCAGCAAAAACGAGGCAAACGAGAGTCGGTGGAAATAGACGATGAGAAACGGTAACAAAGCGACCTGCACCGCAACCGAAACTACAATTGCGCCAAACGCGTAACGCAAGGGTCGTTGTAAATGCAGGCGTTCGAGCGTTGCCGACAACGGCGCTTTGAAGAGCCTATAGCTGTAATTTGCACGCTCGAGTTCACGTTTTGCTTTTTGTTCACTCCAACACAGGCTTTCGCAAAGGGTGCGCAGCCAGGGACTACACGAGGGTGGGTGGGGCGTCTCGCGAGTCGGACGCCAGGAACCAATCGCGGATAATTTTCGCAGTAGTGGCCAGGCAAAGACGACGATAGCCAGCACCGAAACAAAAGTCAGTTGAAATGAAGGATCGAACAGGTCGCTGGGACGCCACATCAACAATGCGAGCGCCGTAGCCCCGAGCGCATTCAATGACGAAGCGCGTCGCGACACGAGTGGCGCAAAGAGAACAATGGTGAACATTAAGGCTGCGCGAACTACTGACGACTCGGCGCCGACCGCAAGCGAATACGCCCATAAGACGGCGGCTGAAAGCAGAAACTGCAATATGACGTTTTTTGTGAATCGTCTTGCGATCAGAAAAACTAAACTGCCGAGAAATGTGATGTGCACTCCGCTGATGACCAGTACGTGAAACGTCCCGCCCTCACGAAATCGTTCCGAGGTTGAACGTGAAAGGTTGTAGCGATTGCCGAGCAGTGTCGCGTCGAGTACTCCGGCAGTTTCGCTTGAGAATCGCGCATCAATTTCTGATTGCAGTTGGCGGCGCCATTGGTAAAGCCATGCGAGCGGCAGGAATACGCGAGTGTTTTCCTGCCGCTCGATCAACAGGGGGCTCTTTACAAAACCCGTAGCGTCATAGCCTTTTTGATCCAGGTACTCCGTGAAGGAAGAGACGCCCGGGTTGCGAAAGTTATCGGTTCGTTCAAGTACAGTCATTACCCGAACTCGCGCGCCGTAGCGTAGATCCAGCCGACCAAACTCCTCTTTGACCAAACTCGGACTTGGCGTGTCTTTAGATCCCAAGCTGTTCGGAACCGAAGCGAGCAGCAAAACGGTCCCTGACGCTTCCCGTTCCGATGCGTGCGATCTGATCTTTTCAAGACGCAGTTGGAAATATAGCCGGTCAGGCGCGTTCTCCGGATCGCGATCCAGTACACCCGTTAGCTCCACTGGTTGGCCCAGCGAAACCGAGCTGGTAGCAATCAAGCTGCGCAGTCGGCTGCCAGGGATTCTTTGACTCTCAATTAAATAAAACGCCGCTCCAAGCAGAAACGTTGCCAGGAACACAATTAACGTGGCCACTAACCGGACGCTATTGACATTCCGATTCGAGCGCGCTGCCTGCTCACTCTTAATGAAGATCACCAAAGCGATGATTGACGCGGCAGCGGCGCTTGAGATCACGAGCGACAAAGACAGTCCGCGAAACGACGCAGCCAGAACACCCAACGCAAATGCGGTGGCAAGCTGCGCGAGTGGCTGCATGGAGAACGGCTGCGCTGGAACACAATCTTGCATTCGACGCGTACGCGGTTCGGTAGTGATGAATCGAGCGGGTGGTTAAGCGGCCAAGGTGATGACCGACACTGAAAGCTATTGACGCAAAAAGCGGATTGCGGTTGGAGCTAACGAGTCAAAAGGAACATATCAAATGTCACTACATAGTCAAGCGAATTGAGATCCGAGTGGCGCTCTAATTTGTAACGCAAGCTGTTACTTTGCGATGGATCAGCGGCATTCAACAAACGCGCAAACTAACAGTTTGCGTTACCAAGACTACGGGAGCATATCAAATGCAAGACCCACCAAGGGATAACAACAAAACTGGAGTCCTGATGTGACAGAACTCCAGTTTTGCCCTTATGAGTCGAGCGGTTGTGATCTGCGCTGAGTCAGCCTTCAATAAACTGATTCTCCGGGGGGACAGGATATCGCGACATCACCTATCTGCGTCTTAACGTTTACCGAGCCATCGATGATGCCATCCAGATCGATGAGGGCGCTATTGGTCACGGTACCGCCGGTCAGTGGAAAGCCCTGCAAACCATAGATGAATTTGGGATTGAATTGTAACGCATCACCAGTTGCCCAAACTTTGAACGTGGCCGCAACATCGTAGTCGTAATCGTTTCCGCCAGCCGCGTTCGAAGGTTTGGTGGCGGTCGGCACCGTGCATGCTCCGCCAAAAGCACCCACACCGACGTTGTATTTATACGGAGAACCAGTGAATGCAGAGGTCAACGCCCAACCCGAAGGTGTACACGCATACTCCAGAACTCGCGACTCATGAGCGCTGGGAGCTGTATCCGAGATCATGGTGCGTTCGGACAGCAGCATTTTTCCGTCTCGCGAAAAGGAAATGTCTGCGACCGGGTGGGAAAAAGTTGCGCCTGCGAGATCAGGTACGGTTATCTCTTTCCGCACGTCGCTCGGGTCAAAGTTACCTGTCAGAGTAAGTCCCACGGACCAGATCTCATTGTTCGCATTTGGATCCTTGCGGCCGCAGTCCTCTTTCCAGACGCTGTAATAAATGCGATTATCAAACACCTTCACCGCCCACAGCCTCTCTCCCAAAGGTGCAAAACCGGCGGCGCCATTGTCCGGTGTACCGTGATCGTAAGTGCCGACGACGGTTCCGTTCATATCAAGGCGGTAAATCTTGCCATCCTCTTCGTCGGTCACAAAAAACTGTTTCCGCGCGCAGTCAAACGAGATGTTGCCTAGCGCAGGCGCGGCACTTGAATTGGGGAGTGGGACGAAATTGAAATTTGTGATCGCCCCCGTCCCGTTCATGATCTTGTAAATCCGGCCCGGACCCTGCGGAAACGAGTCGTTGGAATAAGCTGAACTCGCAGTCACGTAGATATTGCCTAAATGGTCTATGGCAACACCGAAGATTGAACCAAAATTTTCCATTGTCCACTTGCTACTGGCGGGACCGTTATACACCGGTGGCGCGTTGTTCGGCGTGCCGCTCGTACCAAGATTGAATGAATTAGCCCCACTCAAGTCAAACACGGTCAATGCCGCATCTGTTGGTTTTTGATTCCAACTCGTGGCTGCCGCTATTTTCTGGCCGGTGAAGGTCGAGTGTTCGTAGACCGGAGCGCGAGCGCAACAAATTCCGTTCGCGCAGGTTTGCGCAATGTCGCAATCTGGCAACCTGATGCACTGGTCAACTGAGCAACACTCCTTCATATCTGCGGTGTGCAGAGTGATATGGATACAAAGCTGTCCGGGGTGTGCGCCGGTGATCGTAATCGGTGGAGTTTGAAATGTAGCGCCCGCTGCCAGCGAGACCGCAAAGTAGCTCGGGGTCATAGTCACGCCAGCCGGTGCACTCAGATAAATATTCTGGATGGGGTTTGAGGTCGTATTAACAATCGACAATACGAGAGTGTACGAACCGTTCGCACCGCACCTGATGCTGGCAACGCTTGTGGTAGCACAGCAATTAGGCAAGTCGGGACATACTTTGATCGTGCAGCAAGGCCTTTCGTTCGACATCAGGGTGACGAAGAAGCAGACCTTGGTTCCCGGCGAAACGTTTCCTATGTTCACCGTCAGCGTTGTCGATTGCGTGTTGTGCAAAGCTGGGGAAAGATTGAAAACCTGCTGACTGAGCGTGAGAGCGCTGCCGCTTGGCGGAGTCAACAATATCTGTTGCACGTCACCACCAGAATTGTTCGTGACCGTGAAGGTATAGCTGTACCCTCCCTTCGACTCGCAGGAAATCTTTTCGGTCATAACGTTTGCGCAGTTATCAGCGGCAGGGTTTTGCCCCGCCTTCCAGGTCGCTGCAATCTGCCTGGTAGGAACGAGACTCGCAGCAAGAAGAAGGAAGGCAAGAACCATGAGGAGAAAGAGATTTCTGTTTTGTGGGAACATGAGGAGATACCTGTTTTGATAGACGTGACTTAGGCGCCACGCCTCCAATGGCGCCTTTCACGCCGGTAGTGGCTTACGCTTACGTAGCAGCAGTTCTTAACGATCTCAGATCTTTGACGATGCCGACTGTTCCCTCCGAGACTGCCCGAAAATTAGGGGAACCGACGAACTTCTCATCGTTACACTGGTGTGTGACTTTTCCCGCCAGAACGTAACGCCGATCTTTTAATCTTTTGCGTTGGGTTTTAGGAGAGGGTCTAAAACGCGAATGGGAGGTCGCGTTTAGTGTTGTTTTACTCGCAGGTTCTTGTGGAGAGTCGTATCACCTTGAAGAGTTAGGTGTCAGGGTTTCGCAAAAATGCCGGATCGAATTTCTATGCCAGGCCGAGTTGCGCAACTATTTCGACATGGTGAGTTTGCGGAAACATATCAAACGCGACGACCGAATCAAGCACATAACCATCGGCGATCAGTTTTTTCAGATCGCGAGCAAGCGTCGCCGGATCGCAAGACACGTAAGCGATGCGGCGTGGTCGCAGCGCAAGGATTCCCGAGATCACCGCATTCTCGCAACCAACGCGCGGCGGATCGAGCAGCAGAAAATCGAGCACCTCAAATGAAAGAGCGTGTTTCACCCAATCGGCAACGCCGAGGTTCGCAATCTCCACGTTCTCAAGTTTGGCGTGCTCGACGTTGCGCCGGGCAAACTCTACCGCCCGCGGATGCGCTTCAACTCCAGTTACTCGCGCAAAGCGCCGCGCCAGGGGCAGCGTGAACAGTCCTGCTCCGCAATAGAGATCAATTGCCAGCTGCCCCTTCGCGTCGCCCAAAGCCGCAGCGACCAAGGGCTCAAGCAATTCATGATTGACCTGGAAAAAATTGTCGGCGCTGAAGGAGTAGGTTTCGGCGCCGATGCGCCGCGTGACAGTTCGAGGGCTGAAGCCGGCGATAGACGGAGCGACGGAAACACCTTCAGCACCAACTACCACATCGATATGTCTTAGCTGTCTGATGTTCTTTTCTGCGACATCCTTGCGTACTTTTTCAAGCGTATCCTCAAGCTGCGGAGCAAGTACTGCGCAGTACTCAACATCACAGACGCGGTTGGATCCTCTTTCAAAGTAGCCGACCAGTTTCTCCTGCGGATCAACTTGCCAACTGGCGCGAGCGCGGTAGCGCCAATCGTTAGGTGAAGGTGTTATGTGAATTTCAGCGGGCAATTCCAGCTTCGCGATCCGATGCAAACAGTCGCGGATCATTTCCACCTTCGCCTGCAGTTGCGCTTCGTAAGTCAATTGTTGAAAGTCGCAGCCGCCACAGCGGCCGAAGTAAGGGCAAGGTGGTTCAACACGCACAACCGAAGGTTTTAGAATCTCAACGATCGTGGCGAAAGCAACTGCTCCCTGAACGCGCTCGACCTTCACACGCAACGAGTCGCCAGGAGCTGCCAGCGAAACGAACAACGTTAAGCCTTCTGCATGAGCCAGACCGACGCCGCCTGGCAATAGTCGCTCAATCTCCACTTCGAAGATCTTTTCTTCTACTTCCCTGTCGATTGGTTGCATGATTTCGCTCACGAGACAAATTCGATCCGCAAATAGAAGCGCGTATTCGTTACTTTGACGATGGGATGACCAGGTTAATTTTCAGATTCGCGGTGTAGAGTTCAACTGCGGGCAATTGCCCTACGCAGCGCCCCATTGTTGCGGCGGCGGAACGTAAGCTGGACCACTACTGTCGAGCTCAAACCTTATGCCGCCAACAATGCCGGCGGCCGCGTTGTAAACCAAGGCCCCGATCATGCCGCCAATAAAACCGATGATTCCGTAGAAGATAGGCACCGCGATCATAATTATGATTCCGATTACGATTGCGCCGGCGCCTCCCATAGCCTGGCTATCCCCATGCGGCGCCAAACTCGAAATTGCGGCGCCGAAGATCATAAAGAAGAGTCCGTAGATGACTCCAATCAGCAATCCGATTACGAAAGCCAGCAGTCCTTGAATCTTGGCTACCGAAAAAACACTAAAGCGTTTGATGGTCATTTCAGCCATGAGTGATCTCCTTTGGGGTGTTTAGAGATAAAACAAACTGAGCCGCGGAATGCCAAACTGCTCCCGAAGTCGCTTCAACTTAAGATTGGCAAACGTAGTTTTATAGGCCGCCGGCTCCATGTGTTTCCGATAGGGCCGCAACTGTTCTTTCACTTCGCCCTCGATTGTAGCGATTTGTTCGGAGCCTGCAACGGCGCAAATGGCATCACTTATCATTCTTTCCAGACCCGAAAGCGACTGCTCCAGTTTCTGCGCGTCAGGCGCAGTACTCGCGGCGAAGTCTTCTTCAACTGCAGACAGCAAAGCTGCCGCTCTTTCAAGCGTGTCCGTGAAGTCGTCGGCCTGGGCTTTCTTTCGCGCCGCGCAGATTTCTAAAAGACGGTCGCGACCGCGCTGCAGATGTTCGAGGATTGCGGTTCGGGAAAAAGGCATTACTTCCTTTTTCGCTGGTTCGATTCCGCTAGCGTCCGTTGACGTCTCATCCGCGGCGCCTACGCGCGCTTCACGCCATTCCGCGAATTGGGCTTCAACTTCTTCCTGACAATAGAGCAGACTTTTAATCGATCGCTTGCGCGGCTTGGACTCCCACGAATCAAAAGCCTTTTCAATCGCGCGCAACGCAACATGCAGCGGCACCTGCATCTCTTTCCAACTCTCAATCAGCGCCCAGTCCATCGGACTTAACAACAGATGCTTAGCGCGACGTCGGATAAATGCGTCTTCGATTTCAGTGAAGTAATTGAATTGGTTCAATGAAGAATGTGCCAATGGCTGACGTCCAAATCATTCAAGCAGTTGAGTTCAACCTTTGGGTTGTTGCTTTGAGAGCCGCAAGCTGAAGCTTGAACTCTGAACTGCTTGAGTCTCAATCAAGACTTTGGACCTTGGACTTTGGGTTGCTTGTACGTTCGTACACTAATCTGAGCCCCTCGAGCGTAAGCGTGTCATCAACCAATTCGATGAATTCGGATCCGGTGGCGATCAGCGGCGCCAGGCCGCCAGTGGCAATTACGCGCGGGGTTCCGCCGAGTTCATCGATCATCTTTCGCAAAACGCCATCAACCAGACCGACGAAACCGTGGTAGAGCCCCGACTGCATCGCTGTGATCGTCGATGACCCGATAACTTTTTGCGGCCGCCGGATGTCTACGCGCGGGAGCTTAGCCGTGCGCTCAAAAAGTGCATCGGTTGAAATCATGATGCCTGGAGTAATTACACCACCCATATATTCACCCTGTTGATTGATCGCGTTGAAGGTGGTGGCAGTTCCGAAATCAACAACGATACAGGGCGCTCCATACTTCTCAACTGCCGCGACCGCATCCACAATCCGATCAGCCCCGACGTCAGACGCCGGTTCATAAAGTATATTTAAGCCGGTGGCGGTAGTGTGATCTATGAAGAGCGGCGTTAGCTGAAAGTAACTCTCCGCCATTGTCTTTAACGTGTAGTTTAATGGCGGCACCACCGAGGCAATCGCGATTGCGTCGATAGTTTTGAAATCGATGCCTGCCAGGGCAAATAGATTGCGAGCGTGCACGCCATACTCGTCAACCGTCCGTGCGCGCGCGGTGGTCAGCCGCCAGTGCGCCACAAGCTCCGCACCCTCGAAAACACCCAGCGACGTGTTTGTGTTACCGGCATCAATCACAAGCAGCATAAACGGGTTCCTCGCGGGCTGAAGCCATCACACTATCATTGCCTTGTAATACTTGTTCAACTAGATCGCCGGCGACTGCCGCTCCATTTTCTCGTCTCAAGAGCTCGCCCGCCTCCTGTGCTTTGCTTGTATGTTCAGGCTTTGTCAAGAGAATGTCGAGTTCTCTTGCCACGCGGGCGGCGTTGTAGTTTGCGCGCGGCAAAGTTCGGCTGCCACCGAGACGAGCCGCATGCGCGGCGTTATCGGGCTCGTCAAAAGCGAACGGAACGATCAACGTCGGAATTCCTGCTCGCAATCCCTGGGCAGTGGTTCCGACTCCGCCGTGATGGACCATCGCGCACGCACGTGGCAGCAGCGCTTCAAAAGGCGCGTAGTTAACGGCGATTATTTCGGGGGGCAATGATTCTTCGAGCTGATTGCGCTCGTCACCGATCAATAGTATGGCGCGGCGTCCCAGCAGTTTTGCAGCGGCAATGCTTTCACGATAGAAGTCGCGAGCGACCCACACCGCCGAAGAGCCGAGGGTAAAAACTAGCGGCGACGGTCCGGCATCAAGGAATCTGGTTAACTCCGGCAGCATCGCGAGTTCGTTGCGGCCGTCGTAGAAAGCAAAACCCGTAACGCGCGCTTGCGGCGGCCAATCCGGTTGCGGCTGCGCAAACAGCGACGAAAACAGCGCCAATATACGGGTCGGCGAATGCTGACCCTCAAAGACCGGGCCGCCGCGATCCGGCAGGCCAAGTTCCTCACGAAACTTCTCGTAGTCTTTGTTGTGATAGTACTTTTTGACTTGCTTGAAAAACGCCGCGACAAAGCGTGGACCTAGCAACTGCACGTGCATCATCCAGGGCCAGAAAGGCGGCACCGGTGGATCGTAAGCCGACATAAACGAGACTGGCGCCAGCACGCTCGAAACCCAGGGGATTCCCGTTTTCTGCGCAACCAGCGGACCAGCAAAGGAAATCGGATGAGTCAGTAATAAGTCAGCACCGTCAACTACCCGCAGCAGATCCTCGTAGCCTTCGCGCAAGTAAGGCATGAGCATTTCGTTGATGATGTAGCCGCTGCCTGACCTCGGGTTCATGACTTTTTCCATCATCGCTGGGTCTTGTTCCTGCGGCGGTGGAATGTGCGGTCTCACTGGAACAAAGTCGAAGCCTCCAAGTTGCATCTTCTCGCGATAGAGTTCACTCGTTGCAATCACCGGCTGGTGTCCACGCTCTCGCAACTCCGCCGCGATCGCCATGTAGGGATGGATATCGCCAAACGAACCGAACGTGGTCAACACAATTCTCTTACTTGCAGTCACCCGTATATCTCAATTCGTAGCTGAAATAACTTCATAAAGACACGGCAGGACGAAGCGAACTTACATCACCAGCTCGCACAATTCTTATTTCGCCGCCGTCCGTTTCTACACGCAACGCACCATCGGATACAAGTCCACGGGTTGTACCGGTAAACGTTTCGCTGGTTTCTACAACGCGCACGAATTTGCCTTCGCAATAGGACGAACGCGCGCACCACTCGCGAATGATTGCTTCAGGTCCGCCAGGGTTGTTTAGACTTTCATAGTGCTTTCCTAAAGCCGCGGTCAGTGCGCCGAGCAGGATTTCCAATTCGTGGCGGCGACCAGTTGCAGCTTCAACCGATGTCGCCGTCAATGCGAGTTCTTCGGGAAAAGAATGCTCTGTCAAATTAATTCCGATGCCTACAACGACCGCTGGACCGACAGACGTGTCAACAGTTTCCGCGAGTATGCCGCACAGTTTCTTCTCATTGGCGAGAATATCGTTGGGCCACTTGATGTCCGTCTCCAGCGCACAAGCTTCCCTCAAGGCGTCACTCACTGCGACCGCGCTCATCAGGGTAAGCAATGGCCAAGCGTTCTGTTCAAACTGGGGACGAAGAATAATGCTGAAATAAAGTCCGGCGTCCTTTGGCGAAACCCAGTGGCGCAGGAGTCGACCGCGACCCGCAGTCTGTTCACGGGCAACAATGCAGAGACCTTCCGCAGCGCCTTCACCGGCGCGGCGCGCGGCTTCGGCATTGGTCGAGGACAGCGATTCAAAGCGAAGGATATCTGGAACAAAGGCCATCTTTTTTCGAACAGAGAGCGAGGGCAAGCCTACCTTCCTGACCTGAGAGATTATCATCGTCTTGGCAGTTCCAGCCTTGAAAGTCTCTCCGTCCAGGACACCCACTCAAGTCCGATTCATCTCTGGGTCAGGAAGGGGGCTCGCCCCCGCTCTTTCAACATTAGATCCCTGAAAGCTCAGCAAGCTCCAGAGCCTCGCGACTCAGCTCCAGCACCAGCGCACCAAAGTTACGAAAGCGCTCATCGCGTGTTTGCCCCTGCACATAGCGAAAGTAGATTTGCTGAATCACTACCGCGACCTTGAAGCGCGCGAAGGTTTCATAAAACACGATGTCGGAAAGATCGCGACCAGTTCTCGATTCGTATCGCGCGATGATCTCGCTGCGCGTCAGCCATCCGGGGCCATTCGTAACGGCGCGTAATGAACTATTTTGGTCAGCCTGATCCTCGGCTCCCTTCATCGTCCAGTAAGCAAGAAACAGACCGACATCGACGAGCGGATCGCCAACGGTACACATCTCCCAATCAAGCACGGCTACAACGCGCGAAGGATCGTCCTCGTCGAGCATGATGTTGTCGAGTTTGAAGTCGTTGTGAACAATCGTAGCGCCTTCCCCGGTGTCTGCAGGAACTCGCTCCAGCAACCAGTTGACGACCTGATCCATTTCGGTTAGTTCGCCAGTTTTCGAACGCGACCAGCGATCGGCCCAACCGCGTACCTGGCGAGTAACAAAACCAGCAGGCTTACCGATTTGCGCGATGCCCGTAGTCTGAATCTCTACCGCGTGAAGCGCAACGAGCGTATCGACCACGGTCTCGCTTAGCCGCCGGTGCAAGTCAAGATTTTCGCCAATCTGGGCTGGAACCTTGAACCTCACAATGAGCCCGCGGCGCCGCTCCATCAAATAAAAAGGCACACCAATTATGGAACTGTCCTCGCAAAGAAGTACCGGTCGAGGAGCAAGTGGAAAGTGCGGATTGATAACGGCAAGCAGCTTGTATTCACGCGGGATATCATGCGCGGTCGGTGCTACCGGGCCAACCGGGGGACGACGAAGAACAAACTCATGATCGGCGTAGCGTATTGAGTAGGTGAGATTCGAATGCCCGCCCGGAAACTGATTGACCTCGATCGCCGCGGACGGATCAAGCTCGATGGATCGCGCGGCCAGTTGTTCGCGCAGATAGCTATCCAGTGCTGCGAGATTCAACTCTTCCCCAGCCCTGACCGCTGCTGTGTCTCTCGTCATTAGAGTCAACCTCGTTCACTGGGAGCGCGGGCGTCCCACCCGCAACACGCCGCAGCAAGCTTTCAGAATAAATACATTTTCGCGCGGCGCGCTCATTGCGGGCGGGACGCCCGCGATCCCAGTGAGGAGGTTGCGCCTAGCTCTCGCGCTCGAAATTCTTAAGTATCCGCTGCGCCGCCACTTGGCGGTGGACTTCGTCTGGTCCATCGTAAATTCTCGCAGCGCGGGCGTCGCGGTAAAACATTTCGAGTGGCGTGTCTTTAGAGTAGCCCAACGCACCGTGGACTTGTATGGCTCGATCGATCACATCATGCAAAACCCTGGCCCCGAAAAACTTAATTAGCGAAATCTCGATACGCGCATCGTCGCCGCGATCGAGTTTCCACGCAGCATTTAGCGTCATCAAACGGGCAGCATTGATCTCGGCAGCCGAGTCAGCAATCCAACTTTGCACGGTCCCTTTTTTCGCGAGCGGCTCGCCAAACGACTGCCGCTTGAGCGCGTAACTGCACATCATTTCAAAACTACGCTGCGCAGCCCCAATCCATCTCATGCAGTGCTGAATTCTGCCGGGACCCAAACGCGCCTGGGCCAGCTTGAATCCAGCGCCTAACTCGCCAAGCAAGTTTTCCGCTGGGACACGACAGTCTTCGAAGCGAATCTCACAGTGACCACCAACTCCGCCTGAGCCCATTACCGGCACGGCGCGAATGATGTTGAAGCCAGGCGTATCCGTAGGCGCCACGATCATGCTGGCGCGCGCGTGCGACGCTGCATACGGGTCGGTCACCGCCATCACTATGGCGAACGCGGAACCGATTGCGCCGCTCGTAAACCACTTGTGTCCGTTGATCACCCACTGATCTCCATCTCGTACGGCGGTGGTTTGCAATCCAGTCGGATCCGATCCGGCAACTTCCGGCTCCGTCATCGCAAAACAGGAACGCACTTGGCCGGCTGCCAGCGGGCGCAAATATTTTTCCTTCTGTTCGTCGGTCGCCGCGACCAACAACAACTCCGCGTTTCCGGCGTCCGGGGCAGCGTTGCCAAAGAGTCGGGGCGCAAAAACTGATCTGCCAATAATCTCATTCATCAGCGCCTGACCGATGTACCCGATCCCCATGCCACCCCATTGCTGCGGCAGGTTCGGCGCCCAAAGTCCTAAAGCCTTAACCCGAGCCTGCAAGTCGGCTTCGAGATCCGCAGGCAGGCCTTCGTCTTCAACCAGTTTGCTTTCGTTCGGATAAGCAAACTCTTCCATGAAGGCAGTGGTGCGCGCCTGCACGGCTTCGAGTTCAACCGGAACACTGAGATCAATCATCGCGTTAACCCTGGACTGGGATCATTTCGAGAAGGCCTAATAGAGCAGCGGGATTGTAACCGCAAGCTGACGTGTTAACCAGACGCTGTTTGTTTACTTACTCCGAAGCCCCTTGTCTCCGTCTCATGATTCAGATGCGCTGAAATACATGCTGTGCGTTAACATGCCCGCTGCAAACTAAGAAGGTCGAAATTAGTTTCGCGGCAACGCCACGATGAGAAGGTAGTCAGACGTGGAACGTCGGGTAACGGAAATCGATAATGATTTTCGAATTAACGCGTGATCCAGAGGTTGCACCTCTGGCTACCTTCGTCGCGCATCTCCGATGCGCCCGGACTGACGGACTTACGATACGACGTTCAACTAAGATCGAAAATAGCTAAATGGATTTTGCGAACATCGATTGGTTTCCGATCAAGTTGTCTTTCGCGGTGGCGGCCGCTGCGACACTGATTGCGCTGATTGCGGGTTCAGCACTCGCCTGGCTGCTCGCGCGCAAGCGGTTTCCCGGACGAAACTTGATCGACTCTCTCATCACGTTACCGCTGGTCTTGCCGCCAACCGTCCTCGGTTATTACCTGCTGGTCTTGCTCGGCACGCGATCGTCTTTTGGTGGATTCCTGTATCGTCGCCTGGGCATTCGACTCACGTTCACGGTAGGCGCTGCGATTATTGCTGCTACGATTCATGCGCTGCCACTGGTAACAAAAAGTCTTCGCGCTGCTTTCGAAGGTGTCGACACTGAACTTGAAGCTGCCGCACGCACCCTGGGTCTCGGCAGTCGAATGATCTTCTTCCGCGTTACGTTGCCCCTCGCGTCGCGTGGAGTACTTGCCGCCACCGCACTCGCCTTCGCCCGCGCGTTAGGCGACTTCGGCGTAACCATCATGATTGCCGGTAACATTCCCGGCAAAACTCAAACTGCTTCAGTCGCGATTTACGACGCGGTCCAGGCGGGCCGCGACAACGAAGCCTTCACGCTGGCGGTAATTGTTTCGTTGATTGCGGTGATGATGCTTTATTTCATCAACCGCTTTGGCAGGTTGCGTTGGTGATTCTGAATGCGTTTAGAAGGTAGCCTGAGCTAATTCTGCATTGCGCATCGGAGATGCGCGTAGAAGGTAGCCGGAGGCGCAACCTCTGGATCATGCGTCAATCCTCAGCGGCGCGGTGGAGCCGCAGTGGATCTAACCGAGGAACCCTTTGAACTTCGCTGCGCTGGACGCGTAGCCGGGGAACACCTGGTTCAGGTTCGTAGTGCCCAAATGGCTTTGCGCCGTTTCACCAAACACATCGCGGAAATCCGTAGTCAAGGCCAGGTCGCGACCTTCGTTAAGTTGTTCACTCTTGAGTCCCGGCCATTGCCCATAGACTTTTCCGCCGCGGACCGAGTTGCCCAACACAAACATCGCGTTCGCATGTCCATGGTCCGTGCCGCGATTGCCGTTTTCCCTGGCGGTGCGACCAAATTCTGACATCGTTAGGATCAGGACATCGTCCATGCGCCGGCTCAGGTCAGTGTAGAGAGCAGCGATGGCGTTGCTGAATTGTTGCAGCAGATTGCCTAGCTGTCCGCGACCGTTTCCTTCATTGACGTGTGTGTCCCAATTCAAACCTGGAGTGTCAGTGAAAGCCACTTCCAAACCGACACCAGCTTTGATTAATTGGGAGATCTGTAACAACGAATTGCCAAACGGCGTGCGCGGATACTGTGCTCCGTTTTCCGGTTTGTACTGGGACGGATTCACCTGCTTCAGATAGTTCACCGCCTCGAACGTTTCTTTGCCTGTTCCTCCGAGGACATCGTTCACGGTCTGATCGTAGATTGCCTCAAAGCCGCCTTGAACGTTTGCAGAATTTTGTCCGGCGCGGATGGTAAAGTCCGCCAGATTCGACATCGCTAAGGTCGGCGCTTTCCCCTGCATGGCCCGTGGTGTGAGCTGCGTCATGGAAACAGCGCGGAAGGGACTGCGATCGGCTTCGGGTTTGCTTTGCAGGTAACGATTTAACCAACCGTCAGCTGTCGCTTTCAATCCGGGCGTTGCCGATTCCATGTAGTCTTGAGCGTCGAAATGCGAACGAGTGTTATCAGGCGAACCCGCTGCGTGAACTATGGCCAACCGCTTCGAATCCCACAAGGGCTTGAAAGGCGAGAGCGAGGGATGGAGTCCAAAGAAACCATCCAGGTCAACCACCGCGTCAGCATTCCCGGCTTGCGGCTTTGCCACTGCGATTGAAGGCCGCAAATCGTAATAGGCACGCTCGCCGTAGGGGACGACCATGTTCAAACCGTCCACAGCTCCGCGCTGAAAAATGGCGATGAGCGTTTTGCGCCGGCCGCCGGTCAGACGTTCACGCGACTGACCAAGCACAACGCGTTGAAGGAATGACGGCGTGGCCGTCAGCAAACCAAAACTGGCGAGCGCGACGCCCCCTGACCTGAGAAAAAATCTTCGATTCATGATTAACACCTCGTGATTAGTGAATCGTAAATCGTAAATAGTTGAAAGCGGTTTCTATTTACGATTCACGATTTACTATTTACTGTCTCTGAAACTCCGGCGAACCCAATATCAATCCGACAATCTTAGTTACCGGATCAGTAATGTTAGCATCGGCGCGGGCCAGCTGTTGACGCTGTCGCAAAGGCGCCTGCCGATCCGAAACCTCACCAGACATCCCGTCATTCATTCTCGCCGCTTGCGGCGTCATCGCTGGAACAACTAGCGCGGTTTGTTCATTCAATTGTTTCAGAAGCGCTTCCCTGGTTTTCGGAGTGATGTCGCCGGCGACTATCAAATCCAGAAAGCGATCCATGATCTGTGTCTGGTTCAGCGACTGCCCGCCGCCGTTTCCCACGAATTGTTTGAGATCGACACGCGTCCCGGGAATACGATTGCTTGCCAGTGTCAGCCCGAAATTCAGACGCTCCAAAAGGCCTCCGGTGTTGACCCAACTTTCGGCTGAGTCTGAATAACCATTAGGCGTTTGGAATCCGTAAAGCGGTTCACCCATGCGAGCGATCCACTGTTGGAGTTGTGGCCCCGCGGTCGTTTCCCCGCCCAGCGTTCGAATTGCGCTGATCGTCAGTTCAAACGGCCGCTTGATTTTGCCGCGATAAGCTTGCGGCGAATTGAACTCCGGTGAAAAGAAAATCGTTCGCAGCATTTCACGAATGTCGCCATCGCTCTTGCTGTACGTAGCGGCAACGCGATCGACAAGCGCCGGCGGCGGCTCATCCGAAACAAAATGGCGCACGAGTTTGGTAGCGACAAACTTCGCGGTGGCCTGACTGTGCGCGAGGATTTCAAGCACCGCCAGGCCATCTTTGATTCCGCCCACCGCGGAAATCTTGTGACCCAAAACCAACTTCTCGCCATCATCGTGCGCGCGCGGATTGAAGAAAAACTTGCCGGCGTTTTCGCGCAACATGTCAGCACGCGGGCCGTCCGAGATGGCCTGGGCCGCTGCGCCGCCACCGCGTGGCGCGAAGATGGTCCAGCCGGTGAAACAACGCGCAACTTCCTGAACGTCTTTCTGAGTGTAGCCGCCATCGACACCCAACGTGTGCAGCTCCATCAACTCGCGCGCGTAATTCTCATTGATGCCACGTCGCTGTCGTTGCGCAGCCGGTGGCTGTTGCTGCGTTTCCGCTTGCCGAGCGCCGCCCGGATCGCGCCCCAGCAACCCGCCGAATAGTCCGCCACGTCTTTGCTGGTTGCGGCGTTGACCGCCGCCGCCCTGGCCCAGTTGAGCGTTGGGACTAACGCTCTGAAAGTTATCAAGATAGAAAAGCATTGCCGGGCTTTGAGCTGTGGCTAGCAACAAATCTGAAAACTTGCCCATCGCGTTGGGACGGATCGTGTCGCGATCATAAGAGACCAGCAACCAACGATCAGCGCCTTTGCCGGCAAACACGTTGAAGTGATTGCTCCAGAAATCCACCATCACTTCCTGTAGTTGGCGCTCGCTGTAGACTGCCCGCAGAATTCTCGACGCCTGCAATTCAGCGGAGATGCGCGCCGGCAGTTGTAGACCGTGCTCCTGATAGTAGTCGCGAAGCGCCTGCCGATATTTTGGATTGTCTTGAGGGTTCGCGTTCTCGTTTGGCTTGGCGGCATCGTTCTTTGCGTCTCTTGCGTCGTCGCGTGGAGCAGGCATTTCCATCTGAGCGCCGGCAGCTTGTGGCTGTGCCGGGGCCGCGCCCGCCTTCACGCGGTTCTCGCGAGCCGCAGCCAGTTCGGCCGGTAACTCACCACGGCGTTCAAGCTGCTTCATTAGCAAACCCGGCTGCGGAAACTTTTCATAAAGCTCAGCGGTCGTCATATTCAACGTCGACAAATCCTTGAGCTTCGCATCGGCAACAGCATCGCTAATTTTCTGGGGCTCGAGTTGCTGCTTGATGTAGTTGTTCAGACCCATCGCTTTGACGCGCGCGACATCACCTGGCCTGGCGCCAAAGCCCAGCCGATTCAGCACGTGCAGAATGCGCTGCTCGTCGTTAAGAGTCTGGTTCTGCGCGACGGTCTTTTGTTGCGCGTTCACTCCAGGCAGGAATGTGCTGATTAGAAGGGCAAACGATGTAACAAATGTGACGGCGTAAGGTAAGAATCGGCCGCGACCCGACCGCAAAGTAGTATTTCGGTTTTTCATAACAACAGTACCCTGTTTCGTTGATTTTAATGCGATTTCTGAAGTTCGCCCCAGCAAATCTGAATATCATGCTCGCAAGTCTTAGACGCGTCTTCGACCAAAAAGGTCTTAGAAAAGCACCCGCAACCGGGCGCCATCGCAGTAGAACTTTGATTACTCACATGGCTACGAAAAGTAAGACCAATCGCCGGTTTGAACCGTCAAACGCTGGAGCCATCGCTGGACAATCGGGCAAAGAGAGTCTGGCTTTGATTTTCCCAGGGGCTTGATCCAGGGAACAGGCGTTGCATTTGGCAAGAATGCAACGCCTTTTATCGTTTAGCAGCTTGTCGCGAGCCGCCGCCTGTAGTAGCCTTTGCCCCCCAAGGTATTCAACGGAAGACAATATTGATTCTGGGTGCCGTCAGTTCACTTGCCGGAATTGCGGCTTTTCTTTTATTGATGATTGATCGCTTGCGCTAATTGAGCGTCCCCGCCCGCTAAACGCCAAGAGGCGCATGACAAAAAAACTTCTCTTTGCCCTCCTCTTCGCGACGCGTATCACACAGCTCGTCGCCTGGTTCAATCGTGGAAAAGTTACGATCCTTTGTTATCACAGCGTAACAAAGCAGCACGAAAGCGAGCGCAACGATCCACACAAATTGCATTTGGGCGTCGATACCTTCATACGACATCTGGATTATCTGCAAGCTCACTACCAGATAGTTTCGCTCGGCGAATTCGTAAGAGCTCGTCGTGAAGATATTAAGCTTCCCGCAAACGCAGCAGTCCTGACTTTTGATGACGGCGTAAGAAACTTCCTAACGGTAGTTGCGCCACTTCTAGTCAAGAAGGGAATGCCGGCGACTGCATTCGTCATGACCGGCGAACGCTTTACGCAGGAAGGCGCCAATCGGAATGGCCTAAATGGCAGTTGGCGTCCTGAAGACGATAATAGTTACTTGACGTGGAGTGAAGTTCGCGAGTTGGCGAAGCAGGGTATGGAGTTTGGCTCGCACACATGCACCCATCGATCGCTTACGGACATTCCTCACGCACAGGCACGCGGCGAACTGGAGGAATCTCTCAACACCCTGAGCAGTTACCTCGGTTCCAACAGCTTTCCACTCTCGTATCCGCATGGGAAGAGTTCGCAGGCGATTAGTCGACTCTCAGAATCTCTCGGCTACTCGTGCGCAGTCACCGCGCTACTCGGCCAAAACGGTGAGGAATGTGATTTGTTTGCGTTGCGGAGAACGATAGTCGCTTCCGATGACGACCTGCCAACATTCGTCGCTCGCGTGTCAGGTCTTACGTCCCTTTATAACCGGATTGCCGGCCTCTTCACTGTGGTCCCGGCCGAAGACCTGGATCCTTCGCCTATCGGCTACGACCCAATTGCTGCTGAAGAATAAAACCTCACGTAAACTCTTAGTGGGCTCGCGAGCAGTGATAGAAGGTTTCCAGATATATCCCGTATCGTTTCAACTCCTCGGTGCTCAAATCATAAGTCCGCGGTGTAACCTGGAGCCCCGCCTGCTTCAGTCGTTCGGCGAAATCGCTGCCATAGCGCCGGCGACTTCCAGATAGCGTCATATCTGCTCGGCCAAATTCCTGCGTGGTTTCTCGTCCGGTTAAGGCAACTGAAACTAATAGTTCCCCGGTAACCGGGATCAATACGCGGTACAACTCCCGGAGCGCTGCGCGATCGTCTTCCACCTGGTCGATCACGTGATGACACCAAATCAAATCCACCGATTCGTTGGCCAGTGGGAGTCGCGCAATGTCGGCTCGCAGATCGATGCCGCGGGCAGTTTCAATGTCCACTTTGATGGCGCGAAGATTTTGAGCCGACTGCCAGAGCGGGGCCAGCGCGCGTTCCGGTGCGAAAATCAGCGCCCTGCCGTTCTTAGTCTCCAATTGAAAATCATTCTTCAACCAGAGATAGAGCGCGCGCTGGCGTGAATGACTATCACAATTCGGGCAAGCAGCATTGGGCGCGCGATATCCCAGTTCGATATAATCCAAAAACCTTCGCCCCTGCCAGCCGCAACAAGGACACTCAACCTTACCGGGCAGCAACTTATTCGCGACAACAACAGGGATACGGTAACGCACAACCCGTGAAAGCAACCGAGTTGCCGGAAGCAGACCGTGGCCTTTCACCTGAGCGCGGAACCAGGACAACATATTTTAGAGCGTTGGTATTAGCGAACCGGATGCGGAAAGCTGACCGGAGACCTGTTTCCGTGTTTATCGACAGCGCGCACACCGAAGAAATAGTTGTCCTTCGACATACCCTTCATCGTGAAGGTCGTAACATTTCCGACGGCGCGCGAGTCAGTCCAAACCGGTGAGGTGGTATCACGCCAAACGATTTCGTACCCCGCGAGATCTGGCTCTTTATTAGCGTCCCACTTCAAATCGGTGTCGTTAGTGAGCCGCGTTGTCAGCAGGCCGACATTTTTGGGACGCGCCGGCGCCAGCGCAAGTGCGGCAAGCGAAGCAGCGTTTACTCGCGCAACGTTGGCAATGTAATTGAAGTCGTCAAACTCAGGCAGGTCGCCATATTGCACGCCATCCTCAATCCGAACATTCTGATGCTGGTGACGATAGTTTTCATTCGGCTCGGTAAACCTGACCGCCGCGAAGCCACGTTCGAGAAAGGGAATGTGGTCGCCACCGCGCAGATAGCGATCGCGCCGGTAAACCATCATGACACGCATGGCCGGAACAAAGCGCTCGCCAGCATCTTTGATGAAGCGTGCCAACTGTCGCGGCGCAGAATCGTTTTCACCGCCCACACCGCGGCGCACAGTCGCCTCTTCAGGTTTCTCATTTGAAGGCACTCCTTCCGAGAAAACGCGAACAGTTTGCGCGTCCCGAACACCGTTGCCGCCCAGCGAGTTGCCAATGATGTCGTTGGTGAACATCGCTTCGACGTCGACGTTCTTTTGTTTTGCCTGCTCGGCTGCGTAGGTAGAACCCAACAGTCCCTGCTCTTCCCCGGCAACTGCCATGAAGATAATCGTGGCATCAAACTCGTACTTCGCCATCACGCGCGCCATTTCCAAAACGGCGGCTGTGCCGGAGGCGTCATCGTTCCCACCGGGCGCGTCGCAGGTGGCGTCAGTCGGGCTGGTACACATCGAGTCGTAGTGGCCGCTCACGATGTAAGTGCGGCCCGCAGATTCAGGCTGGGTTCCTTTTAGCGTCGCGACGACGTTGCTGATCATTGTCGGTTCGGGAACGCGCGCCGCCTTCGCTTGCTCGAAAGTTTGCTTCTCGACGGTCATGCGTCCGCCGGATGCTTCTGCAGCTTTGGAAAACTCGCTAAACAGCCAATCGCGCGCGGCGCCAATCCCCCGGTTCGGATCGCTTTGCGTGGACAACGTGTTTCGCGTTCCAAATGAGACGAGTTTGCGAATTGTTCGTTCGATGTTGCGCGCGTCGATTTCTCGCACGATGCGCTCGATTTGCGGTTGCCGAACACTCGCCGGCGCCGAACGAGTCGATCTCTTTTGTGTCCTGCCAGTTTGCGCAGCTGTTGAAAAAAGTAGAACTGACAGGATGAAAACAGCGATTGCGCGAGATGTGGTTGAAACTGCGGCTTGGCGTCGTGGGCTCGGAGTCATCGGTTTCACAATTTTCTTTGGTTAAGTTCTTACATGGTTGAAATACTATCGGGCTGCAGGATCAGAGCCTTCTCTGTATGGCGAGCTGAAAGTTCGCGTGGTGTGTTCGGTAACACTCGGCACCGGTTCAAGTCGAGGTTGAAACTGTTGTCGCGCTCCGGACATTTGCGTGGCCAACGGCGGCATTTGCATCGCGGGACGAATCTGACGCGGCTGATTTGCCTCGCGGTTCATAGTCAGCACCTTTAGCCAGAACCGGAGCATCAGCGCGCTACACCCAAACAATGTGGCCAGGCCGAAAACAACCATCACCATGATAGCCGCAGGATGGACGTGCATTGCCGCCAATTCAGTCGCTCCGCTAAAGATCAGCCCAATACCGAGGGTGACTGTCAATCCCAGAACGACTGCGGGCAAACCTATTTTGACTTTGACTATAGGCGCTGGGGAGTTGTCGGCGACTACCGCCAAATTAGCTCCGCAGCGGTTGCAGTAGTTGAGTTCGACCGCGCTTTCGTTGCCGCATGAAGGACAGTACATAACTTCTCCGGGGTTGCCGCAATGTCTGATTGGCTGCGGCTTAATGTAACACTCTCACTGAAGAAGTAAATCGTCAATTGTGAATAGAAAACGCAACCCGTTTTGGCAGGCCCCTCTATTTACTAATCACGATTTACTATTGACTGATTTCCGATTAGTCTACTGAATTCGGTAGGCGCGGCCTTTCCAGACAACTATAACGACGCCATTCAGCTGTTCAGCGATGGTGCGAATACCGGGCTCATCCGCAACCAGTGCCCGAAATTGATCCGAGCCGCGACTCAAACGAACTGTCGCGCGTGAAGAGTCGTACGCGACATCAACCCAGGCATCGCCTTCGCGCGTGAATTGTCTTCCCATCACCGTGCGAGTTTCCGCCTCAGCCGCTTTCTTGCTTTTTTCCATGCTACTTGGTCCACCCCTTCCCAGGGTGAGGCCGCTCCGCTGAGTGGCAGCGGGCGCCGGAGCATTCCTGGCGCGATTGGGCCCATGGATATCATCACCTTCATTTCTAAGGACCTCATCTTGATCACGAGATCGATCCTCGCGTTTGACAGGCTGTTCCTTTGCTACCCCAGCTGATTTCTCGGTATCAAACATTGGCGTTGACGGAACCTCCGCTTTCGGTTCACGCGCGAATGGCTGTACTTCGCGAGCGTCTGCGCCGTTTACGGATGACCCTGCATCTTTTGGTACTGCTTTCGCAATCGTGGCTGGCGGAGCCTCTTCAGCACCTGCAGTCTTACCAGCCGCAGCTTGTCTCTTATCGGGCGACTCGCTGGGCGTCACCGAGAAAAGCTCGCCACCGGTTTTTGGCTGCAACTCGGGCGTGGGATTGACTGGCGGCTTAATGTTATTTTGCGCCGTGGGCAATCCCGCAGGCTTTGGCTCATTCTGCGCGACAAATTCAGAACCGCCCTTTTGCCTTAACGCCACAAAGCCGATTCCGACTACGGCGATCAGCACCAATGCTGAGACTGCGATCCGCAGAACTGGCGGTGACAATAGCGCTCCAAGTTTTTGCCAGAAACTGGCGCCGCCCTTTTGCTCAGGAACTTCCAGGCGATTAGCGACGCCCGCAGCTTGACTCAAACCCACTACGATCCCGCGGCATGCCGCGCAATCGGCAAGATGCTCAATGTATCGGGCGCGCGCAGCCGCGGGCGCTACGCCTTCCGCATAGGAGTTCAGTTCATCCGCATCGAGGTGTGCGGCGGAGATGCCTTCGATATCTCCCGCCTCAGCCGAACTCTGCCACGCCGCCGTCTCGCGCGCGCGCGCCAGCGACCGTAGCAGAAGATCGACCTCGTTGTGGTTAGTCTGTTTCATTTGGCTATTTCTGCGCCCTCTCAAGAACGCTTAACCGTGCCGCTGCTTGCGTCGTCCGCAGCCATGAATCGCCGCTAATGTTATGTTCATCCTGCAACTTCGTTTTCTTTCTTCATTAGAACGGTTTCGCCTGTCAATAACGGCTCGATATCCGCTTCGAGGGTCAACGCTTCTTCGGAAAATGCGCGTTCTGCTTCGGCCTTAGTCCAGCCTTCCTGCTCAATCAGAACTTTTTCGACTTGCTGACGTAACTCCGAATGAATACGTGTCAGGCGGCGACTCGCGGTCGCTTCGTGCACCCCAAGAACCGCACCTGCCTCACGCAACCGAAGTCCGTCGAAGTAGTAAAGCTTTACTAACAAACGATCCTCGCCAGACATTTGTTTGATTGCTTCCGCTAGTGCCTTTTGCAATTGCGCGCCGGTCAGTTTTGTAGATATCTGCAGCTCCGGATTTGGCGTCGCACCGTGGCCGGACCAACTGGTTTCCTCCTCGCCGCGCTGAATGATGCGATCAAAATCCGCGTCCTCTTCGGTTTGAACCAATCTGGATTGTTTTCGGTGTTGATCGATGGCGAGCTGCGCAACCACTGCTCGAAGCCATCCCGCCAGCGAACCGCGACCTGAGTAATAGGCCAGCTTGCCGGCAGGCTTGCCGTCATCGCGCAAACGCAGTCCATGTAGTTCAGCCCAAATGGATTGCGCCAAATCTTCGGCACTTTCCTCGTTCGAACTTGCCGAACGCGCGGCCGAACGAACCGTCGCCGAAAAACGCTCAACCAGGTCAGACCAGGCTCTTTGGTTTCCCAGTTCACAAGCAACAATCAAACAGAGGTCGTCGGCTTGAAGTTTATCGATGAACTCTTCAACGGCTGCCGACTTAGCCTGCGGCTCGTCGCGCAAAATGTATTTGGCAACAGCAGACTTCACGCGCGGAATCAGTGTTTCCGCGGTCAGCCCGTGATTGTCCGCAGCGCGCCTAAGTAAACGGCCAGCGCCCTCGGCAAACAAGGTCTCGATTTGCTCTGTTCTTTGATTCACGAGGGATTCATCAAACCGCCTGAGTTCTTTATGCTACCACGTCGAGCTCGGTCCGGCGTGGGCCTGTGGAAGCTTGGATGTTCCCCAGGATTTCAAGTTGCCGACGGTTCCTGGCAGTATCCAACAACTTTTGACACTCCCCGAGCGGTGGGCTAGATTCGGCTGCCAATGCAAAGCGGCATGTTTTCGACGCCGAGGGTTTAAAGCGGGATACAGAATCAAGCCCAGGCTATTGTCCGGAATGCGCCTGACCTAGAGACGAGCTGATGCTAAGAGTCACAGAAATATTTCGTTCGATTCAGGGGGAGTCGACACATGCTGGACGCCCCTGCGCTTTTGTACGCTTGACTGGCTGTCCGATGCGCTGCGTTTGGTGCGACAGCGAATATACGTTTACCGGAGGAGAGCATTTTACGCTTGACGACGTCATTAATCAGGTGCGGAAGTTCAATTGCAAACTTGTTGAAATAACAGGCGGCGAGCCACTGGCCCAACGCGAGGCGTTTACGTTAGTTGAGCGATTGTGTGAAGAAGGCTATGAAGTACTCGTTGAAACGGGAGGCTTCGTTTCAACGGCAGATCTTGATCCGAGGGCCAGCGTTATTCTTGACGTCAAATGTCCGGCATCTGGCGAAGCAGAGCGTAACCACTGGCCCAATCTGGAACGACTCCGCGCTGATAAAGATGAAGTGAAGTTCGTAATCGTGAATTTCGCAGATTGGCAGTACGCTCTCGCTGTTATCGGCCGTTACCATTTAGATCATCGTGCGAAAGCCGTTCTCGTCTCGCCCGCCTGGGACACGGTAGACCTTCAAAACATGGCTGAATGGATCTCTGCCAGCGGCCTCGACATCAGAATGCAACTGCAACTTCACAAGTACATCTGGGGACCGGAGGTGCACGGCGTCTGATGGGTGGAAGTGACGAGACAGCATATCAAGTTCCCGAATCGGCAAGTCTCGATGACACTCCGTCGGGCTTGGCCGTCTGTCTGGTCTCAGGCGGAATGGACTCTTGCGTCACCGCAGCGCTCGCCAATGAGGAGGCAGACGGCCTGGCGTTTCTTCACGTATCCTACGGGCAGCGTACGGAACAAAGAGAACGTCGTGCATTTGAAGAGATCGCTGACCATTATCGGGTCACTCACAGGCTAGTTGTTTCCCTGGAACATCTCGCACAAATCGGCGGCTCATCATTGACGGACAAAGATATTGAAGTCGCCAACGCCAACTTTGGAGGCGGCGGCGTACCGACGAGTTACGTGCCCTTTCGGAACGCCCACCTCCTATCTGTTGCCACCAGTTGGGCCGAAGTAATCGGCGCTCGGACCATTTACATTGGAGCGGTCTCCGAAGATTCTTCAGGTTATCCGGATTGCCGGCCGGAGTTTTATGAAGCGTTTCAGCAAGTAATAACCCGAGGCACCAAGCCGGAAACTCAAATCGAAATTCGAACTCCAGTAATCGCACTGAAGAAGTCTGAAATAGTAGAATTAGGTCAGAAACTGAAGGCTCCTCTTGACCTCACTTGGTCCTGTTATCGCGATTCTGAGGTCGCTTGCGGCGCGTGCGACTCTTGCGCGCTGCGGCTGCGGGCGTTTCGCATCGCAGGCGTCGCAGATCCGATTCGATATGTGCTTGACAGCAAGCGGTTTGCTTATTAACGTTAGCGTCGATCCTGGTAGCTAATGACAACCAAGTAGCGGGGCCTGAGCATCTTATGCACTCTCCCGTTTTACCAATTCACCGGGTACATCCTTCTGGAGGAATATTAGATGTTTCGTAGATACTTTTTGCCTTTGCTCGCCAGCGTGACGCTAGTTGCATTGGCCAGCATCGCGGCCTCTGCACAGGTCGGCGAGTTGCGCGGGCACGTGACTCTCAAACAGGCTGACGGCACCGTCGTTCCAGCTGCCGGCGCCCAGATCGACGTGTTTCGCGTGGACATGACCGGCAAGTACGAGATAAAGACCAATAAGAAAGGAGAGTTTGTATTTGCCGGAATGTTCTACGCTGGGGAATACGTAATCGCTGCCAGCATGCCGGGCGCGCAGCCTTCTTATTTGCCCGGTGTAAAGGCCGGTCGAGATGTTGATTATCCTCTTGAGCTGGTTATGCCCGGTGATGGCAAGCGTCTCACCATGGAAGAAGCAAGAGCGTTGGCAACCAACAAAACTCCTTCCACTGGCGGCGGCGGCGGCGCCAAGGAGAGCGCCGACGACAAAGCCAAAAGGGCCGAGCTCCTCAAGAAGAACGAGGAGATAGCGGCTAGTAACGAAAAGGCCAAAAACTCGAATGAAATCGTTGGCAGGATGTTTAAGGCCGGCAATGATGCGCTGAAAGCAAAAAACTACGACGAAGCGATCGCCCGCTTTGATGAGGGTCTGCAAGCTGACCCGGAACATCCTGGCGCACCTGCCTTGCTAACCAACAAAACCATGGCGCTGAATGCTCGCGCCGTCGATCGCTATAACCTCGCGGTGAAAGCCACGGATGACGCAGAAAAGAACACCGGCATGGAAGCGGCCAAGAAAGACTGGACCGCTGCGAGCCAGTCGGGCGCCAAGGCAGTCGCACTGTTAAAAGCAATGCCCACCCCCACCGATCCGGCCGAGGCCAATAGTGCGAAAGTGAATTTGTATTTTGCTCTGGTGGCCAGAGCGGAGGCTACACGCTTTTTCGTGGTCAAGGTGGATCAAAGCCAAGTCGACCAGGGCATCGCGGCTTATGACGAGTACATGGCAGCCGAAACGGATCCGGTAAAGAAGTTGAAGGGCGAACACGATTTGGCTCAAATGCTTTTCGACTCCAACAGCTTTGATCGCGCCCTCGTGGCCTATCAGAAGATTCTTGAGAGCAACCCAGACGATCTCAACGCGTTGCTCCGCTCCGGACAAGCGCTTTTCAATATTGGCGCTATCAACACTGACAAGGCGAAGTATCAGGAAGCCGCTAACTACCTGGCAAAATTTGTCGAAAAAGCCCCCGATACAGACCCGCTGAAAGCTGACGCAAAAGCGATCCTCGACGCTTTGAAGGACCAGGCGAACGTCAAACCTGAGAAAATGGCAACGCCAACCCGGCGAGCCCGAAAGCCGTAAGCAACCTACCAATTACAAAAGGCACCGCGGCGACAAAGTAGTCGACGCGGTGCCTTTCAGCTATCGACTAATCAAGAAATCCAACCCGCAGTCGGCCAAACTCTAGTTACGATTCTTCCAATTTGACCTAAGCCTCCGTACACCGGGGAGCTTGAGCTGGCCCGATGGCTCATCACGCACAATTTCTCGGTTTCCTTAGAAAAATTGGCCTTGACAGTGTCGCCGATCAACTTGTACTATGCTTGCCCAACGGTGTTTAGCACCGTTCCGCTGTGTCCTAACTTCCAGTCTGCATAATCTTTTACTCGCGAATCGCAGGCCCATCTTGTGGATCTTCTTTTAGCCTTTTCAACACTGGGGTACAAATGTCGGCCAAATTAGGCGAAATTCTCGTTCGGGAGAATCTCATCAGCCCGCAACACCTCCGTGAAGCGCTGGACTATCAGCGCGAGCACGGTGGTCGGCTGGGGTTCAACCTTGTAAAGTTGGGGCTGGTCTCCGACGACATGATTACCGCCGTCCTCTCACGACAGTACGGCATCCCTTCCGTGAATCTGGAACTCTTCCAGATCGATTCTCAAGTTCTTCACCTCATCCCTCAGGAAGTAGCTCAAAAGTATTCTGTTCTTCCTCTTTCCCGAGTTGGCGCCAGCTTAACGTTGGCAATGGTCGACCCAACAAACGTCTTTGCCATGGACGACGTGAAGTTCATGACTGGACTTAACGTCGAACCGGTAGTCGTTGCCGAGGCGAGCATTCAGCAAGCAATCTCCAAGTATTACGGGACTTCCAAGGAGATTGAGTTGTCCACAATGGGCGCCGATGAAGTGGTTTTTGAGGCGGCTGTTACCAAGAACATGAATGGCGGCATCACGCATGCCGACCTGGTTTCCTTGGATACGATCGATTTCGACGTTGACCGGGCCGAAGACGTCGAGGTAGTTGAAGATAACGAAGAAATTGACCTCTCCACCCTCTCACGCATTAGTGAAGACGCGCCAGTTGTTCGACTGGTAAACGTGCTTCTGGTAGACGCCCTCCGGCGCGGTGCTTCAGACATCCACGTCGAACCCTACGAGAAAGAACTCCGCATTCGTTTCCGCATTGACGGCGTTTTGTACGATGTCATGCGGCCACCTCTCAAAATGCGCGACGCTTTGATTTCACGCGTCAAGATCATGTCCAAGCTCGATATCTCCGAAAAGCGGTTGCCGCAGGACGGACGAATCAAGATTAAGGTCAAAGTTGACGCGCGCTCACGCGAGTTGGACTTTCGTGTATCGACCTTGCCGACTCTGTTTGGTGAGAAGGTTGTGCTTCGTTTGTTAGACAAAGAGAACCTCATGCTCGATATGACCAAGCTTGGTTTCGAGCCTGAATCGCTGGTCAAGTTTCAGCGAAACATTTCGAAGCCTTACGGCATGGTTCTGGTAACGGGGCCGACGGGAAGCGGAAAAACAAACACTCTCTATTCTGCGCTCCAGTCACTCAATACCGTTCAGACAAATATCATGACGGCCGAGGATCCGGTTGAGTTTAACCTCATGGGAATCAACCAGGTCCAAATGAAAGAGCAAATTGGCTTGAACTTTGCAGCAGCCTTACGCGCCTTTCTCCGCCAGGATCCCAACATCATTCTCGTCGGTGAAATACGCGACTTTGAAACCGCCGAGATTGCAATCAAGGCCGCCTTAACCGGCCACCTTGTCCTCTCCACCCTCCATACTAACGATGCTCCCTCCACGATTTCCCGCCTAATGAACATGGGCATCGAGCCATTCCTCGTGGCCACCAGCGTGAACCTGATTCAGGCTCAGCGACTGATTCGTCGCGTGTGCAAAGACTGCAAACGCGAAGCCCCAATGCCTCCGGAAGCGTTGATGGAAGTTGGCTTTAGTGCCGACGAAGCCAAGGCGCTCAAAACTTATAAAGGGAAGGGCTGTTCGACTTGTAACAACACTGGTTACAAAGGACGAATTGGTCTTTACGAAGTCATGGAAGTCAACGATGACATCCGCGAACTTATCCTGATCGGCGCCTCATCGCTGGAGTTGCGAAAGAAAGCGATTGAAGACGGCATGATCACATTGCGCGAATCCGGATTACACAAAGTTCGCGCTGGATTAACCACTCTCGAGGAAGTAGTCCGCGAAACAGTGGCTTAACGGAAAGAGGAACCTATGTTGCGCACAATCACTCTGTCGTTAATTATGTTGGTTTCAGTCGTAGTCATGCTCCCCTTCGCAAGCTCTACGGCACACGGTCTCCGGCAAAGCTCCGCCTCCCAGGGACAGCGCCATTATCGACGTCATTCACGTGCCTGGTGGCGACGCCACCGCGCTCGCGTGCGTTTGCGCCACGCTGCTGCCCTCGCGCATCGCAGTTCACCACTTGGTCCGGTGCTCGCAAATTCAACCAAGCCCGAAGCTCTTCTATCGCTTCCCAAGCTGCCCGCCGGCTGGAACAGCGCATCGCTCGCGAATGGCAGTGAACTCAAGTTTCGTACTGAAGGTAGTGCGACTATACCCGGTCAGGGAACACTCGCAGTTGTAGCCCGCAGTCGTCCGAATCCGGCTTACCTGACGCAACGAGAACAACGCACGATGCTCTCCGGCGTTTCGTTCTCAGACTTGCGACGTATCGCCATCGACAAGATGATCAATTCTGGTGGTTGGGTAATAAACGACTACGAGCGTCAGCTTAACGGCGCGCACGTGTTCGTGGTAATTGCTCAAACTCCCAGCGATGGTCGTTCCCCGGAGAAGGCCTGGAACTTCTATTTCGCGGAAGTTGATGGGAAGATCTACAGCTTAACACTTAACACGCCGGTAGAGTTTTCAAGCAAGCTGGCCGCCGAGGGCGAGAAGTTCATTTCGTCGTTCGCGGTTAAGGCCAATCCGGTCGTTGCACCAGCAAACAAATAGGACAACAGCAGAAGTTTCGCTGCTATCGATTTTCAAAACCCTTCATCGCCTCAGGAGCGTTCCTCGATGTCTTTAACTGATACCGCCACACAACTATCACTCTCGGAGCTCCTCAGAAAGCTCTCCGAGCTCGGCGGCTCTGACCTGCACATTACTACTGGCTCGGCACCGCAGGTCCGTGTCGATGGACATTTGCGGCCGCTCGATGGTTATCGCCTGATGACGGCTGCGGACACCAAGCAACTCGCTTACTCCGTTCTCACTGACGCGCAGAAGCACCGGTTCGAAGAAAATCTCGAGCTCGACTTTTCCTTTGGCGTGAAAGGGCTCTCACGTTTTCGCGCCAACTTATTCAATCAAAGAGGTGCGGTGGGCTGTGTTTTCCGCGCCATCCCGTACGAGATCAAGGCCTTTGAAGATCTGGGATTACCCGAGGTTGTAAAGTCGCTTTGCGAAAAACCTCGCGGCTTGATTCTCGTCACCGGACCAACCGGATCCGGCAAATCGACCACCCTCGCAGCAATGGTGGACAAGATCAATCGAGATCGTCACGAGCACATCCTGACGATTGAAGACCCGATTGAGTTTTTGCATAATCACAAGAGCTGCCTGGTAAACCAACGAGAAGTTAACGCTGATACGCACGGCTTTGCCAACGCGTTGCGAACAGCTTTACGCCAGGATCCTGACGTTGTCCTGGTTGGCGAAATGCGCGACCTTGAAACAATCGAATCAGCCTTGAGAATCGCGGAAACGGGCCACCTCACCTTAGCCACTTTGCATACCAACTCTGCGGCCTCAACCATAAACCGCATCATTGACGTGTTCCCTTCCGATCAGCAGTCGCAAATTCGCGCGCAGCTTTCATTGGTTTTGGAAGGAATCATGTGCCAGGCGCTGCTACCACGCGCCGAGAAAACCGGACGAGCCATGGCGCTTGAAATCATGATTCCCAACGTCGCCATCCGAAACTTGATCCGCGAAGACAAAGTCCACCAGATCTACTCGATGATGCAAACCGGACAGGACAAGTACGGAATGCAGACTTTCAATCAGGCGCTGGCCACGCTCTATCACAAGCGTCAGATAACCCTCGACACCGCGATGCAGCGGTCTTCAAACACGGATGAACTGAAAGAACTGATCGATCGCGGATCCGGTCTCAACACCGGCAACGGCAACAAACAACAACATCCGAGCCCGTATGCCCAGGGCCGGCCAATCGGAACTCGACCTTCCGTCACCAAATAGACTTACTCTGGAGCTAAACAGCTATGCCTACTTACGTATTCAAAGGCCGCAACCGGCTAAACGAAACTGTCGTCGGCGAACGTGTTGCCGATAATCGCGATGCCTTGCGACAGATTCTCCGTCGCGAGCAAGTAACCCTCACTTCCGTGAAGGAAAAGGGTCGCGAGATTGGGATTCCGAAAATTGGCGGCCGCAAGAAAGTCAAAGCTAAGGATCTCTCGATATTCACCAGACAGTTTTCAGTGATGATCGATGCCGGCCTGCCTTTGGTCCAGTGCCTCGAAATCCTGGCGCAACAGCAGGAGAACAAATACTTCCAGCAGATACTGCTCCAGGTTAGACAGGACGTTGAAGAAGGCTCGACATTGTCTGCCGCCATGGCGCGACATCCACGCGTGTTTGACCAGCTCTACTCCAACATGGTGGAAGCTGGTGAAACCGGCGGTATCCTCGACTTGATCTTGCAACGCCTATCAACTTTCATCGAAAAGATCGTGAAGTTGAAACGAGACGTAATCTCCGCAATGATCTATCCGACGGCTGTGGTCCTGCTGGCTATCGTTGCCGTCGCGGTAATCATGATTGTGGTCATTCCTCAGTTTCAAAATATTTTCCTGGGTCTGCTGGGGCCTGGCGAACAGCTGCCGCTTCCTACACGAATCGTGGTTGGCTTTAGTAACTTCCTGGCCGGGTGGGGTGGTCTTGCGATTCTCGTAGCGATCATTGCAATAACCGTCGGCATTCGCTTCTATTACAAGACACCAAACGGACGTAAGGTTATTGACCGGCTCCTTCTCAAGATTCCAGTGTTAGGCAAGATACTTCAGAAGATCGCTGTCGCGCGATTTTCTCGAACCCTCTCAACCCTGCTATCTTCCGGCGTGCCGATTCTTCAATCGCTCGACATCACCGCACGCACCGCGGGCAACGTGATCATCGAGGAAGCTATCCTTAGCGTTCGGGTTGGAGTCGAACGCGGTGAAAACTTTGTTGACCCGCTCAAGGCCACCGAGGTCTTCCCGAACATGGTCGCGCAGATGGTAGGAATCGGTGAACAAACCGGCGCCCTCGATGCGATGCTTGGCAAGATTGCCGATTTTTATGAACAGGAAGTAGACGCAGCTATCGCCAACTTGCTGACCCTCATGGAGCCGCTGTTGATCGGTTTCCTCGGTGTCACAATCGGTTCTATAGTCGTCGCGATGTACCTACCATTGTTCACACTGATCGGAAAGCTTGCTAACCAACACTAAGTTGTTCTTGTTGAAGTTGCTTGTTTGCTGTCCAAATCAGACGTAGCAGCTGTAAAAGATTTTTCATGTATTCAGACAGGTCAGGAGAGATCCTGACCTGTCTTTTCTTTATTAGCAGCCACTGCACGCGCCGGAGTGTGAACCGACCTCTCGCGGGGAGTGCGACGACTTGTCGCCGCGTTCCCTTACGGCGGCTTGCCGCCGTGTCGTGGAACGAACCCGAGTATGGAAACACGCCGCTAGTCCATGGGCGATCAAAGCGACGACGAGTCGCCGCACTCCAAGGAGAGGCTTGTTTTTGAAAGTGACTACTACATAATCACTGCGCCTTGCCATGAAAAGATCGCGACCAGTAGAATGCTGCTGCGGGCTTTAGCCCGCTTGATGTAGTCACGCCTATTTCCTCGACTATACGTAAGTAGAAGCGTCGCGCGCGGCAATCTGCATTCTCGCGAATGCGCGAGACGGCTGAAACTCCAATCGGACAGACTCATGAATTCAGAAAGCGACTTGCCCGGATTGCCGGCTCCGTTCAGCCCGAGCGAATTCCTGGATCGGATGAAAGGGGACACTCCAGGGCTTTATCTTCTTGGATCCCTTAACCGTCATATTACGGTTCATTCGCAGCAGTGTCGTGCCATTAATCTCATCCAGGCACTGAATGAACACGGCGGCGGTCTCGACGGGAAAGCGCTGGCTATCGTGGGCGCCGGCTTCGCCGGGTTGACTGCGGCCGCGTTCGCGCTGGAAAGCACCACGGCGCAGGTAAGCCTCTTTGATGTGTCGCCGCGACCACTCTGGCTTCAGGATCGGTGTGAGAACCGCTGGCTCCACCCGGGTATTTATGACTGGCCGTATCCTGGCGCGCTTGAACCTTGCACTTCTCTGCCGGTCCTGAATTGGCGGGCCGCCGCTGCAGTCAATGTCACCGCTCAGATACGCTCAGAATGGGAACGCATTGCCGCCTCAAAGGGTCTACTGCGCCTTCGGCTCGAGACGGAAGTAAAGGCTGTCAGCGCGGATCCTAAAGGCGGCTTGGTGCTCAAGCTTAGTGACGGACCACTAGAAAACTTCGACGTCGTGGTGCTGGCGGTGGGATTTGGACTAGAACGTGGCGGACCAGGGCGAGTTGCCTATTGGAACGATGCCGACGGCTTGGATGGCATTGCCGAGGGATCTTCGGTCCTCGTCTCAGGTTTCGGAGATGGCGGTCTCGCGGATGTACTACGCCTCTGCCTTCCAAATATTCGTCAGGATAGTCTTATAGAATTGGTGCGGCATGTTCCCATCGAAACGCGCCGCGAGTTGATCGATGCCGACAAGAACTTTGACGGCGAGAGCGGCAAGCTCGATGAGTTCTACCGCCAACTTCGCATTCCTGAGATCACTGCACGACTCGATTCTAGCGTCGCTGTCCCGCGAGTAACGCTGGCAGGGATCGGACATCTCTACGATCCGCGCAGTGCAATTCTGAATCGGTTTCTGATCTCTCAGCTCAGACAAGCGCGCGGTGAGGATGCCTTTGAGTTGATAACCGAACCTGTCGATCTAAGCTCCGTCGGCGAATTGCCGGACGGTAGCTGGCGCGTCAAGATCGGGGCCTCAGCAACGGTGCGCAAATTCGATCATGTAGTGTTGCGAGTGGGACCTGAGGCCGTCTACCAACGGATTTCCCACAGCTCTGATCTAAAGGTCTGGAACGAGCGACGAAAACTCTGGTATGACCTGCCGCAGTCGTTGGATCGTACGCGCACGCTGTCAAAAACAGTTTCGGAGCCTGACAAAAACCTGGCGGCTCAACGACAGGATTTCATCGCATATGAGAGTTCATCCCGCCCCTGGTGTCTCGTATTGACGACGCCGAAACCCTTGGTTGGATGGGCGGTTCATGTGGAGTACGCGTTGAAGAACGAGGCCCGCCACGTTCCAAACCTGAACTACGTGCCCCTGGAACTCTGTTCCGAGGGTTCGCTTACGGCTGAGGCCATTCGAGGGACCGTTCGCGCACTTTGCGCGGCGGACATCGTCGTAGCCGACGTGTCGAATTATGATTCCATCATCTTCCTGCTGCTGGGAATTCGCGCCACGGTGCGCCGCGGCGTCACTATTGCCTGTACCAAAAAACAACTCAATGATCAGTTGTGGGAGGAAATTCCCTTCAATCTCAAGGAGCTAAACCTTGTCTCTTTTTTCAACGAAGCTGACGGACAAAAGGAACTGCGCGCCGCGCTCCACGCCGGCCTGACCCAAAGCGGCGCCTCAGCTCACTACCTTGACCTTCCCGTCTACGATTTCGTCCGCGAGGAGTCTTCCGATGAAGCCACCTCGGATCCGCGGCGAGTGCTGCTTCTGCGCGCCTTCCGGTCTTACGGAGGCGACCGCCAGCTTCACGTTAAGGAGCGGATCCGAGAAGTTCTGGGTTTTTCGGATGAAGTCCCTGTCGAGTCACTCATCGATCAGGTTTCCCCGCGGCTGGCAGGGCAGCGACTCTACGAAGCGATTCGTCACTGGAAGACCTGTCTCGTGGACCTGACATGGTGGCGCCCGAACGTGATGTTCGAGTTAGGCGTCCGTTTGTCGGCGACGTCTGCTGATACGTTCTGTTTGATCGATCCGACGGCTGAGGGGATGGAGCCTCTCACAGGTGCGCACGCCGAGTTGAACGATTTCCTTTGTCCTTTTCAGTACAACTTAAAGCCTCCCAGTTTTACCAAGACTTTTGCGAGGGAGAACCAGCGGTCCAATCTGGTCTATGAAGTTGCGGCTCGGCATTTCCGGACTTATCAGGATCATTATGATGAACAGGTAGATGATCTGCTGCTTGCCGCGGCGGCCCTCACCAAAGGTCACGATGATCCGCTCCAGGCCGTAGACATTTCGCCACTCTATGCGCGTGACAATCGCTCTTATGGAACTGAGATCCGGCATTCGGTATTCGAAAGGCTGTGCGCTGCCTGGTACTACATCGCTGATCGCGAAGAACCGTTCTCGTTGTGGCCGACCGATCTGCTTGATAAGTCGCGCGCGGCTGCTTTTCGTCGTTTCCGAGATCTGAGCGCTCGCCTGAAAGCCGGCCTCGCACTTCGATCCCAACCACGTGATGAACGTCTTCGACGACGTATCGCTGCGACCGAGAACCAAGCGAAGGAATCAGGAGCCATGGCTTTTGCGGACCTACTCGACGCGTGGGTTGACGTGCGCAGTGACCCACCCTGGCAGGTAAAGCTGGAGGAAGTTCAAGGGAGAGACCGATCTGGCTTCATTCAAGATTGGGAGGATCAACTGGAGAAACTCACCGCTCTCGAAGCGATGCTGGTAAGTTTGGACAGCCCCGTCTGCGAATTGCCTCTTCAAGGAGTCCGTTTGGATAAGCGACGCGTCGAGCTCGTTTTGCAGCAGTTCAGAAAGGACAACACATGACCGAACCTATGGATTCCAAGGTCAAGGACCTGTTGGAGAAGGCTACGACACTGCGAAACAATGCACAGGACGCGCGCCGAAGGGCCCGCAAGGAAACGGCGCCGGACGAACGCAGCAGGTTGTTCGATGATGCCGCGCTTGGCTTCCAACAGGCTATTGCCGATCTTGAGCGAGGCCTGCGAACGGCTCGGAGACAACAAGACGGGTACAACATCAACGTCTGCGGTATTCTCGAAGCACTGTCGCAGTCATACGGTTCTCTCGGTGGAACCTGGCGCGATGCGGGTGACCTGGAGAAAGCACAGAGCTTCTACGACACGGGAAACGAGTATGAGGGCGAACGTCGTATTAATTGTGGGGCCAAGGACACGTACAACATGTTGCAGCGTTTGATTATTCGCGCCCTGAGACAACCCGCGCTCGTGAACGACCCTACATTCCTGATTGAGATCGACGAAGTACGAGCTGAGATCAAAAGGCAGAACAGAACTGATAGTTGGGCCCTTGCGGATCTTGCGCTCGCACAGTTTTTGCGCGGTATCAGCGCCGACCAAGTGATCGCAGATCTCAAACGGGGCGATGCGGCGGCGACGTTCTATGAGAGCACCTATAATGCGGTAACCGCACTTATCGCCGAAGGGCTGGGACGAGACGGCGCCCTCGGGGATCAACTCGAGAGCTTCCGCCGACTCCTGCAGCGCAAGGGTGGCCTGCCATAGTTCTATCCTTGACGCTCGTTTTGAAATTTAGTGAACAATGGCGCGCGCTTACACGGGCTTTACATTCTTGTTCTGTAATCAATCAGAGTAGTGGACTGACAGATAACCGATATTGCCGGTGCTCTTTTGTCTGGCGGTGAAATTCACCAGCTTAACGTCTGCGAGTTCGTTCACTTTTGCGTGAAAAAGTGATGGCGTTGCGTCGCCCGTAAAGGTAAGGCTTTCTTTGCGGCTCTTTCCCTTCTTGCGAATGATCTCTGCAACCACAACAAAGTCATCTTGTGCCCAGTAAGACTTGGGAATGCCTGTAGTGATAGGACAGCCGCACATCATTTTAACGTATACAAAAATGTGGTTGGCGGTGTCGGGCAATGCGGACGGTGGAGGTTCTTCCAGCAGGAGCCCGGGCACCACTAGTATCACTCTGTAATCTACTTGCAGCTGATCGAGCGCCAGACTTTGTGTGAGTACAAGATCATCTCCTTGCGGTCTCGGGATACTGACCCTCACGGTGCCCAGTACAATTGGTTGTGAAACAGTAACCGCAACAGATCCACAAATCGTCAGGTTGTTTGGCGTAAGGTAATTCACTGCGGGATTGCTTCCCTTACCAGTGACCGTAGTGAGTATGGGCAAGAAGGAAGATTGTCCCTTCGTTGACGGAAGGTTGACGAGGAAGTCGGCTCCTATCCCGCCATCGTTTGCCTGCTTTCCTAACTGGTAACTGACAGGAATGGTGTTTCCCTCGAGAGTTAGAGTAAGTTTGATGTTGTCGGTCTTGTAAGCATTAGGGCCCAGGAATTTACCGCCTAACGCCTGGACATAGACAGTGATTTTGGCAGTTGTTTGCATGGTTTTGTCTCCCGAGGGATCGCTGACTAATCTTTGGCAGACGACCTGTCAAGTTTTCTTTGCGCGATTTCAGGTTACAATAACTGCTCGACGATCTAAAGCGACACCTTGCAACTCACAACAAGAACCTCGGAGGTAATCACATGAGCAGCATTCAAGGATCAAATGTCGTCATCGACCTCTCGCATTACAATCAGGTGACGAGTTTCCCGGAAATTCAACAGAGCGGGATCGTAGGCGTTATACATAAAGCTACCGAGGGGACCAACTGGTCCGACCCAACTTATGCCAGTCGCAAACCGCAGGCGCTGGCCGCCGGACTCTTATGGGGCGCCTATCATTTCGGCGTTAACGATGATGGTGCTGCTCAGGCACAATACTTCCTCTCAATCGTAAAGCCTGGTCCACAGGATTTGCTCGTCCTTGATTTTGAAGAGAACTCCAGCAGCCAGATGACGATCGCCCAAGGCGAACAATTCGTCACCGAGATCTACAATCAAACTGGGCGTTATCCGGGCTTCTATTCCGACGCGTTGGCCGGCGAAATGCTTGGCAACAGCCAGAATTCTATTTTGGCGAATTGCTGGTTCTGGCGCGCTGAATATGGCGGCTCCTCGCCGACGGTACCGCCGACCTGGTCCGCCTGGACCATGTGGCAATACACTGAGTCCGGATCAGTCCCAGGAATTGGCGGCAGCTGCGACCGAGACACGTTCAATGGCAGCGTGGCAGGTTTGTCCAGGCTGTGGGGTCAGTCCAGCGCCGGCGAACAAGAAAGCGCTTGAGTCAGTGTCTAACTTCGAAGCGCCCGTGTTGTTTAGTTAAGAACTTTATTGCCGGCGCTGCATTCGAGAGCGTCGCCTGTTTCTCTTTCAACTCCTGAAATGTCTTACCTCAGTCGCTCATAACAATTGTAAGAACCGATAGAAACAAAAGACGTAGCCGTGTGGCTCGTATCAGATGCCCAGTAGCGTCGAGGTTAACGCACTGCACTCAACTGAATCGGGCGCGTTATCTGCTGTCCCGTGGCGTAGCTCTGCTCATCTGGACATTGCCTCAGGGCAATATTTGAGAAGGTAGTTTCACTGGCGTTGCCCGACCTTTTGGCACGCTGATCCTCATCCTCGGCTCGGTGGAATTCGGCCTGTCGCTCTGCTCTGTCGCTTGCCCTCCCCCGCCGCGCCACTCACAAAAACTACAGGAGAATCCTTCCATGAAAAAGATTGTATTCGGTGCTGTTGCTCTAGTGATTATCAGTCAGTTGGCTTCCACCTACTACTTGAACCGTCGTTTTCAATTGAAAGCGTGCGGCCTGATGTATGTCGTGTGCAAACAGGGATGCGACCAAGTCTTTGACCAGGCGCTGGCCAATAATCAAAGCCGCCGAGATGATATTCGTGAGGCTCGAGACCGACGACTCGATAACTGCGTCCGTGACCATGCATTCGACTCCGAGGCCCAATTCCGGTGTGAAAACGACGTGAGGCTGGATGCAGACGCACAATTGGCGCGAGTTGATGCTGTAGATGCCATGGCGAAAAAAAGGCGAGAACTATGTGTTCAGAAATGTGGAACGCAATTACAAGAGTGTGACGCCTCCAACGCCGCCGCCTTTGCCTCTGACAGCAATTCTATTACTGCCACGGTTAACACTGCTGGAACGGTCACGGTTGATTGCATCGATGGTGGGCCCAGGGCGCCGTGTTTCAAGCCCGTGTCTGATTTCTGCCAACATGCTACGGCGCCCTGCGACGGGTGTACGCTGTCTTTCTGCGGTGGAGGGGAATGGACTGTTGACGCAGGGAATCAGTTGCCGCTCAACACAACTCTAGTGGCTGCTACCGATCCGTCGAAGAACCCGCGGGTGCTTGCCACCTCAACTACCAGAGGAAATCAGGCTGTACTCAACGTTCCGGCTGACATCAAACTGGGCGAGGGAGAGCAGTTGTACTTCGGATTCAGCTCGACGAAAAAACCGGGTGGGCCTGTCGAAGTGCGTATTCAGAGAAGCAACTAAACAAAACGAAGAACGCCGATCCGCCGAGAGTCTGCGTCGTCGCAAGGCCTGCGACTGCGCAGACTTTTTCGCAACACAATGCCGCAATGCTCTGTTGCGGTAGTACTGTCTGCGATCGCGCCACCTGCCAGGCTTCAAAGAAGGTGACCAGCGTTCGCTTGTTCCTCGGTTCCCTCACGCTCTACTATTCCTCTCAAGCATGCGCGACGTTCAAGTAGCAATCATCGGCAGCGGCTTTGGCGGAATAGGGATGGCGATCCGGCTGAAGCAGGAAGGGATCGAAGATTTCGCGATCTTTGAACGCGCTGCAGAGGTGGGCGGCGTCTGGCGCGATAACACGTATCCCGGCTGCGCTTGTGATGTGCAGTCGCACCTCTATTCGCTTTCTTTCGTTCCCAATCCTGATTGGACTCGCAGCTTTTCGCCACAGGCGGAAATCTGGGATTACCTACGAAGATGCGCCAAAGATTACGAAGTACTCCCACACGTTCGCTTCGAACATTCTGTTAACGAAGCCGTGTGGGAAAATGAACCACAGCGTTGGCGCATTGAAACCTCCAAAGGAACTTTTTACGCTTCACTCTTAATCTCGGCCGCGGGATCGTTTAGCGAACCGAAACTTCTGCAGTTGAAGGGCATAGAAAATTTCAAAGGCAAAGTGTTCCACTCTTCCCGCTGGGACCACGACTTCGAGATTAAGCGAAGTCGAGTGGCGGTCATAGGCACTGGCGCCTCTGCGATTCAGTTCGTCCCAGCGATCCAGCCGCAGGTTGAGAAGCTCCACTTGTTTCAGCGAACTGCGCCGTGGATCGTGAAGCGCCACGATCGGCCGTTCCTTAGGCTTGAGCGCCAGATCTTCCGTCGTTTCGCGCCGGCACAGCTCGCGATGCGTGGCGCAATTTATAGCTTCCGCGAAGTGATCGGATTCGCGTTTCGTCATCCCTGGGCCATGAGGTTGCTGCAACCGATGGCTCGCCGTCATCTCAAACGCTCGGTTGCCGATCCGATTTTGCGCGCGAAGCTAACCCCTCATTACCTCATGGGCTGTAAGCGCGTACTAATCTCGAATGACTATTACCCGGCTCTAACAAAACCAAATGTGGAACTGGTTACTGACGGCCTCGCAGAAGTCCGGGAGCACTCCGTTGTCGGCAACGACGGCATTGAGCGGCCTGTAGACGCAATCATTTTCGGCACCGGCTTTCACGTTTCTGACTTTCCTTTCTCCAACAAGATTCGCGGAAAAAACGGGCAAACGTTAAGCGAAGTCTGGGCCGGCAGTCCGAAAGCGCTCGCGGGAACAACTGTCGCCGGCTTCCCTAACCTTTTCCTTTTGCCTGGACCAAATACTGGACTGGGACACTCGTCAGTCGTCTTCATGCTTGAGGCGCAAATCGAGCACACGGTCAGTGCAGTGCTTCACATGAAGCGCCATGGCATCACCACCATCGAAGCCCGACCTGAAGCGGAGGCGGCGTATGTGGCCGCTGTAGATAAGAATATGCACGGCACAGTTTGGACTTCCGGCGGCTGTCAGAGTTGGTATCTGGACGTAACCGGTCGCAACTCCACGCTGTGGCCCACATCGAGTTGGAAATTTCGGCGCCGTGTTGCGCGCTTCGCTTCGGGCGAATACGTGATGGAGTAAATCAGGCCCGGAGATCACAAGTTATTGAACTAAGCTCAAAGCACAAAGTTCAACGGCCATTTTCGTTTGGTCCTTATGCCTGAATATCCAGACATCGTTGTCTACATCGAAGCACTTGAAAAACGAATCCAGGGACACCGCCTGGAGCGCGTGCTGATCGCATCGCCCTTTCTACTTCGCACAGCAGTGCCGCCGCTCTCGAGCGTCGAAGGCAGGCAGGTGGTTGAATTGCGCCGGTTAGGCAAACGAATCTGCGTCGGCCTGGAAAATAATCATTGGCTCGTTCTTCATCTAATGATCGCCGGCAGACTCCACTGGAAAGAAAACGCAGGTACTGGGAAACGTTCAAAACGCCATCTTGCAGCGTTCGAGTTTGACAGTGGTCGTCTGACGTTAACAGAGGCCGGCACTCAAAGACGTGCCTCTCTCCATGTAGTTGAAGGCGAAGAAGGTCTTAGTGATCTGGATCCAGGAGGCTTGGAAGTTTTTGAACTGCCGGATGCTCGCGCCTTTGCGGCTGTGCTTCAGTCGACTAACCACACCTTGAAACGAGCGCTTACCGATCCTCGACTGTTCAGCGGAATCGGCAATGCTTACTCAGACGAGATTCTCTTCGAGGCGCGTCTTTCGCCAGTTAAGCTCACGCAAAAGCTAACTTCCGACGAGCTTGAGCAACTCTACACCGCCACGCGCGCCACGTTGAATCTCTGGGTCGCGCGACTGCGCGAGGAAACAGGCGCAGGTTTTCCCGAAGGCGTTACGGCGTTTCGGAAAGACATGTCGGTTCACGGACGTTACAAACAACCTTGCCTTCGCTGTGGCGCGAAAATTCAACGCATTCGCTACGCGTCAAACGAAACTAACTACTGTCCCGTTTGCCAGACTGGTGGAAAGTTGCTGGCCGATCGCGCGCTCTCGCGCCTGTTGCGCAGTGATTGGCCGAAGTCCGCAGAGGAATAATGATCAGTGGTTGGTGACCAGAAGGATAGGGCCCGACTTTACCTACGCGCTGCTTTGAGGAGACCCAGGCATGTCCGCAGACAAATTGCTTCGCGTTACAGAAGCGACCGAAAAAGATGTTCCGCTGATTCTCCGCTTCATACGCGATCACGCTGAATTTGAAAAGGCGTTAGACCGACTCTCCATAACTAAAGATCGTCTCAACGCACTATTATTCGGGCCGCAGCCGGGCGCCGAAGTCTTAATTGCTTATCTCGGCGAGGAACCAGCCGGCTTCGCCATGTACTATTTCAGTTGTTCGTCCTATACAGGATTGCCCAACCTCTATCTAGAAGACATATTCGTCACGCCCGCCTATCGCGGCTCAGGGGTAGGTAAGAAGTTACTCGCTTCGCTGGCGCTTCGAGCGAACGAACGTGGTTGCGGTCGCATGGAATGGTGCGTACTCAGCTGGAACGAATCTGCAGTCGGATTTTACGAAAGACTTGGCGCGGCGCCCGTGCGGGACTGGACTGTTTTTCATATGGGGAAAAATGCGATGGATGAGTTGGCAAAGTTTGCTGAGGGCTGAGGCGACTAAGGCTCGCTCTTCTCATAGGGACAACCAACTTTTGTTCAATGATGAGTGTCCACTCTGTCGATAATCCGAACGTCGGCAGCCGATTGAACGTGGCGGCCACCGAAGTGCTGTTTGTTGCGAGTTGTCCACTTCGGCAGGTTACGCTAGTAACCAGCCGGGATGTATCCGATTCACGCAACATAAGGTGCTTACGATTCTGCCGTTGCGGGCGAGTGAGCTAGTCGCTCAAGCAGATCTACTAATGAAGATTGGCGAGGTAGTTGAATGGCAAGCCTTTGTCCCATTCCAGAGCGTGCGGGCGCCGAATAGGGTGCGTGTCCCATCTTAAACGCCTGAAGCTTCTCAATGGTTCGGTCGAGTCGATCCCTATCCGCAGCTCTTGTCGCGTCAATCAATGTAAGTACGGCATCAAACGCTTCATAAAACGCCTCTTTCCTTTTTCTTACTAGAGCTTCTCTCATATTTAGACCGAACACACGTTCGCAGACTGCACCTCGCTCACTCTTAGCAAACAAAATGCCTAGATCATCAAACTCCATATGCAAAGAAGGTTCCTCATCAGGATCCGCTGGATTAATGAGGAGGGGTTGCTCGTGATCCTCAGCACCCGCAGAAACAGCATATTCGTTCGCCACTGGAAAGCGGGAGCCCTTACCTACGCGGGTTCCCTTAGTTTTTTTCTTAGACGGGCGATTACAATCAGCACAGGCTGGCAAAAGATTTCTCCAATCGTAAGCTAGCCAATAGTAGCCGGGATGAGATGTGAAATTACCGTGTTCGTCACCGACACTGACAACTGCGCCTTCCAAGTCTCTAACCTCTCCCTTCGGACGAAAGTGATCTATATCCCCAGGTTGGTCAGCATCAATGGCCGATTCGCAATAGGCGCACTTACCATGAAATGGTCCATCTGGTGACAGGTAGACTTTCCACATTGCCTTGTACAGAGCTTCGTCAAACGTTGGGCAATCGCCGATAGTCCGCGCATCACAAAAATCCAGTGTCGCCTTTTGGCATCGGAGCTTCCATTTTTGCCAATCCTCAGTGGATGGCTCTGCGAATTCAATTTTGACCATCTCCGCTCCCCAAGTCGAACAGTTCGCGCAGCCTTGCGCGAATTTCAAATCCAAGAATCTCCTTGTCTCCACCTCGCTCTTGTATGGCGGTTGCCAACTCGTTTGCAGCGACCTCATGGATTACCCGTTCAAGATCACTGTGGAATTTGTCTTCAAACGGTCCCAATGCTCCCTCAAGTATCTCGCGGAGCATTCTGAGTTCGGTTTCCTGTTCCAGAGTTCTCTTCGACAAAGACTTCAATCTTGCATAGCTACTGATATAGGCCGCTATCCCGAAGCTGCTGGCACTAGAGAGGTCAAATAAGGATGAAGTTAAAACCTGATTCACGCTCTGCGCGTTAGGAGGAGGATACTTGACGCATTCCACTGCATCTTCATCGCCCCGAAGAAGAATCACCTGCGATTGAGATGAAATTGCAGTTGTTCCTAGTGCACATAACGCTGAATGTGTCGTTGCAATGAATTGAATGCCGGGAAATTGATGATGTAAAGCACGCACTATTTCCCTTTGCCAAGTCGGATGAAGATGTTGTTCAAGTTCATCAAGAAGGACTACACCTGAGATGGAATCCAAAGGCACGCCACTGACAAACGTCATCCAGGAACCACAAAGGTCAAGAACCCAGTTTACTGAGGACAGATAGCCATCGCCTACATTTGTAAACGGGAAAGGTTCCCCAAGACTGTGGGGACCTACAATTGACATCCCCCCACCAGGTTCAAGCCGAACCGATCCTGCCGGCAAGTGTAGAATCATGTCGATTCGTGCTGCGATGTCCTCCCATCGCTCCCCAGTTGATGCGAGGCGGCGCAAAACAAGCTCAGGGTGCATCAACGACGCATCCCTGGAAAAGAGGGTCAGTACCGCAGCTTTAGACGCATATTCAACTTCTTGCTCTCGACCGAATGAGAGTCTTGAAGGTCCGTATCCCCCTACAAAAAGACGTTTCCTTGAAAAATTCACCTTCTGGTTTAGTTTCACTTCACCACTCGGGTTCTTCGATAGGCGAGTCTCAACCCACAGAGCCTTCTCATCAGACCTGGAAGCAGTCGGCTGTGCCGCGAACTCGATACGAATGAGCCCTTCCTCGGCGCCCGAACGCAGAAAATCAGCGGGATTGATGAGACCTGCGGCGCTTGCCTCATCACAAAACGCCAACGCGATCGCTCGAAGAAGTGTGGTCTTGCCAGTTGCATTGTCACCCAACACCAGAACAAACCGATCCGTCGTTCCACTGCTCGATAATTCAATGTCAAGATTTCGAAAACCACGAATGTTCTCGAGAAGCACTCGCCGAACAGCGAGCGCGGGAAGACCAAGTTCCGCTTCGAAAGCGGCCCTATCAAGTTTGTCGGCCTCGGGTTCCGATAGATCGCTATAAGAAGAGAACGATTCTTCGTTATTGAGAGACCACAGCGTAAAGCCTCCAGTGAAACCCTTAATTGGCACGTTGTCGTGACGAACCCATTGGAGGTGAACATGACGAGGCTCAGCGATACTGTCAACGTCTGCCTTTGCACGGTCGCTCAACCAGATCTCTGCGCCTTTTATGTTTCCTAAAACGCGTGCGGCAAAATTCACCGCACCTCCGAATACATCGGTTTCCTCAACCTGCATGGTGCCAATATGAACAGCAGCACGAATCTGAACCTGTGGATGGCCGGGATTAGTTTGCAAGGCTCTGGCATAGTCGAGCGCTTTATCGACCGACCGAAACGCCGCCATGAAACTGTCCCCAATGGTTTTGATTTCACGCCCCTTATGTTCTTCGATCAGTTTCCGGCTTTGTGCGAAATGATAACGGCGCATTTCATTCATCCCGTACTCTTTCAGTTCCTGTTGCAATGCTGTAGAACCAATGATATCGGTGAACACGACTGCTAGGGTCACGCGCACGTCCCCTGCCCAGCTAATGAAGCTCTCAGTGCTAGTCTCACCTCGCGCCGAATGGACAAACATTTCGAAGTCCCTGTGACGGTCAGCGGATTGGTCCATAGCCTCAACTTTTGAGTCGAAGCGCAGCATATCACTCGGCTCCGGTAGGGAGACTTGGCTGCCACACGGACAATCAAAGGTTATCAGACCGCGTTCACGCAGTCGCTTAACATAAGCATCCGGTACAGGGTCGCCGCAGTTTTGGCACACGAAGAACCGCACAGTGTGGGCCGTGCCCTCTAACGAGCGTCGGCGGACATGAGCAAGGACAAACTCTTCGAAGTGGTATCGTGTCTCGTCGCTGGTTATGCGTCCCTCGTGCTGATCGTAGAAGACCACTAGACGCCCACGAGCTTCAGCGAACTCGTGCAAATACAACCCGCATTTCCCCCCGGCCTTCGACGTGAACACGGCAGCGTTGCGCCACATCTCCGCACGACCGGTGGTGAAAAGTCCGCTGTGCCCGAGCCGCACCGCCAAGGTTGAGTAAAGGCTTTGTACGGGCCCGTCGAATGTGATGGCGAGCACCTTTCCCTTGGGCTCCGGCGCCTCCTCGTAGTCGCGGTTGAATTGAGATGGAAAGACCAGGTAGCGACCGTCAGCCGCACTTTCGCGAAGAGCCAAATCGTGCCGAACCAACTCTTCCACCGTTGCGTGCAACAACAGCTGCTCCTCCCCGCGTTCTTCGATCCTTTGCTCTTTGGGAACAAAGAATTGCCCCGCTAGCGCTACATCTTCGGGTATTGAGCCAAGCCCCTCGGGCTCTTCCTTGGCCGCGTTCACCATCGCCGACGCATAGGCATCAAGCAATTCCGGCTGTAGTAGTACGTAGCCGCCGAAGCTCAAGCGCCGAATGAGGTCGCGGTTTTCCAGGCGTCCAACACATGTATCAAACTGGTCTCGAAGACTTGACTCCTTCGCGGCTACCTCAGGATATGCCTGGGCAAACTCGTCATGGAGTTGGCCGGCTGGAGCTATAAGCTGCCCTGATCTCTTGATATTCAGAAGGAAAGCTTTGATATCGGCAAACAAAACCGACGATGAGACCTCAGGAAGAGCATCCCAGTTGATGCCCTGTTCAATCGCCGCTCTTAGTTCGCTAATCTGCCATCCTTCTTTCGCACTGGTCTCGAAATAACCGTCAAAGGCGAACTCTTTCAGCAGACTATCTAACCGCTCTTTACTCACCGACACGGTACCGCGATCAGCCCGGGCCGAAACGAGAAACTTCTTCATGGGAAGTGCTGCTGCACCCTCGCGTTGCTGCGCCAAGCGCAATGAACGTTCCCAATGTCCAACACCAGCGAGGGGATCAGTTTCACTTCGCGCATCGAATACGACTAAAGCTACTGCCACCTCATTGAGGTGAAGTTGATGGATCACCCTATAGCCTGGCTGTCCTGCCAAATCCCAAAGCAATGTTTCGCGGGTCTGCTTCCGCTTGCCTTCTATTTGGACCTGTTGAGACTGGAAAGTTGAAACCCGTCGTCCTGGAGTCGAGTCTGTCGCCTCGAAGGGCTCGTCGTTTAGGACCAGACTGAGTCCCGACTTTCCAACACCCGTATCGCCCAATAGAACTACCTTTGCATTGACATAATGGCCGGTTTGAACCGAGGGAGCCTGCCCAAGCACTTCAAGATTCAGTTCCCAGATGTGGATGGGGTGAAGGATCTGATCTCTCTCCGTATTGGGGTCAAAGCCAACTGTGGCCAGCAAAGGAAGAAACGGATGGAATGCAAGACCCGCGGCAGACCACTTGTCTGAAGCTGGCTCAGGAATAACTGCAACGCAAATGCCCGTCTCGGAACTCCAGAGTCGAACAGTGTTATCTCTAATCGAGCCTTTCGAAGCGACGAGCTGACCATCGAACATAAAAGCAACGTGATTTACGGTGTTGGTATGGCCCTCCAATGTTCGGAGCAGTCGTCCTCGTGATGCATCCCATAGCTTAACGGTTTTGTCGCCACTTCCGCTGGCCAATATATGACCAGTAGGATCAAATGAAACGCTATAGACAACTTCATTGGGCTCCTCCAAAATGCGCAGCAATCGACCGCTTTCGACCTCCCAAAGTTTGACAGTCCTGTCATCACTTCCGCTGGCCAAGATGCGACCTGCTGGGTCGAACGCGACCGTCCTGACATAGTCGGTGTGTGCTGTCAGAGTCCGCGTCAAGAGTCCGCTAGGTGAGTGCCATAACTTCACTGTCTTGTCTTCACTGCCGCTGGCCAGGGTGCGGCCTCCTGATTCAAATACGACGCTCGTGACCTCGCCGGTGTGTCCTTCGAGAGTGCGCAACAACGTCCCGTTGATCACGTCCCACAACCTAACTGTTTTATCCGAACTTCCACTGGCCAAAATACGTCCTGCAGGATCAAAACTGACCGAATATACATTGCCCTTATGTCCTTCAAGCGTGCGCAGACACTCGCCCGTCTTGGCGTCCCATATTCGGATCGTTTGATCGTCTGATGGAGATGCCAGCATTGATCCATCTCGCGACCAAGCTATTCGCCCGATGCGTTCTCTGTGACCCTGGATCGTCAGTGCGAGCCTCAGACCCGGCGGCAGTTTTACGGGCGCTCCGTTAAGGTCTCGTTTTGAACGGTTCTTATGATTCTTTCTAATAACCATCAGGTCTTAATGTTTTTGGCTAAGTTGAGCCAACGATATTCTTTCGAGAGATTTGCGGTTTTTTCGCTAAGATTGCCTACCATGTTCGCGGTAGCATCAAAATCCATAGACCTCTTGCCGTCTCTTAAAAGCTTTCCGACTTCCCTCCAAAATAGTGCAGACGATTTCCTTTGTCTCGGCTGTATCAATAGATCCGCGATCACGAATCACAGCAAGGTCACTCGCGCCGCGTAGGGGAATGATCAATTCTGCATCGCCCCGAACGGCGATGTTCGCGTTATGGGTCACGATGATCACTTGACGATGCTCCTTAATGCTTCGCAACGATCGGACCAGTGTCTTATAGATGAATTCGCTGTCCAGATTGTCCTCTGGCTGGTCGATGATGAGAGGCGCCTTGCTTTTTGAGAATAAGAGGATCGAAAGCAGAATTGATTGCTGCTGACCAAGCGACAATTGCGAGAAATCGCGAACCTGGTGCGTTACGGTGCCGTCACTCTGTACGATCGGTTTGCTGACCTTGATTTCAGGTTGATCTTCGAAGGCGCAGCGTTCAATTGCAACTTTGGCTTTCCATTGGCCGAGTTGCTTAATAATGGCCGCCGCATCTGGTTGGGAAAAAACGGGGTTCTTCCTCGCGTCGACGATCTGTTCCAGCCGACTTGTATCTTTCTTAGCAATCGCGTCCAAAAGTTCCATCGGCGACAATTGGGATGCTATGAGGTTTGCCTTCGGAACTGCCGAAGTGCGCCATCCCATCTCTGCCTTAATCAACTCTTCCAGGTCCTTAGAGCCCAAACCTTCGTGATAGCGGAGCGTGACCCTGTAGTCCACAACCGTTGAGGACAGATTCTTGTTCATCACAGTTGCGAAGGCCTGCCTTGTAGTGAAGATCCGACTGCGTAGGTCTCGACGGGATTTCAGTAGTTCGCGCCTATGCTTGACGGCCGCTGTGAGTCTCGGAACGCTCTTTCGCAATTCGACTAGTTGGGTTGCATAGTCTGTCGCATCCTTTGTGACCTTTCGTATGAATGCGATGTCGAGTGAGATTTTCTGTTTTTGCAGGTCCCGTCTGAGTTCCTCAATGCGGGCTTGGGTTTGCTGTTCTTTGATTACCCACAAATTTAGTTGAGCCAAAATCTTAGCGGTGGAGTCGTTTATCTTTGCCTTTAACTGTCCCGATAGCGCTTCGACATCGTTCGCGAGCTCCGTCACAAGATTCTTAACCGCTTCAAACTCCTCCATCCCAACCGCGAGAGTCGAGCCGTCCAGAGCATCCGTGAGATCTTTGAGTTCTTCGCTTTTTAGTGATTCGTTGATTGACAGGAGTAGCGTCGTCAAGTTGTTCTTGAGCTGTTCTCGGAACCGGCGCTCGGTGGCAAGTTTCTGTTCTAGTTCGACAACCTCCCCTGCCTTTTGCTTTTTAAGAGTTGCTACTTGAGCATCAGCCACCTTCTTCGCGCTTTCGACTTCCGGAATGCGATTTACATCAAGTTGCAGTCGCTCTGTCTCAGTTTGGTTCGTCAGAAGTGCGGTACGGAATGCCTCGTCGGCCTGTTTCATATCTGACAGGTCCATAAAACCGTCAAGGAAGCTCAATAGAATCATTGGGTCCTTATCACAGTGCTGAATAGTCTCCGCGGTTTCACCTTGCCCGTAGCTTTCTATCGAAAGGTGAGTTGGACCATTCGGATCAGAGTTAATTACATCGTTCAGCTTGCCTCGTGAAAGGTTTTGGATTTGCCCAACTTCATCTTCATAAACGAGTGAAATCTGGTCGGGCCAAACCTCTGAGTCAATGATTGAGTTCGTCACCTCATTACCAGAGGCTACCCGCAGGGACTCTAACATCGTAGATTTCCCTGCGCCTCGGCCACCGATGATGCAGGTGAGATTTCGACTAAAATGAACGATCTGATCCCGTAAAAAGCCACCTTCGAGCTTCATTCCGATAAACCTGGGAATAGTCGTGGGGATTAGATCTTCGAGCCGAACGCGAGCAGCACCGTCTAACAAAGCAATCCGTAGCGACTCAAAAGTCAGGGACTCCATCTTAAATCGAGTAAGCCTGCGATCGCCGCGAGCGTTATGGCCAAGCGCTCCAATTGAATGAGAATCCGAGAACATCACCTTGGCCAATTCGGCCTCTTCGTCCTGTCCCAACTTTTTGCGGCGCAGACTCGCGCAATTTCGTCTGTCCGCACTATCGTCCTCAGAAGAGAACCACGAACTGTTATCTGGTGAAGTCACTTCTAAGCCAAGAAGATTTGGCGTGTCTAATATGTCCTGTTTGAATGCGTCATATTTGGGATGAGCCCGCTCAAAGCCACCGTCTCGATCAATATGGGCGCAGATGCCAAATCCGTCGAACTCCTGAGCATACTTCAGGCACTGAGGAATCGTATCGTGACATGTCTTCTTGTCTGGCGAGATATTCAACTTTCCGTAGAAAGCCTCCAGCTTCTCTGGTGTTGGAAAGTAGACGAGAAGGTGGCCTTGGGGCGTCGACAATTCAATGCCCGGCACAACGAGAATATTCTTGCCCTCAGCGTGTTTCAGCGTCGGCCTAACGTTGCCGGTGACGTTGTGGTCTGTGATCGCAACAACCTGAAGATTTTCTGCAACCGCGGTATCAACAATTCCCTCAGGCGTCATGCTCAAGTCAGTAACGTCGTATGACCCTACGTCGCCAAACGAATGAACGTGCAAATCGGCCCGGCGGAACTGAGCGCCGTTTGAGGACTGGGCAATTTCATTTTGAATCGTCATTCTTGTCAGCTTTGTGGATCCTTAGGTGAGGTCGGGAGCGTGACGTCTTTCGTCAAGTTCTTCGTAACTCGTATAGCAAAGCAAGTGGATGATTTCTTAGAAAGGTGGATCTAGCCTTGAAGAACTTGTTGGCGGTGCTTACCGCACCACCTAAAGTGATCGGTGCGCCGGCGGCTGTAAGTACCTCTTTTACAACCGGTGCGACACCAGGGTAACGGGCCGCGGCGAGCGTGCCTCCGGCTGCTAATACGGTTACTACCACGTCCTTCGCTATGTCTCGGAATTTGAATCCCATCCCTTCATTCAGCGCACTCAAGTCCTCTAGATTCTCGTGAAAGAACTGCTCTTGAAGTTCCTGTAAGTCACCCTTTGTTAGTTCGGGATTGCTTGTCAGTTCACCTATTTGTCGTTCGATTCTTCCAATGAAGTTGTGCCTCATCTTCCGAAAACTAGTGCCTGGTTCCTTCGCCTCGCGCTTGCGGAAACGAACCAACTGTTCGAGCGTCAGGCTGTCGATGTCGGGCAGTGATAGCCGTAAGCTAATGAGTGCTTCACGAGCTGGCACAGCGCGAATATTGGCGTCGACAACTCTATCGCGGAGGCGTTGCTTGGGATCGTCAGTTAGCAATCCGGCAAGGCTCGCGTAGGCTTGAACGCGATCTGTGACGCGACTCCTAGTCACACCGGCGCAACAATCTGCCAAGATTGCCATAACCGCAAGACCGGCTTGTTGGCTCATGGGGTAGTCTGCGTTTCGTAATAAGGAGCCGGCAAACTTCGACTGGGTCAGAACGTTCCAGGTATCAGGAAAAAGCTTTTGCGGATAGACCTCATAGAGGTTGGCTCCGGAGTAGTAAAAGACATCGGGAAGACTTGGGCGGGTTACAAATTCTTCGATTCGCTTGTGTGCTTCATTCTTTTCCTCGTCGTTCGGATAATGGTTGCGACCAATTAACTCAATAGCTTCCGAAACCAGCCGATCACGGTAGTCCGACTGAAAGCGTGGATCGGGCACTATGAACTCTAGGTGGTCCCACATAAAGTGAGCGCGTTTTAGGAGTCTTCGGCTTGCCCGACCCTGCGTTGGTAATTGTGTATGAGGATAGTAGAGGGCGCTGAACATCGACTTCGCCTCACGATCGTTGAAGTTTGCTGGCCCACAGATTACCAGCCTGCGGCGTCAAAGGAAAATTCCAGCGCTCCAATCGTGCTTGCGAGCACGATTAGGATCGGATAATTAATATGACCTTGAGTGTATTACTTCCGCCCGTTATGTCGTCCCGTGCCTGCTCGATCGGGTCCGGAAAGGACCGCAAAAATCTGATCCGGATCAATCCCTAACATTCGTGCGTTGTACTCCACGGTTACCCATTTTTCAATCCACCCGTCTAGCTGTTCTTGCATACGTGTGACTTGTTCGTTCAGATCTGCGATCTGCTGATCTTTGGATTTGCGTTCCGGCGTTGATTGAGTGACAAAGAAGTTTTTGTGCTGAAGCTTTTTGTATCTGTCGATTTCCTTGTTTAAGTCGTTGCCGTACAGCGCCTGTCTGGAAACATTAAGCTTGTTCGACAGTCTAGTTAGGTTTATGGGGTGTGTCGCCGGGGAAAGGTTGGCCCACTCAAGCAGAACGTCGCGGCCCTTCTTCACGAGGGCCTCCCTCCTGAGGGGCCTACGCTTTCCCTTCCCACCACGTTGTTTTCCGATAGCCTGCTTTTTCACAGTGGTTCAGGGAAGGCGGGTCTCTATACTGTGAGCTTTAGCTTTGAGTTTCACCCTTAGACGGCAGGAGTGGGTCCGACGCAAGCTTCGTTGTTCCTAGTTCGTACTTTGGTTCGAAGGGACACCACCTGCATCTGTTGCCGCAGCAGGTTCCACGCTTCTTGTGGTAAGCGGCCGTCATGATGAACAGCCCGTCCTCAATATAGTAATCCTCGCCAAGTATTAACGGTACTGGTTCAGGCTGTTCCATTTTTATGAATTGGTGAAGGCTCTCCCACGCACCTTTTCCTTCGGAAAAACCTTAACGAGTTGCCCATCAGGGCTATTGTCGTCGTCAACAGCTAACGCTGCAGTTGCTCCCTGAACCATTCGTTCGCAATGAGCTTCATAGTTTTTGATCGTTCCCCGATCATTTTGTGTTTCCGACTTGAGTCTCTGCAACTGCACAAGATGAAAACTACGAACATCCTCAATATTCTTTCGTTCATCTTTGTCGCCTCTAGTTCTAAGATATTCAGAACACCCGCCTAAGCAGTTCAGATGGTACGGGCAGGGATCGATCGCGTAATCGTGAATACAAACGCCGTACGGAGTGAAGAGCGCGACGTTGACAAAAGTCTCCAAAAACTGTTCCTTTTCAACCGGATCATTAATTGAGTCATAGGTCTCGGCCGCTGGTCCTCTTAAGGTTCCTTCCTTAATCATGTTGCGAGCCCAAGCCACGCGTTGTTCAACTGTACCGTGCTTATAGGCGGCATTTTGACTAATGCTGCGTCTACCACTCCATCGAGCAAGTTCGACGTCTGACAAGCCACCTCGCGATAACAGGGTATTCAACCAGTGACGAAACGCATGTGTCTTGATTCTCATGGGCGAGCCATCTGGTTCCGTTAAACCTCTGGCAGAAAAGACCGAGATATCAGCAGGATCATTTCCTAACGCGCCATTGATCTGTCCCTCGCCTATAAGTTCGGGAAGAAATCTGAGCGTCGAGCGTGCTTTATGAAATTGTCCGTGAAACATCACACACAAGGATTGAGAAAGCATTTGTTCTTGTCCTCCAGGTCGCCGCATAATCACAAGTTCACCACGTCTCTTCAGCAGTCCTTTCTCGATATCGCGGACTCGGTAACTGAAAGCATATTGTCCGCTAGGTTTGTTTCGAATGGCTGGTTGCACACCGATACCCTTAAGAAAATCGTGCACCGATCCAACACCTTTTAAGCCGAGAACTGAAACTAGTGTGTCATGATCCAACAAATCATCGCCTTTCCACGATCCAGGTATCGGCACCCGATTCTGAGTGGACTCTAAAGATCTGGCAGAAAGACGAGCTTCTAGACACAGGCGTTTCAAGTCCGCAACCGCACGCTGTGCCAAGGGTACAGAAAGATCTGATAGCCATTTGACATAAGGTTCTCCGCCCTTAAGCGGCCAATATCTGATTCCGTAACGTTTTACCGACTTACCCGTAAGAAGATCCGTTTTGACTCTTCCAACTTCGTCGAGGGCGGGAGTCTCGACCCAACAATCAAGAGGAAGAGACAGGACCTCACCAATACGGAATCCGCCGATGACAAGCAAATCAATAATCCGTATTAGAATGCACTCATTGTCGTTCGTTGGGGTGTTTGAAATGTCCCCCAACCCTTCAAGGGCTGCCGCAGACGGCATCTTGAGGAGGCCCTGTGCTTGCGATTCAGGATCCAAGCCATCCCCTCTGTCTTGACTAGGAATTGGATTAAAGAAATTAATCTCTGCAGTAGTTAATGCAAACTCGTCGATCCAACCTGCAATTTGTTGAAGAGCTCCTCCTATATGATAGACCGTTAACCCCTTAGCCCGTGTTTTTGCAGAGGTCATTGCCACCGCGAAAACTTTGCGATCGAGCTTTGTCGGATCTGGCGTACCCTTCTTGCGTAAAGCATCGTACAAATACCGAAGAGCAACCATTATGTGCGCATGCCCGTTAAAGCTTAAGCCACGTTCACTGGCCCGAGTGCGAATTAGGGCCTTAGCGAAATCAGCAAACGGTTGCTCGTACGGTATGTGAGCACTCCTGAGGTTGTTTCGACGGATCGAGAAATACAACCTGCGTCGTCTCTTCGCATGCCCTTGCGGCTGTTCATACGAGGTCACATCCCAGCAGCAATCGTCCCAGTTGACGTCAGCATAAGTGCCGAGGCTTTTTGCAGAATCGATCACTCGCCTCAGTCGTAGTTGCTCCACACTTTCAGCCATGCAGGTTTCGACCTCGATTTTTCATTTCTTCAATTCTGGTTAACAACTCCCGGATTGATGTGATGACATTAGTGAGCTGGTAGGGGATCCTGTCGGCTTGGTTAGCGGATCGTTCGATCAGTGAGTGAACAAATATTTCCAATTCCTGCAAGAGTTCCTTGTGTGGTCCATCAGTCCAAGCCTGGAACTTTGGACAAACATAGCAAGATAGCGGAGGGTAGAGATCACAAAGAAAAGTGGCGCCACAAACCCCTATGCCACCAAGAGTCTTGAGAGTCGGAGTAGCGCCCCGAATGACCGCACTTGAGTGGTGAGGTTGGGCGCGAGTAACAAGCTGGCCCAGAAAACGTCCGATTAAGCCAGAGTAATGAGAGTCGCTACCAAGCGCCGCATTGAGACGTTCAACCACACTACTCGTGCTCGAAGTATAGACGCCGATACTCTTATCATTTGAATGATCGGCTAACTCTGCCAGGTGGTTTGCCGCAGCTCCCTGTTCAGCGAGGAATGTAAGATATGTATAGCGCAGTCTTAACGGATAGAGCTTAAGTACTTTCCCCGTGCGTCTGGAGACTATTCCCGCCTGAGCTGAATAGCCTTGTACTCGCTGTGCTAGGCCGCAAACTTTAAGGTGGAATTTGAATCTTGTCCATAACTCTTTCGTCAGTTTTTTGCGATTTACGTTCCTAGCACAAAGCACAGGCATTTGTGGCCCTTTCTCTCCATGCTTCGCGTGGTTTGCTTTAATGAGTCTCTGAATTGCCAGGCCCAAGTCGGCCGAAATTCTGCGTCTCTTTTTCTCCGGCTTCCCAATTTGTCGTTGTTTGGCGCGCGGAATATTTACAGAATAGAAGAGATAACCCCCAGCCCCCGAAGTGACAAAAATATCTTGCTCCTCGATCTGTACTAGTTGCACTGGACGAGCACCGGTTTCCAAGAGGAGCATGATGATGACCCGATTTAAGAGTCTTCCCTTCTCTGCTTTCACGGCTTCACGAATCAGGAAATGCTCGTCACGCGAAAGCGGTCCGTCGTCAGGGTCACGGGACATCACTCTTACGCCTTTGGAATTGGAAATTATCTTTAGCCTATAAAGACGGCTGGCTAGGTCACTGTTGAATCCTTTTATTCCCCGATCGCAGCACCATTGATACCACTTTCTCACGTAGTGAAAGTGCCACTCCTTGCGATCTTGTCGCGCCTTCGCTAACGCACCCTCGATCGCTTCATAACTGATATCAGAGTTAGTCTTAAAAGGAGGCAGTCTGACTAAGCAATACTTGAGTTCCTTAAAAAAGTGGTGTGCTGTTTTCGGCGCGTACGTTTCGATCATATAGGCGAGAAAACACTGAATGGCGATCTTGATATCTGCTGCGGTGATTAAAGTATTCCAGTTAAGATTTATATTAGCTGTAGGATCTTGCAGCGACCATATGTTTCCGGTTGTATCAACTGGCCGCCCATTACGATCGATGACCTTTCCAGGGTTTGCCCACACAAAGAGATCTCTCTCAGTGTGCGCGGATCTCATTTTGGAGATCTTGTTCTTTGGACGCATGACGAGTTTCAAAACGCGTAGAGCTGGTTCTGGTAGTTCTCAGCTATGGCCATTGCGCGTGCCTCAATTATTCGGCGGGTGTAGCGAGTAGGCATTTCTGAAATGTCTGACCAGCCATTGAGATAGCGTTGCATTTCCTCTGTTTGTTTCTGTGTGTAACCTAAGGACTCCGCGAGTTCCACGAGTTGCTCGTTGTATGTATGCCGCATTGTGTGCGGCGAAAGCTCCCCATTGAGGTCAGAAAGGCATGTTCTGACTAGAAAGCTGAATATCCAGTTGATGGCGCCGGAGCTCATTGGACAACCTCGAGTGCTCGTGAATAAGTACGTTTGAGACTTATCCCGTGTGGGTCGGTATTGCTGTACATATCGCCAAAGCATCCGCGCCAGCCATTTATGCAACGGAATTTCTCTTATCCTCGTCTTTACTTGGGGCTCATGCCGGCGAGGGTCTGCCTTATCATCCGGAGCCCTTATGATGCTGAGGGTGGTCTTTGAACCAACCGGAAGATGCTGCAATTTGAGTTTTAGTAATTCACCCCGGCGAATACCTGTCGCGAGCATTAATTCAAAAATTAACCAATTGCGAAATCTCACGCATTTTTTGAAGGGGTTAACTGTCGCGCCGGGATCGATTACTGAGCGGACTCTCTCGACCTCCTCACGTGACAAGCCGCAACGGCTGGGTATCGATTTCCCTGCTTTGAGGTTGCTGCGAAAGGATCGTCTTAGCCGGTCAAGAGCGAATCTCAATGTCTCGCGAACACTTCCCTCGGGTGTTGCCGTGGGAATGAATTCGTAGGCTGCCCATAAGAGAAAGTCTTGAACTACGCCAATATAGGAATTGAATGTTTCCGGAGACATCACACCACTTCGTTGAGCAGTGCTGTGTAGTTCTATTGACCCGCTTACGTTGGAGCGACGGAAGGCTCGGAGATAGCGACAAAAGCTCGTCACCTCAGCTTTCGTCAACATGTCTCCAGCTCGCAGTCTCTTCTCGAGACGGATTTTTGTTTTGTCGCACCATTCATAAAACCAACGCAGTACTCTCACGTCTCGCGCTACAGTGCTTGATTGTTTGTTCTCACGCCGCTCGTCAATGATGTACCGAGTAACGAGTACTACGGGTTGATAAGTACTCTCATGCAGTAGAACTGGAAATCGCTCGCCGCTCGCGAACAAGGCGATGAAGCAAAGATACTTCTGCGGTGGCGAGTGGTTCGCGTGGATTTGGAATGGCCCAGCACCACTGGAAACAGTTCTTGTTGAATTGCGAGGGTTAGTTGTGTAGACTGTGGTCATAAGGGTTTTAGACAACACTAAAGCTGCCCCGCCGCAAGGCGAGTAAAAATGGAATTGGCCTGAAGCTGGTGATTGGCGTCGCTGCTTCAGGCCTTCTAATTTTTGGTCACACCGCTATTGGTATTTCGGCGCCTAACCGATTTAAAGTCCCACTCCTCCAGTTATGGAATTCAACATCAGAACCAATACTGTCTAACTACGCAACCAGTCCTGGCTTAGACAACGCTAAGGGTCTCTTTTCGGATGCTTCGTCGCTTTGTCGACCAGTTCGTTTATAAACCTGTCTACATCTGCACGCAGTAGCCTGACGGATCGACCAAACTTTACGCGACGTACAGCGTCGGTGCCGGCGCCACCGCGATACCAGGTTTTCAACGCGAGGCCGGTTCGTTCAGCCGCATAAGACATCGTGCAGAATTCGGAATTCTCTTCGGCCTCATTCATTACGGTTTTATAACCCAATTCGCTGGAGTCGCTAGGAGAATTTACTCTCAGAAATACAAGAATTGGGGGCCGGGTCTTCCTCGGCTGTAAATCTTGCACCGACAGTAATTACCGCCCAACAACAGTGATTTGGGGAAAGAACATTGGGTGAAAAACCCGCAGTTTGTTGTTAACGACCCGACCGGTTATCACTAATTTTCGGGTGGTATGACTTCAGACATGAAGAGGTCATGAGACTTTTTCCAAGAGAGTTTTGTTTGCTCCCAATATCTATAGAAGGTGGCCTCGCTGCATCTCATTCTCAACATGACTTCCTTTTGTCCAGGTCTGTATTCCTTCTGTGCCAGCTGGCGGTAGATTGTGCGAACTTCGCGATAAAACTCTTCCAGCGACTTATAGCTTCTTCCTCGCCCTGGGGTGGCAGGTGATCGCACCAGGATCTTGCAGGCGTCCTCATAAAAACCGCTTCGCAAGTTGACTACTGGGCCCGGTCCGTCAGGCCTTTCAAAGAGAAGAGTTCCTTGTTTGCGGTGTGGGTGCCAACGCTTCTCGACGTACGGAAAGATTGGCGAATAGGGAGTCAGAGGATTAGTAATTGACGAAGTGTATGAGGAAGAGAGGAAGACTCGGGTGCGCCAGATTTGAATGAGGTCAGTGGACGACTCATACCAGTATTGCGGTCGGGTCGCGTATTGTCGTGGATCGGGGATTCTGGTGCGCTCGTAAGAGTCGTTTAATGATTCCCCTGTTTTGAGACCAAACACTTCGACCGTGTATTTTTGATATCGATCGTATTTCCTTTTATCCAGCGCCCAAGCGTAGTCTCCGCCGGCGATTAGTTTTGAATAGAAGCGGGCGAATGGATCGGGCAGCATGCCAAGACGATCAATCAGTGTCTTCATGCCCTGGAATTGTTTCGAGATTTGGTAGCACGGTGGGTTGAGCCGCAGCTGCTGAACATGTAGTACGTTCTTGATGTACAAGTAACGTTCTAGTGCACGGTGGTCTGTGTTGTACTTCTCGTCACCGTCCTGCATGTATTTTAGAAACTCGAAGGAGCCTCGACGCCTGATCTGCCCGTTATGAATGTCTGCGACATCGAAGATGACATCATCCTCATATCTATCCATAGCCTTGGGGAACTGTCCTCTCAGACGAGCGTGGGATGGTGGAGCTTTTCGATTTAGATCGTTTGCGGCTCCTGAAATCAGGTTTTGCTTTTCTTTCGCGTTCCGGTCGACTGTACGCGAATAGCGCGCAGTTGACGGTCTGGGTCTGCTGGGAGCTTTACCGGGAGGTCCTGCGTATCATCAATTAGTGTTTCAAGAAACTCACCCTGGCCCGTGGTGGAAATAGCACGCGCGTAGGCGAGCAAGACATTCAGTGTTGGTTCAAGAATTCCTCGTTCGTATTTTGAAACATAGTCGCGTTCAATTTCCTGCTCCAGGCCGAGGCACCTGATCATCCCATCCTGCGACAAATTCAATCGCTGACGAATGGTCAGCAGCTTCCTTGCCAGTCGAGCGGGCCTTTTTCGCTTTCGCTTCGGTCTTGCATGCTTACTATGTTTTGCTGCCATCTCAGGAATCGCCTCCTGAGACAGCAGTCTTTATAGCTGAAAAATGATTCTTGCGTTTAGGGATGTACGTCCCTAAAATGCGCGCTGATAGATATTTTGCCGGTATTAGTCGAAGGCTGTTACCGGCAGCGACCACGGCTCGCAGTCCTGCAGCGCTGATGCAACATAATTGTCAAAGACTAGCGCTGCCTAAGATAGCAAAGGTCAGGTTCAGCGGATAGTTAAACCAAACGGCGATGATGGCCCAGGCCCACAATAAGACCCTTGTTCTTCTTCATGCAGCGTTGGACGGTTTTTTCACGCTAGGCTTGGTAGCTTCGCCGTGGATCATCGCGCAGAACTTCAGGCGCCCAGACAAGATATTGCTTGCTGTCATCATTTTCGGGATCGTATTGCTGATGGCGATACTTTTTTGGTCAACTGCGATTGCCATGTATCGACAAAAGCCTAGTGGTAGGAAGTTATCCTTGATTGCGGCCGTAGTGGCAATCCCGATTGTGTGGCCAGTGGGGGTCTACACCTGGTGGTTCATGCATAGCGACGGTGCCAAGCGGATGTACGGAGTAAAGCGCGAATGGCCTTAGTCGCTGTCGTCAGGGAATTTGCCGATGAGTATTTCGTCAAAAGTAGCCGAGCCAAAATTCTCGATCACCAAGGCAGCAACGATTATCGGTATCAGTAAGTCGCAAGTTAGGAATTTAATAAATAGCGGCAAGCTTGGCTACTACCAAGTAGGCAGTCGGCGAATAATCGGTGAAGGTCATCTTCAGGAATATCTATCGCTTGTCGAACGGCGGTCGACTGTGAAAGCGATTCACTGACGTGCTCGCCCTGCAAGAACCGTGAGCAAATGAAGAGAAAGTCCGAGCCGTCGAAAGCGATAGAACAACCCTTTTCATCAGACCAGGTAGCCGCGAAACTTAGTGTTCACCGCTCGACCGTGGCGCGTTTGTTATATGGGGGCAAGCCCGAGTACTCCCAAATAGGAAGGCGCCGGATCATCAGTGAGACACATTATAGAGAATATCTGGCACTTATTGAACGTGAGTCGACCGTGGACACAATGTACTAGTTCCAGTTTGGCCTAAATGTCAATCGAAGCAATGCCCGATATACCACGAGTTCTAACCGGCAGGAGTTGAAAGAGACTCGTGATATTCGTACGTGAGCGAAGTATGGAAGAGAAGGTATCGAAGCAAGTGGAGACTAGCCCCACACTGGACCGCAAGCGAGCGAAGTACACGGTTGAGGATGTCAGGCAGCTTTGTGGTGGCATCTCCCGCTCTACAGTGATGCGTGAGATTCGACGTAAGCGGTTGGCCTGTTATCGCGCACGTCGAACATTGCGCTTCTCTGAAGAACACATCACGAAGTATTTGGAAGGGGTTGAACAAGGGAGGGACCGTATCCAGGCAATGGACCGCGGGCGGGGTTAGCGGATGAGGCCACGACGAGTCGTAGGAGAAAATGACATTACTTCTCGCAGGCGAAGCTAAAGCGAAAGTCCAAGAAGTTTAACTAACGATTCGCAGTTTGAAGAACGATTGCCGGCAACCCGGCCAACTGCAGATCGAAGATACTAATTCCGGGTCGGCCCAAAGGAACAATCGAGCAATGCCAGAGAAACCACCTAAGCTCCTTCGCAGATCGAAGAGGGCGGAAGCGTTTGAGCGCAAATACATTTCTGCGGCCGAGTTGGCCGTTCGGTGGGATGTCTCGGCAAGTGCGATTTACCAGCGTAAATGTGGCTCGAATGCGTTGTCGGCTATTTGATTCGGAAGATCAATTCGTTTTCTGCGCAGCGAGGTTGAAGCTCTTGAAAAGCGCCGTGAGGAACAAACGCGACATGCTTAGAATTAGGAGTCAATTGCGACGGTCCTAGGCAGGTAGTTGAATGAGGTGAAATGAGCCTGATTCGCGCAAAGACGCGCATAAGCGCCAAGCGGGTAGCAGAGATTCTCGGCTGTGCCGAGAAATCGGTGCACAATCGCGGCGCCGGAACCGATGAGCTCACACGGATCCGCAACGGGCGGCGTCAGATTCGCTTCCTCCTCGAAGAAGTAATAGCTCTGGCGGAGCGCCAGGAAAAAGCCGCTGAGCGCGAATCAGGAAGATCTAATTAGAAGTTTTGCAGAGCGAATGCCGGCGGCCCGCCACTGCATTGCCGGAATGCTCGGGGAGGCCAAACCACTACTTCAAAAACCTCAAGCCATGATGAAAGCGACGGAGGCAAAATTTTCAATCAAGGAAGTTGCGCAACGGTTCCGAGTTCACGCGACGACCGTTTACCGCTTGATGGAAAAAGGCAAGTTGGGTTTCTATCAGATTGGCGGTCGCCGAATCGTAGGTGAGAGTCATCTGGAACAATACCTGGCATGGGCGGAACATAAGGCTGGGTCTGCGAGGGAACGCAATAGCCGGTCGGACGTGCGCAATCGTTAGGAAGCTGCGTGTGACCGCAGTTTAGAACCGGCTAAATCGCCCACTTTCGAACAAGCCGTCGATAGGTAGAAAGTTGCCCTCACCAACTTTTTTGCGGCTGGAATCTACCCTGATAGCGCTGACCCTCGACACTGATAGTCCTAAACCGCAGTTTCAGGGACGGCCGGCTCTTCGGCTAGTTGCTCTGGTTCCTTGGCCTTCTCATCGGGGAGGGGCACGAAGGTTACTGAGGGTAGGAGCGCCCTTTGATATGGTCCATGGCCGGAAATCATTGAAAGCGACTCTCGAGCCGCCGAGTACAGCAAAGCCGGTGCGTTGGCAACAAATAATCGGTCCACTTGGTCCGTTGGCCAGCTCGGTAAAATTTCAAAAAAGCCGACTAGTGAGATCCTAAAATTCCAGGGAAACTTGTCTTCCGCTAAAGGATCCAAAGCAACTGTAATTTGATAGCTTCTCGCGAGTGTACTTTCGGGTGCTAGCAGCTCTACTTCAACGGTGATGTCGGATGGAAGGATTATTGACTCTTCGGGCGACCCTACGCTGAAACCAGGTTGGGCTGAAAACCGAAACTCGGTCGTAAAGTAATCCTTGAGAACGAGTGGTGATGCGCGCATGGCTGCCCTCGAGCCCTTCCTGCTAAGCAGCTTCGGCGAACAGTGCTTCAGTTGACTCGAGCGCTGGAGCTACATCTTCCGAACGGACGCACTCACTGCGAACTCCCAAGCTAGGATGGACGATCTGGATTCCGGAGTTTCTGTTTAGATGATTCCAACGCACGGAACCACAGTTTGGAACCAACCGAACTTCCAGCCGGCTATCGAGGGCCGCGGAAACTCTTACAAGCGTATCCACCGTAAAGTTCGCGTCGCCCCGCAGGAGTTGAGTGACATAAGCTCGGCTCTTCTGGAGACGCCGTGACAGTTCTGCCTTCGATACTTCTCCGAGCCGCATTGCACCATAGATACTTTCCGCCACGTTGATTTTTGCTCTCTCAACACCAAGATCACCAGTTCTTTCCAACTCCTGCACAGTCTGTATGAGTGATTGAGGTATTTGAGGCTTTTCAGGTCTTTCAGATCTATTCCTACCCATGATTATCCTTCTCCTTCAAGTATTCGGTTTTAAGAGTGAGGGCCTTGCAAATTTCCGCTTCTTGCGACTTGCGATCTAAGACGACTGAACAAACCACCATGGTTCTCCCAGAAAGAAACCAAAGGACACTAATCCCACCCCGGAGACGGAATTCGTATAGGTCGTCAGTTCGCTCGTTCGCGATCAAACGACAAAGCTCATCATTTTCCGGCCGCCCATTTTCGGCGGTCTCTATTATCAGGGAAACTATTCTTTTCCAACATGGGAGGGGATTGGACTGAGCGGCGACTAAATCCTCAATTTCACACCCGGTCGTGCTCAACCGGTGCTTCAACGTCAAAGGTTCTTCCGGCCAAGATCTGCCTGAACGGCATTGGGATGTTAACTTATACCTTTACAGAGGTCAAGCGGCGTGTTATGTTACCTGTGTTAACTTTTAAGTTAACACTTCGAGCCAGGGCCGGATGAAGAGAAGACCCTTCTCTCATATCACTAAGGGGTGGATTCACTGCCCCATTTTGTAACAGATTGCATTCTATCAAGCGCATTTGGGTCCACAAAGTCCAAAAGCGCAAACCGGTCGATTGAGGTGTTATGAGTACATCACGAGAGCAGTATAAGTCCCCTGATGCGGGCGTCTTTCAATTAGGGTTGCCATTGGTGGATAGCTATGAAGCCCCTTCGCTAGAGGAATCGGAGTCAATGCTCGACTATCTACTTGCCTACCCATCCAGGTTGCTCAGAGACTTTTTGCGGGCCAGCGGAATTCCACCTTTCCTGACTAAGCCTCTATCGCGAGAGCGTCTGCTACAGAAACTCAAGAACGGGGAAGTCGATGCAGCGGACATCATCACGCAACTTGACGAGCTTGAGGGTTGGGGTGACCAGCATATTTTTCTGTATCACTCTACCTTGGAAACAGCGAAGCGGTGGAGCTCAGAAGCCGGACGCATTTCAATTCTTCAGAAAAACGGTTTGGATCACCTCCTCAACCGCCGAAATCCGTGCGTACTGCCATTGACGCCGGTAATCTCCACCATTCGAGGCTCCAATGACCGTCTCCGAATTCAATGGGTTGAACAACGGGTCTGGGATGAGCGGCTTCCGCAATTAGATCAGGTCGATGGCGCGGTGACCCTTCGCGCTTATCACCAGCGAGTTCGGCGTGGCGTCACGACATTTGATTGGGACCTTGTCACTGGACATGCAGCACTAATGATTGAGCGTCTCCCGCACGGAACCAATTATTTGGCGGTGCGCGATCGGTTTGAGAGCGAGCTTGAATCGGTCGTTGGCATCAGCACTTTCAAAAGGATCCGCTTAAGCAAAGCGACCGGCCGAATTGAGGAGTCTGGGGAGGCCCGACGGCGCCAATACAAACACGAAACCGAGCGCGGCTACGTGGCAAGCTTTACAAGCCCCAGCCCACTCCACGATGCCTTTGAGGATCCCGGAGTAGAAAGGGCTCGTAAGGCGTTAGGCAAAACCGTGTCATTACTGGGCAATCTATATTGGAACCCTGTATCGGGAAAGCTCGACCGGCATATTCACGTTAAGCTTTATCCAAAGGAACGTCGTGTAGGCATCTTTGGCGCCTGCACAGAACTGGAGGTGCGACATCTACTTTCCAGAATCAGATTCCATTGTCACTGAGCACCTGGAGTTAGCCACCCAAATCAGGGACCTAGACTCGTACCTCAGTCACGTCGCACCAGGGCCAGTTCGAGTAGATCGTGCCGCTGACCATCTCGACATTGAGCCGGACGCTGTCGAGGGCCTATTAGCCCTATACGCTGCGAAATCTATCGTGGCCCCAGTTTGGCATGAGATCTGTCCGAACTGCGATGTCGTCTTGGAGGCGTCCGCAGAAGGATCGCATTTATACAGATGCGATCTGTGTGAAGAAGAATTCGGTAAGGGCGATGTACCGCGGGAGAAACTCTATAACATTCTTCGTGTTGGCGAAGAGACTACTGGGACACCTGTAGAACCACTGGAGAAGAAAACAATGCCTGTTACGGCTAATGAAATTGAAATGGCGCGGATCCAACCTTGGGCCGCGCTTGATCCAAAGGTTGTTCTTTACGAAACACCGACTCTTGGAGGCCAAGCCGCAGACCACATATTGAGGGATATTGAGAGATACGGCATATCACTCCTTCGGTTGACTGCCCAGTCTGCCGAAGATCATGTTGTGGTGGCTCTCTCGAGGCTGATCGGAATTCCGTGTGACGAGCAAAATCTATATAAGGGAATCATAAAGCGAATACGCCCGGAGGCTGGTGGTCTGCACAACTCGGGTGACACAGTCGCCGATTTGGGACTGCACGTGGATGGGACCCAGCACTCAGAGCTACCGGGATTGTTGGTGTTTCAATACATCGCGGAAGCCAAAATTGGAGCTAACAGTATTTTCGTTGATGCTGCCAACGTTCTCCTGGACATTGACCCTCGGCGCCGGCACCAGATTATGGTGAATCTCGCGCGTCCCGATGCAGCGACGTTCTCTAAACGTGGAATGGACCTGACAGCCCCGATTTTTTCTCTCAGCACTTCGGGAGGTGTGATTTGTAGACTTCGTTTTGACGAGGTAATCAAGCTCCATCCCGACTGTAAAGAGGACTTCGAGTTTCTCCGGCAGGAGTTCAACCGGCCGGAGTACCAACTCTCTTTCAGGCCAATCGAAGGAGACATCGTGATCTTTGACAACGGACGGGTAATGCATGCACGTGATGAGGTCTTTGGAGTTCGAGCCCGTGAACATAACAGAATGTGGTTGTCACACCTGTTAGCGCGACATCAACCCGTTTATCTGATAGGCGTTCGAGGACTTCCGATCGAGACTCTGGCAGCAATCAAGACGCAAGGGCATAAACCGTCAAATACCATTTTGAGGTGATCATGCTTCCAGATTTTCCAAAACTGAGAATGGAACTCAACAGGAAGCTTCAGGCTGACTTTAAGAAACAGACGAATCTGCGAGCGCCTCTTGTGGCGGAGATAGGTGTTGTCGCACAGCATGAGGGCAAGGGTGGATCCTACGAAACCGAGGATGGCATGGTGAAGCTCATTGAGCCACAACACGTGAGTGTACCTCTGGAGTCTCCGGTTGTGTCGAGCCCTTCGTTTGGCTATGACGACGCGCTCAGGATGGTCCATGAAGCCGCCGAGAAAATGGCGAGAGAACAAACCAGGATGCTTTTTGCCAAAGTGCATGAGGCCGTTGAAGAGGTGGGAAATTCCCTTGATGCGCAAGGCCAGCCTTTAAGGGCTGAGCTCATTTTGGAGATGTGGGAGAGGATGCAATTCGACTTTGACGAACTAGGCAAACCGAAGATGCCCACGTTGGTTTTCAACCCTGTTCAGAGGTCGAATGTTGTAGAGCAGTTCCGACGCCTTAAGAATGAGCCTCAACTAAGGATGCGGGAAGAAGAAATCATGAATCGTAAAAGGCTTGATTGGTATGATCGAGAGAGTCGTCGAAAACTGGTTGACTAACACGAATGAGCGCGGTGGCTATGAGATTGCCTTTAGCCAGTTGTTAGCGTTCCAGGGGCATCGAATCCTTCATAAGTCCTCCCATGGCCCTATGGAGCAGGGCAAAGATATTATTACCATCGCGCCAGATGGTGTTCCTTGCGCGTATCAGTTGAAAGCCGAGCGGGACATCAACCTAAGTACTTGGCGAAAGATCAAAGGCGAGATCGACGAGCTAATAGAAATACCGATCCAACATCCCTCAGTCGCAAACGATTTCCCAAACCACAGAGCATATTTCGTCAATAACGGATTCCTGAAGGATACAGTTCGGCGGGCAATCCATGACAGGAACCGGGTCGCGCCAAAACGAGGGCTGCCGATTCTCAATGTGATTCAACTGGGCGATTTGGTCAAAGACTTCGTCGAGGTGCACGGCCGCTTTCTTCCGAGTGAGCCTCGAGACTTCAGAAGATTCCTGGAACTCTATGCCATCGACGGGACAGTCAACTTACCCGCCGGGGAATTCTCTGCATTTCTCCTTTCGATATTGGGTTTTCATGATAAGGCGCCCAAGAAGTCGGAGGTTAAGCGCGCTATTGCAAGCGTACTGATTTTCGCTAACTACGTGCTGGCGCCTTACCGACAAACTCAGAATAGCGTCTCACTCATTAACGGCTGGGTCCTAGTCGCGGCGCATGTGCTCGCCTTTGTGAGCAAAGCGCAACTTCCGAAGAAAAGTTGGGGACCAACCTTCGATCTTTGTGTTGAAGGCATCGAGGAAGGATTCTCCCGGTTGTTGAGTGAAGTCTTGACAAGAGACGACTTCAGCCAAGGGGACCCATTGACGGACGGAATGGTCTATCGAACTCGAATGACTTTGTTACTCGGCTATCTGACGGCTTATGAAAACTATCGACACCTAAAGAATGAAGACTCAGAGACCCGAGAGGCGATCGAGCACTTTGTGGAAGCACAAAAGAGCCACCTTCTTTTTTGGAGCGAATCCGCTACTCCGGCTTTCCTCTCTGTCGTGTGGTTTCTTGAACGGCATAACAGACAACTGGAAGCCGAGCAGGTTATCCTTTCGATTGCCCAAGCCATAGTCACTCTAAACGGTCCGGCAAGTAAGGCCCCTGGGTTGGCTGATCCCTATCATTCCATTGAGGACGTTTTGCGTAAGTATCTGTCGGTTGGACAGGATGGTTTAGACGATATTAGCCAAGAGGATTTTAAAGGTCATTCGTACAGTCTACAAAGCTTGGTCGAATGGCTCGCGCGAAGACTAAGGAGACAGTCGATTGCTCGTCTTTGGAAAGAAATCACTCGCCTCTGCTATAGCGAGTTTATCCCCGAACCTTTATGGGCCACTTACCTCTGGTACTCCGATAGGGGGGAACTCCATCATCGCTTTCCCGGAAAGCCCGAGAGCTGGAAAGACCTTTTGAAACGCGCGAGGGCTGAAGAGATCAGCGGCGTTCCGGAGTTACTACGGCAGAAGCCCGAATTCGTCTTATTGTTCTTGCTGGTTTATCCGCACCGCGTGAGACCCAACCTCGTGGCTTTTTTGGATCGAGCACTCGACAAGTAAAATCGGACGCCCGCAATCCTGGCCGAGCGACAAGCTATAGGAACCGAATCCGCACAAATCCGTTAAGGGTGCAAAAAAAGGCTCCGTTTTCGACGTATAGGATAAATGAACTTAACTTCACGTGAAAAGCAAGTCCCGGAATACAGCTTTGACGATTGGGCGAAGAGCCTTTTCGTGTTGAACTTGTGGCTTCCGAATGTCGCGAGCGGAGCAAAATTTCAGTTCCTTTATACACTTCTCGAAAGTTCTTCAACTCAACTTGCCTCATCGAACAAGATCAAAACCTACGAAGAGTTTGTGCAGTTCGCGGAATCGCTATTGGAACTAGTTCCCGATTTCGGATTGTTCGAGGATTACGTTCCTGAGTCTGACTGGGGCGAAATAAAGTATTTCTTCCGAGGTCGATTCTTCAAGATCTTCTATGGCGGCGAGGTCGAAAGCTCCGTGGATCATTATTATGCGTTTGAGATACTCCACTCGGGTTTCGAGGAATATTACGGACAACAGCTCGGCCGTTCCGCCCTCGACGATCTAGAAATGTGCCTTTCGGTCCAACACGCGATCCTCGACTCTATAGAGCATCCGTCCAATGATGTCGAGCAAATATCTCCAGGTCACATCGAAATCCCTCCCCACGAATTTTGGTCGCGATGTATTGATTTTCTGGATTCGTATTCGCCGATCGGCGATTTCGAACCGGAGACGGTACTCAGGTTCACGAAAGATATTGACGCTGACGCGCCCATTAAAATGCCCAAGCCAAACGATTTCGAAAATCGACTGCACACCGGTGAGAACTGCTTCTATTTCTTCATCAAGCGCGGCGACAAAATTTATCCGGTAATGCCGCGACGGTTTCTCAACGTCCTCTTTGATACGTGGGGAACGACCTTAAAAGATCACTTCCCCACTATCGAAAAAACAGTCGAATACTACGAGCTTCGGATACCAACCGAATTCGTCCGCTTCGTACGCGAGCGGATCAAGCCGGAGAATCTTTTTGATTTTGCATACGCGTTGCACCCGGACGAGAAGCCACACTCGATGTTGTTTGCGATAGCGCTAGCAGCCCAAGACAAATTATTGCTGCTTCACATCCCGATTTCCTTGCTCGCACCGCGCCGTGGCGGGCACCAACTAGGGAGTGAACTCGCCAACGATTTCGCTGCGGCGAAAGAATTACTCTCGCGAGTCCCTTTGAAACTAGGACTCGCGCGCCTGGGTAAGACGGTTCAGCTTGATCCTGCTGAGGAAAAGGTAACCCTATCGCCGCTTCTCATAGCCTGCGTTCCGACACCCACAGTTAGTTCCGAAGGATTCAGTGTGCCGAATGATTTCGACGGACAGGTTATGCGTTTGACCGACCTAGTCGGGATCATTGACGAAGTAGACGATGCGGAGGAACTTGGGCGATTTTTCAATTTCAAGAATGAGATGCGTGAGGAAGGTGGACTGATCTCACCTTTCAATTCTGATTTAGACCTATTCGGCTCATTCCGCGATTCGCACAACGTACTCGTAGCAGGGGCGATCAACCCAACATTTATCGCGCTAGATCCGCATTGGGGTTCAAACTTCCGTTACAAATCGTTGAAAGAATTCTGGGCTGTGTATCCGAAGGACGCATTCCTCGAGAACCCACGGGCGTGGAAGGTGGCATCAGTCGAAGCTAGCGGCGGTGCTGTAGTTTTAGAATCGAGAACTTTCTTTGCTTACTATCGCCTTATTAGAGTTGATAAAGCCGAACTCTTTATCCAGACTCCCGCCGAATACCTAACCCGTGAGCAAGGCGGCCTCACGGAGACATTTATGCACAGCCTCGCAGACTCTTTCGGCGTTTACAGAGAAAACATCGAGAATCTTGCGTTCGCAAGCGAACCCGGTTCCGTGTTGATCATTTTCTTTCCGATGAGCTTGGTCGCCGGCAATTCTCGTTTTGAACATCTGCTGCATCTGGTCCCCACAAACGAGCTTTGGAAAATGGATATTAAGCGTCTGAAATCGACTCAGAAAGGAGTACGAATCGTTTTTAACGACACTGCAGTCGCGGAGCGATTAATAGACGCAACCGATCGATCGCTGCAGGTAGAGTTGTTCGTCGATGTGCTTGGAGAACTTAACCAATCCGTCCCCGACAATGATTTTGCTGCGGTCGTTGAACAGCTGGAGATCGAGAAATCGAAACCAAACCGTTTCCGGCGATTTGCCCGTGACAAACGTATCTCATTTCCAGAATTCACACATAACATCAAAGCGGAGCTGCGCGATTTCAAGCTTGCTGATAAGGAGATTGCAAAGATCGCAAATGCAACGGGTGTTGCCCCTGGTGACTACGAGGGGCGCGACGCGAAGGAAAAGATCACGGTTCTGATAAATGAGCTAGTCAAGATTGTTGAAGCAAAAGTCTCTGAATTCAACATTGCCGATGCAATCCCGGCATGTATTACGAATGTCGATTCTCTAACGCATGAGTTCGAAGCGGAAGAGGCCCGGACGGAGAATTCACTTGACCAGGAAGTTGACTATGTTCCCGAGATTGAATCCGGGAAACGAAAGTCCGACTACTTGCACGTTTTGCACGAACATCAATACCTCATCGAGAAATTTGTTCAGCTACAACCCACCGGTGGCGGATTACTGACCCCGGAAGCAATAAGCCAACTGCTTGCGCTAGTAGAAAGACTTTTGCATCTGTACACGGTCAGCGACCATATCCACTACGACATTTTCCCTTCAACCCTACAAATCTCTCACGATTTTATCGCTCGTGCGCAACATGTAGAAGATCTCAGCGAACGCATGGACGAATGGGGTAGAGAACAAGCACAGATCAACCTCGGAATCATCGGAACCGACGATAGGGTTTCGATCGGCGTCGACATCGCGACCTACATGTCCGAGCTGGACGAAGCGTTCCGTATCGATCTGGGGTTCAGCTTTAACGATCTCATTGCGCTGCCGATTATGCTCTATTCGTGGGCACACGATGATGATGCGGCGGAACACACGTTCTATTCAGCCACGGTTGATGAAATAGCAAGTGTCTGCGAGAAAGGAATTGAGGGATTCGACCTCTCCACCATCAGTAAGATACTGGATTTTCTTACACTCCATCCCGACAAGGTCTTAATGCTCGAAGGGGCTACGGACCCAACGAACGATCTGCCGGTGTGGGAGCATCGCAAGCGTTCGAATCGCTATGGCCTGAGGCCTTTGATCAAGATCGGTGACCGCTACTATTGGGGGCCTCACTCTGTCGAACGCTCATCAAAGATATGGGCGAGCATGACGAACACCCACAAACTCCCGTCGGACATTCAGGCGCCCGAGGTTGCAAAATTGCTCGATCGCTTCCATGAGAAATACCGCATCGCACTACAGACCAAGATCACCGAAATCGTTCGCCGGGTTACGAACCTTATCGAGCTCGAAGTTTCACCGAGCAGTCGGGGGTTCTCCGACGAAGACGTTGGAGACATCGATGTGTTTGCTTTAACGCCCGTTAGAAAAATACTACTGAATATCGAATCGAAAGTGATCGACCAGGCTTATTCGAATAAAGACATGAACCGCGTTTCGCAGAAGATCTTTGGAAGAACGACCAGCAAGGGAGAATTCGAGAAGGGCTACTTGCAGAGAGTGGAAGCGCGAGCGGAGTTTTTAAAAGTGTCGGGGGAAAAATTGGCCCAATCGATCTGGGGCGAGGTTGCGGAGGATGTGCGCGTCGTTTCGATCTTCGTGACGCCGAAGTCATTCTGGTGGACAAAGTTTCCTCCTGTTAAGACCGATGTCAATTTCGTGGAGCTCAGTCTGCTGGAAGATTTCTTAAAATCGCTGAATCATGAGATTTCTGAATAGACGATATTGTCTACCGACGCGGTTGAATTCTTTGCGATATTGGCGATATTTGGAATTGAATCTGCCATTAACCTCGGTGGTCCAGAGATGGTCCGCGGTTCGATCCTGCGCCGAACATTGGCGATTCTGACGGTATCCGCACGCGGCACGATCGAAAACTCAGCGTTTTGATCGGTCGTCGCGGTTTAAGTAGCAGTCCAACCGTTCGCCTCGGCGGTGATACTCGCTCAGACCACGGCCGCACGATTTTTTCGGTCGCCCCTGCCCGGTAATCAAAGGGGCGAAGAGAAAAACGAGTTTATCGCCTTTGGAGTACCGGAGGGGCCGAATTAATCGTAAGTGACACAAAAGGGCAGAGCGTTTAGCCCTGCCCCTCCGTATACTCACCTGCTGCGGCGCTCGGGTCGCTCTCCAGCGTTGCCCTATCCTCCGAACAGGCGCGCGAACTCTATCACGAAAGAGAAAAACGTAAAGCAGTATTATTTTTCCATGCGCGAAATAGCCGGGGAGAAGGTTCGAGAACTGCAGCTGAAGTGCTGCTTAGTGGACACTTCTGATTATTGAATATAAGTGGCGGCAGCCGCTGTCGCAGCAGTAGCCGCGCTTGCGTAGAAATGCAGCAGTGAACACAAACAGGCCGTTCTCGAGATAGTAGTCGAGTCCTTCCTGCAGGCGTGGTTCTCGTTCCGATGATCCCGCGTCTTCATCGGATTCAGTTGCACTTCCGTCCTTGTTGGCTGATGTCATTAGGTGCTCACCCGGAACAGCATAAGCAATCTCTGCCACAGCGCAACCCCTCTGTGTTAGGCTTGGCCCGACGATGGGCTCCGAAGAAACTACCGAAAGCAAATACTCGCTTGGTCAGAAGCTTTCATGGCTGATCATCGGGCGTCTCACAGCCGCCGTTGTATTATTTGTCGCGCGCGGTCTTTGGTTTCATGGCAGGAATGCGGGAGCCTGGCCGGAATCTTTAGCTCCGCTCTTCCTCGTCGCCGCGCTCACACTGCTTTACGCGCTCGCCCGCTCTTTCTCCAAAGCTCTTCTGCTGCAGGCGCGCGTTCAATTCTTAATCGACATCGCGCTGGTCACCTGGCTGGTTTGGATTACCGACGTCATTCATTCGCCCTACATTGCGATTTACATAGTCGTCATCGCCGCTTCAAGCTTGTTTCTCGGACCACGCGACGCGGTGTTTATCTCGCTCGGCTGTGCAGTCACCTTCACCGCCAGCGCGTTACTGGTGCTGAACGGTTTTGGCCGGGTCCCGCCAGGGGAACTGCTCGACTCCAGCCGGGTGCAGACTTTTCAGTCGATAGGCCTTTTTGACATCGCCTTTCTCGTCGTTGGTTTGCTGTCAGCACAACTCGCGGGGCGACAGTCACGCTCCGACGTGCGTCTCCAGGCTGCTACTCAGTCGCTGGCAACATTGCGCGCGCTTCACGAGCGGATTGTGGAGTCGATCCGCTCGGGAGTTGTAACCACAGACCTGCAAGGTCGCATTTACACATTCAATGCAGCGGCGGCGGAAATTACCGGCTACCGCGAGGCTGACGTTCGCGGACAAGACGCGTCGATCTTTTTTGGCGATCTCAACAAGATTATCCAGGACTCAATGGAACTTACTTTAGCGCCTGATGCGAGCCCGCGCTTTGAAGCCGACTGCCTGACGGCCGAGGGCTTGCGACTCCGACTTGGCTTCAGTGTCTCACCACTTTTTTCTGAAGTCGGCGACACCACCGGCACAGTAATTACCTTTCAGGATCTCACGCATATTCGCGCCCTGGAAGAAACCTCGCGGCGCCAGGACCGACTCGCCGCCATCGGCCGCATGGCAGCTTCGATTGCCCATGAAATCCGCAATCCGCTGGCAGCGATGCGTGGCTCAATTCAAATGCTCCGCGCTGACATGGAAGGTGAATCTTCGCAAACTGAGCTCATGGAAATCATTCTCCGAGAGTCTGATCGATTGAATCGGATTATCAGCGACTTCCTTAGTTACGCACGTCCTCGTTCAATTATTCAGTCTCAGATCGACGTTGGCGAGTTGCTGCGACGGACATTTACCCTCCTTCGCAACAGCGCCGAAATAAACGAGCGACAAGTCATCAAAGAAGAAGTGCCTGAAAGCCCGGTTCTCGTTGACGCTGACGCAGAACAAATACAACAAGTCTTTTGGAATCTCGCTCGCAACGCCTTGCAGTCAATGCCGGGTGGCGGAGAATTGCGGGCGTCTGTGCAGAGCCAGCCAAACAGCCGTATTAGAATTGCTTTTTCCGATACCGGGCGCGGAATGTCACCACAACAAGTGGAACAACTTTTCGAGCCGTTCTCCTCGACAACTGGGGGCACCGGGCTCGGACTTTCCATCGTCTATCAAATCATTCGCGATCATGGTGGTACAATTAACGTCCGGAGTCGGGAAGGGCAAGGAACGACAATTACGATTGAACTGCCACTAGGGGAAGAGCAGAATTTAGAAGTCAGAAGTCAGGACTCAGAATAGCTTCATTGAGCTTCGACCTTCTGACTTCTGTCTCCTGTATTCTGACTTCTTATTATTATTATTGAGCCATGGCTAATCTTTTAATAGTTGACGATGAACTCGGAATGCGTCAGTTCCTGACGCACCTGTTCCAGCGCGAAGGTCATGCCGTGCGCTCGGCTGAAAACGGACGCGAGGCAATGGAACTGTTGCGCGCCGCGCCCGCCGACTTGATTGTTTCCGATGTGCGGATGCCCGATATGAACGGGATCGAACTGTTGCGGGCAGCTCGTGAGTTCTTACCTGACGTTGAAGTTGTAATGATGACGGCTTTCGCCAATGTGGATAGCGCTCGCGAAGCCTTTTTATTGGGCGCTTATGATTTTGTTCAGAAGCCTTTCGACAACGATCTGCTCAAGGAAACGGTAGCGCGCGCGCTCGAAAAGATTTCGCTTGTTAAAGAGAAAGAAGCTCTGCTCGAGGAAAACAAAGCGCTAATCCAGGGCCAGCGTACCCGCGGCAAACTCAACAACATCATCGGCAAGTCCGCGAAGATGCAAGCACTCTACCAAATGATAGAAACAGTGGCGCAGGTGCAGTCGACAGTGCTGGTAACCGGCGACTCGGGAACTGGAAAGGAACTGGTCGCGCGCGCCATCCATGATCTCGGACCCAGAGCCGAGAAGCCTTTCGTTTCGATCAACTGTGGCGCTTTTACTGAAACTTTGCTCGAGTCGGAGCTTTTCGGTTACGTGAAGGGTTCGTTCACCGGAGCCAATACGAATCGCAAGGGACTCTTTGAGGCGGCTAACACGGGAACGGTTTTCCTCGACGAAATTGGTGAGATGTCCCCGGCAATGCAGGTCAAGCTGCTGCGAGTGTTGCAGGAGCGAAAACTGCGACCAGTGGGCGCAACTGAGGAAACCACAGTTGATACGCGTGTGATTGCCGCCACTAACCGGGACCTCAGCAGTATGGTGAAGGAAGGAACGTTTCGCGAAGATCTCTTTTATCGCATCTCAGTGATCCCCATCGAGCTACCTGCATTGCGTGAAAGAACTGAGGACATACCCGAACTCGCAAAACACTTCGTGGATAAGTTTGCTACCAGCGTGGGTCGCAATCTAACCATCAGCGATGCCGCTCTGCGTCTTTTGGAGCAATACCTCTGGCCGGGAAATGTTCGCGAACTGGAGCACGCGATTGAGCGAGCAGTCGCACTTGAAACCACCGACTCAATTCAACCAGAACGGCTGCCCGAAAAGATTACCAACTATAATCCCTACAGCATTGCCGAGATCTTTGAGTTTCCTGAAAACGGTCTCAACCTCACCGCGTATCTGGATCAACTTGAGAAGACCTATGTGCTTGAGGCTCTCAGGCGAACCTCCGGAAACCAGACCAACGCTTCCGAACTACTGGCGCTTTCCGTTCGTTCGCTCCGGCACTTGTTGGACAAACATGGTATCCGGAGTCTTACGGCGCAGATGCGAGATGAGCGCCGTTCGGGAGATTCGATTCCGCGTCGACGCTCGACTGACCCGCAAGTCCGACGACGCGAGGACGACGAATCTGAATTTGCCGCCAGCGCCGGCGAAAGTTAAAACCCATTCTTTTCCAATCCACGTTTCGCCTCGATCCACTCTTGACGGAATCCGTCATCGATGTCCTGCCGTAATTTGTCACCAAAGCTTCAGACTCGCCAGCTGCAACCGCAGAATTAGGCAAAAGGTCCTTAGTTATTGAGGTTTCGGTCAAATCGCTTGAGTGGCACGGCCCTTGTTAATACGCTGCCTGACACTTCGCGCTCTGCGCGGTTTATACGTAATGACGAAGCCGTTGGCGCGAGAAACTTCTAAACACTTTCTCTCTTAAGGAGCACGAATAAGAAATGACTAAGACCAAACGCCAAGAGGGCTTCTCACTGATAGAACTCCTCATCGTCGTTGCGATCATCGGTATTATCGCCGCCATCGCTATCCCCAACCTGTTGGCTTCACGCCGCGCTGCTAATGAAGGCTCGGCTCTCGCGTCTATGCGCGTTATCTTCAGTTCGGAAGCCACCTACCAGGCCACAGCGGGCGCCGGCATCTACGGCAGCTTGGCCGACCTGCGCACCGTCGGACTGATTGACTCAGTTTTGGCGAGCGCCACCGTTGCTGCACAGCAGAAGAGTGGTTACGTTTTCAGTGCTGGGAACATCAACGTGTCCGGCCTGCCAGCGTTTGACGCAACTTCGATCGCATCGGCCCACACAGCGCTCAACCCCATCACAGGAACGGGTTCACGCGCGTTCTACACCAACGAATCAGGCGTTATGTTCTACAACGCCACCGCTGCGGCTCCTACATGTACGGCTACTACGGCTCGTACTGTAACCGGCACGGTACTCAACTAACGGAAATCGTCAATGACGATCTAAGCGTTAACTACGGGGGCGAGACCTTATCGCCCCTGTAGTTTTCTAAATCGAAGTAAATCGGTACAAGGGGGCAGAAAGCCTCACCAGACCTTCACTGAAAAGGAGCGCACTGCAAGACTGCGAACAGAACTATGAAAACGAACACGGAACAAAAAGGCTTCTCACTGATAGAACTCCTCATCGTCGTTGCGATCATCGGCATTATAGCCGCCATCGCTATACCAAATTTACTGGCTTCACGCCGTGCTGCGAATGAGGGTTCGGCTCTCGCGTCAATGCGCGTGGTTTTTAGTTCGGAAGCCACTTACCAGGCAACTGCCGGCGCCGGCCAATTTGGCACCTTGGCTGACCTCCGCACTCTGGGACTGATTGACTCGGTACTGGCCAGTGCCACTGTTGCTGCACAGCAGAAGAGTGGTTATGTTTTCGGTGCTTCCAGTGTTGCGGTTACCGGCTTGCCGGCCTTTAACGCCACCGCGATAGCGTCTGCTCACACCGCTCTTAACCCTATTACTGGAACGGGTTCGCGCGCGTTCTACACTAACGAATCAGGCGTGATGTACTACAACGCCACCGCCGCAGCGCCAACGTGTACAGCGACGACGGCGCGCACGGTAACAGGTACCGTCCTCAACTAATCAGCTATCGACAGGCAAGTTGAAAGCGTTCTCAAAGGAGTACAGCATGACGAGGCAGACTCAATTTGGCTTTTCACTAATCGAGCTCTTAATCGTGGTCGCAGTCATCGGGATCATTGCGGCCATCGCCGTTCCCAACCTCCTCTCCTCCCGTCGCGCTGCCAACGAAGGTTCGGCCTTGGCAGCAATGCGAGTAATTTCAAGCTCCGAGGCCACCTATCAATCCACAGCTGGGGCTGGCTCCTACGGCAATCTAGCTGCTTTGAGCACGCAGCGCTTGGTTGATCCTGTTGTCGCTGCCGCAACGATCGGCGGTGGCACAGCTAAAAGCGGTTATTTGTTCTCCGCTGAAAATGTTCCAGGTCTGGGAATTCCGGCGTTCGATGCCAAGTCTGAGCCCTCGACCCACACCAGCGTCAGTATCATCAGCGGTACTGGTTCACGTAGCTTTTTCGTCAGCGAGGTTGGCGTCGTTTTCTACAATACGACCGGCACCGCTCCTACTTGCACGGCCACAACTGCACGTACAGTTACCGGCACAGTGCTTAATTGATTTTATCTCAGACGCTGAGAGCTTCTTCGGGGGGCGAGAGTTTTCTCGCCCCTCTAACTTTGCCCGGATACGCTCCGCGAAAGTAGACTGCTCTGGCCAGGTCTTACCGAAAAGTAGAAAATGATCAGCTCCACTCAGTTTCTCGACTTTGAAAACGCATGAATGCCAAACCAGCTTCTGCTCTGAAACTCAAAACGCCTCTCGGGGAATGGCGCGCCATCATTGTCGTCGCTGCGGTCGGAGTGGTGGTGCTGATTCCTATCATCATATGGGGTATTCCTGTCGGTAATGATCTGGGGAACCACTATCGGTTTGCGATCGCCTTTCACGATTCACTACTAAGCGGCAAGCTATACCCGGGATGGCTGGCGCCATCGAATTTCGGCTACGGCGACGCGCGAGTTCGCTTCTATCCTCCAGGTCTTTATTTTCTTTTTAGTGTTGTCAGGCTGTTGATGGGATGGTATCCAGCTACCATTGTCACGTTTTGCCTTCTTTCAATCGTCGGCGGATTGGGAGTCTATTTCTGGACTCGGAGTCTTGGTCCAAGTAGAACGGCAATGTGGGCCGGCATCGCTTACGCCATTGCTCCTTATCACATAAACCAACTCTATCGAGCTTCGATGCTGGCAGAGTATGCGGGGTGTTCTGTATTGCCCTTCGCTTTTGCCTTTGTCGAGCGTATTTGTCGCAAAGGAAAAGCCGCTGACATTGCCGGGCTCGCGGTCTCGTTTGCGCTACTCATTCTATTGAACCTGCCGCTAACCCTGATTGGTTCGCTTTCACTGGCTGTCTATGCCCTATTGCGAATCAGGCGAGAAGTGTTTTGGCCTACTTTGATGAAGCTCGCATTGGCAAGCTTAACGGCGCTCGCGGCCACCGCCTTTTTCTGGAGCACAGTCGTGACCGAACTCCACTGGATTAAGGGCAACACGGTCGACCCGAATATTTATTATGACTATCGCGTAAACTTCCTGTTCTCACCGGCTAACCTGATCAATTACGGCGCTTGGTATACGAACCTGCTCGGTGTAGTCACCATCGCCTTTTTGTTGCCTGCCCTCGTTTTCTTCAAGCGCACGCTCTTCGCTAAGGAGAGAGATCGGGCCCTGAAGGCCATCTTCCTGATGACTTTGATCTCGCTACTCATGGCCACTGAACTCAGCCGGCCAATATGGTTCATCGTACCTAAGCTCCGCGAGGTGCAGTTTCCCTGGCGCTGGCTAGGCGTCACTTCGATGTTTGGTTCAATTCTCCTGGCGGCGAGTATTCCGCAGTGGATCGAAAAACTAAGGACTAGTTTCCGGCCCCGAGACTTAGCGGTCGGATTCGCCCTGGCACTATCATTGTTATTTGTGGCGTATGCGGTGGTCTGGGATGCTGAATATTTGAAGGGTCAGGAATTTATTGCCAAATTTCCGACCTCTCGCGGGGCTCCAAGCTTTAAAGACTGGCGGCCACTTTGGGCGAAGGACATCCCTGAGATGAAGAAGATGAACGCTGATGTAGAGGCGGATTCGCGTCTGGTTACAATCAAATCCTGGGACCCCGAACATCGTACTTTCCATATTAGCGGAGGGCCATCAGCGGAGGCTCGAGTGCGTACCTACTATTATCCTTTGTGGGCTGCGACGGCGCAGGGTGTGACCCTGAGTGTTCATCCAGCGGATGATGGGGCTCTGCTAATAACAATTCCGCCAGGCGATACAGACGTCGAATTGACATTTCAGGAGCCGCGCCGCGTTGCGACAGCCCGCATTGTGAGCACCATTGGCTGGATCTTGATTGCGGGTCTGTTTGCGTTCGGCCTCACCATTCGACTTAAATCGAGCTACGGTCCAAAGCGCTCGGCCGCGCTTGCGCGGTAGTCGATTCGTCCACTAAATTCGCCCTTCCATCAGTTACGTTCCTACGATAAAGTTATTTGTGGAAGCGCCGACTTCGCTCCAGTGACCAGGATGCATTGCTCTCAACCATAACCTTCGCAAAACTCCGATGGCTGAACTTGGCTCGAAAACAGTAACGCGGACCGAGCGACTTCAAACGGTCGTGTTGTCGGCAGTAATTCTGTTGGGTCTGCTATGTGCAGTATTGCTAACGAAGAGAATGGACGCGCATCGCGGCGACTTACAAACCAGGTTTGCCGAGGAACAGCTATACCTGAACAGCGATACCGCGAAGCGTATGAGTCTGGCCTTCAATGGATTGGCAGCCGATTGGTACTGGATGCGCTCTCTGCAATACATGGGACGCAAGGTGGTGAACTATAACGACAATCATGACCAACCGGTTCAACTGAACGACCTTGGCGATCTCGATCTGCGACTATTGCCGGCGCTGTTACGCATGTCGACCACGCTCGATCCGCAATTCATGGCGCCTTACGAGTACGGAGCGATGATTCTTCCCACCTTTAATGAGGATGAAGCAATAGCGCTGCTAACTCGCGGGATCGAAAGTAATCCGACGGCCTGGAGACTGCACCAACACCTCGGCTATATCTATTGGAAGCGTAACGACTATGCGAAGGCCAGTCAGATTTATGCGGCCGGAGCAAAGCTTCCCGATGCGCCGCCGTGGATGGTCGAAATGAGCGCCCGGATGAGCGCCGAAGGTGGTTCGCGCCGTGCCGCTCGGGAGATGTACCAGCACCTCTACGATGAATCAAATGACGATCAAATAAAGCAACTGCTCGCGCGGCGTCTAATGCAAGTGGACTCGTTTGACGAGCGAGATCTGATTCGCCGCGTGCTGACAGAGTATGCAGGTAAGTTCGGACGCTGCGCCTCATCCTGGAGGGATGTAACCCTGGCCTTACGTTCGTTGCGTTTGAGAGTTGAGCTTTCCAGCGGCGCGCCAGTCGATCCGGCCAACACCCCTTACCGTCTTGTGAAGAACGGTTGCGATGTCGACCTCGATCCAAAATCCGCAGTGCCATTCAGATGACCAGAATGGACAACTAAACTCTTTCGCAAAATCGCTCGTTGGGGTAGATTAAGCTGTCCTGCCGAACTGTAATCGGGACTAACGTCGGCACGTGCAAATGGTAGAAGCTTCGCACTCAAACAACAATCACATCGCAGTGGGACGCAAGCTCTTCGGAAGACGCATTGTAGTTATCGCATGCAATGCCTTCAGGGAAGCGGTGCGGGATCGCGTGCTCTACAACCTGGTGCTGTTTGTATTGGCATTGACTGCGTGCGCGATTTTCATCGGTGAGCTGTCCGGCGGAGAAGAGCGCAAGATAATCGTCGATCTCGGCCTCAGCGCCATGTTGCTGTTTGGCGTGTTCATCTCGATGTTTGTCGGCGTGGGGTTGGTTTACAAAGAGATTGAGCGACGAACCGTTTACACAATCCTCGCGAAACCGGTCGGCAGGGGCGAATTCTTGTTGGGAAAATATCTTGGTCTTTGCCTTACGCTCCTTGTGAACGTGCTGGTGATGGGCATCGGGGTTTCGCTGGCACTGATCTACGTGAGTCACGGTTTGGACCCGTTGGTGTGGAAGATTTGGCCCGCTGTCTTATTGATTTATGTCGAGCTGATGATTCTAACAAGCATAGCATTGCTCTTCTCGTCATTCTCGTCTCCCGCCCTTTCCGCTCTGCTCACTTTCTTCTTTTTCATCATTGGCCACTTCAGCGCCGATCTAAAGAGCCTCGCCAACTCGATGGGCAGCAAGACCGCACGCACTGTCTTAACCGGCCTTTATTATCTATTGCCGAATCTGACGAACTACAGCTTCATCACGCCCACGGCCCACGGCCAGACCCCGGCAATCTCTGACGCAGCAACTGCGGTCCTCTATGCGCTGGTCTACATTAGCGTGGTCCTTTCTGCGGCAACTTTGATCTTTAGACGCAGAAATTTCAAGTAATAAACGACTGAACGCTCGCGCTAAGAATGTGAAGAACGCAAACACCAAGGCGAAAACGGTGAAACCGAAGCCAGTCGAAACAGAGACTCAATCGAGTCTGCTTGACGATCTGGCTGGCGGAAGTCGCGCACTCTTTATCACAATCGCTGCGACCGTCCTCGTCTATGCAAACTCTCTTAGCGGCGCCTTTGTTTTTGATGACACTAAACAGATCGTCGGCAATCCCTCGCTTAGATCATGGGGCAGCGTTTTAAGCGCGTTCACAAGCGATGTGTGGTACTTCCAACGCCAAACACTAACGGCTGATGTCCCGCCGCCTTACTACCGCCCGCTGTTCTCAATTTATTTAACGGTCAATTACCAGCTGTTTGGTTTGTGGGAACCGGGTTGGCACTTAATTAACCTGTTAGTGCATACAACTGCGACCGTTCTTGTTTGCTACCTGCTGCGGCGGCTGTCGCGCGACAATGTGGTCGCCCTGCTGGCGGCATTGCTCTTCGGTGTGCATCCGGCACACGTGGAATCAGTCTCATGGATCAGCGGCATCCCCGATCCGCTGGCTGCGCTTTTTTACATACCGAGCATGATCTGGTACGTGCGTTACCGGGAGGACGGCGATCGCAAGTGGCTGGTGGCATCAATTGTCGCGTTTGGGATGTCGGTCCTGTGCAAGGAAACTCCGCTCGCCCTCCCAATGGTCCTGGCCGCCTGGGAATTGATGAGAACGAAAGGTGAAAAAAACTGGGCGACGCGTATCAAGAAAATCATCCCACAGATGGTCCCGTACGCAATCGTCGCGGCTGCTTACCTCGCAGTCCGCTTTTCCGTTTTGGGTCGCATTAGTTGGAAACATCCCTTCATGGCCCGAGTTCCCGACTCGGCGATCTGGATGACCGTTCCTTATGTTTTCGTAAACTATCTCCGCCACTTGATTGCGCCGTTCAACCTGAGCCTGATCTACGGCACTTCGTTCGTTACCAGTGCAGCGGAGCCAAGATTTTTTTTGCCGGTGTTGCTGTTATTAGTTCTTGGAGGCGTGCTTTGGATCTATCGAAAGAAACTAAGCGCGCAGGTATGGGTCGCCCTGGCCTTGATCGTAGCTCCGATCCTGCCAGTGTTGAATCTCAAGGTATTTCACTACGAATATATCATCCAGGATCGTTATCTTTATTTGCCGTCGATTGGCTTTTGTTACCTGGTCGCAATTGTGATTCGAAAGCTGTGCGCTAGACGCGCGTCGTTGATGGCAGCAGTCGCCGCTGCTATTTTGCTCGCCTTCGGCGCTAGTACAATTTTGCAAAATCGCGTCTGGCATGATGCCGTAGCGCTCTGGCAACGCGCGACCTATTACTCTCCAAACTCATGGTCTACCCACTACAATCTGGGACTGGCGTACCTCGGCTTCAAACAGTACGAGCCGGCACAAACCGAGCTACTTGAAGCGAAGCGTCTCGATCCAAATCGGGCAAACGTCTATAACAATTTGGCTATGGCGCAGGCGGGTCTCGGCCACGCGGATGAAGCGATTGCAAACGTGAAGGCGGCGCTGGCGCTCGACCCTCATTTACTCGAGGCACATAACAATCTCGGCGCGTTTCTTTACGACAAAGGAGACTACGCTGAAGCCAAGCTGGAGTTTGCTCGCGTGCTCGGGACTGATCCGTCCTCCGATTCCGCCCGCTTCAACATGGCGCGAACGTTGGCGGCGCTGGGTGATCATCCGGCGGCCATTCGGGAATACGAGGCGCTACTCGCGAAAGCGCCCAATGACGTCGCGGCTCATTACCAGCTGGGTTTGAGCTATGCTGCAACCGGACGAAAAAACGAGGCGCTAAGTGAAATAAACAAGGGGCTGCAATCGGATCCCGATGCTACTCGGACTGCAGAGATGCGCAAGAAGTTCGAGCAAATTCAGGCACAATAGTTTACTGATATGACTTCTCCAAACACTGCTACAAAAGCGCCCGTAGTCGAAATAGAAAATCTCACAAAGGACTATGAAGTCGGGTTCGTCCGCAAGCGAAAAGTCCGCGCGCTGGATGGTCTCTCACTTACCGTCAGTCAGGGCGAAGTATTTGGATTTCTGGGGGCTAACGGCGCCGGCAAGACCACGACGCTGAAACTACTGATGCGACTTATTTTTCCCACGGCAGGCGGCGGACGAATTCTCGGGCAGGACATTGCCGATGTCGGCATGCATAGTCGAATCGGATACCTTCCCGAGAATCCCTATTTCTACGACTACCTTACCGCCCTCGAGTTTCTAAACTACTGCGGGCAACTCTTTGGTCTCGCAAAATCCGCACGCAATGACAAGGCGAAAGAATTACTGAACCGTGTTGGCCTGGAAGAAAACAAATGGAAAACCCAGTTAAGAAAGTTTTCCAAGGGAATGCTGCAGCGCGTTGGTTTGGCTCAGGCGCTGATCAACGATCCCGAGGTGCTGTTTCTTGATGAACCCATGAGTGGACTGGATCCGATCGGCAGGCGTGAAGTCCGCGACCTCATTGCATCACTGGGAACAGAGGGCAAGACCGTATTCATGTGTTCGCACATTCTCTCCGACATCGAGGTGTTGTGTGATCGCATCGCGATCATGAAGAGCGGTCGGCTGGCTCACATCGGTTATCTCGATGAACTGCAGGAGAACGAGGGAAATCGCAACCACCTGGAGGTGGTGGTCACCGGCACCGACGCAGCCAGCCTAGAACCCCACCTTAGTGGATCCCTGATATGCGAAGTAAGCGCTACTGCAGCAGGTGTGCGCATCGAAGTAACCAGTGAAAAGGATGTCGATGTGGTTATTCAGGCCCTGCGAAAGGCGGGTGGCAAACTGGTTTCAGTGCAGCCGGCGCGGCAGTCGCTCGAAGAACTTTTCCTCGACAAACCCTAGGCAACCACGCTGATTCTATCGCAACGTGAAAACTGTGTATCCAAACTTGTCCGTATAAATCGGTTGCAGATACTGCGTTTTGAAATCTTCGAAAGTCGCCCAGTTGCGCCACTGTTCATAGTAGTCCGGCCGACCAGCCGCCGCGGCGCTCGCCGCAGCAATATTCAAGTTGCCCGTCATAGTTGCAAAAGGATAAAGGTCGGGAGAATAGATCACGTGCGTTATTCCCTCCGCTTTCAGCGTGTCTCTCACGCCCTGAGGCGAGCCACCCTTCAAGAGCACCCTGCGCCACGGGGTCGACTCCCAACCGGTATCAGCAACGTAGGGTCGTTCGAGGTCGTAACCCATCTGGCATCCCATCATGAACACCTTCGCATCCGGTGCCGTGCTCTCGTTTACGTACCGCAGCGACGGATAGTAGAAGAGCTGGTTCATGAAATCTGCGCGCGACATCGAACCATTGATGTAGTTGAGTTCACGGCCTTTTACCATTTGCAGTGTTTCCGACAGGAGCGTAGCGCCTGTCGTTAAGAGCAGGGCAATCACCGGAATCGCCATCGCAATCGCGCCTTTATTTTTGAGCCATTCCATAACTCGAGCCACAACGTAAGCAGCGATCAATGTCAACGGCGGATAAATCGGCAACAGGTAGCGCGCCGTCCAGGCTGACCATGACATGCCGATGAAAAACACCACGCAGGAAAGTGCTAACCAAATCAATCTTCGATCTCTAGCGAAAAGAACGAAGAAGGGACAAACGAGAAAGAGATAGTTCGGCGTGTGATTGGGTTCGCCGACGTTGAACAGGTTGGGGTCTGTAAAATAACCCCAGAACTGAAATGGATGTCGCTCCGGCCGGCGCCCGGCCGCAGTCGCAAGTATGCTCCTGGTCTTTTCCGTCAGCGATGAATTGCGTTCTTTCGTTTGCTGGAAGTAAGTCTCCAGCCGTTCATCTTCCGCGGCTCCAAACCTGGAAATTGCTTGCGAGCGTTGATCTGTTACCGTCTCGCCAGACACGAGGGGATAGATCGGATTGCGAAAGTAGACATAGTTCTTCAATAGCCAGGGACTCACCACCGCGATGAGAATAAGAAAATAGAAGAGGCCGCGGCGAAGGTGTCCAGTAAGTTCGCGGAAGGAAGATTTGTACCCAGTCTGAATGAGGTACACGCCTCCCAATATGGCCACCCATAAGAGACCAGTGAGTTTTATACTGATGGCGATCCCGGACAAGAAAGCAGAAAGCCAAAGCCACTTGACGATGCGATCCTCCAGATAGACAGTCATCGCATAAGTAGCGAGAAAGAGAATTCCCGCCAGCGTGACATCGACCCGGGCCGTGGTGGCTACCTGCGTCACCATACCTGCGCCGAAGAAAGCCAGGGCCGCGATGTAACCGGTAGTCTGATTCAGGAATCTGCAGGCGTAGCCGTAAAGTGCCAACGCGGTGACGACAGCGAAACCTACGCTCAACAACTTCGTGGCTGAGTCAGCGCCGACCATGAGGCAGGGCGCATATAACATGTGCCAGAGCAAGTGGGTATTTCCCTGCGCCAGATCATAGAGCGGCGTTAACGAACCCGCCGCCAGGAATCGCTTCACTGCCGCAAGGTGATAAATTGCTTCATCGTAAGCGTGGGGTGGCGTGAGGGCGCGCAGCGTCATCACCAGTATCACCAACAGGAAACTAAAAATGTAGGCAACTTCGATTGGTCGCGAGTAGTCGCGCGACACGGCCTGGCGCGCAACTTCGACGAGCCGCAGCAACTGGTTGCCACATAATGCCAGCGCCGCTACGAAAATAATTCCTACCACGTAAATATTTAGTTGTCCGGCAAGCGCTCCTGCCAGGACTGCAACGGCAATCGTTGCGGCGCCTACGCTGGTCGAAAAGGCAAACTCCTCGGCAAATGAGTTCCACTCAAAACCGCAGAGGCTGAGAAGTCTGCGACCAACCGCGAAGAACACCGCAAACATTCCGCCGGCGACCACAACATTGAAGAGGTGATCCAGTACGAGAGATATACCGGTAACGTGCGTCGGGTCAGCTGAAACTTTTATGTGACCGTAGATTCCGGCGGCGACGAAAAGAGCCAGTGCCATAACCAACATTAACGACTGGGTCAGTCTAAGAGGCTCGGCTGGCGCTGGTTCTTTTTCGGCTTGTTTCGTCATAGTTTTCGAGTTGTCTGCACTTATGCTTTCCTAAAGCAGGCACGGTCTCTCACTTGGTAGCGACGGCACACAGGTGGCTCGCGATGCGAAGACCCCGTCCCGATGGACTCCACAATCTGTCTACATACTTCAACAGGAAGATTGGCAGCAACGCAATTCCCTTGGTCAGAGTGTAAAGAAACGCGCTGCTGCCCGAGATCGCGACGGCAAAGTACTCCGCCGTTAGATTGACCACCGCACACGTTGGTCCCAGGCTCGACTCAACGCGACACGACGAGAAGCCTTTAAAGAGAACCTCCAAACCATCTTTAGAGAAATTCCAGTAGTGATTGGGGTATCCGTGATAGGGAAATACAAAAGGCGTAATACAGACTACGCTCCCGCCAACCTTCAGGACGCGGTGAATCTCTCCAACTACAGTCCACGGATCGGCAACGTGTTCAAGAACGCTGTCTAGAACTACAACGTCAACTGAGTCGTCCGGAAATGGCGTGGCGGTTATGTCAGTCACCACGTCGACGTTGGGAAACGGAAACAGATCGACATTGATTACATCAGCGCGCAGCCGCCTGTTACCCGACCCCAATTCGATGATGACCTTGTCTGCCGCGGTCTGCTTCAGCAGTTCCGACACATGGTCTATCACCATATATTCGCTGCTGATAACTCGCCTACCGGCATTGAACAAGCGCGCGGCGAGCGTGTTGTTATACATTTGTGCCGCTTGAAATTCAGCGTCTCTGTTTTGCTTTGTAGGAATCATCTGGATACAGACCGAAAACTCTGGTGCTATCGTTGAATCTCCGCGCCGACGCCTTCCGCTCGCGTGCTCTCCCAATGATATTTATGAAGACTCAGCCTGCGTCTAAGCCGGCGCGGCAGCAAATGGGCTCGCTGTCCCGCAGCGAAGGCGGTTGCCCGTGTGATTTCGTAAACGAATAGATAAGGAACCCACCACCAATTTCCGCGACGAATAAGCTCTTTCATACCCCAGGCAAAATACTCGAGTTCGTATCTGGCCATGGAAATAAACGTGTCCTGCGCAATTCCGACCAGCGATGCGCCACTATCAAAGTTTCGCTTGAAGACCTCTCTCAACCTGTAGTTGTGCGAATGGAAAACTGTAGCGGCCGGTTCATACAAAATCCGCTGGTCCGCGAGCAGAACTTGCTTTGCCCACAACTGATCTTCGCTCATGATCAACGACTCATCAAACGGTATGCGCTCCCAAACCTCGCGGCGTATCGCCGAGCACACGTTGGAAAAGAAGATACTCTTGATGCCAATTTTTGGTTGATCCGACTTAGAGCGAACTGCGCGCACGTCCGGGTAAGTGTGTTCTAGAAATACCTGCTCGATCTTGTTGGTCCAGGGTCTTGGCAGTTGCCGTCCAAAGCTGCCGGCAAAATTGTCCTCGACCAGAGGCAATGTAAGTTTCTCAAGAAAATCCGGAGTTGCCGGCGTCGCATCCTGGACCAGATAAACAATTATCGGTCTGGCGGTCATTCGAGCGCCAAGATTTCGCGTCTTGCCGTGGCCAAACTCCGAGGAGGGGATCTCATGTATGCGGATCTGAGGATACTGCCTCGCAAACTCAAGCGTGTGATCGCTTGATCCTGAATCGATCATAAGAACTTCTGCATCGTGAATACCGTCACACGCAAACAGTCCTGCCAGCACCTCCTCAAACAGAGCGCCTCCGTTCCTGGTCAGCATGACAACCGATACCAGATTTCCATTCATTAGATATTCCCGCGCTAACTGCCGGCAGCAGACATTTCCTGTTGTAACTGCGCGACCTTAACATCGCTGCGCAGAAAATAATACGAACCAAAGATCAATGCCGGGGCAAAACCGACCAGGTGGGCGACAATTGAAATTGCTGCTGCCTGATCAAGCGTGGCTCCAATAAAGATCAGGCCGCTGCTGATCGCCGCATGAAACGCTCCCGCGGCCCCTCCTGGGGTCGGCACAAACGAACCAATCAGCCCGCAAGACATTACGAGAATGGTTCCCTTAATGCCCACCGTCATGCCAAATGCACGCAGGATGAGCCAATTGGCCAGAATGACGGAGAGCCATTGAAAGACGGTCCAGATACTGACGACGAACAGAACGCGCGTGCTCGCGAGCAGTGCAAGGGCCCGACTCAGTTGGTGGGTGAGGCGCAAAACAAAACGCTTCACAGGATTCGCAATCAGGTTCCAGTCTGCCGTCCTTTCAGTGATCCAGTTGGGTGCACTGCGGTATCGTCCGTTCATCAAAACCAGCGCTGCCAGCAAGAAGACCGGTGCGATTATCAAGAGCACGCCAATCTCGCTCGCGTGAGTGATTGCGGCGGCCCGGCTGCCATAGATAGGAAGCCACAAAAGACTAAGACCAAATAAAACCAGGAGCACGCATACGTCACAGACGCGCTCTAGCACAATCGTCAGGAATGAAGTCGCTCGTCTTACTTGAGGATTGAGTATCGTAAGCGCCAATGGCCGTATCAGCTCCCCGATTGCAGTGCCAAACAGAAAAGTAGAACCGATGCCGATGTTCGTGGCCGCGAAGACGTCGTGCAGGCTGCTGCGGGATATTGGCGCCAGCAATGCGCGCCAGCGGAGACTGCGAAGCCAGTTAGTAGCGCAGGAGACCATGGTGGCCGCGCCAATAAGGGTGGCGCTGGCCTGGCTCAAACTGAGACGCACGTCCGTCCAATTCAGGCCGCGCCAGAGCCGCCACAAGATTGCCGTGGTAAACAGGACCAGCGTTATGGTCTTCAGATGTTTATGCAAATTCGCCACTTTCGCATTTTCAAAGTCCAGCCTATCGCCCTCTGAAACCAAAGCGCGATCGGATTTGACTGCGGTAAGGAAGATCGAATTGAAGCAACCTCAGTAATCAGCTCACCTGCGCCTGAGTCCCAACACGCTCAGAAAAAGACTCGAGAAGACAATTTGCACTCCGATTATCAAAGAGGTAATTGCGGGAACGATAATGCGTAGTGTTCGCGCCGGATCCAGAATCCCGAAGTTGGAGTGTTTCCACGTCAACACAGAATAGACTGAGCACACCAAACCGGTGAGCATCAAAGCCGATCCAAGAATCAACCCTTTTTCAAGGTTGAATTTGATTCTGGTGAAGGTGAGTTTGGGATCCTCGGGGAGCAGTCCTTCGCTGATAGCGAAGACCTTAGTGAACACTCCGAAAGCAATCGCCTGAAAACCCAGGATTATCGCCGCCGCCGCATAGAGTAGAGTCTGCGCATCAAACCCGAGGCCGCCGATGAAGACCGGGCCCTGCAGAAGTAACACTCCTCCGACAATCCCTAAACTCATTAAGACTATTCCAGGATAAAGGAACAGCCAACGCGGACTGTAAAGCATGAGGAAGCGAAGGTGTTTCCAGCCGTCGCTCCAGCTGCGCAGGTGCGGCGGCCGACTGCGTCCATCCGGCTGCAACGTCGTCGGCACCTCGGCCATGGGGAGGTTGTGCAGCGTGGATTTGACGACCATCTCGCTCGCAAACTCCATTCCGGTCGTCCGCAAATCCAGCGCCAGCATCGCTTCCCTTCTGAAGGCGCGCAGTCCACAGTGAAAGTCGCCGGACGGACTCTTGAAGAAGAGCCTGCCGATCGCAGTGAGTACCGGATTTCCCAGGTAACGGTGTAAGTTGGGCATCGCACCGGGCTGAATCCCTCCCAGAAACCTGTTACCCATAACCAGATCGTTGCCCTCTCGCAACTTGTCGACAAACGGTCGCAGATTAGTGAAATCATAGCTGTCGTCGGCGTCACCCATGATCACGTATTCGCCGCGAGCGTTTGCGATCCCTCGCATTAGAGCATTGCCGTATCCCTTTCGCTCGACATGGACCACCCGCGCCCCTAGACTCCTCGCGATTTCCTGCGATCCATCGGTGCTGCCGTTGTCGGCGATTAATACCTCGCCATTGATCCCTAACTCCTCCAGGGAGGCTTTCGCCTTGCCAATACAAGTCGCAAGTGTCTCGGCCTCGTTTAAACAAGGCATCAAGACTGTGAGCTCGCATTCGGCATCAATATCCTGGTGACCGCTAAGCGGCATGTCCATTCTTGTGTCTTCGCTCCTTCGTGAAGATCGCTTGCCCGAGTATAACCAGTCTGCGCGGTAAAAACTGCACCAACGTCAAACATCATTGGCCAGGAGACTAATGTTAAGCAAGAGGAAAGTTACTTCGGCTCAACGGTCAGTAAGATTGCGAGCCGGGAAGTGCTAGAAAGTGAGACGAGTTAACAAGGAGGCGAGTTTTCCAACGAAAGGAAGGTGAAGGCGTTTACTTAAACTTGAATGCAGTAATTTCCATTCTGATATTGGCGCGGTCGTCTTTGTCAGTCATTCCCTCCAACATCACCCGCACCGACATGCTCCGGTTGTTTTCTAGATCCGGTTGCCTCGTGGGGATAACGACAACTGCGCGTTGGTTAACGGGTTTCCCCTGATGATCAACCACGACTCCCTTGATCTCCAGTCCACTTAGCGTGCGACCGCTGAAATTGTGAACAATTGTTTGGAGATTCATTACGATGTCACCGAGCGCCCGCTTTGACTCGTAGGCCTCCGGCTTGTCCAAAATAATCTTCGACGCATATTGCTCAAACTCGGGTGAGCCCGCACGGATCGCGCCCTGCAAGGTGGGTTCTACAGTGCCACCACCGCTCGCTCGCATCAACACATAAAACAGTGCGGCAATTCCAATCGCGGCGATGATGGCAACAACGATTACGATGGTGCGTCTGGAATCGTCGGAATCGGAAATCTGTCTCTCTGGGATGGCCATGGATTGTTGCATGGGATTCTAGTGCGCTCGAAACAGTTTTTGCAATGTCTCGATAACGCCTACCGCAACCGAGTTCTGCGCCTCCTTAGACACCGCGGGTTCCGAAATGTTTCCTGCAAGTCGCAACCACGTATCTGGATCAAGACTGTTCCGCAAGTAGGCTATTCACCAGGTCCTCAAGTTCGGGATAGTGAACGGGCTTGGTAACGTAAGCATTGCAGCCCGCATCCAGCGCCAGGCTGTGAAAGTCTGACGTGTCATGGGCCGAAACAACTACGATTGGCACCTTCTTTAGCCCCGGCAAGCTTCGAATCTGACGCGTGGCGGCAATTCCATCAACGTAAGGCAGGCTGAGGTCCATCAAAATAATTTGCGGCATTTCCTGACTGGCTACGTCCACAGCCTCCCTGCCATTACGTGCTTCAACTACGCGAAAGCCGCTCATCTCCAGCAGCCTCTTCATCATCTGGCGATTGTCCTCGGTATCTTCAACCAGCAGAACCGTGGCAACTTCACCTTCGGTATCCATGGGGTAAGTCTCACTATTCAAAACTGTTTGACCGGTAGAGTTCAATTTGTTCGGACCTTCCATTAGGGGAAATTCGGCTGTATCACTAGAATACGCAAACGGTTTTTGCTAAGATTGCGCACCGAAAGACGACATATCGATTCCCCTTATCGGGTCTAATCAGTACACTTCACTGGCACCCCTGACACTAGCCTGACGAAGTTACATAACTGCTCCAAAGCTAGATGAAGCCAATTCTGTCAACATCCGAAGATAACGACGCTTTGCAGGCCATCGGAAGGGCATCCGTCCAAATCGTTCACGATCTCAAAAATCAATTGAATGGTCTCAAACTCTATGCCACGTTTCTGCGTAAGCGCCTCGAGAAAGACGAGCGTCCCGCGGACGAGTTAGAGACGATTAACAAATTGATCGCGGGACTGGATCGAACGGCACGAGACGTATCGCTGATCGTCGAATATGGCCGGCATTTCGATCTCAGGAAACAAGCGGGAACCAGTCTCGAAAAACTATTGCGCGACGTAGCAGCGGCCTTGAACGCAGAAAATCTAAGCAATCGCCCGCCGGTAACTGGAGGCTTGGCGGGCGCAATTGTCGTTGAGGTGGATCAGACTTCGCTGGTAGGTGAATTTGATCCAGTGTTACTGACGGAAGCGCTCAAATCGATCTCGCTTGGTGCAATGAAGATGTTAGCCAACAAAGAACCTGGCGGCTCGCTCAGGATTCGTTTGCGCGGCGCTGCTCCGGAGGCGAAGCGCGAAGGACTAATTGAGTGGAGCGTGTTTGATTCATCTGATCACGATCCTTTTCATTCGTTTGCCGGCAGCAATGAAATACGACTATCGCTCGCGGCCAGGATTATCGAGGCCCACGGCGGCTCAGCCATAAGCCAAAACGGCGCGCTTTGCGTGCGCTTGCCGCTGGCTCAGTGAGTAGTAGGCAAGCAAGCAGGGCACAATTTTATTAGGGTTTCGGGGAGGACAATTAGTGGAAAACAAGGATGTGCGTATTTTGGTTGTTGACGATGAACCGACGATGTCGGATTCGTTGAAACAGAATCTTGTCGAGGAAGGTTATACAATCGACACTGCGGCCACCGGCGCCGAGGCAATTGAACTGTTTGACCAGGGTGGTCATCATGTGGCGATCTGCGATTTGCAATTGCCGGACATGGATGGTCTCGAAGTTGTTCGGCATATCAAAGACGCCAAGCCTCTGACGGAAGTTATCGTTCTTACCGGTCATAGTTCCGGACCCAGGGCGTTTGAAGCCAGCAAGGCAGGCGCTTTTGATTTTGTCGAGAAGGACAATTTCGAATTTGACACTTTGCTGCGCCGGATTCACAACGCACTCAAACAACGCGAGCTGCTCACCGAAAACGCCAACATGCGCCGGCAGCTCTCGACTCGCTCCGAATACTTCAACATCATCGGCTCGTCCAAACCGATGCAGACGATCTACGAGACGATTGAGTCAGTCGCCAAGTCAGATGCAAACGTTCTGATCGTAGGCGAATCGGGAACCGGAAAAGAACTGATCGCCAACGCCATTCACTACAACTCACTGCGCTCGCGAAAACCTTTCATCAAGGTTAACTGCGCGGCGCTGCCCAAGGAGTTGATTGAATCCGAACTCTTTGGTCACACGAAAGGCGCTTTCACCGGCGCTCACGCCGATAAGGAAGGCTTGGTGCAGCATGCCGCCGGTGGCTCACTGATGCTGGATGAAATCGCGGAGATGCCGGTTGAGTTGCAACCAAAATTACTTCGCGTGTTGCAAGAAAGAAGCTATCGCAAGATTGGTTCGGAGAAAACTTACGCCGTTGACTTTCGCCTCATCTCGTCGACCAATCGACCACCGGCCGACGCAATTCGCGACGGTCTATTGCGTGACGATCTTTTCTATCGCATCTCGACGATAACCATCCACGTGCCGCCATTGCGTGAGCGAAGTGAAGATATCCAACTCCTGACCGAACACTTCCTGCACATGTATGCGCAGAAATACGAGCGTCAGATCGACGGTGTTTCGCAGGCCGCGTATCAACGCCTCTTCGGACATGCCTGGCCCGGCAACGTCCGGGAGCTGCAAAACGTTATCGAGCGAGCGGTGCTGCTTGCCAAGGGAAGTCGAGTGGATCCGGTGGATCTTCCGTTCGACAATGGTTCGCTTCCAGAAGGATCGACGGCGGGAAGTGGTTGGGATGTACCAGTCAACATGTCGCTTGAGGACATCGAACGTCTGGTGATTGAGAAGACCCTGCAGCGCACCAACGGCAACAAACAAGCAGCAGCAAACCTGTTGGGCATTTACCGCCCGCGCCTATACAGCAAGATAAGGAAATACAACATTGACGTTTCAGCGATCGTCTCCGCATAAGTTCTAAATCTCAGATCTCAAATTTGAGAGCTGAGATTTCAGCTATCCCCTCGATGAAGTTAAGTAAAACCTATCCCTCAGGCGGAGGCCGTCTACAGAGTATTGATGCGTTGCGCGGCATTGCGGCGTTGGGAGTCGTCTTTTATCACGCGGTTTGGCAAACCAGTAGCGCGGCTCCCGCAAACCTCTTTCACTGGCCAGTCAAGCTACTGCAATTGACTAGTTCGTTTGGCTATATTGGGGTTTTTCTGTTCTTTGTTATTTCGGGATTCTGCATTCACCTGCAGTGGGCCAGGTCGCAAGCACAGGGACAACCGCAGTCGATTCAATTTGGCGCTTTTTGGCGACGTCGTTTTCGCCGCCTTTACCCGCCATATTTGATCGCCTTCGCGTTGTTCATCTTGCTGGCAGCGGCAACAACAGGAATTCACTTCACACACTTCTTTGTCTACGACGTAGTGATGCATCTATTGATGCTTCACAATCTCGATCCCAACACTTGTTACAGCATCAATGGAGTTTTCTGGACTCTCGCGATTGAAGAGCAACTGTATCTCGCTTATTTTCTGCTGCTCTTCCTGCGCAGGCGTTGGGGTTGGGGCAGAACATTGCTCATCTGCGCCGGTGCGCGCGTCGGCTGGTATTTCGTTAGTCACGCGTTTTGGGTGGCAAAGGGAATCGGAGTTCCAGTGCCCGAAGCCGCCGCGTCACATTGGTTCACCTGGGCGCTGGGCGCAATCGCCGTAGAGGCGGCGTTTGGCCTTGTAAAGCTGCCGAAGTGGTGCAGTAACCTCTGGCTCGGCGTCGCCGCGATTGTCCTGGCCTCAGCAACCTCCACCATTCTGCCGCAGACACAGAAAGACACGTTGCCTCACGACCTCGCTTGGCTCTTGATGCATCCGCTTTGGGGCTTCGGCTTCTTCGTGGTCGTAAATCGGGCGGTCCAGGCAGAACAGGCCTGGGCCAACAAAGGTTCATTGCGTAATGCAACATTCAGGTTTAGCTTCGCGAGTCTCGCTCCGAAACTCGTCGCCGCAGTGGCATTCGTCGGCGTGTTTTCTTATTCGCTGTACCTTACACACGAACTCGTAATCATTCAGTCGTGGAGAATTGTCAGCACAAGCTTGCCGCCAGTCTTGAACACATTCCTGATCGTCATTCCCGCTACGGTTGGTTTTGCCTGGTTGTTTTATCTGTTCTGCGAGAAGCCGTACATGAGGAGCAGGAGTCAGAAGACATTCAGAAGTCAGAATTCAGAACCTAGCGGTCGACTTTCAGAACTCAGTAGTCAACCAACGCTCAACGCCGCCACCGATCTTCTCTTGACTCCTGATTCCTGACTTCTGTCTTCTGTTCTCTGAATTCCGCTCTTTCAATCTACCTGGTAGGTCGCCACACTCGTCGGCGTTTCAAAACATCTGACCTTAAAAATCTGCACGCGCTCGTCGCCTACTTTCGCCGCCACTTGCTCCAGCACATACTTCGCGAGGTTCTCAGCGGAAGGCTGCAATTCGACAAACGGTTCGAGCTCATTGATGTTGCGATGATCGAGATATTGCACGACTTCGTCTGCAGCTGCTTTCAACTCGACAAAGTCCACCAGCAATCCGATGTTGTCCAGTTCCCTGCCCCGCGCGTAAATCTCGATACGGTAGTTGTGGCCGTGGAGGTTTTCGCATTTCCCCTTATAACCGCGCAGTTGATGCGCGCTGGAGAAGTTCCGTTCGATCATCACTTCAAATTGTCCCGGCATTTCAGCTGCTAACCTCCCTTTTCTTTCGCCATCTCACGTAAAGAGCGGGGCAAGGCCTCCTTCCTGACCATGAGGCTCTAAACTTTCTCGATTGCTTCACATTGAAAGTCGTTAAAGATGAGATCACCGCCGCGCCAATCAGCTCGGGTGAGGAGGGTGCCCTTGGCCCCAGCTCTTCTTGCCTTTTTGTGCAAAGTCCCGCGCCGCATTATCCCGCCACTGCCGCATCTTTCTCAAACACCTGTGCCAATTCGCCGATGTCTGAAGTCACGCGACACTGCGGCAAACTCTTCAAGAACAATCGCCCATAGGTCTTGGTAGTCAATCGTGGATCGAGTACTGCGAGCACGCCGCGATCGGTCGTACTGCGAATCAATCGTCCCAAGCCTTGCTTCAAACTAATAATTGCTTGCGGCACACTGTATTCAAAAAAACTCGAACCACCCTCATCCTCAATATAACGTTGCCGCGCAGCGACTATCGGATCCGTCGGGACCGCGAACGGAAGTTTGTCGATGATCACGCACGACAACTGTTCGCCACGCACATCAACTCCTTGCCAGAAACTCGAAGTCGCAAACAATACGGCGTTCGGCGTTTGCCTGAACCTTTCCAGCAATCGCCCTTTCGAGGCGCTGCCCTGGATGAAGCACGGGTATTCAATCTCAGGCATGGCTAAATCATAAAGCGACTGCATGCCCGCCAAACTGGTAGACAAGACGAACGCGCGCCCTTCGGTAGCGTTAACGATCTTAACGACTTCCGCAGCCGCCGCCTCGGCCCATTCGCGCGAACGCGGATCCGGCATCTTCGCCGGCAAATACAAAAGCGCCTGGGTTTGATAATCGAAAGTTGATTCGGCAATCAGGTCGGTTGCCGAGTTCAGCCCCAGCCGCTCGCGAATGAACGAAAAGTTGCCGGCGCTGGAAAGCGTTGCCGACGTCAACACCACCGTATCGACTTTCTCAAACAGCTTATCTTCCAGCAACCCCGACACATCAATTGGCGACGCCCGCAAGAAGAAACCTCTGCCGCGCCGTTCCGTCCAGTAAACAAACTTCTTGTCGGTTCCCGTGACGATGAACTGTAAGTCGAACTTGATCTGGCGAATTCGCCGCACGAGATTTTCAACTTCGGCGGGCTTGTCTTTGAGCGCGTCGAGCGTTGTCTCCAAACGGCCGAGCGCACCGTCTAGCGCGACATAGAGATCGCCAAGTGCAGTTGGTTGTAATCCGCCTTCTGTGTTTCTCACCGCAAAACTGTTCGGGATTATCGGATAACGTCCCTCTTCGCCGCGACCTTCACGGAAACCCATCCAAAAGTTTTCAGCAAAACGAATCACGCGCGATGATGTTTTGGTTATTTCGCGATCGGCTTCTGCGTCCTCGTAAGGCACGGCGCCAACGTCGCGAATTAGATCGTCGATCTGGTAATTCGACACCTGGGTGCCGAAATATTCAGAGGCGACGTCTTCAATCAAGTGCGCTTCATCGAGAATCACTGCCGAATAATCCGGCAGCACGGTTCCGTACATACTGTTGCGCAAAGCGAGGTCGGCAAAAAATAGGTGATGATTGACAACTACAATGTCGGCATCCAGCGCGCGTTGCCGCATGCGCGTAATAAAGCAGGCGTCGAAGTCTAAACAAGACTGGCCCAGACAAGTTTCGGAGCGCGCGTCGATGTGTCGCCAGAATGAGAGCGACTCAGGCAAGTTTGACAGTTCCGCGCGATCGCCGGTTTCCGAACTCTTCGCCCAATGCCCAACCTCGTCGAAGTAGTCAACCTCATCCAGGCCTTCGAGCACTGGCGAGTTTTCAGCGCGGCCCAGCCTGGTTAGACAGACGTAGTTGTTCCGTCCTTTCATGTAGGCAGCTTTGAAACCTTTGGGCAGCACGCTCTGCAGAAAAGGAATGTCTTTCTCCATCAACTGTTCCTGGAGATTCTTGGTGCCGGTCGAGATGATTACGCGTCCGCGTCCAGCAAGCGCAGCCGCCACCGCCGGGACCAGATAAGCGAGCGTCTTGCCGGTGCCCGTGCCCGCTTCCACGATCAGATGCTTGCGATCTTCGAACGCACTCATCACTGCCCGCGCCATTTCGATCTGGCCGGGACGATGTTCGTAATCAGGATGAGCCTGCGCGATTAAGCCGTTAGGCCCGAAGATTTCTTCCATACAATTTCTTACTGTTCTCCGCCAACAACGCCTCCGATCCAACCGGCGCACCCGTTGCCTGCTTCATCCATAAATCGGGAACGACGCTACCAACAGTTGCCATTCGTTCAAACTCTGTACGCGTCGCACTCACTGTTTGCGACTTTTAGGGCAACTGCTCTGACAGGCGAAGCCAGCGCAGATCGGAATGGCTGACGCTGGCTTAATTTGATATTAGGGAATGGCGACTTCCGCGGCGCTGTCCTTCAAACGCTTCTGATATAACGGAAACTTGCTCGCCAATTCGGCGACTCCCTGTTGCACCTGACCACGCACCTCTTCCGACTGCGGCTCGTGAACTATTGCCGCGATTAGCCTTCCAATCTCGCGCATTTCTGGTTCTTTCATGCCACGCGTCGTTACGGCGGGTGTGCCTATGCGCAGACCGGAAGCGACGAAGGGTTTGTTCTGATCAAATGGAATCGTGTTCTTGTTGACAGTGATGTTTGCTGCTTCCAGCGCCTTCTCCGCGTCTTTGCCAGTGGTTCCTTTGCCTTCCATCCAAACGTCGACGAGCATGAGGTGATTATCGGTGCCGCCGGAAACCAAGCGCAGTCCCTGTTCTTGCAACTCGCTCGCAAGCGCCTTTGCATTCGACAAAACCTGGCGCTGATATTCCTTGAAGTCGTCGCGCAACGCTTCACCAAAAGCAACCGCCTTGGCCGCGATGATATGGACCAGCGGCCCACCCTGCACGCCGGGAAACACTTTGCGATCGATTTCCTTCGCGTGTTCTTCCTTGCAAAGTATTAGACCGCCGCGGGGTCCGCGCAAAGTCTTGTGCGTTGTAGTTGTTACGTAATCTCCGTGCGGCACCGGTGAAGGATGCAAGCCCGCCGCAACCGGACCCGCTATGTGCGCGATGTCCGCAAACATACGCGCGCCAACACTCCTGGCAATTTCGCCGATGCGCTGGAAGTCGATGATTCGCGGGTACGCTGAGGCGCCGCAGACTAACAACTTTGGCCGGTGCTCTTCTGCGATGCGCTGCAAATCGTCGTAGTCGATCTGTTCGGTTTCGCGAGACACGCCGTAGTCTGCAACTTTGTAACTAATGCCGGAGAAGTTCATCGGATGGCCGTGAGTGAGATGACCGCCATGCGAAAGATTCATACCGAGTATTTGATCGCCATACTGAATCGCCGCGAGATAGACAGCCATGTTTGCCTGGGCGCCGCTATGCGGTTGCACGTTAGCATGTTCGGCGCCGAAGATTTGTTTTGCGCGATCGATTGCCGCCTGCTCAACTACGTCGCTCCACTCGCAACCGCCGTAGTAGCGCTTCTTTGGATAGCCTTCGGCATATTTGTTTGTGAAGACTGAGCCGGCAGCTTCCAACACGGCTTCGCTAACAAAATTCTCGCTGGCGATTAACTCCAGACCGTTTGCCTGGCGTGCGACTTCGTTGTCGATGGCTTGCGAAATTAATGGATCAACTTCGGCCAGCGGCGCGGTTCTTAAGTCTGTCATCTAATCTGGTCCTTTGAATTTTGAATCTTGAATTTTGTCTTGGGTCTTAGGTCTTTGGTCTTTTGTCTCACCGCTCACTGCTTCTCTATCTTCCCCACTCGGTCCGCATGCCGTCCGCCTTCAAATTCAGCGCCGAACCACGCCCGCACAATCGCTGGAATCTGCCCAGGCGGCGTCGTCCGTGCGCCGATTGCCATAACGTTCGCGTTGTTGTGTTGCCGCGCCAATCGAGCCGTCTCTTCTGACCACGCCACTGCCGCGCGCACGCCGGCCACTTTGTTCGCGGTGATCGCCATGCCGGTTCCAGAACCACAAACCAGCACGCCCTGATCAGCACGGCCCGCCGCCACCTCAGCTGCAACCTTGCGGGCGTAATCCGGATAGTCAACCGACTCTTCAGAGACTGTTCCCAGATCGTCCACCTCAAGCCCTAATTCCAGGAGCAAAGGTTTCAGGCGTTCCTTTTCGGCGTAACCCGCATGATCGCTTGCGAGCGCGATTTTCATGATTGAATCTCCAACAAATCAAGAATATGGCAGGCGTTGATGGTACATCACGCCTCCAGTGGTCGCAACGAAGTACGACATTTGGAGTGAGGTGACTTGTCACCGCTTTTCTTAGGTTGCGACCTGTCGCAGCGACTGTTGGACTAGCTCATTCGGTTCGAACGCGGCGTCAAGTCGCCGCAGCAACAAGCGCTGACAAGTCAGCGCACTCCAAATTTGCTGTCCTACATTGCGTTAACCTTTTTGCTAGGCGAGAATGATTGCTTCGTAACAAGTCCGTAGAAAGTTAAGACAAACCTAAATGCGCTGGTCACAATATTTTATTCCTACGCTCCGCGAAGACCCGGCCGACGCCGAAGTCGTCTCGCACAAACTTCTGCTGCGCGCTGGTCTGATTCGCCAGCTTGGCGCCGGAATCTATTCATATCTGCCGATGGCGCAGCGTGTGGCGCTCAAGGTAATGGCAATTTTGCGCGAGGAAATGGACCGCGTTGGCGGCCAGGAATTTTTTCTGCCGGCGCTGCATCCGGCGGAAATTTGGAAAGAGTCAGGCCGCTGGGACGCGATCGGCGACGAGATGTTTCGGCTCAAGGATCGCAAAGACGGCGACATGTGCCTCGGCATGACGCACGAAGAGGTGTTCACGACGATCGCGCGCAACGAACTGCGTTCTTACAAGCAACTGCCGCAAGTTTGGTATCAGATTCAGGTGAAGTTTCGCGACGAGGCGCGTCCAAAATCAGGACTGATGCGGCTGCGCACCTTCACCATGAAAGATGCTTACACGTTTGATGTTGACGAGGCCGGCCTGGACAAGTCTTTCATCGATCAGCGCGAAGCCTACAAACGGATCTTCAGTCGTTGCGGTATTCAGTTTTCAATTGTGGAAGCGTCTTCCGGTTCAATGGGCGGTTCGGAGTCGAATGAGTTCGTGGCAAAAACTGACGCCGGCGAAGACTTTATCGCGAGCTGCACCAACTGCGACTACGCCGCGAATCTCGAGAAGGCAACGTCCCGGCTGACGCCCATCAAAGATTTAGTTGGCCCGGATGCGCCGGAAGAGTTTCCGACACCCGGCGTGCGCACCATTGAAGATTTGGAAAAGTTTGCCGGCGGCGCAAAGGCTGACGCCCAGATCAAATCGCTGGTTTATGTCGCGACCATCGACAACGAACCGCAGCCGGTGCTGGCTCTGCTTCGCGGAGATCATCAAGTCCACGAGACCAAGCTGGCAGACACGCTGGCCGCAACTGCGGTGCGCACGGCGCATCCAGAAGAAATCCGCGAGCTGCTTGGCGCCGGCGCCGGTAGCCTTGGCGGAGTCGGCGCAAAAGCGCGCGCGAAGGAAGCCAACTTTGAACTACTGATTGTGGCTGACCTGGCTCTTAAGGATCGAAGCAACATGGCGACCGGCGCCAACAAGGATGACCACCATCTGCGTGGCGTTGAGATTGAGCGCGACATAAAACCGGATCGTTGGGCCGACTTGCGCAGTGTAGTCTCCGGCCAGAGCTGTCCCCGCTGTGACGCAGGCACGCTTGAAGTCTTCAAGGCGATGGAGATCGGTCACATCTTCAAGCTCGGCACGAAGTACTCCAAGTCAATGGGGGCGACGGTGCTGACGGTGCAAGGCAAGCCCGTTCCGATCGTCATGGGCAGCTACGGCATCGGCGTCGAGCGCATCATCACGGCGGCCATCGAGCAACACCACGATGCCGACGGCATCATCTGGCCGAAGAGCATTGCGCCGTTTGATGTGGTGGTGACGATAACCAACACCAAAGATGAGAAGCTGCGCGAGGCTGCCGATAAGCTTTACAAAGACCTCGAACGGGCGGGACTCGAAACGCTGCTTGACGATCGCGACGAACGTGCCGGCGTCAAGTTTAAGGACGCCGATCTGATCGGAATTCCCTACCGCATCACGCTTGGCAAGAAGGTTGTGGATGGCGTTGTCGAACTCTTCGAGCGACAAACGAAGACTAACGTCGATGTAAAGATCAGCGAGATAGTCTCGCGGGTGCAAAGCTTGGCGTTGGCCGGACATTAAGAAACTGACTTTCTCTGGGTGACCTCCGTGTTCTCTGTACCTCTGTGGCGGCTGACTATGCCTTTGACCACTGAGGCACAGAGAGCACAAAAGGACGCACAGAGAAAAACTCAAACCAGTTCACATATCCTGCACGATAAACTATGAACGATGATGCCGCACAAATGATCGTCATGGTGATAATCCTGATCGCGATTGTGGCGCTGATCTTCGTGCCGCTGATCGCGTTTTTCGGTTATGCCTTCTATCAAAAGAGTAAGCGCAACAGCATCCGCGAGAAACTGCTGAGCGACCAGCAACAACTCATCGGCAGCAATCGCTGGTTCCCGGTTCGTTACGCTTCGGAGCTCCGTTTCAAAGAGCTGTTCAAGATCTTTCCCTGGGAAGGCGCCGGGATTATCGTGATTGCTCCCGGGAGTGTGCTCTTCCTGGGTCAGACAAACGCCGGATTGCCTGTGATGCTGCAGTTCGCGCCGGGCAACTCCCGACTCAATTGGCTCGGCAAAGCTCCCTGGCCAAACGGCGCCGTTTCCTGGTTCTACTTCGAGACGCCCGCAGTCAAACACTACTTCAGCTCGGAAACCGGCATCCTGGTTTTCGGATCTCACCGGTCAACAAAAACGATTTACGATGAGGCGGCTCAAAACTTTTTGATACAAGCCAATTTGTAGCGCAAACTGTTAGTCTGCGCTTCTTGGATAACGTTCGACGCCCGCGCAAACTCACAGTTTGCGTTACAATTCCCCCGATGAAACGGATCTGGCTTTCATTGCTGTTTGTTCTGTGCGTTGTGCCGAGCGCGACTGCTCAGGATTTGCCGGAACTCGTCCGCCGCATCAAGCCATCCGCAGTGGCTATTGAAACTTTTGATTCGCGCGGCGAAAAACTCTCGCGTGGCAGTGGCTTCTTTATCGATGTTGACCGCGTCGTAACCAACCGGCACGTCATCGACAATGCTTTCCGCGCCGAGGTCCATTCTTATACTGGCACCATCTATCAAGTGAAGGGCGTAATCGCGGTAGATGCCGAGGGCGATCTCGCGCTACTGCGCGTCGACGCGCCGGCAAATCAGGTTCGTCCCCTCTTGCTTGATAAAACCTCACCGCAGGAAGGCGAAAGCGTAGTTGTCATCGGCAATCCGCTTGGACTTGAAGGCAGCGTTACTAATGGCATCGTGTCCGCAGTTCGAGATATTCCAACCTTCGGGCGAATCATCCAGATCACGGCTCCCATATCTCCAGGATCGAGCGGCAGCCCGGTAGTTAACATGCAGGGCCAGGTAATCGGCGTGGCAACGCTGCAGATAACCGGCGGCCAGAGCGTCAACTTCGCCATCCCTTCAGAACGAATTTCACAACTGCAGGGCGGCGGAGCGCTGTTGGCGTTGTCGGATCTGGTCGCGGCGAGCGGCCGAGACAAACGCGCCAAAGCGGTGCAAGCCTTTCGCGATGGACTCAGTTTTCTTTCCCAGGACGATTGCGAAAAAGCGCTCCCGTATTTTGAGAAGGCTGTTCAGTCAGACACTAACTACGCTGAGGCTTGGGCCCAGGCGGGATTTTGCCGGGAAAAGCTTGGGCATCACGGAGAGGCGATCGAGGCTTCGAAGAAAGCCGTCAGTCTCCGGCCTTCGGCAGAGTCGTACTTCAATATCGGCCTGGCAAGTTACTACCTCAAGAATTATCGCGAAGCTGCTGACAACTATCGCGCGGCAATTCGGCTCGATCCATACAACGCAGCCGACGCTCAATACGCGCTCGGTCTGGTCTATCGCGATTGGGGCCGACCAGAAGAGGAGATTCAAGCTTACAAGCAAGCGATTAAGTTGAAGCCCGACTATACCAGCGCCTACGAACGCCTCGGCTCAAGATATTTGAAATCCAAAAAATTTCCGGAAGCGATTGAGACATTCAAGCAGCTGGTGTCTTTAAAACCCGGCGACGCAAACGTGCCAAACAATATGGGTGAAGCGTATTTCGGGATGAATCTGATGTCAGACGCGGTCGCGTCGTTTAAGACGGCGATTCAACTGAAACCAGACTTTGGCAAGGCTTACTACAATCTCGGCAGGTCGTTGCTAACGATGGGCAATCGCGACGGCGCAGTTGAGCAGTACAACATTTTGCAGAACCTCGATCAGGACTGGGCCGAACGACTGAATAACCTGATCAATCCCTAAGGGAGCGAACTACTTTTTCCTGGGACCGCGGGCATCCCGCCCGCAACGCGCCATAGGCGCGCAGTTTTTTTGCTGTGGTTGGATGATTTCTGAGGGTTTGTTCGCGCTTTCGCGCTCATTGCGGGCGGGACGCCCGCGGTCCCAGTAGCATGCGACATGGTTGCCTCACTTATTGAAGTTGAATTGTGTATCGCCCTAAGAAGGTTAGTCGACGAACTTCAAAGCTGACCGGACGGCGCGCTTTCCGCAACCATCGCCGCGAGAATGATGACGCAAGACAACCGTTGGGTTGGCGCTCCTATCCCATTAACTTGAGCGAAGAAAATGCACTGATCATTAGGTAATACCCGTCCGGATCTCGAAGTGCGAATTCTTCTGTTCCAGTAGCTGGGTTCACGTTCGGCTCCTCTTCTAACCGGGTGACGAGAGCGCGTGCCCTTTTCAGTGCCAAATCGAAATCGTCGACGCGAAAAAACAAGAGCAGCCCGTTGCCAGGTGTCGCGGTCGCTGGGCTCGTCAACGATGGATGCTCGTGCGCACCCCATTCGTGGAGGCAGAGCAATACTGTGCCATCCGCGTCGACGATCTGACCAAAGTAGGTATGCGCGGGTTGCGTCTCGTGCTGCCCGAAGAGCGACTGGTACCATTTGAAGCTACGCGGCACATCGCTGACACCGATGATCGTCCAGGTGCGTTTCATGACATCTCTCCATCTCCCGGCGCTCGCGTCGACGCGTGGGAATTGTTAGCGCCCATGCGCTGGATCCGCCGGACTGGTAATTTGGTCCTCTGGGCCAAAGCTGGTCTAACTCATAGATCGCGGTGCGGTCGCTCTTTCAACCTTCGCCGGACGCATCAAGTTGAGAACGTGGGTATCGCCGCTCCGGTCCAGCGAGTTATTCGGTGCCGTGATAGGCGTGAAGCAAGCAAAGCCACGACGCCAGATAAATCGCCGCACGTATCCAATTCAGTAGTACCCACCGATTTACGCTTGCTGCCAAACTGCCATCTGCTCCAGCCCGCACCGCCTCGAAACCCATCAACGCGGGCACGAAATACACAAATGTGATCACTACCATGACCACGACCCCTCCCGCGCCCAGCAGCCACCAGCGTCGTCTTGCAGCTGTGCTACGCCAACCAACTACGAGATTAGCCAACCCCAGCAGGCCCACCAAAGGCGTCGATATAATCCAGAACCGTGGACCGGGCATCGGCTTCAGTGCTTGCAAGTTGTAATGAATCAGGGACTCAGGCGGCGCACTCGACCACAACGGCACCAATACGCGCGCCTCGTATATCCCAGCGCCAATTTCGATCCCCACGGCCACCACCAGGAGCCAGAGCAACAGGTAGTCTACGCGACTTTTCATTCAGGGCTTCTCCTCTTTGAATAGGGCAAGTCAGGCGCCGAACGGCAGGCGAGTCTCCTGCAACCGCTTCTTCGGCGGCGGGTGACACCCATATCTATTGATGAACAAATCTGTAGAGAAGATACCCGATTATTCGAACCGGCTTCCCTGCGATCACGATTGGTTTGAATTGCGCTTTTCTGGCTGCATCTTCCGACACTTTGATAAGCAAAGCACTGCCACCGCACATGCGTTGGGCCCGCATGACTTTTCCTTCTTCGTCCACAGTAACTTCTACTAATATTCTACCGGATGCCACTCCCTGGCCGCTGGCGGAAGAGAACTTGAGAAAGATGTTATCGCGCGGTCAGCTGCGAGGCTTTGTTAAGCACGGTCTGCACCCATCATCGCCTGTGCGCCGAATTGGCGCGTCGAGCTAACGGTAGGGGGTTTCTGATCGTCGGACGCCGAAACCGGAAAACCCGTGTGCCCCGAGCATTTTGAGCACCTCGCCTTCGCTGAGCGGCGATTTCGGCCCAAGCACGATCTCCGCAATTAAGCTGTCTCCATCCTCCAGTTGCCACTCGTGATAAGCGCTGTCCTCTCCCTTTCGAACGCGCTGGGCTCTTGGCCCGACCGAAGCTGAGACGAATCCTTCTTTCTCTCCATAACCATGTGGCCAGTAAATGGCACGCCACTCTCGCTCTTCGGAGAAGCCTGGGTGCTTCGATATAACGCTCATGTTTCGCAGGCACCAACTCGCCGTATTTAGAAACCCGTCGTATGCATAAATGGAACCAGACTGACGGTTAGACGCCAAATCCACGAAGTGGCGATCAAAGTACCCGATGAGATCATTCATAAGTGCCGCTTGCTTCTCCCGGTCGTACATACACTTCGTGATTGCCACTCGCTGCTCTTCCATGAACTCGTCGATGAAGCGCGACTCGATCGGAAATCCAAGCCGGGGGGTTCGAAACCCTATGGCTACGCCCCGGCCGTCGTCTGTGTAGGCGCGCCATTGACTTAGGAGATCACCGTCCTCGCTAAAGCAGGTGATGAAGACTGGCGTGTCGTCTAACTGGAAGTCGTGAAAGTAGTGACGAGCCTCGTCAACGCCCACTCCGGACTCACTGCGCGTTCGCCAGACGCGTTCGAACACTTCTGAAATCCAAAGTCTCTCTTTCGCGTCATTCATCTTGGCGATGTCAGAAAGCCAGAGAATTCGATGAGTAATGATCGACCTGAAGGCGTCCAGCCCTGTATAATGGTAGAGGGTATCAGGTGCTGCACTAGTGGGAAAGTCAATCAAGGTCAGTACCATAGAATCTCTCCTGTTCTGCACAATAACTACCCATTCTGCTCTCGTATGGCTGGTTCACTTCGTTAATTCTGGCCTGCCAGTTGACTTGGCGCGGCGACTAGATTCAACTTGCGATCAAAGACCCAACACGCTTCCCTTCCCGCGCTCCTGTCCCACGAGTCGTTGGGCCGCAATTTATGACGCAATCTTCGTGAGATCGTAACCGTACTGGGCAAGCCGTTCGCGTGCGATCTTCCGTTCGACTTCGGAAAAAAGATCGTTTCGAGCAAGTCTGCTCCGAAACCACAACTTCTGTGGTTTCCGCATGTCACTCCAATGTTTCCCAAACAGTTATAGGTCACAGATTCAAGGTCATTCTTCATTTTTCGCGCCCGTGGGCCACTTGCGATTTATCAAGCTCGCCACGAACCCAGCGCCGAAGCCGTTATCAATATTCACGACCGTTACATTCGACGCACACGAATTAAGCATACCGAGCAACGCCGCGACGCCGCCAAAGGAAGCGCCGTAGCCAATACTCGTCGGCACCGCGATCACCGGCACACTCACTAACCCGCCAACCACTGACGGCAGCGCACCTTCCATTCCCGCAGCGACAATCGCCACCCGCGCGCTTTGCAACAACGAACGCTCAGCCAACACGCGATGGATGCCGGCGACGCCAACATCCCAAACTCGTTTCACGCGATTGCCCATCGCTTCAGCCGTCAACGCGGCTTCTTCTGCAATTGGTATGTCGCTCGTGCCGGCTGTGACTACGACGATTTCACCGACGCCGAGTTCAGTCTTATCTCTTTGGATTCTTATCAAACGCGCCGACTCATGCCACTCAGCCTCGGTGACAATGTTGCGCACCTCGCCAAATGTTCCTTCATCAGTGTGCGTGACTAAAACATTTGGCGCGTGGCGGATCAGCCGTTCGACTATTCCGACGACTTGTTCGCGCGTCTTTCCGGCGCCAAAGACTACTTCGGGAAAGCCCTGGCGCGACGAACGCGAATGATCGACGCGCGCGTAGCCGATGTCTTCGTAGTGCAGCTCACTGATGCGGCGGGCTGCTTCCTTGATTTCGAGCTTATCGCTCTTATACGCCGCCAGCAGTTGTTCCAAACTGTTTAGATCCATAGCTGGTACTGTAACGAACTTGCAAGTTTCGCGAAACCTGGCATGGAGTCTCCAACGCCAAACTTGGCAGTCTCCCCTCGAAGAGTCCTCCTTTTCATTTTCTCTCCGTGTTCTCTGTGTCTCGGTGGTGAGTTTTGCCTCGAGTTTATCCACCACATAGACACGGAGCACACAGACGTTTCACAGAGAATTTCAAATCAGGACACTACCCCTTTCCGCCTACTGTCTCCTGTCTTCTGTCTCCTGTATACTCGTCAAACGATGGAATTTACGGTCGCAATCACTGGTGCTTCGGGTTCAATTTACGCGCAGCGCACGCTCATGCACATGGCGGCCAGCGGCGTTGTTGAGCACGTAAATCTGATTCTGTCGGAGGCAGCAAAAACTGTCGCGAAGGTCGAACTGGGAGCCGACCTAACCGTTGCCGATCTGGCCACAATCAATCGTTGGGTCGGCTTACCCACAGACTCGCGTTTGATTCAGTTGCATCGTCTCGACAACATAGCCGCGCGGCCGGCGTCGGGTTCTCATCCGCAGGAGGGAATGGTTATCGTTCCTTGCTCGATGGGCACGCTCGGAGCGATAGCGTCAGGCGCCGGAACGAACTTGATTCATCGCGCCGCCGACGTGACTTTGAAAGAGAACCGGAGGCTGGTGCTGGTGCCTCGCGAGACTCCTTACAACGCTATCCACCTGGAAAACATGCTTCGGGTTTCCCGCGCCGGCGCACACATCATTCCCGCGAGCCCAGGGTTTTATCACCGACCAAAAACCATCGAGGCGCTCGTCGACCACCTGATCTTTCGCATTCTGGATCATCTGGGCATTCCTCATTCGCGAGCCACCGAATGGAGAGGCGACGAGCAAGCCAGCGAACTGCTGAGCGCCCGAGAAGACTAGAACTACCATGCCAGCCCTCGTCCGCAACGTTCGCACCACACTCGAGATGATCAAGATTGAGCATACGCTTTTCGCGCTGCCGTTTGCTTTTCTCGGCGCCGTGCTGGCTGCGAATGGATTGCCCTCAATCAAACAGCTCGTTTGGATTACTGCCGCCATGGTCGGTGCGCGCTCAACTGCGATGGCGTTTAATCGAATAGCGGATCGAGAATACGACGCTCGCAATCCGCGAACCTCCAATCGTGCTCTGCCCGCCGGTCAGTTAACGGTTAGCTTTGTCTGGGCGTTTACCATTGTTTCGGCGGCTATTTTCTTTCTCGCCGCCGCGATGTTGAATCGCCTGACGCTGATTCTGGCTCCGGTGGCTCTCGTCAGTGTGTTGCTCTATTCGTTTTCAAAACGCTGGACGCTGTTGTCCCACCTGATTTTGGGTTGGTGTCTTTCGATTGCTCCCACCGGCGCCTGGATCGCAGTTCGCGGTACATTGGATAGTCCTGTGCCGCTGTTGCTCTCGTTGGTCGTGATGTTGTGGACCGCGGGCTTTGACGTGTTGTACGCATGTCAGGATTACGACTTTGATGTGACGGCGGGACTTCATTCGCTTCCCGAGCAGTTTGGAATAGCCCGGGCACTCTTGATCGCTCGCTTGCTCCACCTCGGAGCTTTTGCGGCGCTGGTTGCTTTATACTGGATTACGCACCTGGGCATTTTTGCGTTGCTGGGTGTGGTGGCAACCGCTGCGTTGCTTTTTTATCAGCACCGGCTGGTTCGAGCTGACGACTTGAGTAAACTTAATGCCGCGTTTTTTACAACGAACGCTTTTGTCAGCGTCATTTTGTTCATAACTTTTGGAGGGGCAGCTCTGCTTAGAACTCTTTCATGAACTTTTCACACGATCGAATACTGACTGCTGTGGCCGAGAAGGTCGAGAGCGGTGAACGCCTTTCCTATGCTGATGGTCTGGCGTTGTTCGCGACTGATGACCTGCCTGCGCTGGGCAAGCTGGCCGACAGCGTTCGCCGCCAGAAACACGGCCGAACCACGTACTTTAACGTTAACCGTCATCTCAATCCGACCAACGTTTGTTATGTGGATTGCAAGTTTTGCGGCTTCTATCGGACTCCGCGTCAGCCGGACGCCTACACACACAATATTGAAGATAGCCTCCGCGTTGCCGGCGAAGCCGTCAAGGAAGGCGCAACTGAGTTACACATTACTGGCGGACTAAACACCAAACTCCCGTTTAGTTATTTCACCGACCTCCTATCCGGTCTAAAGAAAAACTATCCGCAGCTGCATCTCAAAGCCTTTACGATGGTTGAACTCGACCACTTCGCGCATTTCTACAAGATGAGCGACGAGGCGGTAATCACCCAACTAATCGAGGCGGGCCTGGATTCATGCCCCGGCGGCGGCGCGGAGATTTTCCGTGAACCGACGCGGTCAATGATTTGCGCACACAAATGCGATGGTAATCGCTGGCTTGAGTTATCTGGGAAAGTACATGCCGCTGGACTCAAAACTAATGCCACCATGCTTTACGGGCACATTGAGTCAGTTGAGGATCGCGTCGACCATTTGCTGCGACTCCGCGCCCAACAGGATGAGTCGCACGGTTTTCAATGTCTTATTCCGCTCGCGTTTTATCCGGAGAATACACAACTGGCGCACTTGCCCGGTCCCTCCGGCGTCGACTCGTTGAAAACGATGGCGGTGTCGCGATTGCTGCTCGACAACTTTGATCACCTGAAAGCTTATTGGGTAATGCTGGGTAAACGGTTGGCGCAAGTGGCCCTGCACTATGGAGCGAACGATGTCGACGGAACGATTACCGACGGTGGCGAACTCTCAGAAAGCTATTCGATCGAATCCAACAACGAAGTGAAGATGTCTCGGACCGAGTTGGTCGGCCTGATCGAAGATGCTGGTTTCGAAGCTGTCGAACGAGATACCGTCTATAACCCAATCGACCGCAGCAATGTAAGTCTGGTCTAGTTTTTCGCTTGTCATGATACGTAGCTGGTGAACTAATTCTTATGTCAATATCAACTGAAGCACGCACGATCTCCGTCGCTCATTCCCCCGACTCAGACGACGCTTTCATGTTTTACGGACTGGCTACACACAAGCTGGATACCGGTAACCTTAACTTCACTCACGTACTCAAAGACATTCAAACTCTCAACGAAGAAGCCTTCCGCGGAACTTACGATGTCACAGCAGTGAGCTTCCACGCGTACGCCTATATCACCGACAAATATTTGCTGCTACCACATGGCGCGTCAATTGGCGACAACTACGGACCCATTCTGGTTTCGCGGGAGCCCGCCCTGGCCGGTGACCTATCTTCCCTGAAGATCGCCGTTCCCGGCACCTTAACGAGCGCCTTCCTGGCGCTGCGGCTTTTCAATCCGAATTTCAAATATGAGGTTGTATCCTTCGACAAGATCATCGCAGCGGTACAAAGCGGCCAGTGCGATGCCGGACTCTTAATTCACGAAGGTCAACTTTTCTACGAAACAATTGGATTGCACAAGGTCCTCGATCTTGGTGAATGGTGGCACGAGCGTACGGGCCTGCCACTGCCGATGGGTGGAAACGTGATACGTCGCGAGCTGGGTCCAGAAATAATCCGACAAGTCTCAAACTGCCTGAGAGACAGCATTCGCTATTCGCTCGACAACCGCGAGGACGCACTTGCCTATGCTATGCAGTTTGCCCGTGATATGGATACTGAACTGGCGGACAGATTCGTAGCGATGTGGGTCAACGATCTAACCCTCGATTACACCGAACGTGGTCGCGAGGCGGTTCAACTCATGCTGACCGAAGGATTCGAACGCGGGATCATACCGAGCCGTCCGACCGTAGAATTTGCAAGCTGATGTAGCTAGACGAAATTCTTCCAGCAAGTGGTGTTACAATTGCGCTTTTGAGTATTTGACTTGTCGCGGGTTGAGGCGACTCGATAAGAGCTGGGGTGCGCGCGGCGGCGTAAATGCCACTCCGCCCAGAAGGAGTAGCCACCGCCGCGCACATCATCGGTTACAAGCTTCCGATCAGGCTCCTCCCAAAGCTTGACCTTCGTCTTTCTCGTGCTGCAACGCGGCCGCTCAGCGTTGCCAAGGCGCTTGCGCGCTTTGAGGTCCACGAGAACATAATTGACGCTGCTGGTTACCGACGTGAGGACCTGAATAGTCCTACTTAATTAACGCTGAAGGCACCGGACAGATTTCCAAGAGTTTCGACTAGTGTACGGCTCCCAAGCTTCTCTTGGTTCACTGAGAGATCCAAAGTAATTGGTTCCGTGCGAAGTACCTTACATCAACTGCAGGGAATTTTGCAATGGGAAAATGGTTTCTGGCGCCGCCCCCTCGTGGCTTTAGCAGCACCTTGCCAGGCACTGGCAACATCATCTTCTTTTCGGGCATCCGATGGGTGTCACTAGTACAATAATCTTCGTACAATCAGTATCTTTGGTTAGTAAGGACTTTCAAACGATGAGCACAAAGCGGTTAAGGGTAGGGCTCTTATTTCTAGCTGCCTTTATTATTTCGTTTTCCGTCACACCTCTCGCCAACGCGCAGGCGGCCATTGCAAATTCGGGGACCCTTTCTCAAGCCGAAGTCGACCGCATCGTCAAGCAATTTACAACTAAAGAAGGTCAATTCCGCCACGCGCTCAACGAGTATTCTTTTAAGCGCGACGCTCTCATGCAAAGCCTTGGGATGGGTGGGCAAATCACCGGCGAGTATCATCGAGTGTCTCTTTTCACGTTTGACGATGCCGGCGGTCGCTATGAGAAAATCAGCTATTTTCCAATGCCTTCGTTTGCCGGTCAGGTTTCCCAGGAGGACATTGACGACCTTGGCGGAATTTCACCGTTTGCGTTGGAACCGGCGAAAACGTCCCAATACGATTTCAAATATGTTGGTAAGGATAAGATCGATGAGTTGAATCTTTACGTCTTTGATGTTGCTCCCAAGGTGATCCCGGATCCAAAGAAATCCAAGGAACGATTCTTTATGGGTCGGATATGGGTCGACGATCAGGATCTGCAAATCGTCAAGACGAAGGGCAAGGGTGTGCCCGAAACTAAGAAGAATAAATTTCCAACGGTCGAGACTTATCGCGAACAGATCGATGGGCGGTATTGGTTTCCCACCTATTCATACGCAGATGAAGAATTGATTTTCGATAGCGGAGACGTTCTGCATGTTCGGATGAAAGTCCGTTACTCGGATTTTGAACTGGCACGAGCGAAGGTCAAGATCATTGAAGTCGAGGGCCCTGACGTCCCCCAAAAGGAGACGAAACCGCCGGAGCCAGTTCCGCGCAAACCTTAGTCGGACGCTACACGCGTACGGTCACGTGGTTTCAGCGCCGAGTTCCTTGCCGATCTCTGCTTGCACCCGCTCCACTAAACCTCTAACCGCCTCGTCGGTCGCGCAACCAGTGGTTGGAATAGGAGGGAGCATGATCATCTCGATGGTCCCTGATCTCGCCTCGCCGGTCCCCTTGCCCATCAACTGGTCTGTGTTCTTGAGAGCGACAGGCACGATTGGCACGCCCGCCTGGGTCGCCATGTAAAAGGCCCCTTTCTTGAACCGAAGAAACTCTCCCGGTCTGGCTCTGGTGCCTTCGGCAAACACTCCAAACGATCTGCCCGAGCGAATGCGCGCCGTTGCAGCTTCAACGGTGGCGCGGGCCCGCTCGCTATTGGAGCGATCAATCGCCATGACATTCACGAATCCCATGCCCACGCCAAGCAGCGGTACGTTCAATAGCTCCTTTTTCGCCAGTAAGCCGAGCCTGCGTCCGGTGTAGACGAACAGCGTTGCTGTGTCGAGGTACGATCTGTGATTTGAAATGAAGACGTAGGTCTGTCCCTGGTCGAGGTGCTCTGCACCGGTTACGTGGATCTTTACACCACTTAGTCGCAACCAGTTTCGCGCGCCAAAGAGGGCCCAGGGATAGACGATTTCATGGTTGCGCGTTAGCCACGCCACCAGCAAAACCGGTGGAGCGAAGATGAGCAGGAGCGCTCCGGCGACAAAAAGTGACCACCAGTAATGTAAGCGTGGAACAATCCGCATCGTTAACCTAGCAAGCAGCGAGAGATAATCGCACAATCCGCGGCGTTGGGCGACAACCACTCGGGCGCATCGGATATGCGTGACGAAGGTAGCCAGACGTGCAACCTCTGGATCCCGCGAATTTCAGATTCGCCCGGTGAAGCCGGGCCCAGAATCTTGGGCGTTGGCATCGTGCAAAAATCTTGTCGATTTGGGTTACCAGACGGTTTCCACGTCTGGCTACCTTCTCATCGCGGCTCTGCCGCGAAATCACTTCAACGGCGCAACCTGCAATCCGTACCCGGACGCGTGCTGCCTTGCCAGATGCGCGCTAACGCGCTATCTTCCGTTCGTAGATTCTCTCCTCGGCCTGATAAAACAGGCATCTAAGCACCTGGATCGAAATGTCGAGCAGCAATGCTTCCGTGCGCTTTGAGCGCGCTTGAAGCCTTGCCAAGGAGCTTTGCCATGAAGAGAATTTCAGCTTACCTCGGGCTCCTCTCCCTAATAGCGCTTTTTGCTGTGGTCTTGAATGCGCAGACGCGGCCGCGTCGGGTTTCGCAAAACGCAGGGACCCCAGCGGCCGATTCTCCCAGACCGACCAAGGCGCCCGTTCTTGGCGGTGCAACGCGATCAGCTGGAACTCAATCCTCAAGTCAAACCGCAGATGATGGGCCAGAAGAAGTTGACGCTAACGACGTGGTTCGCGTTAACACAACACTGGTGACGTTACCGGTTAGCGTGATGGATCGCGACGGCCGTTACATCCCGAACCTTCGAAAAGAGGACTTCCGCCTCTGGGAAGATGGCGTCGAGCAAAACGTCGCCCTTTTCTCTTCGGTCGACAAACCGTTCTCCGTAGTGCTAATGCTCGACACGAGTGGCTCCACTCGTTACCGGCTTGCTGAAATTCAGGATGCGGCGATCACTTTTGTTAATCAGTTGCGACGCGATGATCGAGTCATGGTTGTATCGTTTGACGATCAAGTAAGGGTACTTAGTGAGTTTACGAGCGATCGTTCGCGCTTGCGTGATGCAATCGAGCGCTGCGAACCTGGCGATGGCACAAAGCTCTACGATGCGGTAGATCTCGTCATGAACCAACGGCTGAATAGCGTTACTGGTCGTAAGGCGATCGTTCTTTTTACTGACGGCGTTGACACAACGAGCAGACATGCTTCCTACGACAGCAACATTCGCGACGCTGAAGAGTTAGACGCATTAATCTATCCGGTGCAATACGACACCTATGACGATCAGGGCGGCGGCGGCTTGCCCGGTTCTGGTCGCTGGCCAAATTCCAACAGTGACGTTCTTGGGCAGATTTTCGGCGGGATTTTTCGCAAGGGCGGAGGTCGTCATGGCGGCAGAGGCGGTGGCGGACACGGAAACAGCCAACGCGAATATGAAGTCGCAAACCGTTACCTCCACGACCTTGCCGATCGAACTGGGGCCAGAAGTTATCAGGGCGATTCCAGCCAGGATCTCACCTCAGCATTCGCCAACATCGCCGAGGAATTGCGGCGACAGTACACTCTGGGCTACTACCCGAAATCGCCCGCACAGGCGGGCCAGCGACGCTCGATCAAGGTGCGTGTAAATCAGCCAAACCTGGCGGTCCGTACGCGTGACAGCTATATCTTCAATCCCAATGGAACGGTAAGCGATGACACGGCTGCTCGATCGGCGCCGGTTCTCCAAAAGAAGTTGGTGGAGGTGAGTCCAACTGATGACTGGAGTGTGCAGAAGGACTAGACGTAGCCTGGATTATCGCGCAGCTGACGTGTGGCTTGGCGGCCAGAGCTTTACCAGGAACAAACCCAACAGCCAGAGACAAACGCCTACGATCGCGGTTAGAACCAGCCAAAACTTCCAGTAACTACTGAAGGTTTGTTCCCAACCCACTTGAACATTGTGAGAGACGTTCACATTCATGGCCGCCGGCGTCACTAATCGCGACAACAATTGGATGATGAAGTACCAGATGAAGGCGTAGAACCATGCTCGCCTATCTATTCTGACTCTCCGGATTACGACCATTCCAACACAAAAACCACCAACGTGCGCGAGTGTAGAGGAAGCCACTCCCCATAGTTCGCTGTAGGTGAAGTTTCCTCTTAGCAGCATTTCCCAGGTCGGTACGACATAGACGACCCAAACGGCCAGCCCCGGAGCCATCCAGATCACGGCAACGCGGATCAGTAGCGTTTGCTCGAAAAAGAGACCCAAAGCAAGCAAAAGATTTCCGATATTACACATCCAAAGCATGTGTCCGAGTTGATCGATCTGCCAGTAGTGAACCGCCTGTGCGCTGAAGAATGCCAGCGGCAGGATTCCTAACAGGCGAAGACGTGTTTGCGTTAGTTTGGGAGCTTCCAACTTTTTGTTGCTATACGATGCTGGGTGTTTTTTCGCGGGCGCCACTCGCCGGTTAGTTACGTTTCGTTTTAGAATAGCATTTCTGTTCCAGTGGACGGATCAAACTTACTCAAAGCAAAGGCTCGCTTGCAACATGCCTTCAGTCGAAGACTTACTGCGTAGATCCATTCCTGAGTTGCGAGACTTATTTCTCGAGCGCGGCCGCCCCGTACCTAAGGGATTGCTTGAAGCGCTGGAGATAGATTCGCGCGCCGGCGCACATCAACTCGCAAAACGAATTCGCGGTCGCTATCGCAGCAATCGTTCAGAAGGACAGCGCCTGCATACTTTGCTGCGGTTTGAGATTGACCTTTGGGCCCAAGGCTTCTCGTTGGTCGCCGGCGTTGATGAAGCAGGTATGGCGCCCCTCGCCGGTCCGGTCGTAGCAGGCGCCGTGATTCTGCCCCAAAACTACAAGCTCCGCGGCCTTAACGACTCGAAGAAGATTCTCGACCACGCGATGCGCGAAGAACTCGCTGCACAGATCAAGCAGGATGCAGTATGTTGGGCTTACGGCTTTGCTGACGTTGAAGAAATTGACAAGATAAACATTTACCACGCCGGCTTGCTGGCAATGCGGCGCGCGGTAAATGGGCTCCGCTGCCTCCCCGACTTTGTTTTAGTCGACGCCCGGAAGATCCCTCAGTGCCCGGCGCCACAGCGCGGCATTATCCGTGGCGATGCCCTCTCAGCCAGCATCGCGGCTGCTTCAATAATCGCCAAGACTACACGCGACGCTCACATGCTCGAGATGGACTGGCTTTACCGGGGTTATGGTTTCGCGTCCCACAAAGGTTATCCCACGGCCGAACATTGTCGCGCGCTCGAGGATCTCGGGGCTGTAGCAATTCATCGACGCAGCTTTGGCAGAGTTCGTGAGGTCCTCGGGCTGGATCCCGTACAGACTGAGCTCTTCGCGGACCAAGAAGAAATCGTCGACGAAGTAGCGATTGCGCACGCCCAATAAAACGCAACGCTTTCGCGATACTTAAAGAATCACATCAAGCTTTCATCACTCGATGGCTTCGCTAAACGAATACAAGAAGAAACGTCGGTTCAGTAAGACGCCTGAGCCCGGTCCGGAAAAGAAACGGACGAAGTCTGGCCGCATTTTTGTGATTCAAAAGCACCGAGCGACCGCGCTTCACTACGATTTCCGGCTTGAGGCAGACGGAGTTCTCAAGTCGTGGGCCGTCCCCAAAGGACCTTCGCTGGATCCTTCGGTTCGACGATTGGCAATGCAGGTTGAAGATCATCCGGTTGACTACGCCGACTTCGAAGGCGTTATACCTGAGGGTGAATACGGTGGCGGCACAGTGATGGTCTGGGATTTTGGGACTTACCAACCGGAAGAGACTGATGATGTTAGTGCAGCGATTCGGAAGGGCGAGTTAAAGTTTTCCCTGAAGGGCAAGAAGCTTCAGGGCTCGTGGGTTTTAGTTCACACCCGAGATCGGCAGTGGCTCCTCATCAAGCACCGCGACTACTACACCACCGAGGAAGATGTAACTGAGATTGCGCCGGCCTCAATTCTCACTCGCAGAACACTGGCGGAGATTGCTGAGGATGAAGGTGGCGACGTTAAGAAAGCTGCCACCGGCGATCCGAAGAAGATTCCGCGCCGCACCGGCGTCAAGCGCCGTAAGCGAGGGAGCAAGAAGAAAGTTTGGCACAGCAAGGGCGGCAGCTAATGTTTTCCTTCAACTCGCGAAACCCCTATTAACATACTTGAGTCATAAGGGTCATGAAGTCAGTACCACCTGCGATACCGGGTGGGTTCGGTCTAGCACTTATCTACCTCGAGTCAACCAATGACCCACCCGCTATCGCAGGTGGTACTGACTTCATGCTCGAGAGGTCTCTTCTACCGCTCAAGCTCCTCTAATGAACAGGGTTAATGAACAGGGTTGATGAGTTACCCTAATCAGAACAGGCCTTCGTAGGATAAACGTCCTTCGACAACTCGCGCCGCGGCTGTGTAAGGATGCACTTCAGTTTTCTTTGCATCAAGAATATGAATCACCTCAACGCCGCTCGCCTTCAGGAAATCCGCGATCAAGCTGCGATGACAACGCCACCACAGTGCCTCGGCGCACATGATTGCGGTGGTTTCTTTGCTGGCTAATTCCAGCAACTCTTCGATTCCCTCTTTGAATTCCTGCGATTCCATGTGATCGGCGTAGGCGCGGAAGGAAGCATTCTGCCACGCGGTATTCTTTGAGTTGGGAGAAGGCTTTCGCCGGCCGCCTAACTTCGGGTTGTGCACGTAACGAATCCCGGCGGCTTCGAGGTTACTTGAGAGTTCTGGCTTGTTGAAGTGTGGATACCTGCGAGAGCCTGGAAAGCTTCTGACATCAACCAGAGCTGCGATGCCATGTGCCTTTAGAAGATCATTGAAGTCAGTAGCCGAGCGCGTCGAGTGTCCAACCGTCCAGATTCGTTCAGGCTCATTCCCCGGCTGACCTTCCATGAAACTCTCCTTAAACTTCACATTAAGCTCGACTCCTACGAGCCTTCCAGATTGAGGTTCAACCTTCTTCCGCTAACCTGGACTAACGGAAATGATATTCGGACGAAGCCAGTTCAACCTTACGTGTTGCACAAGGAAGCCAACCTCAAGGTTGAACGTGAACTGCCTGAGAGGTAGTTCAGCTTAACGTTCCCTCTTAACTGTCTGCTCGCCGACCTTTCACGTTCTACGTCAATTGATCTGAAATAAAGAATCGCCCAGACTTGTCCGCTGCGGTGAGGTTAAAGGTAAGCTTCAAGTTTGAATCGACCTCGCTTGGCCAATAACGGCTGCCACAAGTCTCCGAGCTTGCGCACTCGCTTGGGAACGTTGTCCATTGTGAAATCGTCGATGCTTACACCTTGCTCAAGCTCTGACCATTTCACCGGCGTCGAGACAGTAGCTTTCGGGCGCGGACGCACCGAGTAAATCGAGGCGAGCGTGCGGCCCCAGGCGTTTTGGTTGTAGTCGACCAGGACTGTTCCCTTCGGCCTTTTCGAAACTACGTAGATCGCGGTTATCAACTTGCGAGCCTGAGCGGCAAGCGCATGCGAAAATTCTTTAGCAAAGCCCCACACCTGCTTCTGTGTAGGCCCTCGTTCTATCGGGACATAAATATGAATTCCCTTCGAGCCCGTCGTTTTCGCGTAGCAGGGCATCTTCAAAGCTTCAAGTCCTTGTCGCAACAGGAGTGCGGTTTCCCTCACCTTCTCAAAGGAAGCGTTTGGCACCGGGTCCAAATCGAAGTGCAGGTAATCGGGTCGGTCAACGTCGTCACAGCGCGCATACCACTGGTTAAGATCTATGCAACCGAGATTTACTACCCATAGCAGTGACGGGAGATCCTGAATCATTGGGAAGTCGATTATGTTTCCCGAAGAATGCTGGATGTGACAAAGCTCAAGCCATTCCGGCCGTGGTGAGGGGCAGCGCTTCATGAAGAAGAAATCGCCCGCAGCGCCGTTCGGGTAACGCTTCATCACCATCGCACGGTCGTTCAAATGCGGCAGGAGGTAAGGTGCGACATCAGCATAGTACTGAATCAGATCTCGCTTGGTTATGCCTAACTCAGGCCAAAACGGCTTCGAGAGATTCGTGAGCTTTACAAGTTTACCTTCAAGTTCTACTTCAAGGTTGAGCTCCTTCTTTGAAATAACCAGCCGTTTTGAAGACGGCTTTGGCGGTCGGCTAGGGGCGGCTTTGGAGCGCTCCACACGGGCTGGATGGTAGTTTCGAGTGGCTGGCTTTTCAGGCATTATTTAACTTAAATGAGTTAGGAGGGGGTCGGAGTTAAGGTTATACCTTAAGACAATGGCGTCTGCGATATTTGGTCAGCTTCTTCCTCAATTGCCTGCAGAGCTTTCATGAGCGTTTTGCGATGGGCCGGATGAACAGCCTTGCTGAGCTGATCTTCAACTCGCGAACGGGACAACTTAAGAGACTCCAGACGTTGGAGGCGGGCACGCTCGTCAATCGGTATGCGCGGAGCACGCTCAACCGAAGCCCGCTGGCTCGCCTCTTCCATTTGCTCTTCGTAAGACTTGCCCCAGCCAATAGCCATTGCGTGCTCTCGTAACGCAAACTGTTGGTTTGCGTGGTGTTCAGCCGAATTCACTTGCCAACTAGAGGCGCAAACTAACAGTTTGCGCTACACCACTGTTCCATCTTTAACCAGCGCGTTCTTCGGAACAATGATAATCCCGTCACGAATGTAATAAGAACCGTCCGCGGCATCGGCGTCGACGACTCCAGCTTCATTGACTAGCCGAACGTTGTTCCCAATGCGCGCGTTCTTGTCAATGATGGCGCGATTGATAACAGTTCCCTCCCCTATTCCGACGCAGGGCTTGTTCGCGAGCAGATCGTCCCGCATCTCTTCAAAGGTCTGGTAGTAGTCTGCCCCCATCAGAAACGAGTTATCGATCTTCACACCTTTCGAAATCCGGCTTCGCAGTCCAACCACTGAGTTTGTGATAACAGCACCGAGCATAATGCAACCGTCGCTGATGATCGACTCGACCACTTGCGACTCTTCAATTTTTGAAGGTGGCAGGTAGCGTGCCCTTGTAAAAACCGGCGCTTCAGCGTCAAACAAATTAAACTTGGGAATCTTTGAGGTTAGATCCAGATTGGCACGGTAGAATGCCGTGATCGTTCCGATGTCTTCCCAGTAACCGTCAAACAGATAGCCTTGAACGTGGCCCGCCTTAATGGCGCTGGGAATTATTTCTTTTCCAAAATCAACGGCGTTGGGATCAGCGGCTAGGAGTTGTTCCAGGCGATCGTACTTGAACACATAGATTCCCATCGACGCCAAAAACGGACGCAGCCCGGCTTCCGTTTCGCTGAGACCCAACTTGGTCGTGTCAACGCGCATAGCCTGGAGTTCATCGCCCTTGGGTTTTTCTTTAAACTCAATGATGCGACCCGTGTCATCTGTTTTAAGCAAACCAAAATCGGTGGCCGCTGCTTCATCGCAAGGCGTAACCGAGACGGTCACGTCAGCGTTGCTCTCGTAGTGCCGGTTAAGGAACAGTCGATAGTCCATGCGATAGAGATGATCGCCGGACAATATGAGCAGCGTATCGATTCCCCAGTCGCGAATGTGCGGCAGAATCTGACGAACTGCGTCGGCAGTTCCCTGAAACCAGTGGGGACTCTCAGGGGTCTGTTCCGCGGCCATTACTTCAACAAACCCGTTGGAAAACTGCGAGAACCGGTATGTCTGGGCCAGGTGCCGATTCAGCGATGCCGAGTTGTACTGCGTCAGCACAAACATTTTGAAGACGTCGGAATTTATGCAGTTGGAGATCGCGATATCGACAAGCCGGTACTTTCCGCCAAGCGGGACGGCGGGCTTGGAGCGTTGTTGGGTAAGCGGAAACAGGCGCTTTCCCGCACCACCACCAAGAATCACGGCAAGCACACTATGCTTTGTAGGCATTTGTTTACGCTGATAGTTCGCTGAACGTTGACTTCGGAGAGCTGAAGCGAGGATAGACGGAAATCTCGAAGGTTTCAAGAGATTCACAGGAACGAGGAGAGGATGATCATATCGAAGCTACGCGTCGAACTTTCTTGTCGATAACGACTCTCAAGGCAGCGTCTTAATTTTTGAGGGTTACTTCAATACGCGGCGGGACTGCCTGCGGTACTTTTTTGGCCGGCGGCTTCCTGCGCGATCTTCACGCCCACGCTGGCGCCGATGCGGGTAGCGCCTGCTTCAACCAAAGCGCGCGCATCGTCGAGACCTTTCACACCACCTGACGCTTTTACTCCAAGTTCCGAGCCGACCGTGCGACGCATCAAAGCGATATCAGCGACCGTCGCACCACCCTTCGAAAAACCGGTTGAGGTCTTTACGAAGTCGGCGCCGGCCCGCTTGGCGGCCTCGCACGCGCGTACTTTTTCGTCGTCGGTCAACAACGCAGTTTCGATAATCACTTTGCAGAGTGCGTTGTATTCGTGTGCGACTTCAGCCACCACATGGATGTCGTGTTCGACCAGGCAATCGTCGCCGCTCTTGAGGGCGCCGACGTTGATCACCATGTCCACTTCGCGTGCACCATCAAGGATTGCTCGTCGTGCTTCGTAGGCTTTTACATCCGAAAGCGTGGCCCCGAGCGGAAATCCAATCACAGTGCAAACGGGAATTCCTGTGCCTTGAAGATTGCAGGCGGCAGCTCTAACCCAGGTTGGATTCACGCAGACCGATGCGAACTGATACCGCGCTGCTTCTTCGCATAACTTTTTGATGTCTTCGTCAGAAGCTTCAGGCTTGAGCAAAGTGTGGTCGATCAGGCTGGCCCAATCTTTGGCGGAAGACGTTTCCCCTAACACCAGCCCAATGCGGGCCGCACCGGCATCGATGATGCGATGCATGCGTTCAGGACAGCGGTTAAAGCACTCCGAGGTGCAGCCGCACATGCCCGCCTGATCGCCGTCGCCATTTAGCCGGGCAACGATCGCGTCTGTTATTTGATCGATTAAGAGTTCAAGTTCACGATTACGCGAGCCGTTTGAACCGTTGTGGGAATTAGACATTTGCAGTAGTTAGGCGCCTTCAGAATTATTCTACCACGGTGCCTTTACGCCAAGGTATCGGAGTGACTAGCTGGTACCAGTCACTTTTAGAAAGCCAGCCTCTCCTTGGAGTGCGGCGACTTGTCGCCGCTTTGGTCAGTTGCGAGATCCATTCAGAGCTTTTTAGATTGAATCTGCTTGCAGAATGGCGTCTGTCGGTCACCGTGGGCCAAAAGCGGCGACAGGTCGCCGCACTCCTAGGAGATGCCTCTCTTTTGGTGAACCCGACTAACTGAGGTATTGCTTCTCTACCGCCTGGATCTTAGCAACTCGTTTGCGATGCCGCTCTTCAGTGAGCTCTGTTGATAACCAGGCTTGCACAATCTCTCGCATCTGCGCGCTCGTGATCGTTTTGCTTCCGAGACTCAGAAGGTTGGCGCCGTTATGCTCGCGTGAGTTGCGAGCGACTTCAACTGAATAACACGCCGCCGCGCGCACTCCAGGAACCTTGTTTGCTGTCATTGCACTACCGACGCCGGCGCCGTCGATTACGATTCCCAGATCCGATGTCCCTTCCGCTACGCTGCGGGCCACTGCATAGGCCAAATCCGGATAATCTACTGGTTCCTCGGAATTCGTGCCGAAGTCATGGACCTGATGACCTAACCCGGTCAGCAGTGTCTTTAATTCCTCTTTCATTTTGAACCCACCGTGATCAGCGCCGACGGCAATCATCCGCGACGTTTTTGAACCGCGCCTTGAGACACGCCGAACGATCTGGATCCCCTTCTCGCTAACAATGTCAGCCGCCAGCGGCGTCAGGCGCGCGTCTTCGGCGATGCGCAACGTTGCGCCGGCGGCCAGATCGCGCACGTCATCTTCTGTGATCATAGTCTTTGACGACTCATCGCGAATGTCAGTGGTCTCAGAGGAAGTAGATGGGTTTGTAGGAACAATATCGACAAAACGAGTTGAAGTTACGGGAGCATCAGGACGACTGGGCGGCTCCGCGGGCAGCGACTTGTCGAGCACATCACGAACCAGCGCTCTTATGCGATCACGAGTGGAATTATCCATAGAAGTAATAAGTGATTAGCAATCAGCAGTCAGCGGAAGAAAACAGACAACAATCAGTTCTCCCTTAGGAGCCGCTTCCGGCTGATTGCTGACTGCTGATCGCTGATTGCTCTTCATCACGCAAATCCAGCAAACATCCTGCTGACGCCACCACCTTGCCGTCGCGCACCTTCAGATCAACTCTGCCGACGTAGATGCCGCTCCTGCCAACCTGGAAAATTATGGTAGTGCCGCCTGACGGTGTCTTCGTTATCGCCGGCTCTTTCATGAACGTATGCGTATGACCGCTGGCGATGAAATCGATGCCGTCAACCTGCTCCGCAACCTGCGTGTCGCCGATATCGCCGTTTTTGGGGTTTGGATAATAACCAAGGTGCGACATGCCGACGACCACGGTGCAGCGTTCCTTTTCGCGAAGAGTCTTCACAACATCTCTCGCCGCTTTCACAGGATCGTTGTACTTCACGCCCTTAAAATTTTCGGGAGTAATCAAATTGTCGGGGCTAACGCCCATGCCGAAAAGTCCGACGCGCACACCGTCGATCACGCGTACCGCGTATGGCTTAACTCTGCTCTCGATCGCAGTGCCGCGCACGTCATAATTACAGGAAACGAAGTCGAAGTTGGCAAACTTCATCGCCGCCGCCAGCGCTTCTACGCCATTGTCGAAATCGTGATTGCCAAGCGTGACGACGTCGTAGCCAATCAACGACATCGCCTTGTATTCCACTTCGCCTTTGTAGAAATTGAAATAAGGCGTGCCTTGAAACACGTCGCCGGCATCGATCATTAGCGTGTTTGGATTTTCCTTCCGGATACGCTTGACCAATGTAGCTCGCCGCGCCACCCCGCCTTTGTCCGGATAGAGCTTGTCGTTTGCTGGCAACGGATCGATCTGTGAATGCGTGTCGTTAGTGTGCAAAATCGTAATCAGCTTTTCGCCGGCCGCCACCGCTAACATAGGCGCGGTGATGGCCGACCAACCCGGCGCAGATAGCAGACTCAAAGCGGGCGGCGGAAAGGCAGCCATGACGCCACCGGCCAATGAAGCTTTGAGAAAATGACGCCTCGTGATCATTGTGCCGGTTCCTCCGCTGTTCCCGATGCCGCCTTATCAAAAACGAAACGGCAATCCAATGTGGACTTGATTCCCCGGCCGGCGGCAGTTTCCGCCTTTACGTAGTTAGTGATCCCGTCGCGCATTGTGAGATTCAGTGGCCGAATATTTGCCGCTTTTTTCAGCACCGCGGCGTAGTCGCTCCCGGTAACATTAAGTAGGTAGTCGATGCTGATCACAGTGTAGGTTGCGGCCGGATCGATGTCCTTTTCAAAACCATCGAGTATGAACCTCGCGCCCTCTGCTTCAAACTGCTTTTCGCTGTTGATTCGATACTTGACTCGCATTCCCGACTGCACATCACGATGGGAAACAACAACGCGCATTAACTCCATTACCTGATCGCCAGTCAAATCGAATGCAACCAAGGCGTTTTCAAACGGCAGAAGTTCAAAAATATCCCGAAGCGAAATATCGCCCTCCGGAATCGTATTCCGGCGCAACCCGCCGCTGTTCGTTACAGCCAACAGTATCGGCGTACCAAGTTTCTCGCTCGCCTGCGCGCGCATGCCATCGGTAACGAAATTGCCGAGTGAACCCGAGCCGATGCTCCCCTTCTTCAGATCACCTTTTAGTTTCCCAATGACTGTGTCCAAGGCGCGCACCTTTGGACTGTAGGCGCCGAGCATTTCGTCGACTCCCGGATCGTTCGGCAAACTGGAATCGACTGCATTTAGGGTTGCGTTGGGATGAGTCGCTGCGGGACTGGCGGCCGGGGTGGCGCTGGGAGTTGGCTTTGGAGTCGCTTGTGCAACTGCAGTTTGCGCCCCAGACGCAATTGTGCAAAACAACAGCGCCCAACTAAGCAGCGCGAGTTTGGCCTTTGACACTATTTGGATTCCTCTTCGAAGAGCGAAAATATAACAACCCAATTTTCTGAACGCGATTGACCTGCACGGAGAGCTTCAATAGTATGTCGCACCATACGGCAGAATCGCAACAGCGCTTATCGCCCTGATGTCTCAATCAGATAACCAACTCGAGGAGACGATTCACTTGGCTACTTCTTCAGCACAAATACCTTCAGAGTTCAGCAATCCAAACCTTGAGGTACTCCTGTCACAAGAACAACTGCAAATACGCATTAGAGAACTCGGCGCTGAAATCACGCGCGACTATGCCGGTCTCAATCCCCTGCTCATCGGCGTGTTAAAGGGAGCCTGCTTCTTTCTTAGTGACCTGCTGCGGTCGATAGACACTCGTCTCGGAATAGAGTTCATGGCGATTTCGAGTTACGGTTCGTCGACGCGGACGTCAGGCGAAGTTCGCATCATGAAGGATTTGGATGTGCCGATCGAAGGTCGTCACATACTCGTGGTTGAAGATATCGTCGACACCGGCCTGACGCTTTCTTACTTACTGGAAAATCTGAAGTCGCGCGGCGCCGCCAGTGTGAAACTTGCGGCACTCCTGGATAAATTTGAACGGCGTGAGCGGGACGTAAATATCGACTATCTGGGTTTCCAGATTCCGGATCATTTTGTCGTGGGCTACGGCCTGGACTACGCTGAACGCTATCGCAACCTGCCCTTTATCGCGGTGCTAAAGAATCCAGAAATAGGTTAAGAGCGAGCGTCAAGCGACTTTGGCGTCAAGAGATTGCCTGGGACTCAGGCGTTCCGCCCCCAACGCGACGAAGTCGCGAATTCAAGATCTTTTGCAATATCTGCCTCGGCTAACACAAGTTGTTCGCGCTTCGCGCTCATTGCGGGCGGGACGCCCGTGGTCCCAGCCAATCTCTTGTGTGAATAATTCGATGAGGAGTTTTCAAATGAAGAAATATTTAGTACTCCTGGCAGCCTTAATCATTTGCTTGGTGGCGATGCGAACGAGCGCGCAGGATTTTTCCAAAGTCGAGATCAAAGTTATCAAAGTCGCTGGCAGCGTTTACATGTTGCAGGGGGCTGGCGGAAACATTGGTGTCTCAGTTGGTCCGGACGGATTCTTCCTCGTTGACGATCAGTACGCCGAGCTGGCAGACAAGATCAAAGCTGCGCTGAAAACTCTGGGTGATGGCAAAGTAAAATACATCGTGAACACTCATTACCATCTCGACCACGTCGGCAACAACGCGGCGTTCGGACCTGAGGTGACAATCATCGCTCATCCCAACTGTCGCAAACGGCTGGAAACTGATCAGGTAAGCAAATTTTTCAATCAAACTTTTAAGGCGTTGCCGAAGGAAGCGTTGCCAAACCTCACTTACGAACAAACGATCTCGGTCTTCTTCAACGGCGAAGAGATCAAAATCGTTCACTTCGCCAACAGCCACACGGACGGGGATAGCGTAGTTTTCTTTCCCGGCTCAAACGTCGTTCACATGGGCGACAATTTCTTTAACCCGCGTTTTCCGATCGTAGACATTGAAGGCGGTGGCAACGCCGAAAATATGGCGAAGCATATCGGCGACATCATCAGCCGGCTGCAGAATGCCCCGGGCGTTAAGATTATCCCCGGTCACGGACCGCTGACAGATCTCGACGGGTTGAAGGCGTATCACCGCATGCTGGTGGAAACGATCGACATCGTGAGGAAACGGATGGCTGCCGGCAAGACCCTCGATCAAATCAAGGCAGAGGGATTGCCGGAGGAATGGAAATCTTGGGGCAGCGGCTTCATCAAGACTGACGTCTGGCTAACGCTCGTCTACAACAGCCTGTCTGCGAAACATTGAGTATGTGGTTAGGTAACATGAGGTCAGTACCACCTCGCGGTCGCGGGTGGGTTTCTCGCTATTCATCAAAATCCGGCAATTCATCACCCTGACCGTTCAGTACATAATCGATGGCCCTGGCGACACTCTGTTCGTTCCATAGCTTCCTCTTGCTTCCTTTGTCGGCCCACGTTCCACATGGCGAGATCGCACATGTTTGAGCTTCGACACGTACTGAGTCAACCAGTGAGGACATGACCGCTTAAAGAAACGCTGCAACATCCGCCAGGAAACTGTTACCGGCAGTTAGCTTCAAACCAAAATTCGTCGCCACTGTTTGCCCGATGTCTGCAAGCGAACCGCGCGTACCGAGGTTAACTCCCGGGCGCGCGGTTTTTCCGTAAACCAACAGCGGCGCGTACTCGCGAGTGTGATCGGTGCCGGGAAAAGTCGGGTCGTTCCCATGATCCGCCGTGATGATCATCAGGTCGCCAGCGCGCATCGCCGCTTCGATGTGAGGCAAACTGGAATCAAAGTGTTCGAGCGCTTTCGCGTAACCTTCGGTATCGCGACGGTGCCCGTAGAGCATGTCGAAATCCACCAGGTTGGCAAAAATCAGACCGCGTGTGTCCTGCCCGAGCGCATGAATGGTTTGATCGATTGACTGCTGATTGTTCTTCGCTGTTAAATCTTCCGTCACGCCAATCGAATCATAGATCGACGCGATCTTACCGATGCAAACAACATCGAGATCTTCATCCTTGAGTGCGGGCAACAGATTTGCGCGCGGCGGCGGCACCGCATAATCATGACGATTTTCAGTGCGATAGAATTTTCCGGATTCACCAAGGAACGGCCGCGCGATCACGCGGCCAACTTTATGTTCGCCATCGAGTATCCGCCTGGCTGTTTCGCAAATCTCGTAAAGTCGATCGAGCGGAATAATCTCTTCGTGAGCTGCGATTTGAAAAACTGAATCGCCGGAGGTGTAAATGATCGGCTTGCCCGTCTTCACATGCTCATCGCCCAGGTCCTTAATGATCTCAGTTCCCGACGCGGGAATATTTCCGAGAACGCCGGGCACACCAGTCTCCGCGATAAAACGATTCAGGATCGACTGCGGAAACCCGTTTGGGTAAAGCGGGAAAGCCTGTTCGAGAATTATTCCCGCCATCTCCCAGTGACCGGTGGTTGTATCTTTACCGTTAGACTTCAAAGCACAACGGCCATACGAACCGTCAGGCTGAGATAGTGGCGGCACGTTTTGCAACGGCCGAACGTTGCCAAGTCCATAACGCTGCAGGTTCGGCAAGTTTAGGTTGCGTGATTCGAGAATGTGGCCGAGGGTGTCCGAACCGGCATCGCCCCACTCGGGTGCGTCGGGCATTGCGCCGATGCCGGCGCCGTCGAGAACGACTAATAAGATTCTATTGAAGTGGCTCTTCTTGCTCATGGAGGCTCGTTTCAGAACATTTTTCATTTGTCATTTGAAGTTTATCATTTGTTATTTAGGTACTTGGCGAGTTGTCTTAAGCGTCGCGGCAAAGATTCGGCACAACGCGATCTTCTCTATAATGATGTCTCTTATCAATTCCCTCCGCAGCAATTCGCTTCGTTCAATGATCCGCAGCCATATCGATGTTTCATTAAGCTCCTTGAGGACAATTCGCAACTTGTGAACAAAATCAGCGTGGCTTTCAGCGCCTCGTGCTTCTCCATAATTGGGTGCGGGAGAAGTTCCGGACCGCATGATCTGTCCGGCAATATGCCTGCCAGCGGAAGTCCTGGGCAAATTAGCGGAAAGTTTGATAATTCGAACCGCAAAGTCAATTAGCCGTTCCTCAAGTTCATCCGCTCGCGAAAGAGGTGTGCTCGCAAGATTGTCATCGACCATGCGCTATTGTCATAGCAACGCGGCTGCAAATGGCAAATGACAAACTTCAAATGACAAATGGAAAATATGCCTAAATTCTTGCTTCGGAAGGTCAGCTCTTCGGCGCAACGTATCCTTCTCTCGCGCGAACCTGCGCTTTCTCCGGAGCGCCCTGAACTTCGACGCGGATGGTTCTAAACTTTCCGTCGCGCGCTTTGTCACTGGGATAGTAGCCCAAACTGTATTGCGTGCCGATCTCGGTGGCGACGCGCGCGAAAGCTGTTCTCGCATCCTGCAAACTAACAGCCAGAAAATTACGCCCACCACTCGCCTTCGCGAGTTCATCCATTTCGCGGCGCGCGAGATTGTAAAGATCGCGGCTGATCTGCATTTTTTCAAACTGGCCCATCTGACAAAAATCAACGAAGTCTTCAGGGCGCGCGCGCGGGAAGAAAAGCCTGCGATACCGCTCCAGTTGTTTTGCGGAAAGTGTTAGTCGTCCGTCCTCCTGGCAATCCTTTAGCAGCCGATCTTCTACGAAGTCTTCGGTATTAACCTGGATGAAATAACTCGCCACTCCGGCACGATTGAGTTTTGCGCGAACGATTCCAAAGTCAGTTTCGCTGGTTGAATCAACACCATCAGTCAACGCGACCACGGCGCGGCGACCGCGCACTTCCTCACGCGCTGGTTCACGAAAGATCTCGTCAGCGATTCGCGCGAGTCCGTCGTAGAAAGGAGTGCCGTTGCTCGATCCCAGGTTAGCGATTGCGGTGCGCAGCAGTTTGCGATCGTCGGTCAAGGTCGCCAGCACCTCGACCTTCGCAGCCACTGACTGCCCCTGGCGCGCGGTATCGAATCCGATAATTGCCACGCGGTCGCCGGGCCGTAGAGCGTCGATAAAACCATTCGCGGCCTGACGTATCAAACCAACGTCTTCACGAGTCGAGCCTGACGTATCCAGCAGGAGTGCAATTTCAAACGGCGCTTCGGTGGTCGCGAAGTTCGCAATTCGTTGCTGTTGCCCATTTTCAAATAGCAGAAAATTTTCAGCGCGCAATCCGGTTATTGGGCGGCCGGAATTGTTAGTTACAACCGCCGGCACAGAAACCAACTGCGTTTCGACGCGCACCACGTCGCCTTCGTCTACCTCGTCGACTGCCGGTTTGTCCGGCGCAGTCGGAGATTGCGTTTCTTGCGGATTCACTCGACGCGGCCGTTGCTGAGCTGGTTGTTGTCCACGCGCCGGCACACCTGATGAGAGTGACATAAGCGCACAGGCCAGGACTAAAGCTAGCGCGATAAATCGTGGAAATGATGACATCGATTTGGTCGTCACTGATTACGCGTGCGAATTTTCTGGGGAGGTGCTCTTGAAAACTATAACTCCTGAAAGCGCGTGACTGCAAAATCCCCCGTCTGCTTGAGTTTAATGCCAGCAGTTCAGAGTTCAGTCTTTAGGCTGAAGCTTGACAGTCAAAAACACAACCTAAAGCTTGAACTCTGAACTACAGCCCCAATCGGGAACAGGAGCTCACCTTGACAGCCTCCGTCCCTTCTCTTAGCATGACGACTCGTCAGACGTGAAGAATGTCGCGGCATGACGCGGATCTTTGGAGACAGTTTTCGGGCACGTATGTCAATGGTAGACGGCCTCCCTTACAAGGAGGAGGTTGGGGGTTCGAGTCCCTCCGCGCCCACCAAGTAGGACAGGCATTCCTGCTTGTCCAAAGCTGTTGCCTGTTTTTCGTCGAAAAGGATAGACACGTCAAGGTCTTTCCTGCTTTGACAATGCGGAGTCGTAGTTCAGTTGGTTAGAACGCCGGCCTGTCACGTCGGAGGTCGCGGGTTCGAATCCCGTCGGCTCCGCCACTTTGAAGCGGCTGCACTTCAGTTAAAACGAAGGGCAGCCGCTTTTCAATTTTGGACACAGCCGATCTTCTAATCTCCTCTTCAGACCTCGAACTACTTGGTAATTCTAAATTGGCGTGAAACAGAGCCTATGGTAGTATGTATCATCAACGAAACAAGATTAAAGGTTAGTGATCTTAGATCAAGATGTTTAGCGAAACCCACTCCTTGTTGTCCAGAGAGAAAGTCCTCGGCGGCTATCGGAATCGCGAAATAGAGGTTCAAAACTTTGCCGCTAGCCGGACGGTGCAATCACACGCCCAACTCTCAGCCAGAGCGGCATTCCCTGACCATCGAATCGTAAGTGCATTCTCCAGTTCTGTCGCAGACAGAATGATGCGAGAGCAAATCAGCCGGATGAACGATCCGATGTATCAAATGATGGTCCGTGCGGCAAAAGATGCGGTCGTCAGGTTGAAAGAGCGGGGCCTTTGGTACTACCGAAGAACGACGGGTATTATTAGTCAAGCCACTATTCGTAAAGCCGTTCAGAGAATAGTCGAACGACTGTTTCCTAAGAAGTTTGACCCCGAGTCTTTTACTAGACGGATTTCCGCTCTTCTTATTACACAGGAGAACTGCGACGCTATTGTCAAAGTCCACTCTCCACCTATTCGACTCTTTCCTAAATCATTGCATCCCATTGACTCTGTAGCCTGACGACGGGTTACAGGAGTTTCTGTTCCCGTTTGCCGCCAATCGCAATGGTGCGGGCATTTGTGTGCCCGCATTAACTCACCACACAGGTTTGGCTTACAAAGGTGAACAGACATGCAAGAAACTAAGGCGCCACTACTGAATGATCCAGAACGAACTTTTTGGACGCAGGCCGGCAACGCGATAATCGAGGAGAAAAAATGCGATCTTGCGATCAAGAAATGGCTAGTGATTTTCTACATTTGTAATTACTTGGTTTGTTACCTATTTCTTTTCGTAATGATCTCGCTTTTCCTTCTGGGACGAGTGTCGGTAAGCGTATTTCTTGTTTCTCAAATCATGAATGCCGTAATTAGAGGAATTGGTAAGGGCCTACAAAGAATAACTGAGTCTGAGTTTCCGGCAAGAAAGTGAATGCCTGCATACGGTGAGTTCCGTCACCACTATGGCGTGGTTGCACTTGAGTTGGAATGATGCGCAACAGCTGTTCATTTTTGCTTCCGGGGCTTACAGTCCTGTCTGAAGTCTTTGTAGCTCAATGCCAAAGATATCTACACTCCAAATTGACACGCAATGATTTCTGTCACTGAAGCAATCCTGATCGTCAAACAACGGACCGGCGCGCTGCCAAGCGAAACCGTGCCATTGTCGCAGGCGCGTGGTCGATTCCTGGCGCAGGACGTCGTAGCGGATTCTGCTCTCCCACCATTCGATCGTTCGCAAATGGATGGCTACGCGGTGCGAGCCAGCGACGTACAAAACGTGCCGGCGAGACTAAAAATCGTAGGCGAGTCTGCAGCCGGTCGGGGCTGGCATCAAAAGATGCAAACCGGTGAAGCGGTCAGAATTATGACGGGCGCACCGGTTCCCGAGGGAGCCGACAGCGTGCAACAAGTCGAGTTGACCCGCGAGGCCGGTACGGATGAAGTTGAGATCCTGGAAACCGTGACGCTTGGCAGATCAATCGTGAAGCGCGGCGCCGAAATCAAAGCCGGGCAGACGGTCCTACACGCCGGTGAACCAATTACCGCAGCCACGATGGCGGTATTGGCCTCTTTCGGTTATGACAAAGTCGACGTCGGCAAACAACCTCGGGTTGCAGTGCTGGCAACCGGCAGCGAATTGGTAGCAGTGGATCGAAAGCCTGGCCCGGATCAAATTCGCGACTCAAACAACCTGACGATTGGCGCCTATGCGGAACTTGCGGGCGCATTGGTCGAAAGACTACCGCTCGCCGGCGACGACACCTCATTACTTAAACGACAGATCATGGAGGCTGCCGAGCGCTGCGATGTCGTCGTAACCTCGGGCGGAGTCTCAGTCGGGGTCTACGATTTTACGAAACCTGCGCTGCGAGAGCTCGGCGCCGAGTTTTTCTTTGAGCGTGTAGCATTACGTCCCGGCAAACCCACGGTCTTTGCGCGACTCCCGAATGGCTCACTCTTCTTTGGACTACCCGGCAATCCTGTCTCTGTCGCAGTTACGTTCAATCTCTTCGCGCGTACGGCGATATTAGCGATGCAGGCAGCGACGGATGTGACGTTGCCGCACAGCTGGGCGGTGCTTTCCCACAACGTCAAAGGCGCCGGTGAACGCGAAAGTTATTTACCGGCAACGCTCAGCACGAACGAGGAGGGATTACTGACGGCGGAGCCATTAAGATGGGGCGGCTCATCAGATTTCGTTGGTTTTGTAGGAGCGACGTCATTGATCGTTATTCCCAGTCACACCGGTGTAGTCGAAGCAGGAAGTCGGGTCAGCATTGTGCGGCTCCCGCTATGAACCACACGCACAGGGTGTAAGATACAACGCAATGCTGAACTACTTGAGCTGACGGCGAGGCTAACTAACTAAAAGGCTTGCATGGGCGACACAACACGACAACTCTGGAAGCCGCGGGCGCACGAACGCAAGGTGGAAAATCTGTACTCCGGCGGAGCGGAGAATTTTGCAGACTGGCACAACGGCTACCTTAATTTTGGGCTCTGGGAAAACGGTATTGCCGACTACATTAAGGCCGCCGAAAATTTAGTACACCGCATGGGCAGCATTCTGGGCCTCAATGAAACCAGCAAACTGCTCGACGTTGCGCCGGGCATGGGGACACAGGACATTTACTTGCTCAAGAATTTCGGACCTGAATCTATCGATGGTTTAGACGTGACCTGGAAACACATCGAGCACGGCCGGCGGCGTTCACGCGAAGCAAACGCGGAAGATCGCGTGCGCTTTCATCACGGGACAGCAATTGAGCTCCCCTTCCCTGATGGCAGTTTTACGCATGTGTTGAGTATCGAAGGTCCCGAGCACTTTGATACACGAGAAAAATTTCTACATGAAGCACGTCGAGTTTTGCAGCCCGGCGGCGTAATCGCCATGGCCGACTTCATCGTAAAGAATCCGCCGCGCAATCCGATTGAGAAGCTCGTGGCTGAAGCAGCGCGAAAACTGTGGCAAGTCCCACGCGCCAATGTCTACTCCCGAGATGTCTACAATCAAAAGATGCAGACAGCGGGTTTTGAGAAGATTGAGATCGAGGAGATCGGCGCCTCAGTCATACCCGGCTATTATTTTGAGCAGATGCGTCCGGAGACGATTCGCGCCATCAGCAAAATCCGCGGCTTCGCGCTCTCCAGGCTCGGCTTGCTTCTGGACGTAGCCGTCTATCGCGGCTTTACCATGGGGTTGTTGGAATACGTACTGGTGCGTGGTGTACGGACTTAGTGAGTTTGTCTCCCGCGCACAGTATCGGTCGCTCGTTCGCCCTTAGTTCTTGCAGTTTCTATCCCGAACAACGCTATCAGCGATTCCAGTCGTCGAAAGAACTTCAGTTTATTTAGCAGCGGATTAAGCCAGCCATTGGTGATGCAGTAGTTGCAGTCGAATGGCTGCGTGTGGTGGCGCTTATGATGTTGCGGCTCCAACACCAGTCGCCGGCGCTGCAGCCAGCGCGCGAGCGCGGAAGGACTTTCCTGATGGGCCCACTTGTGGAATTGGTTGGTGGCAACGGTAGCGGCCGCCATTAGTGCAAAACAAACTACTGAAAACGCCAACCACGCCGAGTCAGGCATCAACCACATCAGATAAAAAGTAAGCGACAACGCGGGCACCGCCAGGATGCATACGTTGCCAGTAGTCTCTACCAGGCCGTGAGTACAAATATCTCGCGGGTAGACATGATGCAGGCGAAAAGGTTTGACGAGACTCGGCCCAATCACGCGCATGTCTTCCGAGCCGTAAGTGTCCGCAGCCCAATGGACAATGCCGGAAATAAAGTCACCGCCGACAATGCCGAGCGGAACAGCGAGCGCGACCAGCCAAAGTAATTCCAGTTCGTACAGACGCGAGCCAGCCCAATGTAGATTTAGTACGAATACTACCGGGAAGATCAGTAGAGTGGTGTGTTCAAGGAACGAGTGCAATGGTCCCGAGTGCTCTTCAACGCCGCTGTAGCCCGACGAAGCCGGGGCGCTACTGCTCTTATTGTCTAAAGACGCCGCCATGGATGATTTGAGTTTTCGTCTGAGTCGCGGATGTTATTGAAAAGGGTCTAGAGTTTCAAGCTGACTGATCTCGATTATCTCTGTCGTTTATTTTACGAACACTACCCTGGGATCGGATTTTGCACTGAAGATTATAGTAAGATTATTCCGTCAAGCAGCAAAAAAGCAATAGTTAGAGTTTGTTTTACGCAACTCAGATCTAATACGTAAAGCGCAGGCGAATGGATCAACTTTCTCACATCGATAACGAGGGTCGCATCAAAATGGTTGACACCAGCGACAAGGAATCGACCACGCGGCAGGCAGTCGCCTCGGCGCGCGTCTTGATGTCGAAAGAAACTGTAAGTGCTGTTCAGGACCATCGAACACCGAAGGGTGATCCGCTTGAAGCCGCTCGACTAGCGGGGATTATGGCGGCAAAACGCACGGCCGAGCTGATACCGCTGTGTCATCCGCTGCCACTCACGCATGTCGATGTGCAGGCGAGTATAGAAAGCTATGGTGTTCACCTGGAGTCCAGCGTCTCAACTAACGCGCAAACCGGAGTTGAAATGGAGGCCTTGACGGCGGTGTCGATTGCGGCGCTGACCATTTACGATATGTGCAAAGCGCTCGACAAGGGAATAACGATTTCCGAAATTCGCTTAGAACGCAAAACCGGCGGAAAGTCAGGCGACTACATCCGAAAAGACTAGTCGTTTGACCAGATTCTGCGGCCAGCTGGAAATCACGCGGAGAAAAACGGGAACCTCATGATTTTTTCCAACGTTTAGAGAATTACTATGAAATACGGAATTTCCCACGATGCACGTCCCCAGGCAACTCTGTTACTAACGGCAGCGGTGATCTCGATAGTGCTGTGGTTCATTCCGTTTGCAGAGATCGTTACTTATCCGTTTCGCATTTTTGTCACCTTCATACATGAGGGCGGCCACGCTATTGCCGCGCTCTTGACGGGCAATTCAGTCGAGAGCTTGAGCATCGCCACGAACGCCAGCGGTGAAACCTACACTTCGCAAGGCGGCACGCTTTCGCAAATTTTTGTATCCAGCGCAGGTTATCTCGGCTCGATGGCGTTTGGCGCTATGTTGCTGGTCTTAATTCGGAAAGCTGTCGCGGCGCGCTTTGTCCTGGTTGGCTCGGCCGCACTGGTTTTTACGCTGACGCTGGTTTATGGACTCATCAAGCCGGCCATGTCAGGAGTGGTTTCGTCCGCGCTTCCGTTTACCATTCTTGCCGGAACCCTACTTAGCCTTGGTTTGCTCGCGGTAGCAAAATACGCGAAGGCGCGTGTCGCCACCTTCTTCGTCAGCTTCCTTGCCGTTCAGTGTGTGCTCAATGCACTGCTTGATCTGAAGACCGTTTTTTTCCTGTCGACGCCGTTTGCGCCAACAGTTCCCACTGACGCTGTGAATATGGCCAACGCCACCGGCATTCCCGCGGTGGTTTGGTCAGTCACCTGGATTGCGATGGCGGTAGGGATTCTGGCAGTGACAATGCGACTTTACGTCTCAAGCAGAAATAAGCAGTTTCAGCTCGACCAGCCGTTTGATCAGATACCGGCGGTCTTTCCCACCACAATCCGCGAAAGCCAAAGCGCGCGATAACTGCACCAAGCTAAAGCCAATCGGCACTAAAGCCAATCAGCGCTTTCTCCGTTTACTCTACGACCGCTGGTAGTAATTCCTCTCTACGATTAACTTCCGTCGTTAACATTTGTTCACGGCTCATTCTGAGCAATTTTTCAGTTAAGGAAGAACTAACCAATGCGAACCTCTGGATTCGAATCCCGTTTAGTGTCACCGCGTCGTCCTGGATTCCTCATGTCTCGTGCCAGTCAGAACCGCTTGCCGCTGCTTCTGCTTGCGTTGCTTGCTTTCGGCACGGCGCCGGCAGCTGCGCAATCTCCGAATACTGCTGCGATGATTGTCGTTGTGATCGATCAAGCCGGCGCAGTCGTGAAGGACGCCAAAGTCTCGGTAGTAAACACCGCGACCGGCGCCGTGCGCGACGCGGTTTCGGGAGGCGATGGCAGCGTTACCATTTCGGCCTTGCCGCTTACGGGGACCTACACGGTCACAGTCTCGAGGGAAGGATTCGGCACCGAAGAACAAAAGGACATCACGCTGCGCTCCGGCGAAACGGCGACGCTCAAAGTGAAGCTGCTGGTTGGTTCTGAGAAGGCGGAGGTCGTAGTGTTTGGTACTCAAGAAGGCGTGCGCTCGAACCCAATGATCGGTCTGCCGCTTATCGGCCAGCGAATCGACGAGACGCCGATTCTCGGTCGCAAGTCGACAACCTTGCCGCTCCTGAATTCGGCGTTTCGCACCGGGAAAGGTTTAGGGGATCTGTTCGTCAACGCAACCTACTTCGTCACCGGCGTCGGCTCACGCAGGGCCACCACGTTCACGCTCGACGGCGCGAACAACGATGAAGGCTGGGGTCGCCAAACGGCGATAGCCACGGTGCCGATAGGTGCTATCCAGGAAATCAACGTGCTCTCAAACGCGTTCTCGTCCGAGTTCGGCTGGACTTCCGGCCCAGCGCTGAATATCACCACAAAATCCGGCACTAACGAATTTCACGGCGAAGGACTGTTTCTATTGCGTCCGGGTGGTGGCTGGCAGGCGAAAACGTTTTCGATCAAGAATTTCTGCCCCGCGTCCACGCCGAGTTGCGCAGTACCCAGCAATCTTACCGCGATCAATCCCGTGGACATTCCGGATAAACTAAACCAATACTCCGGCTCCATCGGCGGACCGATCGTTAAGGACAAGACTTTCTTCTTCGCTACTGCCGACTACACGCGGCAGAACCGCACAACTTTTCTATCCTCGACGCTGCCTGCCTTCGTGTTGCCGGCGGATGGCCACCTCGACTACACGGGACACTACCGCCAATTTCTCTTCGACGGCCGGGTGGATCATAAGCTTACTTCGGATCAGACCTTGATGTTCCGTTTCAACGTCGATAGGTTTTCGGACGACAATCCACAAGACGCCGTAAGCGGCACGAGCGCGCCAAGCGTTGCGCGCCGGTACTCGCGGCGGTCATGGACGGCTCAGGTCAATCACACCTTTGTCATCAACCCGACTCTTCTCAACGAGGCGCGCTTTGCGTATCTGCACGGCGATCCGATTACGCTCTGGGAAGCTCAGAACCTTTCCACGACCTACACGCGCGGGGGCGCTGTGCCGTTCACCATTGGCCAATCGCGGGCCTCCGACATCTTCAGTCACCAGGTGCAATTTTCCGATACGTTGTCGTGGTCGCATGGCGGACACTACGTTCGCTTCGGCGGGAGCGTGCTGCATCACACCTCAGGCGGTACGGGCAGCGAGCCCGGCACCGCGATCCTCGGCACGTTCACCTTCAAAAACGCGACGACAGCGCCCTTCGGGCAGTTAACGTTAAACGACGTGCAGAACTACACGCAGCCGATCAACTTCGGGATCAGCAGCTACAACCTGCCGCAGTGGCTCTTGAGCGGTTTCGTACAGGACGATTGGAAGGTGACTCCTGATCTCACGTTGAATCTCGGTGTGCGCTACGACCGGCAAACCTTGACGGACGACAAGAATAACTTTGCGCCGCGCATCGGCATCGGCTGGCATCCGAAGGGCGACTCGCGTACTTCGTTTCGCGCCGGCTACGGCGTGTATTACCCGCAAATTCGCTCCAACTCAGTGGCGGGCTTTCTGGTGAACGGGCTGGACGGGTTGACAACTTACACCGCGAATCCGGGGCAAACAGGTTTTCCAACCTGCTTGACGGGATCGTGCCTGCCAGTGAACGTTGATCCGGCAACTTTACCGGCCACGCAATTGCCCCCGCGTGACATCACCATCAGGGCGGGTCGGCGCGACTTCTACGTGGCCCAGTTTGCGAAGTATGGGCTGAACTTCAACTTGCTGCCGAACTATCCAGACAAATTGGTGAATCCTCGCAGCCAGGTGGTTTCTTTCGGCGCGGAGCGCGAGATCGCCAAGGGGCTGTTCTTCGGGGGCGACTACGTGCATCAGCACGTGAGCGACCTCGATCGCACGGTTGATTTGAACGCTCCGTCACCCTTTGATCGCACTGCGCCCGGTCAAGTGCGTCTGGTGACCCGCCCGGCTAACTGCGTCGGCATCTTCACCGGCGCATGTCTACCGTTTGGCGGTTACGCTAACGAGACGCGGCCCATCCTTCCGGCCAATGGCGGCATACGTCAGGTGAGTGTGATCATGAATCTCGGCGTCGCCGATTACGACGGCTTGCAGATGAATTTCAGGTATCGCGGCAACCGGCGTATGTATGCCGAGGTCAGCTACACGCTGTCAAAGGCGACCAACACCTTTGAGCCGGACGGCAACGGCATCAACCCAAACCAGGGTGATATCTCCCGCCTCGGCGAGGAAGAGCGCGGCCTGAGCGCCGCGGATCAGCGTCATCGCGCTGTGATCACGTTCACCTACCGGTTCCCGTGGAACTTCACGGCCGGTACTCTGACACAGCTCGCTTCCGCGCGCCCCTTCAACGCGACGACGGGCGTTGACAACAATGGTGATGGCGCGAACAACGACCGGCCGATAATTGATGGCGTCCTGGTCAAGAAGTCGGCGTTCCGCGGCACTCCGACTTCCGACGTAGCTTTCTTCGTTGAGAATCGCATCAAGCTGACGGAAGGCACGAGACTTCTGCTGCGGTTGGAGGGCTTCAACCTCTTCAATCACGGAAACTTCCTCGGACGCGGTGTTACGACCTACGGAGATCTTGCTACTCCAGCGACGACGTTTGGTCAATTTCTCCCCGCTAACGCGATTGGAGCGGACGGACACGGCATTCCAGCGTTTGCAAACATAGACCCACCGCGGATGTTCCAACTGCAAGCGCGGTTCATCTTTTAAGAGAAGACGGGAAAAGGGGAACGGGGTAAGAGGGGAAGTGGTGTTTCCCTTTTTACCCCGTTCTCATTTTTACCTGTTCCCGTTCCTACTGCTTCACCGTGTAGTCATCGAAATAACTAACGCTATCCGTCTTCGACCACACACCGACCTTTCCTGAAACCGTTTCGGCCAACGTGAAATCAAGCAAATGCTTGCCATCCAGTGATGCCTGTAGATTCTTTCCCTGAATCGAAATCTCCAACGTGTGCCAGGTATTCATCTGCAGTGGCACGTTTTCCGATCCGCGCTTAACAAAACTTCGCTTCCCTTTGTTGAACGTCCAAAGCACAACGTTATCTTCCTTGCCATTGAAGCGCACAGTCAGGTAGTCGCCATTTGGCTTGAGGTTGAAAAGTATCCCGGCACACTGATCGAGTTGTCCCGCAACCAGTTTGAAGCGAATGCTGATCTCACCGTCATGAAAGTCGCTGACGTCTTTCGCGACCGCATAGGGAAAGTAGGCAAACGCTTTTACGTTATCAATGAACTCTTCATGTCGCGATCCGTAAATGGCTCGAGCATTCTGCGCTAAGCCGTTTGCCGGTTGACCACGCAACCACGATCTACCATCAACTCCCAGAACTTTTTTTCCACCATCGTCGACGATTGACCAGTTGCCAACCACGGACAGGAACTTCCCTGACTGGTGGCCACTCTTTTCCTTCGACAGGTCGACTTTCATACTTTTCGCCTGCCCACCCATTCGTGCTCCGGTCGACACCGTCAACAATGCCGAGAGCACAACCGCGAGAATAATTATTAACGCCCCACGAGATTTCATAGCTTCAGCTCCTTTCCCTGCGAATAAACCACCATGCGAAAATAGTTAACAACGGAAACCCACCATAAAAAAGCGAGCCAGCCCACCTCGGACTCGTCGCCAGTGGGTAACCGGGAAAATCGTCCGTCCCGCCCGCTGCAGGCGGATTGACTCCAGCCAGTTTATAGATTTGTTCCAGGACCACCGGTTCTATCGTCGACCGATCCATAATTTTCTGGCCACGCATCTCGTACCAGATTTCACCATAGTGATCGTCGCTGCCCTCAAACAAACCGGTTTGGCTAGCGGCAGTATAGTGAACATCGAGGCGACTAAGATTTCTCCGTAACTTCCGCAACACGTTCTGCTCGAAATCCGTCAGCCGCGGATCTTCCGGAGCCAGGATGACAGTAATCTGCAACGGCCCACTAATCTGACTGAGCGCTGCTTCGTCGGCAGGCGGAAAAGAGTTGCGCCGGTTTTCGCTTAAGTCCCAACTGCTTCGCAGACCCATCGCTCCAATCATCCCCACGGCCAGGACGGCTGCGATGGCCACGGTTGAAAGCACACGGTAACGCAACGTCGATCCAGTATTTAGCCAGACAGCAGCCAGTGCAAATGACAACACCGTGATTACCAGCATCACTACAACCGTATTTAGTCGTAGCAACCCCTGTTCAAAAGATCGCAGTGCAGCGGTTGGGGTGTAGTTCGCCAATTGCTGCAGCAGCCCGCCCCGCCCCGCAGCAATGAAATCCAGTGCCCAGGCGCCAACAGTAAAACCCAACGTGACTATGGCAGCGCTTGCAGCGCTCTCCGCGATGGCGGCCGCAGCCACTGCGATACCAACACTCAACAGGGCGCGCAGGAAATGACCCAGCAAAAGATTCAACGCTTCGGGGGCATACAAGTGGCCGCCGTAGGATTTCCAAAGAACAATAGCCAGCAGACCCGGAACACAAGTCACTAACCAACCGGCTACAAGCACCAGGCCTTTCGCCGCCAGCTTTGTGCCGAGACTTCCGGGAAATTGCAGCAACAGCTTCAGCGCGCCGCTTTGCTTTTCGGCTGATATCAAACGAATGGCGACGAAGGGCAGAAAGAACGTAGCAGCCAGATCGTAGGCGCCAAAAGTTGGTGCCAGGATGCCGTCAAGCGGCGTCAATCCCTGCGGCAAGGCCGCCGGCACGCCGCCACTGCCACTCGCCTCTGCGTACAATTTCACGGCGGCAATAAAAGCTTGTCCTACCAGCGGACCAATCATCAAAAGGAGCAACCAGTAGGAACGTGCCGCCAATAATTCGCGCCACTCTTTAGACAAGAGTTCCCCAAACTTAAGTGAGCGCAAGGAAGATTTCCTCCACGCCCGCTTCGGGAAGTTTCGTTTTAGCGCGAAGCTCGGCAAGACTTCCTTCGCCGACCACTCGTCCAGCACCCAACAAGACCAGTCGATCGCAAACGCGCCCGGCATCTATAAGCTGATGAATAGAGAGAAGCAGGGTGCGTCCAGACGCTACATGCTCCTTGAGCAACGTCATTACGTCGCGAGTCTGGCGCAGGTCAAGGCCATCGAAGGGCTCATCAAGCATCAGCAATGGTTGGGGAGTCAGTAACCCGAGCGCGAGCAGGACCCGCTTGCGTTCACCTTTTGAAAGCGTCGCCACGCGAGCCTTCATTAATTCACTCAGCCGGAGCGGTTCGACGAGTGCCGACGCATCCTGCTGGGTGCGTCCATAGAGCTTGCGGAAAAAACCCAATGCCCATTGAACGGTTTGTTCAGCCCAGGGAGAGATGCCGTCAGGCAAATAAAAAAGCGCCTCTTTGCGCCTGGCAGGAACTAGTACTTTGTTGTTTGACTTGATAGCGCCGGCGTTTGCCGGCATGAGACCAGCGAGGCACTCAAACAGGGTTGTCTTGCCGGAACCGTTTGGCCCGATCAAACCTAAAATCTCACCCGGGCGCACTGAAAAACTAACGTCATCCAGCACGCGTCGCTTATTGAAATCCTTGGTTACACCCTCGACCGTCAGCAGTGCAGTCATTTCCTAAACAGGTTCTCGCAGGCGCGCTCGCGCGTCAAGACGTGCTCGCTCTTTGTCGTATCAAGTAAAGGACGATTGATTGCGGATGCGATCGGCAAAAAGGCGGTTCTGAATCGCCGAAGTGCTATTGCAAGACAAACACTACGTGTTCGATTAGATAATGGACTCTCGAGAGCAGATAGGGATTGGTGGCCCCGATAACGAACGCGACCAGCAGCAAGCTGGCCGGCCCCCAAACGAAGAACCTTGCTAAGACATCATGTCGGACAGTTCCTCGTTCAGCCGTAGCGAGCGCGATGAGCCGGCGCACACGCGATTTGATACCCTTGGCTTCTTCGTGATCACCAAGCAGGAAAACTCCGGCCGGCATCGTGGGTCGCGCGCCCAGGGGAATGATTCTCGCAATCTTAACCAGCGCGGAAGCAAGATCCAGCGCCACACCATTGCCCTGGAGCGCGGCATTTTCATCAGCCGCTTCTTCAGACGCTTCAGACCACGACTTATCGAGCAGTCGACCGCTGGGAATAATTAACAAGACATCACGACAGGCCTGGAGCAGTCCCCGCTTCAAGTTATCGCGAGCCTCCAGATGGCCGTTCTCGTGGGCAACTGCGGCGGCAATTTCTTCCGGAGTCAAAATTTCCAACACCTGGCTGGCAATAAACAGTCGCGGGCGTAGAAAACCGACAATTCCGATCAGCGGAAACTGATGATGAATCTCGTAGGATTTGATGTTAATCCCGGGAATCTGGATAGGTTTGCCTTGCCGCAACCAATCGGAGGTCAGATTTGCGGTGGCGCGATTGGTCGCAATGCCGCGATAGATCGAGACCGCTATCCCGGTCGCAGACAAGAAAGCGAGCAGTCCTAATTTGAACCCAACGTTTTCTGTAGTGTGGCGAGGTTCGTAAGCGACATAGGCGGGCACTAACAACAACGCGACGAAGAGAAAAGCGAGTAGGGCCGGCAGCGTACGCAGAGAGAAAAGCAATCGAGCGCGCGTCGCCGCACTCCAGTTATCTGTTATGCGGCCCGCAAGCCGCCACAGACCGGCAATCACCAGCGAGGCAATGCTGTTAAAGGTCAGCAACGCTGCGAGCAGCAATGCGAGCCCGAGGAGTTCGAACATTAGGCACCGCCCTGTTTCAACTCTCTGCGCTTTTCCTTAATTAGGCGATCGAGTTCATCGAGCAACTCGCGATCTCTCTCACTCACGGTATCAACAATACAAGCCAGCACTGGCTGTACTGCGTCTGCCCCATGACCGAGAAGCCCTTCAATTACATCTTCTCGAATCCCTTGTTCAAGCTCAGCCGACGACACGGCCGGCAAGTAGAGAAAGGCGCGACCATCTTTGCGGCGCGTGAGAAGTTTCTTCTTGAAAAGCCGATCCAAAGTCGTCATCAGCGTCGTGTAGGCGATTTTCTCACCGAAAGCGAGGTAAATATCGCGCACGCTGACTTCGTTACGACGCCAGACTTCCTTAAGGACATTCTGCTCGAGTTTACCCAGGGCTTCGGAAGCTACCTCGCGAGGTCGCTTGAAACCTCGCAAAAGGAATCTCGTTGTCTTCATAGCTGCGCATTGTTGTGCATCCGTCGCATGCCTGTCAATCCAAATCGCGTAGTAATCTGGCACATCGGAGATGCGGGACGAGGGTAGCCAGAGGTGCAACCTCTGGATCGCTGTCGATTCCGTTACTGGGACCGTGGGCGTCCCGCCCGCAATGAGCGCGAAGCGCGAACAAATCCTGTTCGGCTATCAGTGAGCTGGGAAGACCCGAACCTCGCGACTTCGTCGCGTTGTGGGCGGGACGCCCGCGCTCCCAGCAAATCACTTAAGCGTTTCCCGCAAATCCTTGGTTGGTCGTCCAGTTCGTTTCGCGTCTGAGGAGGAGTCGCGGTATCATTCAAGGTTTACGGTAGCCGCGAAACTTCTGTCTGTATGGCCACCGCAACTTTTAGCACATGCCTGAAGAAGCAATCGAAGTCAGGGGAGCTCGGGTCAACAACCTGAAGAATATCTCCTTCTCAATCCCTATTAACAAGTTAACGGTGGTTACCGGCGTCAGCGGGTCTGGCAAATCGTCGCTTGCCTTCGACACAATCTACGCCGAGGGTCAGCGCCGTTATGTGGAATCGCTTTCCGCGTATGCTCGCCAATTTCTCGAGCGGATGGACAAGCCGGACGTCGACGAAGTGCGCGGCATTGCGCCGGCGATTGCGATTCGCCAAAAAAACTCCACGCGAAATCCGCGCTCCACTGTAGGAACCCAGACTGAAGTATTTGACTACCTGCGTTTACTCTACGCGCGAGTGGGAATAACCTATTGCCGCGTTTGTGGCCGCGAAGTTTACAAGGATTCACCGGAATCGGTTGCCGATGAGATTCTGAGCACTCTTCCTGAAGGGACGCGATTCTACGTCTTGTTCCCCGCGCACGCGGGGCTGTCAGTCAATGGAGACACGGCGACGCGAGGACAGGGGGACGCGGAGAGAAAGAACAATAAGACTAAGTCTCCGCGTCCCAGTGTCTCTGCGTCCCCGCGTCGCACCGTTTCTCCGCGTCAGGTCATAACCGCTCACGTGATGAGCCTGATGCAACGTGGCTTCACACGTTTATACGCCGCCGGCCAAACCATCGATCTTCATTCGCCTGACGATTATCAACTCGAAACTTTCACTGATGTATTCGTAATGGTCGATCGGCTGACAGCTCACCCGGACATCCGGCAGCGGCTGGTGGATTCGCTCGAAATCTGTTTTCAGGAAGGGCACGGCACGGCAAACATTGAAACTGCAGACCCGGAGCCGACGCGTCTCAATTTTTCTGATCGTTTCGAATGCAAATATGACGGGACGCTTTATGCACAACCCGAGCCGCGCCTGTTCAGTTTCAATAATCCGTACGGCGCCTGTCCGACCTGTCAGGGTTTTGGTAACACAATCGGGCTCGACCTCGATCTGGTAATTCCGAATCCCGGACTGAGTCTCAAGGACGGCGCCATTGAACCCTGGACCAGGCCGCAACACGAGTGGGCCTTTGACGAACTAAAACAGTTTTGCAAGTCGGAAAAGATTTCGCTGACTGTTCCCTTTGCGCAGCTTTCGCGCGCGGAACAAAAAGCGATTATTGAAGGCAAGAAAGATTGGGGCGGCGTGCGCGGCTTCTACGACTGGCTTGAAACCAAGAAGTACAAGCTTCACGTGCGCGTGTTTCTCTCGAAGTATCGTGGCTACACGCTATGTCCCGACTGCGGCGGCGGCCGTTTGCGACAAGAGGCGCGTGACGTAAAAGTCGGTAACGCTACCTTGCCCGACGTTTGCGCACTCGCGATCAAGGACGCTGCCGTTTTCTTCGATTCGCTGGAACTGTCAGTCGAACAAGGCGCTATTGCTGAACGAATCCTCTTCGAGATTCGGCGTCGCTTGCGATTCATGGTGGAAGTTGGTCTGGACTATCTAACCTTAGATCGTTTGGCGTCTACGCTTTCTGGTGGCGAGGCCCAACGAATACAGCTGGCCACCAATCTCGGATCTTCATTGGTTGGCGCGCTCTACGTTCTCGATGAGCCGTCAATTGGCTTGCACCCGCGTGACAACGATCGCCTCATCGCGCTGCTTCACAATCTGCGCGACATTGGCAACACGGTGTTGGTCGTGGAACACGACGAGGATATGATGCGGGCTGCGGATTACATTCTTGATATCGGACCTTCGGCGGGCGAACTCGGTGGGCGCGTAATTTACGAGGGCGACTTCAAGGGTCTGATGGTTGACGAGAGTTCTCTCACTGCGCGTTATCTCCGCGGCGAGTCCGAAATCAAAGAGCCGAAACAACGGCGGACAGCACAGAAGCGACGACTGACATTGAGCGGCGCCTCGGAACACAATCTGAAATCGATCGACCTCGAGTTTCCCCTCGACATGCTCGTCTGCGTGACCGGTGTTAGCGGTTCTGGCAAGTCTACGCTCATTCACGAATGCATCTACGCCGGATTGAAAAAGCAAAGGGGCGATTGGCAAGGGCACGTCGGCGCGTTTTCAAAGTTGGAAGGTGGCGAGCTGATCGACGATGTGATTCTGGTTGATCAGTCGCCGATTGGACGCACGCCGCGTTCAAATCCGGTGACCTACATCAAGGTCTACGACGGCATTCGCGAAGTGTTTTCCGCGACGCGTGAAGCGCAGGCGCATGGCTTTGATCCGTCGCACTTCTCTTTCAACTTGCCGGGCGGTCGCTGCGATGTTTGTCAGGGTGACGGCACCGTGACCGTGGAAATGCAGTTTCTCGCGGATGTCGAACTCGTTTGCGAAGAGTGCAAAGGAACACGGTTCAAACAACAGATTCTGGACGTGCGTTATCGCGGCAAGAACGTTCATGAAGTTTTGAATATGACGGTGCGCGAGGCGATCACCTTCTTCCGCGAAGTGCCGAAGATAACGAATCGGCTGCGCGTGCTTGACGAGGTGGGACTTGGTTATCTGCGACTCGGTCAATCAGCGACTACGCTTTCGGGTGGCGAGGCCCAACGCATCAAGCTCGCAGCGCAACTCTCAAAACGTACCGGCGCAAAAACGCTCTACATCTTCGACGAACCCACCACCGGCCTACACTTCGATGACATCAACAAACTGCTGGCTGCATTTCGCGCGTTGATCGATGCCGGCGGATCGCTGTTGGTAATCGAACACAATCTCGACGTGATCAAGACAGCCGACTACATCATCGACCTGGGACCGGAAGGCGGCGACGCCGGCGGACAGATCGTAGCTACCGGCACTCCGGAAAAGATCATGGCGTCGCGAGCGTCGCACACCGGCCGGTATTTGAAAGCACATCTGGCAAAATCAAATGGCCATAGCACAAACGGGAACGCCAAGCTTCCGAAAAACGGCACCGCCAAGACTTGACCGCCACATGATGCGTGGATTTTTGTGAGTGTCGGAGATGCTCAAAGTCTTCCCGCGCTGAGTAGTGCTTGCGTTGTCTCAATCCCATCGCAGATAATTCTTGCATGACGGAAAAGGAAATCGTAATGCAGGCTGTCAGCGAACTGCCGGACGACTGCTCTATTGACGACATTGCCGATCGAGTGGCGTTCCTCGCTGCCATGCAGAAGGGCCTCGAGCAGCTGGATGACGGCCAAGGCATTCCTCATGAAGAGATTAAGAGACAGTTGGCCTCATGGCTTACAACCTGATTTGGTCTCCCGCCGCCCGCGATGACCTCCACGATATAGTGTCTTTCATCTCCCGCGACAGTCCTCGTCGCGCTGAAGCTTTTGGCTACCGACTAATATTAGAGATTGATAAGCTGTTGACCTTTGCAGCTATTGGCCGGATTGTTCCAGAGTACGGCAGTGCGAAAATTCGGGAGATCATTGTTCGCTCCTACCGAATTGTTTACCGCGTCAATCACGAAAGTCGGCTTATCGAGATCGCGCGAATATGGCATGGAGCGAGAGGCACTCCCGAATTGTGAGGCCACTCTGTGTTCGCGTATCCTGAAAAGCTTGCGGCACCTCGCCTCCCGCTCAAACGTCGGCTGATCTACGCTGCGATAGTCTACCTGGGCTTCATTGCGGTCCTGGCCGCCATCGAAGTCGGCACGCGGCTGACGCAGCCGCACCTCTCGAGTCTCGATCTGTTTGTGGTCACGATGCAGCAGAAAGCTCAGGTGGCCGATCAAAAACAGTCAGGAATTTTTGAAGGCGACCCTCTATTGCTCTGGCGACTCAAGCCGAATCTCGATCACGTTTATTGGGACTTCACCATCCTCTCAACCAACGCTGACCACCTTCGCTCCGAACACGTCGGCGAGACAGTTGGAACCAAGGAAACGGGAACGATCCGCATCGTTTGTCTTGGTGATTCAGTAACATTTGGTTACCGCGTACCAACCGTCTGGCCAGAGAAACCCACTGAGTATGATCCGGAGTGGCTGCCCTTCCCGATGTTGCTCGAGAAACAGTTGCGAACAGCCAATCCGAATCGAAAGATTGAGGCGATCACAATGGCTGTGCCGGGCTATACAAGTCATCAGGGTCTGGCTTGGTTACAGCGCGACATTGATCGGTTGCAACCTGACTTGCTGATCGCAAGTTTTGGCTGGAACGATGCGAGCTTTAGCGATGAGCCCGATCGCCAGGCCATCAGGACTGACTGGCGCTCGGTAACGGTGCGCTGGCTGATCGATCACAGCCAGGCGTTTGCTCATGCCACGCACTGGTTGCGAGCGAGAGAAGCAAAGCAGCAGCTAGCAAAACTTCAGAGCCAGGCTCAGGCTACACCACGAGTGCGTCCCATGGCGCGCGTTTCTCAGCAGGAATACCTCGACAACATGCTCGCCATTGAAGACTTGGCCCATCGCAGCGGCGCCGCTGTAATTGTTATCGCCGCGCCATATCGTGATCACTCTGCCGAGGCGCCCGAGGCTGACCTGATGTTGCAATACCGCCTCGCCTTAGGAACGACGATGCGACAACGCAATATTCCGTTTCTGGAAATTCGCGAGTTAACGGAAGAAGCGTACCCGTCAAACGAAGGTTGGTTTGGCGAGCGAATCCACCCGAATCACATGGGACACCGTTTGATCGCTTCGGAGTTGTTGAAATTGATTAACGCCGCTCATACGCTTAACGGGTTGAAAATCCCCGAGCTCGTCCCCTGACGTTTGCCTGCTAAGCGTCAAGTGATTGGAGGGCTTTACACGCAATTGAACGTAACCCACAATCCATTACACTCATGCGGTATATTGTGCACGGAGGAAATTCATCAATGAGTCTGAAAGAACAAATCATTTCCGATCTAACTGCTTCCATGAAAGCTCAGGATGCGGCGCGCACATCTACTCTGCGAATGGTGAAGGCCGCGGTGATGAATCGCGAGATTGAAAAAGGCAGCGAGATGGATGACGAGGAAATGATGAAGTTACTCCGCTCGCTGGTCAAACAGCGTCGCGATTCGGTTGAACAATATGAAAAGGGCGGACGACCAGAACTCGCGGCTAAGGAAAACAGTGAAATCGCAGTAATAGAAGCGTACCTGCCGCAGGCGGCCTCGCGCGAAGAGATTGAAGCTGCAATCTCCGCAGCCATCGCTGACACTGGCGCCGGCTCAATCAAGGATATGGGTAAAGTAATGAAGGCCGCGCAAGCCGCGTTGGCAGGCAAGAACGCGGACGGCCGTACCGTTAGCGAAATCGTTAAGGCAAAACTTGTTGGTTAAATGTTCGAACTTAGTTGAATGAGCGGCCCTGCACAAAAAGTGTTTCGACCTCACGTGAAGAGGGGGCGAGCCCACCTTCCTCGCCCCGAGCTGATTAGCGTTGAGATTGTGGTCTCACCGTGAACGCCTTTCAATGTGAAGCAATCGAGAAAGTTTGGGAGTCTCAGGGTCATGAAGGGGGCTTGCCCTCGCTCTTCTTGCCTTCTTAAACAAAGTCTAAATGAGCTGGCCCCTCAGACAGTCATTCCTTAAGGCGACCTAGTTTGAACTGGACATCACCGAGATCTTTTCGCAGTCGAAAGATGTCGGGCCGAAAGTTGAAGTATGTCCTGAAGCTTTCGCTACCCCAGCGCTCTTGGAGTTTTGCAATTGCTTCTTGCGCTTTCGTTTCATACTCGCCCGCATGATTCTTGTCGCCTAAATTTAGGCTGGCCTGTGCGGCAACCAACAGCGCCCGCCACTCTGATTCGAACAACCCAAGCCGCGCAAATACTTCTTGTGCCTGGATCGCGTTGGTCGCTGCCGCTTTGGAATCACCGGCCAGCAATAGGGCGTTAGCAAGAGCCAGTTGCGCTGTTGCCAACTGCGCCGGATCGTTGAGTTGTCTTGCCAGATCAACTGCCGCAGTTAAGGTCTGTTTCCCCGCCGCTTTAGCGCCACCGTAAGACTCCGACAAACCAAGTATGATTTTCCCGGCGATCGCGGCATTCTTGAACTCAGTTCCAGCTCCTTCGATCACTTTTGCAGCAGTTGTTTTTGCGTTCGGAAAGTCGTCCCGCATCAGCGCCATCTCGGCAAACACTACGTCGGTTTCAACCGAAAGTCGCTTTAACTCGCCGCCAGGCTTATTCGCAATAACTGTAGCCTGATCAAGCAAACCCTTTGCCTCGTCAAATCGACCAAGACTCGCGAGTACTTCGCCGCGACTGGCCAGGTTATAACCAATGCTGCGTTGGATCCCTTGCGAGTTATAGATCGCATACGCCTGATTCAAATGATCAAGGGCGTCGGGAAACTTTTCTTCACGAATTAGCGCTGAACCGCGTTCCGCATGCGCTCGCGCAAGCTGCGACTGGTCATTTAACTCTTGCGCGAGGCGCAAAAGTTCTTCCTGACCTTTGTCAGCGGCGGCGTATTCGCCTTTTTGCAGGTTCGCGCGAGAGAGTAGTGCGAGACAGGAGATCGTTTCCGAGCGATAACCGCCTTGCTGATAGAAAGCTAAAGCCGGCCCCAGGTATTGAACAGTCTCATCAGGCTTGTCCTGCTGTTGGCGCAGACCGGCCATTGAGAATCGCGCCCGCGCCTCATTCCTTCGATTCTTAAATCGGACCGAGGCTGCGAGTCCTTGCTCGAGATACTTTTCTGCCTCTGCCTGTTTTCCGCGAATCAAAAATGAATTTCCGAGATCAACCAGGCCACGAGCGCTGAGGTTCTCCATGCCATTGTCCTGCGCCAGCTCCACTGCCTGTTCGGCATATTCGGTTGATCGCGCCGTTTCGCCCTGATCAAAAGCTACACTACACAGTTGCAACAGCGTCTTGATGGTCTGCGACTTGTTGTCGTTGGCTTTAGCCAGGGCCAGGGCCTGTTCCAATTCCGCTTTGGCCTCAGGAAGTTTGTTTCGTCGGTTGAAGAGCACACCCCTTTGGAATACTACTTCGGCCCGTCCTTCCATCTTCCCGAGCGCCTGGTAGATTGACTCCGCTTGCCTGAACGAATCGAGAGCGGCGGCCTCGTCCTTTTGTCCCAGCACAATTCCCAGATGCAAATACGCGGTCGCGTATTGCGTATTTAGCCTGCTCGCTTCTTTGTAACTCTCGATCGCGCCCGCAACATCGTTGTTGTTCTCGTAGGCGCGACCAAGGTCCACTAACACATAAGGCTTTTCGCTCTCGGACCCCTCCTTGACGATCTGCTTATACAGGTCGACTGCCTTCGCGGAGTCCTGTCGAGCAGTCGCCGTGATGGCGTCAAGATAAAGAGCGTCGAGCTTTGGCAAGGTGGCACGATCTGCGGAGTTAACCCGCAGTAGTTCATCCTTTGCCTGATCAACGTAGTCCAACTCCACCAGTGCTTCCGCCAAACGCGCATGGGCCAACATGAAGCCATCATCGGCAGAAATGGCCCGCTGCAGTGCCTGGCTGGCTTGGTAATAAGCGCCATCTCGCAGGGCGGCAGTGCCAATGTCGTACCAGCGCTGCGCTTCAGCGGGCGCCGTATGCGACTTAGGACGCAGCAGCATGAAGGCTGCGAGTGTGCCAACAACTAAAACCGCGACGCCGATCAGAATGTAGGAAATGGGTATTCGCGGCCGTTGCAGAATTTGCGACAGGTTATTCAGCGTCTGACTCGGACGCGTAAAGGCGGAGGCCGTACTGCGCCGAATTAGTGTTTGCCCAGACTTTGCTTCGAGCCGCTCCTGAACCGAGTTGAGATCGCTTATGAATTCTTTAGCTGTCTGGTAGCGTTTGGCTGGCTTCTTCGCGAGGGCCTTCAGGACTATGAAGTCGAGCTCTCGCGGCACCAGGCTATTGAGTTTTGAAGGCGGTTTTGGTTCGACATGAAGCACGTTGGCAGCGATTTCAATAAAACTGTTTCCGGCGAAAGGAGTGCGACCGGTAATCGCTTCGTAGAGGAGCGTGCCCAGGGCAAAGAGGTCACTGCGGCCGTCAACTGCGCCCCCGGTAGCTTGTTCGGGAGAAAGATACGCAGGTGTACCCAGAACCACGCCACTGCGAGTTTCAGTCGATAGCAGTGTTTGCGCTTCAGGCGCCGCACTACCGGCGAATTCTTTATTGAGTTGTTTCGCAAGGCCGAAGTCGAGCACCTTAACCTGCCCTCGATCATCAATCATGATGTTTGAAGGCTTGATGTCCCGATGAATGACGCCGCGAGCATGAGCCTCAACCAGGGCAGTGGCTACATCAGCGACGATGGCAACAGCGCGCTGAAGATTTAGTTCACCTTTCTCCATCAGCTCGCTGAGCGGCCGGCCTTTGACTAGTTCCATAACCAGGAAGGGCCGGCCCTCGTCGGTCTCACCATAATCAAAGAGCGTCGCAATGCCGGGGTGATTCAATTCCGAGACTGCCCGCGCCTCGCGTAGGAAGCGCGCGCGATAGTCATGTGAATCAGAACCAAGGGAGGGAAACTTAATTGCCACTCGCCGTCCCAGATGAGTGTCCTCCGCGAGGTAGACGGTTCCCATCCCACCCTCACCGAGTGGTTCGAGGATTCTGTAGTGTGAAACCGTTTGTCCGATCATGGCGGATTGCTGCAACCAAAGGTTGCACTGTCGCCTCTTGTAAAAATGGCGGGAACCTCTAACCAGGAAGCTTAACGACGCGCAATTGCAGTACGCCCGAATACTACTTCACTGCAAGAGCCTTTTCAATGATTTCGTTTTGGGAGTCTAAGGCTTGTTGGTGAAAAGCGTAATGAAAAAGTGCTAAATCAGTCCTCCGCAAAGACGGTAAAATTGTCCCAGCGGTTGACGAGGCCCTTTCCCGACGAATCGCTGAACAGGCCCGCTCCAGTTGCAGTTGCCAGCGATGGATTGTTAGTTGAATAGATCGAGGTAGCGTCGACGTAGACGGTTATGTCGCCCGCATTATTTGTAACTACCAGCAGCGTTGTCCAATCTGCAGGAAGTGCTGCACTGTTCGCGAGATCCACTCTTTGACCAGCTAAGTAGTAACCGATGCGGACAGTCTTCTTGGTTGGGTCGCCCACTAGGTCATCTGTGTAGGCGAAGAAAAAGTTATTGGCATCAACGACGCGGAAACTCAAACCGGTATGAATGCCGCTGCCCCACCTGCCCTTGTAACGGTCAACGCGAACGGCAAGGTTCCCCGTGACCGAGCCCGTGGCGACCCAGGCCACGGCTGTCGCATTGCCAAGCAACACTGCGCGCGCATTTAGAATTCCAAAAGGCAGCAGGTTGGTTGCTGGTTGATTAGTTTGCCAAACTTGACTGCCAGCCGATCCACTTTCGGTTGCACCCAGGCCGCCATTACCACCAAACGTATAGGTTGAGTTTGCGCGGGAGAAAGAATCAAACACCAACGCGCCCTCGGGCGGCGCCGCCGGCGGCGGAACATTGACGGCTGGCGGCGCCGCCCCAGTGGCAAAGTTTGGCGCCGAGGGATCGACTACGAATCGTGGCGGTGGGCAGCTTTCGCAGTAATTTATTATTCCGGTGCTCGTACCGCGCAAGAAGCCTGGATGCGAGCTGCCGCGGTAACCCAGCGAAAGATCGGCTATCAGTCGAGCGGAGAGTCGGAAATAGTAGCTCAACAAATTTCCGCCCAATCCAAAGACGGTTTGTGGAGCAAACGCAGCTTCGACACTGCCCGGGATTCCTTCGCGCGGGTTTGAATCCTCGTAACCCCGAACCTGCGCGATACGTCCATCAAAGTTGCTGTGATCTGAACCGCCGATGAGTAGCCGGCCGCCGCCGCCGCCGGGACCGGGAGTGCGACGCGGTCCAGAAAACGGAGTCTTGCCGACGGGAACACCGTTGTAGTAGGTGATGATATTTTGTCCATCCCAGCCCACGGCGAAATGGGCCCACTCGCCGACAGCGGGCCCAACATCACTACCGAAATAGTTATCAAACCTGACGCCGTCGAAAATGTTGCCGAGCAGTTCATAACGGCCGGCTTCGCTCGAATTGAAACTGCCCACTCCAAACAACAGAGCGTGTGCGCCACCGTAGCCATCCGACAACATGTAGGTCGCGCCCGCCTGCGGTCCGGGCCTCGCCCAAAACTCCCAGAAGAAGTGACCGAGATTCACCCCCTCCGGCCAGAATGGCGCGTAATCAACCGTCTTCGGCGTCGCATCAAATTCGAGGACGTAGGCAGGTTCCAAAACGGGAACGAGTGTAGCGCTGAAATCCGTCACCTGAGTCGCTTCCAGATTGTTGATTCCCATGCTGGCCGGCGCAAAGGTATACCAGTCCTGTGCGATGGAAGGTGTGATTGAGTAGTTGCCGGTTTCAGTCGCTGTGAGCGAGTAACTACCGTCCGCGGCGGTTGTGGTGGAATCGTTTTCGGTTCCGGCCAGCGTCAGTGTGACTCCAATCATTCCGTGGCCCAACTCGTCTCGCACCCTTCCATTGAGTTCAATCCTGCGCAGCCCGATAAAACTTAGATTCTGTTCGCTGCTCAACACAGCAATCGTCTGCGGCGTAAACTTAAAAGCCGGCGTTGAAGTAGGAGTCAGCGTGTAGCTATGCCCGGCTAAGAACAGAGCAAACTCAAAATGACCGCTGCTATCGGTTATTCGGGTCCGGGCCTCAAAGCTGGGCATGTCCGGCGACAACATAGTTACCGTAACTCCGGCCAGAGGGTTGTTCGCCCGATCTTTGAATGTGCCGCTAATTGAAAACTGTTGATTGAAGCCGGTGAAATTGCAGCAGAGCGTTTGATCCGAACTGAGATCGTTGATCACATCAACGGCAGGAAAGATGTCCCAGAAGGGCAGCGTGGGAGCTATGGTGTAGTTGCCGCCCGCAGGGAGACTAACCGAATATCTGCCGTCATCATCGGCGATCAGGGTGATGTTTTGTGAACCGCTTATCGGGATCGCCAGACCGCTCGCTGAATTTGGACCTAATTGGGCCCGTCCGCTGACTGTGTAGTAGCGCAAGGTTCCGGCGAAGTCTGCCACTTGATTCTCACTCAGGTTGTTAATGCTCTTCGCAGCGAAGGTGTAGTAGGGCGTCGTCGGAACGGTAACTGTGTAGTCGCGGCCGGCGGGCAAAGCGGCAAACACGAAGTCGCCATTGTTGTTGGTGGTAGTCGTAGCCGTTTGGTAGCCGCCCAGGTTTACGTTGAGCCCCGCGGTGCGATTGGCGGCGCCAGTCAGTTTTCCGCTGACGGAATACGTGCGCCGCGCGCCTCTGAATTCAAGTACGCGATCGTTGGAGATCCCTTCTCCAGTTTGCGCAGTGAAATTGAAGAAGGGCGTGGCAGAAGGGGTGACGGTAAAACTGTGTCCCGGAGAAACAGTAAACAGGAATTCTCCAGCCGCAGCGGTAAGCGCCGTACTGGTAGTCCCGTCTGTTCTATCCGCGAGGGTTAGCTCCACACCGGCGAGCGAACCATTGTTGTCGTCGCGAACCTTGCCGCTGACGGTCAAAGGTCTTACGGGCGTCGGCGTTGCGCCCTGATCGTCTTGCGGTCCGCCTCCTAAATGTCCGATACCCACCCTAACGCGATTGCTATTGACGCCGCGATACGAGATGCCTACCAGTACATCGCCCACATCGCCGAGGTTGTCGTTTAGTCTTAGGACGACGGCGCTTAGCCATTCCTGCTGTGGCACGGGTCCAACATATTCAACAGACAAGTTGTAATGCTGATGACTAACATCCTCAGCGTCTGCCGTAACCAGAGATAGATCTTCGCCTGGTTGAAACCCCAACTTCATCGCGAAGAGCATCACGCGCGTCCGCCTGTCCGCAACTGCTGCGTAAGGCGAAGTTAAAGCAAAGGGCTCAGAGTTGAAGCCCAGCGAATCAATTGCGATAGCTCTCGTGGAAGTAGGCTGGCTTATTAGAATCGGGGGCGGACCCGGGATCTGGGCTGCGCCGTTCCTGGCGACGCCCACAAGCAAGCCCAGCCCGATGAAGAGATAAAGCGCGCCGCGATACTTCGCGAGCGGAGGCTTTCCTTTTCGACCTTCGTCTAAGATTCCCGGAGTGCGATAATCTGATCCTGTTTTTGCAATCATGGTTTGGGCTGAACCAGTGTCAAATGCTTCGTTGAGTGGGGTGAAAACAACTGGCTACGAAGCGGGGGATCGAGATCAATCCGAAACGCCGGAGATACTACGGTAGCCCCAGCGTCTTTTCAAAGTAGAAACGTCACTTTAGTAGTTTGCCGGAATAGACATGAAGACTACATCCTATCGAAGCTGGGCCATTTTCTTCGCCCGCGAGGTTCTGGGTTTAATCTTCTTTATGGCCGGAGTGTTCAAGGTCTTTCAGTTGGGTCCGCTCAATCACGCCCGCAAATATTTTCTGCCGTTTGCTGACACTTTTCTTCCCGTCTGGTCACTCTGGGCCACTGGCGTGGCGATTCCGTTTATCGAACTAATCGCCGGTGGGTTGCTGATCGTTGGCTTGCGCGTACGCGAGGCACTCATCGCGTTGGGCTTCGTCCTCATAATCGTCACCTTCGGTCATCTTTTACATGAACCGCTGTATCCGTTTCACGAACATGTAATTCCACGTTTGGCCCTGCTGCTCTTCGTCCTCATGCTCCCGGCTGAAGACGACCGCTTCTCGCTGGACACACTCGTCTCACGCCGGCGGAGCAAGTAATAACCGCTACGCCCGACATCACCTAACCGAACCATCCCGCAAAACCACGCACAAAAAAGTTCGAACCATTGCGTTACGTTTCTTCTGGGAAACTCACTTAGAAACGCAAGCACGAAATCGACGCAAGGCTTTCGTGCAATTTCAAACTCAGGAGAAAAACGATGTCAAGAAAACTGAAGTCGATTTTGGCGATGTTAGCTTTTGCGGTTTTGTTTACTGCCGCAACTGCGGCAACGGCACAGGACCTTCGCGTAGCGTCAGTCAAGCAGGATCGTGGTGATATTAGAGCTGCCACCTTAGGCTGTTGTAAGTGTCTCGGCGGAAGTAACTCCCTCGATCTCAGCACGATTACTTCAAACAGTTGGACTGTAAACGGGGGCCCGGTGGCCTTTCTGAGCGCGGGACATTCTCTCTGGACGCTTCCCACTGGACCGGCCAAGTGGGTTTCCACGGTGGCGACTGGGGCTACAAGCGCCGCTCCCGGCAGTTTTGATTACAATTTGAAGTTCGTGGTGCCGAATTGTTCGATTGCACAACAGGTGACACTGAGTGGAAGTTATGGCGGTGATGACAATATCCAGATCCTCGTGGATAACATCCCGGTCTCGCCGGCATGCGTTAGCTGGTGTTTCAGTGCCGCGCATCAAACAGGCGGATTAAACTTTACTTCTGCAAACATCATAGGCGGCAATCACATTCTAACCGTTAGGGTCAAAAACGATGGCGGTCCATCCGGCATGTTCCTTAACGCAAAACTGACCGGCGCCTGTTCGACTGCTCTCACAAAGTCAGACAGGTAGTTGAGGAAGTTAGCTGTAGGGATTTCAAGTAGGAAAGTCCCAAGTCGATTGTTGGCTTGGGACTTTTTTTCAGCACCGCTTATCTCCGCGTTACGTTCTGCAAACAAAAGTCACCTATGCATGCAGGCACGAAACTGAATTGAGTGTTCGTGCTGTTCTTTCGAACCTGATGAACCCGACAACAGTACGCGCGGCGTGTTACTCCTGAGCAATTTTCAAAAATTGCTGTTGGCTCACACAGCAGCTTACAAGGTTCGTCGCTAACTTACGGAGCAATGCTGACGTCCAGCTCCCCTAACCACTATCAAAGGAGAACTAAAATGAAAAGCTACCTCTTCCGATCATCCTCAATTCTCTTCGCGTTCGCGCTGCTTGTTTCCCTCAGCTTATCCGGTACGGCACAGCAATCACCAAGGCAACAACAACAGCTGCAAGTTCAGCAACAGGAAGAACGGCCGCAACCTGAACTCGCAGTTCAGCAAATAGACGCTGAAGCTCTTCGCATCATAGTGCCCCCAGCATGCAAGGGACTCGTTCCTGTCGTTCAGATTCACAACAGCGGTCCCGGAAACCCTAGTGCTGCGTTATTGGCCTTCATGGGTGGTCACGTCCGCAAGGGTTACAACAACCCGGCTGTCAATACCTACTTCGGCGACACCTTCAAGATTAAGAGTTGCAGGATCTGTTATGCGACGATCGAAGCTAACGTTGAGCATTATGGCGATTCCTGGAGCAACGACAGCCTGACTGTGGGAGCCGCTCCCTTTGGGCCTGGCAATAGGTTTGTCAGCGCTTACATCTGGCCGCCTAATACTAACCCCAAGACATTTACCTGGGTTCTGAATGCCGCGCTCATGAACACCTATCTCATGTCCGGCTCCCAACCACCGACAGACGTGGATGCATATGCGCAGGACGACACAAATTTCCATTCATTGAAGCTGTCCGTCTGGTACTACTAGTCCCGCCGGGCACTAGCCCGACAGTTATGGAGGCTCTGTCATTCGAGTCGAAGCTTCCCATAACTGTCGGGCTACTGTCGCGAGAGCGGCAACGCTACTTCAGGACATTCCCCCACAATCCAACTGTCTAAGCTTCCACAATTGCGGTATTCTATGCGCGAAATTTCTTTCCACGTAAACCAGGGCCTCAACAATTGCCAGATACAAGATCAAAGAAGGAAGTAACTGCGGAAAAGTTTGCAAGTTTTCTTGCGTGGCTGAGCCCTGATACAGAGCGCGCGGGCGAGGAGTATGAGCGTCTGCGCTTTCGTTTATGCACCTTCTTTGCTCAACGCCAATGTCGCTTCGCTGATGAGTTGGCTGACGAAACGATCAACCGCGTCATCCTGGTAGTCGCTGGGGAACAGATCGAAAACAAGATCGCCTATTGTTACGGTGTGGCCAGGAACGTCTTTCGTGAATCGTTACGAAAAGAGCGCAGTCATCTGGATATTGACGAGGTAACAATCGCCGCCAAAGATCCCGAGGAGCCCGGCTTTCCCGATGAATGTTTGGATAAGTGTCTGGCAAAGCTCTCGGCTGAAAACCGCGAGCTGGTTCTGGACTATTTTTCGGAAGCAAAGCAGGCCAAGATTGACCTCCACCGGCGCATCTCCGAGGGCCTGCAAACGACGCAGACGGCATTGCGTATGCGCGTAATGCGCATCAAGCAGAAACTGACAATATGCGTCCGCGAGTGCATGACTTGAGAACTTGTTACAAAACGCCCGGCAAGTAACACATTAATTCAGGGGCGACAGCATCAGCATGGGCGAATCCTTCCAGAACGAAGAAACAATCCGCGAGTATCTTCTGGGCCGCGTTTCGGATGAAGCGACGCTCGAAAGGCTCGAGGAATTGTTGTTTGCGGACGAAGAGTTTTGTTCGCAGGTGGCGCTGGCGGAAGACGGACTCATCAATGAATACGTGTTCGGACGCCTCAACTCCGCCGATTCAGAAAGTTTTCGCGCCACGCTGACCAGTAACCCGGAGCGGTCTTTCAAACTGGATCTGACCCGGGCCCTGCGGGAGAAGGCGCTGGCAAGAGAGTCGAAATCGGAGGCAACCAGGCCGTCGCTCGTTGATTCACTGAAAGCTTTCTTTCGTCAGCCAATTTACGCCGGTGCCTTTGCAGTGTTGCTGGTTGCGGCGCTGATTTCCGTAGTTTACTTCAGCAGAAAAAGCGGGACGGACGACCTCGCCGACTTACGATCGCTTTACCAGCAGGCCCGGCCAACCGAGACGCGCATTTCTGAGTTTGGCTACGCACCGCAGTCGCAGTTGCGCGGAGCCCCGGATCCCGGCGACAGAAACCGCCTGCGGCGTATCGAAAATAATTTGATAGAGGCGACAGAGAAAACGCCTGGCGCTCAATCCCACCACGCGCTCGGCATCTTTAAACTAACACAACAGAAGTACCCGGAAGCGATTAAGGAATTGGCAGCAGCCGCGGCATTAGCGGATCAAGATGCAAGAATTCATAACGACCTGGGTAGCGCATATTTCGAACTGGCGAAGTCGAAGCCGCAAGAAAAGAGGTTCGAGGACCTGGAGCGAAGCCTCAACGAATTTACCAGGGCGACGGCACTCGATAGCAATTTATTGGAGGCCCTCTTTAACAAAGCACTTGCCCGGCAGGAACTGCGAATGCCTCGCGAGGCAAAAGAATCGTGGGAGCTCTATTTGCAGAAAGATCCATCTTCGCCATGGGCGACCGAGGCGCGGAAAAACCTGAGCCGGATCGAAAGTGCGCAGAAGATGGAGAAGACAGATGAGCAAGTGTTGGCAGACTTCCTCGCCGCCTACCACGACCAGGATGAAGTCCGGGCGCAAAGGATTCATAACGAAACGAAGGGCTTACTGAGAGGGCCCGCACTCGCGTTACAACTGTCGCGGAGATATTTGCTGGCCAGGCAGCGCGGCGCCGAGGCTGAGGCGCGTGAGAGCTTGGCAGCGCTAAATTATATCGGCGCTTTCGAACAAACCCTCCACTCCGAGTTTTTTTTTCTGAACTAGCGTCGTTCTATACAACTCTTAGCGCGAACAAGATTGAACGGTTGTTGCGGGCAAAAGATTTGCTGGCCGCCGGTCATCAAGTGATGAGAGATGATCCCGCGCAAGCTATTACAGCCTTCGAAAAAGCAAGAGAGCTTTTCGAGCAAACCGGCGATGTTTCGGAGACAGTCATCGCCGAAAATTGGGCCGCTCAGTTCTTACCTGACATCGGCAAGGTCGCAGAAGGACGCGCCCGGCTAACCGCAATCCTCGCAAACGCAGAAAACAGGAAGTTCAAAATCTTGATCCCTTCGATTTACTACTGGCGCGGCTTGAGCGATTTTAGTCAAAGCCGCTACTCAGAAAGTACCAGGAACTACAAGACAGCCCTGCGTTTCGCGGAATCAACCGACAATGTTTTCGAAGTTCAACACGCGGCCGAGGCACTGGCGTATAACTATTCGAGTCTTGGCGAGAGCGAGCAGGCGCTTTCTTATGCGAGCAAAATGATCTCTGCCAAGAGTCTCTACTATGAGGGTTCGAACCAGTTGATACGCGACTTGGGCACGCTCGCGGATCTATCGCTGAAGTTGCAATTCTTTTCTGCGTCGTCGGACTTCGGGAAAGAAGGCCTAAGCATCGCTCGAGGGCTCTCGCCGGTCGACGTCGGCGTAACCGCGAATTTGCGCAGGTTGGAAGCTGTGGCTGAAACATCGGGAGATTTCCCAACTGCGCTGGATTATGCGAATCAATCAAAGCAATTGGCGCTCAGCCTTAAAAACACCGACGTGAATACACGCGTAAAAGCCGGGGCGTATCTGGTGCTTGCCGGAATCAAAAGCAAGTCCAACAAATGCGAGGAGGCTTTGACCGATTATGAGAAGGCGCTCGAGCTGTACCTCGATCATCCCGAAGTTACCAACAGTTTGTACCAGCTTCATAAGGGCAAACTTTTTTGTTATCAGCAGCTGAACCGGCAAGAGGATTTTGCGACCGAGTTGAAAACCGTTTTGGCATTGTCCGAGGAGTACCGCACGACCATCCGCGAAGATGATTCACGCCAGGCATTCTTTGCTAACGAGCAGGACGTCTTTGATGCAGCTGCGGCAAACGCCATCCAGCAACACGACAGCCGCCGTGCATTTGCGTTCGTTGAGGCGTCGCGGGCGCGCTCACTATTGGATTTTGTCGAATCCGATAAACCGATTATTGAAGTTGAAAAGAGTTTTGGCGCAGTGAGTCAGCCTCTGCCTTTGGAGGAACTTCAGCGCCGTCTACCGGATCAAGTGCAAGTGGTGCAATACGCTGTCTTGCCCGACAAACTGGCTATCTGGGTCTTGTCGAAGTCGCGCTTTGACTTAATTGAGAAACCGATCACGGCCGGCGAACTCCAGAAGAAAATTGATGACTACCAGACTGCGATCGTGGGAAAAGAATCGGCCGGCAGAATCGAGCAGGCGGCTAAAGATCTTTACCAGCTCCTGATACCTACGGACCTCGACGGCAACAAGCAACTTTGCCTGGTGCCCGACAAGTCTCTGCATCAACTCGCATTTGCTTCGCTCATTTCTGCCGGCGGTAAATACTTGCTCGAAGAGTTTGCCCTGGTCCAGGCGCCGAGTGCTTCGGTTTTTGTCCTGGCCTCGGAAAACGCCGCGCGGAAAGAGCGCGTCGTTGACGAGCGAGTGCTCAGTGTGGGCAACCCGGACTTTGATCGCGAAGAAAACCAGGGTCTGGCGGACTTATACGGAGCAGAAGCCGAGGCGAAAACTGTTGCTGCCGATTACAAAAACTCTCGGAAATTACTTACCAGTGAAGCAACCAAGGACGAGTTTGTGCGTCACTTCACTCAAGTAGAGGTTGTTCACTTCGCCGGCCACTTCGTAGCCAACCGGCAATCGCCGCGTAATTCAAAGCTGCTGTTTGCGGGCGGCGAAATGCGCGCTTCCGAACTCAGCTCTTACAAGCTACCGCTGGCGAAGCTGGTTGTATTGTCTGCCTGCGAAACTGGTTTCGAACGTTACGACAAGAGTGAAGGTGCTATTGGCATTGCCCGCACCTTTCTGGCGTTGGGCTCCCCAATCGTTATTGCGAGTCAATGGAAAGTCGATTCGGAACCCACGAAGGACTTGATGGTCGCCTTTCATCGCAACCGGAAAGAACGCGGGATGACAACCGCAGAGAGTTTGCGCCAGGCGCAATTGGAGATCTCACGACGAGATGACACGAAGGCCCCTTTTTATTGGGCGGCGTTCTCGCTGTTCGGCGGCTATGCCAATTACTGACAGCACCCTGCTTGGCAATTGATCTGACATGATGCGTATTTGTCCAAAATGCGGCGCGTATTACGCCGATGATTCGTTGGCGTTTTGCCGCGCCGATGGCGCATCGCTTCTAAATGTCGACCCCACCAGCAAAAACTGGGACGAGGGAAATCGTGTAATTCAAGAACAGACGAAGGCGTTACAGAAGAAAACAAGAAGGCGGAGATTGCGTCGAATTCTCGTGACCAGTATGTCGGTTACGATGATAACAATGGTGGTGAGCGTAGCAGCCCTCAACGGCTGGTTCTATTATCATCCCGAGCCTGTTGCCCTGGCGTCGCCAACCGCATCGCCATCATCACAGGCGCCCTTGCAGCCGCTGTCGCCATCACCGTCATCATCGCCTTCGCCTTCAACATCTCCTTCAACAACTCCGACTTCAACTCCAACTCCAACTCCAACGCGAGACATGACACCGACTCCAACGCCGACCGCAACGCCGGTTCGTTACACACCAACTCCGACTCCTACTCCGACTCCCACGCCTACTCCTCCGCCCCCAACACCAAGTCCAACGGCTACTCCCAAGCCCGAATGTTCCGATGCCGACCACGACAGAGCAGAGCAGAAGGTGAGGAGTTTCGAGGCCAGTTGGCGCCGTGGGATAGAAGGCGAACGGGCTAAGATCCTCGCCCAGAACGTGCCGGATGGCGCTCAAAATGCAGAAGCCCGCTTAGGGCAGATCGAATTTCAATACGCATTCCCGAAGCGCTGCAAGGCGGCCGTGGTCACGGCCAGTTATGCATGGCAAATAAACTATTCAACCGCTGTCGCTCCCAGTAAGACCAGCACCGTCGCCAGGCGAAGGACATTCGGCTGCGGAAAAGTGTTCGGCATGTGGGTGTGCCACTCCGACTGATGGTCAGTTACGTTTCGCGCTCAAATGGCACTCTAGTTGAAAGCTTTTCTTAACCCCAATAGTAGGAGAACATCATGTCAGTAAAAGAGAGTTCAGCAACCGCACTCATCAGATTCACCGGGCTTGGTATTATTTGTTTCAGCCAGGAGCGACAGCGAGGTGAAATCGGTGTTATCCGAGACAACAAACACTCTCTGTCCATCAGAGTTCAACGGCCTGTTTTTCAGGAGGGCGGCGGAAGCGACGTCATCGTCTACCAGGACATCGCCGCGTACGAAAAGCTGCCCAAGGACGATGTTCAGATTGAAATCAAGTCGCTTGGCCAAGCTGCCGGTTATGAGATTTATCAGAGTGGAGACTTTGACCGGCTGGATTCGCCAGACCTCAACGATTTTCGCTGGATCGTTAACGTCAGCGAACTTCACACTGATACGACTCTCGCGAAAGCCGCGGAACGTTCTCACCCACTAACGAAAATATCGATTGGCAACGGGCTCTACTACACCCACAAGCTCGATACGAATTTGTTTTTTGAAAAAGTGAAAAAAGACGAAAGTGGGAAGGCCGCGAGGCGTGAGGCGTTTGGTAATGTCGGCGAAACCATCGGGGTCAAGCTCGAAGGCGACGTGGTTAGTTTTACCATTCGCATCGGCGAGAAAGAAGAGACACACACGCTTAAGCGCGTCGAAGGCCTGCCATTCAAAATAGAAATCAAGAACATGGACTACAGTGAAAACGCTGTCTATAGCGATATGGCTGACTACTACACTTACGTGTCGAGCCCTGATGGAACTCAATTTGACCTTGCGCCTGTCGTCGAGGATAGCAGCGAGGCAGCTACTGGCGGCGCAGTTAATCAAACGCAATTCTGTCACCCTATCGTTGTGAACGATCCGCCGGGCATCGAGTAAAAATGATTCTTCTCCTATTTGAAAAGCACGTGTTGTGGACAGATGGCACCCGCACCTTCTACCTCGACCAAGTGACGTGGATCGTGGCCGGCTTGAGCTTTGCCTGGGTGGTATCGTTCCTGGTTAGCAGGTACCTCCGCAGGCGAGCGTTAAGGCGACGGCCGCGACGCACGCATCACAAGTTGCCTAAACGAATCATCAGGGTGAAACGCGACCTGAGTTCACGTTATCTACGGCCGAATTTCTCCGGCAACATCCACGCTGTTGGCATCGGCAGGTTTAGCGGAAGCGACGACTACTACATTCAAGTTTTCATTAACGATGCCGCCGCAGCGATATGGACAGGACCAGGGACCTTGCCAAAGAGCTACCGAGGTGTTCCCGTTGTCTCGGTCGAAATGCCGCGGGCAGTGTTTCTCTCATCCCCCGTCCCAGCCTCGCCGGACCAGTTCCCCAACGGAATCCGGGAACGTCAGGAAACAATCATCGGCGGAATCAGTGGCGCCAATACCAACTTAACCGGACAAAGCGGAACCATCGGTTATTTCTGCACGCGCAAGAGCAAACTACCGCGCCGGAGGGAAATTCATCTGCTCAGCAATTCGCATGTGTTTGCCGATCTGCGCAAGGCCAAGGCTGACGAGACTGATTTGATCATGCAGCCGAGTCCGGGTGAGCCGTCGCCCAATCGACCAATCGGTACCTTGGTTAACTTTTCCGCCGTAAAGTTTGAGACTGGAACCAAGGATCCCAATCACGTCGATGCCGCCATTGCCAAACTATGGGCACCGCATCGGCACAACGCGGTGATTCCGCAAATTGGCGGCATCAAGGGCCACGTCAGGAGCCAGGAAATCGAAGTCGGTGAAGGCGTCCGCAAGTTTGGGCGAACCACCGGCTACACGGAGGGGCGCATCTTCTCGATCTGTTTGGACATCTGGATCCGTTATGACCGCACCGGTAAGTCCGCATTTTTTCAGAACCAGCTTCTGATCCAACCGGCGCTCCCCTGCTTCGCAAAGTTTGTGGCCGAAGGTGACAGTGGTTCGCTGGTGGTCGATGAGCGGCAACACGCCATCGGCCTGATTTTTGGCGGCATGGCGAAGCTGCCGGAATCGTTGACAAAGTCTGCCGGCGCCGACGCCGGCGGGAAGATAGTTGTGTCCCTCGGTAAGCCGCAGCGGATAGAAAGCTACGGGGTGGCTAATCCCATCAGCGAAGTTCTTGATCGGCTAAAAATCGACCTGGTGGTCTGACCGAGCACCGGCTATATTCAATCCCTCATAGCGTGTGATATAAGCACTTCGTTCCTCGCGCCCCGGTTACTCAACCTCAATCTCTCGGAGGTCCTCAATGAAACTCATACAGCGTTTAGCGATTCTGTTGGTGTTTGGATTAGCGGTATACCTACCAACCACGCATATCGTTCCGCAACAACGCACTTCAGCATCTGCATCTGCCGTAGTTCAGCAAGAAGATGAATGCGAAAAAGCACATCCGTGGCAGCATAAAGTAAACGGTGAATGCGTTGACAAGCCGGGTACAATCCACCGCCCCGTCAATTACGAACCAGGCCCTGGCGAGGAATGTTGGATTGAGTGTCTTTGCCGCGTGGGTGAATATCCAAGCGGTAATAGTTGCAGCCCATGTTCCCATGTAGGCACTGTTTGCATCCAACACTAGTCGCCGCTCCTGATCCCCGAGCGTGTTACAGAACCGAGCGCGGAAGCGCCGGATGCTAGAGTCTATGTTTTAGGGCTACAGGTGTATCCGCCTCCATAACAACGCCGTGTATTGTTTATAAAGCCCATCCGCTTCTAAATTACCTCTAGCATCCGGCGCTACCGCGCTCGGTTCTGTAACGGCGAGCAGATCCACTCAGATCAATCTGACCCATTACCCACTAATCTTGCCGGTTTGCTTCCGTCCTGACCTTTCCGTATAATTCTCAGCTTGCTCGAAGCGCGGAGTTATCGTCCGGTGGGTTCGCGCCCACTTTTTCTTTTGGGCGAGTGATTTTTGGGAGGGCCGGTGGATGGCGTCCAGTTCAGTGGAAGATCGCGTGCGAGCAATCGCCGAACGCGTCGCCATTGACCACGGAGCGGAACTGGTACACGCCGAAGTAGCCGGGCCCGAAAACAAGCCTATCGTTCGCGTTTTTATTGACAAGCCAAACGGAGTAACTCACCAGGATTGTTCCGAAGTGAGTCTGCACGTCGGCACTGTTCTTGATGTCGAGGATTTCATCCACGCTTCGTACACGTTGGAGGTTTCTTCACCCGGTATCGAGCGAGGTCTTTACAAGCGCCAGGATTATGAGCGTTTCGCCGGTAGTCCGGCCAAATTGAGGACCCGCAAGCCAATCAACGGCCAACGCAATTTTCGCGGCCGCTTGCTGGGCGTGGAGGGCGCGGACGTCCTTTTCGAAGATCGAACCAGCGGGCAGGTTAGAGTTGCCCTCGAGATTATTGCCAAAGCCAATCTCGAAATGGACGTGGACGCCGAATTCAAGCGGACGCAAGGTTTGGGAAAGTAACGCAGACTGTTGGTTTGCGGATTTAGGTTAGGCGTCGGCAAGCTTTCGCAATCTAAGATCTGAAATTTGAGATCTCAGACTGACAACTGAATAACAGCTTTTTGAAATGTGAGATCTGAAATTTGGATCTCGAACGTACAACTGAATAACAACTGAATAGGCTCAACGACGCGCTCGCAAGTAATCGCGTCGAGCCAGCCGGAGACAAGAAGTTTCATGAGTTCATCCATCGCACAAAACATCGAGGCGCTCTGCCAGGAACAAGGAATCGAGCGCGATCTCGTCATCGACGCCATGAAAGAAGCGGTGCGCGCTGCCGCCAAGAAACAGTTTCGCTCCGGTGAAGACATTCAGGTCGATTGGAACCCGGAAACGGGAATTGAGCTCTCAGCCACGAAAGTGGTGGTGGAGGAAGTGACCAATGGCGCGACTGAGCTTTCGATAGACGAAGCCAAAGAATTGGCGGGTGAGGAAGTGGAATTGGGCGACGCCCTGCTCTTGCCGTTGCCCATGGAAGAACTCGGCCGTATCGCCGCGCAAACGGCGAAACAAATTCTGTTTCAAAAAGTCCGCGACGCGGTTCGCAGTAACGTCTACGAACAATACATCGACAAGATCGGCGACCTGGTCAATGGCTACGTCAAGCGTTTTGAGCGCGGCAATATTATTGTCGATCTCGGCAACCTCGAAGCCATCCTGCCCCGTTCCCAGCAATCGCGCGGCGAGCAATGGAATCAAGGCGAACGAATTCGCGTAGTCATTCATAACGTCTCCAAGGAATCCAAAGGACCGCAGGTTGAAGTATCACGAACTTCACCGGAACTGTTGCTGCGACTTTTTGAGATGGAAGTGCCTGAGATTTATGACGGCACCGTAGTAATCAAGTCGGCCGTACGCGAGCCGGGAGAACGCGCGAAGATCGCTGTTACTTCAAATGAACGCGACGTCGATCCGGTTGGAGCTTGCGTTGGCATGAAGGGTTCGCGCGTGCAAGCTATTATTCGCGAGCTGCGCGGCGAAAAGATCGACATCATCGAATGGTCTGACGAGCCTTCAGTGTTCGCGGCCAACGCTCTTTCCCCAGCCAAAGTCAATAAAGTTCGCATTACTGACATCGACAACCGGCAGATGGAAGTCATCGTTAACGAGGACCAACTGTCGCTCGCTATCGGCAAGCGTGGGCAAAACGTTCGGTTGGCAACCAAGCTGGTCGGCTGGAATATCGATATCCGCAGTGAAGAAGAGATCAAGCGCGAAGTCACCGAACAGATGGGCGCCCTGATCGCGTCTGGCGCATCGGTTCCGCTGTCCGTAATCGAGGGTTTGACCCCGCAGCAGACCGACACGCTTGCGGAACACGGAATTAACGACATTGACGCGCTTACGCAAACTTTAATTGACGATTTGGTCGAGTTTCTCGATCTGAGTTTGGACGAAGCAGAAGTGATTTTGAACGCCGCCAAAGAAGTCGTCGCCATGCGCGACCGAACTTTGCAAGCGGAAGCCGAGGGTGACGCCGAAACTACGGAAGGCGCAGCTGAAGAGGTTGAAGCTGGCTCCGAGTCGGAAGACGACGACGCAGATCTTACGGCCGCTGCAGCTGGTTCTTCGGAGGATCCAACCGCTGCAGGTTACGACGAGGCCGTTGAAGCTGGAGTTCCCTTCGGCGCTGAACCCGAAATACTTGCCCAGGATTCGGCTGATCCGGTTGCGCTTACGGAAGTCGAGCCGTTTTCTGAAGACGAGATTTTGCTTCAGGGAGCAGGACGCGACCTGCGTCCGGACACGATCGTGCCTGCACCCGATGTAACAGCTGCCGAGGTTGCGGCCATCGAGAATCTTGAAAGTCTTGAAGAGTTTATGGCCGAAGAAGGCATTGAAGACACGACAACATCTGCTCCCGCAGTCTTAGAAGACGCCGCATCGAGCGAGAGCACCGACGACGAGAAGCAGGATGCTTCCCCAGATGCGGAAAATTAGATTCAGCTCAAACGCCGGCGGGTCCGGCGGTTTGTGTTGCTCGCCCTCCTGCCACTCGTACGCGTTGCACTTCTGAGGCACGTTTCAAGTGGATAAGAGCGAGAGTTCTTGAAACCACTTGAAGCAGCCAGACGCCATAATTTGCGCGCGTCTGAAAAGGAGTGCATGACCGTTACCTCTAAGATCCGAATATACGATCTCGCCAAAGAGCTGAAGCTCGACACCAAGCGGCTCATTGAAGAGGTGCGACGTGAAGGTGTAGACGTCAGCGTTCCCTCAAACTCCGTCTCGAAAGAGCTGGCGGAGAAAATCCGCAACAAGTACTTCCCCAAGAAAGAAACCGCGGTCAAGCGCGGCGTGCGCGTAGTTAAGCGCGCAGAGCGCGTAGTGGAAGAAGTGCCCGCAGAGGAAATACTGGAAGCGGTTGCTGAGGAAGCCCCGGCAGTGGCAGTCGCTGAAGCTTCGCAGCCCGAAGTTGAAGCGCCAGCCCCCGCTCCAGATACCGCCAAGCCGGCCACTTCTGCAAAACTTCTTCGCAAGCTGCCGCCGGCTATTCGAGCGGAACAGCCCGCCGAGAGCGCGCAACCAATTTCAACAATAGAGTCTACGGTTGCAATTGAAGATACCAATGGAAGCGCGATCGAGGTCGCCCCGGTTGAGACCGAGCCGGCGCCGGCAAGCGATTCAGCGCCTTCGGTAGCTCCGGCGCCGCCATCGCGGCAGGTTCGCGTGCTTCGCCCTACCGTGGCAGCGCTCAATGCCGGTGTGCGACCGGGTGAACGTGCGCCATCGCCCGTAATCGTGCCGCCAGTTGCGCCGCGGGAACGAGCCGATCGCGCCTCGCGAGTTAGAGAACGCACTCCCCTCGCCAAGACTGAACGTCTCGGTACCCCGGGAGAGACCGCCACGCCCCAGACGACTTATATTCCTCCGCCCGACTCGGGCCGGCGCCGATCGCGCCGCACACCGACTCGCGGCGGCCGCAAGGTTGACGGGAAGGGCGGCCGGTTTGATAAGGGCGACTTCATTCCTCCGCCCAAAGCGTTGTCGCTCGAGGATCGCATCGCAGGCAGGATGGAACCCTCCGTCCCAGGCGAATTAAAGTCAGTACGCATTGTCGAGGGTTCAACGGTGAAGGAGTTCGCCGAGAAACTCGGAATCAAGCCTAAAGATATTGTGACCTTGCTGCTCCAACGTGGCGTGTTTGCCACCATCAATCAGCCGCTTAACGACGACGTTGCGATCGAACTCGGCAAGCGCTTTGGTTACGACGTTACCTTCGTTCCGTTTGAGGAGATGGTTGCTGAAGAGGAATTCGAAGATCTGATCGCCACGGACGCAGACGATGTTGAACTACCGCGCGCGCCAGTGGTAACGGTTATGGGCCACGTCGATCACGGTAAGACTTCGCTGCTCGACGCTATCCGCACCACCGAAGTTGCCGCGGGTGAAGCCGGCGGAATCACTCAGCATATCGGTGCTTACAGCGTACAGGTGGCTAATCCGGAACAATCCGGTGAAACCCGCCGGGTAGTTTTTCTCGATACACCCGGTCACGAAGCATTTACCCTGATGCGTGCGCGCGGCGCCAAAGCAACTGACGTTGTCGTCTTGGTGGTAGCGGCGGACGACGGCGTAATGCCACAAACCATCGAAGCGATCGAACACTCGCGAGCTGCCGGAGTTCCGATAGTTGTCGCCATCAACAAGATCGACAAACCGGATGCGAATCCGGATCGAGTGCGACAAGAACTTGCGACCCATGGTTTAAATCCGGTTGAGTGGGGCGGCGAGACTGAAATGGTCCAGGTGTCCGCGAAGAAACGCGAAAACATCGAGACACTTCTTGAGACGATTCTGCTCACTTCAGACATTCTTAACTTACGGGCCAGCCCTACGCGTCTCGCCTCGGGTGTGGTGCTGGAAGCGAAACTGGATCGAGGACGCGGCGCCGTTGCCACCGTACTCGTCCAGCAGGGCACTTTACACGTCCACGAACCTTTCATCGTCGGGCAGATTTTTGGCAAGGTTCGGGCGATGTTCAACGACAAAGGTGAGGCGATTACCGAAGCTGGTCCAGCCACACCCGTTGAGGTACTGGGATTACAGGGCGTTCCGCAGGCAGGTGACGGCTTCCAGGTTGTTGCCGACATAGCGCGCGCGCAGCAAATCTCTGGTCACCGCCAGATGCTTAGCCGTCAGGCCACGCTGTTGCAGACGACGAAGCGCGGTATCGAAGCGCTGGGTGAGAGTGAAATCAAGGAACTGCTGGTCGTTATCAAGGCCGACGTGCAGGGCTCAGTTGAAGTGCTGAAGTCTACTTTGCAAAAGCTTTCGACCGAGCGCGTGAAGGTCAAGGTGATTCGATCAGGCGTCGGCACAATTACTGAGTCCGACGTGTTGCTGGCCTCGGCCACCCAGGCTGGTTCGGCCGCGACCGCCGTGGTCGTAATCGGCTTCAACGTCAGACCCGGATCGCGCGCCGCCGATCTGGCGAAACAGGAGGGCGTCGATATCCGGCTCCATTCGATTATCTACAAGGTTGAAGAAGAAATTCGCGCCGCCATGATTGGCATGCTCGAAGCGATCGAGAAGGAAAAAATTCTCGGCAAAGCGGATGTGCGCGAAGTGTTTCGCGTCCCCAAGGCCGGAGTTATCGGCGGATCGATGGTGGTGGATGGCATCATTCGCCGCACCGCGCGCGCGCGCCTGATTCGCGATGGCGTCGTTAGCTGGGAAGGCAACATCGCTTCGTTGCGTCGATTTAAGGACGACGTATCGGAAGTGCGTGAAGGTTTTGAATGTGGCATAGGTCTGGAAAACTTCAACGATCTCAAGGTCGGTGATCAGATCGAGGCTTATATTGTAGAGAAAGTGGCAGCAACGGAGTTGTAGGAGGCAGGGGCAGGAAGCGGGAGCAGGTGAACCAGGAAACTGTTCTTAGGGTTTCTCCTGCCCCCGCTCCTGCTTCCTGCTCCTGACTTGAGTTATGCGTCGCCCAGAGAGAGTTGCAGATATTATTCGGGAGGAGATTTCCCAGATTGTCGGGTATGAACTCGAAGATCCACGACTGACGCTGGTAACTGTCACCGACGTTCGTCTTTCGGACGATCGCAGGGATGCGCAAGTTTTTGTCACCGTCGTGGGGGATGAAGAAGAAAACCGGCTAGCGCTCGCGGCACTGCGACACGCCGCTCCTTACGTCCGCAAGCAACTCAGTCTATCGCTCAACCTGCCACGCACGCCTGAAATTCATTTTGTGAGAGACACAGTCGAAGAACGCGCCGAGCGTGTTGCCGGTTTGTTAAAGCAACTAGCGGACGAACAGAAGAGTGAAGAAGGGACGAAAGATGAATGATCAATTATGAATGCTGACCGATAACCAGGGAGCCACGCTCTTTGATCGTCCGTCATTCCGCGTTCATCATTCCGCGTTCATCATTTTTTGCCAATGCTGAGTCAAGTAGTTGAATTAATCGAGAACAAGGGAACGTTTGCAATTACCTCCCACCTCCGGCCTGACGGCGACAGTCTCGGGTCTTCGCTCGGTCTCTATTGGTTGCTGCGGGCGCTGGATAAAGACGTAGAAGTCATCATGCGTGACCCGGTGCCGCACACCTATCAGAAGTTGCCGGGCGCCAAAAACGTAAGGGTCACCCCCAACGCGGATCAAGCCTACGACGGGATTTTCGTAATCGAGTGCTCGGACATGGCCCGTCCGGGACTGCAGAGTCTTGAGCAGCAGTTCGTCGTCAACATCGACCACCACGCTACCACTGCTCTATTTGGCAAGATCAACTGGATCGATTCAACGGCCTCCGCTTGCGGCGAGATGATCTACAACCTGGCAAAAGCGCTGGGCGTCCGCGTAACCAAAGAAATTGCTGAATGTTGTTACACGGCCCTGATCACTGACACGGGTTCGTTTCACTACTCCAACACAACGGAACGCACCTTCAAAGTTGCTTCCGAACTTCTGCGCACCGGCGTCAAACCTGCCAAGACAGCCGAGGCGGTTTTTGCAAGTTATCCCTGGAGCCGGATTCAATTGATGGGGGCAGTGCTCTCCACCGCGCGCCGCGATTCTACGGGTCGGGTGGCGTTATTGCGACATAGCCTCGAGATGCAACACAGCGCCGAAGCTTCCGATGAGGACGCAGACGGATTTGTAAATTACCCGTTGACGGTCGGTGAGGTTGAAGCCGTCGCTATGCTCAAGGAATGCGAGTTAGGCGTTTATCGCACCAGCCTGCGTTCCAAGGGCGAAGTGAACGTCGCGAAAGTCGCGGAGAAATTTGGCGGTGGCGGACATCGCAACGCTGCCGGCTGCACGTTGCGCGGCACCTGGGAAGAGGCGGAAGAACAAATTATTGGTTTACTGCAGGATGCGGTTTCGCGTGCAAACGGCACTGCAGACAAGACTGAAGATGCATTGCTCGATGCGGATGAGTGAGGTCGAAAGTAGCACAAAAGCATTTTCCATTTGTCATTTGGAATTGGTGGATTCAAGTTTGAAGTGCAACGATGCAACCCGAAGGGTTGTGAGAAAGTAGCTGGTGGTCGTAGCGCAGCGAAGACCACCGGTTGGTATGGAAGAGTAAGCGCACCCCGACGGGGTGCCCGATAAAAGAGACCAGAAGAGATTGTCCTTAAGATTCTTGCACCACTCCGTGGTGCGATCCTTTTTGGATTTGTTCCGGTGGTTTTCGCTTCGCTTCAACCACCGGCTACTATCTGCGAGCCCTCCGGGCTGATGCAGTCGCAGCTATCACACCGTTGCACTTC
>DASYLB010000010.1:0-24389 GCA_036009765.1 Pyrinomonadaceae bacterium | reverse complement strand
CACCGCGGCTTGGAAAAGTCAGGCCAAAAAGCCGCCTGACTTTCCCACATTCCCACAGCTACTACTGCTGGATATTGAAATGGCAAAAACGGACACTTCACTTGCTAATAAAACCGGACATTTTAATTTGCTAATAACACTCGAAATAGAAAGCCCATAGCTGCGGTTGTGGTGGAGTCAACGGATATTAACCGTTTCACCCGAGCCCAACTTGATCAGGTATTTAATAACGATGAACGACAGTTTATGTCAGACTTACTGGAAGCCGTTCAGCGGCATTTAATGGTGCCAAGCGACGCTACGGAAGCTGGATTCTAATATGGCTACTATAAAAGACACCTTGGCATATTTACTTTTGCAGTATCCCCATAAGAGTGAGCTATCAAACGCGCGTGTTACAAAGATGGTCTATCTGGCGGATTGGCATCACGTCCTAAAGTCCGATAGGCAAGTGACTGAGATACTTTGGTTCTATGACAACTATGGCCCCTTCGTTTGGGATGTCAAAGATACGGCGGAAGCGGAAAAGTCATTGTTTAGAGTTGCGTCCTCAACGAACTTTTTTGGAAATCCAAAGTTTGAATTTGAGATACTGGATGACAACTATCAACCAAGGCTTTCCGATAGCGAACGTGAGTCACTAGATCATGTCATTGAGTCAACAAAAAGATTGGGGTGGGATTCTTTTATCAGAATTGTTTATTCGACTTACCCAATCGTGAGTTCTCAGCGCTATTCGTTTCTGAACCTACAGAAGAAGGCCGCTGAATACCGCCAACAGAAAACCCGCTAGATGCTTCGGTCGCCATGCTCAGCACACACATCTGGGGCGAGCCCTTCTGCAAACCCTACAGAGGAAGACGCCCAACCGCTGTCGCCAAATGGGAAAGCAATATCGCAGAAGCCACAGCGGATTGGCCGCTTATACTTGGCCCGTGTCGGCTCGGTGTGACGTTTTTCCTCCCACTTGATAAATACGCCGCTCCCGGTTCAATGGGGCCTGACCTGGACAACTTGCTCAAGCGCCTATTAGACGCGCTGAAAACCACCGTATTTCGACCTCCCTCCGATGACTCGTACGTGGTCGAACTTCGTGCGGCAAAGTTCCAGGCTGGAACTATGGCCGACGCTGGGCTACACCTACGTATCGAGATTATAGAAGGGCAAGGTCAGTGAAGAGGTTATCGCCCTAAGTAGGGTGTTCGCCACATGGCGAAACTGGGAACACTTCATTAGAAACACTCAACAAAATCAAGCGAACGAGTGGCGGAACTGGCGGAAGTTTCATAGGGATAAGTGGCAAGAGCCAGGCTAACACCTTACAAATCCAGTCTAATATGAGGACTGTGAGCCCACGCCCGACTGCCTCGCCACCAAAAGGACGGATCCTACAGTCTCAAGCCAAGATGGTCGCAGGGTGCGTTGGTCAGATCCTGTTCTGTTCCGAGATACCGCTCAGTAGTTTGAATCGACCCATGTCCGAGACTTAGCTGGATCTGATCGATCCCGGATCCTCCTTTGTGTGCGAGCTTGGCAAACGATCTGCGGAGATCGTGTGGAGCAATGTTGCCGAGGCTCAGGGCTTCTGCATATTGGCCGACCACGTTATAGATTGCTTGCTCACTCATTCGTTCGCCGGCCATTCGTCCCGCCTTATTAACCGGGCGGAACACAATCCCTTCTACCAAGTCGGCTGCCTTCGCGTATTCCTCGATGGCTTGCTTTGTCCAGTTAGGCATTGGCACGGATCGGATCTTATTTCGCTTGCCTATAATATCAACCAGCACCCATCGACCGTCCCGCTGTTGAATATGACCGAAGGTCATGCCGGAAGCTTCCGCCCGGCGTAGACCACAGCCGATCAGTAAAGCGAGAATCGCACGATCGCGCAGCCCTTTAAGAGTCCGAGTATCTGGCGCACTCAGCATCTCTTGTGCTTGCTCTTTGGTCAGCCAATTACCCGTGCGCGTGCCTTCTTGCCGGATACCCTTGATTGCTCTGATTCCATTTGCTAACTGAGCGTCTAATGCGCCGTTGTCCGCAGCCTCGCCGGCGAGCTTGCGTATTGCAGACAACCGCTGATTGATTGTTGCCGCGGAGAGTCCAGACTCGCGCAGCTCAGCCGCATACCGCTGCACGATGGCTTTATTAAATACGGGATGGCCGCTTACTTGGTGCCATGCAAAGAACCGCCGCAGGTGTCGTTCGTACGCGCGCCGGCTATGAGGGCTGTCGAGACTATCCAGTACGGTTTGAATGGCGATCTCTGTAGCTGCATCCTGTCTAATTAGGTAGGTCATACTTTCTCCGCTTGCATCGAGAAGGGATTCCGGCAACCCGGTTAAAGGCTGCGGGATTCCGTTAGGCAGGGATTCCAGCCTTGAGGATTTGATCAGCGGCCCGGAGGATCTTCTGTGCGCTTCTTTCAGGTATCGCCGTGTTGCCCGCGCGCTTTAGCCACTCTTGAACGTAGCCTCGACAAAACTCAGCCCCTTCCAGGTTGAGAGCTTCACAACAGAGCAGCGCTACTGATTCCGCTTCGACCTCTCGCAGATTCTTCGCTGTTCGTTCGGCATCGTTAAAATCTGCTTCCGATGTATGGCCGAGCATTACATGGGCCAGTTCGTGAAACCGTGTCTTGTGTGGAAGCTGTGCGATCGGGCTGACGGCGATTGATCGCTTTCGGGCGTAACCTTGCAAGTTCCCATCAGTAGCTGTGAAAGTGATTTGTTCAACTTTCAACGCGGACAGCGCCGTCGCGATGTCCCAGCTTGGTATCTGCGGCAGATCGAGTTCCTTCCCCTCGGTCTGGGCCAGGGCAAACCAGCGGGCCTTGTAAACAAACGTCGTGAAACTACAGTCCTGTTGCTCGCCATTGTCATTCGTCTCCTTTCTTTTGATCGTTACAGGCATGCACAGGGTTAATGCCTTCGCGCCCTTCGTTACGTGGCGGCCAAGATCCTGCCATTTTGGAAAAGTGTTGATTGGCCCAAGTTCAATCCCTCTCATCTGACACTGAACCATTGCCAGAATCTGATTGCCCAGCGAGTAGTTATGAAAGGCGGTGTAGGCTTTCATAATGCTGCCGGGCTTATTGACGGCTTCGTCTAGTAAGGTGGTAAAGTTCGGGTTGGACATGATTCGATATTCTCCTTAACCGTTGAATCGAGTTGTGTTCTTAGAAGCCCGTGAGAGTTCGTAGCTCTTGCGGGCTTCGCTGTTAGCGGATGGATGAAAGATTGATAGGCGATAGCTTTCCAGAATGAGAATTATCAAAAGCTATCTGAGGCGGCGGATGCTACTCCGATATCTAACGCGGCTGGCCTCCCTACAGAGTCACGCAGGAGTCAGACATTCATCCAAACGTCCTTAGAAAATATCAGTGCAATACGGTGAAGGAATTGTTACTCGAAACGCTTAACGCCCTGTGCAAGGCGCTGCGTTGTCAGCTTGGGGGAGTGGATCGAAAATGTGCGGGACAAGCAATTAAAGAGCGGGAGAAGGTGAGGCCAGGGCGAGGGGGGAGCGTCGATGAGGAGAGGGGGGCGTCGAGCCCGAAAGACTGTTACCTCATTCCCAGTAAAGGTCAAAACTAATAGCTCGCGCGCGCTGCGACACAGGTATTGAAGTCGTGGGAAACAGTAGTAGGAACGATCAAATGCCGATGGTGTTTGGGCTGGCACTCTCTACAAGGCACTTGGGGCAGAAGGTTCAAAAGAGATCGGAAGGCCCGACAGAGGCTACGAGTCTTGTTAATTCGTTCACCGAGATAGGAAATCAATGTGAGTATCGAGCGAATCAAAACTTGAAGCTACGCTCTTAAGTTCGGGGGCGGCATGATTCCAGAATACAACCACGACCTTGTATCCTTCTTTGACCAAATCCTCTACCATCGGGACGTAATCCTTATCACCGGCAACCAAATTGATTTCGTCTTTATCCTTGTCAATAATCTTGAAGGCATCCTTTGTCATTTGGTAGGCAATTCCTACATCAACCTTCTTTTCCTTCCCGGCAAAAGACCGTTCATAGGTGGTTACTTGGAAACCTTTTCTCTCGACCATTTTCCAAAAGGAATCGCTCGGCGGCGGAGATCCCCAAAGCTTGGCGCAGCCAATTTCACAATCATCCGTGCCGCAAAGGAACTCATGTAACTTTCCGTAATCCATATGCCATGAGAAATCCTTAATGTCTCTATTCATTGCATCAATGATATTCGTTGCCATTCCTTTCCGAACAGCCGATACTCGTTGTCCTTCAAGGAAAACATTGGAATTATCTACATATGTGAAGTGCATAGTTCCCTCAACAAGAGGAAGCATTTTACGCTAGGCCAGACCGAGGCTGTAACGTTTTCGACTAAAAGTATTGAGACCGATCTAGCTAATCCCCGGCAGATTGAGCGATGAGATGTCGGGGAATCCGAATGACTTATAAACCTCAATTGCGGTTTCAACTCCCGCTTTACCAAGTTTCAAAAGTTCAAGGCTTGTCTTTGCCTTTTCAAGCCATTTCTTGACTCTAGATTTATCAGGTTGCTCCTCATCCGATAGTTCATCGCTCACTTTTTCAAGATTCGTGATCGCTCTTTCTTTATGAGAGGTAGCAAGCTGCTCATCTGCCTTCAGAATCTCTATCAGTCGAGCAATACTTTCGATTTGATTTTTCCTTTCATTGAAAGAGTTGGCAATTCTGATGCTTGCATCGACAGAATTGTCGGCGTACTCGTTACTTTCACCTTGAATCAGGCGTGAAGAGTTTGTTGCGTTGTAGTTTCGTGAGTCCATACTTCCCCCGGTTTGAACTACCACGCTAGGAGCAGGTAGCAATCTTGAAGCTGAAAAGTTATTGAGCATCCCTTCGTAAAACTCAACCGCGTTCTTTTTTAGATTGTAATTGTGCTGCAAAAAGTTAATTCTGTTCTTCATAGTTGCTAACAGCAAATTATGATCTTCAACGGAAAGGACTATAGGCAAATCTTCTATTGGTTCTCCGTGCTGTACTTTGTCTATGTATTCTCTGAAATCTGCTTTGACTTTTTCAGGGCTTACATTGATAACATCGTTTGCCAAGGTGAATTTAAAAGCGATTTTATGAGTATATGTAGCGTCAATTGAGAAATAAACTTGATAACCCTTCAATTGTGCGTATTCTTCAAACCCCTTTAATAAATCATGGAATAGAGGGCGCTGATCGTCGGGTAAATCTAAAAAGATATAGCCTCCTGTTCCCGCTCCTGCGGATTGTTGTTCAGCAATTTTCTCTTGGTGCTTAAGCTCCTCCCCTCTTCGTTTTTCATATTCTTCCAACCTCTGCTGTTGTTCTTCGATTATTCGCTCCTGCATTCGTCGTTGCTCATACATTAGATCCTCTTGTTGCCGTAGCTGGCGTTCACGAAGCTCCCTTTCCTCTTCCGCCAACCTCGAACGTTCTTTTCTCTCCTCTTCAAGGAACTGTGCCTGGCGCTCTCGATTTGCTTTCTCGTCTTCTGCCTGTCTTCTTCTGTCTCGCAGCCAGACGGAAGCCAAGAAAGCTCCCACGACTATTGCAGCTAGAAGAAGAGCAGTGTTCAGAATCTGTGCAGACTCTAGCATCGACAATTAACCGTAGCGTTTGAGTGAGATAGATGCATCAGCAAGCCAAGCAACCACTATTTTAGTCCTAACAACCTCTAGGGCAGAAACCGAGAAAACCTATGTAGCTCTAACAATGTCATCTAAGAAAAGCGTGTTGTTTTTTGAATGGCAAGTAACGATGACTCTTTCTTCGTAGTAGGGCTGAACAATGTCTTTCATCAAAGCGATGGGAACCCGAATGCGATGAAGCATCGTATCGGCGTCGATTAACTTCACACTTCCGTGAGTCTTGCCCGGGGGCGAATTGGCAAAGGTTAAGATTCCTGTCAAGATTGTGTGAGAAACTTGGGCAGCGGGCGTCGCCTCAACGACAGCAAAAGTGTCCTTAATTTGGTCTCGTCTCTTTCGGAGCGCTACGGGCCAGTCTTCACCGCTTCTTAGAGTATTAAATCCAACAAGCTTAATTTCATCGCCGTCAGGAGCGATTTCTTTGGCGATGCCCACAAAGTTTTGATAGTAGGTCAAGTCGGGGATTCGTTCTTTGAGCCTGTCAGGTTTGGCGCTTTCGATGATCTCAAGACACTTCATTACTTCTTCAATCACTTCATCCGGCTCGACTCGATTTCGCTCTTGCTCATAGTCTGCAAATAACAAGGGTTGAATTTCGGGCGCTCCTATTTGAAATGCAACGGCAAAACTAGCGGGCGCAAAGGCGTTAACGTACAAACCATAGGTGTCTTTAATTTCCTTTTTAGTGTTACCGCTAATGCGGTATTGAAGCCCTAATAATCGCTCTACCGTTCGATAAAACAGTGCGGTGATTTTCTCCACCCTTAAGATCAAAGGCTCAACGGATGTTCCTCCGTACGAGGTAGCATTGCCATAGAGTGTCATTGTCAAGGAATTTTTGCTCAGAACGATTCCTTGTTGATGCAAGTGTCGTTTGAAATTAATGTTCTCGTATAAGTCCTTCAGTTCTTCTTTTATTTCAGGCGGAGGAAAACCTATCAGACCATAAGCAATCAATCGCTCCGCTTCATCGAAAGCATCCCCGTTATACGCGAGAGAAGCAGCGCTCCTGTACAAGATTGACCTAGAAGGCTCGGAGTCCTCTGTCGCTGGGAGTAATTCGGCAGCTTGGCGCTCAAGCTCTAGTGCTTCGAGAAAAAACCGCTTGGCTTGCTCGTCATCACCCTTCCGCCGATAACTAAAAGCCGAATCGGCTAAATCCATTGCTTGAGGGTGTAAGTCATTCACCGTTGTCATGGTTTCAAGACCATCGTTGCATAAGGTTCACTAAACTCCACGACAATAATGTGAACCGGGAATGTGTGGTCTGTTGGTTCAGTCTGCTTTAGCTTCTTAGTCACCCGCGTACTGACTTTATTGGTTGGGTTCTCAACTAATATCCCGGAAACTTCCAGTCGTCCAGCTCTTTCAAATGGATTATTTGGATTCTCCTTGTATCCGAGCCAATAATCAATTCCTGTGGTCGTGATAGCTCTTTCGACTGCAGTAAAAGGCGTTCGGTCGATAGAAACTAAAAAGGCTATTGCTTCGGCTCCCGCTTCAGTGGCGTCATCCTTGTTATAGCTACGAACAATTGCATCCTCGTCGATCTCATCGTCACGCCAAGTGACCAGGTAGGAGTGGTCATTACCCTCAACCACACGCATCGATAAGCCATTAGAGTGCTTGCAACTAAGAAGGCACCAAACGCACGTCTCCATCAATTGTTTGGCCTTTCCTACCGAAACTTGAGTTACTTCTCGTATTTTGTCGAGGTGAAGAGTGGGAGCCATTCTTCCTCCAGATGAGGATGTGCGAGAGCGGTGGAAGGTTATAGTCGATGATCAGTATTGTCAATAAATTGATTGTGGACAAGCACTCTTGCCGGTTCAATAAGCTCGCTAAGCCGAGCAACGGTCGCTCAAGCTAACGATCCGAACGTAAGTCTGCGCCTGGAAATAAATCTTCGCGGTTGTCACAGCCACATTCGTGACCACTGTACACAAAACTTGCTCGTCAGATTGAAGTTACGACGACCTGAAAGCTGAGAGTGGGCTGCTACTCTTGAGAAGCGACAGCTGGCGCAAAAATAAAGTACATCACGACCTATCAAAACAGAATTGCAAGTGATTCAATCCGCCCAGTGAGTTTGACCGACTACACATTTTTAGAGTGCTGGATGGATGAAGGGTTATGTCGCCAAACCTACTTAGGCTTAAAAATAAGTACATAGTATCTATAGCCCAACAGACCCGAAAGTGATTCAATCCGACCTGTGAGGTTGACCGCAACTATTCATTTTCACAAGTGCTGACCTGGAGGAGGTATGTCGGCCATACTACTTTTGGGGTGAAAATAAATGACTACGGCCCCCTTATGGACGGAGAAAGACAAACGTAATGTGGAGGTGCTGAACTTGGCGGCCCGCTAACGTTGTTTGGAATGGCGAAACCGAACGGTAAGGTCTGTTCCTCAGACGATTAAGGAGAAGAGATGGACTCGAACTTGTTAAGTGATTTGTCGCGCATCACTATTCAGATCCCAACAGAGTGTATTGAGCAAATCGCAAGAGAAGTGTACGAAAGAATGAGAGATCAACTACCACTCAGGGTTGATCAGGACGAAAAGTACGGTCAGACGATTGCGCGAGCAATGGCCAAAAAGTTCATCACAATTAACGAAGTGCGGCTGTTGTTCGACTGTTCCCGGGGCTACATCGACAAGCTCATTGAAGAAGCGCATGCGGGTGAAACGGAACACCCGATTCCCTACTGCGATTTGAATGGTCTGATCGTTTTTGAGCCGGAGGCTGTGCTGGTATGGGCGAGAACTCCGAAGCAGCTCAAGAAAAAGCAAAAGCGGCAGGGGCCAAAGAAAGCCCCGTCCCGGAACATAACTTAATGATAGGATGCTCCCGCTTCGACCCAGACTGCAACCTGTTCGCAGAAAGGAACGAAGCATGACAGTGAGAAAACGCGGAGAAAGCTGGCACTATCAGTTCATGGTAGCTAACCAGTTATATTACGGCGTCCTTCCAACCGCCAACAGCAAGACAGAAGCAAAGGATCTTGAGGTGGAAGAAAGGCGCAAGGTACGCCAAGGCCCGGGCCTAAACACTAGCGGGCTCGATCAATTTAGTCGCTTTGTCACTGACGTTTATTTGAAATACTCAAGAGAGAATAAAGTGTCGTGGCTTCACGACGAGTTCCGATGCGAAATGCTCTGTGAGTATTTTGGAAGTAAACGATTCAATGAAATCACGCCAATGCAATGCGCATCGTTCATCAATCAGCGTTTAGGAACGATGGTGAAACGGCATCGACAAGTGGCTCCAGCCAGTAGGATGCGCAGTCCCGTGACAGTTCATAAGGAGGTGAGCTTACTTTCATCCATATTCAAGATGGCGATAGGAGAGAACGTTGCTACAGTGAATCCGGTCAGTGGCATCCCGCCGGCAGTTCGCAAGAAGCTGAAAGCGCGAAATAAGCGACGCTGCAACCTGGACGCGCAGAAGGAAGCACGATTGATCGAGAATGGATTGGTTGGACGCAACGCACGATTAAGACCTATCGTTTTGTTCGATCTGCACACCGGCCTACGACTTGGCGAGTTGTGCAGACTCGAACGAGATCACGTCAATCTTGAGCAACAGGCCAAATGGTTCGAGATTTCAGGGGACTCGATCGAGGTGCCTACGGACTGCATTATCGTGGCCCAAAGTAAGAACGGGAAGCCCCGAGTTGTGCCACTAAACTCGATCGCCAAATCTGTCGTAGTGCATCAGCTTTCGGATGTAACGATTGGAAAGTACATTTTCCCAAGCCCCAAGGCGGACAAGATGTTGAAGGAGGTTAAGAAGGGTTTCGCCTCCGGGTGTACCGCCGCTGGCTTGAAGTACGGCCAATACGCACGGGATGGAATAACGTTCCACACGTTACGGCATTGGTTCAACTCAAAGCTTGAAGAGAGGGGTGTGAACAAAACAGTCCGTCGTGATCTGCTCGGTCATCAGCCTAAAGACATAACGGACGATTACACGCACTCGACTGTAGAACAGAGGCGAAAGGCTCTCGAACTGCTTTGCCACAATGACGAGGCGAATGTTGTCCAATTCGATTCAAGTGTGGCAACGAGTGTGGCAGCGGCATAGTGCGAGCATGTTTGGGGTGATGTAAGTAGTTGATTTAATTGGTAGCGGGGGGCAGGATCGAACTGCCGACCTTGGGGTTATGAATCCCACGCTCTAACCATCTGAGCTACCCCGCCACACTGGGATTTCATTATATGGTTCAACTCGAAGAGGTCAAGAAGGGCAGGGCTGAGCGGCGCAAGGAGCAGGAGCAGGAGCAGGAGCAGGATGCGCGACCTAACAGACGAATCGTAAGTCTCAACTCAACTACTGGTGAAACGACGTTGGAGTCTCGCCGTTCGTCTTGATATCCCCGAGATTAAAAACCGAGGACAGGGAACGCCTCGCGCTCGAACTTCCTGCTCCTGCCCCTGTTGTTTCATGCTCGTGCGAAGTCGATGAAGCCGCGTTCCGGTTCAACTGACAGCAAACGAACGGGAACCTTCTCGCCTACTCTTAGCCCGCGCTCCCCGCGCATCACCCGGCCGTCAACTGGCGGTGACAGGACGCGCGCAAACGTGCCTTTGTCCGAGACGCCGGTGACAATAGCGTTGAACTCCTGACCAATCTTGTCGCGTAACAACATTGCCCCAGCCACCTTGCGCAGCTTGCGTTCGACCTTACGCGCTGCGGCATCTCGCTCGGTGCAATGCGCAGCGATTTGTTTCAACTCGGCGAACGAATACGGCGCGGGCTTACTCACCAGCGCGGCCTTAACCAACCGTTGCGTTACCAAATCCGGGAACCGGCGGTTGGGCGCGGTTGAATGCGTGTAGTCCTGTACCGCCAGTCCGAAATGTCCTTCGCCTTCTTCGTCAGCTAATTGTGCCACGTATTCGCCTGGACCTAACGACTTCACCACCGCCAGAGAAAGATCGGGGAAGTGAAGCGGATCCGCGTGCTTACGCCTCTCGAGGAATTCAGCGAGCGCTCGCGAATTCGGCGTGTCGGGTAGTTTTTCGCCAGACTCGGCAGCAATTTCCACGATGCGCGACCAGTATTTAGGCGTGCGCACAATCCGGCGCAAGGTTGCGAGGCCCTTCGCTTCGAGAAACTGGGCCATCGCAACGTTCGCAGCGATCATGAAATTAGCAATAAGATCCCTCGCGCTGTTTTGCTCGCTCACGGCAAGCTCCATTACTTTGCCATGCTCGTCGACTACCGGCGAGGCTTGAATAGTGCCGAGCTCCAAAGCCCCATGTTCCTTCCTGATTTCGCCCAGGTCTTTCGCACTTTCAAACTGCAAACGAATCTGCGCTTCAAGTCCCGGCACATTCGCGACGCTCTGGGGCAGTTCCGTTTTCCCGTCTAACCAATTGCCAACTGTTTCGTAAGAAAGCTTGGCCTGGTTTTTCAGTAAAGCGCGATAGACGTCGGTGTGCTTCACATTACCATCATGGGCCAGGACCATTTCTGTAACTACTGCCAGGCGATCCTCGCCGGGGTTAAGCGAAGTCAAACCGGTCGACAATTCCTCCGGCAACATCGGATAGGTTTTCACGCCCGTGTAGACGGAAGTGCCGTTTGCTGCCGCATGCTGGTCGATTGCCGAGCCTTGCGAAACAAGCGCGTCAACATCGGCAATGCCAACCAGCAACCTGACGTCGCCGCCGGCAAGTGTCTCGGCATACTCAACCTGATCGAGATCGCGAGAAGTTTCGTTGTCGATTGAAGACCATAGCAACTCGCGAAGATCCCTTACCGACTTGTCAGGAGCAGGAGCCGAGCGAGCTACGATGCCGCGCACTTCCCTTTCGGCAGCATCCGGGAACTCGGGCGCGAAGCCCTGCTCGATCATCGATTCATGGGCGATGGCCAACAAATTTATAGAATGGAAACTTTTTGACATATGCGGTGAACGGAGTATAGCCGAAACCATTCGCGAACGCCGCAAGGATGCGCTACGGTTTCGGAACAAGTTTGCTCTACTATGCGCGAAGTGAAAATTGAAGTGATTGTTAATAGTCATTCGGGCCCTGGCCACGAGGAAGAAATTCAAAACACGCTCGCGGCAGCCTTCAAAGCCGCGGGCCTGGACGCACGAATATCATTGGCTCAAAGCGGTGCTGAAGTGATCGCGCTGGCGCAACAAGCGGTAGGTGGCGACGCAGACGCGATTGTCGCGGGAGGGGGCGACGGCACGATAAGTTCAGTGGCCGCGGTGGTCCTTAAGTCAAACAAACTGTTGGGCGTGTTGCCCTTTGGGACGATGAACCATTTCGCCAAAGACCTGGGCATCCCACTCGAGCTCGAAGCTGCAATCGAAACGATCGGCGCGGGACACGTCACCACGGTTGATGTGGGTGAAGTTAATGGACACCTCTTCATCAACAATTCCAGCCTGGGCCTCTACCCGAGCATCGTACGCGCCCGCGAAAAGCAACAACAACTTGGCTGGGGCAAGTGGCCCGCGTACGTTTGGGCCGCGCTTGCCGTCCTGCGGCGCTACCCGTTTCTCAATGTCCGCATCGGTGTTGACGGCGAAGAACTGAGAAGCCGAACACCGTTTGTCTTTATAGGCAACAACGAATACGAAATGGAAACCCTGAGCGTTGGCACTCGAGCGTGTCTCGACAAGGGCGAGTTAAGTCTTTACATGACAAATCGGACGGGCCGGCTGGGACTCATTCGCCTGGCGTTGCGCGCACTCTTCGGTGGACTGCATCAGCAGAAAGATTTTGTTTCACTTTGCACGAAAGAAATTTGGATCGAGACCAGGCATCAACATATGCGAGTGGCGCTCGATGGCGAAGTGACCAGGATAGCGCCGCCACTTCATTATCGCGTCAGGCCGGGAGCGCTACGAGTGCTGGCTCCGCCAGGCGTGCACGGGAAAAACTCTTAGACAATCTATGCGCTCGATAGTCCATCTTTCTGATTTGCATTTTGGGCGCGTCAACGCTCACGTGGTAACTCCGTTGATTGACGCGATTACTCGAATCAATCCCGACCTCGTTGCTGTTTCCGGAGACCTAACGCAGCGTGCGCGCTCGCATCAATTTGCGGAAGCAAAGGCTTTTCTCGACCGCCTGCCAAAGCCACAGTTGATCGTGCCGGGCAATCACGATGTTCCCTTGCATAACGTGTTCGCGCGCCTCGCCCAACCGCTGACCAAATACCGCCGTTACATTACCAGCGACTTACGACCGTTTTATCTCGACGAGGAAATCGCGGTTGTGGGCGTTAACACGGCTCGCTCGCTGACGATCAAAAACGGTCGCATTAACAAAGGACAGTTGGCATGGATGCGCGAGCGACTTTGTGAGCTTGATCCGGCGGTGGTGCGAATCATCGTCACGCATCACCCGTTTGATCTTCCCGACGGGCATGATGAACGTGACTTAGTGGGACGGGCGCGGATGGCGATGACAGTGCTGGCGAGTTGCGGCGCCGATCTTTTTCTAGCCGGCCATCTCCATGTTAGTCACACAACTCACAGCGCGACGCGCTACCAGATTAGAGGACACTCGGCGCTGGTGGTGCAGGCAGGCACCGCAGTTTCCGATCGCGGCCGTGGCGAAGAAAATTCGTTCAACGTAATCCGAGTTGACCGCCCGGATATCACGATAGAACGTTTCGGATGGCAAGCGGCGCATGAGCAGTTCAAAGTTGCGAGTAGTGAACGCTTTCATCACACGCCCGAGGGCTGGACTAAAGTCTGATTGCAGACAGGAAATGACCGTCCTGCTTCATGAAAACGCCCGCCGCAAAAACCTTCGTCTGGTTGCCTCCCGTTGTTGGCGTAGTTGTCTTTGCCACAATGACGCTCATTCTGTGTGAGATATCTGAAGACATCGTCAATCACGAACCGATAACGACTACCGATATCGAGCTGAGCAACTGGCTCCATTCGCATGCGACACCACTGCTGACAAAAGCAATGTTTGTCGCGACGTTGTTCGGATCCACGGCGATTGGCGCCTGTATCGCGATTGCCTTCGGACTCTATTTGATTCGGCGCCGGCACTTTTACTGGCTCGTTGCACTGGTGACGGCCGTTCCGGGTGGCGGGTTACTAAACAAACTACTCAAGTATATATTTCACCGCCCTCGGCCTCTTTTCCCTGATCCGCTGCTGACACTTTCGAGCTACAGCTTTCCCAGCGGGCACACCATGACGGCCACCGTGTTGTATGGCGTGATCGCCGCTTATCTTCTTTCCAAAGCCAAAAACTGGCGCTGGCGTGTATTCATTCTGCTCGCCACGGTTTCTTTGATCGTTATCGTTGGATTCAGCCGGATGTATCTGGGAGCTCATTACCTGAGCGATGTGTTGGCAGCTATCGGCGAGGGGCTGGCCTGGTTGACGCTGTGCCTGACTGTGATTTATTCCTTTTGGCGACGACAAAATCCCTGGTGAACTCGATTGCCGGGAACAATTCCAAACAATTGTAAAAGGCTTCGGGCGCAACTATACTACCGCCACTCCCGCACCAACTATCACTCCAACCCAGGAGGGCGATTATGAGAAGCTTTTCTGCAAAATCATCAAGCTCAGTTATTCGCTTAGTGTTGCTTGCCGCGACAATTTCGCTGCTAATTGCGCCTGCCATCAGCGCCCAGACATCGGGAGCATCGCCCAGTGGGACGGCCAGGCCATCGCCGACGGGTGGCAGCGTGCCGGAGATGGCGCGCCAGCCAAGCATTCGCGAACGACAAATGAAAATAACGGAAATGGAACGCGCGGCCGCCAAAGTGCGCACACCGGAACAAGAAAAACTGGCCCTGGCCCAGATCTCCGAAGATTACGAAAAGATACAAGTTGTCAATAACAAGATGATGGCAGCGACGATGCCCGCGGCTTCGCCTGACTACGGCAGAGTCGCCGAGGTTACAGCCGAGATCAAGCTGCGAGCCAATCGCATGAAAGAAAACTTGCGTCTCTTAAAACCAGATCCGAGGGACAGTGAAAAGAGTCCCAGCTACAAGAAGAGCCAGGACGCGGCGACTCTGAAGGCCAATCTTCTTGCGCTCGATGGTTCCATCATGAGTTTCGTTAAGAGCCCAATTTTTATGAATCCGGCCGTGGTTGATGTTGAGCAGGCGGCAAAAGCAAGCCGGGAACTTGAAACCGTCATCGAATTCAGCAGTCTTATCAATAAAGACGCGCAAAAGCTCAAGAAGCTCGCCGAGAAAACCCCCTGAACCCTCCAGAAGCAACTGACTGCTGAAAAAGAAATCGGGGCAGGGATTGATTCCCCGCCCCGATTTGAATTTCACGACGACGCTGGCCTTCGCGAAAAGTTAAAACTGGTAACGCAGCGCAAACTGCAAAATGCGTCCAGCCTTGGTTTCGTTGAGTGGTGTTTGCGTGGCCGTGTAGTTTCCAAAGTTGTCGGGGATCTCGTTTGCGGCGTCCGCGGCGGACAGCAGGAACGGATCGACCGGAAGACCAAAGCCAAGCAAGCTGTTGTTAGCAAACTTCTGGGTATTGGCGAGGTTGAATATCTCGGCGCGGAACTGGATGGAGTGTCCCTCCCAGGGCAGGTTGAAAGTCTTAGCCATGCCCAGGTCGAGAGTGAAGTAGCCCTCACCCCGCAGGACGTTGCGATCGCCAACCTCACCGGCGCGCGGCTCGCGGAAGCATCTGAAAACCGCGAGCGGATCGCGGAAGAGGTTCGGCTGTCCGGTTCGCGTTGGTGACGAATTGGCAGCGCAAGTGCGAACCATGTTTGACTGCACATTCCAGTTTGTGGCCCAGCGATCAGCCTGGAATGGTTCGCCGGTTGGCGTCCCGGAGTTCCAGCGGAAAATACCTGTGTTTTGCCAGCCACCAAGGATAGTGTTGACAATGCTGTTCGAGTTGCCGCCGAAACGCTTACCACGGCCGAAGGGTAATCCGACTAACCAGTTTGCGTTAATGATATGCCGCGTGTCGAAGTCGGAGCTGGCGTAATTCGCGTCGGGATCGAGCGCATTGACGATGAATGCAGTGCCGAAAGAGGTAGACGCTTGTAGCCCGGAAGCATTATCAAGCGAGTGCCCGTAAGTGTAGTTGAGGTCGAAAGTGATGTCGTTGTGAAAACGCTGCCGAAGACTGAATTGCGCCGAGTTGTAGTTGGAGCGTGCAATCGTACCGAAGGTTGATAGGGCGGCATATTGCGGGTGGAAAAACGAGTTATTGAACTTTGCCACCGGCTGATCATCCAGGAAAGTCTGAATGAAAGTGTAGTCAGTGATATTAAATCCGCACCAGGGATCCGTATTGGTGCAGGGGCCGCTCATGCCGACACCGCTTTGCGCCAGCAAAATGTAAACCGCCTGTGTGTTGGTAAGCGAGGGGTCGCCCAAAACGAAGTTTGCAACCCCGGGGAAGAGATTCTCAAAGAATGGGAGCGTTGGAATATCATTGATGGGTGTTTGCTTGTAGCGGTGATCGATCAGCTTATTGATCGCCTCATACCAGGTTATTCCAGAGGCCGGGTCCCTGAGGTTGTTGAGATGCATGATGTCGCGGGAAGCGAGCAATTTGTGGGCAAAGCGTCCGACGTAGCTGGCTTCAAACGAGAGCCCATGCCCCAACTCACGACCGTATGAAAGGTTTAAGCTGAAGTTGTAGGGCGTGGTTAGGGTGTCGTCGAGCGATGATTCGATTCGGAATGCTTCGTCAGACGGCGTCGTTAATGGAAAGATCAATTGGCTCGGAAGATTTCCGACCAGACCCGGGAAGGTGCGGGGATCGGCGTTAAAACCTGGGAACAGCGGTCCCTGGCGATCGCTAACATTGAAGGTATTGGCCGCAACTGTTTGGCTCGAACTGAAACCAAGCGCGGAATTGAGATCAAAGTTGACGGCAAGCTGACTACCGATACGATCATAGGTGGTGCGGAAGCCGCCGCGTACGACGCTCTTGCTATTTCGCCCAACTAGTTTGCCAAAGGCGTTGTTGCCGAAGTCCGGCGACCAGGCGAAGGCTATCGAGGGCGCAAAATTGTTCCAATCCTGATCGTAGTAGCCCTTTCTGCCGTTGGCCTTGCCCGATTTGTCGAGCGTGATTGGAGTGGTGAGCGGGACGCCGGCGAGGGCGCTGGCCCTTCGTTGATCAAAGTAGTCGCCCAAACTCTGGACTGGTGAGACCTGCACGCCATTCTTTTCGTAGACAGGAGTGGAGGTTGACCAGCGCACTCCGTAAGAAAGAGTAAAGTTGGGTCTCGCGCGGAAGGAGTCCTGCCAGTAGAATTCATATTCCTGGGTTGCGAAAGCCCGAGTTGAGGGTGTGCCGGTCAGCTCAAGTTTGCCGTTAGGGTCGTATTGGAGGTTTGCACTGTATTGAGAGAAGCGGCCGATAACTGCCGTCAAGGCATCGCGAAGATTCGTGCTGTTGGCAGGTGCCAGGAAAATGTTCCCGCTATACAAACCACCGCCCTGATCGATGCGCGTTACGGAGCCGCCTGATCCGTCGTAAAAAGAGGGATTGGTCACCGCGCTGTCAAAGGCGGCGCCAAACGAGTCGCGATTGTTCGTGATAAGTCGGACGTTGCCGCCGAACTGAAACGTATGGTTGCCCTTGATCAACGAAAGGTCGTCGACAAAGTTATGCACCGGCGTCACCCGCGAAAGCGTACGTTTGAAACCGGTCGGATTGAAAATAAAGCGGAAGGTGATCGAGTTAGCGGTCGAGTCGCCGCCATCTGTAAAGGCAGCACGCGTGAAACCATACGTAAACCTATTTATCAGCGAGTTTGATGCGGTCCAGGTGTGGCCTACAGCGATTCCCTTGGGATGATTCCAAAGCTGGAGTCGCGGGGTATCCGGGAAGCACTGGACCAGGTCGCTACAGTCGGTAGCGAAGGAGGTCGCTTTCGTCACCAGATCCTGCTGATAGTTTCCGCGAATGAAGAGCGTTTGCCGGTCAGTAAGGTTAAAGTCGAGTTTGCCGATATAGGTGTTCAACTTTGAGGGCGCCGTGGAATTGAAACGAAAACCGGCCGTGTTAAGACCATCACCGACGCCGGTAAAAACATTGGCGGGGTAACGCGCTGCGGCTGCGGCCAGTGCGCTAAGCGCTGCCGGGTTAACGCCCGGAGACACGCCATTGGCTGCTGTGTAAGCGTTATTGATCTCAGCCACGGTCAGACAGTTGACGCCCGCTGGTGTGCCTGCAGGGCAGCTCCCGTCGCTGGAACCGTTCGCGGTAAAATAACGCACGATGCCCTGTCCGAGTGTGGGGAGCGGCACTTCACGAAGCACTGTAGTCGCCGTGGCCTCGCGGAAGCCCTCGTAGGTGAAGAAAAAGTAAGCCCGGTCTTTTTTGACCGGACCGCCAACTGAGCCGCCAAAAATATTCCGCAGGAGTTGCGGGCGCTCAACCCCATCCTTGTTGTTAAAGAAATCGTTGGCGGTCGTCACGGTATTGCGATGGTAATGATAGAGCGAACCATGCCAATCGTTGCTGCCGGATTTGGTAATCAGCGAAACCTGCGCACCGGATGAGCGACCCTGCTCGGCGTTGGGATTCGTGGTGATGACGCGAAATTCCTGAAGGCTGTCTGGCGTTGAGCGCAACACGCTGGCGAAAGCTTCGTCGGTGACCACGTCGAGACCCCGCTGCTGCTCATTTATGTCTACACCGTCGAGGGTGATATTCGCCTGGTCGGAACGCCCGCCATTAACGTAGCCCGAAGAAGTGACACCGGTCTGGAGCGAAAGCAACCCGACAACGTTGCGGGCGTTCAGCGGCAGTTGCTCGATGCGCCGGTTTTCAAATGCTGTCCCGATTGTGGCATCGGTCGTGTTAAGCGGTGCTTCGCTGCCTGCTGTTACGTTAACCGTCTCCGAAACCGCTCCGACTTCAAGAGCAATGTCAGCGTCGGTTGAGGTATCAACCAGAGCGTTTACTCCCGTTACCGACGTCTTTTTGAAGCCCTGGGCCTCAACTTCGAGAGAGTATGTGCCGGGAGGTATTGCGCCGAAAACGTAGGTCCCATCTTGTGTCGTCGTTTGTGTGCGACTAAAGTTTCGATCGGCATTTGTAAGGGTCAGAGTAGCGCCAGCCACTACATTTCCTTGCTGATCTTTTACCGTACCACGTACCGTGGATCTGCCTGATTGAGCATAGGAAATACTACCGAGCAAGAAAACTACAGCCAACACGAAAAAGCTTTTTGCGCACAAAATTTTCCTCATATGGCCTCCGGATTAGGTTTGTTTTCGAGGTGAGTCGCAGAACCGCGTGAGATTCTGCAATTCTTGATGCTACTGAGAACGTTCTCGGTCATCAGATTGAAAACCACTACGCAAATTCAAAAAAAGGATCAGCACGCATTCACGCATTTATCGTTCCAGCAGCGCAAGGGAAATTCTTCGATGATAAGTCTGTGTAATTCCGCTACTGCTTGCTCGGTTTACGCTTTAAACGAAGACTTCTCATCCGAAATATCATGGCCAATTCAATTTTTTGGATACTGAGGCGGATGCAGGAGTACAAGCGGAGAGTCGCAGCGCTCAGGAATTCCCCAAACGCTGCGAGCTGGTTCGCAAGCCATGACGAGCAGGTGGGTGAGGTGTCACCTGCTGTTCGCTTGTTAGTTGTTAGACAGTTGAGGTGATACGTAACGGACGAAACTCAGCTCCCCCAGCGCCTCGAGTTTCACAAGCGACAGTCTGCCGATAACGAGCTTTGCACTCTTCGGATCGAGCACAACTTCGAAACCAAGCTCTTTAAGCTTCGCCAAATTCTCGACTGACTTTTCAGTCAGCCAAATCTGGATCTCGGCCTTCCCGTCATGAATGAACTTCACTTCATCCATATTTGCAGCACCTTTGTTCTTCAAGCGATCAACCACTGCCAGGATTGCTGGGTGAAACTTGGCTTGCAGTTCGGCGCGCTTCTTTTCCGCAGGTGAGAGCAGTCGCGCCGGCTCTCGCGGATCTGCATCTGCGATTACAAACAGTCCTGTTGGCGCATTCGTCGGCAGCGCAGTACTAGCGACTCCAGCACCACCACCGCTGGCCATTGGCGCTGAAGCCGCTCCCGATTGCGCTTTTCCGTTTAAGACGCCACGGCTCACCACCCTCGGTGCTGCTGTTTTTCTAGCGTAAGCGGCGTTTAGCTTGAATGAACTAAGGTTGCCCGCTCTCATGTCTTGCAAATCATCAACCGCTTCTCTATTTATACCTTCCGGCACTTCTACCGGCACATCAATGCGTCGCGGCTGGCCGCCGTCAGTCACAATCATTTCTTCAACAGCGACAAAAGAAGTGAACTGCGTCATCAGGCCATACTCGATGCCCAGGCTGGCTATCGTCTCCTTCAGTTCGGGTTTCATCTCTCCTTGTTGCAGGCCGCTGTAGTCCTTGCTCATCAGATCGTCGATACGCTGACGGGCCCAGAGCGATGCAAGCACATTGTGCTGCGTTTCAGCTTCGGGAAAATTCACCGCAATCTCGCGCACAAACTCTTTGCCTGCCATTTTCCCTTTCAAACGAACCACGCCGCTGCCGGCGCCGCTGTAACGCCCGGTGAGAATCACCGGCTTCGCGCCAAACAGATCCGGAATGCGCTCGGGGTAAATGTCGGAAACCGGAATTCCGTTCCAGTCCACACTGATGTCCGTGAGCAACGGGTTGCGCACGCGCTCATGAAAGCGCCGCGCTGCCGCAGACCCATCATCGTTTAGCGCAACATACTCGACTTCGCCACGGCCATATTCGGACATCTTGTCCAATAGGAACCTATTCACGGAACTACCTATCCCGAAACCAAAGACACGCGCGTTCGGATGTTTCTGCACTTCCGAAATAATCTCCATTTCGTTGCCGACGTAGCCATCGGTCATGAAGCAAACGATGCGCACATGGTCCGGCGAATCAGAAGCGTCGAGTGAAGCCTGGATCGCTTTCATCATCTCAGTTCCGCCGGAACCTGAGCTGCCGTCAAGAAATGCCTGGGCCTTCTTCAAGTTGGCCGGCGTAGCTGCGACCGGTATCGGAAAGAGGATGCGCGTATCACCCGCGAAAGTGATTAGATTGAAAGTGTCGCTGGGATAGAGGCCGGCAAGCGCGAGATTCATTGTCTCTTTGGCTTTTTCAATGGGAAATCCGCTCATCGAGCCCGAGGTATCCAAAACGAAAACCAACTCCTTGGGTGTTACGTCTTCAGCCGTAATTCGATCTGGCGGCTGCAGGATCAGCGTGAAGTAACCACCTTTGTCAGAACGATGAGTCAACAAAGCATCCTCAATGTTTTTTCCGGCGACCTCGTAAGTTAGAACAAAATCTTTGTTAGGAATCATCGCCTCGCTCTTCAGATGAATGTGCGCGCTGTGCGCGTTCAAACGCTCAAGCTCGACCTCGTGAGATTTCCCCTTGATATCCGCAAGCGGAACTCCGGCATCGAGCATGATGTCAATCGAGATGTCGTGCCCGGCGCGCATTCCCGCAGGCGTCAGTTTCGGAGAAATGATTGAAGCATCCGGAACCTGGGTCGTGTCAGGTGAAGTTCCGCTTCCCTTCTGTCGAGTGGCCGCACCCGGCATATAGCGCGGGCCAACTACCATCGGGAAAGAAAATTCGTACGAACCCGTTTCATACTTCAACGTCTCGACATAACTGATTGAGATCTTCACCTTCTCGCCGGGAAGAATGTTGGCGACCGATTGGGTGAAAATGTTCGGACGCTCCTGATTCAACAAACTTGCGACCTGTCCGCTGGACTTCGCCGCTTCATAAACGGCCTGCGCCTCCTCCCGCCGCAAAATCTTCCCGCGCACCGTGCGCTCGCCGACAACCATTGTCATATCGTCTACTGCTGCGTTTGCCGGCAAGGGGAACACGTAAACGGCTTCGATCTTTTCCTTGAAGGGGTTTTCAAATTCCTGTGTGACATTTACCCGAGACAGGAATCCGCTGATCTCAACTCTTACGTCGGTGTGCTTCAAAGGGCAGATTGCTTTGGGATTGCCCGCCCGATCCAGAATCTGAAGCGCTCCGGCACTTTCACCTTGAGTCACGGCTGCCTGCACAGTCGCGCCCGGCGATAACATCCGGAAAGTGGCCAGCGCGAGCATCGCTACGACTGAAGCTGCAATAGTAGCGAGGAGATTTAGAGAAAACTTGCGACGCATGGATTTGCTCCTTGTGAAAATGTCCGGTTGGTCCGGACCTAACAACGAACGCGCGCTCGATTGTGCGCTATGGTGACGTGCGACAAACCGAAATTTTGAACGACCTGAAGCTTAGAAACCAAACTTCAGCCTCTGTTCCCGATTACTCTGGGGCTAGAACGCGCAAAGAGCGTTGGCTTGCAGATTGACTGCTCAATTGATGCGTTGCTCCGGCAAGGGGATGGCTACAGGAGTCTTTGGTCACTGGTCTTTGGTCACTGGTCTTTGGTTTATGAATCCAGTACCGCGAAGCGGTAGAGCAGCCCAACCGAAATCAAAGACCAAAGTCCAAAGACCCAAGACCGTTTTTTCAGTAGAGATTGAAGTTGTACTCCAACTGCATCTACACGTTAACTGGTCGACCGTTTTTTGTGGCTGGACTTCCGTTGTTACCGCAGGATGGTGAAAAGATACGCAGCCGAGAAAAGATCTTCAGCAGAACAGTAGTCAGTAGAAAAACTAACTAACCACAAACAAACTTACTACTTACTACTGCCTACTTGCTCTCTTGACTCCAAGATACTGATGCAATAGCTTCTGCCGGCAGATGAAAGCGAAAATCTTCTTATCAATAGTCTCGATGATTCTCGTTGCTGTGGCGGCGCCGGCAAACGTTGCGCAGAATCGCGCCGATTCCGAGTCCGCCAAAGCTCAACCCACAAAGCCTGCGCCAGCGTCTCTACTTGTCTCGACGCTGGAGCAAGCAACGATCGACGAGATCAATCTGGCTCGCGCGGATCCATCTGCTTACGCCAGGTATCTGGTGGAGTTCAAACAATACTTCCACGGCCGGGAAATTCACTATCCGGATGGGTTCGTGTTGGTGAGCAATGAAGGCGTGGCGCCGCTCGACGAAGCAATCGCATTCATGCGCTCGCTCAAACCTGCGCCGCCCTTGCAGCTAAGTCCGGGAATGGTCTCTGCCGCGAAAGATCATCTAAACGATCTGGTTAAAACCGGGAGGTCAGGGCACAAAGGTTCGGATGGCAGCACGGTTAGCGATCGTTTGAATCGCTATGGCACCTGGGCGGAGTCGCTCGGTGAAGACATCGTCTATCACAGCCGAAGTGCGCGCGAGGATGTGGTCGCTTTGATCATCGACGACGGCACCAGCACGCGAGGGCATCGGAAGAACATATTCAAATCTGACTTTCAAGTGGTCGGAATAGCGCAAAGCCCCCAGTTGAAAACGGGTACAATCTCCGTTATCACTTTTTCCGCTGGGTTTACGGACAAACCCGCGATAGATCCCAAAACAAAAACTCCAACCGCCACCAAATTCTGAACCGAGTGCTACAGAACCAAGCACGGTAGCGCCGGATCCTGGTTCCACAATTTCCCCGCGCCCGGATTTGTGCGCGTCTTCAACGCGCGAATTTCAATCCATGTCGCTCACCAGACGTTGCACATCTGGCTACCTTCGTCGTCGCCGCTCCGCGGCGCAATCGATTAACGCCATGAATGCGATTCCGACTCGTCGCTGTCGCGCGTTGCCCTGTTCCCTTTACCCGTTGCCCTTTACCCATTGCCGCGCTAACGCGCTCGCTTTTGTAAACGATTGCACTTCAACTTACGGATCACCTAACGACGCGTTTGACACTACTTAAATGCGTACGTTAACTTAACTACTTGCGAAAATCCTCCAGCCGCTCGCAGTACACTGTCCCGTTCGTCTAGTGGCCTAGGACACCGCCCTTTCACGGCGGCGACACGGGTTCGACTCCCGTACGGGACGCCAATGCTTTAAGAGTTTTGCATAAAGAAATTCAACAACTCTCAGATGTTGGATATAAACCACCGAAGGGTTCCGCACGACAATGGATCGCTTGGGCGTGGAGCTATCGTTCCAGAAGCGACTAAGAAAGTGTTGAAGCAGCGCGAGACTCTACCTGACAACGGAGATTGAAATTGCCTGCTTCTAGTTCACCATCGCCTAGAGGTGCCATCCGCTCGAAGCGGCAAGCTTTGGCTGCTCCGGTCCTCCTGGGACTGATCTGTTTCCTAGTCTACAACGCAAACCTGCGACAGATTGGCGCAGGGGACACACTGCCCGCCCGATATTTGCCGCTGATTCTCTGGCATGATCACACACTCGGACTCGACGCGAACGCGCGCCTGGTTGCGCATGGCCATTCGCTGATTACAGACCAGCCGGGGACTGTGGGCGCTGAAAGTAAGATCACCTCCTTCGGGCCGTCAGCTTACTGGATCGCCCAAACTCCCGACCATCAACTTGCTTCCTTATATCCTGTTGTGACTCCTTTGCTTGTGGCTCCACTCTATCTCCCCGCAGTCTTCTGGCTTAACGCCCACGGTTGGGAGCAGCCGCAGGTTGACCGAGTGGCGGAGCTAATGGAGAAGATCTCAGCATCGTTTCTCGCTTCGCTTGCAACCATCCTGATGTTTTTAGTTCTCCGTTGCGAAAACACCCGCTGGAGTCTGCCGCTCGCGTTGGCGTTCGCCTTCGGAACCAACACCTGGATGATCTCAAGCCAGGCACTTTGGCAGCACGGGACCGGAGAACTCATGATCGCCCTGGCATTGCTGTTGGCCGTCGCTCGTGCCTCACCC
>DASYLB010000009.1:0-352679 GCA_036009765.1 Pyrinomonadaceae bacterium | reverse complement strand
CCGGGGTGCGTTTTATGGGACCAACGCACGTGATGCGTCGGGGGAAACCTGCGAGCTGCAATAACAACAAAGGCGGCAAAGCCTCGTTACCGTGAAGCTCTGCCGCCTTTTGTGCGTTGCGCTATGGCCGAACACGTCTGCTTGCTTTGGAGTATCGCCGTCACGTTCGGCACCTTGGGCAAGCCCCTTCGAAAGACGTGGGCTTTGGATTCTGAGATTCGAAGTCTCTCTTTACACTGTCGCTTATCTACGAAGTCCGAGACGAGTCACTACCTCGTGGTAGCGCTCAATGTCTGTACGCTTCAAATAATCGAGCAAACTGCGTCGCTGCGAGACCATCTTGAGCAGGCCGCGTCGCGAGTGATTGTCCTTTTTATGGATCTTGAAGTGTTCGGTAAGCTCGTTGATGCGTTTGCTGAGTAAAGCTACCTGAACTTGTGGTGAGCCCGTATCCGTCTCGTGGCTCCGAAAATCGGTAAGAATCTGTACTTTCGTCTCTTTTGCTAATGGCACTGCTTAAAATGATCCTCCAGAACAGCAGAACACCGTCTACGGACGGCACCGCTAAGATTAACTAACGAGGTAAGTTAACACGCGGGTGCCAAGCTGTCCAGCGAGGCTGCTGGAACAGCATCAGAAGCAACTTCGCCTAAATCGCGAGGTGGCAAAAGAGCCATTCGCCGGTAGATTCTTCCAACCGTCCAGTCCATGTGATATAACCCCCTAAATCTGACGGCGACTTTACTGCTGGAGCACTTGCCTCATGAACTCACTTAAACCCTCAGACGCGTTCGCGTGGCTTCGCCAGGCGGAGTTTATGATTTTTAGGATTTGTGTATGGGCGGTCGTGATTGCTTCGTTTGCGGCAATCGGCACCAAAGCAATCTGGGGAAAGCCCTCCAGCGTTCCCTTACATTATTTTCTGGTTCTGATTTTGGTTGGCATACTCCTGTCCACTTTCGCTCCCACTCTTGGTGAGTACGCTGCTTCGCGTCTTCATAAAGTGAAATTTGGCGGTTTCGAGTTTGAATTGAGTGAAGCTGTGGGCGAGGCAAGCTTACATCTCAAGGTTGAAGACGTCCGAGGCTGGGAGACGGATCTGGTGGACAAGATGGGCGACAATTCCTATAGCAATCCGTTTCCCTCGATCAAGCTGTCGGCGCGCGGAAAATATGAATACGAAAGACTATCACTAAGGCTCTATCTGTTGTTTGAGAAGGTAAAAGATCCAAACGAGCTTGACGCCGAATCTCGGGAAAACTTCCGCAAGCTTATTCTCATCGTGGGTAAAGCGGCACATGCCATGGAGAATTATACAAAGGCGCTTGAAGTGCTGTTATGGCTGAAACGGTTTACTGATCGAGAGCGGAATCATGAAGAGTCACGAATGCTCGGGACAGCTTATCTTTGGGCCGCCGATGAGCAAGCCGACAGATCATACGAATATCAAAATGAGGCTATTCCTTACCTGAGGTTTTCAACGGGGAAGCATCCCTATCAGACGGTAGTTTTTTATAACTTGGGTTGGGCTTTGTTGAGTCTGGACAAATACTATTATGGAATTCAGCGGATGCGAAAATGCATCCGGCTTGAACCCCGCTGCGCTCCGTGGGCAAACTGGAATATTGCGTGTGGCCAAAAAAAATTAGGCAACGCGAGTGGGGCGCTAGCAACCTTGCAGCAAATTCCACCCGGACCGATGTGGAAGGACATCGCCGAGGACGATTGGTTCAAGGATCCGGATCCAACGTTTACAGCAGATTTCCAGGCTTTGATTCGATCTAAGCTCGAAGAATAGCCTTGGTGTGACGATTTTCTTTATGTCGCCTAAAAAAACAACGCCGGAGAACAATTACTCCGGCGTCGAGGGAAGTTGGATGTCCAGTATAGGACAAAGAGATAATTTTAGGTTTTGATGGGTCCCGGTCCGCTGGGTTTAGTTAACATAGTCATCTGAAATTCTCCTCCTTACCAAACCAAAAAAAGTCTAGCATGTCGGGTTTCGGAAATCAATAATTGCTCGACCGTCGAGCTGCCCGTTGCGCGGCTCAACTAGCAAGGTGGCCGGCCGTCGATGGGACTGAGGGTTATCACGCAACCGCCGAAGTCTAGCTCCCGGTCGCCGGACAGGACGAGGAGCAGGATAGCAAGACCCCCACCGATTCCGGCGAGGATTCCAATCCGTTTACCTTGACTAAGGTTTTGCTGGGGAATCGGCAGTGTTGATCTGCTTTCGGTATTAGACAGCGTCTCGCCCGCCAAGACCCATCGCTTGCTGTTTCCCGAGCGCAACTCCACCCGTCCCTGTTCCACGGAGATGCGAGTCTCGCCAGCGGTAAGCTGAATTTTGACTGCGACCATTTCGCTGCCGTCAGCTGCTATCACACCGGTTGGAGTATTGATGGTGAAGACCCGACTAGCCGGGACAAAGATATGTAATCCACCCGTTTGCAGCGTGCCGGATATGCTCTCAGCCGAGAAATCCAACGCCAGCTCCGTCTGTTCAGATAACAAGAAACGCGTCAGGTTTCCTAACTCGAGAATTGAACTGGATCCACCTGAGGTAACAATGTAACTGCCAGAGGTGAGTGTTAGGCCAGATGTTGCAGGAACGTCATTAACTGTTACGCCGCCACTCACCTGAATGGTTCCCAGCGACTCGGCTCGGTTTGGCGAATTGGCGAAAACGCCTGAGGCTGAGAGATTGAGAACTCCCATCACAACTGATAGCGCGATCAACCTGCGAACTATCCAGTTTGCTTGTTTGAGAGAGTTCTTCATCTGCTCGCTCCTCGACTGCGCCGCGGCTATTGCGCGAAACGCGCGCGGTACTCACCTGAAACGATGAAAGCCTTGACCATTTCTGCCTGTTCGAAGTTGCCGTTGAACTGGTTCAGTTTGTTGAGCCAGAACTCATAGCCATTGGGATCCGGGTCGCGTCGCAGATAGCCAAAATATTCCATCATCACAAACATCTTGTTCGTCTTCGCTTGCGTGAACCCATCGTTGTCGACAATCAACCGCAATGCTACAGCGCGCGTAATTGTGCTGCTGTTCAGCGCATTGACCATACCATCGCGATCTCCATTGAAGCTGCCCTCCGCGTGCGCAATCAGCCCATCAACGAATGCTGCGTTGCTGAGTTGATCGTAAGCGGCCTGGAATTCCGGACGCTGAATCCAGGCTGCCACAAATGCGACCTTGTTTGCCTCCAGCGTTTCCGCCCAGTCTGATCGGCCCACTACGACGTCGCGCGCGACGATTGCCGTGTCAGGTATAAACTCGGCATACGCTGGACGACGCCCAAAGCTCGCCCGATAAAGTCCATCAACCAAGCCACCGGTTTGTTGAAACTCAACCGATAGGAAGTAAGCGGCTGAAACGTTAATGGTCCGACGCTCGCGACAGCCAACATCGAAACCACATGAAAGTATTTGATCGCTCCAGAAGGTGAACCCACTCTCGTCCGGGTCACGTCCCAGAAAGTCGAGATAGTGCTGACGAACAAAGTAATCGGCGGAATCAATAACGTTGCCCGCGGGCACAGCATCGGCTGTAGCGCTGAAAACCGCGTCAGTCTGGTTCGACAATAGCGAGAAGGTGCGATTCTCGGGAGTGAAGTGATAATTCATGCGTGCCGGCGTGACCGTATACAACTTGCTCGTTTCGACATTCTCGAAGAGGTAATTGCCGTTGCTATCGGTGATTGCCTTGCGCAACGCACCGCCGTTCAACTGAACAGTGACACCCGCCAAAGACTGACCACCAGCCGTGTTTACTTGACCGCTGATACTCGCAGTGGCAGCTGTCGGCGTACTGGTGTAAGCCGCCAGGACATCAACGCGGCCGTAGCCAAACGAATTATTGGGAATCTGGCTCAACCCCGGCGTGCTACCGAGTGTTCCGCCGCAAGTCTGTGCGGGACTGACAGTCACGTCCGGGTTCGCCGTCGACTGCAAAAGCGCCTTGGTTTGCGCGATGTTGCGCACCAGGCCCGGACGCGCGGACCAGAGCAGCGCAATGACTCCCGCAACGTGCGGTCCAGCCATCGAGGTGCCGCTCATGGTGCCGAAATTGGCGACGCCGGTGCGCAGGGTTGACCGCACCGACACACCGGGCGCAGAAACATTGGGCTTGAGTAAATTCGGAGCGAGCGTTCCGGGCCCGCGACTACTGAAGCTTGCCAGCACATTAGTGGTGCCGCTGATGGCCCCTACTGAGAACGACGCATCATAGAACGCAGGTGCATCCATCACAGTCGAGCAGGCCGAGCCGGCGTTACCGGCTGAGACCACAACGAAGATGCCGGCTGCCTGCGTATTGTTAACTATTGTTTGCAGTTCGGTTCCGGTGGTGCAGCCTTCGCTGATTGGGCAACCCCAGGAGTTGTTGATGACGTGCGGCCGCAACGCGGGATTAGCGTTGTTGCCGGCGAGGTCGGTCGGCGCGATGAAAAACTGAAAACACTCGGTGTAGGTAGCCGGTGTGCCGTTTCCCTGGTCCATGTTGCGGCAACCAATCCACTTCGCACCCGGAGCAACGCCAACCTGATTTCCGGCGCCGTCGTCGCCCACCGTGGTACCGGTAGTGTGCGTGCCATGTCCCTGATCGTCGCAAGGGACAACGCTGTTCGCGCCGCAGCTGCCGCCACCGGAGTGAATCGAATCATGCCAGTTGAAATTATGGTCGGCGGTCACTCCGTTCCAGCCGCGATACTTTCCCTTAAGGGCATTGTGGTCCCAGCGCATGCCGGTGTCTTCATTTCCCACAATCATGCCCTGTCCGGTAAAACCAAGCGCCCACACCGCTGGAGCGTTGACGTTTGTTACGCCTGGTTCTACCGCCGTAGGAGTATTGGGTTGCGCTGAATTGATACCGAATTTTGCGACGACCGGATCTTCGATGCCGCGAATCGGAGTGTTAGAGTCGACTCGCCAGACATCGGCTCGCGCCGCCAAGCTGTCAACCAACGAACGATCGGCCGTAGCGACGATCATGTTTGCCGCCCAGAAACACTGAAAACTAGAACCGGCGGATTTGAGAAACCGCTGGAGATCAACTTGAGTGCGAGCGGCGTGTTCTGTAAGCGTCGTGTAAACATACCAACCGCGCGCGTCCTGGTCCTTCATCTCATATGCCGCACTAAGATCCGCCTGATCAGTAAGCATGATGACGACGGATGAAGTCTTGCCGTCGCTCGTCTCCGCTAACACCCGCGCCGCTACTTTGTCGGCAGGGTTTTGCGGAAATAGTTGCTTCCACTGATCCACTACCGCTGAACTGGCGCCTCGATACGACGTTTCGATCGACACATTCCCTTTCGCCGCTTCGCTGGAAAATCCCTCACCACCCTGATGCGACGATGAAATAACAGTCGAGATTTGCAGCAATCCGACCATGCAAACAATGGTGCACAAAGCGTAGATGTAAATACGAAACGAGCGGCGCGGCGTCGTTGGGTTCATCACTGGGCTCCTGGTTGGCGAATATCTGTCGGGGCATTCAAGTCGATACGCTTCTGACGACCAAAGCGAGCAGCATCATAAACCGAACCTAGTCAGTTGCCAATGACGGGCTGATCCGCACACTCAAGTTTATCGGACGATGTTAGTCTGCTACCATTTCGTCAACCAGGAGCCACGAATCAATGGAAAACAAGAGAGCGCGGGTTGTTATTGTAGGCGGCGGTTTCGGCGGGCTTTTCAGCGCGCTTGATTTGGGAAGCAGCCACGATGTCACGCTCATCAGTGACGCCGATCATTTTCTATTCACACCAATGCTCTACGAGTATCTGAGCGGCGAGGTGGAAGAATGGCATATCGCGCCAAACTACAGAGAGCTAGTCGACGAAAGCGTCAAGCTCATTTGCGACGAGGTCGATGCTGTCGATCCTGAAGCGCAAACGGTTACGCTTAAAACGCGGAGCGAGCCGCTTCAATACGACGTACTCGTGATCGCTGTTGGCGGTGTGACTAATTTCGCCGGAGTTCCCGGGGCCGCGGAACATGCGATTCCCTTCCGCAAGATTGCTCACGCCGATCGACTACGCCAAAGAATGGTCGCTGCCCTCGACCATGTGGCTCCGGACTTACCGCCGCAGGACACAACGCGAGCGCTCACCTTCGCAGTAGTAGGCGCCGGAGCCAGCGGTGTGGAATTGTCGACTAAAATGGCCGACTTGCTACGCGACGCCTTCAAACGACGCGCGCTTCGTGGTGAACCGCGAGTGCTCGTCATCGAGATGGGCGACAAGGTGATCCCGGGAATGGGCGACGACATCCGGGGGTTTGTCGAAAACGCGTTGCGCGAATCACGCGTAGAAGTCCACACCTTGACGCGCGTGGTGAAATTAACCGAGAAGACGCTCGTGTTTGACCACAATGGTGAGCAAACCGAGATCGAAACCGCGGCCGTAGTTTGGGCCGGTGGCGTGCGAATGAACCCGCTGATAGAAAACCTGTCAATCGAGAAAACCAGCCGCGGCTTGATTGTAGTCAAGCCAACTTTGCAAACCGAGGCTCACGAAAACATCTTCGCACTCGGCGACATCGCTTTCTTCAAGGACGCATCGCCTATCCTCGCCGGCACTGCGCAACTCGCCCTCCAGCAAGCAGCGCTCGTCGCTCGCAACATCAAAGCGCTGCTGGCGGGCGACGAGCTCCAGACAAAACACTTTGAAGAGTTGGGAGAGGCTGTGAGTTTGGGGACGGAACGCGCCGCAGTGCTGGCGGGGGGCAAAGCCTTTGGCGGTCCACTCGCACGCCAGGCGAGGTTTGCACTCTACACTGCCCGTCTACCAACGTGGCACCATCGCCTGCGCGTTGGCGCCAGCTGGTTTTTCGACGGCACGACGCCTCGACCGTTGCTGCCACTTGGCCTGCAAAGGTAATCATTGTGGCACTTCATGCAGCAGGCCGCGCGCGGCTTTGGGTGCTCGCAATAGTTGTAGTTGCGATCGTCGGTCTCGTTGCGCTTATTAGGTTGCGCAGACCGCGCGCAAATCCGGAGACGACCTCAGTAAACTCAGCGTTGCGGTCACGCTCTCCAATTCCGTCGCGCACAACAGCGCCAGTCATCACTCGGTCTCCTGAGGTACCCACACCTGAAGACACGCCTGAAGGCAGTCCCAATCCAGCGAACCTCGCCCCCCTTGCCGATAGTTTTATCGGAACGCTGAAACTGATAATCCCGGTCGTCGGCGTAAAGCCGGATCAACTGATCGACACGTTTAGCGACGCGCGTTCTGAAGGACGAGTCCACGACGCCATCGATATCCCGGCCCCGGCTGGAACTTCCGTAGTGGCGGTTGCCGACGGGGAGATCATCAAACTCTTCCAAAGCGAACGCGGCGGCACGACCATCTATCAACTAAGTTCAGATCGCAGACTGGTGTTCTACTATGCGCACTTACAAGGTTACGCCGACGGCCTGACTGCGGGAATGTTGGTGAAGCAAGGAGACGTTGTCGGACACGTCGGTGATACCGGTAACGCCGGCGCCGGAAATTTTCATCTCCATTTTTCAATCTCAGTGGTCGCCGATCCGAAGCGCTACTGGGAAGGCACGAACATCAATCCTTACCCGCTGCTACGTAAATGAACCGACCAGAAGAAGACGACGGAATGATTGGCTAGTGCGCCTCAGCCAATATCCGATTCCTTGCACAGACAAAATCCGGGACTCTTTACCGGGAAGCGGTAACGTAACAAAGCCCAGGCTCGGTCTGGTCCAGCAGAGTTGTTGGGCGAAGTGACGATTCGTTGCAGGCACCCTAATCAAAACGAGGGCTTCGGTGGGGCTTAAGGGGAGACCCCGCCGCAAAGCCTGTGGGAAGACCCATTGTTGGCAATTGGCCTTCGGACAATCATCGTCACGCTTTTCAATTCTGTTCGAAAGAGGAAAAACAATGAGTAATCCGATGTTGAAATCAATTAACCGCACCGCGCTGCTGTTTACAACAATTCTGGTGATCGCCTTTGCAGCCGCGTGCGATCCCGCCGCCAATTCAAACTCGCCAACGCCGGCATCATCACCGGCTGCGTCGTCGCCGGCAAACACCCCAGCTGAGACCACCGCCCCAGCAACGAGTCCGAGTCCGGTTGCGAGTCCGTCCCCCGCCGCGACCTCGCCTTCGCCAACTGCCAAGGCGGCGCCGACAAAAACAAAATGAGCCAAACCGGCAAGGCCGAGAGTAATATCTAGAGGAACTTCGCGAGAGTAATTTTCCAGAACGAGGTAACGGGATGAAAATATTGAGAAACACAGCTCTCGGACTAATTTTGATGCTCTCGGCCTTTGCCGTAGGTTGCACCAACCAGCCTGGTGTAATTACGAATTCAAACAATCCGGCCAGCGCTTCGCCTGCAGTCGCTGCGTCTCCAAACGTGAGTAGCACCGCTGCGGTCACCTTGCCCGTGCTCGATGCGCTGTTTTCCGACCAGGGATTCAAAACAACTCTGCAAACGAAGCTTCAACTCACCGATGAGCAGTTGGCACAAATACAAAAGATCGCTACTGACGAGGTCGTGAGGTTGCGCGACGAGAATGCAGAAGATCAAACGAACGGAACCGATCGCGCCGAACAGTCGCGGCAACGCGCTACTGAAGCCATTGGTGTTGTCTTAGGCGCCAAGACCGATGAGTTTTTTGGGTTGGCCCGTGACTACTGGATCGCAGGTGGTCTCGACAAGGGAGCGACAACCGAACCTACCGCTACGCTACCGACTGTGCCGAATTCAGTTCCCAAAGATACGCGGGTCGTCGTCAACATTCCGGCTTTCCGGATGGACGTTTTCAAAAACGGTGAACTCGTGAAATCCTACAAAATTGGCATTGGTTATCCGGAGTTTCCTTTGCCGACCGGCCTGCGCAAGGCAGAAACCATTATCTTCAATCCAACCTGGACGCCACCTGATGAGCCGTGGGTCAAGAATGCCATGAAAGGTCAGAAGGTTGCGGCCGGCAGCAAACTGAACCCGCTGGGACCGATCAAAATACCCATTGGCTCACCTTCGCTTATCCATGGTGGCAAGTCTCCTGCAAAGATCGGAACCTTCGCCTCTCATGGTTGCGTTGGTCTGACAACCGCGCAGGTTAAGGACTTTGCCAGGGTGCTGGCTGAGACAGCCGGTGCGGAACTCTCTGACGCACAAATACAGAAATTTTTAAGGAACCCGACGCGAACCCAGGCCGTGAAGTTGGCCCAGACCGTGCCGGTGGAATTGCGCTACGAGACTATCGTGATGGAAGACGGCACGCTTCATATTTACCGCGACGTCTATAACCAAGACAGCAACACCTTAGCAAACTTGCGCGCCGTGCTGGAAGCGAACAAAACTTCGCTTGAAGATCTGAGCGACGACGATCGCGCGGAAGTTTTGGAAGCAGTCAACGCGATGTCGCTTCATCCGTCGAAGCAGAACGCGAACAGCAAGAGCGTTAAGTCTGTTAATAGCGCGGTTCCTTCGCCTTCACCGGCCATGACAGATGCGAATGACGCTACAGCGAAGAGGGCCGATCAAAAACCAAGGGCCAAGAAACCTATCGCAAAAAGCCAAAAAGAAGTTGTCATCGAGCTGGCCGGGTTGAAGGGAAAAGGTTATCCGGCGGCGGTGAAACTCGATACTGGAAGTGGGAAACCTGCGCCGCAGCCAGAGGTTGCGAAATCTACTCAATGATTAGCAGTTGCTGAGACTGAGAGTAACTACTATTTAGTCAGTAGTACCTTGAATTGATTTTCTCTGTGAAACCTCTGTGTCTCTGTGGCGGATAGCCAGCCGCAGATCTAAAGGAGTGCGGAATTACGCAGCGCTTGCCGCTTCGCAGGAGTCGAGTTCGGGAGCTTCTTCAATCGGCGCGCCGGCCTCTCCGAAATAAGGTTTTCCATTCTCAATCGCTTCAAAATATTCCTCGATGCGGTTGAGAATTTCGTCTACTGAGTGAGAGTGGTAGAGCGAGGTGCGGAAGAGAGCGCCGCCCTGAAGTCCACGCGTAAACTGTCCGGCGAGTTGTTTCATACGGTTTATCGCTGGAGTTTCCGGCATGTCTTCACGCAGTAAGTCGAAATACTCATGAAGGATGGCACGTTTGTCGGCCAGGGTTGGTTCGAAGACTTTGCGGCCGTGCATCGTGTCTTCGATCTGACGGAAAATCCAGGGATTCGCCATCGCGCCGCGTCCAATCAGGACGCCGTCGCAACCAGTTTCACGAAAACGCGCAAACGCTTGTTCGATCGTGGTCACATCTCCGCTGCCTGATACCGGCACGCTAACGCTTTCTTTTATCTGCTTCACCAAATCCCAGTTCGCAAGCCCGCGATAACCCTGTTCCTTGGTGCGCCCGTGCAGCGCGATGTGTTCAACTCCACAATCTTCAGCAAGTTTGGCCGTTTCTACCGCATTGATCGTGTGATCGTAGAAGCCGGCGCGAATCTTTACCGTCAAGGGGATCGTGATCGTCTTCTTAATCTCTTTGAGAATTGTCTCCAGGCGCTCGTGATCTTTCAGCAATCCGGAACCGCCGCCGTGCTTAACAACTTTCGGCGCTGGACAACCGCAGTTGATGTCGAGAATGTCGGCGCCAATCTCTTCCGCCATCTCCGCTGCCATGCGCATGCGTTCCGGCTGTCCGCCAAAGATCTGCACCGCGAACGGTCGCTCATCTTCGTAAAACCGCATCTGTCTTTTTGATTTGGGATTGCTACGCGTGAGACCTTCAACCGAAATGAACTCGGAAACACTGAGACCCACACCGCCGCGCCGCTTCAGCAAGCGACGAAACGAAACGTCCGTCACGCCCGCCATCGGTGAAAGAATCAGCGGCGGATTGATCTCGACGTCACGAATTTTGAATGGTCTAATTTCCGGCATCATTAGTTGTAACGCAAACTGTTTAGTTTGCGTTGATTGAATGGCAATCAGCACGTACGCAAACTAACAGTTTGCGTTACAAACCCACAGTCCTCATTCTCCGACGCGACCGGCTCTCCTGTCCAATTGTCGCTGACTCTTTATCCGCAAGGGCGGTGCACCTACTGCATTTGTCTGTGCAACCTCCGTGTGCTCTGTGTCTTTGGGGTGGAAAAAACTCTGAGCGAAACTCACCACCGAGACACAGAGGACACGGAGGAGGCAAAGAGAATGGGCTTAATTTCCGGACTGCCGCTCATGGCTTAATCGTCACCGGAGTTCCGACCGCCACCGCGGCAAACAGCTCCTTCACGTCCGCATTCTCCAATGCGACGCAGCCCCAAGTCCAATCGCTGCTCGACCCATTTCCGTGGATGTAGATATCGCCGCCGAGCGCTGTTCTCTGCGGTGGCGAAGCTTTCTTTTTGATGGCGTTGACGATTGCGTCATGCTCCGCTTGCGAAATCAAACCATCCCGCAGTCCGCGCTCAGCGTCTTCGATATTCGGATAGCTGACTCCCAATGAGAGGTAATAAGCGCTCTTGTCGTTTTTCGTGAACACGTAAAAGTCGCCTTCGGGAGTGGCGTGGTCGCCCTGTCGCACTTTGTCGGGAACAGGATTGAGGCCCAGACCAATTTTGTAACTCCGGACCACTTTGCCGTCCGAATACAGCTCGAGCCTTCGCGCACTTTTGTAAACAACTATGCGCGGTTCCTTGAGCGGCAGTTTTAGGAGGGTTCTTTGTGGCATCGTTCCAGAACCATTCTCGTGCTTCTCAGCTATTGGCGCTGCGCTTCCAGGCTTTTCAGTTGCCAGAGTCGTCTGCTGGCGACAGCCAAAACCGCTCGCACTCGCGAGGATAAGGATTGTGAGAAGGGAAGGTTTCATATTGATGAATCGAGCTCTTGTGACCCCGCTTTCAACGAAACTGTTCCTAAACAGCTATTCGATTAGCGAGCTCCGAAGCAGCAGTAGATAGTACTCTCCGCGGGCTCGCGCTCCAGGCTACTGACTGCCGCTCCTGTCAGAGCTGGCAATCCTAATCCTCGTCCAAAGACTCCTCGCTCAGCAATTCACACAAACCGTTCGCTTCCTGGCGCGAAGTTTGGCGAGTAGTTGGGACGGAAAGAACACGGACGGTCGTAAGGACATTGTGGCGGCGGATGCTGATCTCGTCTCCGACCTTGACCACGTGGGACGACTTGGCGACCTTGCCATTTAGCGAGACGCGGTTTTTGTCACAGAGTTTCTGGGCGAGCGTGCGACGAGCACTGAGGCGGCTTGCTTTGAGGAAAAGATCGAGACGCATGCCACGATAGGCGCAGTCGGCAGGTGCAGGATGCAGGAAGAAGTGCGTTCTTCTGTCGTAGCCTGCCCCTGCTCCTGGTTTCTACGGTTTGGGGAAGATTCCGAGCAGCTTGCCCTTCTTTTTTTCGGGCTTCGCTGTTGAGCCGTCGCTATTCTCGGCGATAGGCTCGGGTGGAAGTTTCAACAGCGGCGCCACACCTGCGCGATAGTTCTCAGAAATCTTGATGTAGGCGTCATTCCGCAGACCCTGCAAATAATCTTCGCGCGCCTTTGTGCCGCGCTCCATCGTCATCGCTTCGCGCACCTGGTTCTCATTGAAGGTTGCAGAACTGCTGGCCGGCGTACGTTCGTCAACGCGAAAGATTTGATAGCCATCATTGGACCGCAGCGGTTCGCTTATTCCGCCAACTTGCACGGGCTTTACGGAGTTAGCGATATCTTCCCGCAGGTTCGGCACTTCAAGCGTGCCAACTTTCCCCCCGGTTTGCGGCGCAACGCGTACACCGTTTTGTTCGCGCTCCGAATTTGCGGTCGCGACTTTGGCGAAGTCTCCTCCGGCGCGCAATTGCCTAACCAGCTCCAACGCCCTGGCCTTGACCTCGGCTTCGTTCTTACCGGCATAGCTCAGATATATCTCCGAGATGGTCACGTTCTCCGGTTTGCGAAACTTGTCCTGGTTCTCCGCGAAATATTTCTTCAGTTCATCCATCGTCCAGCCGAAGAACAGCTTGCGATCAACTTCCTGCTGAATCACGGCCTGCTTCATCAGTTCAGCCCGCAGCGTTTGGCGGGTCGCCACTGGATCCACACCACCCTCGCGCATCGCGATTTCCAGTTTCTCAATAGTCGTAATCCCCTGCTCCTTTGCAACTTCGAGCATTCGGCTGTTGACCAGCGCCTCGACGTCATTGGAAAGCTCAAGCTCTTTCCCCTTCTGCAGCAGCAGCGCCTCATTGACAAGCGTGGCGATGAGTTCGGGTTGCCGCTTGGCCACCTCGGCCGTGGCATCCTGTTCTGACATGCCTGACTGTTTCAGCTGCTCGATTCGTTCTTTGGTTTCGCGCTTGAGCATCGAAAGCGTGATCACATCGTCGTTGATCTGGGCAATCACTTCATCAACAACCTGCAGCTCGCCTTCCTGCGCCAAAGTCGTTAACGGCATTAAACTGAGTATCGCAAAAACAAATACACTTGTTATCGCAACTGAGATAAATTTGGATTTCACAAAAAGCTCCTTGGGTAAAAAGTAAAACAGCAAACAGCATTCAGTAATAAGCACTAAGCGGATCGGTCTTTCATTAACCAACAACTCGACAAAGAACTTACTCGTTCCGGCTGACCGCTAATTGCTGAATGCTGATTGCTCGGCCCCGAGATTCTAGTCTTCCAATCTAAGTTCCAGCAACACACCACGCACCGTGTCCAACAAATTGTCCTGCTCGTCTTCGTTCAATTTCAGCTTCAAAACACCAGTTGGACTAAACACTCGATCAGCCCGGTCGTTAATAAATACCGCCAATTTTTCAGGTGAAACGCGGGCTTTCTCACTGAATTTTAGCGCCACACCGTCCGGGGTCTTATCAATTGACAGCACCGCCAGATTTTCCGCGAGCCGCCGCAGCAACGCATAGCCAAAAAGCTGCTCGACTGACTCCGGTAGCCGCCCGTAGCGATCCTGCGTCTCGATACGGATACTGGCGAGCGTCTCTTCATCTCGCGCCGAGGAAACGCGCTTGTAAGTCCGCAAACGTTGGCCCATGTCATTTATGTAGTCATCAGGTATGGCTACATCAACGCCCAGGTTGATAGTTACGCTTGTCTCGTCTTCGACGGTTTCACCACGCAACTCCGCGACGGTGCGTTCCAGCATCTGCGTGTAAAGGTCGAAGCCCAGCGCATCCATGTGACCTGACTGCTGTCCGCCGAGCAGGTTGCCGGCGCCCCGCAGCTCAAGATCCAACGCCGCAATGCGAAAGCCCGCTCCGAGGTCTGAAAACTCTCGAATCGCGGCCAACCGCCTTTTCGCGATCGGCGTCAGTTCCTGCTCACCGGGGATCAGGAGATAGGCATACGCGCGGCGATTTGAGCGGCCCACACGTCCGCGCAGTTGATAGAGTTGAGAAAGACCGTATTGATCGGCGCGGTTTATGATGATCGTGTTGGCGCGCGGGATGTCTATCCCGTTCTCGATGATAGTGGTCGCAACCAGAACATCATACTTATGCTCAATGAAATCGAGCATTACGCGCTCCATTTCCTTTTCGTTCATCTGGCCGTGGCCAACCACCATGCGCGCCTGTGGCACCAGCCGGTGCACCAGCGCGGCAATCGTTTCGATAGTTTCCACGCGATTGTGTATGAAGAAAACCTGTCCGCCGCGTGCTAACTCGAGCTCGATTGCTGACTTGATGACATTTTCGGAAAACTGAACTACCTGAGTTTGAATTGCGAGTCGATCGCGCGGCGGCGTTTCAATCAACGACATGTCACGAAGGCCGCTGAGCGACATGTTGAGCGTGCGCGGGATCGGGGTTGCCGAAAGTGTCAGAACATCGACGCGTTTTTTCAGATGCTTCAATCGCTCTTTGTGCGCCACGCCAAAACGTTGCTCTTCATCAACGACAACTATGCCGAGCTCTTTAAAGCGAACATCTTTCGACAGCAGCCGGTGCGTGCCGATCACGACGTCAACATCGCCCTCCTCAACGCGCTTCGCCACTTCTTTTTGTTCCTTCGCTGAACGAAAGCGCGACAGCAATTCAATCTTCACTGGAAACGGCGCGAAGCGACTGCGAAAAGTGTCGTAGTGCTGATAGGCGAGTACGGTGGTCGGCGTCAAAATTGCCGCCTGCTTCCCTTCCATCACGGCTTTGAAAGCGGCGCGCATTGCCACTTCAGTCTTGCCGTAACCAACGTCGCCACAAAGCAACCGATCCATGGGCGTCGGTTGTTCCATATCCTGCTTAACGTCTTCAATCGCAGTTTCCTGATCAGCCGTTAAGACGTACTCGAAGCCGTCTTCAAACTCGCGCTGCCAGGGCGTGTCTGCGGCGAAGGCATGACCGCCAACCAGCTTGCGCTCGGCATACAAACGCAGGAGCTCATCTGCCATATCGCGCATGGCGCGCTTGGCTTTGGCCTTTGTTTTCTGCCAACCGAGGCCGCCGAGTCGATCAAGAGCTGGTTGCTGGCCTTCGGCGCTTGAGTAGCGCTGGACCAGATCCATTCGTTCAACTGGAACGTAAAGCTTTGAGTCCTCGGCGTAGAAGAGGAGCATAAACTCGCTACTGCGCGTGCCGAGATCGAGCGTTTGCAAACCGCCAAAACGTCCGATGCCGTGGTCGATGTGAACTACGAAATCGCCGGGCTTCAGATCGCGAAAGTCTGAAAGAAAGGCCGCTGTTCGCGACCTCTTCTTTCTGCCTTCTGCCTTCTGCCTGTTGCCTTCAGCCCCCGGCGCTCGTCGTTCCAACGCCTGCGCCCCAGCCTCGTCAAACAAATCACTTTCAACATGTGTTAAGAGACGGCCCCCGGGCATCTCAAAGCCGCTACTTAAGCGACCCACAGTCACGATCGTCTTTGCGATAGCCGATGATTCTGTAGTTTCAGATTTGTTCTCAGGCAACGATAGCTGCGCTTCGATCTCATACTCCGCGAGAATCTCCGCCACTCTTTCCGCAACTCCGAGGCTGGGCATTACCAGAAGTACGTTGGAGTTCTGCTGATGAGCGTTAACCAGATCGGAGGCAAGGCCGGCAACACGGCCATGGTACTTGCGCGTTGATTGTGTCTTCCATTCAACTTCCGGCGCCGGGCCGGCAACGGGAAAAAGAAACAGCGGCTCACGCATTGTTCGCGAGCGACCGAGTTGCACCTTCGGCGCTTCGGCGTCGAGACCTATTGCCTGATCAACCTCAGCAGCCGATCGCCCCAACACGCGTAGTTCGATTCTCTGCTTCGAATCCAGCTTCGCTCTTAGCTCCTCAACTGACAGATAAAGTTCTTCGGGCGTGACCGCAATGTCATCGACCGCATCAGTCTCCGCGTAACGGTCAGCCAGCGTTTGATAAGTTTCACCAAGATAGATTTCCACTGACGACGGTTCATCAATGACTATGACGGCGTCTTTCAAGTAATCAAAGACACTGCCACTTCGTTCTCTAAGAATGGGCATGAGCCATTGCCAACCGGAAAAGCTTTCGCCTTCATCAGCAAAGACCGTGCGATCGCGAAGCGCGCGTGAATAACGCGTGTCGGTCCACCGTTGCCGCGCCGCTTCCGCCCAGGCGACGAAGTCCTGACTGCGAACTACGACTTCCCGCATCGGAACAATTTCTACTTCGTTCAATTGACTGGTAGAGAGTTGGCTTTCCGGATCGAAGCTTCGGATCGAGTCGATTTCGTCGCCGAAGAATTCGATGCGTACCGGCCTTTCCTGGCCCGGCGACCAAACATCAACGATGCCACCGCGCAGGGAAAACTCGCCAACTGCGCCCACCGGATCTTCGCGCACGTAACCCGCTGCTACGAGTTTGTAAACCAAATCTTCGGGCGACTGGTTATCGTTCTTCGCCAGCAAGACGCCAGCTTCAGTGATTTCATCGGGCATCACGGTACGACGCGACAGAGCTCGAGCGGTGAGCAGGAGAAAGTCCTGCGAGTGACGAGCGAGTCGCCAAAGAGTTAGTGCACGACGCTCGAGAGTCTCGGGGTGGGGTGACGATCCGGCGTAAGGATCGCTTTCGGACGACGGCAGGATGAGCACTTCGTTTTCGCAATGCTTCCGGCCGGCGAGCGCGCAGTACCAGAAGCGCAAATCGCTCTCCCACGGCTCGAGGTCGCGGTTTGATTGCGTGACGATGGCAAAGAGTTTTCCCGTTTCACGTTGCAGGACAGCCAGGGCTAAGGCTCGCGCCGAACCAGCAACGAGTCCGCTAATTGAAACTACCGGCGCGCCACGTTTGATCTCGTCTACAAGACGTTTGAACTCCGGTGTTTCAGAGATTCGCCGCAACGCGCTCTGCAATGTATTACTGATTTGTGTGGTACTGCTCATTACTAAATGATTCGCAATGAGCGAAGAGCGGGGGCAAGCCCACCTTCCTCACCGCGAGCTGATCTATGTTGACGCTGATTTACTGCTTGAAAGGCTTTCGCGCTCGGGAAACGCTCTCAAGCTCAGAAGTCTCTCAGGTGAGGAAGGCGGGCTTGCCCCCGCTCTTCACCCATCGTACAAACTATCACTTACCAGCCTTCCTCATTCTTTCAATAAGATTGCTGGTTGACAGACCCTCGACGAAAGATAAACTGACAACTCGCCCGCCCGCAGCTTCCACTTCTTCGCGTCCATGAATCTCGTCCAAACTGTAGTCGCCACCTTTGACGAGCACGTCTGGTAACAACCTCGCGATCAATGAGCGGGGCGAGACGTCGTCAAAAATGGTTACGTAGTCCACTTGTCTGAGAGCTGCGAGTATTTCCGCGCGTTCGTTCTCATTAATAACAGGACGCCCATCACCCTTCAGCTCTCGCACCGTCCGATCGCTGTTAACGGCTACTACCAAAGCGTCTCCCAATGCTCGGGCCGCGGCGAGATAGCGCACGTGGCCAACGTGTAACAAATCAAAAACGCCGTTTGTAAAAACGAGGATTTGCCCGGAAGCGCGCAGAGTTGCACGCAAACCGAGCAGATCATCCTGGCTCAGAATCTTTGCGATCATCGATGGATAACAATCTAGCATGAGCCGCTTCTTTAGCTAAATCAGCGCGACACTTGGAACAGCTCGAGGTCAGGAAGGGGGCTTGCCCCCGCTCTTGCTTGGCTTTACGATGCTTCTCATGTCCGTCCCTTTCATCGAAGAGAACGATCAGACGCGCGCGCGGCAGGAACACCTGGAAGCGCTCCGTCAACTCGTAGGCAACGTCTATCCCAACAAGTTCGAACGTAGCCAGCTGGTAGATCCAGAACGTGAAGACACGATCAGCGCAGTCGTTGAAAAATATCGATCGTTTCAGCCGGAGGTCGCAGAGGGTGAACGACCGGCGCCGGAACCTATCGAACTAGCCAATCAGCAATTGAATCCGATCGTCGTTCGCGTCGCAGGACGTATCGCTTCGCCGCCACGCGTGATGGGCAAGGCCGCGTTTGTGCATCTGTCCGACGGCGTTACTCGTTTGCAGATTTATGTGAAGCGCGCAGACGTGAAGGGCGTCAGCAACGACGCTGCTCAGGGCGAGGTTGATGGCTGGGAGTTGTTTGGCCTACTGGATCACGGCGATTTCATTGGCGTCGAAGGTTATCTTTTCATCACCAAAACAGGTGAACTTTCGATTCACGTGCGGCAACTACAGTTCCTGGCCAAGGCGCTGTTACCACTGCCTGACAAGATGCACGGCATAAGTGACCCGGAAATTCGCCAGCGACAACGCTACGCCGATCTCATCGCCGGCAGCCTGCAACTCGAACGAGATGAAGCTAACTTAACGCCGCGCGAAACTTTCCAACGCCGCTCGAAGATCATCAGCGAGCTGCGTCGCATTCTCGAAGGCCATGGCTACGTGGAAGTGGAAACGCCGATGCTGACGTCTAAAGCAACCGGTGCGGCGGCGCGGCCTTTTAAGACGCATCACAACGCACTCGATATCGATCTATATGCCCGCATCGCTCCGGAGTTGTATTTGAAGCGTTTGCTTGTTGGCGGTTTTGAAAAGGTCTACGAGCTCAATCGCAACTTTCGCAACGAAGGCATCGACCGCACGCACAATCCTGAATTCACGATGTTGGAGTTTTACTGGGCGTATGCCGACGTGAACCAGATGATGGATTTTTGTGAAGCGATGTTGCGCGCGACGGTGTTCACTGTTTTGGGTCACGCGGCTGTGAAGTATGGCGAGCAGGAGTTTGATTTCGGCCAGCCGTTTCAGCGAATGACAATGAGGGAAAGCGTGGAGCGATTCGCGCCTGACCAGCAGATCACGGATGAAAATTTGGTGCAGTTATTTGAGGAGCACGTCGAAGATGATTTGATTCAACCGACTTTTATCTACAACTTCCCGAAGATTGTGTCGCCCCTATCGAAAGCCTCACCGGCGGACCCTTTTGTCGCCGAGCGTTTCGAGTTGTTCATTGCCGGCACAGAAAACGCGAACGGCTTCTCGGAGTTGAACGATCCGGCCGAACAGTATCAACGTTTCCTGGACCAGGGGGCGCAACGCGATCGTGGCGATGAAGAGGCGATGGTGATGGATGAGGATTATATCCGCGCGCTTTCTTACGGCATGCCACCAGCGGCGGGCATCGGCATCGGCATCGACCGCTTCGTGATGCTACTCACTAATAAACAATCCATCCGCGACGTGATTCTGTTTCCGCACCTGCGGCCGGAACGGAAGGCTGGCGACGGCGCGCCTAGCCCCAGCGAAGAGTAATTATTGCCGGCTCCGGGCGCCACATTCTTTGGAGTCAACTTTCCTGAGCGCCAACGGCGCGAAAGTGGAAAAGCCTGGGGCAACGCCCCAGGACAACCCGCCCCAAAGTCTTTTGCTGAGCGCTAAAAGCGCGGCATCAGGTCAATCCCAGACATATTGTTCATCATAGTCTATTCCGTAACTCTTCAAGAATGAGCGATATTCATCCTGGAACGTGACTCGTTGATGATGAGTTCTCTGACGAGCAATGTAACGCTTTAAAGTCTCGACTTGTGATTGTCCAATGGAAAAAGCGCCATACCCTCGCTGCCAGTAAAAGTGCTCGAATTCCTCTCCCTTTGTCTTGATCCATTTCGACGTTTTCGTCTTCATCTTTTCTATCAACTCGGCAACTTCAACTGTTCGCCCTAGCGAGAAGAGAACATGCAGATGATCCTCAGCGCCACCGATTGTTAGCGTCGGAGATTTGAGTTCACGGAAGATCTTTGCCAGGTATGGATGCAACTCTTTCTCGATCGCTTCTGAGATCAACGGCTCACGATTCTTAGTGCTAAAAATCAAATGGACAAGGATCGACGACAACGCTTGGGGCATGACTGATTCTCCTTCGGCAGCGACTTCGCGCTTTCAGCGCTTCAGAGCCGGAGGAGGATATCTTTTCCTGGGGCGTTGCCCCAGGCTATTGCACTGTGCGCACCTAGCGCACTAGTACAAGATTTCTTGCCAGCGGTGATTTCTCGGGGGAAGAGCAGCGTGTTGGCGCACTAAATGGAAAATCTCTTCGGCAGGTTCAAAAGCGGCGACTAGTCGCCGCACTCCATAATCAGCGTGTGAGCCGCGGCTCGCTGCGTCCGTTCGATGCGCCATACGAAATGATCGTGCCGCCGAAACCAACTGCCCAACCGTGGGAACGATCGGTGAAGAAGATCCGTTCCAGCGCATGAGGTGTTGCGCTGCGCTCGCTCTGCCAATGCATGCCGCCATCGCTGGTGTGAAGCAGGGTGCCCTCAGCGCCCACTACCCAACCTTCCAGCGCATCAAGGAATTTCACGTCTAACAAATCTGCCGTCACGCCAGAATTCTGCGGCAACCAACTGCGTCCGCCGTTGAGGGTGCGATAGATTGCTCCGTCGCTGCCAACTGCCCAGCCGCGGCGCACGTCAACAAAAGACACGGCGTTGAAGCGAACGGCGCTTGGCTTCGTTAGCATGCCCTGGTGCCAGGTTTCGCCGCCGTCTGACGTTTGCAAGATCGTCGCACCGGCGCCCACCAGCCAGCCGCTGTTTTCGTCGATAAAGTCGCCGCCGAGCAGGAGATAACGCGTGGGCACTTGCAGCTTGATCCAGTTCGAACCCGAATCGCGCGTCGTGTAGATCGAGCCGCCTTCGCCAAACGCCCAACCGTGACCGCTATTGCTAAAGAGCACGCGCATCAAACGCGCATCGACGTTGACGCCGCGCAGGTTGGTCCGTTTCCAGTGCTCACCACCATCTGTTGTCTTCATCAGATAAGCACGTTGCTCGTCGTTGGTTCTTAGGTCGTAGATGTTTCTTTCGCAGAGCAGCCAGCCGTTGGCATCATCGGCAAAGTAAATGTCGCGAATCGCATCCTCGGTCGGCTGCGGTTGAGCTTGCCAGCTTTTCCCGCTGTCGTGTGTGGCTAGCAGGGCGCCACGACTGCCCACCGCCCAACCGCGATTCTGATCCACGAAGTAAACAGCATGAAGCCAGGCTAAAGAACTGGTGCGTTGTTTGGTCCAGGCCGCCAGAGCACTGGGCAGTGTGCAGTGGGCAGTGAGCAGAAACACCAGGAAGCAGACAGCAATCGCAGGTCGCAGGGCGAAACGATCCTGATTGGTTTTAGCTCTTGATAATTTGAGTTTGAGAAGTTCCATTCTATTCAGCAATCTGTTGCTGCTGCACACTGCCCACTGCCCACTGTTTCTAAAAGATTCCGCCCGTAAAGATCCGCGCGAAGCTCAGAATCGGGAAGAATGTCATAACCTTTTGCATACTCTTCAACCTGTTACCGGGAACGAGCACCTGATCACCGGGAACGAGATAGGTGACATCCGGAGCTTTGCCTTTGTAAATCGCGCTGAGGTTCACAGCGATCTGGTCCAGATTTCCATCCGCTTTTCGTCGCAATACGACTATCCTGCTTCGATCGCCGGTTGAGAGAACGCCGCCGGCCTCACTTATCGCTTCCGATACGGTCAGCCGATGCGACATCATGCGGATACCCGGTTGGCCCACGTCGCCAACTACGCTGTAGCGATATGACGAGGCCTTGTCGAGCGAAACGGAAACTTGCGGGTCGATAATGTATTCGTCGTACCGCTTCTTAATAATGTCGGCTACTTCATCTACAGTCTTGCCGTTGACAAAAACTCCACCCGGAATCAGTGCGAGCGAAATTCTGCCGCTCGGCGGAATGATGATTCCCGATCGCGAATAACGATCCTGGCCGAAGACATTCACAGAAACGACATCTTCCGGTCCCAGCCGGTAGGTGTTGAAGAAGTTGTTGTAGTAAGGAACGATGGCGGCTTCTTCCGAGGCCTGTTCGTGGCGATTCGCCTGCGTGTCGTCGGGAACGTCCGCGGCGGCAGCGCTGCCATCTACGTTTTTCTTCGCTGCCGCCGGATCAGCCAACAGCGTGCTGTCGAGATCTTTCGTGCTCGCGTCCGCCGGGACCGTCTGGTCGTTCGTCGCCGTGTCGTTCTTTACCGCCTTCTCCGGCTTCGCGCTCGGATCCTGCTGATTTGGTTCGGCGCTCTTGGTCGCAAATCTCTGGCGCGTCTTGTTGCCATCTCCAGATGTTTGGCAAAACGCGACTGTGCTTGAGACCGTCATGACAGTGGCGGCTGTTAACATCAGCAATGTCTTGTTTATTGTTTTCACTATCACCTTCATCGCTACCTCCGAAAAGACTCAACTAAGAGTGGGCGAATCGCCCGCGGTCCCGGCAATCACCGGCCTCTGCCGAAGAGAATTATCTTTATCGTTTCGAACAGGATTATCGCGTCGAGCATCAGGCTCTGATTCTTGATGTAATAGAGATCGTATTGCAGTTTCTGACGCGCATCCTCAATCGAAGCCCCATAGGGATATTTGATCTGCGCCCAGCCAGTGAGCCCCGGCGCGATCAGGTGTCGCTGTTCGTAGTAGGGGATTTCTTCCGCTAACTGCGAAACGAAGTGCGGGCGCTCAGGGCGTGGGCCCACGAAATCCATGTCGCCGCGTATGATGTTCCAGAACTGCGGTATCTCGTCGATGCGCAGCTTGCGGATGATCTTGCCAACCCGCGTGGTGCGATCGTCGTGCTCGCTGGCCCAAACTGGTCCGGCCTTCTCGGCGTCAGTGCGCATCGAACGAAACTTCATCACCGTAAATGAGCCGCCGTTTTTGCTCACGCGCTCCTGCTTGTAGAGAATGGGTCCACGCGAATCCAGCTTGATCAGGATTGCGGTTACGATTGCGATGGGCAACGACAACAGCCCGCCCGTGAGCGCCACGATTCGGTGCACGATGGCTCTGGTTATGCCTGAGATTCTGGCCTGCCGACCGCGACTGGAAAAAATCAGCCATGACGGACGAATCATGTTGAGCGACACGCGTCCGGTTACGCGTTCATAAAACGACGCGCCTTCTTCGATGTTGACGGTTCCCGCGAGACTCAACTGCAACAATTCGTTTGTCGGTAACTGCCCGCGACGTTCGCCCATGGCCACGACGATGCGATCGATGCCTTCGCGCCTGACGACGTCGTCGAGTTCACCAGTCAGTCCGATCACGCGCGGGTTTATCAAACTTTTGCCGAGAAGCTCCGGATCGTTGGCGACGAAACCTGCGATGCGATAACCAGCATCGGGCCGTTCCAACATCTCGCGCGCCACTTCAACCGCAAAGGTGCCTGAGCCCACAATCAAAATCTTTTCGCCAAAATCCGGGTGACCCAATAACCAGTGAATTGATACTCGCCAACTGACCATCAATCCCAACGCCAGCGGCAGCGCGATCAGTGAAATGCCACGGCCCAACATGAGTTGCGGGAACGCATAGAAAGCCAGCGCCAGTGCGACCCACGCCAAACCAAGCGCCTGCACCAGTCGCAAGACCAGTTCGCGGCGGTCGTGCATGACGACGAAGTCGTAAAGATCGAATAGATAGAACGCGGCGAGACAGGAAAGTGCGGCCAGCCCTGCTTTCAGAAAACCCTGACGGAGCATTAGTTCGTTATGCGCATCTTCGACCCCCAGTCGCAAGTACACCGCACCAACAATCGCGCCGAAAACAACTGCGGCTTCGGCGAGAAGCAGTAGACCGGTTCGAGTATTTGCGCGTGAAGCTCTCAACTTGCGATTGCCACCTCTTCTTCTTCAAGTTCATCCACCAGCACGAGTTCTGCCGGCTCTGGCAAGGCCCTTCGCGGACGGTAATTCCGTTGCTGGTAATAGTAACTATTCGATTCGAGTTCTTCGTCAGCGCGATTCAGGACAACTCCGAGCATGCGTTCGCGCGGCAGTTGCGCGAGCAGCTTATCGACCATCGCGTAGCGCGTCTTTCCGGCGCGAACTACCATCAGCGCCCCGTCAGCGCGATTAATCAATACGTTTGCGTCCGTGAAGATTCCCAGCGGTGGCGCATCGATGATGATGAAGTCAAACAAACTTCGTGCTTCCGCAATCACTCCGGCGAAAGTTGGACCGGAAAGCAATTCGGCGCAGTCGTCGCGTGCTTGTCCCCCCGGCAGTAAGTAAAGTCCCGCCGGATCGAGACGCACCACCGCTTCACGTAAACCAAGTTCCCCACCCAGGATCTCGGATAGACCACGCGGTGCATCGATCGCCAGGTAATCAGTGGCGCAGGGTTGACGCAGATCACTATCGATCAGCAGGCACCGCACGCCTTCGGTCTGCGCAAGCAGCCAGGCGAGATTGAGCGCAGTCAAGGTCTTTCCTTCACCCATGCCCACGCTGGTGACTACTATCGTGCGCATCTGTTCACGCTCGCCTGCTTGCAGGACGCGAGTACGCAACGAGCGAAACTGCTCGCAATAAGCCGAGCGGGGTTGTGTGATAGCAACGAGATGAGGCTCGACGCGCGCGGCGTCTACGTCATAAGAGACGAGTCCGCTCGCGCGCGCCGGCCTGGCAGCGTTCAAGGTTGCCCCAACAGCACGCGGAGCTGGTCGTTCGGGGAGTGCCATCCCGTCAGAAGCATCCGCAGTGTGCGCAGTGAACGCTGAACTTTTCACCGCCGCTTCAGCACGGTTACGGATTGAAGATGCGCCGAAGAGCTCTTCTTCTATTTCCGTGCCTGAAGGGACGATGCGATGAGTGCGGATTTCTCCGCGAGGTACTGAGTCATAAACGCGGGGAGCGCGAACATTCGAGTCAGCCGCGCCAGCCCGTTTCAATGCGTCGTAAACTCTGCCCATAAGGTCTCCTTGGTAGGACAGACATTCTTGTCTGTCCCTTTTCTGGATCACCCACCCGCTACCGCACGTGGGACTGACAACCATCACAGCGGACAGGCTGGAATGCCTGTCCTACTGATCAATGTGAGTCGCCATTGCCGTTGCCGTTACCCGCCGCCCACAGTTCCGCGCGACTGGCGTCGGAAAAAATTCTGCCTGGTAACTCGTTTGCAGTTGCACCTGGCGCGCGACGTTCCGCACGCGGCAGCATGTCGAGACTTTCGGCGACCTCTTCAATAATTGCGCGACCGATAGTTAAGTCACCGGCGGCAAAGCCTGCTAAGAGGGCGTTGTCGCAGAGATTGTTAATGTTGCGGGGAATGCCTTCAGTGCAGCGATAGATGTAATCGATCGCTGCGCTCGAAAAGATGTCGGTGCGCTCCGCTCCAGCCGCGAGCAGACGAGAAGTAATGTAACGATCAGTCTCCTCGACAGTTGGTAAGGGTTTAATTACACAGCGCAACGCCACCCGTTGTTTGAGTTGACGCAGATCGGGATTGTTCAAGACGTCGCGCAATTCCGGCTGTCCGGTGAGTACGATTTGCAACTGCTTCGCGGTGTCTGACTCGAAGTTTGAAAGCAGGCGAATCTCTTCAAGGACCGCCGGTGAAAGTCCCTGCGCTTCGTCGATGATCAAGACGGTGCGCAGTCCGCGCGAGTGGCGAGACTCAAGCGCTTTGCCAAGTTCAACCAGCAACTCCGGCTTCGTTTCCCACTTTTGAATTTCAAGCAGCGACGCCACATGCTGATAAAACTCGGTGACGGAGAAACGCGGGTTGAAGATGTATGCGACCATGACCGTGCGGTCCAATCGCTGCATCATCCAGCGCAGGATCGTCGTCTTGCCGGTTCCAACTTCACCCGTCACAACTATCAACCCCTTGCCACTCTCGATGCCGTAATGCAGGTTGGCCATCACTTCCGTGTGCGACGGCGTGAAGTAGATGAAACGCGGATCGGGAGTCAGCGTGAATGGTAATTCTTTGAGTCCGTAAAATTCTGCGTACACTTCTTAACCTCCTCTTATTCGCCCCTCTCCACTTCGTGGAGAGGGGATGGGGGAGAGGCACCACGCGCTACTGCCCCACCCTTAATCCCTCCCCACTCGTGGGGAGGGAAATTCCTACTAAACAGCGAAGCGTTCAAATACCTGGGTCAGCTTCAAAATCAGCGCCAACGCCGGAATCGCCAGGAACATTGCCGTGACTGCGGCCGCGAGTAACATCTTGCGGCGTCGCGGAACGCTCTGGGCTTCGCCGGGCGTCAATAATTCCGGCACCGTCATCAGCACCGGCAACGACGTGTAGTGCGCTGCGTCTTCGCTGGTTTGAATTGTGAGCAGGCGTGGAACTTCAAAAAGTCCCGCCAGCAAAAGTCCAAATGCGAGTCCCGCTGCGATCCCGGCGCCAACCAGGACAAGACGCTTAGGCGCCACCGGACGGGCCGGCAGGTTAGCGGGGTCGACCACTTGAATGCCTTCGCCTTGCTGTTGACTGGTAGCGTCAGCGCTGAGACCAATTTTTTGTGCCTGCATGAGCAAGGAGTCGTATTGCGACTTCTTCGTTTGATAGTCGCGGTCCAAAGCGCCGAGCGTCACTTCGGCTCCGGGAACCTGATTGATCCGCAACATCACTGCGCTGATCTGTCCATCGATGTCACTGAGCATGCTCTGCTGGCGTTTTGCCTCGCCATCAACTAACTGCAACTCCGACTCGAGGTTGCCCACCGTCAGGTCGGGCCGATCGCGCAGTTTGTCCTGTCTTTCCTTGATGCGATCCTTCCACTCCGCAATCATCTGGTCCATCGCTTCCTTGACGGAGTCGACTTCAGCCTGCTTCGCCAACACGTCCGGATGCTTAGGCCGCAACTCGGTGAGCATGCGAGTTAACTGCGATTCCAGATCAGCTCTTTTTGCGACCAACTGGGCCCATGCCTGAGTAGTTTTGGGATCGGTTGAGTTAATAACAACGTCTTCCTGAATCTGTTCCGCCGACTTCTTAACCAGCGCGAGTTGGCTCGTCAGCGCCGAACGGCGATCCTGAAGCCGTCCGACTTCAGAGATGTAGGCTTTCTGTTGGTCGCGCAAGCCTGATAGTTGACCAACAAGAGATGCAGCTTCAGACGGCAGGTTGCCGACGTTTTTCTGCATGAAGTCCAAACGTTCGCGGTCAACGGTGTCGAGCTCTTCTTTCGTTTGGTTGACCTGCTGATCTATGAACTGCTTCGCGGAACTCGTGGAGTTGATCGTGTTCTGCGTTTGCACATCGATGTACTTGCTGGCCAGCTCAGATGTGACAGCTTGTGTGGTCTTCGCGTTACGACCGCGGTAGGTGATGTTAAAGCCGTTCGTAATGTCGTTGCGGCTGGTGTTTACTTCGACCTTGATGCTGATGCGCATGTAGTCGATGAGCACTTCCATCGGCTCGCCGCGTTGGCGCTCGGCTTTATAGAGATCGTACTTCTGGATTAGCGGCTCAAGCGAGCTGCGGCTGGTGACAACCTGCGCGATACTGTTTATCTGGCGCGTCAGGCTGTCTTCAGTAATCGTGGGAACAACGGAATTGGGAAGCGTCGATGGCTTGACGACGATTAGGGTCGACGACTCATACAGGTCAGGCAGTTGAAACACTACCCACGACACTGCGGTCGCGATTGCGATCGCCGGAAGAATTATGAACCACTTGCGCTTCCAGGCGATCTTCGCGTATTCGCCCGGGGTTCGTTGCCGAAATTCAACACTCATGACTACGCTCCTTGGAATCGTTCTTGAAACTGTGTAAAACGCGCTGCCAGGACCTACAGCGAAGCTAAAACAGTCCGCGCTTCACCGGCATCGGCAAACGGCGCTTTGTCGCCCAACCGCACGGCTTGCTCGAGTTCGCGTCGCGCACCTTCTCGATCGCCGCGGGCCTTCAGGGCCATTCCAAGGTGGTAGTGATAGTTTGGGGCGGGGCTGCCGTTACCGTCTTTCGTAGCGCGCTCATCGAGCGCCACTGCCTTCTGCAGTTGTTCGACCGCAGCGCCGTAAAGGCCTTTCTTGTAGTAGACCCAACCGAGTGTGTCGACAAAACCGGGGATGTTGGGGTTCTTTTGCACTACGCCCTGCGCGAGACGAACTGCTTCATCAAGATTGCCCTTGCCGTTGACTGCATACAGCCAGGCGAGGTTGTTGGCCGCAATCACTGAATTCTGGTCTTTGCCGAGAGCCTTGCGATAGTTGTCGACTGCGGAGTCGTAGTTCTGACGAGAGTCGTCAAGCATGCCGATCAGCGTATAGGCGGTGGCGTTGTCAGGGCGGCGTTCGAGAATCTTTTGATACTCAGCAATTGCGCGATCCTGCTGATTGGTGTTGATGAACAACGCGCCCAGCGCTGAATAGGCAGCGATGTAGTTTGGATCCAGATCGAGGGTCTTGCGCAGCTCTACTTCGGCTTGGGCCGAATTACGTTCGAATCCGTAGGCTTGTGCTTTTAGATAGTGCAGCGATGCGTTGTTCGGGTTGTTGCTGACAACCTGATCGATCCGCGCGTGGGCCTTGGCGATTTCGTTGCTGCGTGCGTAGAGCCGAATCAATCCGCTCAAGGCGTTAAAGTTTGTGCTCTCAATCGAGAGCGCGTTCTCATAAAAGCCGGCGGCTTCGTCAGGTTTGTTTTCAGCCAGCGCTACGCCAGCCAAACTGATGTAGGGATAGGTGTCGCGCGGCGCTGCGTCGCGCGCCATCTGGAAATCTTTGCGAGCGTTGACCGTATTCCCCTGTTCGAGCGCGGCTGCGCCTCGCGAGAGGTAGGCCTTGACGCGAATCTCAGCCAGCATCTGCGGCGAATTTTGTCGATCCGGCGCGGTTTGGTTGAGGCGATCAATTAGTTCTGACGAAAGCCGCTGGGCGGCTTTCGAATCTCCCTGTGCCTGACTGATCTGCACCTGCATAAGTTTGGCCGGCAGATAGTCGGGATAGTTCCGTTCGAGATCACCCGCGAAGGCGCGTGCCTGATCGATGTTGCCAAGATTGAAGTTTGCCTGGGCCATGAAATAGAGTCCGGCGCGCGAATTCGGTTCCTGTACCAGTACCTCTTTCAGGTCTTCAACCGCCGCTTGCAGATCGTTTGACTCGCCGGTTTGCGTGCGGACCCGTGCGCGCAACAGCAACGCCTGACGATCGTGCTGATCTTTTTTCAGAATCTCTTCTGCCTGCGCCATTGCGCCCTGCGTGTCGCCTCGCATAAGCATGATTTCACCAAGGCGATAATGGCCCTGAATGAAGTCTGGCGATTTGGCAACGATCTCCTGGTAGATGCTAACGGCTTCATCCAGACGATTGATTGAAGAATAGAAGTCCGCGAGTATGGCCCGGCCCTCCGGCTTATCTTTGTCGAGTTCAGCAAGGGCCTCGTATGCAACTTCCGCTTTGTCCAACTGCTTGTTGACTAGATAGAAGCTGGCCAGAATAAAACGCGAGGCGCGGTTGGTTGGTTCGACTTCCACCGCTTTGCTCATTTCAGCTTCGGCGTCCGCAAGCCGGCTCAACTGCACCAGATACTTGCCGTATTCCGTGTGCGCCAAACCTGAATTGCTGTTCACGGATATTGCGCGCTGAAAAGTTTCCTCAGCTTTGGTCTTGTCGTTAGTGACGATATAGAAACGGGCCAGACTCAAATACGACTCAACTCGTTTGGGATCGAGCTCGATGGCGTGGTTGATTTCAGCAAACGCCTTGTCGTGTTGATTCTGAGCGTAGAAAACGCTGCCCAGCAAAATGTGGCCTTCGATGTGGTTGGCATCCTTCTGGAGGATCTGGTTTGCGAAGCGCTCGGCTTCTGCAACTAGTTCGGGATGTCCTTTGGCAGCGGCAATGTAGTAGTTGCCGAGTTTCACGCGAGCGTCGAGATTGTTCGCGTCGAGGTCGGTAGTCTTGCGCAGCTCTTCGAATGCTTCCTGAAAACGCTGCAGTCCTTCGTATGAACGAGCCAATCCCCAGTGTGCCGACGCAAGTTTCTCGTCGATCTGGATAGCGTTACGAAACTCGAGCGATGCTTCCTGAAACTTTTCTTCCTTCAGGTAAGCTTCGCCCTTTTCAACGTGGGCTATTTTGGCTTTTTCGGGATTGGTGCAGCCGCTTATTGCGAAGATTGCGGCGAGGAGAATAGACAGAAGGGTGGCGTAATAAACTTTGGATCGGCACTCGATTTTCATTTTCTTTCCTCTCGTCGGGTGCTTTGCCTGGGGCTCAGGTTAGCTTCCCGGGTGTTGGTCTCTGGTTTTACTCTCGCTTCCATCGAAGTGGCGGGCAATGCCACTTAATTTGTCTCGAGAGTGAGACACTTCTACAAAAGGGTTAATTGTTAAAGCGTTCCGCAAATACGTAGCGCAAACTGTTAGTTTGCGGGGCGGCGATTGTGCCGCGGGGATCCGGGAGCAAACTGACAGTTTGCTTACATCAGTCTGGAATGAATTCGGGCAGGATGGTTGACGAGTTGGCAGCGAGATCAATCGCGACCTCGGTCGCCGCTTGAAGCGCAGCCGGCTCGGAGCCATTAACTGTGGTGGTAATGCGCACCATAGCGCCATCTGAGCGTCGCAGGCGAACGCTATCAAGGACTGTGTAAACCTTTCCCCAATATTCACTAGCAACTGCGCGGCCGCGACCCTGGTACCAATAAACCAACAGCTCTTTGTGATCGCCATTTTGAATTACGTACTTGTTGGCAACGAACGCAGGTCTGCCCACGGGAGTGATGGTCAGCTGTCCGGGCTCGCTCATAACCCAACCGGATCCGGGCAAACAATTTAAGGGGCTGTGGTAGGTGGCGCCATCGCGTTGGCTGGCGTAGTAACCCACATAGAAATTCACTGTCCGACCGTCCTTGCCGCGATAATTGCGCAGGAGGTAGTCGCTCGCGCGTAACACAGCCAGCGTCTCTTTGTTGAATTGTTCGTCTCCGCCGGTTTGTTGCCAAGCTCCGATTTCTTTGGGGAACTCTTTCAAACTCTTGCGCTCGACGCGCGCCTCGCCCAGATACTCCCAGGCGTTTACCAGCACCCCACCAGCAAGTAGGAGAACTAAAAGAATCGCGAAACGCCACGACTTCATTATTCTGTTCCCTCCGCTGGCGCTAGTCTGACGGTCGGCACCTGGCGCGGCACTTTACGTGACCCCGGCCTGGACGGATTCATCTGATCGAGGAGCCAACCGACTCCAAACAACATGAGCGAAGCGACTAGGTAAATGACCCAACCCGAGAAGCTATGGAAGAACCCGTCAGCCACTTGAGTACCGTAATAACGGGCGAGTATGCCTGTACCGCTAACTCTCAAAGCGTTTGTAAGGATGGCAATTGGAATTGCAGACACGACGATGATCGCGGAGCGCCAGAAGCCAAAGGTCTTCAACCGATTTAGTCCAACCCGGAGTTTTGACCCGCTCGGCCCGCCGTCCCCGGAAGCTTCACGCGGATGCGTGAAGTAGGCGAATACAACGGCCAAGGTGACGAGTGTCATCAGTGAACGAATGCCGCTGCAAGCCTCAACGACCTCAAGCTTCTTTGTCTCGCGCGCCCCCAGTGGCATCAGCTCAATGACATTCCCCTGCCGTAGCACCGGAATGTCGAAAAGCGCCATCGCCCAAACCGCGCAGCGTGACGCAAAAAGCTGCAAGGGGAAAGCAATCTTGTTGAAAATTATTGCGGGAATGGGAATCGCTAGCAGCAGCAAAAACAAGGGAACCATCAACAGACGGAGGAGACTGAATCCCCAGAAATACAGCACAATCCCAGCTAACATCAGGACCAGCGAGGTCCGCTGCAGGTAAAGTTCGGCCCCCGCGGTACCGGCCCAAAGCGCTAGCAGTGAAAGCACCACTGCAGTCAATCCCAACCACATCGCCGGGCGCACGGTTGTTCGTATTAGTCGTTCCCGTTGACTCCAAAGAATGAAGCCGATGATGAGCGGTATTAGCAGGCCGTGGGAATAATTTTCATCGGTCCACCAATCATGGCCAAGCTTCGCAAGCACGCTCGCATACGCAAAGACGAGCACGGTAGCAATCGCCAGAATTCGCCAGAGATGTTTAGTGGCAGGGAGGCCAGAAACTGTGGGGACCTTCATAGGGGCACTCAGTAGGACGCTTAACAGGCTGCGATCTGAAACGGTCTGTGTAGAGAAAGGGCAAGTTTCCCTACACAATCCACTAAACTGTTAAAGCTCGGCCGATTCCGCGCTAGCGCACCGCGAGGCAGAAGTTTTCTGCTTAATTTCTTCCCGCCAGCTGTGACGAAACTTGTCACTTAGGTGGCTGGATGAAAATGAAAAAAGGCTGACTCGAAAGAACGAGTCAGCCTTAACAGTTTGAGAAGCTCTTGTTTCTATCTGATCAGGATCGTCGCAGCGTTGCTTCTTTGCCCGGCGACGATCAGCGTCAAGCTGACGACGCCTGCTGCTCGCATTTCCTCAGGCAGTCGCAGGTTCACCTGATCATGACCTACCAGCCGATCGGCGGCGCCGGCGAATTCAACGGGCAGCATTACGATCTGTCCGTTGCTCCTGCGCGCTTCAACCGCAACCGACTCGGCAAAGTTCACCTCGCCTGCGCCCCCGCCTCCGACATCGTTTGTGGTATCGCTGTTTACGGCGCTGCTCGAGATGCCCATCGTGAACAAGGCCACGCGCGTACGTTTATCCGAACCGAAGTTTTCCTGTGTTAGAACCTCGAATCCGTTAGTCTGCTTTGCCAGGTTCATGGCGATTGCCTCGCCGCTTCCATCGGTTGAGGTCACTATTCGAAAGGCTGCGCTTGCTCCGGCTTTTCCTGAGCGGTCCCAACTCGCTTTTCCGCCGTAGAGAGTGAAGGCCATGCCGTTGATTGTTTTCCCTTCCAGGCCAACCTGGTTAACTGGAACTTCCAGCCTAACCCATTGACCGGTTGGCGGTAGTGGTCCCATGTAGCGGCGGCCCTCGGTGCCGTCGGTTCCCCAGTTAATACCGTTCCCGCCCCAGTAAGCGCGATGATCGAAGTCGACTGAGTTCGTAGACCACTGCAGCATGATTTCACTCGGCGGGCTCGCTGGATCCAGGTAGACGTAAGTGAACAAAACATCACCGGAGTTTAGCGTGAGAGTTGTGCTCGCGTTGGTAAAGTAGTGTTGATGGGCGCCGGTGGCAACGATTGATTGATGTGCCAACGGAGCGGCATAAGGCACGGGGTTATTACTATTCCACGTCCAACCATCACTGTCGTTATGAGGTGTTGCGCCAGCTGGTAACGCTCCGGAGAGCCAGACAGTTTCGCCGGAGCCGCCGGGAGCCGGCGTGGGTGACGGTGAAGGGTTTGGAGTTGGCGTCGGTGTTGCTGACGGCGTTGGTGTAGGTGTCGGCGAAGGTGGCGCTAGCGTGCCGCCCAATGCCGCTAACAACTGCTCCATGTCTACGCCCGGATCCGCACCAGCGCTACCCTGGGCTTTGTAGGGACTGTTGGCAGCGAGGCTATAGTTCGCGTTGGCTGGATCAACCCAACCGACTGCCGCCAGGCTTGGTGCGATGAGGTCGTTTGGATAACGCGAATTCAGCGGACCGTCGCCAATCTTGCCTCCATCTGTGCGGTTGTCGATGATCACGTTGTGAGCCATCTGCAGGTTAGACCAACAGCCATCCGTTGGTCCTGATTGACAGTTCATTCCGTATTCGTTGTTGGCCAGGATGTTGTCCTTGAAGATGAAGCCGTTGCTGGTCGTAGTGTGCGCGAAGATCATGCTGGCGCGACCCAATGGGGTGGCGCTGCCGGGATAGGTGTTGTGCGTTAAGGTAACGTTGTCGGCGGAAGTCATGCTGAGCAAAATTTCTTCAACGCCAGAGTCGAATAGATTGTTTGAGATCGTAACGGGACCACTGCGTACGGTTGTAAACTCAGAATCTTCCAGCGCGGGTCCGCCAATCACGCCGCTGAACTGACGATTCCAATTCGGGGTGCGCTTGAAATAATTATTGGTGATGTTCACATTGAACAAGCCCGACCACGGAAAAGCATTTCCGGTAATCGTGCTGCCCTGATTTCGCGCCGTGAGTACCAGCGCGTTGTGCCAACCCTCAAAAGTGTTCCCAAAAATCGACACGTTCCGGGCCATCTTGATTTCTATGAAACCCTTCGGACCATGACCAAACCTGAGTTGTTGGGAACGTGGTAGGGTTGTGGGGTCACCACCGGAATTGATCCATTCCCATTCTGTTGAATTGAAGTTAAGAACGATTTGGGAACGCTGAACAGTGATGTCCTGATTCAGATAACCGTTCCAGCTTGCATCGCCCGGCGCATCCGGAACCTGCCGCAGGGGATTTCCTTTGTTGAGATCGCCCTTGGCCCCAGCCCCGACGTAGCTCACCATGTTTCCACTGATGGCGGTAACCATGGCAATCTGGACCAGACAGGGACAGTTTGAACAAACGGCGCCGGGAGGTTGCGTTCCGCCCGTTGTCTTGAAAGCGACGAAGTCACCGACGTTCAAATTCTGAACCGTAGAGAAGGTCGCTGAACCGCCGCTTGTGATCGGATTGAAAGTAGGATTTGCAATAGTCGTCCTGTTTGTTGTCTCGCCACCCGAGCCGCCAAAAAAGACCGGCGCGAACCACGCTTCCAAATAGCTATTGCTGACCGTGACCCGCAACGCCGAATAAGGAAACAGGATCGCGTTTGACGCCTCAGCTGAACCGGGGCCGTTTGCGGCGAGGTAAGCGCGAAAGCCCGCGATGCGACATTCGGTTACGACTACGTCATTCGCGTTGATGTCCATGCCGCGATCTGAGGTAGTGGCTGCCGAGTCTGGAGTGGTTGTGTCGTTAGTCGCTTCGTGAATCCAGTCTCTGTCAAAAACTATGTGGTGAGGATGCTGGGCAAAGGGAATGTCGCCGCCGCTTGAACGCTTACCGATAGTTATGATCTCCGGCGTGAAGATACTGCCACCAACGTTAACGAAGTTAATTCCTATTAACTTGTAATGGTGTGCATTTGCTTCAGCCTCGAGCGCGGGGTTGGCGCTATTGGCGAGGACGGTGGGCATGCTCGACGACTGCGCGGGCGTAATCCGTGTTCCGGCCGGCGTGATCCCGCTGAGACTAGACGTGCGAATGGTGATGTAGTCGGCATCCGTGCCAGTGCATGGACCTTTGTAGCGCAGCGTAAAATTGCCGGCGAATGTTGCGCCCGCCTGCAAGATGATCTCATCACCGCAGTTTGCGGCATTGATTGCAGCCTGGAAGTCGCCCCCCCCGGGAACAACGATCGTCGCTGCGCCTACCGGACGTGTAGTCCCAAGAAAGACCAGGACCGAAATTGTAAAAAGAGGCTTGAAGAGAGAACGAGAGAAACGGGGAAAGAACATGTGGACCTCACTTCGGTAACCGGACGATCTCTGGTGAAAAGAGACTCCTGGCTTTGCGTCCCTATCTCGCGACAGGTTTGCCGTTTGTCGGTGAGCGAAGGTGAAGCAGAGATGGGCCGCGCGAAGAGCGTGTGCGCAGTTGGCTGCTTATCCTTAGCCGCTTATTGAAAGACTAGTGCTAACGAAGACATCCCGAGATTGCCTTCACGACAATCTCGCGATGTTTTCTACTTTCGACTTGAATCGGTCTCTAAGATTGTGCTGGGAGGAGCCTGGACCGCATGAGATGAGGAGTGGAGAGCTGCCCTTGGTTCGTTGTATCAGCTGCCCTTGTTCGTTTTGTACTACAGGTCAAACTCGGAAGTTTTCTCGCTGTCCAACTTTAGAACGGCAACCTTTCGACTCGACCCGTTCTCCTCTACTGCACACATCGAGCCACAGCTGGACAAACTAATGTCGAATCGTTGAGTGAGTCGTTGGCGCGGAAAGATGATACTCGCACATCATTGCAGCAGAAGGGTTTGAGCTTCTCAAAAAACCTTGAAGTCGCAGCGCCTTTCTACACCGCCTTGTTTTTTCAGCAACCGCACTGCTACCGTGCATGCGGCAACGCGCCACGTTCGCAAGGCGATCTGCCACGGATGAAAGTCGCGGTGCATTTGCGGCCGCCAATTAATTTATCAGCAGCGCTATCTCAAACCATATGCTCATTGACACGCTGAAAACGGCACTCCGAAACTCCCTGCCCGGTCCCTACAATAGCTTGCAACAGTCTCTTGCCAGCCGCAGGCTCCGTCGCGTGCAGAACATCATCGAAGAAAAATGTGGGCTGGTTGTGCAGAGCGGGCCATTCGCGGGAATGACTTACATTTCCGAAGCGGTTTGCAGCAGTCTCGTACCTAAGCTGCTTGGTTCTTACGAGTGCGAGTTACACGAGGTGCTGGCCGAAATCCTCATGCGAGAATATGAAACCGTAATCGATATCGGTTGCGCAGAAGGCTACTACGCCGTCGGTTTAGCTCTGGGCCTGCCGCGCGCTCGCGTGTATGCATTCGACATCGATACGCGCGCGCGTGCGCTATGCACCAGCCTGGCGGAGGTGAATAAAGTTGCCGAGCGCGTTAGCGTCGCCGGCGAGTGTAATCATGAAAAATTGAATAGTCTGATTCGTGGACGTACGCTCGTCGTCTGCGATTGTGAGGGTTGTGAGTTGCCGCTGCTGGATCCGGCGCTGGCGTCGGAGCTCGCCAAGAGCGACTTGCTTATTGAACTTCACGACATGATTATCCCAGATATTACGCCAACAATAATTTCACGATTTACCCAAACTCACGAGATTAACTTAATCAATGCAGAGGAACGCGATCCAACCGCTTTTCCTATTCTCAAAGATTTCGATCAACTCACGCAGCGAACCGCAGTAGCGGAGTTTCGCGACGGGCCAATGCAGTGGGCATGTCTACAAGCGAAGCATCAAACAACGTAACGCAAACCGTTAGTTTTGCGATCGGCAATCCCACTCAATTGCGCGATTCCAACTCCAAGGAACTAATAAATTGGGTTATCTAGTTGCAGAGTGAGTCATAGATCCGCAGCGTGTTTTCGGCGTCGATTCCTAAACTAAATTTTTCCTGGACACGAGCAAAGCCATTCGCTCCCATTTGGCGGCGCAGGCCTTCGTCTCGCGCGAGTCTTTCAATCTTATCCGCAAAGGAAACTTCGTCGCGCGGAGTGGCTAGAAATCCGGTAACGCCGTCTTCCACTATCTCCGGAATCGCGCCGCTTTCGCTCCCCACAATCGGCGCGCCGCAGGCCATCGCTTCCGCCAACACCAAGCCAAATGCCTCTCCGGTGGAAGCAAGCACAAAAATATCGGAAGCCTGAAGCAGGCTCGCGGGGTCAGCGCAGTAACCCAACCAGTGAATTCGCTCAGCAACGTCAAGTTCAATCGCAAGCTGCTGAAGTTCGCCTAACATGGCGCCATCTCCAGCTACCAACAACTTAAAAGCGACCGATCGCTTTGCCAGCAGTCCGCACGCTTGGACAATCGTCTGCGGATTTTTGAAGGAGCGTAGTACTGAGACAGTAGAAATAATAATTTCTTTTGCAGTTATCGCGTGATCCCGGGCCCAACTGTTGCGTGCTCCCTCATCAGGAAAGAAACGATCGATATCAACTCCCAAGTGGCGCACAATGATCTTTCCGTTGGGAATTCCGGCTTCGATAAGTTGATCCTTTACAAAATTTGAGATGGCTATGACTTTGGCTGCTGGTCCTGTTGCGACCGCTCCGCGCAGCTGTAAAAGTTGCTTCTTCCATGAAGTGGCAGTCATCTCGCCACTGTTTAGTTGTTCATAAAGTATGTGCTTTGCACCGCTCAAACGGGCCAACCACGGAACGGCACTGAAGTAATCAAAAAAGCAGACGTGCACGAGCGAAATCGCATACTGGTCAACTATCTGTCGCAGGCGCGCGAGGAAACGCAGACGGCCGTGGCTATAGTTGGCGACTTCTATCTCGGCGCCAGCCTCGCGAAATCTTTGCGCCAGATCACTTCTGATGTCCTCGGCGAAAACCAGAACGATTCTCGCGCCGCGCTCACGAAGGACCTGGCAAAGCCGGAGGTGAATGTCTTCCTGGCTAGTCCACGTTCGCGGCGCTGAATCCAGGACCAGAGCTATGCTGAGGTTGTTCATCTTAGAACGCCCGCTGTTGGTTTGCGGTTACGTCGAATGTTACTAGCCAACGCAAACTAACAGTTTGCGTTACAAAACTACATGAGAGAGTCACAGGCCATAGAGTTTGACCAACTCTGCGACATTGCGCCGGAGATCAAACTTCTCTTTAACAACATCGCGCCCGGCTTCGCCAAGCTTTCGTCGCAAATCCGGATCGCCGGCAAGCTGATTGATGCGTTCTGCAGCGGTAACCGGATCCCCGCGCTCTACCAGAAAACCTGAAACGCCCTCGTTAACCAACTCCGGTATTCCGCCAACTCTCGTGGCCACGATCGGTTTGCCGTAGGCCATCGCTTCTGCAATCATCCAGCCGAATAGTTCTTCCCATTCCGACAGCTGGCAAACAATATCAGCAGCCTCGTAGACGCCCTCGCCAAACGGATCCTCGATCAGCCCGGTCCAGGTAAGATAATCGGCAATCCCCATCGCTGCGGCGTCTTTCATAAACTGCTCGCGATATGCGCCTTCACCCACCAGAACGAAATGCACTCGTGGGTTCGTCGAGATCAGGATGCGCGCTGTTTCCAGAAGCTCGGGAATCCCCTTCTCCGGAATCATCCAACTCACCTGAACAATGACGACGCGATCGGCCGGAATCGCATAATTCTTTTTAAACTCAGTTGCAGCATTTGCGTTTTCCGTAACTCGCGAAAGATCTACGGCATTGTAAACCAATTCATGTCGCCCGCTCGGCAACAAGTCGAGCGTCGTCAAACAGCGCTGGCCATAGCGGCTAACACAAATTACTTTACTGACAGGCGCGTTGATTATTCTGGCCAGGTTTCGTTTCCAAAAAGGCGCGCGCTGCGGCACATAGCCGGCCGGACGTGAACTGTGATCAGTGAAGAAAACTTGCTTGACGGACAAGAGCCGCGCCAGCCACGGGTAGACTCCCAGGAAGCCGGTGAAGTGCAAATGCAATATTTGTGGGTTGTGCCGGCGGATTATTTGCGACAGCGTCTTGGACGCGCCCCAATTTAGATCGGTGGAATTTTCCAACACCTCGAGCGAAACGTTTGGCAGATCGAGAAAACGCCGAACTTCTTCTGGTGGTTCTTTCAGGAAGCAGAGAACGCTCTTGAAACCGCGTTCTTGAAGTTGCAGTGAGAGCTCTCTCGCAAACGTCTCAGTCCCGCCGATTCGGAATGGTTTCACTCCGAACACCGAAACTACTGCGGCCATTGATTTCCTCGTTCAGCACCGCCGCCGGCGGTGAAGACTGCCGGTTTGCGTGCAAAGAGGTAAGTGCGAAAATCAGGTCGCGCGCCATTGCCGGAGTTTTCCAACATGCGCAGTTCGATGTCTCGAAACCCCAGCTGCCACAAGAATGTGTGCAGTCGTCCGGCTTCAAACTTAATCCCAAACATGAATGGGTTGCCGATGCCTACGCGCAACAACGCCCGTTGGGCGTCGGCCTTCAGCGCATTGCCAATGTTCCAAAGCTTGTAAAGCGCAGTGAAAGTTCCGCGCAGCGCGTCCGGCCAGAAGTAGACCGGCAAGTGGATCATGACCGAGCCACCCGGTTTCAGGACCCGGAGGATCTGTGCGAAATAATTCTCGGCGAATTCGTTCGCATTGAAATGCTGGAAGACGTCACAAGAAAACGCAGCGGTGATTGAAGCATCGTTCAAAGGGAGAACGGTGCCATCGGTGAGGTGGAACGAGACGTTGCTGTTGACGTTTCCTCGCGCGCGTTCGACCATATCAGGTGAAACATCAACCGCGTCTACGGACGCAAAATAGTTACTTAATTGCCTGGTGAATCGTCCAGCGCCACAGCCTATCTCAACACAACTCGCATTATCCACTCCGTAACTTTCCCATTGCCGGCTGTATCCCGACCAGAGTTTCGCTCCATACTCGTAAAACTCGTCCTCAGTCCAGGGGTTGTCACCCCGTTTGTTGCGGCCATCCAGCGAAGCGACGCCATAGAACGGATCCAGTTTCCCCCATGACTGCCATTCAATATTAGATCGTGGTTGTAAGCTCATATTCGAAGTAGTTTTAATCTAACTCTTGTTTCCAGTCATTCGCTTCAGCCGCGCCGCAACGCGCTCACGGAGAGCAGTCGCTCTAAGCACCAAATCGTGCGTGACGCTAAAAGTATTGTGAAGAAACGGGTGCCGAGACTCGCGCTCGAATGCCGGAACAAAGTTGGCCTGATTGCCGAATCCCAGAATACGCTGGTCTTCCCGCGAAAGATTTCCCAGAAACGCGGCGTTGAGGATCAGAGGATGGTACCGATAACAGTCAACGTCTTCCTGTTGCAGAGCTACGTGCGGATTGTGATAGTTGAAAAAACATGCCTGACGCTCTTCCAGCATCGGCACTCCCTGACGATGAATTCCCGAAGTGTCAAACAAGAAAGCCGTACCCGCGGGCCCAAGCAACTCGGTGATCTGTGAGGGATCGACGTCGGAGACTTCATCGTTTTTTACCAGCCGCGGATGCTGCTTGCGGTGGCTGCCCTTGATGTAATTGAACGCTCCGCTGCGAACGTCTGACAGGTAAATAGCCAGCTTAACTTCTTTGTGAATCTCAGCGTTTTGCGCCTGGTCGTACCAGGCATCGCCATGCCAGCCGTGAAAATCTCGTTTGGTGGGCAGCGACTTCCAACCCTTCGCTTCCGTCAACTCATACTGGTCGCCGAGGTAACGGTTCAGTACACCCTTCACCCGCCGGTGCAGAACCAGATCAACGAATCCCTGGTCCAGCACGAGCACGTCTTCGACCATGTGGCGATAGCGTTCGGTTTTCTGATACCCGTTAAGGTTATTCCAACGCAATCGGCGCAATCGCGAGGCAAAGGCCTCTTGCATCGCACGCAACCGTTCCGGCGGCACCATCTCATGCAGAACAACGATGCCGTCCGCTTCTAAGCGAGAAACAAGATCATCAACCTCGGGATCAAAGTTAGATGAATGCAAAAGGCTCGCATCGTTTCCTGTAATTTGAATTTCGTCTCTCATGATTCTCGTCTTGGCTGAAGACTCGGATGCAGTTGATAAAGCTTGCCGATTTATCGTAACACGACCTCCGATTCCCTCTCGCGACCTATTTCGGGATGCAGCTGGCGCTGTAGCGGCTCATGCATAATTTGTCGCAGCTTGTAATCGCGATAGGCGCCTGGCTGCCCTTCCTTGCCATCCACTGCCGCAGCCACCATGTTGAATGCCTCGCGCGCGCTGGCGAAGTGCACCTTGAATTCTCCGGTCCGCTCCGCAGTCTCGAGCACTTCGCTCATGAACATTTTCATCTGCTCGCCGATCATCAAGTCCTGGTCCCAGTCGAAGAAACCGTGCGAGTACAGTTTGATAAAGATCCATTCAGGCCGTTCCTTTACACCAATGCCTGCGCCGCGCCAGCGATCGAGCCGCGCCAGCGAGAGTGGATAGTTTTGTGCCAGCGCGCCGTCTTCGACTCTGGGGATTGGCAGGCCGCGCACGCGGCGCGTCCAATCAAAGACCAATGGGCCAGTGAAGATGATCGGCAGCTGCAGTTGGTCGCCAACAGCCAAGCTGCGTCCGGAACGATGCGGGCGGGCTTCCGCGAGCGAATTTCCGCATTGGTAAATCGCGTTGATGCGCGGCACTTGCGATTGAAACGGCACCGAAGGCAGCGTGAAGTCAGCGTAGCAACCGGTGTCGGCGAGTATTTGCATTTCAGAATCAACGCCGCAGAAGCGCCCGCCGGCTGAGTTTGCTAACGCCCAATTGCCGTGGACAAAACCATACTTTGGTTGCGAGCCACCGTGCTCCCTCGAGAGACAGCGATGTTCCTCGGCCAACACGTCGCGAAAAGTTTCCAATTGTCGACGCGTATTCGCGGCGGTATCGGGTTGGTCGACACCGTGATGTAAATGGATCTCAACTTCGCCGTAGCCATCTGCCTGCAAATCCGAAAGCATTTCCAACAAGGGCCGTTCATACTGCTCTGCAGGGAAGAAATTAGTATGACGAAAGGGCGTGCCATCATGATCGCGAATCGCGTCGCCGGTGGACCGCGCCAGCTCACACCATCTTTCCAAACGCTCAAGCGCCGGCGCACCCAAACCCGGTTCGAAATGATTTGCGACGATGAAGACTAAATGACTCGGTCCGCTGCTCCCTTGCGCCCGACTCAAAAATTCGCTCGCTCGCCACGCTGGGTAACGCAGCAACCATGGCAAGGACCATTTAACCTTGTCGCGCAACTTTGTATTTACAAAACTGTCTGACATGACTTTTTGTTCGCCTAACGTCGTGCGACTTTGCTTCCTTCGCGAGCAACCGTTGCTCCGGCCAAAATCAAAGCTTCAGCGTTAACGCCAGGGTCGCCACCGTCGCTCGCCCGCTTGCGCGTTTTGCTGTTCGCTCCAAGTTGCCAATCACCGCGAGCGATATCGGAGAAGCCGATTCGCTGAAACGAACTGACGAAGTAGTTTCCCGTTGGATATTTTTCCTCGACCTGGTCGTTCCGAGCTGCGCCCAGGTTGTCTGCAATCACATTTCCTTTGAATACTCCGCCCGGAAAGCAATTGCAGAAAATGTTGTCGCGCGCACACTCGAAACCGGCCGTCAAACAAACGATGCCATACTGATTAAACTGGACGATGTTGTCGCGAAAGATAAAGCTGCCGGTCGGCGCGCCGTAGGCAGTGATGATGTTTCCCGCCTGTTGGACGGTGTTGTGCGCAACTGTGATTTGCCTGCCGCCATTGGTTTGCAGGAAATAGGGAATGTTGTCGGGCTTGTCGGCAACGATGTCCACCAGCAGGTTGTTGACGATGCGGATCCGCCTCGCTTCCAGGCTGCGGTGTTCATTGTCAGTGCCCAGGATATTTATTCCGGTGTTGGCGTGACGCACGATGTTGTTCGTGACTTCGACGTCTTCGATCGTGCTCCACGGCGCTTTGCCGCCTTGATTACGCGGTGTCAAAACGATCGCGGTAGTGAGTATTTCGCTTTCGATCAAGTTGCCGTCGATAACTACGCGCCGGGCGTTCTTAATTTCAAACGTGCCCTTAATCAGAGCACGGCCGTTCCACTCGCGCGGCTTACGCATGTAGTTGCGCCGGATTTCGATGTCGGAAGGAACCAGGTTGGGAACCGCAGGATCGGCGCCGCCAATTAGAATCACTTCGCCGCCGCCTTCGAGATAGTTATTGACAATGTGAAACGGTCCCGGCCCGTTCCAACCTGCGATTGCCTGCGTTTCATCACCGGCTCCGGCAAAACCAGAAACATAAGAATTGATGATCGAAGTCTCCGCACTGTTCAGCGCGAAGCCACGACGCGCCCGGTTGAGTCCTGGTGAATGAACAAAGCACCGATCGAAAATCAGGTGGTGGGGAAACTGAGATGCCGATGTGTAATCAGCGCTGCCAAGTTCGATAACGTTGTAAACGTAGCTAGCGTTCGATGCAGGTACAAATTCTACGCCGATGAACTTGTAGTGATGCGCCCTCTGCTCCGTGGCAATTGCAGGCTTCGCTGTCGTCGCCACAATCTTAGGCATCGCTCGCGCCTGCGAGCTGGGCTTCAACCTCTCGCCGTCTGCGGAGATGCTGTTCAAATCAGAAGTACGAATAGTTATGAAATCGGCGTCGGTGCCGGTGCCACCACTCTTGAATGGAAGGACGATGGGGCCGACGAAGGTAGAACCCGCCGGCAAGACAATCGTGTCACCGAATCTCGCCGCCCGAAGCGCAGCCTGAAGATCGTCGCCCGCTTTCAATGTGATCACATGTTGTCGCGGCATCTGGGCCCGACTTCGTTCGGCCAGCACGAATGCCAGCGACGCAACCGCCACGGCGCCGCAGACCACCAACTTCAAACTCATTAGCCGTTTTTCTTTAGGAAATTCCATTCGAAACACTCAAATCGGGCCGTTCTCCCCAGTATCCTAATACCACCAATAAGGGACCTTTCGCGCCCTTTCGCAGATGACACACCTCAATAACGCCACCGGTAGACAAGTATCTTTGCGTATTCCTTCGGCACCATTTCCCAGCCCAGACGGTGCAGCCACCAGGTGGCAGCGCCGGGACTTTCAATACGTGGCTCCGCCGGATCGATCCCGATCAGCTTGCCGCTGCCCGCGAACACGCGGCCGAACGTCCAGAACACGCGACGCGAATGGTAGGCAGAAGTAACCACCAGCAACGAACTAAGGTGATTTGCTTCCGAGTAATCTTTCAATACCACAGCTTCGTCGTAAGTACTCCTGATGGGCGACATGATCACTGCGATGCTGTCGTCTGGAACTCCGGCGCGATGCAACTCGTCGATCGAGCGTTCGTAGTAGTAAGGATTCCGTTGCTCTTCCGGCGACCAGCTACTTTTGAGGTGATCATTCGTCAAAACAATTCTTGGCGCGCGACCCTCGTTGAAGAGGGCTGCGGCATGTTGCGCGCGTTCACGAAATGTCGCTGAGCCACTCATGATTACAATCGCATCGGCTTTGCCAAGCGATGAACGCACAACCAGCAATCGCGCCGCACCCGCCGCAAATAACGGCAGCAGCGCCAGCACCACACCTGCCACCGCGAGGCGTCGCCAGATCTTTTTCTTTTTGGATTGGATCTTGCTATTCAAAGGATTACTTTCGCAGCGGGACTTACTAAACCGGAGGTTCAACCGCATTGCAGATTACCAGCAAATTCCCTGATACGAGTCACCGACCTTGTGATCAAATAACCGCACCAGATCGATCACTATCTGGTCCTTCCTGACTTTCCCTTCGATGTCACGAAACTCGCTCGCCTTGTTTCCAATTACTAATAATTCCGAGTCGACCAACACCTCTTCGATACTACCGCGCATTAGTTGCGAAATATGCGGTATCTCTCGTTCGATGTATTGCTTGTTCGCCCCGAAGAGTTTTGCGAGCGAAACGTCGCGGTCATAAATCGCCAGTTGTAGTCCTTTACCAATTAACGTTTCTATCAGCGTGACCATTGGCGACTCCCGCAGATCGTCAGTGCCGGCTTTGAAACTGAAGCCAAGAATGCCAATCTTTTTCTTACCCGATTGCAGGACCATGTTTACGGCGCGTTCGATCTGCAAGCGATTGCTCGGAAGAATTGACGACAGCACCGGAACCTCGACATCGACCTGCTTCGCTTTGTAATTGATGGCGCGGAGATCTTTCGGCAAACATGAACCACCAAAAGCAAACCCTGGAGTCAGATAGTAGGGGGACAAGTTCAATTTGGTGTCTTGCGAGAAGACGTTCATTACTTCATGACTGTCAATTCCGACCGCCTTACAAATGTTGCCAATCTCATTAGCAAAGCTGACCTTCAGCGCGTGAAAACAATTACACGCATACTTCACCATCTCGGCTGTCTTTAGCGCCGTCACAAACAGCGGCGCTTCGATGCCGGCATAGAGATCCTTGACGATGTTAGCCGTCTGTTCTTCATCGGCGCCGATAAGCGTGAAGGGTGGTGAGTAGAAATCCTTCAGTGAACTTCCTTCGCGCAGAAATTCCGGATTGATGCAGATACCAAAATCCTCACCCACCTGCTTGCCGGAGCTTTCTTCGAGCGTTGGCACAACTAACCCTTCGATTGTGCCCGGCAACATAGTGCTGCGAATGACAATCGTATGCCGCTCGGTCTTCCGTTTTAGGGTGGCGCCTATTTCTTCGCAAACGTGCTGAACGTGATCGAGATGAAGGCTGCCATTGGCGTTGCTCGGTGTGCCGACACAAACAAGCGAGACGTCGGAGTTCAAGATCGCTTCGGTGGAATCTGTAGTCGCCCGCAAACGTCCGGCGGCAACCATCTCTGCAATCAGTTCATCAATTCCCGCTTCGACGATTGGACTCTTGCCGGAGTTTATTATTTCAACTTTCGTCGGATTGAGATCCACACCGATGACCTCGTGGCCAGCCTTGGCGAAACACGCCGCAGACACGCAACCGACATAGCCAATTCCGAAGACACTTAGTCTCATGTTAGTTATTTTGACCTCCTGGCGTGACCAGCCCCAACAGGAAACTCGTGCCCCAGGAAAAATGAATTGTGAAGAACGCGAGCGGAAGAAGTACTAAGACTGAAAACCGTTCCCGGCTCTTGCGAGCTGCTTGATTCGCAAAAAACAAGGCTGAGGCCACATAGATCGCAAGTTCCACGGCCAGCAACGACCAGGCAATCGCGCGCCAGATTCCCACCATCGCCAACAAAACGATTGAAGCAACAAAGACCGGCGCCACCATTTGTCGCAACTTCAATGAGCGTGGTCGCGCGCGAATCATTCGCGCCTTCCAGGCGCCATAGCGAAAATATTGTGAAGCTAGTTTTGCGAGCGTCGGGCGCGCAAAATAGTCACAATGCGCCATTCGATCCAACATAACCCGTTCACCACGAGCTCTGACACGATAATTGAAATCGTAATCCTCATTGGTCAGCAGTTTCTCATCAAATCCTCCCAACTGAGACCATAACGACTTACGAAAGCATGCGAAGGCGACTGTATCCACTTCTTCCTGCGTCTCGCATCTCACGTCATCGGTTCCCAGGCGATACTTAGCGTCGCCTATTCCAAACGGATGCGAGACCGCAATTGCAATCGCACGCGCCATCCCGGTGTCGGCTCCGGGTTGGACCAGACAAGGCATTCCCACCACCGCAGCTTTGGTTTCGCTTAACACTTCAACGCAGCGGCGTATGTAACCCGACGACGGAGCGGCGTGAGCGTCCATGCGCGCGATGATTTCTCCACGCGCTGCCGCGATTCCGAGGTTGAGGGCATGTGGAATATTTCGCTGCGAGTTATCCAATAGGCTGATTGAAAGCTCGGGGTGCGACTGCTGAAATTCTTTTACAACTTCCCGCGTGCGATCATCCGACTTTCCGTCAACAACAATGATCTCGTAGTCTTCGGCGGGATACTGTTCCGCAAGGTTTGCAAGCGCCTTACCAATAAATCGCTCTTCGTTGTAACAGGGAACAATCACAGAGACGCTCGATCGCCCCGGCAAGCTCAACGCGCTCGCGGATTGAAGAACGTCAGGTTCTGTGTGGATTGCCGTACTCATCGTGTTTCAAGCAATGCCGCCGGCTCGCTCGTCGTCGCCGGCAATTTCCTGGGTGCTAAACCTCTCCCTGATTGTTTTATTGCCAGCGTCTCCGTACAAATATTGCCGAAGCGCTCCGCCACACGTTCCCAACCAAACCGTTCTCTGACGGTTGCTGCAGCGCGAGCGCCAAGCCCGTCTGCCAGGGGTTTATCCTTCAGCACTCGGATGACGGCGCTTGCCAGAGACTCCGCAGTGTCAGCTAACAACAGTTCCGCGCCGTCCCTAACCGGCAAGCCTTCAGCGCCAATCGTCGTCGAAATAATGGCCTTTTCCATCGCCATCGCTTCATAAATTTTCAGACGCGTGCCGCCGCCGATGCGCAGGGGCACAACGTAAGCTGCGGCCCGTTCCATGTAAGGCCGCACATCATCAACTCGACCGGTAACGATGACCGACGGGTCGCGCTTTGCTAGTTCAAGCAAACTTGGATAAGGCTTGCGGCCAACAACGGTTAAGGTAACCTTTGGAATTTCCTGCTTGACCCGCGGCATCACCTGTTCCGTGAAATAACTGATAGCGTCTTCATTCGGGAGCCAATCCATCGAACCCGTGAACACAAGGTTGTTTGGATCCGGCTGCTCGTTGCCACTTGGGCGGAAGAAGTTTGTATCAACTCCGGTGGGCACGTCGGAAACTGACGTTACGCCGTATTCAGTTTGCATTTGTTCGCGATCTTCGCTTGAAACTGCAACCACGGAATCAAAGCGACGGCACATCTTCCGCTCGAAGGAGCGCATCTTGAGCCACTGTCCGAAAAGGTAAACTTTCTTTATTGGGTTCGCTTGCACTTCGTAGTGCCGCTTCCAAATCATGGCCTCGACGTTGTGTTGGAACAGTACGGTGGGAGAGTTCACCTCGAACGGAACATTCCCAGCCGGCGCCAGAAAATCGCATACGATTAGATCAACTTCAGCGGCGTTTGCTCGTTTGACTATATCCGAGCGCATCTCCGTGGATTGATATTTCTTTATCGCGTATGGGAGAGCTGAGGCCAGATTGAAGAAGAGCTCTGAATAGAATCCAGCGGTGAACTTTTCGCGCGGCTGGTGCGGGACACAGACGAGCTCGTGACAATACTCAAGCGCGCTCTCGCGTTCGGCGGCGCCGGCGAAGCCGTCGTCAAGCGTCAGGTAAGTGATCCGATGATGACGCTTGAGCTCCTTCAGCATGTTGTAAGTGCGAATCTTCCCGCCCTTGTCGACCGGATGAAGGAGTTCAGTTTTTAACCAGAGAATGTGCATCGTTTAGTTCAACTGGTCGTCACACGTGTGCCAACTCAAGCTGCGATTCCTCAACTCGATCGTTTTGGTCAGCATCGAAAAACTGTCGCTGCCAGATTTCAAAGTTAACCAACGCCCAGAGACGCTCGGAGTGGTCCTCGCCACCTTCCTGATGTCGTTTGACCAGCGAACGCACGAAGCTCGGCTCAAAAATACCGCGGCTCATGGCGCGTTCACTCAATGCATATTCGTCGACCACATGGCGAAACGCCCCGCGGAACCAGGAACCAACCGGAACCGGAAAACCCATTTTCGGTCGTGAAAGAATTGCTTCCGGCAACAGCCCCTTCATGCTCTCGCGAAGCACGTACTTGGTTGTCGCGCCTCTTAGTTTCATGCGTTCCGGCAGAGCAGCGCTGAATTCGACGAGCTTGTGATCGAGAAACGGAACCCGGCTTTCGATTGAAGCGGCCATGCTCATCTGATCCTGTTTCATCAGGAGTTCGTGCAGATACGTCTTGATGTCCGCATACAACAGCCGATCGAGCAACGACGTGGCGTCCGTTTCCGCAAAAGCGTTTCGCATCGCGGCATATGGATCGCCTGCCGAGACTCCCAGTCGCTCCCTGGTCTCAGACGACAACAGAACCTTTTGCATGGCCCGAGGGAATACTGCGAAGTTATCGAAATAAATACTTTCAAGATCTGGCGACAACGTCAGGAAGGTGCGCATCAGCTTTTGCCTAAATCTTGAACTCGACGGCAACGCCTCGATTTGCTGCCGGATGGCGTTTCTGATCGCTGCCGGCGCCAATTGTTGATAGCGGTCACCTGCTTGCACGTTAAGGATCGTCTTGCGGTAGCGACCGTAACCTGCCAATAACTCATCGCTGCCTTCACCGGTCAGCACAACCTTCACGTGTTGCGAGGCAAGCTGCGAAACGAAATAGAGCGCCACGCTGGATGGGTGGGCGATCGGCTCGTCTTCATGCCAAACGAGTTTTGGCAGCGCGCCGAAAAATTCTTCCGGACTGACGACCACCTCGTGATGACTCGTCTTGAACGTTTTGGCTACCAGCCGCGCATACTCGAGTTCGTTTGCTTCACGTTCGGCAAAAGCGACGGAGAACGTCTTGATCGGTTCTGCAACCATCCCGCTCATCACCGCCGCAATCGCGGAAGAATCGATGCCGCCGGAAAGAAACATTCCGAGCGGAACGTCTGCCATCAAGCGCAGGCGTACTGATTCGCGAAATAGTTCGCCCCATTCGACGATGTAATCGGCGTCGCTGCGTTTGCTGTTTTCATCTCTTTGAAAACTAATGTCCCAGTAGCGTTCGACCTGGACTGTGCCATCGGCCCAAGTCAGTGTGTGTCCAGGCAACAAGCGTTTGATACCACTGAAGAGCGTCTGCTCACCTGACGGAGCATGATTAGCGAGATAGTCAGGCAGTGCGCGGTAATTCATCTCGGCGCGGATGGCGCCCGTTTCAAGCAGCGCTTTGATTTCTGAACCAAAGTAGAGCGAGCCGTCGTTGCTTTGTGCGTAGTAAAGCGGCTTCACACCCAGCCGGTCGCGAGCAATGAACAGTTGGCACTTCTTCTGATCCCAGATGGCAAAAGCAAACATTCCCCGCAGGTGTTCAACGCACCGAGGGCCGTGCTCTTCGTAAAGATGCAGAATCGTTTCTGTGTCGCAATGCGTGTTGTAAACGTGGCCGCGTTGTTCGAGCGAAGCGCGGAAGTCAGCGTGGTTGTAAATCTCACCGTTGTAAATTATGTGCAGTGTGTTGTCTTCATTGGTCATTGGCTGATGACCTGAAGCAACGTCGACAATACTGAGACGGCGATGACCTAAACCAATTCGCCCCACGCGCGCGTCAACGAAGATGCCGGCATCGTCAGGACCACGATGAGTCAGCACGTCGCGCATACGCTCCAACTCCGCGACATCAATGCTGCGTCGCGAATTGCTTGATAAGGCTATGCCGTTAATTCCACACATAGGAGATTGTCAATTGCCGATTGGCGATTTCCGATTGGCCCCTTTGAACACTGGCTTCGAGTCTGTAATGTTGAGGCTGAAGACCGCCAGTCCTTCGCTGCTTTCGACTCGAAAGCGATCGGCGACTCTGGAGGCGACCAAATGCTGAACACGTTTTGCCGATCTTAATATCTCTTTTCCGTCGAGTTGGACATATTGACCGTCCAACACTAACAACTCCAATAACTCGCCCTCGGATTCACGACTGAATCGCGCCCAGCTCAAATTGAAATCGGAAACCAGTCGCACCGTTTCCACGCGCTGGCTCCCTCGGTTCCGCAGCATCAACAAATCACAATGGTCGCCGGCGCTTATTTCAAAAGCGCGTCCCCCAATCGCCTCCACTTCCTTCACCTGAAATTTTCCGGAGCCTCGCCCCGCTGTTGGTAACAACAGCGTAATTAATTCCGCCGGATCGTTTCCTTTTGCTAGGGATTTCGTCGAAAACGTCCAAACTGGCGCCGCCTCGCTGCTTCCATAACACTGCGAAACAAACGCTGCTTCCTTGCTCCAACGGCCCGTTTTTTCCTCGGCCGGTCCAAAGACTGCGACGTGTAAACCCGCGCTTTCGCCACTTAGTTCAAGAAATTGCGGGACACTGTCAGGCGTTCCCGATGCGTCAGCGATCTGAGATCTTAGGTCGGAACTCTCAAGCCTCGACTCAGGGGCGCAATGAAATCCCAGCGCCAGGTTGTGCTGTCCCACTGACGACAAACGGTCGCGGATCACCCAATAGTCGTTCTTCAAAAAGAGAATGCTGCGCGTGTGCGTCGCAGGTTCCGGCAGGCGTTCGTAACCATTGTGGCGCCCTTCGACGTAGTCGAAGCGGCGTTCGCTGATCCAATTAAGCCGTTCAGAGTTAGCAGTCGTTTTCCATGAGAACGGTCCGGCGGGAAGCGAAGACGATTCGCCGTCGACGAGTAGCGTGTTGTGAGCACTGGAACGGCGAAATGAATCCCGCGTTTCCTGGGAACCCGTGTAAGTCAGTGTGCCGGGATCGACAAACAATGGCCGCCCGGCCACGGTCAAATCAATCGCTAGTGCATCGGCGTGTGCGTGTCCACAATTGTCGGTTCCATGTGGGCCACAATCAAACAGAAGATAGTTGGCTTTTGAATGCCAGCTATCGCGCATGACGTAATAGCCGCCGTCAGGAAATTCTGTTGATTGTTTGACCGGCTCCTCAGCCTTGATCTCATCAAACATGCGCGCGCCCGTCGGACCGAGTAGCCACAAGGTCTCTTCTGACAGTTTGCTCGCAACAAACTTGTAATCGGCACGACCAAACAGCGCAGCTCCAGTAGAAAGCGCGGCGCGAAAATCGTTAACGGGACTGCGATCCAAACTCACCAAGCGCCCGCCATCATCGTCGCCAAACAGCGGAGTGGTTCCGTCCGGCCGCGTTAGGTACATCAAGTGATCAACCAGTGCAGTGAGCTTTTCTTCGACGACACCGCTCAGTCTTTTTTGGTTAGCGCGCGCAAGTATCAAAAAGTGTATGTAGAAGTCCGTTGTGTAACGATGGTAATAACTCGATTGTTCAAAATAAACGCCGTCTGCTTTCACCTGACGTTGTAATTGTTCGACGAGAATTGACTTCCCCGTTTCCTGCCAGCGCTCTGCATCCTTGAATTCCGGCAAGAGTGTTCCCAAATAAAAAAGGCCAAGCGCTTCGCCGGTCAAATGTGTGTTGGGGCTGAAGTATGTCGACAGATACGTTTCCAGGTGCCGCGCATTGAGATAGAGAAACTTGACGGCGCGGGTAAACGTCTGCGAATCCAGCTCAGGCGAATTTCTAAAATAGTGAAATGCCCATAGCCAGGAGATTGAGCGGAAGGCGACTTCCAAACTGCTCGCCCAGTTAATTCCCACCTTGGGTGGATTTTGATCCATCCACGAGTTGAGCTGTGAGATAAACGCCTTGGAATACTTCTCGTCCTTCGTCAGCCAATAAGCCTGGCCAAGTTTCAGGAAGTGTTGATGACGATTCAACTCCCATATGATTTTCTTGTCGCCGGCGACATCAGCGTCAAGGTAGTCCAGCTGGCTCCAATGAATTGAAGGTGTTGACTTGCCCGACACTGGTTCAAGCTGCCAGTTAATCGGATTGCCGAAGCTGAGGTCTTTGAAGCCAAGCAAATTAAAGCGACCCGCAACAATCCGATTTGCTTCAGCGATGATTTGCGCCTCCGCCGCCGGCCATCTCTTGCGCAACGTCGCGATTACGGCGTCGGGTTGGTCGAACGCGAAGAAGACCGGCTTTTTCCGAGACCGAAAGTGTTCAAGCAAATTCGATCCTGATGCGAAAATAGCTGCACTATTAACTTGAACACCAAGCAGCCGCGACAATGCGATGTCGGACGGTATGCTCGTTAGTGAAGACCAGCCACGACGCTCTCTGAAGGCGGCGGCGGCTTGAGAAGTTCGTTCACGAAGCTCAGCAACGCCCATCTTTCGCAGTTTGCCGATTCGCTCACCGCTTGCTTTCTTAGTTGTTGATGGCTTCTTTGATCGCTCGCTTGCCAGATCACGATAAAGCTTTATCCATTGATTCCGAACTGCATTCCAACTGTATTTCTGGCATTCGTCGTGTGCGCGTTGCACCAGCGGACCGAGTGCTTTCCGCCCATGCAGCAGGTCGAGCGCACAGCGAGCCATCGCTTCGTGATCGCCTAAAGTTACAACAAACCCCGTAGCCTCGTTCGTAACCATGTCGGGAATTCCACCGGCGTCGGTCGTAATAACTGGAAGCCCGCAAGCGAACGCCTCAAGAATCGAGAGCGGCTGATTATCAATCTCGGAACCGTTTAGATAGATATCCGCCCGGCAGTACTGCTCGATGATCTCGTCGTGCTTGACGCGCCCAACAAACTTTGTATTGCGCAGTCCTAAGGTGAGCGCTAATTCTTCCAACGCTCCTCGCTGGCTGCCATCACCGGCAACTGACAATTCAGCTTCGGGAATTTCTTTCTGGATCAGGGCGAAGGCGCGAAGCACGTGGTCAACGCCGTAATGCGATTCCAGATTGCGATTCGAAAGGAAGATGGGACGCAAGGAACGACGCTCGCGGAAAGTAAACTTTTCCAGCTCGATAAGGTTATTAATTGCGCGAGCTTCGATTCCAAACTTCGCAAAAACTTTAACGAGGTATGACGAAGGAACCGCTACTTCGTCGACTAACCGAATCGTCGGCACTGCGGTTCGCCAGCGCGTCAGGTGATCTTCAGCTTCGCCGCTGTGGTAGTTCAGCAGAATTCTTTTGCCGAACACTTTAGCGACAAGAATTGCGGGTGTTTGCGCGAGAACAAATGAGAAGTACGACGCTGAGAAAATATGTATGACATCGTAACTCGGTATGCGCGCGAATAGAGTTGCGAAGTAAAGAAGCGAGGTAACGACGGTCCGCAGATACTTGATTGACTGCAAGCCTCTCAACCAACCGGGAAGGCGGGGATTGATCGGCAAAAATCCTATTTCGAATGACGGCAGTTCACGCAGACGGCTGACCAGGCGCGCGGCCTGAACGGCCTGACCGCCGAGGATGTCGAGCGAAGGCGCGATTACGAGAACGCGCAGGCGCTTTGCTTCAACTCCTTGATTTGTACTGACTCTGTTCATTTGTTGCTCGGCCGACCAGCCCTTTTGGATACGGATCAAAGTTCAACTCCATAAGCTCGTGGTCGGGAAGGTGGGCTTGCCCCCGCTAGTTGCCTAACGGAAAGTAGTCTTTCGTATAGAGCCTCCGTGTTCAGCAGTAATGCCTCCGAGGAAAACTTCTCTTCCACAACCCGTCGTCCTTGTTCACCCATCAATCGCGCTTTTGCCGGATCACACAAAAGCGAAATGATCCTTTCCGCCATCAGCTCATCATTGCCCGAAGGTACCGTGTAGCCCGTTTCGCCCTCGACGATTGCTTCTTTGGCGCCGCCAACGTCCGTCGCGACTACCGGACGGCCGGCGGCCATATACTCGAGAATCGAGTTGGAAAAGCCTTCGGCTCTTGACGACAAGACACAAACGTCAGAAACGCTCAACAGCTCGGCAACGTTTTCCGAGCGGCCGAGAAAGAATGTGCTCGCTTCAATTTCCAACTGCCGCGCGAGTTGCTTTAGTGATTCCTGCAGTTCGCCTTCACCGGCCAGAAGAAACGAAACATCGGGCGACGTCGCGCTCACGCGTCGAGCCGCACGGAGAAACATTGGATAGTCTTTGACGTCGTGTCGCATGTTGGCCACGATGGTGACGAAACGCCTGGAGGGATCAGTAACGCCCAGGGTTCGTAGTGTTTCATCGCGCGAGACATTCTTCGGCGCGACGACGCGCTCGAGGTTAAGACCATTGTGGACCACGGTGATCCGCTCTGCTTTCATTCCTTCTTCAATCAGCTTCTGCTTTACGGATTCGGAATTCGCAACGACCTGATGAGCGAACGAATATGCGAGGCGCTGAACTCGTCGTTGTCCACCAGTGCGCATGCCGTTCGTTTCGCGGCGTGAGGCAATACGAACCTTGACGCCGGCCAGCAGCCCCGCAGTCATGCCGAAGATGTTTGTATAAAAGTCGTGAGTGTGGAGCAGATCGATTCGTGACTCGCGCAAGTGATGAACGATGCGCCGCAGCTGCTTCATCGCATTGAGATCGTAAAAACTCTTGAGCGGATAAATGGGCACTTCACCGAGTTTTAGATCCGCAATGCTGCCTCGCAACACACCATCAGCTTCCAAGCTCGCCAGAAACACTTCATGCTTGCCGCTCAGATGTAGCAAGCGCGTCAGCTCGAGCGCCTGACGCTCGGTGCCGCCCTGATCGAAGCTGTCTATGAGTTGAAGGATGCGCAAGATTTGTCCTTAACTTCGGTCGACATATTGGCGATGCCAAAGCTCAAGCATCAGTAAAGACCACAGAGCCATCGCGTGATCGCGACGGCCTCGTTCGTGTTCGTCGAGCAACAATCCGACATATTCGCGAGTGACATAACCACGCTCGAGAGTTCGCGGATCGTTCAGCGTGTCGCGAATTCGCTCGCGCAGTTGTAGATTGATCCACTGTTGGATTGGCACGCCAAACCCCTGCTTCGGACGATTCACGATCTCCGCCGGAACCAAATCACCGATGGCTTGCTTGAAGAGGTGCTTGGTCTCAACTCCCGCAAGCTTCATTGACGCCGGAATGCGTGTGACGAATTCGATCAATTTATGATCGAGCAAGGGAACGCGAGCCTCGAGCGACACTGCCATACTCATTCGATCGACTTTCGTCAGAATGTCGCCCGGCAGGTAAGTCTTGCTGTCGATGTAGAGCAGTGAATCGAGCGGAGCGTTTGTCTTCACATTGCGACTGAGCTCGTGGAAGTAAGCACTCAAGTGACTTGAGTTTCGCAGTTGATCGCTGAAATCGGCTGAATACAAAGAGCCCTTATTGAGTCCAGTGAAAACAGAAACGGTGTCGAGGTAGCGACTGATTGGATCCAGCGAAACGTTTTGCAGATAGTTTCGACCCCAGGCGCCGTGCGGCAAAGCGCGACTCAGCGGATCCATCAGGCGATCTTTGATCAGGCCCGGTATCAGATCCAGCTTGCTGCGATTGCGCTCGGTTACGTATCGCGAATAGCCGGCGAATAGCTCATCGCCGCCATCACCGGTTAGTACAACCTTGACGTGTTCGCGCGCCAGCTTGGAAACAACGTAAGTGGGAATAGCGGACGAATCAGCGAACGGCTCATCGAAGTGCCAGGCCAGTTGATCGACAACTTCGCAAATGTCAGGCGTGACAATAAACTCGTGATGATCAGTGCCGAACCTCTTGGCGGTCAGCCGCGCATACTTGAGTTCGTCGTAACTGTCTTCGTTGAAACCGATAGAAAACGTTTTGACCGGCTGATCCATGTGCTGGGCCATCAGGCCAACGACCGTGCTCGAGTCGATACCCCCCGAGAGAAACGCTCCCAGCGGCACGTCTGCAACCAGGCGGAGCTTCACTGCTTCGCTCAACAGAGCGCGTAGCTCTTCGAGATAATCCGCAGCTTTGTGTCCGTTGCCATTGGTGTTGTACCTAAAATCCCAGTAGCGCTCGACTGTCAGGCGTCCATTGGTGAAGGTCAGATGATGGCCCGGCGGCAGCTTTTCTACGTTCTCGAAAATGCTGATTGGATCCGGCACATAGCCGAGCGAGAAATACGCATCGATGGCCTGCGGATTGATGGTGCGCTCAACGTCGGGATGCTCGAGCAGCGTCTTTAGTTCTGAACCAAACACGAGTGTGCCGCCACGTGTCACGGAGTAATAAAGCGGCTTCTTGCCAACGCGGTCGCGGGCAATGAAGAGCGTTTTCGCGCGATCGTCCCAAATCGCAAACGCAAACATGCCGCGCAAGTGATCGACGCAGGAAGCGCCAAACTCTTCATACGCGTGCACGATTGTTTCGGTATCGGAATTGGTGCGGAACTGGTGGCCGCGTGTTTGTAACTCAGCTTGCAGCTCGCGATAGTTGTAGATTTCACCATTGAAGACAATCGTCACCGTCTTGTCTTCGTTTGAAATTGGCTGCTGACCGCCGGCGAGATCGATAATCGAAAGACGGCGCATCCCCAGCGCTACGCCAGGCTTCAGCATCACGCCCTGGTCGTCGGGACCGCGATGCCTGATCACCCGGCACATAGCGTCAAGCGTCTCGGCGCGTTCCGGAGCGCCACGAGCGTTGCTCATGTTCCATTGGTCAATGAATCCTGTGATGCCGCACATATGTTTGGTTGGTCGCTATCTCAGAAAGTTAGCCTGGGCGCAAATTGTCTTCACCGTGCCTCTAACACCGCTTTCGCTCTTACCGGTCGCAGCAACAAGACGGAGTTTTTGATATCCAGTAGCGCTGCTCGTCCGGCAGTCGTCAGTGAAAGGACTATCAAGTTTGCCGCGGCAATCAGGCTAAAACAGACCGCTATGCCCAACACCGGATTCCCCACCTTAAAGAAATACCGAAAGGCGACGGAGGCGAGAATTCCGAAAGTCGCCGCCGCAGCAAAAGGCGCAAGCAAGCGGTAAAAGTCCATAGTCCGGACGGGGCCAGTACGGCCAACGAACCAAAACATCAGCGGATTGGCAACAAAAACGCGCGTTAACGAATAAGACGCAGCGACACCCGTGGCACCCCAGGGTAGTCCGGCGATGATCGAGAGAATTGAAAGTGGCGCGCTGATGAGCGACCAGTAGAACAAGTGGCGACCGCGGCCCTGTGTCACCAACACCGATCCCGCGGTGTTCATGATCGGCTGGAACAAGCCCGCGATGCTCATGAAAACAAGAATCGGCCCCGCCTCTCTCCACTGTGCCCCCAGCACGATCGAGATGATCCAATCTGACGAAACGATTAGCAGGGCGACGGCCGGCATTACCAACATCAGCACCTTTTCCATTATTCGCAAATAGGCCTTGCGATAACGCTCGGGATCATCAGCCAACCTGCTGAGCGCCGGGACGGCAACTGCCATCACCGGTTCATGAACCTGATCAGTAGGTAGACCGACGAGTTGCGCAGCCTTGTTGTAGAGGCCCAACGGTTGTGCTCCCCAGAATTTTCCGATGAGTAAGTTGTCCGCATTTTTTGAAAAGTAATTTACCGTCCCGTAGGCCGTGATGTTGCCGCCGAAGCTCAACATCGACCGCACACCCGTGTCGCGCCGCGGTAAGCCCGGTCTCCAGCCACAAGCGAGCCAAACGAGGATTGCATCGGCTGTGAGAACCGCGAGCTGGCTGAATACGAGCGACCAGTAACCAAAGCCATACCACGCGAAAGCGATCCCCACGACATAGCCGGCGACCATAGCGACGAGGGCGATTGCGCTTAGCGCCATGAATCGCATTTGTCTTTTCAAGAGCGCTTCGTGCTGCACCGTGAGGCCGCCGATCACAAAGCCAGTGGCGCTGACGATTGTGATCATCGTGAGTCGAGAATCACCGTAAAACCAGGAGACTGCCGGTGAGAGCAACATCAGAACGATCATGGTACCGACGCTCAAGGACAAGTTCACCCAAAACAAAGTGCTGATTTGACGAGCACTGATTTCGGCCTTCTGAACAGTCGCCAATTCCAATCCCATGTCTTTGAACATCACGATGAAGTTTGTGGCCACGGCGACCATTCCGATCAATCCGTAGTCTTTCGGACTCAGGAGTCGAGCCAGGACCGCAGTTGCGACAATGCTAATGGCAAACTTCAGCCCGTGTGATGCCATGGTCACAACTCCGCCGCGAGCCGTGCGGCCCCCGATGGTGTCCATCAGGTGATCGGTACGAAAGAAGCGTTCCGACGCGTCGCGTTCGGAAGCGGCTAACTCCGATCCTTCAGCCGATATTTGTTCGCGTGACTTCATAATTCAAAGTGGGCCAAGGTTAGGTTGTTCGCAGCAGAATCGCGACCGTCCTTTCTTCGCTATCGCCATCGACATAAGTGCTGGTCGGGCCCAGTTCAAAATTCGTGAGTGTCTTCAGTTCCGCGAGATAGCCTTCGAAGTCCTTAGCGGTTTCGCCTTCATGACCTTCGTAAACCATGAAGCGCCAGGGAATTTGTTTGAGCGAGTCGAGCCAATCGAGGTGTCCGCGCACCGCCAAATAAGAAATCACGCAACCATCCAAAGAAGCTGCTGCGTGTGCCGGTAGGTCGTCTGCCAACACGCGCGACTTTGTGATGTCTGTTCCCGTCGTCGAAAATCTGGTGCAACCTAATGCGAGGAGCATTTGTTCGGTGTGAGGAGTCGTGGTAGCGCGGTCCCAGCCGTGGCACCACTTGGCGCCTAACTTGAGATACTGAGACATCATCATTCCGATGTTGCAGCCGACGTCCAGGACCAGTCGCTCCGCAACTGAAACGCGCGCCTCGTGCAACAGCCGCGTAAGGGTTTTCATGCGACTGGCGACGTCGCGCTTGCCGGGCAGCTTGACGCCAGGCACGGATTGATAGAGATAACGTCCGCCGCGCACCGCGTTGGTGTCCCCGAAATGTGTTTGTTCGGCCGCTGCGGTGGCCAGGTTGGTCAAAAACTCTTCATAGTCGCCGAGCAGAAAGTTTTGAAAGTCGACGTACTTAAACTGTCCATCCCGGTCGACCAGAGCGTTGCCGCAACACGTGGGGCAATCGAACTCCGGATCGGCGAAGCCTGCGGGAAGAATCACCTTGATCACGCCTTCGGCATCCAGGTCGCGAAGCTTCTGAATTCCCGCTTCGCATTGAGCGAGTGAAGGCAGGTTTGCGCCGATATCCTGAACCACATAAGCAGTCCGGGTCTGATCGCCGCACTGAAGATTGATTAGATCGTACAAGCGCGGCCCGACTCCGCGAGCGTGCAGGAGATTGGCTACCAGCGAGAGATGACGATGGCTGTGAACCATTCCCAGTTGAATACTGCTGTCGCCTTTAGCTCTGCCCAGCAAATAGCTGCTCTCATCTACGCCGCCGGGGTTCTTCATGATCTTGAGGCCCGCGTCCGGCGGGTAATCTGCGGCCAGCGATGCGAAGGCAGTTAGCTTCAGTGATGACGGTGGCAAATAGATAGCATGTGATCCTTCACCATATGCAGCGCCCATTTCGCGAAGGTGATCGAGGAGAGATTCTTGTGTAGTTAACGTAGGCCCGGGCACCGTTCGCGGAGTTTGAATCGGCAGCACCTCGCGCCAGGGAGTTGCTTTTCCAAACGTGTCCTTAAAGAGACGGGAGACACCGACTCTACGAATGGTTTGAACTTCCGAAGTAATCTGATCCTTAGTCTTGCCCGCGACTGAATAGGCCCCCGGCAAGTGGGTCGCCAACCAACCTTGAGTAGATCGTTTTCCTGCTTCGGTAACGAACTGTTGCGCATCGGGATAGTTCTCGAAGGCTTTTTTCCCTTCGGTAGAAGCACTCCAGTGATTTCGTTCAACCACCAACCAGCCCGCCTTAATAGGGCCGACGCAGAAGAAGGAAAACTCTTCAAAAGAAAGTGATGAGCCATTGTTGCCGTTACCATTCGCGCCGTTATCACTAGGGTTAGATGGCTGCAACTGACTCCACATGTCCTTTGTAGATAAACCTTCGGGATGTTGCAGCAGCAGTTGAAACAATTGCTGGATTTTTCCTGAGAGTTGTTGTCGCGTGTTTTTTTTCATCGCTTATTCTGAAATCGGTTGCTGCTTTAAAGTTGAATCCGCGAACGTTAGACGCTGAAGGCAAATTGCATAGGCCACGAGATAGTAGGCGTACCACTGGTAAGCTACAGACGCGAAGAAACTGACCACGATGTAACCGACCAGACTGGCTTGTAAACCGATTGCGAGGTAATAGACCGGGGGTTGCCGCTTGCTTGTTCGGCTCGCTGCTTCAACCCGACGTAAGCGGTTGAACGGGCTGATCAGAAACCAAACATAGAGAAGAAAGGCTGCCAGTCCCATATCGGAAGCTACCTGAGTGTAGGCATTGTGAGTCGCCTTGTTTGTGTTCGAATAGAGAATGTAGTTGTCCATTCCCACACCGAAGAGAGGATGTCGGGCAGCAACCAGGATGGATCGTTTTAGTTCATCGGTGCGTGCTAGCGCGGAATCGTCGCCGGTCGTGGCTAGACGACTGCGATATGCGCCCGGAGCCAGCGCTACTGCCAACACCACCAGCGTTAGCGCAACCGCGCCGAAAATAACGCGATTTCGGCGCGCAACCTTCCAGGACAGAAATGCAATCACGCAAACAAAACCGAGAAACCCGCCGCGCGAAAAGGTCACTACCATGCCGACCGTTAGGAGTAACGAGCAAAACAGATAGATCGATTTCTTGAGCGGTCCGCGTGAGCCAAAAAACAGAGCGAGACTGATTGGAATCATCGTCACCAGATGAAGTGCCAGGTCATTTGGGTTACTGAAAAGTCCTCCAATGAGCCCCGCAATGCGCCGTCCCTCCAACGCCAGGTTTCCGTGCGCGTAGTCGTTGAGGGCTGCAAGACTCAGGATTGCGCTGACAAACAGCACCAGCAGAATCAACCAGCGTAGTCGCTTCTCTGTACGCACCACGTTCACCATTACGATGAAGATGACAACCACTTTGAAAAGCTCGACCCAGGCTTGAAACGCTCTGCCCGTTTCCAACGCGAGCGGGATAGAAAGCAGACCCATGACCAACAACCCGACAACTAATTTCACCTCGCGCAGTCTTGCCGTGATCTTATTCTCCAGACCAAGCTGAGTAGGTACGAACACAGCGAGGGTGAGCACAGCAACGACCAGTGCGCTGCGCGAGAGCCAGGCGAGCGAGGGGAAGAGTTCGTACGGCCTGAAGTAGACTAGGAAAGTAAAAGCAAATAATCCAAGGTAAGTCAGTGAATGACCACGCTTGAGGGTGGCGAGAGCTGCCTGCGGCGCCGTTGGCTGAGTCTGGCCTTTTGCGGGAGTTGCTGGGGAAGCTGGGCGCGAGGGTGACTCGGAACGAGCCGGGCTGACAATCACCACAGGCGGTTCAATAGGTCGAATCTGCGAGGGATCAACTTCACCGGCAGGCGAACTGAAATACCTCCGGACAGGCGACGGCGTCACCGGTTCGTAGTCGTGCAGTTCGAACTTGTTTCGCATAACGTTTCTGCCGATTAGCACGTTCGCGCGTTGGTTGTTCCGATCTTGCTCCCGACGCCACTTTCCATCGAGCAAACTCAGAGTTACCCAATTGAACGTGTTCCCTGAAAATCAAAAGAAGCTGCTACGCTCAATGCGCCGCAGCCTCGACTTGCAGTTTGAAAGCAGGCTTTTGGATGTGCCCGCGGAAAGCTAAACTGCTACCTCGTTTTGGTCACCGACTAAAACAAGTTCTCTAACGCGCTCGCGTAATGCACCTTCGAATCGCCTGGCCTCCTCTACTTCAGAGAACGAAAGAGCACGTAACTCCTGTTCAATTCGCCGCCGGTAGTCCGATACAAGCGAATCAGAGACGCCTAAGACTGCAGCCACTTCAAGCTGGGTCGAATGCTGGGGGCTCAAATAGCAGTGCCACAAGACCCCAAGAATGCGATTGTACTGTTTGATTTTTCCGCGAACAGTTTCGTGAAGGTGGCTAAGGAAATGGTCGACAGATCCGGCGGCTTCGTCTTCCGACTCTCGTCGTAGCAATCCCTGTTCGGGATCTTCGCCTTTGTCCACCGGCTGAAAATGATTGCCTTCGCCGTCGTTATCATCACCGTCCAGCGGCACTAGATAAATATCCATTACCGGAAGCCGCGACATGACGAGGCTGCGAAGCGCTCTTACGTCAACAGGCGAGTCGACTGCGTCCAACACGGAAACAATGAGATCTTCCAGGTCTGAATTACTAATGACGACCTGTGAATCTCCTGTACAGCCAACCATTCTGGTGTCGCGTGCACGAACCGAGATCATGTGGACGCGCTGCTCTATGTCGTGTGAATCGCGGCGCCGTTTTCCATCGGCCCATTCACTCAGACCATAAACGCGGTCCGCCAGCCGGCGATGAGGTTCATCACCAGTGCCGCTCGAATCAAAGCGACGGAAGTTTGAGCTGGATTGGATAAGTGTGGAAATGCGTCGCGCCAGGCGGTAGCTCTCGGGATGACGCTTCCGGAGTTCCGCAGTGAGTAGATTGGTTAGCTCAATCTGGCCAATTTCGCATTCAATCTCGTAGTCGGTCATTTCCGTTTCGAGATAATGCTCAAAACGGTTCTTGCTCAGTAACTGAACAAAAAGTTCCTGAGTAAGGTCGGTGTACGCAGTTGTAGCGCCTTCCTCAACTAAGAGTCCGGCACTGCGAGAAGCTCGTACCAGAGGATGGTGAGAAACAATGCGATGCAGCTCGGACCACAGTCGATTGACATCCGAGCAACGCAGGCTCTCGACCCATTTGCCACTTTTCGCCATTCGCTCTGCGGTGCGTTTGGCGCGAGGACTCTGGGGCACCTGACTGACGGGAGCCAACTCAGCTTCTTTTTCGACTTCGTGACTTAGCGATTTCACAAGGATTGTTCTTTGGCTTGTTGGAGGTTGGGGGACTTCACGCAGAACTCTGTGTTGCGGGCTCGGCCTAATACGTGGCTAACGAAAAATCAGCTTGTGCAAGGAGACAAGAGTTCTAGTAAGGCGAATAGTGGGTCTTTCGAGAAAGAGTTTTGAAATAGCCGGGGGACTATTGCTAGCTACTTCATTTTTGAATTTGCCCGAGTAAATCAGGTGGGCTGGCCCTGGAACGAGCGTCAAAGAGCAGGCGCCCTCTGACTTGACGGGGAGCATCTTAGCAACATTCCCAACATTGAGCAACAAGTTTTTACGTTTTTCTAAGTTATTGATTTCTGAACCGATTTCAATCCATTCACCCTTTCTGACTTGAAGGTAAGGCACACGTATCCACTATGTCATTGCGGCACCACTAACGGCACCTGGGTGATGCTTTAACTATCGTGCAATAGGTGATTCCAAAGGAATTTTACTAATCTCGCGAGGTCATAAATTCCAAAGGCCGAAACGGCCAGAAGGGGAATTATAGTCAGCACGCAGATCAGAACCCGTTGTGCCACTTGTTCGAAGTGTGCAATCGTTTCCATTTGAAGCCTCCGCTATGGATGGGTCTTACCTAATTTCAGGGCCGCTAGTGTTGGATTTCTTAAGGTAGGGTGAAACTGACAGATCAGATCCGAAATTGGAGTCGGATCGCGGTTGTTATCGGTGAAAAGCACCGACCTCTACTGACTTCAAGGGGAGAATCTTAGCAACATTCCCAAAAATGAGAAACATGTTTTTACACTTCCCCCAAGTTATTGATTCCAGACTACAAAAGCTGGGGACGAGGTGGTAAAGTTGTGGAATTAATGAACGATTGGCGCTATTAGGTTCTTGAACAAGTGAGATGAATTGCAGAATAGTTCTTGGTTGAGGCTTACAGCAAATTTGCCCCTTTGCTCCTCAATCCCTCAAGCGGGACTAGTGTTTTTCCAAATCTGAACAATTGGCCTGGTCTTCCGCAAGACCGGTGGGGCAAACTGATGAAGGCCTCGAGCGTAAAGTCATTCAGCAAGAAGCTGGCCTGTCCATCTTCAAACCTCTTACTCTCATTTCAAAACCAGGCACTCGCACCAGAAATCAACTTCATGGTCAAGCACCACCTTTCAGGTTGTGATTTTTGTTATTGCGAGATTCCTCTACTCACGTTCTACAAACCACCACTCAAAGGCGAATGTCGGCCTCCTGAATTGCCAATTAACTTGAGAGTGTTAGCCGAGTCCATTCTTGGCCAGGACAAGTCAGCCCGAGTGGTAGATGAAACCTTTGCAAGTCAGAGACTCAGTTTCACTCGAGTAAGTTCTGATGAGAATTAGCTTTAGCTTTTGAAGCTGGCGGGAAAATCTACAGTTTCCTACTCTGAACCTTTTCCAAACACAATTAGCTGTAAAGTTCCTCGATCAGAGTCACAAATTTCTGATCGATCACCCGTCTTTTTACTTTCAGTGTTGGCGTAAGTTCACCCCGATCAATGGTGAATTCCTCTGGAAGCAGGGCGATCCGCCGGATGCGCAAATAGTCAGCGAGTTCTCGCGTCAGGAGTGCGACGTCGTTTTGCACCAACTTAATTGCTGCAGGAAACTGAGAAAGCGCAACTCGATCAGAGGGAAACTCCTTACCATCGGCGGACAGCGCTTGTCGGATCGCCTCCCATTCGGGAACAACTAATGCCGCCGGTTGTTTGCGACCAGTTCCCACAAGCACAACCTGACTAACAAACTCGCTTTGCTTTAGTAAACTTTCGATCTGTTGCGGCGCCACGTATTTTCCGTTTGACAGTTTGAAGAGATCCTTTTTGCGGTCCGTGATGTAGAGATGGCCTTCTTTGTCCACGTGACCAACGTCGCCCGTGGCAAACCATTCATCCTGCAGGACCGACGTGGTTTCTTCCGGATGGCCGTAGTATCCCCGCATGATATTTGGACCACGCAGAAGTATTTCACCGTCTTCAGCGATGTTCACTTCAATTCCCGTAAATGGTAAGCCTACGGAACCAACCTTGTTATTGTCCGGACGATTAGCTGAAACGATGCACGTCTCCGTGGCTCCGTATCCCTGCAAAATCGGAATCCCCGCCGCCAGGAATGCGTATGAGAGTGCGGGCGAAAGCGGAGCGCCACCGGAAACGAAATATCTCAAGCGACCGCCGACGCCCTCGCGCCACTTCGAGAACACCAGTTTGTTGGCCATCTTTTGTTGCATAGCCAGAGCTGGGCCTACAAGCTTGCCCTTGTCCTTCGCTTCCGCATAGCGTTGGCCGACGTCCAGTGAACGGACAAACACACGGCGTTTCCAACCCTTTTGTGAAAAGCCCTTCTTAACAATTTTGTGGTAAACCTTTTCGAAAAGGCGCGGCACGGCTGTCATTACGGTTGGTTTAACTTCGCGGAGATTTTCCGCTACTTGATCAAAAGAAGCTGTGTAATAAACCGAGACCCCGTTGTAACAGAAAATGTAAAAACCGGTGCGCTCAAAAATGTGTGAAAGCGGCAGGACCGACAAGGCAGTGTCGGTCGACGAAATGGGCAACCCAGCAGTCGTCGCGAGAACGTTGGACACGAAGTTTGCGTGCGTGAGCATTACGCCTTTCGGTTCGCCAGTCGTACCGGACGTGTAGATTATTGTAGCCAGGTCATCCAGACGGATCGCCTTCAAATACGCGCCGAAGGCCGCAGGTTTATTGAGCGCGCGCTCCTGCCCGGTTTTCTCCAACCACTCAAGCGTTGCAGAACGTTCAATGCCTTCGCTGTCGGACGCGTCGAAGAAAATGATTTTTTCCAGAGAGTCGAGACCGGCCAGCGCCGCTTTCGCATGCTTGAAGAGTTTTTTATTCGATATGAAGATTGCGCGCGTGCCGGAATCACTGAGGATGTAGCGGATTTGATCAACTGCCTGAGTTGTATAAATGGGAACGTTGATCGCTCCCAAGCTAAGGATAGCGAGATCAGCTATCGACCACTCGGGTCTGTTTTCCGAGAGTAACGCTATTCGATCGCCGGGCTTGATTCCGAGATCAACGAGACCTAGCGCAACATTGCGCACGCGCTCTACAAAGGTTTCGGCTGGAATGTTGACCCAATCGCTTCCCACCTTGTGATTGAGCGCGTCCTGCTTGCCATGCTTCAGGGCAGCCGTTAGACAAAGTCCAGGCAACGAGGAGGCCTGTGCAGCCTCATGCTCTTTGCTGATTTCTGATTTGGCAGAAGCCGTTGAAGCCAAGTTTGGGCCGCCTCCCTGTGATGTTCGTCAGATATTAGTAGGTCTCGCAGCCCTGATTCCGCAGGCCGGGGAGATACTACATACGCGAACTCAGCGACTCTCCTGGGGTACTTAGCAGCCCAGGCTGCGGACTCAACTCCGTCGCTGTCGTTGAACCGCGCCGCGGCCGCTTTGTGCGCCGCGACTGCACATCCTCAACCCTGCCATTCATTGTTGCCAATGCTGCCAGCGTCAGAAAGAGCAACGCATTAGCCGGAGTGTGCAGCGTAAAATCAAAGAAACTGTGAACCAGCACAGCAAAACAGCCGGCCATGGCGCCTGTTGCCACGCCGCGCCGGAAGTCGTCGCGCGAGGACCGCCGGGTGAATCCCATACGGAACAAGTTAACGACGAAGAACAGCCCCAACAACGCACCGATGACCCCACCATCAGACAAGGTTTGCAGGTAGTCGTTGTGCGCTTGTTCCAATCGATACATTCCATTGCGGGAATCGTATCCGGTGTAGACAACACCAAAAGCTCCTAGTCCTGTTCCTAACCAGGGATGGGTCTTGATGATGTCGACAGTTACGCTCCAGAAATGCGCGCGACCAGTCGTGGGATCATCAGTATTTACTGAACCAACAACACGGGTCAGGGCATCTTCGCCCCCCAACAACACCACGCCGCCAAACAGAGCCACGATCAATGCCAACGCGAGTCCAGCCTTCATCGCCGCACTCCTAATCCGTGTCGGACCTTCCTCCGACTCAGTCTTTTTGTGTTTCCGGTGACGGCGACGCCGCAGACCCATGGTGGCAACAAGGAAGAGCACTTCCGCGAGCAAGCTAATGATACCGCCACGCGAGTTTGTCATTATCAATGCGACGGCCATCAGACCGGCCGCAAACACATAGATGAAGCGCTTCTCCTTCTCTATTGCGCCTGTGAGCACCAACCCGAGCGGCAGAGCGAGGGCCAGTTCCATGTAGCCGGCAAAGTGATGGCGATTGATGAAGGGACCGAAGGCCTGACTCTGCGGTAATTCACGCATCCAGTAGATCTTGTCGGGACTCGTGAACGACTGCGTGAGCCCAAAGATTGCCAGGAAAAATCCAAACACGGCGATGGTCCTGACCAGCAATCTGAGTCGCTTTGGGGTGTCTGTGAAAACGAGGACGGCAGCGAAATAGATCAGCAACGCCATCGTCTGAACCAGAACCAACCTCGTCGAATAAGGATCAAACGACAAGCTGCTAATGAGAGGAATGGGGTGCGTGCCAATGTCTTCCGGATGTCTCAAAGGCAAGAGCTGAAACACGCCGAGCAAAAACATTCCCAACACAGGTAGCTGTAATACGTTGCGACTTACGCGAAACGTTCCCAGATTCCAACTGTCAATCAGCCAAAGCACCAGGATTGTTACCGCCGCGAGAAAAAATATCGCGAGCGCCCAATAATGAACCGTGCCGTAGGCCAGCGCTGAAAGAATGATTGCCAAGCAGATCAGCAGGAACGCGAAGCGGCTCGCGAGCGTGTGCCTGATCCGATAGGTGACATAGCCCGCGTTCGCAGCGGGTATGGGCGCCTGAGCTTCCTGCGAGATCAGAGCGTTACTTTCTGGGTCTAAGATCGAAGTCGTCATACCAAACCGTTCCAAAGATTGGACAGACCGGGCTATCAGCACACGAGTTTCGCACCATTTTCACCTTTACCGCTTCAGTCTTCTCGCCAGTTTTGAAAGACAGCGAAATACGTTGCCAACCGCTAGTGCCGCTGGGCGCCGGCGAGGATGCGGCCAGCCCTGCTTCGTCAGCGGCGTTAACAACTAAGACTAGCGGTGTTTCAGCACTCTCGAGTTTGTCTGTCTTCAAATAACATTCGAAATCATATTCAGTGTTGGGCTTGACCGGCAGCAACTGCGTAACATTGATCGTGTCTATGTGTGAGCGAACCTGGAAATACACGCGCAGGCTGCGGTTGCCGCTGTGCCCTTGTCCGGGATCGATGCCGATTTGCACCTGCGAATTCTGTTGCACTTGCCAGCCAAACACAGCACCGGGACCGTGAGCCAGATTGTTTTCAAACCCGCCGTCCAGAATATGTCCCAACTCTGCCTGATAGCTGGGTCCCGGCGCCACCTGATTCCAGATCTCCATCGCCGTGTGGTAACGCTGGGCGCTAATCAGGCTGGCAATCATCGGATCAGCCGCGAACCGACTCTCCTTCTTGTCAATGTCAGACAAGGAATTCCAAATTCGCAAACCGTCATCGTAACGTCCACGCTCAACCAAGTACTGCGCAAAGGCGGCGCGAATTCCGGGCGTGTTCCCAACTGCGGCGCGTAGTGCATCGAAGTCAGTCTTGTTCAGCTGCCAGGCCAGATTGAACAGTTGCGGTTGAAATTGACCGTTCTGCTCGCTCGCTCGTTGCAGTTCGGCGAATCCTTCGGTGTAACGGTCGGTGCGCAACAACAGATTTCCCAGATACCAACGCGGATAAGCATACGATGGCGCCAGTTTCACTGCCTCGCGGAGGGCCTTTTCTGCTTTCTCAGAGTCGCCGGCCTGCTCTAACGCACTGCCAAATTCCATCCACAGTCGATAGTCGTGAGGTGACAGGCTAACTGCCTTTTCATACTCGGTGACAACCAGCGAAATTTGGTCGGGAGGAAGTTCTTTCAATGCCAAATTGCCCAGACGCCAGTGAGGCAAGGGATCGTTTGGCGCTAGGTTCACGGCTATCCGGGCTGTTTCCAAACGGTGATCTTCGGGATGGAAATACTCCGCAATTGTGTTTCCCACATACCAACGAACCACAAACCACGATGCAAATAGCGCCAACAGCACCGTCAGCGTCATTGCCGCTTTCAATGGCCCACTGGCCTTGAATTCCATTAATTGATCAGGCATACGAACGATTACCTGCCAGCTGACTTACGGCGTCTTATGAATTGACGGTCTCCATGGCTCCGCCAGATCCTCGATAGTTATTCGCATCCGTTTGACCATAATGTTTTGCGTCTGGCAAAAGTCCAAAATCTCCCGCAGGCGTTCTTCCGACATTCGCGAACTCGAAATCAACACTTCATCCACATTATGTTGCCGACAAACTGAAGTTAAATCGCCATTGCCGGCGTAAACCTTTAGACCGTGAATCAGTTTTCCACTTTTCGCTGGATCATCATCAACAAAACCGACCGGCGAATACTTCAGAGCACGATTGTTTTGCAGCTCGCGAAGCAGCAATTCACCGCCGTCGCCAGCGCCATAAATCAAAACTTTCCGACCCTCTGCAATCTGCGCTATCGGAATTACCTGCCGGAACAAACGAAAAGCCAGGCGACTTCCGGCCAGAAACATAAACATCAGGATGCCGTCGATCATGAAGACCGTTCGAGAGAACCCTTCGAAACGGAAAGCAAAGAGCACCACCATGACGCTGACAACAGAGCCGAGCACTATCGCTTTGGCAAACACGATCAGATCATCCAGACCGGTGTAACGCCAAAGGCCGCGGTACACGCCGACCACGAGAAACGACGCCATCTTCACGAAAACCAGCACCGGCACTGTCCGCAGGAAAAGTTTCCACGCGGTGCTTCCGGAAAGGGCCCCAAACTTAAACGCGTAGGCGGCCCAGTAGGCGAGCAGGATCAGAATCACATCCAGCAAAACTTCGAATATGCGCCGCTTGTAGGAGAGATCGATCAGAAATGCGTATAGCGACTTATTGTTCGCGGCCAGCGCTTCCTCAGTTTCGTCGTAGACCTTAACACCCGCAAGATAGACGCCGAGCAAGGTCAACAGAATGGTGAAGCCGGCGATGGCTGCGAGACTGACGTCAAGCTTTACACTTTGAACTAACAACGCCAGAAAGCCCGAGAGTGCAGCCAGTCCATACAGCATCCAGACGGCGTGGCGTTCAGAAGTTCCCAGCGCAACCAACCGATGTGAAGTGTGATCGCGTCCGCCCTGCGAAGCTGCGCGTCCGGAAAGCTTTCTCAGAATCGTGACGAAAGTAGTGTCAAAAATCGGTATGAACAAAACCAGAATCGGCACTGCCAGCACTGGCAACAAACTTCTCGAGCGGCCACCGGAAACATTCACCAGCGCGCTGCTTGCCAGGAAGAAACCAATAAACATCGAACCGCAGTCGCCCATGAAGATCGATGCCGGACTAGAGTTGTAAACAAGAAACCCCAGCAGCGCGGCGGCGAAGGTCACGAGCAACAGCGCCTCCATAGTCAGACCAGTGGTGAGAAAACTAAGCGCCAGGAAGCCGGAGGCAATGATCGCAATTCCAGCCGCGAGGCCATCCATGTTGTCGAGTAAATTCACCGCGTTCGTGATCCCGATCAACCAAAAGATTGTCAGCGCCACGTTGAGCGCTTCATAACCAGTCCAAGGCAAGGCCAGTCCGTAATAGACGACAAACGCGGAACCCATTACCTGACCAATCAGTTTCTGGTAAGGCTTGGTGTGAAAGAAATCGTCGGCGAGCCCAACCAGGAACAGGAAAGTGCTGGAGCCGATAACGACGTCAAGGAATGAGCCGGGAAAGTGTCGGCCCAACCCCATGGCGGGCCTGATGAAAACCAGATAGCTCACGATTACCGCCAGCCAGATAGCAACGCCGCCGTACATCGCCGTCGGCTTTTTGTGCCAGCGATCAGTCTTAGGCTTGGCAACCATGCCATTGCGCCGCGCCACAATTTGCACCATCGGCGTCAACCCAAGCGCCAACACTGCTGACGCGGCTACAGCCAGGAGATGTAACGAACTAAACGGCATACGGCTAGCGAGACTGGGAAACTTTTTGGACTGGTTAGTAGTAAGAGGAAAACCTAATCGATAGCGGTAAGCAAAGCAAGTTGTGAGAGTCTCAATATCCTGGCGGAAAGCCAACTAAGGTCTTGGTGGCTTTGGCTGCCACTTTACCAACTTGTCGATCATTTTGTTGAAGCGTCCTTTATCTACTAATGGCTTGCCCAGGTCATCGCGGAAGATTTTCTCAAATTCCTCCCAGCACTCTCGGTGTGTCCATGCCATCCTGTGACCTCCCTGAATCCATTCCGGCAGATCTGAAGCCTTGACCCGGGGCCCAAGGATTGGGATCAAAATTTTGCCTAAGCCCCAACCGGCGCCAAGTTCGAGCAGTACGTTCGACGACTTCAAAGAATCCTTGGTGAAAAAGCCAATCACAATTTTCGCTTTCCCGATGTCTTTTCGAATGGCTTCTTCGACATCTCGACCCAGCGTGTAACCATGTTTGGGGACACTCGTGCATCTGATCTCCTCTTTGACCAATTCTGAAGTTGTCAGGAAGTCGCAGAGTAGCTTCGTGAAGGATGCATCACGATGCGAATGGCTTATGAAGACTTTGACACTCTTCCGGCCGCGCCGTTGCAAATTTGATCGGGTTTTGGGTGTCTTAGACAAAGCTTCCACCTGGGTTCTGAGACTTGATGCCGAATTGCGGCCCGTATTAATTAATCGAAGTCGCTTTTAGACATTTGCTGATTTGGTAATGAACTCGGCGAACAGCGCATTGTTCAGCAATTCTTTTTTCCTCGCATCGTTTCCGGATCTTCGCCAATTCGCCACCGCTAGTTTCATTTCAGCCACACCCCATTGCTGGCTTATTGACGGCCGAGAACTCCGAATCTCGCCCAGCTTGCGCAACACCGCCCGATGAACTTTGCGGAGCAAGTCGCTGGGAACGATATCGTGCGTGTCATGCAAGATCCATCGCTCCAGGCATCTTAGATAACTGGGCAGCGCTACGTGGAAACTGCCAACGCCCAGGTAATGCTCGAGCGTGATCACTTTGTGCGCCAGGTTTCCCGGCAGAAATAATGTTTGCCCTGGTTCGACTGTGAACCATCTACCACTAGGCAGCGACAAAAATTTCTGCGTGTCGAAAGCTGCCTGGTCAAACACTGCATCGCGATCCACATCCTGAAAGCCAGCTGACTCCCCTTCCATCCGGTCCCAGGCAAGCCAAAGCTTGCGGCCCACAAAGCAGTGATTTGTGCCGTCGCAATCGTCAGCATGATTGTCGGTAAGGTTCCCCGCGCTGCTGACGACGAGTGTCATCATTTCAATCATCTCCCTGAAATGTGCGCCAAACTCCGGATCCTCACTGAGAATGTTGAAGTCACTAAGACTCGAGGTGTCGACCAACTTGTCAAACTTAGTCTTACGGAAATGCAAATCGGTAACACTCAGTATTGCCCGGCCCCTTTCCCAGCTCCGAATCATTTCCGGCACCTTCATGCGACAGCGTCGGCTAGATTGCCCCTTCTTAATGCGTGCGGTTCGCGACGGCGGAAAGCCACGCCTAATGCCTTTGACCAAAGTCTCGCGCAGATCATCCGCGGGTCGTCTTTCGACAGTCACCTGAAGATCGGAAAACAGAGACACTTCGCCTCGCCGCATCCGCGCAAACATTTTCGAGCGCGAATATGGAATCGGCTTAACCCGCTTCTTCCGTAAGGCGGGCAGATCCCGTGAGGCCACTTGTAAAGTTTTGTCTATTGCGGCTGCCTGGGACCATATCGTCAGGATTGCCAAACTCATACAGCTCTCCTTTCCGGGTGTCACGATTGCGCTCGGGATGCAGACAATTCGCGCACGGTGCTAGCGAGTCGCATTGATTTCAGTCGTAAACCAAAGAACTGTCCAGCAACCAAAAGCAGTTGGATTGGCGAGTTTTTGCGAGGCGGAGTCTCGTGAGAATTCAACCACTTGAGCTGGCAGAATATTTCCAGAGGCGTTAGAAGTCAATGGCGCCCGGCTACCCAACCGTGAGATTTCGGAATCGCGCGCCCTTCGTACTCGGCTGAATTTTTATCAACCGTTACTCATCGAACGACGCGTTCCGACCGCGGTGAAAACTGATCACTGTTTCCAGTATGCCATCAAGAGTCATCTCGGGTTTGAAACCCACGAGCTTATTGATCTTCGAAGTATCCGGAACCCGCCGCGGCATGTCTTCAAATCCTTCCTCATACGCCTCATCGTAAGGAACGAAAACAATTTCCGAACTCGATTGCGTCAACTCTTTTACCTTCTCCGCGAGTTGCAGGATCGAAATTTCTTCACTCGAGCCGATGTTGAAGACTTGCCCCACCGAGTCAGCGCTGTCCATCAACTTGATTAGTGCGCCCACCACATCCCCAACATAACCAAAGCAGCGCGTCTGTTTCCCGTTGCCATAAACCGTGATCGGTCGACCGGCGAGGGCCTGCTTCACAAACGTGGGGATGACCATGCCATAGCGACCGGTTTGACGCGGGCCGACCGTGTTGAAAAGCCTGACGATCGTCGTCGGCAGTTTCTTCTCGCGCCAGTATGCAAGCGCCAGAAACTCGTCAATCGCCTTGGAGCAGGCGTAGCTCCAACGTCCTTTGGTGGTCGCCCCCATCACCAGGTTGCCGTCTTCCTTGAAAGGAACGTCCGTGCTCAAACCGTAAACTTCCGACGTCGACGCGATCAGCACGCGCTTCTGTTTTTTGTTTGCCAGCGCCAGCACCACTTCAGTACCGCGCACGTTCGTTTCAATGGTTCGCACGGGGCTTTCAACGATTAGTTTCACACCCACCGCCGCTGCGAGGTGGACCACGATATCGCTGTGGTCGACTAATTCGGCCGTTACCGGCTGGTTGTGTACCGAATCGATGGTGTATTGGAACTTCGGATTACTTTTGAGGTGTTGAATATTGTCAATGGAGCCCGTGGATAGATCGTCTATCACTGACACTTCGTCACCGCGTTGCAAATATGCATCTGCCAGGTGGGACCCGATGAAACCGGCGCCGCCGGTGATGAGTACGCGCAAAATTAGTCTCCTCTTGTCCGATTAACTTCAGTTCGTTGTCGCTACAGGCTTTGCCTTAAGGGCCGTTGTCGACAACAAAAGTTCGACGCGTAGCGTCGATATGAATTTAGCCCGGCCTTTCAAGGCCGGGAAACCATAATTAATTCAACAACGTCCGTCGCTTCGCGACGGAATGAATCGGAATCAATGTTTGCCGCTTTTGGTAAAGCCGTCACGCGACAGAGTCTCAGGTCACCGAAATGCTAAGGCTCGTCGGACAAAGTCAAATAGAGATTCTCGATGTCTTTCAACAATCGTTCCTTCGAATAATGATTGGTCACGAATTGTAAACCACGCGCGCCGGTTTCACGACGCAGCGCAGCATCGTTAACCAATCTTGCCAGGCCCGTCGCAAAGCCCTCGCCATCATCAGGCGCTACGCTAATGCCTTGTTGGCAAACTTCGAATCGCCCGTCAGACTGCTCGACCGGCACTCCCAGCAAGTCCACCACGCCGCCGACGGCGGTCGAGATCACCGGACGCGCATTGGCCATCGCTTCGATCAGGGTCAGCGGGGTCCCTTCGTTTCGCGATGTTAGAGCGACAATATCCAGGGCCGGATAAACTTCGTCCAGATCACGACGGCTCCCCGTGAATATCACGTCTGCCGACAGACCAAGCGACTCAGCTTGTTGCTCGAGTGTATTTCGCAAACCGCCATCGCCAATAACCAGGAACCGCACCGGTTTGGTCGACGTGGAAAACTGCGTCTTGAAAAGCGCGGCCGCGCGCAAAAACAGTTCGTGGTTTTTGACCTCGGTCAATCTGCCAACGATGCCGACAAGGATTTCGTCCGCGCCCAAACCAAACTCATCTCGAAACTCTTGCCCACGTTCTTTCCACCTGGCAAAAACGTCGAGGTCAATACCCAGCGGAATGACGGCGAACTGATCGGCTTTGCCAACGCCAAACTCTTCGTTGATCTCACGTCGCTGTTGTTCGCTCAAGACCACGATGCGATCGGTTATCAATCCGGCCAGCGCCTTTTCTATCAACAGAAAAATGCGCGTCTTCAGCCGGCCGTAGTAACTATGAAAAATGTGGCCGTGGTACGTATGGACAAACTGGCAGGCTCGCGGACGTCCGAGTAAAGTCTTTGGCGTGAACCAGCGATAAATGAATCCGGCAACTCGACCAACTGTGCCGGCTTTTGCGGTGTGAGTGTGAACGACATCGGGACGCTCGCGCCGGAAAAACTGGTAAAGCTTCCAGATCGTCAGCGCATCCTTGACGGAAATCTCGCGACTCATTTCCGGAACGAAGATAGGCGTAACGCCCTGCTCGGTTGCGAAGTAACCCATGTCATCTTCGCCCGGTGGAACTGTCCCCGCAACGAGCAGCGTTTGCCAGTCCTCACTCCGCAACTTGCTTAGCCAAACCACGTGTTTGGCCGGCCCTCCTACATTGAGGCGGGCAATGATACGAACAATCTTCATGCGTTCTGGGGAGCAATGCCGAAGGCCTCAAGCATTCGCACCAACTTCAACTGCAGGACGCAACTCCATCTTGTTGGCGCCAGTTTCAGCAACAAGATTCGAAGCGCGCAACAGACTCTCAAACGTGCCGGCATCAGTCCACCAGCCATCGAGTTCTTGCCACGTCATCTGTTCACGTTGGATATACGCGTTGTTCACGTCAGTGATTTCGAGTTCGCCACGGCCGGAAGGTTTCAAGGTGCGGATGATGTCAAACACTTCGCCGTCGTACATGTAGATTCCGATGACAGCGTAATCTGACTTTGGCGAGGTCGGCTTCTCTTCGATTCGTAAGACGTTTTGCCCGCTGAGCTCGGGAACACCGAAACGTTCCGGATCCGGCACCTTCTTAAGAATGATCTTCGCGCCCTGCCCCTGTTCGCGGTAGGCGCGAACCGCGGCGGCGACGTTGCCTTCGATGATGTTGTCACCCAGCACTACACAAATGGCTTCTTTGGCAGCGAAGTGTTCCACCAACGAGAGCGCCTCGGCGATGCCGCCTTCGCCTTCCTGGTAGGTGTAGTTGATATGTTTGAGACCAAACGCTTTGCCGTTTCCCAACAGCTTAAGAAAGTCTCCAGCCGAATTGCCACCAGTAACGATCATGATGTCGGTAATGCCCGCGTTCACCAATGTTTGAATTGGGTAATAGATCATTGGCCGGTCGTAAACCGGAAGCAGGTGCTTGTTGGTTACCGAAGTCAGTGGTCGTAAACGCGTTCCCAGCCCGCCGGCTAAAACTACACCTTTCACTTGAACCTCCGCTGCTTTGAAATCTGAAATCTAGATCTGAAATGTTTTGGTGTTAGGTCTAAGGTCTTTGGTCTTTGGACCAAAGTCCAAAGACCAACGCTTTCAATCAATAAACCTCTGAAACCACAGTTCGAGCATCAGCAACGTCCACAGCTGCGCTGAAAAGTCTCGCTCGCCACGCGTGTGCAGTTCGACCATACGCTTGATCGCTTCCGGTCTGAAGAGGCCACGATTCAATGACGCCTCGGCCAACAGTGTCTCGCGCAGGAACGGTTGCAGCTGGGCGCGAAACCAATGACCAATCGGCACGCCAAATCCCATCTTTCGCCGATCCAGGTTTTCTGCCGGCAGCAGCTTACGGAGCACTTGTTTCAATAAATACTTGGTCGTCAAACCACGCAGCTTATACTTCTCCGGCAGGCTGGCAGCAAACTCCATCACGTGATGATCGAGAAAAGGAGACCGCGCTTCCAGCGAATTCGCCATGGTAGCAATGTCTACTTTCACCAGCAGATCATTCGGAAGATAGGTCATGATATCGGTTAGCAACGACGCGTCAACGATGCCTGAACCGTTTGCGCGAGCGAACCAGGGATCAAGCTTGGCGGCCATCGATAGCCCTTCGGTTTGTCGCGCAAAATTCTCAGTGAACAAATCCTGTTTCGCTTCACTATCAAAAACGCTCACCCAGCGCAGGTAGCGCTCGACCTTGGGCAAAGATGCCGCTTGAATGAAACGTTTCACGTCGCGAATGCGACTACGCTTTGTTTCCGAAGCCGGCAGCAACTCGATCGCCTGCCTAACAACCGACTCGCGCAACACGGCGGGTATTCGATGATATCGCTCAGCTAACCGCATTGCCGCGTAACGCTCATAACCGGCAAACGATTCGTCGCCGCCGTCGCCGTTCAAAGCTACGGTCACGTGCTTGCGAGTTTCGCGCGCAACGTAGTAAGTCGGGATAGCGGAAGAATCCGCGTAGGGCTCGCCGTAATGCTCAACCAGGATCGGTAAGACTTCGAGAGCATCAGCACGAACGATGAATTCGTGATGATCCGCGCCGACATGTTCCGCAACCCGGCGCGCGTGATGCAGTTCGCTGAAGTCCTGTTCTTCAAAACCAATTGAAAATGTTTTTACCGGCGTGCTGGATGCTTCGGCCATCAGCGCCACCACCGCGCTCGAGTCGATCCCGCCGGACAAAAACGCGCCCAGCGGCACTTCCGACATCAAGCGCACCTTCACTGCCTCGCGCAAGATCTCGATCGTACGCTCGCCGGCTTCTTCTTCGCTGATCTCGAGTTTTTTCGCAAAGTCAGGTTGCCAATAACGCTCAATCTTTAGTTCGCCTTTGCGGTAACGGAGGCTGTGTCCCGGCTCCAGCTTTTTGATCGACTGATAAGCAGTACGCGGCGCGGGCACACACATGAACGAGAGATATTCGTTGAGCGCCTCGAAGTCGACGTCCTTCGGAATATCCGGATGCTGCAAGAGCGCGCTGAATTCCGAGCCGAAAATCAACTGGCCGTTGACTTGTGCGTAAAGCAGCGGCTTCTTGCCCACGCGATCACGCGCAATGAACAGCCCCTCGGTGCGTTCGTCCCAAATCGCGAAGGCAAACATTCCGCGCAAGTGATTAGGACAATCGGCCCCATACTGATCGTACGCATGAACGATCGCTTCGGTGTCGCTGTTTGTATAGAAGGAGTGGCCCAGCTTCTCGAGCTTGTCTCGGAGCTCGCGGTAGTTATAGATCTCGCCGTTGAAAACGATCCAGGCAGTGCGGTCATGATTGTGGATGGGTTGTTGGCCGCTCTTCAGGTCAATTATCGCCAGGCGGCGCATGCCGAGACCGACCGAGTTGTTGAAGTAAAAGCCGTCATCGTCCGGACCACGATGCTTGATAGCGGTGCACATCCTGGTCACCAACGCCTGGTCAACGTCAGATCCGTCGTTTCTGACTATTCCTACAATTCCACACATAAATCAGCCGTAACCAATTTGATCCGAATCGAGCGGCTTCATAGTAGCTAACCTTCAACGGCATGGCCAATGACCGCTTGCTTAGCTTTGTCGGGTGAAAGCACGGGCCAACTTAACTCCGATTCTTCCCACAACGGGAACGGCCGCAAGCCGCCGGCGCAGGCGCGACGCTGCATCAGCGTTGGCGGTGAAATCGATCTTCAATTGCCGCAGGTAGGCCGCAGCCGCGCGATCCTCGGTGAGTTTCTCTGCCTTAACACTTCCGTTGAACTCAGCGAGAACCTCTTCGTATAGGCGAATGAGTTCGTCAATTACCGGTTCATGCCCAGCACTGCTCCTGACGATCCGCGAAACTCTAAGGCTCTCTTCAGGGTCGTAGCGCCTAATTTCCTCGAGGATAGTCTCGGGTTCAAGCGGCCCGCTAAGCGCGCGGCGCCCAAAGTTCAATGGTCTAAGCGCAGAAAAATTCCGGGTGTTGACCATTGGCCCGCTGCCCTCACGGTCACAAAGCACAACGGCGGCGCCGACCGCCATGGCCTCCAACGCGCTTCTTCCTTTTGCGAACACAAGGTCGTAAACACCCAGGATATTTTCCGGTTCAATCGTCGCGCTGCTTGTCTGGCTACCCACGACGTCGAGCGGGATCTGGGCACGTGCACAAGCTTCACGAACTGCTCCCAGGTGAGTTTCCTCACTCGCGTAGTTACTAAAAAGCAGGGCGCGCCGCGGCTTGGAAGATAACGGCTCGGGCCGGGGACGAAACCGCGATAGGTCAACGAAGTTCAGCAGAATTCGGATTCGTTCTTCCGGAATGCCATGCTCCAACAGCAAGTCCCGGCAGGCATGATCGACTGCGACGTAACGCAAGATCCGCGGAAAGCGTATCGGTTTTTCATACCAACTTCGCGAGTTGTGAATGAACTGGATGGCGGGCGCCTGCGGGAAATGCAGCAGCGCCGTCATCAATTCCATGTGTTGCTGACCGTGAATGAGATCGGGAGCCACTGTAAGACTATTCAGATCAGCAACAACATTGATCTTTGCGGCTTGCAGCTCGAGCGCCACTTCGCCCAGATCGGCGCTATACGCTACCGGCGTGTGGCCGCGTTTCAGCAACTCGATCGCGGTGTCGCGCGCGTAAAGCTCCGAGCCGCCGCGATGGGCAAACGTATTGTTTGTAATCAGAATCTGTAATCCGCTCATAACGTAACTGCCGGCAGAAACTAGAAATCCATTGAAGAGTAATTTGTGATCTACTTCTCAGCGGGATTCCAGGTGTCGCCAAACAGCCTCTTGCAGCGGAATGAAGTGCTCGGAATGACGGAGGGTCTGCGAATAATGGCCGGCAGCAACCATCTTCTCTCCATACACCTCGTAGAAAGGAACCTCATTTCCTGTAGACCGGCGTTCGCTAAAGCTACTAACCGGACGCAGACACTCCGTCCTGAACCGATCCAGCTCAACCCCGTCAATCACACTTTTGACTTTCGCTTCAATCGCGGGATAAGCGCCCAGGGCAGTTACAACCTGCCTGGTAAGCTCCATGTTCGCAGCGCCCGCGAGCTGAGGCTCCGAGAACCGTCTAACTCCCCTAAACAATTCTCCACCCAGCGCCGCTTCGATATCGAGAGCAAGTTTTGAATTGTATGATCGCGCGGCAGCAATTTTGCGCGAAAACTCCTGATCGTCCAGTTGAATCCAAATTGACCGCTCGCGATGCTCCTCAGGACACTCATCCGGAGGGCCAACGACTGCAAAGTCGAAGCTGGCGACCTCGAGCTTGTGCCTTCTGTTTACTAGTTCAATTGCCGCGTCTGTCAGCAAACGGCAGACATCATGAGTTAAGCTATAACCTTCGTCAGCATCCGCAACTACATACTCAATCCGATGTCTTAGAAACTGCTCAACCAGATCATCAACAACCCGAACAAAGAGTGAAAAGTCTGCGTGGAGCAACGCATCATAAACTTCGCGGTCTGTCAGACGGCCATAGACGGAACCAGCCTGAGCGCCCACTTCAGTCAACACTTTCGTCGTTGACTGCAAACGCGGTTCGCCTGCGCGGCCCGACCCGTCTGTCAAAACAAAAACCAGAGGTTGAGCCGTTTGCATCCAGCCGTGCACTCGCAGCTCGTGACTTGGATGCGCAACTACTAATGCTGCGCGCGACCAGTTGTAATCTTTACTCGGCATGCGCTCTCAACCAACCAGGCAAAAATTCAACGCCTGCTTAGCCGTTTTCGCTCCTCTTCATCTCTAAGTTTGCGCTCTTCTCGCTTTTCCATAACCAGAACGAAGCCGACAGCAACGAAGATAAAGTAAAACACCAGCACCTGGGCCCGCTGACGATAGGCCGTTCCGACGTTGCCCTGAAAGACCGAATAGGCAAGCGTGAGCATGAACGTGAAAATCAAGATCGGCGACGCCATGCGCAAGCGATACTTGATCGTAAACCACAACCCCAGAACCAGCAGCGGAAACGAAGCCCACCAAATAATCATCTCAGGCAGCGTGATGCTCTGCCGCAAGGAAGTGATTTGCCACGGGAAAGGCGCGAATAACAAATAAACCACCCCCAGTGGCATCGTAGAAATAGCGCCGGTCGTAGTTGAAACATCGACGTCTCTGCCGAAACCGGAATCACCCCTGAGGGCCTGGTCCAGTCGGCTCCGTTGCAACCGTTCCAGGCTACCGTAACGCTCAAATTGCGCCGTGGCAGAGCGCGTCACCCCAATGTATGTCAAAGCCACTCCCAACAAAACAACAGCTGTAAACTGACGCGCGAAACTTGTGGCCGTAACCTGCTGCATCCCAATTATGAACGCTCCTGTGATCGCGGCCGCGATCATGTAGAAAACGTAAAAGCGGAGTGCGATTATCGAGAGCAACGCGAGGATCAGAACCACGATGTATTTGATAGTGAGCTTTTCGCCGAGCTTCAGCGTCGCCAATATGGCCACAGCTAGACATAAAACGGTCGGACCGTCTTTGAGTCCCTGCGCTGACCAGAGCACCAGCGACGGATAGAAGGCCACGGCTATGCCTGCGATTCTCGCTACTCTTGAATTCTTGAATACTTGAAAGGCGCACAAGTAAATAACCACCGCCGTCGCCGCGCCAAACACGGCGTTCATCATTTGGATCGCAAGCATATTGCGACCAACAATTCCGTAGACCGCCGCCACCAAATAAACCATTCCCCAGCCCGAACCTTCGCCACTGCGCACAAATTGATCGGCGATCGATGCATAGTACTTGTCACCTGCCCAGCCCAGCATTTGAGCGTTTCCGAAGAAGTCGTAGGTTATTGCGTCTCCACCGAAAAAATCCTGTCCGCGAAAGGCGAAGATCGCGAGACCAATGGCTATCCGGCAAATGAGGCCGGCAACGAAGAGACGCAGCAGGAAGGTGCCATCGATATCTCGCTTATATGTATAGAACCCGGCGATAGTCGCCAGCCCCGTACACAGCAACACAGCTTTAGCCGCATCGAAGGCAGTAAAAACACCGTAATCCAAAACATACGGCACTACCAACGGCGGCACGAAGATCACAATGCCGACGCAAAGCAGCAAATAAAGCAATGTTAGAACAGCGTTCATGTTTCGGAATCAACCGCTAGCGGCTAAACATCGTCTGGCAGATCTACTCTCGTTTTTCGTTCGATTAGGAAGCGGTCCTCGTCGCTCAACTCTTTCACAGGCTTTGCCGGTACACCGGCAATCAAATAACCCTCCGCCGACAACTCGCTGGTAATCACCGACCCAATCCCAACTATGCACTTCGAGGGAACGGATCCGCCGGGAGCAATTCGGATTTCTGATCCAATATAAGCAAACGAACCAATATCGATGGGCCGCGTGCGTTGCCGGTTATGCGTCCAAAGCGACGAATTGCGCCCTCCCAGAATCGACCTGCGGCCGATCGTCACCCGATCCGTAAAGTCTATTTTGTGGCCGGCGGTGATGATGCTGCCGTCGCCCAGAAAAAATCGTGGATCGATCTGATTGACCACCTCCGGTTCGGCAATCGAATTAATCTCATTCATTCGGATAATTTCGGAGTAACGTCCCAACTTAACTTCATCGCCGCCGCGAATGAGGTTGAGATGTCCGATTCTCACGTGATCGCCAATCTCGAGCTGCTTCACTCTGACAATCAAATTGAAGTGCCCAATCTTGACGTCGTCGTCGATCCGGCATTCGCTGGCGTCGATAATGCTTATGCCAATGCGCACGCGCTTACCGATCTTGTAACCAAAAAATAGACGATAGCAGGAACGCTTTAGAAACGACGGCAAAAGCGCGACGCACGCGAGCACAGTCAATCGAGATTTGCTTAGACGCTGCATTGGGCCAGTTAGCTTGAGACTCCTCTGCCGGCTGCTTCTTTCAGAGCATTGGCGAGTTTGTTCGCTTGTTCCGCGAGTGAATAGTGGTCCACAACATGACGGCGCCCGGCATCGCCCATGGCTTGTCGTTGTTGTGCGTTCAACATTAGCCGCTCCAATCCGTCCAACCACTCAGAGTTGGTTGTGGCGTGGAAATGAGTGACGCCCGGCGCACCGATTTCCGCCATCGCCCCAACCGGCGACGCCACGAAGGGAAGGCCGACCGCCATATATTGAATGGCCTTAAAGCCTGATTTTCCCGCGGCCCATTTTTCCGCGTAGAGCGATGGATCAATCGGATAAAGGCCGATGTCGAACGACTGGAAATCTTCTACCTCACGCTCAAGCTGCCATTCCCGATTCTCAATGTCCACTCCAGGGATATTCACTGCATTCGCACCAGCGCCAACAATCTTCAACTTGAATACGTGTGTCTTTGCTAGTTCCTGTAACACCGGAAAAATCGTTTGAAGATAAGGGAATGTTGAATGGGTACCAATCCATCCGAGGACTAATGGGCCATTTGACACTCGCGGCCGCGGGGCAAAGACATCGGTGTCAACCACAGTCGGAATTATTCGCGCGATCGCGCCTTTACTCTCCACGTATTCTGCAATTGCGCGATTGCCGCAAGTGACTACATTGGCCCAACGTATAAGGTCGTCAGTCTTATTAAACCACTTTAGGGCGCGGCCAAGTTTTCCGTAAGTTGGGCTAGTATAGGGAACGTAGGTAGCATCATCCAAATCCAGCACCAACGGACGGTTGAAAACGCGCGCCCCCAGCCACTCAAACAGCGGCGGTCCAAAGATCATCGCTTCACGCTGCAGCAGCACCACGTCTGCCTGTTTCAATAATCGGACGACACCGAGACGCATCGCCGTGGATTTCAACAGCGTTAGGGCGGTGCGCGGCAAAGCACCTCGCTGATAAAGCTTTTCGAAGGTTGCCGAATTGATGAATGGGCTAACGGTGAGACTAATTCCCTGCTGGGCCAGCGGCTCGACAAACTGCTGCAAACGATACCTGGTCGCTGCGGCTTCCACCGGATAAGAGGCTAGACCCAGGACTCTCATATGGCGGAAACTGCTGGCGTTTTCGATAGTGCGAACCCTTGAGTCGGCATCAAGATAATTAACGAGAGCTGTGTGATTCCTGCTGGGCTTCCAGGCGGCTATAGACCTCGCGATAACGCCTGCCGCCCACTTCGTCTAAATCAAAAAACCGCCGCGCCACTTCTATACAACGTGAGCGAATTTCGGGTTCGGCTACCAGCGCCAGCACGCCATCCGCCGTTTGTGCGTATTCCGCTTCAGCGAATTCCCTGACTATCACGCCGACCTTTTCCGTTGTCAACAACTCGTCGACATCACCTATCCCGGCGTTACTAACAACAGGTAAGCCTGCTGCCAGGTATTCTGGAATCTTTGTGGGCGACGCCGCTATCTGCGCAAACGTCGCCTTTCGAAAGGAAATTCCGATTCTCGCGCGGCGCAAATACGACGGCACTTCGCCCGGTGGGACTGGGCCAATCCAAAAATCATCGGCACTGAGGCCCGCATGGGCCAACTGATTCGCGCCGGTCTCGGGAGGCGAACCTGAAAGTATCCGCAGGAATGCATTCGGCTGCCGCTCTTTGATCGCTTTGAAAAGGCGTCCCATCTCTTCGACCATGTACAGCCCGACTAGCGAACCAGCGTAGATGATCTCAAACCGATCTGTAGTATCCGAAATGTCCGGGTCGCCGGTTGTCGCGAAGCGTTCCTGGTCCACGCAACAGGGAATCACTTCAATTTTCTCCGGCGCCGTCAACTTTTCGCTGGTTATCCATTCGCGCATGCGACGAGTCAACACAACCACCTGATTGGCGCGTTTAAGCCCTGCGCGTTCAACCTTTTTCACGACGCGAAATGCCGGCGAGTTTTCACTCCAAATGCCTGCGTCTCGATACTCTTCAGCCATCAACCCGCGGACGTCAAACACGATTGAAGTATGCGCGCGGGCCGCCAACATGGCCATCGCCATCGGGACGTGAGCGCGAGCGTGCAGCACATTGACACCTTCGTCTCGAATGAGCCGTCTCCCGAGCCTCGCGCCCGCGAGAATATCGAAGAGGGTCGCAATCATTGATGGTCGCTTGTGATAGGTGAGCCGGTGCCAGGCTATGCCTTGTTTGGCCAACTGAGTTCGGGTCTCAACAAATTCTTCATCACTCCACTTCTTCGTGGTCGGCTCAAAGGTCAACAGACTGAGTTTTGTTCCCGCCGCCGCAAGTTTTCTCAGGTACGGTAAGACCTGCGTCTGCACCAGCGGTTCGCGCAGGCCAAAGTAACAGAGATATAGACTATGCAACGGCATTGCTGGAGTAATCGGTGAAAGTTCTATCGGTGAGTAACCACTTGATGCAGCCGGCGAGCGCCGCCAGATCAATCGTGGCCAGCACCGGCAGTACAAAAATGAAGCGGAGAAAGTTGCGACTGTTACTGGCCGGATAGGCGGTGCTGTTTTTTCTAACCGCGACAGCCGTCCGGGCAATCATCATCAAGAACCACAAGCCCAGCGGGACCCACAGCCATTTGAGACCAACAAGCAACGCAAGCACAGCAACGATTGCAAGCGCGGCGTAACGTCGAAGAATTGTTGCTTGCCATGATCGCCACAAGCCGGCGCGAATGTTGTTATGCGAGTAAATGAAAAACCGCCTGAATGTTTTCCATAGAGTGGGTTGAATATCCCAGTGGACCACCGCGCCGGGCGCAAACGAAATGCGATTGCCGAGGGCCTCCACCCGATCCATGAACAATAAGTCTTCCGCTGAGCGCAGGTCTTCAGGAAAGCCTCCGGCTGCTTCCCACGCGCTGCGGCGCATGAGTGCCGAAGCGATCGAACGCGTTCGCATTGGATGTCCTTCGATGTTTTCCAACGCCGGTACAAAGGCGATAGCGGCGCACTCTTTAAAGAATGTGTTCGTTACCGGTTCGTACGAACCATAGACTACGTCTACTGATTCTTTACTTTGGATTACACTGGAGAGAGCCTCCAGCCAATTCGGTTCGGGTCTAACTCCGGCGTCAATGAAGGCCAGCCACTCGTGCGAAGCCTTAGCGGCGGCAAGATTTCGCCCGCGTCCCGGGAGACCTTGTTCGCAGCGAATCAGCAGGACCGGCGCGCCTGACTGAACGTACTCGGAAATGATCTCAGCGGATCTGTCCGTCGACCCGTTATCGGAAATTACAATTTCTGCCGGCTTCATTGTTTGACTAAGCAGCGCGTCGAGCAGGGGCCGAATAGAATCTTCTTCATTGCGCACAGGTATGATGACACTAAGATTCATGTTTGGCTTGATTAGCCCTGACGCTCGGCAATCAGTGTTCAGTCGAGCTTTGCGCTAGAAGTCGCAAACGGTGATTACGACGCGTAGCGGCGGTATGAATTTAGCCCAGTCTTTCAAGGCTGGGACCACGTGGTCCCTTAAACCACGCGTCGCGTCAGCGACGCAACGAAGATAAATCTCAACGATTTCATTCCGTCGCGACGCGACGGATGCTGTTTGGTTAACTATCGTTTGTACAAAGACATCCATTAATCAAGCTTGAATTGTTTCTGCCAGTCGGAAGACTCGGAAGCAAGCGGTTGTTCCCGCTTGTCCAGCACACAAGTTTCCAATACCAGGTAGTCCATTTCCGTTCTCATGAAGCAGCGATAGCTATCTTCAGGCTTGCAGACTATCGGCTCGCCGCGTACGTTGAAACTTGTGTTTACAACCACCGGGCAGCCTGTTTTTTGCCGGAAGGCTTCAATGATTTCCCAGTAAAGTGGGTTTGCCTCGTGCCGCACTGTCTGAACGCGCGCCGAGTAGTCCACGTGCGTAACTGCCGGGATTTCTGATCGCTTCACATTCAGCTTATCGATTCCCCATAAAGATTGTTCTTCCGGTGTCATCTTGCGTCGTTGCGACTCAGCGACATCGGCTACCAGCAACATGTACGGACTATCGACATCCAGATCAAACCAGTCAGTCACTTGTTCTCGTAACACGCTCGGTGCAAACGGACGAAAGCTTTCGCGGTATTTGATCTTCAGGTTCATTGCCGCTTGCATCTCCGGTGAACGCGGGTCGCCAATGATGCTGCGGCCACCAAGCGCTCGTGGGCCAAACTCCATGCGGCCCTGGTGAAGTCCAATGATTTTCCCGGCGGCAAGCAGATCAGCCACCACTCCCGGTAATTCTTTGCGCTCGTATTTCCGGTAGGGCAGGCCTCGCAACTGCAGAAATTTTTCAATCTCGTCTTCGCTGTGACGGGGGCCCAGATAGGAGCCCTTCATGCCGTCAGCGTACGCGGCCAAGGCGGTATTTCCGTTGTTATTCTCAGCGGAATTCACCCGTCGTTGCCAGGAACCAGACTTCTCAGGGCTCACGCGCGGTTTTTCCAGATATCGATGCCAGATGGCAAGCGCGATTCCCAGCGCTCCACCTGCGTCGCCGGCGGCCGGTTGGATCCAGATATCTTCGAACGGAACTTCGCGCAAGACCCGCCCGTTGGCTACACAGTTCAGCGCCACGCCACCGGCCATGCAAAGCTTCTTCATGCCCGTTTCCTGATGCGCAAAGTTTGTCATCTTCAGCATCACTTCTTCCGTGATTACCTGAATGCTGCGCGCCAGGTCCATTTCTTTTTGCGTGATCTGCGACTCAGGCTTTCGCGGTGGGGCGCCAAGCAGCTTGTCGAAGGCCCTGTTGGTCATGCGCAGGCCCTGCGAATAACTGAAATACTCGTGGTTCATTTTGAGACTGCCGTCGTCCCGAATCTCGAGGAGCTTATCTTTGATCAGCGAGACGTACTTCGGCTCACCGTACGGAGCCAAGCCCATCACTTTGTATTCGCCGCTATTAACCTTAAATCCGGTGTAGTAAGTGAATGCGCTATAGAGCAAGCCGAGACTATCCGGAAACCGCAGCTCCTTTAGCAAAGTGATTTCGTTGCCCTGCCCGATGCCAATTGAACTAGTGGCCCACTCACCAACGCCATCAATCGTAAGGATTGCAGCTTCTTCGAAAGGAGATGGATAGAACGCACTGGCGGCATGGCTTTCGTGATGATCGCCAAACAGCAATTTCCACTCAAACTTTTTTCCCAGTTTCTTGGCGGCACGTTCATCTTCTTCGCCACCGGTCTTCGCCAACTCCGTGCGAATCAGGTCCGGCATCCAGAGCTTTTCCTTCATCCAGAGCGGCAGGGCTTTGAGAAACGAGCTGAACCCCGAAGGAGCGTAGTCAAGATAAGTTTCGAGCAGGCGGTCAAACTTAAGCAGAGGTTTGTCATAGAAGCCGACATAGTCGAGATCGTTGGCCTCGAGTTTGGCTTCACTCAAACAATAGCGAGCGGCTTGGACAGGAAAATTATGATCGTGCTTGACGCGGGTAAATCGTTCTTCCTGCGCCGCGGCAACGATTTCGCCATCAACGACGAGACAAGCGGCAGAATCGTGATAGAAGGCAGAGATGCCGAGAATACTGACCAATGACGGTCTCCGTTCTAGAAAAGAGTGTAGATGAACGGCGCAATGGCAGAACCCTTCGCCAACACCAACAAAGCGCCAACCAGCACCAGCGTAATTACTATCGGCGCCAGCCAATACTTCTTATTCTCTTTCATGAACTGCCAGAGTTCACTGACAACCTGCGCTTTTGACACTCACTTCTCCTTCGCTCGATCAAAACATTTTTTCGTAGTGGCGTTTGTTACGTTGGCGTTCGGAATAGGGTCGCCAGTAAGAAGCGCCGCTGAGGCTGCGCCGGCTAAGCGGGTCCCAACCCGACAGTCGCTTCACCACTCCGATCGGAGTTATTACCAAAAAAAACACCGCCGCGAGGATGATGCGCGTACTCACAAATGACAGCCCTTCAGCCAACAACATCCAGGCTTTGTTTGGTAGCACCAACGCTCTGGGCCAAATCAGACCCAATAGAACAAGCAGCGAGCCCAGCGGCAGTATGATCGGTGCGGCATTGGGAAACTTACCGCGATATAGCCACCAGGCCCCGAGCAAAACAAAGACGCCCCCGACAACTAAACCAAACTCTCGTTCTGCTCGAAGAGATCTGCGCTTCATACTTGAATGTAACCCGCAAAAACCGAAGCCTGCAGCAGCCCTAAAATCTCTGCGAGCAGGCTCCGATAATCAATATCTGCAACGGTGACGGCCGAATTACTCGGAACAGTGAGCGAAAGCTTCAGCCAGTACCGGCGGCTTGACCGGGAGCGACCTCCGGGTTGTCGCCCTCTTCATACTCATTCGCCGAATAGTAGCCCGAGTAATAGTAGTCCTGAGTTTCGACTTTGACGTTGTTGAGAACGATGCCAAAGATGTGCGCGCCAACGTCAAGCAGCTGTTGTTTCGCCCGGCGGACAACCGCTCGCGAACTTCTGCCGCCGTGAACAACCAGGACCACGCCGTCAACCATGGTGGATAGAATAGACGCGTCGGTAAACGATATAGCCGGCGGCGAATCGATTATTACGTGGGCAAATCGTTCCGTCAGCAAGCTGAGGAGCTTGCGCATCTCATCCGAACCCAGGAGTTCAGCCGGGTTCGGAGGCACCGGACCAGAAGTCAGAAACTTCAGATTCGCCAACGTACCGAAAGTTTGCGTTAACGAGTCGATGTTAGTTTCGCCTGAAAGCCAGTTTGTCAGCCCGCGCGTGTTGGGAGCACCAAAATGAGCGTGCAAACGAGGGCGTCTCAAATCGCAATCGATAAGCAAAACTTCGGCGCCAGTCTGCGCGAGCATGAAGGCGGTATTGATCGCGGTCGTGGTTTTACCTTCAGATGGCTGACTCGAAGTGACTAATATCGTCTTCGGCGGCTGCCCTGCCGATGACAACAAAAGCGACGTGCGCAAGTGGCGATAAGATTCGGCGATAGGCGAACGCGCGTCGCTAATCATGGCGAGAGCGGTAGTGCCCGAAGGCGAACCGCCCGGCGCCGCGCCGCCAATTCCAATTAAGCGCCCGCGATCTCGACCCGCTGGAATTAACGCCAGGGCAGGCATGTGTAAATAGCGATCAACGTCTTCAACGGTCTTGATAGTGTCGTCAAGGAAATCAAGTAGAAACGCGAGACCAATGCCGGCGATCAATGAGAGCAGGAAGGCGACAAAAATGTTGCGAAAACGCTGCGGACCAATCGGCGTGCGGTGCAAGCGACTGTAAGTCGCGATGCTAACCTCATTCGATCTATCGCCATTGGTTACCTGATACTCACGCTGCTTTTGCAAGAGCGTGTTTAGAATCTGGCGATTCGTTTCCAGTTCCTGAGTCATTGCCAACAGATCGATTTGGTCGCGGGTCTGCTGGGTCGTAGTTCCCTTCTGCTGCTCGTAGGCCCGGCGCAGAAGATTCTCTTTGGAGGCGGCGGCCTCATAACGTCGCTGGATCGCGGTTACGATTTCGGATGGAGCATTATCGAGTTCTGCTTGCAGACCCTTCAGTTGCGCATCAATCTTCTTTACTTCAGGCCAATCCTCCGTGTAAACGATCAGCAACGCATCACGTTTTTCCTTCAGATTTGAAATGCGGTCCCGCAGCTTTTCTACGCGGCCCGAGGTGGTGACGTCGGGAATAGAAAAAGGGTTTCTTTCTCTTTTCGCGGCCTCAAACTGGGCCTGAAGGTTTTTGCGCTCGTTTTCAGCAGTAAGCAATTGGCCGCTGAGTGTAGCCAGCCGCGCGGCTTCGAGGTTGCCGGCGGTGTCGTTAACCAGAGGCAGATTTTTTGCCTTAGCGTAATTAAACTGCGCTTCCTGATCGTGCTTGATTTTGGTCTGCAGGTTTGCGATCTCACGCGCGAGTAAATCTTCAGCTTTGTTGGAACCCTGGGTCGAACGCTCGAGGTTGTTGTTCACGAAAACTTCGGCGAGCGTGTTGGCAATCTTCTGTGCCAATTCCGGATCAGAGTGGACGAACCTGATCTTCGCGAGATTTGTCTGCGGAATCGTCTCTACAGTTTCTCCACCGATTATTGCGTCTTCGTACGGTTCCAACTCCGCCAATTGTTCCGGCGTCAACGAGCTGCCGGTGACTTCACTTTCGCCCACCACCGTTAGACCGGAAGCAACCGCAGGAGACTCGTTAACTTTCTTCGGCTTGGAGAAGATCCGACGAAGCGACGAAAAAACACCGCCCTGAGTTTGGCCGCCAAAGAAAGTTTGATTGTGCTGTAGGTCCAGGGTAAGTACGACCTGGCGGGCGAGCGCAGGGTTCTCCAAGAGTCGCAGCTGCGTGTTCCAAAAATTGGGATCGCTTTGCCCGGCGATCACGATATCCTTAGTTTGCAAAACATTCGGCGCTTTTTGCTCAATCCGGATGATCGTCTCGCCCTCATAAATTGACGGCGCACGAAAGGCCTGGATCGTTACCAGGGAAGTCACGACCAGCACCAGACTGAGAATCAACCACTTCCGTTTCAAAACGACGAACAAGTAGTCGCGGAAAGTAGATGGTTCCAGGCCGGAAGTACCATAAGGCTTGGCTTGGCTAAAATCCGACAATGGGCGGTCGATAGCACGATCGAGCGCACCTATGGGCATAAGGCGATTGTCTTGAGACATCTTGATTTAGACCTCAAACTCAGGACTATTCATAAGTTGGGAGAATAATAGCAGACGCCTCGCTTGAGGCAAGCCTGAGGACGGGGCGGTTTAGCTCTGAGCCGCCACTCCTCGCCGCGAATCCAGGGCGGCAAATCTCTGCAAGGCGTCCTTCCAAAATGGCAGGGGAGTTAACTTCAGGCCATCCGAAAGCAAACATTTAAGGCGCGAATTTCGAGGTCGCGGCGCCGGTCGACTGAGACTAGCCATTTCCACGCTCCCCAAATTCGTCGAATCATGGCCGCTTAATTCCAAGGCGGCCCGGGCAAATTCTTCATAACTGACTCCAGGCCCGGAATTCACCACATGAAAAATTCCCGGCAAATCCAACTGGGCCAACTCACGAAGGCGGCGGGCCAAATCAGGCGCGTACGCCGGCGTTCCAAAAGCGTCTCGAATGGCGTTTAGTTTCTCGCCGCGGTCAGCCCGATCAATAATCGTGCTCAGGAAATTGGTGCCATTGGGGCCAAAGACAAAACCCGTTCGGACCACGATCGTCCTTGCATAAGCCAACTGCGCGCGTCGCTCGCCTTCAAGCTTTGAAAGTCCATAGGTACTCTCGGGAGTTGGCTGGTCTCTCTGCGTGTAAAAGCCAGCCTTCTTGCCGTCGAAAACGTAGTCGGTGGAAATGGTAATTAGACCGGCTTCAACCTCGCGACTGCCGTGGGCCAGGTTTTCCGGCCCCGCTGCGTTGGCCGCGAACGCCCGGTCACGATCGAGTTCGCAGCCGTCAACATCTGTCCAGGCGGCGCAATTAATTACAAACTCAGGCTGGTCGCGTCGTAACGTGGACTTCACGCTGTCGGCGTCGCTGATGTCGAGGCTCTTGTGATCGTAAGACAAAACCAGATCACCGTTAGCGCGGCAGTATTCCTCGACTGCTCGTCCCACCATTCCCCCGGCGCCGGCGACAAGAACTTTCAACTTGCGCCCACCTCCGCACCGTATTGCTCGCGGTAATAGTTCTGGTAGTCGCCACTGCGGGTTCGTTCAAGCCAGCGAGCGTTTTCCCGATACCACTGGGTAGTTTTTTGTAAACCGGTTTCCCAGGTTTCTCGCGGCTGCCAACCCAATTCGGATTCGATAAGTGAAGGATCAATCGCATAACGGCGATCGTGTCCGGGACGATCCTTTACAAAGCGAATGAGCGAACGGGGCTTGCCAATGGTATCGAGCAATGATTCGACGACGTCAATGTTGCGACGCTCATTGCGCGCGCCGACGTTGTAGACCGCCCCCGGTCTACCCTTCTCCAGTGCCAGGAGTATGGCTCGACAGTGGTCCTCGACATAGATCCAGTCACGGACGTTTTTGCCATCACCGTAGAGTGGAATCGTTTTGTCTTCCAGCGCATTCGAAAGCAGTAGCGGCAGAAACTTTTCGGGAAACTGTCTTGGTCCGTAATTATTACCGCAACGAGTCACTACAGTGTCGAGACCAAAAGTATGGTGGGCCGCGCGTACGAGATGTTCTGCAGCCGCTTTCGATGCGGCGTAAGGACTATTCGGAGCAAAGGGAGAATCTTCTGTGAAGAATGCGCCTTCGTCCTCGGGTAGGCTTCCCATTACTTCGTCAGTGGAGACCTGAATGAAACGCTTGACGCCCCGGGCGCGCGCCGCGTCAAGCAAAACCTGCGTGCCGGTGATATTCGTTCGTAAAAACTCCGCAGCATTCGCAATGCTCCGATCAACGTGTGACTCGGCAGCAAAATTGACGATCGCGTCGCAGTCCTGTGGCAAAGCTTCAAGAACGCTAGTTGGATCAGCGATGTCTCCGCGAACAAAATGATGCCGGCCCTCGTCCAAACCAGCCAAATTGTCGAGGTTTCCTGCGTAAGTTAGAAGGTCGAAATTTATGATCCGGGATGACGGGTATTGGTCCAGCAAGAGGCGTAGGAAAGCTGAACCTATGAAGCCGGCGCCGCCGGTAATGAAAAGTGTTGGTGCCGATCGAACCATGGCCGAAAGATAGCAATTTCAATATCCATTACACAACCTGGAACCAGTTTCGCTAGTGTCCTAATTCTTGTGTTGCTGGCTTACCTAATCCAGAAGTCGATGGAAAGGTGTGCCCAGAAGCCCAATAGCATGGAGCAAACGCCATAGACAAATCTCTTTATCATTCTGTTGTGCGTGCCCAGTGATACCGGAGCTAGGTACAACACTTGAATGAGCGCGAGTAGTTGCAACACGACCCCGAAGATGGAGATGAGCAGAGCTACGAACTGTAGTATCTGCCATGGGCCGGGGAAAAGAGACCACTGAGCAATAAAGGCAAGAGAGAAGCCTAAGACGATGCCTATTCCTGTGATCGACCCGCTTCTCTGAGTGTCGCTGATGCTTACGGAATTCTTATCTATGTTTTCAGACACGTCCACCATTCTCCGATCATCAGGATTAGAAGTGCAGGCAGTTTATAGGTCTGTGGCGGCCAAAAGTAAATCTTTCAACGTCCAAACATGCTTTGTAATTCCCGCTGCCAAGAAGTAGGACACTACCCAAGTTTCGCTATCTACCCTGAAGCAGCGTTGACGAGCGATTTGTCGCGCTGTTTGGAATAGTGATATAACGCTGGAGTTTCTCAGCTCTGCCAACCAGGAGTAAGAATGAAGAGAGCAGCCTTCGTTTGTACCAGCTTAATTCTAGCCGTAATTCTTTTACCGACTGCCAGGGCCAACTCAGCACAAGCCGACACGAGTTTCCCGTCGTTCTGGGCCAGTTTCAAGCTGGCCGTGATCAAAGGCAACAGCAAAACGATCGGCAATCTCTCCAGATTCCCCATCGGAGTTTCCGCTCCCGCAAACGAGATTAAGGACCGTTCTGAACTGCGAGAACGTTTCAATGAGCTCTTTGTTATTCCGGAAAAGGTGAATGCTTCAGAATGCTTTGCGCAAAACGAGCCGACGCGCGACACGGAAAACAACGAAATTTTTACAGTCACCTGCCGGTACAACAAGGGAAGCGATGCCGCGGCTTACCAGTTTGAACACACCAAAGTCGGTTGGAGATTTACTCATTTTCAACTCTCGACCACCTGCCGTTGTCGTTAGTCCCTGCAAGGTTTCTGGCTAAAAACCCCGGTAGGCCACAGGTTCTAAGGGCCACCCTGCGTCGCGTCCCTAAAAGTATTTGACTTGCAAAAAAACTTGTAGTACAAGACTTGCCGCCGCATAAGCATGCATTGGCTGAAGCAGCCGCAACCGGCCGCAAGGCTGTAGGATCCAACTCTTTTTCTGAGTTTCTTTCATCAAGAACAGTTTCTCGCAGATAGTGCTCAAAAAATACCTCTTGAAATCCTACTTCCACGACTTTGGGATTCGTTGATCTCAGCCTAAACCCTTTTGACTTCAATTCGTAAGGAGAACCGAAATGACTAAGTTTTACACCTATCTTAGGATTTTGATGATCGTGTGTTTCACGTTGACAGTGGCGACCATGGCCCAGGCTCAAGCCACCAGAACGTGGGTCTCCGGTGTTGGCGATGACGCTAACCCGTGCAGCCGCACTGCCCCTTGCAAGACCTTCGCCGGCGCGATTTCCAAGACCGCCGTGGATGGCGAAATCGATGCTCTCGATCCAGCTGGATTCGGCGCCGTAACTATCACCAAGTCAGTAACGATTGACGGCTGCTGCATGGTTGGAATCCTTGCTGCCGGCACCACGGGAGTTATCATCAATGTTACCTCCGGGACCGACGTCAGAAAGACTGTTCGTCTACGCAATATAAGTATTAACGGCGCCGCGACCGGCGTCCACGCGATAAGATACATAGCCGCCTCTAAAGTGTATGTAGAAAACTGTCAGCTTTACGGCTTCCAAAGCAGCGCCGCCAGTCGCGGGATTCTGGCCAACCTGACCGCCGCTGGTTACCTGTCTGTCAAAGACACGAATATTGAGAACTGCGCTTCAGGAATTGAGGCCAGCACTACCTCGGGCGTGCTCGTCACTGTGGTTGACCACTGCCATTTGGAAGGAATGACGAATGGTGTGATCTACGGAGCAGGCACGGGGAACAGTCTTCGCGACTCATTGCTAACCAACAACTCTGCCGTAGCCGTCAAGACCTCGGGCACCGCCGGCACGATCATCGAGCGCACCATGCTCGACTCCAACGGCACGGGCCTTGAGCCAGGCGCAGGCACTACTACCGATATTTCAAATACCAGCATCATCGGCAACACCCTTGGTATTGCGACTACCGGTGGCACTGTCCAATCACACGGCAACAATCAGATCAATCTAAATGTCACCCCCGGTGCGGTTCCGACCGGCGGTGCTGTTATCGGCCAACAGTAAGCCCTTGGCCAGCAAGTCGTCCTTGTTCTCGGTCGCTTGAGATAAGCGGCCGAGAACCGGGACTACCTCCCGATACCACGAGACGTCATCCGGCGGTGCTCGTCGCGTAGTTTTCTTCCGTCTGTCCATCGCCCTGAGGCTGGTCTTATGGCCTGACCCCCCCTAGGAATACCGGCATCATTGGCTTGATTGAGGAGATACCCATGCCATTTTCGAAGACAAGAACACGTTCCGCTTTTACTCTAGGCCGGATTGGTGCGCTGATGGGATTCGCGCTCATCGCGGCCGTAGCTTTCTATTCACCATCATCGGCTTCATTGAATAACCGCAAAGCGGCTGGCAGCAGAACCCCAGCGCAAACGGCTAAGACAGTCGTACCAAGCCTGGTCCCAACCCGGCTCGGAATATTTTCCCCCTTGTTCATGCCGCCGCCACCGCCTCCCGAAACTCTAGCTACTTACGAAGCGACTTGCACCACTCCCCAGACAACGTTCGTACTGGGAGAGACTGTTTGCGTGAAGACCTCCGGAGTGCCAGTGGGCTCGCCTGCAACGCGTGCTATCACCTGGTACAACCCGGCCAGCAACGAGATGCAAAGGACCGATCTCGTCAGCAGCCCGGACGATACTTTTGTGCTGCCGGCGACTCAGACGTCTGTGGTTAATAGCCTTGTGGTTGATAACCGAGGTTCGTGGACTGTGAAGGTTGTGTTGGCGGGACGCTCAAGAGTCACCGCCGCAATCAATTTTACCGTGAAAGATCCGGATAATCCGGCTTTCGATCTGAATGTTTACAGCGCTGCGGTCACCCCCGATGGCAACGTTGCGGCAGGAAGCAATCTGACGGTTGTGACCACCGTGACCAACTTCGGTCCGAATGATGCCGCCTCCGTAGAACTGATTCAACCTGTTCCTGCAAATGCGACCTTCGCGTCCGGTGGACAGACCAGTGGCGCACCCACTTTTACTTGTGTAAATCCCGCTTCGGGAGGTTTGGGCTCTTCGAGTTGTACGATTGCAAGTTTACCGGCAGGCACTAGCGCCGACTTCGTTTTCGTCTACATGGTCGATGCCGGTGCACCGGTAGGCACTTCCATAAACTCAACTGCCACCGTCACTCCCGATACGACCGTAGCCGGCGAACTGCACACTGCCGATAATAACTGGACGGCCAAAGCGACAGTCACCGACAATCCGAATAACCCAACTTGCGCGGTCGGCTGTCCGGCGAATCGCACAGTTTCAGCGACGTCACCGAGTGGCGCGGTTGTGAACTTTATTGACGATATCGAAGCCTCCGGCAGTTGCGGCACAGTGACCGCCACGCCAGCGTCCGGCTCCCTCTTCCCAGTGGGATCCACCACGGTCAACGTGTCGACGACACAGGGAGCTTCTTGCAGCTTCACAATCATGGTAACGCAGACAGCGGCGCCGACGATCTCCTGTGCAGGTGATCAAACTGAGGCTGCCGGCGGCACTGACCTCGAGGCCCCGGTTAGTGTCAACGCTCCCACAGCGGATGGTACGAATGTAACTATTACGGGCGTCCGCAGTGATAATCGACCGGTAAGTGATCCATATCCGGTGGGTACGACCACGATTACCTGGACGGCCACTGAGTGTCTTGACTCTCCAGATTGCGCCGATCCTAATGCGCGTAGCGCTTCTTGTACGCAACACATTACCGTTACTAATCCTAATGCGCCGACGATAACCTGTCCGAGCAACAAGACTTTTGATGCCGGCGGCAATTGTCAAACGACGCTGACCGCTGGTGATATTGGAACGCCAATGGCCGGTGGCCCTGGCGTGACAGTTGATTCGGAGCGCAGTGACAATCTGGCCTTGACAGCTCCATATCCAGCTGGTCAGACGACTATCACCTGGACAGCAACCAATGCCTTGGGCAGTGTTTCCTGCACGCAGGTAATAACCGTCACGACCAGCGGCGACACTACGCCGCCAGTGCTGACCATTCCAGCTGACTTAAACGTGACTACGAACAGTTGCTCGGCAGTGCTTGATGACGAGTTGGGAACCGCCACGGCGACTGATGCCTGTACGGGTTCAGTTACCATCACGCGCACGGGAGTGCCCCTGACCCCGTTCCCGGGTGGTCCAATCGCCTGTCCGACGATTGGCGATCCTGGTAGAAGGTGTATTGAGAACTTCAACTTCCCCGTCGGCACAACCAATGTCACCTACACGGCAACAGATCCGGCGGGCAACACGGCGACTGGTGTTCAGCACGTAACAGTGCATGAAACCACGCCGCCGACGTTCACCTTCGTTCCAGGAGCGGTAGCAGTCAACACCGGACCAGGAGCAACTTCATGCGGCGCATTTGTTAGCGATGCGACGCTCGGAACAGCGACAGTCGCCGATGGTTGTGACACCACAGTTATTCGCAGTGGTGTTCCGGCCGGAAACAACTTCCCGGTTGGAGTGACAGTCATCACCTACACGGCGAAGGCCGACACCAGCGTCACCGCTACCCAGACCGTTACGGTAGTGGACAACACGCCGCCTTCGATTACCGCGCCAGCGCCACGCACGTTATTCACAGGTGCTGGAGCGACATCGTGCGGCGTCACCGTCAGCAATCTTGACGCGACGTTGGGAACTGCCTCAGCCAGCGACAATTGTCCCGGCTTGGGTGCAATCACTCGCAGCGGCGTACCTGCCGGGAATGCGTTCCCGGTCGGCGCAACTACCGTGACCTATTCGGTAACCGATGCACATGGCAACACGTCATCGGCAACCCAGGTAGTCACTGTGGTTGACAACACGCCGCCGCAAATCACTTGTCAGGCTGACATCATCGCCGATTACAATCCGGCGGTGAACGGAGCAGTAGTCACATACACTGCGCCGGTCGGCACCGACAATTGCGCTTCAAACACTGCGCAAATTGCGGGGTTGGCCAGCGGCTCCACCTTCCCGGTCGGCACCACTACCAATACGTTCAGGGTAACTGACGCATCAGGTAACACTGCTCAGTGTTCCTTCAAGGTAACGGTGGCGATAACTTCAATCATTGGATTAGACAGCGTTTCGATCACCGGGTCGGGCCTCGTAGACAGCTACGATTCGACGATCGGCTATCCCGCTTCGAAGGGTGCGTTGGCCAACGTTCTAAGTAACGGCACAATAACCCTCGGCGGAAGCGGAAAGGTATCCGGCAACGTTCGTTCAACTCGCGCAGGCATCTCGATGTCAGGGGCGAGTCGAGTGGATGGAAATGCCACTGCCGGTACCACGGTTTCGCTGTCGGGAAGTGCGACTGTCGGAGGCACCAAGACCAACGGGGCGTTGGCTCCGGTGATGACGATGCCTTCAGTTCCGGGCTGCTCTCCGTTTAGTTCGAACAGCGGAATCAGCGGCACCTACAGCTACAACGCAAGCACTGGTGACCTAAGCTTGAGCGGCGTTAACATCGCAACTCTGGCAAACGGCAACTACTGCTTCCATAACGTTACTCTGACCAATAGTGCGCAGCTGAAGGTCAATGGTCCCGTCGTTATCAAATTGACGGGAGCCTTGAACACCGGCGGTGCAACCAGCTTACCCAACACGACCATGATTCCGAGTAATCTCCAGATACTATCGAGTTACACCGGAACCACCGGCATAACCTTTGGCAATAGCACCACGCTGCAACTGGTGGTCTATGCGCCTAAGACTGGCGTAAGCATTACTGGATCGGCTCCGCTCTTCGGTACCGTGGTAGGAAAGACCATCACGCTCGGCAATAGCGGAATGATTCACTACGACACCAGGCTAAAGACCATTTGGCCGGCCGTTTGGGTTTTGCTTGGGCTCTGACGACTAGCGTCTTCGGACTCAAATAACCCGTAACACTAAACAGGGGGCGACAGTAAAATGTCGCTCCCTGATTTTTTCCGCAGGCGCAATTCGTTGCCGTGCGTAATCTCGCGCGTGGCTGCTGCGACGCAGGCCCGCTTGACGAGCGTGGAGAGCACTGACTAGACTCGCAAACTCTTTAACGACATCGTGAAGAACTCCTATTACGGTACTGAATGGGATGACGCCGACGGTCCTGCCCGGAAGCCTCGCATCTCCAACCGTTCGCCGAATTGACTGAAATAGACTTACAGAAGTTGCCGCCAAAGCCGCTCGTGACGATCGAGGCGAGCAAGTCCAACGTCGCCCTGAATCTCGGCGAGTTGTGGGCTTACCGTGAGTTGCTCTACTTCCTGACCTGGCGCGATGTGATGGTGCGCTACAAACAGACGGCCTTCGGCGCGATGTGGGCGATCATTCAGCCGCTCTTGTTGATGCTGCTGTTCACATTTTTTTTCAACCGCCTCGGTGGTATCAAATCCGACGGTCTTCCTTACCCAATATTTTCTTTTGCGGGACTATTGCCATGGACGTTCTTTGCGAATGCCGTCATCAATAGTGGGAACAGTTTAGTCGGCAGCACCAACCTGATTACAAAGGTCTATTTCCCCCGGCTGTTAATTCCTGTTGCCAGCGTGGCTGCGGGTCTCGTAGATCTGAGCATTGCCACAGTGCTGTTCTTTGGGATGATGGTCTATTACCACATGCCGTTTGATCTGAGTTTGCTGATGCTGCCGGTCCTCGGCCTGCTAACTACGCTGCTGGCCATTGGCCTGGGGCTGTGGATGTCAGCACTAAACGTGAAGTATCGCGACGTTCGACACGCTCTGCCTTTTCTCATGCAAGTGTGGATGTTCGCCTCGCCGATCATCTATCCCGTGCCGGATCGCTGGCACTGGCTTCTCATGTTGAATCCTCTGACGGGAATAATTCTGGGGTTTCGCTCGGCGATTTCGGGAAGGGCTTTCGACTGGCAGGCGTTGGGAATCTCCGCTCTGATTACCGTCGTCGTCTTGGTCTATTCGACCTTTGCCTTCAAGCGCATGGAGAAGAGCTTTGCTGACGTGATCTAGATTAGCGATGCAATCAATAATCACTGTAGAAGATTTGGGTAAGAGCTACCGCCTGGGCGCGACGCAACCACAGTATGGAAGCCTGCGCGACACGCTCGCCAACGCGGTTCGCGCACCGCTTCGCAGTTGGCGCCACAGCCAACAATCGCGCCCGGTTCTCTGGGCGCTCGAGCATGTCTCCTTTGAAATCAAGCCGGGAGAGATCGTGGGGATTATCGGACGTAACGGAGCCGGAAAATCAACCTTGCTCAAATTGTTATCCCGTATCACTGAACCCACAGTCGGTAAGATCGAACTCTACGGCCGCATCGGTTCGCTGCTTGAGGTGGGTACTGGCTTTCATCCGGAATTGACTGGCCGCGAAAACATTTATCTCAACGGCGCGATCCTGGGGATGGCGCGCACAGAGATCACTCGTAAGTTTGATGAGATTGTGGCTTTTGCGGAGGTGGAAAAGTTTATCGACACGCCGGTGAAGCATTTCTCCAGCGGTATGTACATGCGACTGGCCTTCGCCGTTGCCGCCCACCTGGAACCAGAGATACTACTCGTTGACGAGGTGTTGGCCGTCGGTGATGGCCGCTTCCAGCGCAAGTGTTTGGACAAAATGCAGGACGTTGGCCGGCGCGGACGCACTGTGTTATTCGTGTCGCACAGTATGTCAGCGATTACTCGCTTGTGCCCACGCACGATTTTGCTGGATGCGGGACAAGTCATCGACGATGGGCCATCTACCAAAGTTGTGACTAGCTACCTGAGTTCCGGTTTGGGCACTACGGCCGTGAGGGCCTGGCCCGACTTGAGCAGCGCGCCCGGCGACAATATCGTGAGATTGTGCGCGGTACGTGTTTGCACCGATGCTGGCGAATTCAAAGATGCATTCGACATCCGTAAACCAATTGGCATTGAAATGGAGTATGAGGTGTTGCAGTCAGGCCACCTGTTGGCGCCGAACTACCATTTCTACAACGAAGAAGGTATCTATTCGTTTGTGGTGCGCGAGACTGACCCCGCCTGGGCCGGCCGCCCGCGTCCCGTCGGCCGCTACGTCAGCACCGCCTGGATTCCCGGCAACCTACTGTCTGAAGGCACACTCTTTGTCGGAGCGGCGATAAGCACAATGGATCCGGTGGTCGTACATTTTTTTGAGCGCGATGCCGTCGCGTTTCAAATAATTGATAGTATGGATGGCAACTCAGCGCGCGGAGAGTATGCCGGCCCCATGCCGGGGGTGGTGCGTCCGCTGCTCGAATGGAATACACGCATGATCGCAGAGAGTGATCAACCTGTTACGGCCCAAGCCGGGGAAGGCCAGCGATGAAAGTTGTGATTCTTGCCGGCGGCCTCGGAACTCGGCTCTCTGAAGAGACAGAGCTTAAGCCTAAACCGATGGTCGAGATCGGCGGCCAGCCGATCCTCTGGCACATCATGAAGCATTACGCTCATTACGACTTCAACGAGTTTTTCATCGCGCTCGGTCATCGCGGAGAGATGATCAAGCGGTTCTTTGTGGACTACTGTTCCTTGCGCGGAAACATGACCCTGGATCTCGCCAAAGGCGTAGTTGACACTCAGAATAGTGATTGTGAAGATTGGATCGTCCATCTGAAAAACACCGGGCAAGAAACCAATACCGGAGGCCGAGTGAAGCGTTTGCAAGCGTGGCTGAAGGATGGAACGTTCATGGCTACTTATGGCGACGGCGTCAGCGATGTGAACCTTGCCGAGCTCTTGCAGTTTCATCGCGCCCATGGCCGCATAGCGACGGTGACTGCTGTTAGACCTCCGGCGCGGTTTGGCGGCTTAGTGTTTGATGGCGACCTGGTGGCAGAGTTTACAGAGAAACCGCAAATCGGAGAGGGCTGGATCAATGGCGGCTTCATGGTGTTTGAGCCGGCGGTTTTTGACTATCTCGAGTCTGACCAAAGCAGCCTCGAGTCCGATGCTCTCGAACAGCTGGCGACTGACAAGCAATTGGTGGCTTATCGTCATGAAGCATTCTGGCAATGCATGGACACCATGCGTGAAGTAAGACTGTTGGAAACTCTATGGCGCAGCGGTAAGCCCCCCTGGAAAACATGGCAGTAGCAATTTCACCGAATCGAACGTTCTGGCAAGACCGCCCTACCCTGGTTACCGGGGGAACCGGCTTGCTGGGTGGTTGGTTGGTCCGCCGGCTTCTGGAAGCAGGCGCCGACGTGGTTTGCGTCGTGCGCGACTGGGTGCCACAAAGCGAACTGGTGCGGGCCAGCCTGATCGATAAGGTCAAGGTCGTGCGGGGCGACGTATGCAACGGAGCGACATTGGAGCGCGCGCTCGGCGAGTATGAGATCGACACGGTGATTCACCTCGCGGCACAGACCATCGTGGGTATCGCCAACCGCAATCCGCTTTCGACGTTTGAGACAAACATCGCCGGCACCTGGGCGCTGCTCGAAGCCTGCCGTCGCAGTCCGACTGTCAAACAAATCGTCGTCGCGTCTTCAGATAAGGCTTACGGCGATCATGAGCAATTGCCCTACAGCGAGGACGCGCCCCTTCAGGGTCGCCACCCCTATGACGTAAGTAAATCCTGCGCGGATTTGATCGCGCAAAGTTACGCCGCGACTTACGATCTTCCCGTTGCAATCACGCGCTGCGGCAATTTTTATGGCGGCGGCGATCTCAACTGGAACCGCATCGTCCCGGGCACCATTCGATCTGTTCTGCGCGGCCAGCAGCCGGTGATTCGGTCAGACGGCAAGTTTATACGCGACTACTTCTATGCTGAAGACGGCGCTGCCGCCAACATGCTCCTGGCTGAGTCGCTTGCCGGCGACGCAAACCTGCGCGGCCAGGCTTTCAACTTTTCGAACGAGATTCAGGTCACAGTACTCGAACTGGTCGAACGTGTTTTGAAGTCAATGGAGTCCAAGCTGACGCCCGATGTTCGCAATGAGGCAGTCAACGAAATCCGTCATCAATACTTGAGCGCCGATAAGGCCCGGCGGCTGCTTCACTGGACTCCGCTTTTTACCCTGGACCAGGGTCTGGAATTGACGATCGACTGGTACAAGGATTTTCTGGGATAGAAATCAGATGACTGAAAGCCAGGAGTTGAGCTGCCGGTCGTGCGGCCAGGCTGGACTCAACAACGTTCTTTCGCTCGGACGCACGCCTCTCGCTAATGCCCTGCTAACAGTGGAGCAAATCGGCGCTGCGGAAGAGACTTACCCGCTCGACCTGGCGTTCTGTCCCCACTGCTCTCTCGTTCAAATTACCGAAACAGTGCCACCGGAAATACTTTTCCGCGAATACTTCTACTTCTCCTCTTTTTCAGACACCATGTTGCGCCACGCCGAGGCGATTGCGGGAAAACTCATCAAGTCACGCGGCCTCAGTGGGGACAGTTTAGTTATCGAAATCGCCAGCAACGATGGTTACCTGCTTCAGTACTATCAGCGAGCGGGTGTTCCGGTGCTTGGCATTGAGCCGGCCACCAACATTGCGCGCATAGCTCGAGAAGAGCGCGGTATTCCTACGATCTGTGACTTCTTTGGGGCGGAGCTGGGCGAGCGTCTTCGCGCCGAAGGCAAGCGCGCAGACGTAATACATGCGAACAACGTGCTGGCCCATGTGGCGGATCTCAACGGATTCATGCAGGGCGTGAGCCGGCTGTTGAAGACCGATGGTGTAGTGGTCATCGAGGTGCCTTATGTGAAGGAGATGATCGACCGCTGTGAGTTTGACACGATCTATCACGAGCACCTGAGCTACTTCTCGCTGACCGCGCTCGACCGCCTCTTCCATCGTCACGGCCTTCGCGTCAAGAATGTCGAGCGGCTTCCCATTCACGGCGGCACGCTGCGAGTCTACGGCGGCCACGATGACGGTGAAGCTTTGGATGATCAGTCAGCGGTGGCCCAACTCAGTCGGGAGGAAACTAACTGGGGCGTGGGTGAAGTCGACTACTATGCCGGTTTCGGTGACCAGGTTGAGCGCCTGCGCCTCAAGCTTCTGGAGCTCTTGCGCAAATTGAAAGCTGAGGGCAAACGAATAGCCGTTTACGGCGCCTCTGCCAAGGGCAGCACGTTGTTAAATTATTTCGCTATCGGTGAGGAGACGCTTGATTACGTCGTGGACCGAAGCACGGTCAAGCAAGGTTATTACACGCCCGGCACGCACCTGCAAATTCATCCGCCGGAAAAGTTGCTTGAGACCATGCCGGATTACGTCTTGTTACTGACCTGGAACTTCGCCGAGGAAATTCTTGAGCAGCAATCGGAATATCGGAAACGGGGCGGTCGTTTCATTATTCCGATTCCCACAGTAAGAGTGGTTTGAGCCGCGCATGACCTTTAACGAAACTAAATTGCGAGGCGCTTTTGTCATTCAGCTGGACCGCTTCGAAGACGAGCGTGGTTTTTTCGCGCTTAGCTGGTCCGAAAAGGAGTTCGCCGATCGCGGGCTCGACTCCCGCCTGGTGGAATGTAATGTCTCATTCAATCGCAATAAGGGAACCTTGCGCGGCATGCACTACCAGCAGGCGCCACACGGACAGGTCAAACTAGTCCGCTGCACAATGGGTGCGATATACGATTGTATCATTGACCTCAGATCCGAATCGCCAACGTTCAAGCAGTGGGTTGGTATCGAGTTGACAGCGCTCAATCGCGAGGCGCTTTACGTTCCCAAAGACTTCGCACATGGTTTCCAGACCTTGAAGGACGACTCGGAAGTTCTCTATCAGATGTCATCACCATTTGTGCCTGGAAGCGGCCTGGGCGTGCGCTGGAACGACCCGGCCTTTGGTATCGAATGGCCGGCGGCTGAGCAGATCATCATTGCCCGGGACCGGGACTACGCGGACTTCAGCGGATGAAGAAAGTTCTGCTAACAGGAGCGAGCGGTTTCGTTGGTCGCCACTGTCTGCCCGCGCTCCGGTCGCGCGGTTTTGAGGTGCATGCTCTCTCGTCGAAAGAGACCGCATCAGTGGCTATTGCGGGAGTGCACTGGCACCACGCCGACCTGTTGGACCAAGCACAAGTGGCCAGCTTGCTCGCGGCGCTGCGGCCCACACATCTATTGCACAGCGCCTGGTACGCGGTGCCCGGCAAGTACTGGGAAGCGCCGGAAAATTTTCGCTGGGTTGAAGCCAGCGCCCACTTATTTAAAACCTTTGTCGAAGCAGGTGGCCGGCGCGTGGTGGGCGTGGGCAGTTGCGCTGAGTACGACTGGAAGGATGGCTGCTGCTCCGAACAGTCAACCCCGCTAAACCCGACGACGACCTACGGAGTTTGCAAACACACGCTTCAACTCAGGCTCGCAACCCTCGCCGAGGAAACTGGTTTGAGCGCGGCCTGGGGACGCATTTTCTTTCTTTACGGACCCTACGAATACCAGGAACGCCTCGTCGCTTCTATAATCAGTGCCCTCTTGCGGGAACAGCCGGCCCCATGTTCGCATGGCGACCAGGTTAGAGACTTTCTTTACGTCGCGGACGCTGCCGATGCGCTGGTCGCCTTGTTGGATTCGGAAGTTTCAGGCGCGGTGAACATCGCATCAGGCGTCCCGCTGCGCTTGCACGAGCTGATAAACCAGATAGCAGCTTACCTGGAAAGAGCCGACTTGATTCAGTTTGGCGCGCGCGCGACGCCGGCGAGTGAGCCGCCTGTGCTTGTTGCTGAAGTGGGTCGCTTGCGCAACGAGGTCGGCTGGACTCCTCAACATAGTTTAGCGCAGGGATTGGCGGAGACAATTGAGTGGTGGAAGTTGCAACTGGCAAAATGAGTGATGAGCAAGCGGGGTGTCCCATCTGTGGATCCAATTCACCGAGCGAATTTCTGTTTCGCGGACAAGTTCCCATCCATCAAAATTTGTTGATGAGCGATCAGGCGGCGGCAATTGCGGTCCCGCGCGGCGATCTGTCGCTCGCCGTTTGTGCCGAGTGTGGGTTTGTTTTCAATTCGGCGTTTGACCCCGGAAAAATCTTGTATGGCGAGAACTACGAAAACACACAAGCCTGTTCGCCATCCTTCAGTGAATATCTGGACGGCCTGGTCCGCAACATGGTCGTTGAGCGAAACGTTCGCAACTGTCATGTAGTGGAAGTGGGCTGTGGCGACGGTCTGTTTCTCCGCAAGCTGGTGACATTTGCCGGCGCCGGCAATCGCGGCTCGGGGTTCGATCCGAGCTACACGGGAAGCGGCGCCGAGCTCGATGGTCGCCTGAAATTCGTCACGCGCTACTACGACGCAGAATGTGCTGATGTGCCTGCTGACGTAGTAGTTTGCCGGCACGTAATTGAACACGTTCCGCACCCGCTCAACCTGCTCCGCGATATCAAAAAAGCTCTGGCTAACTCGCCGCGCGCTCGCGTCTTTTTCGAAACTCCCTGCGTTGAATGGATACTGCGAAATCAAGTAATTTGGGACTTCTTTTACGAACACTGCTCCTACTTCACCGCGAGTTCACTAACCACTGCTTTCGAGATCGCCGGCTTCAAAGTCGAGAGCGTGACGCATGTGTTTGGCGGGCAATATCTCTGGTTAGAAGCTGTCTTGCCCGAGGTCGCGCCGATTGTGAGTAAGCAGCCTGACGATATTGACGCCCTGGCCAGGTCTTTCGCGCGTACCGAAGCAGATTCGCAGCATGACTGGCAACAGAAGATTCAGTCGCTGGCGCAAAAAGAGAAAGTGGCACTCTGGGGCGCGGGCGCAAAAGGGGTCACGTTTGCAAATATGATTGATCCTGAGCGATGCTGCATCGACGCGATTGTTGACCTGAATCCTTTGAAACAAGGCCATTTTGTGCCGGGCACAGGTCATCCGATTGTGGCCCCTACGGATTTGGTCGCGCACGGCATCACCAGCGCAATCCTGATGAATCCGAATTACCGCGATGAGAATTTGGCGCTGCTGGAGGAAGCCAAAGCTAACGTTCGGCTGATCGAAAAGTTATGAAATTGGTTATTGATACTGCTGCGAGAACGCTGACTCAAGAGACTGAAACTGCACAGACTGTGTTCGATCTGTATTCGAAAGAGGCCTTCGACTTGATCTCCGGGCAGTGGCTGAAAGTCGGTTGGGACCAGAAATATTCCTACACCTTTAGCTGGCTGGGGCGTCCCATTGTTCAGTTGCCTGAAGATATGGTCCGTCTCCAGGAAGTCATTTATCGCGTGCGCCCGGATGTAATAATTGAGACCGGCGTGGCCCATGGTGGTTCGCTCATCTACTACGCAAGTCTGTGCAAACTTATTGGCGGCGGACGCGTCATTGGTATCGACATTGAAATACGACCTCAGAACCGTCAGGCAATCGAAGCTCATGAATTGAGTAATTTGCTTACCCTGATCGAGGGCAGTTCAACCAGTCCGGAAGTAGTGAGTGAAGCACACTCGCTGGTGAGGCCGGGTGAAACCGTTCTTGTTATTCTCGATTCGAACCACAGCAAGGGGCATGTAGCCGCTGAGCTTGAGGCGTATCATGATTTGGTGACGCCGGGATCCTATATCGTCGCGACCGATGGGGTGATGAAGGATTTGCATGATGTACCAAACGGCAGAGCGGAATGGAAAGAGGACAATCCGACGGCAGCAGCGGCGGAGTTTGCCGAACGTCATCCGGAGTTTTTGCTGGAACAGCCGCCCTGGGTTTTCAACGAAAGTAATTTAACTGCGAACGTCACGCATTGGCCGGGAGCATGGCTGCGCCGGAGATAGAAACTGATCATGGTTCCTAACAAGTTCACCTCACGTTGGCAGCCATTGGCCCAGGAGTCAGAGATTTGAGCGATCAGTCGTCGCGAGAATTGCAGTCCGGCCTGGTGAGTGTCGGGCTGCCCGTCTACAACGGCGCGCAATTTTTGCGCGAAGCAGTCGACTCGTTGCTGGCACAGGACTACACCAATTTCGAACTCATCATTTCTGACAATGCCTCCGAGGACGAGACAGAATCCATCTGCCGCGAGTACGCGGCCCACGATGCGCGCGTTCGCTACTATCGCGCCGAGCAAAACATGGGTCCTGCCTGGAACTTTTTGCGCGTCTACGATCTGGCGGGAGGCGAATATTTTTTGTGGGCCGCGCACGATGACCGGCGCGCTCCCCGCTGTTTGAGCCTATGCGTTGCAGCGCTGGAACAAAATCCGCGCGCGCTGATGTGCTGCATGGATGCGCGACTGATCGATGAGAACGGACAAGACGTTACTGCCACTTACCCTTTTCGCTGTTATCATCCGACCGGCGAGCGTCCCATCGAGCGGCTTCGTGGACTGGTGCGGTCCTCTTCCTGGCTCGACGTCTATTCGCTATTCCGGACGCCGGCGCTTGCCGAGCCGAGACAATGGAAGATCAACGCCTGGGGAGGCGACGTGGTGCTGGTGGCGCAACTGTGCCTGAGCGGCGAAGTTGTGGAGGCGAAGGAACAACTTCTGGACTACCGCTACTTCTCTTCGAAGACGGTCGAAGATGTAGCGCGTGGGCAAAGCACGTCAGCAAAGAGCGTTGAAGTGAGTTGGAGCAATCTGACGACGGATATTCTTGAATGCGTTCAATCGTCGCCGCTGGGATTTCTTGAGAAGTTCGGCGTGAAATGGATGGTCGTGGTCGAGTTTTGCTTCCGCAACAAGAGCGTTGGTTGGGGTATCGGTAAGGAAGGCTTCGACGGTGCGCGACGAGCTTTCGCAGGCGGCCTCTACGGCCGAGCGTTCACCCTGAGTGCCATCGCGCTTCTGAAACGGATGGAGGGTTTTATTCAACGCGTGAAAAGGTCGCTGCAAAGTCGCAGCGGTAGATTAGTTGCGCCTTTGCAGCGCGAGCGCTCGTCGGAGGAACGCCGGCGTGGCTGAATCAGTTTCTGAGTTGACGGCGATATTGCTTTGCGGCGGCAAGGGCGAAAGGCTCAGACCCTTTACCGAGACCATGCCGAAAGCGATGGTGACGCTCAACGGCGAACCGTTGTTATCGCATCTGCTCCGCTATCTGTTTTCCGCAGGCATCTCGCGCTTTGTCGTTTGCGTGGGCTACAAGGCCGAAGCAATCGAGTCGTTCCTGCGCGAGGAATGCGCGGAGCTGGGAAAAATCACCTGCGTCAATTCCGGAGATGTCAGCATGACGGACCGGCTGCTGGACGCTCGTTCACATGTTCGTGGTCGAGCGCTCATCTGCTACGGTGACACGCTCGCTAACGTCGATTTGGCAGGCTTGGTTGAGCGTCATGAGCAGCGAGGCGCACTTGCAACGCTAACGGTATATCCGCTTCATAGCCCGTTTGGGGTTGTACATTTCGACGATTCCAACCGGGCGACCGCTTTTGCCGAGAAGCCGCGACTGCCCTACTGGATCAACATCGGCTTTATTTTGTGCGAGCCCGAGGCTTTCGATTTTGTGAACCGTGGCTCGGAAATGCCGGAATTTTTGTCGGCACTGGCGCAGGCGGAAGTTTTATACACGCACACACACGCGGGTAAGCACTTAACCGTCAACACCGAAAAAGATCGCGCCTTAGCCGAAACTGAAATGATCGAATTCTATACTTACGTGGGTGGACAAGCAGAGTGAAAAACAAACGCGTTCTCGTTACCGGTGGTTCCGGTTTTATTGGCTCACACCTCGTTACCCGGCTCCTTGAAGAGGGTGCCGACGTAGGGGTTACCGTTCGTTACGGCAACGTGATGAAGAATGAGCGTCTTCGTCATATTTGGGATGACATCAGGGTCATCGAGGCAGATTTGCGCAATCGCGGCGCGCTCGCGTGCATTAGCGAGTTTGCTCCGGAAGTGGTGTTTCACCTGGCCGCTTATAATCATGTGGGCCAGAGCTTTGTTCAGGTCGAGGAATGTTTCGACGTAAACGCCAAGGGCACCGCCAACCTGCTCGACACCTGCAGCGACAGCGTAGAGAAGTTTCTCTACATGTCGACGTCGGAAGTTTACGGGCTGCAGCAGGATGTGCCGTTTGTAGAAACCATGTGTCCGCAACCCATCTCGCCCTACGCCATCACGAAATACGCAGGTGAGATGTATTGCCAGATGAAGCAGCGCATCGGCGGCGAACGTTCATTAATTATCCTGCGGCCGTTTAATACCTTCGGCCCTTACCAGAGCGCTAAGGCTGTGATTCCGGAGTTGATAGTCAATTGCCTCCGCGGCGGAGTTATTAAGACTACCGGCGGCGAGCAAACACGCGAGTTTAACTACGTGACGAACGTTGTTGACGGCCTGGTGCTGGCTGCAAAACACCAAGGAAAGATTGACGGGCCGATCAATATTGCCGCTGGTGAAGAGGTTTCCATCCGCGACCTCGTTAAGAAGATCGCCACCCTAACCGAATCGCGCGCCGAACTTCAGATTGGCGCCCTGCCCTACCGGCCAACAGAAATTTGGCGGATGTATGCGGATAGCAGTCGCGCGCGGGAAATGATCGGATGGGAACCGAAAGTGAGTCTGGAAGAGGGACTAAAACTTACGATTGATTGGTTTCGGGAGTACTATCGCGCCGACCTTGGCGGCTGAGTAACCCCCTGGACCGGCGAGAGTTCCTACGCCAGCCGACTCGTTCAACGGTTTTGATTTCCATCCGAAAAGCAATGCGAGAGAACTCGGGAAACTTCCGCGCTACAATTGCAAAGCTGCGCAAAAAGGGGTAGTGACCTAATTTGAAATCCTCCGTGCACCCTCCGTGTTTTCTGTGTCTCGGTGGTCAGTGTTTGCCTGGATTTTTCTACCACAGAAGCACAAAGAACACGGAGGGTGCACAGAGCAGAACTGAAATTAGGGCACCACTCAAAAAGGCTAGGTAGTGATGACTCAAGTCAGCATCATTATTCCTACCTACAACCGCGCTGCATTATTGCCGGCAGCGATCGAAAGTGCGAAACAGGCCGGTGCTGATGTCGAAGTCATCGTGGTTGATAATGGCTCAGTGGATGAGACCCCGGAGGTCTGTCGCGCAATCTCCGGCATACGATACTTGCGGCTCGATCCAAACGTGAGACAGGCGCGCGCTCGTAACGCCGGCATTGGTATAAGCAAAGGCGAGTACCTGGTTTTTCTTGACGACGATGATCAGTTGTTACCGGGCTTACTCGCCGAACGGATCAAGATGCTTGAAACAGACCCGAAGCTCGGCTTCGCCTATGGACCGATCTTGTTTGGCGATCCAGTCACCTGCATGCCCACCGGCGGCAGCAGCGCCGACCAAAGCCCTGGCGGCGATATCTTCTGGAAACTGCTCGAGCGAAATTTCATTTTTGTCCACTCTGTCGTAGCGCGAAGAAGTTTAGTAGAGCAGGCTGGGCTCTTCGACCCAGAGGTTGTCGGCGCCGAAGACTGGTTGCTCTTAATGCAGATGGCTGAAAGTCATATGGCGGCTGTGGTGGAAGAGCCGGTTGCGATCTATCGGACGTTTACCCGTAAATCGGGTCAGACTTCTTCTAACCGAATTGAGATGTGTCAGGCGGCCGCACGCGCGCAAGCGAAGGCACTCCAACTGCCGCGCGCCCTGGCGGCTCCGGCGTCACAACGACGAACTGTCAGGCAACAATGCCTCGACATGCTCGCCATGTCACTGATCACTGAGGCTCGCGAAAACGTGAAGGCCGGGTTCTATTGGCCGGGAATCAAGCACCTGTGGCACGCCGCGAAGTTGAATCCCCGTCGCGCTCTGACATTGCGTAGCCTAAAATGGTTCTTCTTTTCTCCCTATGCGTAGTGTTGACGTTCGTTATGATTGTGACTGAGACCAAACTGGGTGGCGTTTTTATTCTTGAACCCGAACGCTTCGACGACGAGCGAGGATTTTTTGCCCGCGCCTGGTCGGAGACGGAGCTGGCTGCGCTCGGCGCCGAGGCACGATTTGTAGAGGGCAATCTCTCTTTCAACAACAAGCGCGGGACCCTTCGCGGCATCCACTATCAAACGCCGCCTCACGGGCAGGGCAAACTTGTCCGCTGCACGCGCGGCGCGATTTACGACGTCGCTGTCGACCTCCGCTCACACTCGTCCACCTTTGGGCAATGGATAGGAGCTGAACTGACAGCAAGCAATCGCCGCATGATGTATCTGCCCGGGGATTTCGGACATGGCTACTTAACTTTGGAAGACGAGACGGAAGTCCACTATCAAGTCACTGCGACTTACGCCCCTGAAAGCTGCGCCGGTTTCCGCTGGGACGATCCGGTACTGGCAATTATTTGGCCCAAGATCGACGAGCTGATAATTAACGAACGCGACCTGGAGTATCCCGAATTCAAAATATGAAGCGAGTCCTAATCACCGGCATCACTGGACAGGATGGCAGCTACCTGACCGAGCAATTACTCGATCTCGGTTATGAAGTGCACGGGCTCGTCCGGCGCGTTGCGCTTGAAGATCCTGCCCGCCGCTTCACACGACTCGGGCACCTGCTCGATCGCGTCACGCTACACCCGGCCAGCCTGGAGAGTTATCCCTCGATCTTTCACGTCCTCAGCAGATACAAATTCGACGAGTGTTATCATCTCGCCGCTCAGAGCTTCGTCGCGGAATCGTTTGCCGATGGCTTCTCGACGATGAATACGAATATCAACGGCACACACTACGTGCTGGCCGCTCTGCGTGAACTGCAGCCGGAGTGTCGCTTTTATTTTGCCGGTTCCTCCGAAATGTTTGGCAAAGTGCGCGAGTCTCCTCAAACCGAGGCAACAGCGTTTCATCCTCGTTCGCCTTACGGCATCAGCAAAGTTGCGGGCTTCGATCTTACGCGCAACTACCGCGAAGCCTATGACATGTTTTGCGTTAGCGGCATTCTTTTCAACCACGAGTCACCACGCCGCGGTTACGAGTTTGTTACTAGAAAAATTACTTCTACCGTGGCGCGCATCAAGTTAGGGCAGGCGACGGAGTTGCGACTGGGTAACCTGGACGCCAAACGCGATTGGGGCCACGCCAGGGACTACGTACGTGCGATGCATCTAATGTTGCAACAACCACAACCGGACGACTACGTCATCGCCACCGGCGAAACACATTCCGTGCGCGAGTTTTGCGAATTGGCTTTCAAAAAGGTCGGCCTCGACTATCGCGACTATGTGAAGATCGATGAACAGTTTTGCCGGCCGGCCGAAGTCGATTTGTTAATCGGCAACGCAGCTAAAGCCCGGCAGGTGCTCGGTTGGAAGCAGAATTACGGTTTTCAGCAGTTAGTAGACGAGATGGTTGACGCCGACCTTGCAGCTGCCACTCGGTTCGCAGACCAGTCAGCTGCGCGAGGCGAAATCGGCGCCGGCGCTCCTTAAACGGAATACGGAATGATTTGAGCTTCGGCAAGTCAAGCGACCGCAACCCGAACGAGAAACTCGCGCATAGCGAAGCTGAGGACGTTTCAGGTTAATGAAAATTTCGGTAGCGATGTGTACGTACAACGGCGCGCGTTACCTGCCAGAACAACTCGAGAGCATCGCGGCGCAAACACAACTACCGTATGAATTGATAGTCTGCGACGATGCATCAGCCGATGAGTCAGTCACAATCGTTGAGAATTTTGCGGCCGGGGCTCCCTTCCCGGTTCAGGTCCACCTCAACACCACCAATCTAGGCTCCAGCAAAAGTTTTGAACGCGCCATCAGTTTGTGCGCCGGAGATGTGATCGCGCTCTGCGATCAGGATGACATTTGGTTGTCATCGAAACTCGCGCGATTCGCAGTTGAGTTTGCGCGCAAATTTCAGGTGGGAATGGTATTCAGTGACGCCGAAGTCGTTGACGAAGATCTGCGTCCAGTCGGCTACTCGCTTTGGGACAAGCTTAACTTTGGACGCGATGAACGCGAGCGCCTGTTGAACGGCAACGGCTTTGATTCGTTGCTTCAGGGCGCAACTGTCACCGGCGCAACTGCGGCCTTCAGGGCCCGTTTTAAGTCACTGTTGTTGCCGATTCCTGACGACCTGCCGATCATACACGATGCGTGGATCGCTTTGCTGATCGCCGGCGTCTCTGAACTCGTCCCCCTTTCCGAACGTCTGGTCAAATACCGGCAACATGCCGGCCAGCAAGTTGGCGCGCTCGAGCGCAAGGGAATTCACTATCCGCATGATTCTGTGCATGAAGCGCTGCGGCGTGAGAATCCCTACGCTGAAATGCTCGCGACTGCGCAAGCTGTTCATCGCCGGCTCGCCGATAAGCAGAAAGAGTTTGACAGTCGGAGAGTCTTGCCCGCGCTGGAGGCGAGGATGATCCATCTTGCCGCTCGCGCCGGGCTGCCCAACGCAAGATTGTCTCGCGCGTCCAGCGTCTTTAGCGAGTTGTTGTCGGGTCGTTATCATCGCTATTCAAAGGGCTTTCGTAGCGCCTTGAAAGACTTGCTAACCTAACTTGAAGCAGGATCTGTCTTTGGGAGTCGAGTTATCAATCATCATGGTCAACTGGAACGGCGGCGAGTTGCTGCGCCGTGCGGTGGAGAGCGTAGTTGCGAATCCGCCCTCAGTTGAATACGACATCGTAGTCGTTGACAACGCTTCCGCCGATCACAGCGTGGCTTTACTGCGAGCAAGTGAATTGGCGCGCGGCCTCAGCGACTCTGGTCGCTTGCGAATAATTGAAAACGCCGGCAACCGTGGCTTCGGTCAAGCGAACAATCAGGCGTTTGCGTTAACTGCTGCGCCATTCTTACTGCTGCTGAATCCGGATACCGAGGTTACGCCTGGCAGCATCGATCGGTTGCTTGCCACCGTTCGCTCTAATTCCAGGATCGCAGCGGCCGGACCGAAGCTGCTGAACGCCGATGGCTCGCTGCAGATCAGCGTTTGGCGCAATCCGCCGGCAGCTTGGGAAATCCTGCTATCGCAGTTGTACCTCTACCGGGTTTTACCGCGGCGAATACGTGGGGAACTGTTGCTTGGCGGTCATTGGGATCACAATCGTGAACGACGAGTGCCTATGTTGAGCGGTGCAGCTATGCTCATTCGGCGACAGGTGATCGAAGATGTGGGCGGATTCGATGAGCAGTTTCATATGTACGGTGAAGACAATGAGTGGTGTCTGAGAATTGTGCGCGGCGGCTGGCAACTTATTTTCCAGCCTGAGGCCGTCATCCTTCACCTCGGCGCGCAAAGCTCGTTGCAACGTTGGAGCAGCCTGGAAAAACTCCGAGTACAACTGGAAGCTGGTTACTTTTTCCAGGAGCATTCGCTTTCTCGCCTGAGCTTGATAACCAATCAGATTGCCAACTGGCTAACCGCCTCGGGCCAACATTTCTGGCGGCGACTGCGGGGCATTGATGCGCCTGACGTGAAACTGGCGTGGGAGATCCACTGGGAACATCTAAAACGGGCATTAAGGTTTGGTTAGCAGCTGAAGGTTTGCTCGCAAGGTTGTCAGATCGACCACGAGATCAGCCGTATGTGGGTCCTGCTGGGCGTCCGACTGGCACGTCTGATAGAAATAATTCAGACCGAGCGCTGCGGCAAGAGTGAAGTAGCAATTGTTGATTGCGTCCGTATGGTGCCGCAGCTCCAGAACGCTCCCACCCTCTCGGGCAAACAGCATGTTCGTCAAACCCGCGCCGTGGTTCGAAACGACGTAACGCGCCCGCGAAAATATTTCCACTTGCTGCGCGAAGGAATAGTCTTCGGCATAGATAGTCTCAAATCCGAACTCTTCCAATACCGCAAGCGTGGCATCGTCGTTCAGAATTCGGCGCTTCGGTGCGCGCCCGCGGCTGACGTAAATGCGCTCGCTGCCGCCAGACTCAGCAGCGCCATGGCAGTTAAGCAATAGGGCGCGCACGCCGCGAATCGCTTCCTCGTTGTAATGACCTGAAGGCGCCGTATGCGTCGGCACCAACAAGCGGCGACAGCGAATTACCTCGCTTTGTCTGACGTAATCAACCTCCGTTACACCGAAACACTTGAGCGAAGCCTGAACGAAATCCAGAGTTTCGTAGGCCGCTGGCAACAGCAGAACCAACTGGTTTACGCGTTCCCGCACCACATAGAGCCTCGTCAGAGCGTCAGTCAGCCAGTGGAAGTAACCGTAGCTCCAATCATCAGTGATCCAAAGTGCGACGCGACGAGCGGCACGAGTGCGCCGCAGCAGGTAATTCTCGACAAAAAATCTTATGAGACTACGTCGCTTCCACAGCTCGCGGTTCGCAGGAAAAGCAAAAGATTCAGTCAAGATGCTGAGACCCTTAAACAAAACTCCATCGGCACTCGCGTGCACATCGCTGAACTCCAATAGACGGCTTTCGGGGATCACCCTTTCCAACTCATGATTGAATAGTTGCAAATCACTTTTCTGGAAATTATGCGGCAGCGGACGCTGCGCTACGCTTTCGGGAAGAAGTTTCTGAACTTCTTTTGGTCGTGAGTTCGAAGGAGGCATTGTCGATCAGTTTGGAGAGCAGGTCAGCTCGCTTACGAATCCTTCTTCTGGATGGCGAGGTAATTCGTGGTCAAAAACACTTCAAGATGTTCGCCATAATAGCGGATGGGCACAATACCGTTCGGAACGATCCTGAAAAGTTCAAAGTCTTCCGCTAGCAGCGACCAGAAGTCGTAAAAGAAAGTGCGCGAATAAATGTTCGCCGGGCCAAACTCAAACTGGATCATTTTGATCCGTCGATCGCGGAGCATGCGCTGCGCGCCTCGCAACACTGCCAACTCGTGTCCTTCAACGTCGAGTTTAAGAAACTCAATACGTTCAATCCCTTCTACTTCACAGAAGCGGTCAATTGTTTGCACCTGAATCCGCTCGCTTGCGGAAGTCTTGACATCTACAACCTGCGTTGGTTGGCGGACGTCAATCGATGCGAGCAGTGAAACCTCTTGCCCTTCGATAGTGTACGAGTGAAGCTCCACAGTTTTCTCCGCATCGGAGAAACCAATGTTGTAAGGCTTGATGTTGCCGTTGCCCGCCGCAGCGAGATGTTTTTCAAGTTGCTGGAAGGTACTTAGCGCCGGTTCAAAAGCGTAGATTTGCGCCGCCGGTAGATGGCGTTTGACGCACAACGAGTAGTCGCCAATGTTAGCCCCAACATCAAATACGACAGGGGAAGCTACATCGCTAAAGGCTTTTCCGACAACATCAGTTAACACCTGGATTTCTCCACTGGTCTCGATCAAGCCGCCGCCGCCGTAGTTCATACCGAAGATAGCGAGCGTGTGGAGACGCGCCCACAAAGGCTGTAGTCGCGAATGACGGGTGGATTGCCTGAAGAGGATCTTCTTCAGCAGGCCAGTCGACAAGCTTTGAGTTGGCTCCAAAACAAACACCTTTCGGATTGCAAGAAATGTTTCGCGAGTCAGTAACTCACGCGATCATGACAACGACGGCGATACACTTCAAACCATACTACAACCTGCACGGCGTTTTCACCTTGATTGGCACCTTCCTGGCCAAGCACCTGCGGCGAATTGAGTACGGAGGAAACGTTTATTACAGAACCGAAAGCAGTAGCGCCGGACCCCAAAGTGAACTTTTGAAAACTCACCCACTAGATCCGATGAGGAGGCGGTTTACTTCAACAATCGTTTCTGCAACAATAATTACCCACACTGGTCCACCCTAGTTTGATGAATAAGACTGTTGGATTTTCAAGCGTGCTTCGAGCGCGGGCGACGTTCGAGAAACACGCCCGCCACCGGATTTCGAAATGCACTATCACCTGATTGGAATTTGCGGAACGGCAATGGCCGCGTTAGCAGGCATGTTGCAGGCGCGCGGGCATCACGTTTCGGGTTCGGACGAGAATGTTTACCCGCCGATGTCTACCATGCTTGCGTCGCTGGGAATTCAGGTGATGCAGGGTTACAAAGCGGACCACCTCGAACCGGCGCCGGATTGCGTAATAGTTGGCAATGCAATTCCGCGCGGTAATGCGGAGGTTGAAACGGCCCTCGACCGCAAGATCCTTTACCGGTCACAAGCGGAAATCGTCAAAGAAGAGTTTATTCGCGGTCGTCGTTCACTGGTCGTCGCCGGTACCCATGGCAAAACCACGACCACGAGCATCGCCGCGTGGGTGTTGGATCAGGGCGGACTCGATCCGACTTTTCTGATTGGTGGGATCGCCCAAAACTTCGGCGTAAGTTTTCGCGTTACCCCAAGCGACTATTTCGTGATTGAAGGCGACGAGTATGACACGGCGTATTTCGACAAAGGTCCGAAGTTCATGCACTACCTGCCGGAGATCGCCATCGTCAACAACATCGAGTTTGACCATGCGGACATCTACAACGATCTGGCGGCCGTTAAGCTTGCGTTTCGACGCTTTATGAACCTGGTTCCCCGCAACGGCAAATTAATTGTGGGGTGGGACAACGAGCACGTGCGCGAAGTAGTGGCCTCGATGGGTCAGAGACTTTTCACTCAACTCGAAACTTTCGGCGCTACTGAAGATGCGAAGTGGCGGCTCAGTGAAACGGATTTCACGGGAGAGCTAAGCAAGTTTACGGTGACCTGCAATGGCGAACCGTGGGGCAAGTTTGAGACGCCGCTGATCGGCGACTTCAATCTGCTGAACTGTCTGGCCGTAATCATCGCTGCCGACAATTGGGGACTGAGCGCCCCCGTTATCGGCAATGCTTTGCGTTCGTTTAAGAATGTGCGCCGGCGCGCTGAGATTCGTGGAGAAGAGCGCGGCGTCACTGTTATCGACGACTTTGCCCATCATCCGACTGCGGTACGTGAGACGCTGCGCGGCCTGCGGAATCGCTATCAGGAGCGTCGCCTGGTCGCAGTCTTTGAGCCGCGCTCGTGGTCGTCTCGTCTGGCAGTCTTTCAGGATGACTACGCCAACGCCTTTGCGGCGGCCGACTACGTTGTGATCGCGAACGTCTTCGATAGCCAGAAGGTTTCCGAGAAAGGGAGGTCGCTTGATACGGAGAAATTGATTGTAGACGTTTCGAGCGACGGCAAACCTGCCGTTGCGCTTCCGGACGCAGACGCGATCATTGCGCACTTGTTACCGCAACTCCGTGAAGGCGATGTGGTCGCAATCATGTCTAACGGCGGCTTCGGCGGCATTCACGAAAAATTGCTGGTTGCCTTAAGCGGACAGTAAGCGAGCGGCAAGAGTGTCGCCACGTGAGTCAAAATCGTCTCAATCACAGAAGTTGGAAGATTGATCACGAGCGACTATGTCCACTTCAATAACCTTCCTATTCATACCGTCGCCCGCTTCCTTCTCGTTAGGAGTTTCAAAATAGAATTGAATTCCTGGATATTCAAAGATGCCCTCAGCTCCGGCTACCTTTTCTCCATAGAAAGCGACGACATCCTTCATAGTGCTCTTGCCGATTACGATTCCGCCGCCGGCAACGCCGTCGTGAACCTCGATCAGGAAAATCTTTTTCTTAGGGTCTTTAAAACAGTAGTAGAAAGCGGCTTCCGGATCCGCATACTCCATTCTGTACGAATAATCGTTCCGGTTCTTCAGTTCATACTTAGAGCCATGTCGCGCCTCAACGTCCGCAGCGGTGGATTCCCCAATCAATATCTGGCCGACGCCAACCCCTTGTTTGATCTCACCCCATTTTGATTGCGTCTGAATTGTGCGCGAACTCGCCGCGCCCTGAAGGAGAATAAGCAGGACCGACAAAACTGCGACGAGTTTTCTTTGCAGCGGCAATTTCTTCTGATCGGGCCTAAGCATGGCAAATCAATCTCCAATAGTCGCGGTTAAGCTGATGGAACTGCAGTGTTCCGGTTTCATCTATTTTGACGAAGGCGTGCGAGCTGATGCTTGTTGCTGATTGCTCTCAACCACTTCAAGGTCAGCGCGCGCAATCAACAAAGGTTTAGGAATTGTCATCAGATCCTTGAGTTTGGGCGTCATTTCTACACGTGCGGTGAGTACGCGCCGAATCCGCTGCGGCAGAAATTTCGCTGCAATCAAAGCTGCCGCGCCGATGAGCTCAACAACATCGCCACCACCACTCCAGTGCTCACGAACAACTTCCGGATCGGTGCGCTCCATTAGTCGCAGCAGGCTCAGGGCGATCAGGTAAGCATCGTCAATCTGCCCGACGAAAGGAATCATGTCAGGAATCAGATCGAACGGAATAATTGCGTAGACAATCGCTCCCGCTAACAGGGCGCGGTCCACCACCGGTACGCGCTTATCTGCCATCAGTCGCACGCACAACAAAAGCATGTTCGGAATGAACAGTATTAGGTTCTTTAGTCGCCCGTTAATCTGTGCCGCCATTTCTTCGCGCTCCGTAGTTTATGTTTTTCGTGACCGAGTTAGGTCGCCCTAACGAATTTTCTTTGCCGGAATGTTGCGCCCATTCTGGTGAAGAATCAACTCCGTGACTACGCCTTGGTCGCCCTTAACAAACGTGACTTGAGCATCCACAACTTTCAGATAGAAGTCGGTTTCTGAAGTCGGATACAGCTCGACCTTCGGCTGGCCCGTCGGCGTGCCCATCAGCTTTCCGTCCTCCAGGGTGATCGTGATGACGAAGGCTACGCGAGATTTCGGATTCACTTGGCACGGGGGGTTCTCCTTAATTGTTCGCGACTGAGCGATTCAAAATATCAGGTTTGATGTCGAAAGTGCAGGACGCGCCTGGCCCTGGACGAGTTTTTTCTGGCCCGCAAACGTTATCACGCGGCTGACAGTCGAATCATTCTTCCAACTTGTTCTCACTTCCCCGCTCGGGTAGACTCCGCACTCAAGCTCCAATTCTTCTTGAGATTCAACGGTCTTCGGTTTCATATGTCGATACTTGAGCGAATTCGCCAGCGCGCCGCCGCCAAGCCGCAGCATATTGTTTTGCCCGAAGGAAACGATCCGCGCACGGTCGTAGCAGCTGCCATTTGCGCACGCAATCGCCTGGCGCGTATTACGTTGCTCGGAGATGAAGCGACGATTCGAGAAACTGCGCAACGTGAAGGCGCAGACCTCGGCGGCGTTCAAGTGATCGACCACCGGCGCGCACCCGATTTCGACAAGATGGCCACATTTCTTCACGAACTGCGACGGGCCAAAGGACTGATGGCCGACGAAGCGCGCACCCTAATGACTGACCCGCTTTACTACGGCAACCTGATGGTGCGGCTGGGAAAAGCTGACGGTTCCGTAGCCGGCGCAACCAACACAACCTCGCACACCGTGCGAGCCGCGCTTCACTGCATCGGCGTGCGCTCCGGATTCAAACTCGTGTCGAGCTTCTTTCTAATGGCCCTCCCTGACGCAAACTTCGGCCATAATGGCGCGTTAATTTTTGCTGATTGCGGCGTAGTTATCGAACCATCAGCCGCAGAGTTGGCCGAGATTGCGATCGCTTCCGCTGACTCTTGTCGCGCGCTGTTGGGTGCAACCCCACGCGTGGCAATGCTTTCGTTTTCAACCAAAGGAAGTGCAAAACACAAGCTGGTTGATAAGGTGGTGGAGGCAACCAGAACTGTCAAAGCAAGAGCGCCGCAACTCGAGATTGATGGCGAACTGCAGGCGGACGCTGCGCTGGTTCCTGCGATTGCACAGTCAAAGGCTCCCGGATCGGGCCTCGCCGGGCAAGCGAATGTCTTGATCTTTCCCGATCTGCAATCGGGCAACATCGCTTACAAACTAACCGAGCGGCTCGCGGGCGCAACCGCGATCGGGCCTATTCTCCAGGGACTCGACAAACCCGCAAACGATCTTTCCCGAGGTTGCAAAGCAGAAGATATCGTGGATGCCGTTGCGATTACGGCAGTGCAGTCTCAGGCGCGACAAGCCTCCGACTAACCGAAGCGTTGAACATCGCCCTCACCAGGCAACTCGAAACGGGCTTGCTTTGCATCCAACTCGGCGACAATAAATCACGAGAGGCAGGCAAATCGTTTTGTTCATACGTTATTTGAGTCTTTTGCTCTTTAGTCTGATGCTTACGTCGACGGTCCTCGGGCAGTCTCAGCGAAAACCGTCTCCCTCGCCAACGCCTCCAGAGGATGATCGCGTAACAGTTTTCACCGAAGAGGTGCGCCTGCCGGTAATCGCAGTTGATCAGTTTGGTCACTATGATCCGACCGTCGTACCCGACGATATTCTGGTGCTGGAGAACGGTGTCGCTCAACAGATCAAAAGTGTCCGTCGGATTCCTGCCAATGTAATCCTGGTTCTGGACACCGGTGGCGAACTGAGCGGGCTCGGCGGAGTGTCGAAGCAGACGAGTTTGACGCGTGATGTTGCTATCGAGCTCTTGAATCGACTGCGAGAAGATATCTGGGTCGAGGTTATCCAGTCGAACAACTCGGTTGAAGTAATACAACCCTGGACTGTAGATCGCGCCGCCACTCTGAAGGTATTAAAGACCAAGCTGTCCTCAAGTAAGCGAACGCACTTTCCAGATTCCGTCGCAGTTGCAGCCCAACAATTAAAGGATCGTCCGGAGGGCAGTCGTCATGTAATCTTCATCACCGACGGCGTAAATACTTCCGGCGGAAAAGTGGCATTGGCTCAGGCGATGAAACAGATCGCCGCGACACGCGCCACGATTCATATCATCAGTTACACTGAATTTGTCCGGCAGGTAAAACCCAAGAAACCTGGTTCCGACGCGCCTCGACAAGTTGCGACCTCGCACGATCCCATTGCCACAATGGATCCAACACTACCGCCCGGTTCGACACGAAGTCCTTCATATGTGCTGCATACAATTACTTTCGATCCGGCCATGCGTAAGCAGCAAAAAGCATACGAAAGCGACGTCAGAAATAGTCAGCAGGTTATGACAGATATGGCCGAAGAAACCGGCGGACAAATCTTCCTGCCGAAGAATCGCGACGAAATGATTGCGCAAGCCTGGGAGGCTGCTCGCGAAGTTGGTGCGGAGTATGTAGTGACCTATCGACCTAAACGACCGCTCGCGGATTCTGAGAAGGGGGAGTATCGGCGCATTGAAGTGGCTTCGCGCCGGGTTGGTTTGAGTTTGCGTTCGCGGCGGGGCTATGTGGTGCCTTCGCAGCCTTAAAAAAAAAAGAGGCCAGAGATCAGAAGTCAGTGGTCAGCTTCGCGCTGGTTCGCTGTCTGCTCTCTGGCCTTCGGTCTTCTGACCTCTGACTCTGTTCTCTGGCTCTTAATGTGCGATTGCTTCGAGCTGCGACTCCAGAACCATTTCAACCATGCGGCGCACTTCGAGTGCTTCTTCTTTCTTCATCAGCGACTGATCGTGCAGCTCCCGCCAGTCTTCCGCTGAAACGCGATGAAAGGCCTCAACAACCCTGGGGTCAAACTGTTTGCCAGCCCACTCATCAAGCTCCTTTGCCGCAGCCTCGTAGGGTTTGCCTTTGCGATAAACTCGGTCGCTGGTAATCGCGTCAAAAGCATCAGCCACCGAAAAGATGCGAGCACAGATATCAATGTCTTCGGCGCTCAGACCAATCGGATAACCGGAGCCGTCCCATTTTTCGTGATGCTGCGCAACTACGCGAGCCGCACCCTCGAGGAACTTGATGCCGCGCAGAATCTGCTGACCGTGCACCGGATGCTCGCGCATTAGAACCCACTCTTCTGGAGTTAACTTCGCCGGCTTGCGCAAAATCAAATCGGGCACGCCTATCTTTCCAATGTCATGTAACAAAGATCCAAACTCAAGAGCCTTGAGGCGTTCGTTGTCTAACCCGTACTCGCGTCCCAGACGCATGCTGTAGCTAACGACTCGCTCCGAATGGCCATGCGTTTCCAGGTCCCTGGTTTCGAGCGCGGCGGTGAGTGCTTTCAGCGTCGATCGATATGCGTCTTCGAGCGAATTCAACGCCTGGTCAAGTTCGGCCGTGCGCTGTTCAACCAGTTCTTCCAGATGATCTTCGTAACGCTGCTTTGCAACTATCAGATCCTGGTGCTCCAGTGCCCGCGAGACCACGGCTTCCACTTGTCGTAAATCAAAAGGCTTCATCACGTAGTCAAAAGCACCTAGCCGTAGGGCATCAATTGCGCTTTCCACCGTCTGCATACCGCTGATCATTACCACCACAGTGTTTGGCGAATTGCTCTTCACATGCGGAATCATGTCTAGACCACTCATCCCCGGCATGGTGATATCGCTTACGACGAGCTCAAAGCTTGCTCCTGCCAACCGCTCAAGCGCCTCTTCGGCACAGCCGGCCGTTGTGCAGTCATATTTGCCGGAAAAGAGGTCAGAGAGAATCGCAGTTATCTCTGGCTCATCATCAACGATAAGAATGCGTGATCGCACGTCAGCTAACATTTCTTAACTCCTAATCTCGCGGGGGATTCGAGACAACTTCGCCGTAAGGATTACTGCCTGGAAACTCGCTGGGACTTGTTGAGGGCTTGAGGCTGGTTTACTAAAAATCTATTCCCACCCTCAGGGAATCCCCTAGATTCTACAGATTTTGGCAAGATGTGGCAAACATGTTTTTACCTTGTCGTAACTTATTGACTAATAAGGCGACTAGGCCGTTTGAACTGGGCCAACGTTGGGAGTTGACCAGCCAACAATTGTCCACAAATGCCCCATCGGTTTCGGTCAACTTGCCAAGTCAATTCCCTCTGCATTACTACTGGGCTGTCGTCGATCGGAGCGAAACACTGCAAACGGGCGCGGTCGAATTGGGGCTCTCGGGGTGTGGCTTTATTGTCGAGCGGCTCAAGGGAAAACTTTACTTGATGTGCGAGGGGCGATGGTGCCGGAGGTCGGACTCGAACCGACATGTCCTTGCGAACGCCAGATTTTGAGTCTGGTGCGTATACCAATTTCGCCACTCCGGCAGCGAATCAAGGGGGAAGATAATAAGGCCAATGCTTTGAGAATCGCAACCGGCCTCAACGTCTCCTGCACCTGCCTCTGCTTCTGCCTCCTTTAGTCTCATGCTCTCTTGCGAAATTCGAAGTTGCCTCCTATCCTCGCTAGCCAAATCAAAAGGATTTAGAAAGAGGACGCATGCAGGAATTTCAAAAACTCGGCGCGCTGGTCGAAAGTAGATGGAAGGCCGAGAATTACAGCGAACAACTTTTCCCTGACATTGCGGCGCAAGCTCTGCTTGAAGCTGATTTGCAGGTTGACCCCTGGGAAATTATTCGGTGGGTGCACACTGCCGACACGTTGCCGCAGCAACGTGATGTGGAAGGAGGATTCGGCAACCCCCCGATAACCCTCTACTCGGGCGCAAGATTTTTTATCGATATTTATTACTGGCTCGATGGCACTACCACCATTCACCAACATGCTTTTAGCGGCGCCTTTCAGGTTTTGCTTGGTTCCAGCCTTCATAGCCGCTATTCATTTCGCGAAGACAAGATCATCAACGAGCGCTTTACTGTCGGCCAGCTCGCGCTCGAGGAAGTTCAATTGCTGAGACTGAAGGATGTGAGACCAATCCGGCCGGGTAGAGGGTTCATTCACTCTTTGTTCCACCTCGATCGCCCCTCCGCGACGATCACGATCAGAACCGAACATACGCCCTCGGCGGCTATACAATACGACTATCGTAAACCACACTTCGCGTTCGATCCCTTCTTCGGAAATCCGCTAATGACCAAGAAGCTGCAAACTATTCGTTTGCTGCTGGGTATGAAGCACAAAGACGCCGATGCGATGATTGGCAATCTCGTTTGCTCGTCTGACTTTCATACTGCTTACTTCGTATTGTCAGAAACTTACCAACAGCTCCAAAGCAACGAGATGGACGAGCTCTTTGGTTTATCGACAGGTAAGGTTCGCTTTAAGGCAATTCTTGACCAGTGCCGGAGCGTGCACGGCAAGCTGACTGATCTGGTGCTTCCGGTGCTTGAAGAGCAAGCGCGGCAGATGAGCCTCATTCATCGCCGCGGCACCATCACTAAGGATGCGCATCGCTTCTTCCTCGCGCTGTTGCTAAACATCCCCAGCCGTATCAAGACTCTCGAATTAGTGAAGCAGCGCTATCCAGATCAGGATCCGGTGGAAACTATCCTCGATTGGGTCGAAGAACTCGGGCGCACGCGAGTGTTAGGGTCAAAGGAGACCAACGCGTTGGGAATGGCAGAGTTTGATGACTCATACGTTTTCGTTCTCGAAGGACTGTTGCAGGGTCTTGATTTGGAGGAGATAAATCAGAAAGCCATGACGCAGTATCCACCCAAAGACGCAGCAGAACTCATTAAGCGAGTCCCAACGCTGCTGGCAACGCTCAGAGAATCAACTCTCTTTAAGTCGTTGTTAACCGACTAAAGCCAGAATCCAAATCCCGCAAAAGTGAAAGCCATTACGCCCTCAGAAACTTACGGCCAGGATGTTTCCGCGCGGGCGGTATCTTCCGCCCGGAGGTCAACTCCCACTCACGAAAAACTCGCGGATCCAATGCTGAAGCCGCCTTTGAAGTGGGCCGGCGGGAAAAGATGGTTGGTGCCGCAGCTATCAGAACTTTGGCAACGCTATTCTTCACGGCGTTACCTTGAACCATTCTGCGGCGGGCTCGCCGGCGCGCTTGGTTTGAGGCCGGCGCGCGCTGTCTTGAATGACGTCAATCCCCACTTGATAAATTTCTATACCCATCTGCGGCGCGGACTCGCGGTTACTATCGAGATGCGCAACGAGGAAAAGAGTTACTACAGATACCGCGGCAGATTCAATAAACTCATTGCCAACGACGAATCGCAAAGCGCGGAAGCAGCTCAACTTTTCTATTATCTAAACAGAACCTGCTTCAACGGTCTTTGCCGTTTCAATAAAAGCGGCGAATTTAATGTGCCGTTTGGAAAGCATAATTCAATTACCTATGCGCAAGATTTTTCCGGCTTCCGGGCACAGTTCAAGAATTGGACGTTTGTCTGCGGTGATCTAAAACAGATTCGCTTCGAGACCGGTGACTTCGTCTACGCTGATCCACCTTACGATGTTGAGTTCACTACCTACAGCGCTGGAGGATTCAGCTGGGACGATCAGGTGCGCACTGCGGAACAATTAGCAGGGCACCAGGGGCCAGTCGTGTTATCTAACCAGGCGACACCGCGAATTGTTCAGCTTTATGAGAAACTTGGCTTTACGATCGCGTTCCTCGCTGGGCCAAGGCGGATTAGTTGCACCGGCGACCGCACCGCCGCGAAAGAAGTTTTAGCGACGAAAGGTTTTTGAATCTTCCGGCTTGGGCCTGAGACTGCGTATCTTAAGTGGACAATATTAAGCAAACTTGGTTGCCTGATTTGCTATACGACAAAGGTGGTCGCTTCTCTAACGTTGCCCTCGCCTGCGAATCCGCTCGAATTACCAGTATCGCCTCGTCCGATGAACTTGCGGTTCGTCTCAAAGATCGGGCGCTGCTGCCGGGTCTTGTCAACGCGCATTCGCACGCTTTCCAGCGCGTGATTCGGGGCCGCACTGAATACCGCACAACAAACAACAAGGACAGCTTCTGGACCTGGCGCGAGATGATGTACAGCGCCGCTTCCCGGCTCACGCCTGAAGATGTTTACGACGCGTCGCGCATGGCGTTTCTCGAAATGGCCTTGAGTGGGATTACGTCAGTCGGAGAGTTCCATTACCTCCACCGGGCGCCCGATGGCAGCGCTTACGACGATCCTAACTTGCTGGCCAAAGAAGTCGTGCGCGCGGCTAACGATGTCGGCTTGCGCATTGCTCTACTGCGAGTCGCATATGGGCGTTCCGGTTATCAGGCAACAACCAACCCGCAGCAGCGTCGCTTTATTGAAGCCGACCCGGAAACGTATTTGAAAAACTTCGAACAACTCGAGAAAGAGTTAAGCGAAGCCGACCGCAGCCTGTCATGGGCCGGGGTGGCGCCACACAGCGTGCGCGCGGTGCCGCTCGATTACTTGCGGAAGGTAATTGACGCGGCAAACAGCAAACAGGTTCCGATTCACATGCATGTTGCGGAGCAGCCTGCGGAAGTTTCTGCTTGCATTGAAGAATATGGCAGGTCGCCGGTCGCTTTGCTCGAAACTGAGGGATTGTTGAGTGAAAGATTTACCGGAGTTCATGTTATTCATGTCACCGCGAAAGCAGTTCGCATGCTCGCCGATGCGCGCGCGATGGTTTGCGCCTGTCCGACGACAGAGAGGAATCTTGGCGACGGCATCGTACCGGCCGATAGCTTTTTTAATCAGGGCGTCCGCGTAAGTTTGGGAACAGATAGCCACACCGAAATCAACCTCCTCGAAGATGCGCGCGAACTGGAGTACAACCTGAGATTACAAAAACTGGAGCGAGTGACGCTGGCGACTCCGGAGGACGAGGGACATTCGGCGCTGGCTGCGCGCCTTTTCGACTGCGCGACCATCAATGGAGCAGCGAGTATCAACTACCCCGGCGGCGCACTTGAAATCGGACGTCCGGCGGATTTTTTCACTGTCGACCTCAACGATCCATCAATCGCCGGCGCTTCCTCAGACGACCTGCTTTCGGCGATAGTTTTCTCGCTGTCTCGGACCGCGATCAGAGATGTGGTGGTTGGCGGAAAGCGAATTGTTGAGGATGGCAGGCACGCACAGCAGGAAGATATCGTCGAGAAATTCAAAGCGCTGCAAAAGAAGCTGTGGGACTAAGAAATGATCTCGCGGCAGAGCCGCGCTGAGAAGGTAGCCAGACGTGGAACGTCTGGTAACGAAAATCAATAATGATTTTGCACAAAAAGTAGTTCGACGCGGTCAGGATCGGGGGCAAGCCCGCCTTCCGGACCCCGAGATTAACAAGTTTGAGATGGGCCCTTAACCGGAGCGGCTTTCAACCTGCGAGAACCTGAGAAGTTTAGGAATCTCACGGTCTGGAAGGCGGGCTTGCCCCCGCTGCTTACGCGGCCAAAACACTTTTTGTGCAAGGCTCCTCCGGCTACCATCTCCGATCCGCCTGAACAAACATGACAGTCCAGAAAACCCTTGCCGAACTCGTCGCCATCGACTCTGTTTCCGCGCGCTCAAATTCAGAGATCATTGATTACCTCGCACGACGTTGCAACGCAATCGGTCTGACAATTAAACGATTTCCTTACACGGATGCTAACGGTGTCGAAAAGCTGAATCTGCTTGCGCTTTCCGGCGCTGAATTTTCTGACAAGACCGAGGTTGAGCTGGCGCTTGTTGGTCACACTGACACTGTTCCCTACGATCCAAACTGGCAGGAAGCACTCCGGCTAACCGAGCGCGATGCGAAACTTTTCGGACGCGGCGCCTGTGACACGAAGGCGTTCATCGCGGCGACTCTAACCGCTGTTGAAGTCATCGAGCTAAGTAATCTGCGCCGGCCGATCGCACTCGTCTTTACTGCCGACGAAGAGATCGGATTGATCGGCGCCAAGCGACTGGCAGATGCGCGTGCTCTTCATGCTCGATATGCGATCGTAGGTGAGCCTACATCACTTCAACCTATGCGTGCGGGCAAGGGCTATTGCCTTGCCGAAGTCACAATCAAGGGTCGGGAAGCGCATAGCGCCTATCCCAGTCTCGGATTGTCGGCAGTGTTTGGAGCCGCGCGTCTCATCGCATCAATTGAAATTCTGGCGGAGAAACTCGAGGTCGAAAAACATGCAGCATTTGATCCTGCATTCACCACTCTGAATGTCGGACTCGTGCACGGTGGCAGCGCGAAGAATGTTATCCCCGGCAAATGTCGCTTCACGCTGGAGTGGCGTCCCATCCCCGGCCAGGATCCGAAACGTTTGCTCAACTTGCTTGACGAAGCAATTGACGAACAGAAAACACTAGATCCGGAATTTGTTTGCGAAGTGAACGCGGCGCGCGCCGATGAGGGCTTCGAGACCTCGCCAGACTCGACACTCGTCACGCTTTTAGAAGAACTCACGGGGAGCGCCGCCGGCACTGTTGCGTTTGGCACCGAAGCGGCCCAGCTTACGGATCTTGGCGCCGAAGCTGTGGTGCTCGGCCCCGGCAACATTCGCGTCGCCCATCGGACCGGCGAGTTTGTTCCCATTCCTGAACTTGAGAGCTGCGTGAAAATTCTCCAGCAGGCAATCGACAGGCTTTGCCACTGAAACTAACCCATTTCCCACACCTCTGTTAAAGACGGGCAACGATCCCGCGCCAAATTCATCGAAAGCCTGTCACTTCCTTTTTTGCGCGAGCCGGGAAAAACAATTGACCACGAAACCAGCTCAGATCGACCGTCTCCGAATTGCCACGCCTTGTCCCATCAGCTGGGAACAAATGCATGGCGATGATCGCGTCAGGTTCTGCGATTATTGCCAGTTGAACGTCTACAACATCTCCGCGCTAAGTCGCAGCGAAGCCGAATCGTTGATTGCGTCAACTGAAGGCAGGCTGTGCGCTCGCTTGTTTCGACGCGTCGATGGAACCGTTCTAACTAAAGACTGCCCGGTCGGATTACGCGCGCTGAGAATGCGTGTTTCGAAAAGGGCGGCGGCGGTCTTCGCGGCCGTGATGAGCTTGTGTGGCGTTGCGTTCAGTCAGCATGGCTCCAGCAAAGGTGACAAGACTGACTGTATTCCGCAATTAAAAATTTCGCACCCGAAAACGACTTCCGATCCGAACGAGAAGGCGCTCTCCGGGATGGTCGTCGATCCAATGGGCGCCGGAATTCCTGGAGCCAGGGTGAAGCTCACAAACTCGGCCCCTCCGAATGAAGCAAGAGAAACAAAGACAAACGACAGCGGCGCATTTGAGTTCGGATCGGTAACCGCCGGAAATTATTGGCTCACGGTAGAGTACCCCGGTTTCAAAACCCTCAAGACGAAGAATGTAGTTGTCCAAACAGACAGATTGACGAACATCGAAATCACCCTGCTGCCGGCCGGGAAAATGGAATTCGTCGGCGTCTTGCTGGCCGAGCCCAGTTTGCTCGACACCCCTCCCGGTACTACTATCATCACCAAAGAAATGATCGAGAGTCTTCCGCATTAAAAATAATATGAATCGCAAGCTAGTAAGGCTTTTGTTGTTCGTTGTAGTGCTCTGTCCTGTGGCGGCGCTAGCACAGATGCCACAGATGCCACAGATGCCACAGACGCCGCAGACGCCTCCCTCACCGCTGACCAGCAAAGAGCTGGTCGCCCTTGTCTATCAACTGCCGAAGCATCCGGAACTGCGCGATGAAATCGTCGCGGAGATTCGCGCACGCGGCATCGGCTTTCCGTTAACTGACGGCATGCGCTCACTCGTCGCAACTAAGAGCGGCAGCGACGCTGTGCTGCGCCGCACGCTTGAAGAGGCCGAACGCCGCCGCCTCAATCCAGTTGCGTCCGCCCGTCCTCCCGACGCCGAAGCTCAGGCGCTACTGGATCGCACGCGCACGGCCACCCTCGGCGCAGCCGCAGCCATGCCTGACTTCATCGTCAAACAATTGATCAAACGATCGCGCGCTTACGGCACCACCAACAATTGGATCCCGCAGGACAATCTCACGATCGCCGTCGCTTACAGGGCAACCGCGGGCGAACAATACAAAGTGCTCGCAGTTAACGGCATGCCGTTGGGCCAGGAAGCAAAAGAAAGTCGGGACTACACCAAAGACGTTGCCCCGGGTGCGACTTCGAGTGGTGTGGAATATATTTCAGCAGTTGCGGATGTTTTTAAGCCGGAGTCACAAACAGATTTCAAGCTGGCTGATACCGATACGATCCAGGGCCGCCGCACGTTGGTGTTTGAATATGAGATCGAAAAGGATCTTTCCCAGCTAAACTTGAGCACCAGCAATGGGCCAGATGGCGGATCATCGTCTGTGGTCACGGTCGGATCGCGGGGGCGCGTCTGGATCGATCGCGAAACTAATCGCGTGCTGCGCTTTGAGCAGATTGCCACCGAGATACCTGGAGACTTTCCGATCACTGCCGCCAGCACGCTCATCGATTACGACTGGGTAACCATTAACGAAAACAAATATTTGCTACCCACTCACTCGGAGATACTGCTCACCACCACGAACCGCAGCATGACGATTCAGAGTCGCAACGAAATTCGCTTCCGCGGTTATCAAAAGTTTGGGGCCGAGCTGAAACTCATCGAGGATATCGACGAAAAGGATTTTCCGCCGGAGAAACCCGACAAACCTTAGCCAGCCGAATCAAGCAATAACGAAAGCTTCCGCTCCGAAGGAGCCGAATGTTTATAGATACAACCGTACCCAAAGACAGAAGCTCTGGAGGAGAACTTCTATGGAGGCGGGTAACTGTCAACGTCTCGTCCCGTTGGGACTTTAGATCTCTAAGCCTGGTCGTCAGGATGATTGCGCTGATCCTTTTTGCAACTCTCTTCGGGACAGTCAGTCCCATCCTCGCTCAGACCAAGCCCGACAAAGACTATCTCATCTATGTCTTGTCGGAAGCTGCCGATACGATCTCCCTGGTTCGCTTCGGACCGGGCGGCGCGCGCGTCGATCATGAAATACCTACCGGAGACATGCCGATCGATATCGACGGACCTCACGGCATCGCTATTTCGCGCGACAAAGAGTTTTATTACGTTTCCCTGGCCCACGGCCGTCCTTTCGGATCAGTCTGGAAATACTCAACGAAGGACGATCGCGTCTTGGGGCAAACGCGGCTCGGGTTGTTTCCCGCCACCATGGATCTGTCTTCGGACGGATCGCTGCTTTACGTCGTTAATTTCAACCTCCATGGCGACATGGTTCCCTCCTCAGTTTCTATCGTGGCTACCGAGCCAATGCTTGAAGTTGCTCGCATTCAAACCTGCACGATGCCTCATGGTTCGCGCTTGAATCCGCAGGGAACGAAGCACTATTCGGCGTGCATGATGGACGACTTGCTGGTGGAAATCGACACACAGACGCTGAAGGTTTCGCGCCACTTTCTGCTGACGAAGGGCCACGAGATGGGCTTGACCGGCCCACCTGCAGCGCCACAATCTCCAATGGAAAACGGGAAAGACTCAAAGCCTGCCGTCGCCGCCAAACACATGGACATGGGTGGGCATGGAATGGAACCGCCTAAACCGGGTGATGTTTCCTGCTCACCAACCTGGGCGCAGCCATCCACAGATGGATCTTCAGTTTTCGTTGCGTGCAATAAGTCTGACGAGATCGTTGAAGTAGACGCCGCGAAGTGGCGCGTGAAGCGACGCATCCCGGCGCGCCCCGGAGTGTACAATCTGGCGATCACTAAGGACGGACAACGCCTGCTCGCCACTAACAAACGCGATCAGTCAGTTTCGGTAATTGAAATAAAAACTGGCCGGCAACTGGCCACCATCCCCACGCGACGAAGCGTGCTTCACGGCGTAGTTGTTTCACCCGACGACCGCTATGCTTTTGTTTCCGTGGAAGGTGTTGGCTCAGAACCGGGCACGGTAGAAATAATCGATCTCGCGGCGCTCAAGATCGTAGCCAGTGTGGATGTCGCCGAAGAAGCCGCCGGCATCGAGTTTTTCCGCACCGAGCCTGCCAGATAGCCTCGCCGCGATGAGAAGGTAGCCAGAGGTGGAACGTCTGGTGACGGAGATCGATAATTTTTTTCTGGGCGGGGCTCCACCCCGCGAATTTGAAACAACGCGTGCTTCCAGAGGTTGCACCTCTGGCTACCTTCGTCGCGCATCTCCGACGCGCCAACGGACGAATTTGATCCCCCGACGCGAAGCCCTCAAACTGCACCTGCGCTACGCTTTCCCGTCGCACTTTTCACCTTTCACTTTTCTTCTTGCTTCCTCAATACGTCCTCAGTTGTACACACATCTCTATCCATTTGTGTGAGATGTCACTTCAAAGGACTACTACAGTTGGGCCAATGCGTTTGATTTGCATCAAGCGTACTGAGCTCCAGCTTCGGTATGGCCATTGCTACTCGGATTGAGATTCCCCGATTTATTTGATCGACGGAGACCCTCCCACAATGAAACCGAGAATAATGATTGTTGACGACAATGAAGCTATAACCCAACAGCTCTTCTGGACGCTTAGTGACGATTATGATGTGGTCACCGCGAACGATTTGCCGTCAGCCGTGCGGCGGGCGACGATTTATGAGCCGGCGGTTTCAATTCTTGATCTGCACCTGCCACCCGAGTCGGAATCTCCTGAAGTTGGACTGCGAATTCTCGAGTACTTGAAGACGCATCTTCCGGACTCGAAAGTCGTCGTGATCTCTTCCGCAAATGGTATGGACACTCGCAAAACTTGCTATGCCGTTGGCGCTGACGAGTTTCTCGACAAACCTTTTGATACGGAAAAACTCCTGGCCACTATGCGCCGGATGGCGCCGCGTTCGCTCGACTTTGTCTGAATCCTCACCGAGTATCGCCTCAGCTTCATACTGACTTCTCTTCGCTCGTCTGCGATAATGACTGCCTCGCAAAATCTGGGGCACGTTCAATTAGCGATTGATGAGTGAAGCAAGCGACATGGTAAGCGGAGTGAATGAACTCCCACTCTTTCCGCTGTCGATAGTTCTCTTCCCCGGCGTGCCACTGCCGCTCCATATTTTTGAGCCCCGCTATCGCCAGATGCTCGCGGACATTCAAGCCGCGGACAATCTGTTTGGACTTTCTTACTTCGATCCCTCAACCTCGTCGCGTGAAATGCCACCGGTTGGCAGCGTTGGCTGCGTAGCCCGAGTAACCGACACCCAAACCTTTCCGGACGGCCGCTCGAATATTCTTACTGTCGGCGTGATCAGGTATCGCATCGAGGAATATTTGGAGCGCGGCGATCCGTATTTGCTTGTGCGGATCAACTACTTTGAAGATGACGAGGAGAACAGCGAAGAGTTAATGGAGAGTTCACGCGAAGTCGCGGACACTTTCACTCGTATTGCTCGCGCCGTGAGAATTATCAACGATGAACGGGCAAACCTGCCTGACATCGCTGACACTGAACCGGAAAGACTTTCATTCCTGGTGGCTGCGGCGATGGAAATTGAGCCAGAGGTGAAGCAGGCATTACTCGAGTTACGTTCAACTTCCGAGCGCTTACGGCGTTTGCGGGACATACTCGGGCGCGCGGTCTCTGGTTATGAAGAACGAGCGCGAGTCCATGAGCTGGCGAAGCGAAATGGACACAGCGGCAAGAAGATTGAACTCGAATGATCGTAGAGTGGGATCAAGCAGAACCATTTTTCATTTGTTATTTTCCTTGTTTTCCATTTCTCATTTTTTCATCTGGTTTGGAAGCTGGATCTGGAATCTCGAATTTGGAATTTGCAGTCGAGCGCCTTAGATCTTCTCTTCCCATGTCCCAATGAGAAATGAAAAGTTAGAAATGGAAAATCTAGTCCTGAGTTGACGAATTCCGATTGGCAAATTCTGCAAACAACGAAATTGGCGTGCGCGTGCTCTTCTTTGGTGCAGCGCGTGACGCGGTGGGCCAAGCCGAGGTTGACTTCGTCTTGCATGGCGCGCCCACAGCTTCAACCGCTTTCGCATCAGTGTTGGAAAAATTTCCGGAGCTCACGCGGTTTGGACGCTCGCTCTTGTTCGCAGTCAATCAGGAATATGCGCAGGCGGATCGCGAAGTTCACGATGGCGATGAGTTAGCCGTGTTCCCGCCGGTCAGCGGTGGCTCTAGTGGCACTGCTGAAGTCCCGCCGGTGCCGACGTTCCCGGAAGACTTCTTCGAACTAACCACGAACTCGATCGACGTCGGCTCAGTTGCGCGTAGAGTTGTATTGCCTGAATGCGGCGCCACTGTCACTTTAGACGGCTACGCACGCGAGTGGACCCATGGCCGTAAAACGCTTTATCTGGTTTACGAGGCTTATGCACCAATGGCCGTGCGTGAACTCGAGCGGTTGGGTCGTGAAACTCACGAGCGTTTCGAGATTGCACACATCGGCATAGTTCACCGGACCGGCAAGTTGGAAATTGGCGAGACCAGTGTGGTGATCGCTGTCAGCGCTCCACATCGTCAGGCAGCTTTTGCTGCCTGCGAGTGGGCGATCAAGGAACTGAAACGCACCGTGCCGATTTGGAAGAAAGAGTTTTTGGAAGACGGCGAAGTTTGGGTGGACGGGGAAGAACAAATGGGAAGCAGGGGAACAGGGGAAATGGGGAATGGGGATTAGGCCCGAGACGTTTTCCAGCTCAATTGCTCTCTATCTTTTTACCCTGTTCCCCTCTTACCCTTTCCCCCTTGACGCATTCCCAGGTGTGTTACTCAACGATGAAATTGACCCGTTCCGTAGCTTTCCGATTTGCCAGTTGATCCGTGGCGGTTACCAACAAGACATAGTGTCCCGGCGCCAAATCTTTCAAGCCAATCTCAGACCAGTACGGAAGCTGCGCCGCATCTCTGGTGAGCGGCAGCTTCACTGGAGCTAGTCGCATGACCGGCTCGCGGTTGCGAAGCACCTGAGTCTCAATCGAAACCTCAGGGTCTTTTCCAGTTCGCATCGCGTTGTAAACGTAAGTCTGAAATCTCAGGGCGGAACCTCGCGCAAAATGGTGGTCCACGTCGACGTGTACGGCTTGCGGCGCGGCATCCACGCCGGTAATCACGGGCGCGTCTTCCTTTCGCTCGCCCAGAAACAAACTACTGAGACCAAACTGCGTGGTCACCGTTTCTGGAAGATCTATCCACGTTAAGGCGCTGCCGGTTCGCCCGCTACTGCGTTCACGCACAGCGACCCGCACCTGGTAGAGACCGGGCTTGACGTTCAACTGTTGGTTCCAAACAACCAGCTGCTCGCGCGTCGTGTTTTCTTCTGGGACTGACAGCACTTGTTTGAAACTGACAACCTGTCCGCGATCATCAACCGCCGCTCCGAATACGTCGACCTCCGCTTTCTGATTTTTTGCTTCCGGATCCAGATCAAGCGCCGCGCGGTCGATCTGCATTGAGAGTCTCAGCACCAGTCCAGCGCCAGTGTTTAAGTAACCAACGGACACTGATACAGGCAGAGCTTTTTCGGGATAGAGCGAGCCGAGCGTGCGAAGCAACTGCTGCTCAACTGTCTGTTGCGACGTCGGATTTCCTGAAGCCGTGTTCTCACTAATGGCACCCGCTGACTTCGCACGTTCATGATTGCTTGCTTTGGCGAGGGTTTGGAACGGCGATCGGTAGTCGTTGTTTCGCAAACGCACTCGCAACTCGGGACGGTCTTTAACGACCACTTGCAGGCGCTGTTTTCCGCTGCGTTGTTCCGCGGAATCAGGCCGCCAGGCCAGCAGATAATATTCCGATGTCTCGCGAATGGCTTGCAAAATTCCATCAGTGATTGCGTTGGAGTTAAGAATTGCGCGGCCTCCGGTTTCTTCAGCGATGCGTTTGAGGGGTTCCTGTGTGGCGCTGATCTCACCAGCCAGGCCGGCCTTGCGTGCGGAAAAGTCCGCGAAATCATTGCTACTAGCATCGACTGCTGACCCGGACGTGAAAACAGTGCCACGGACGTCCATCGTATAAACGATCACGCCGGAACGCCTGGCGGCTTCAGTAACAGCCTCCAGCGCTTCGACCACACCGCTGCGGCGTTCACTGACCAGAAATCCATCTGAAAGAAAGAAGACCACCTTGCGGCCCGGCAATGCAGACGAGGAAAGCATCAGCCCCTTGAGCGCATCCAGTGTGCCCACCGTCGCAATCCGCGCCTGCGAATTTATTTGGTTGATGCGATTCTCGATAAATGGCAATGACGAATAACTGGCTGCCGCGCGGTGGTCCCCATGCCGGCTTCCGGGACCCATTTGTTGCTCGACTTTTGTTGCCTCCATCAAGTAAGCCAGTAACGATTTGTTTCTGTAATCCTCAATCTGGCTCGCCATGTAATCGCTGATTTGAGTCTTACCGGGATAGCCCTCCTTCACCTGCTTATTGTTAAGACGGCCGATGGCCGCATGTAATACTGCCGGGTTATTGGTGAGCTGTTGCAGGAAGCCGACTTGTCCACTACTCGAAACGATCGCAACTTGATCGTTAGGATTCATTTGATTGTCGACGAAACGAAGCAAAGCTTTGCGCGCGCGGGAGAGACTGGCCGGGCTGGTATGAAGATCGTCAAGAAAGAAAAAAAGCACACGTCCCTGATCATCCAGGGGAAGTGGTTCAACCTTGTTCCGTGCCTTCTTAGCTGGTTGCAGTCCACGCGCCGCTGAAAGCTGCGCCGCTTCAGTTTGGCTACCGGTAGCCACTCTTTCAAAAAACGAGACCGGCTGCTTAGCTCCATTGAGCGTCAGCTCAAACTGTTCTGGTTTCAAACCGTCGACAAAGCGTCCTTGCTTGTCGAAGACCATCACCTCGGTTTGCACCAATTCGGTCGTCGTTCGGATTACGTCCGGTTGACGATCCTGAGTTTGACTCTCGGTTTGTTGCGAATGGATCAGTGGCGCAAAGCTGGCCAGCGAGAGAATTACAAGCAGACTCTTAGCCAGCAGTCGTTTGCAGGTTGGCATATTCATAGGTGTCTACGCGATAGACCAGGCGGGTTGAAGTAAACTCCAACCCGCGCGAGCCGACACTAGGTGGGGAGAACAACTCTGGCTAAAACCGTTAGACCTTGAAAAGCGCGATGCAAAGAAGCGGAAACTAACTCGGTGTTTCCTCAGTTTCTTCTTCGGCAGCTGCTTCGACGAGCGAAGCGCTGGTTACTTTATCCCCTTCGTCAATCTTGATCAACCTGACACCCTGAGCGCTGCGCCCGGTCTTGCGAATGTGGTCGGCCTCGAGCCGAATCAGCTTTGCCTGCTGGGTGATAATCATGATTTCCGACTCGGCATCTACGGGAAATACAGCTACAACCTTGCCTGTCTTAGGAGTCGTTTTCATGTTGATGACGCCCTTGCCACCGCGCGACTGCAAACGATAGGTCGTGATTGGAGTCTGTTTGCCGTAACCTAACTCCGACACGGAAAGCATCTTCTCAGAGTCGTCGGCCGAAACCGGACAAACTGAAACCACGTAGTCGTCCGCGCGTAGATCAATGCCGCGAACTCCTCGGGTTGCGCGTCCCATCGGCCGCACGTTCTTTTCGTCAAAGCGGATAGCCGAGCCATTGTGGGTAGCGATAAAGATCCGCTTCTTCCCGTCAGTCAAAACAACGTCCAGCAACTGATCGCCGTCATCAACGTTAATCGCGATGATCCCGTTTGTGCGGATATTCTGGAAATCCGACAGCGAAGTCTTCTTGATCACGCCCTTGCGCGTAACCATCAGCACGTAACGCCCTTCCGCGAAATCACGCACCGGCACAACGCCGGCAAGCTTTCGATCAGAAGGAATATTAATCAGATTGACTACGGCCTTGCCGCGCGCAGAGGCGGCAGCGTCGGGGACCTCGTGGACTTTCAGCTTGTAGACCATGCCGTCTTCCGTAAAGATCATGATGTAGGCATGAGTAGAAGCTATGAAGAGATGCTCGACGTAGTCGCTGCCTTTCGCAGCCGCGCCAAAGCGGCCCTTGCCTCCGCGGCCCTGCCGCGAGTAGGTGGTAATGGGGGTGCGCTTGATGTAGCCGCTATTGGTAACAGTAATCGCGACGTCTTCGTCGGCAATCAAGTCTTCGATGGAATACTCTACGCCTTCCTCAACGATCTCGGTCCGGCGCGCGTCGCCAAATTCCTTCCTGACCTCTTCAAGTTCATTCCCAATCACCCGCCGCAGTGAGCGTTCATTGGAAAGGATCTCTTCCAATTCGGCGATGAGCTTGATAACGCCTTCATACTCGTCAGTGATCTTCTGGCGCTCCAGGGCGGACAGGCGCCGCAACTGCAGATCGAGGATCGCCTGCGCCTGGATCTCCGAAAACGCAAGACTCTCCATCCCCTTTTGGAGCTTGCCGAGGTAAGTCTTAAGCGCAACATCGGAAGGAGCTCCCTTCCAGGTTTTCACTTCGCTCATTGTTTTCATCTGAGCCGTGAGCCACAGCCGCGCTTCATCAACCGAGCGGGAGTTGCGGATCAAGGTCACGATGAAATCGAGTGCGTCGATAGCCTTGGTCAAACCTTCTAGTATGTGCGCGCGCGCTTTGGCCTTTCTCAGCTCATACTCTGTGCGGCGGCGCACCACTTCCCTGCGGAAGTCGATGAAGCACTCCAGCATCTGTTTCAAATTCAAGACGCGCGGTTGGTTGTTGACGATCGCCAGATTGATAACGCCAAACGACGACTGCATTGGCGTCATCTTGTAGAGCTTGTTCAATACAACTTGAGGAACTGCATCGCGCTTGAGTTCGACCACGATGCGCATGCCGCTGCGATCCGATTCGTCGCGCAGGTCAGAAACGCCTTCGAGCTTCTTCTCGTTGATCAACTCCGCGATTCGTTCAAGCAGTCGGGCCTTATTTACCTGGAAGGGAATTTCGGTAATCACTACCGCGTCGCGCTCTCCGGTGCCCCGGCCAATGCGATCGATTCCGGCACGAGCGCGCATCTGGATTATGCCGCGACCTGTCAGATACGACTTCTTCAGTTCTTCGCCACCATAGATGAAACCACCGGTGGGGAAGTCGGGACCGGTCACGATTTTCATGAGTTCTTCAATCGCAATAGCCGGATCGCGGAGCAGCGTGAGAGTGGCATCGACGATCTCCGTGAGATTGTGAGGCGGAATCTTCGTCGCCATTCCCACCGCAATTCCGTCCGAACCGTTGATCAGCAAATTGGGAATGCGCGTGGGCATTACCTTTGGCTCGCTCATCGACTCGTCGTAGTTTGGCTGAAAATCGACCGTCTCCTTTTCGAGATCGGCAAGCATGATGTTCGCCACGCGCGCCATGCGGATTTCCGTGTAGCGCATCGCCGCTGCTGCGTCGCCATCGACCGAACCAAAGTTTCCCTGGCCATCGATCAATGGATAGCGCATTGAAAACTCCTGCGCCAAACGGACGATCGTGTCATAAACCGCAGTGTCGCCATGCGGGTGGTACTTACCGATCACATCACCGACGATGCGCGCGCTTTTCTTGTACGGCTTGTTATAAGTGTTGCCAAGTTCATGCATCGCCCAGAGCACGCGCCGGTGGACCGGCTTGAGCCCGTCTCGCACATCCGGCAACGCCCGTCCGATAATCACGGACATCGCGTAGTCCAAATACGAGCGTCGCATCTCGTCTTCGATGTTTATTGGTTTGTGTTCGGAAGCTGTTTCCATCCCGTTGACCTTTCCAGTACAATCCGCCCTCAGCCGATTTAACTGTTAAACTGTGACGCACCAGCACGCGAAGGACTCGGAAATCATCCGTTTGCCGGACTCCGTATTGGTGTTGAAGCAAGCGCACGTCGGCGCAGAATTTCGGCCTCAAAAGGGCGCGTATCAAGTAGCTCAAAAAGAGCTTTGAAAGTAAGTGTTATTGTAGCTTGAAAGGGGCTTTTTGGCAACCGCAAAAAGCCCTGAAACCCTTGTAAAATCAATAGCTTCGGCTGCTCGTCAGGATTCAGGGCTAACAGCCGGACAAGGGGCCCGTAGTCACTCGGATTTTGATCTGCGTCAAGCGGATCAAAACTCCAACCGCATTATGTCTGATCCGCGAAATTGGAAGCGCATTCGTGAACGATTGGAACTCAAACTTCCAGTCCGCGTGCGCTGTAGGGAGACGGCGGAAATGGAGTGGAGCGAGATTACGCGGCTTCTCGATGTCACGCCGTTTGGCGCGGGTTTCACTTTGAAGCGTCCGATTGAAAAAGGCCGCCTGGTGCACATGACCATTCCGATGCCGCGGCAATTGCGTGTCTTCGATCACGCTGAAGACCAGTACAAAGTTTGGGCTGTAGTACGTTATGTCCGGCCAATGTCCCCGGATGTTAAGCCACCCCGGTTTGAGGTTGGTGTTGCATTCGTCGGAAAACAACCGCCCCGCAGCTATGAAGGAAATCCATCAAAGCGTTACGACGTGGGCGCTGTAACTCCGGGACAGTTAGCCACCCTTGAAGAGTGGGCAGCGACGGAGTTGGATCCGTCTGACAAGCGATATCGAACGCGTCACAATATTCCAGTTGATATGTTGATTGAAATTCTCAATGAAAGCGGCACGGTGGAGGCTAGCGAACATACTGTCACTGAAAACATCAGTGAGAAAGGCGCCGCAATCTATACCGAGCTTAATCTGCCCGTAGGTCGGTTTATTCGCTTGTCGAGCGAGCAGTTTAAAATATCAGCCTATGCTGCTGTGCGAGGATCAAGCATGGGCGCGACGGGCGTAAAGCGAATTCACGTTGAGTTCATCGACCGTGAGTGGCCGCTATGACATCGGGACGCAGGGTTCATATGAATGCAAATGGTTTTGGTTCCCGACATACTCATTCTTCCCCCTCTAAACTAACTCTCTCTAAGTCACGTGAGTAATTCGGAAACAGTTTCAGACAAGAAAGCGGGCGGCAACTCAAAGCGACCTGAGACGGCGATGCCTTGGCTGATCAGCCTGCTGCGGCCGGTGATCGGTTTCGGCAGTAACTTATTTTGGCGGCTAGACTATCAAGGCGTTGAAAATGTTCCTCAACACAGCGGACTCATCATCGCAGCGAACCACCAGAGCTACGGCGATCCTTTTTGGCTGGCGCTGCCAATCAAACGTCCAATTAGATTTCTCGCGTGGAGTGAAGCGTTTTCGTGGCCGCTGGTTGGCAAGGCTATTAAGCTGCTGGGCGCTTGGCCGCTAAATGTCGAAGGAAGCGATCCGGCGGCGATTCGCCGTTCACTAACCTGGCTCCGCGATTCCGGAGTGATTGTGATTTTCCCTGAAGGCGGTCGCGGGTTGCCGGACGGATCGATGGTCCGCATGAAAGGCGGGGCGGTGCGGATGGCGCTCGAGACCGGTGTTCCGATTCTTCCGGTAACTATTCGCGGCGGCAACCGTGTCTGGGGGTCGAACAAATTACTTCCGCGGCCGGGAAAAGTTGAGATTATTTATCATCCGCTGCTGCACGTGAAACAACTGCCGGGTGAAGAGCCACGCGCCTGCGCTCGCCGCGAAACAGAACGCCTCGCCGAGATTATCCGATCGGCGCTGTAGAATGGTTTGTTCCTAACACACCCATCATTGCGTTATGCACGAGACCATTGCTGGCCAGCACCTTCGGCGTAAAAACGTTCAAAGCACCACCAGTAAAGTCGCTTACTCGTCCTCCGGCTTCTTCGATTAATAACACGCCCGCAGCAACGTCCCAGGCCCTTAGCCCGTCTTCCCAAAAACCATCGAAACGCCCGCAAGCGACATAGGCAAGATCAATCGCCGCCGAGCCGTCGCGTCTGACTGCCTGGGCGGCCATTGTGAAGTTTGCGAATTCGCGCGCGAAGTTTGGCCGTTCTCGAACATCGTAGGGAAAACCGGTGCAGAGCATCGCACTGTTAAGTTCATCAACCGTGGACACGCGCACGCGCCGGCCGTTGAGCGTCGCGCCCTGGCCGCGCTCAGCCGCAAACATTTCGTCCCGCGTGGGATCGTAGATGACTCCCACCTCAATTGCGCCGGCGCGCTCAAGCGCGATCGAAACACAGAAACACGGGTAGCCGTGGGCATAGTTTGTCGTGCCATCAAGCGGATCGACGATCCACTGCCACTCAGACTTTCCCGGTACAACTTCAACTCCGGCCGTCGAGCCAGACTCTTCTGCGAGGATCGCGTGTCGTGGATAATGAGACTTGATGCGTTCGATGATTAGTTTTTCCGAGGCCAGATCGGCTTCTGTGACGAGATCGATAGCGCCTTTGTTGGACACTTGCAGCGCTCGTCCCAGACGATCCGCCAGAATGGCGCCGGCGTCGCGAGCGGTTTGAATCGCAAAGTTAAGCAAATTTTTTCTCTTCCTGGTTGGAATCCTGCGAGGTTCACAGCATATCGCATGCGAGGCTTCGCTGCGAACCGCAAAAAAGACCCGTAGGTATGCCTGCCTTTGACATCAGCCAGCTGGTAGTTATTCTAAGCTCCTAAAATTCGGGGACGAGGTTTCTTGATGCGAAAGCCACATATGAAAAGAACGTTTTCTCTACTGCTTAGCGGGATTATCTTACTTGCTCCGGCAGTTTCGGCTTTCGCTTGGGGAGACAACGGCCACCAGACCGTCGGCAAGATAGCGTCGCTGCGGATCAAGCGGAGAACTGCCGAAAGAATCGCGCAGATACTCGCACCCGGCGAAACACTAGCGAACATCGCCAGCTGGGCTGATACCGTTAAGTACCGCATCGGCAAGACAGATCCAGATCCGGACACGAATGCATTTCTGCAGGACGTGACGCACAACGAGAAAAACGGCGAGTGGCATTACGTCGACCTGCCTCTTGATTGTAAGAACTATCAAACGTGCACTGGCTTCACCCCTGGCAACGACGTCGTGCACATGCTCAACGTTTGTATTCGCACGCTGCAGGGAAATCCTGATCCGGACCATCCGCTCAGTCAACGCCAGGCGTTGAAGTTGTTAGTCCATTTTCTCGGCGACATGCATCAGCCGCTGCACATCGGCTGCGGCTTCATTAATGTCAACGGTCCCAACGGCGCCATCGTGATCGCCAGAGATCCCCGGATGATTAAGCTAAAGAACTTTCCCAGCGACAATGGCGCCAATCAGTTGATTATCGATAACGACAAAAAGAAGTTGCATGGATATTGGGACTTTGACCTGGTCACTTCACTGATGCAGCTAACTGATAAACCAACTCCAGATGCTTTGGGATCGTTTTTGAAAGAGACTGTGCGTCCACAATCGAGTTGGAACACGTACGGTCCCCTTCGAACCTGGGGCGCGCAGTGGGCGACCGACTCCCTGCACCAATCCCGAGACTACACCTACAACGGCCTGCGAATTACCCGGCAGCGCACGGTAACGGTGACGAGTAGCAACGGACAGCCCGTCATGCGCGATGGCCAGGCGGTTACCGACACCTTTTACGACATCACCCTGCCGGCCAACTACGAAAAAGTGAGCCGCAAACTAGTCCGCCAGCAATTGGCGAAAGGCGGGTACCGTCTAGCGCAGTTGCTCGATAAGATCTTCGCGCAATGAAACGCTAATTCGCCGTGTTACAATCGTGCCTCCTCAGGCAGCCAGTCGATTTTGTTCCCGTCTTCTGGCGTCTTCCTTCGGCGAACATTGCCAGAAGATGCTTACCACGGAGGCCCAACCATGGACCAAATCTTTGTCAGCTACGCCCGGGCCGATAAGGACTTTGTTGATACGCTGGCTCGCGACATCGAGAGCGCTGCCGCCGACAAGTTTGACGTTTGGACCGACCGCGCCGATATCTCCGGCGGGGATGACTGGAACACTGCAATCAGCCGTGCGATTCGTGCCTGCTCTTATTTCCTGCTGGTGCTGTCGCCAAATTCTGCCAAGTCGACAAAGGTCGGACAGGAGCTATCGCTGGCAGACAAACATGACAAGCGAATCATCCCAATCATGTACCAACCATGCGACACTCCGGAAGAGTTGGAACTACTCCTCACAAGGCGTCAGACGATCGACTTCACACAAGATTACAATGAAGCGCTGCAAAGACTGCACGTAGCGCTGGGTCAGAAGCGACAGGCTAATGAGCAGCCAATCAATCGGCAGCCGATGCCACAGCCGCAGCAGCCACCGCCGCCAGCTTTCGTACCTCCGCAGCTCAACCTCTTTCAAGTGTTGCCCGGTCAATGGATGGCCACGGCTACCTACCCGATGATGCAAGTTACCGCTGCGATTTGGATGTCGCTAGACGGCTCATTTCAGGCGCGACAAACACCCATGGGTTGGAACTCTATGGGACGCTGGTCAATTAATCAGTTCAATCAGGTTTACATGCAGGGGATGGTGACGGATGGGTTTAACCAATCCCCTTTCGCAACTGTGCTACGCGTGAGTACTTTTGACCAAAACCAGATTTACGGCCTGGGGCCTCAAGGCGAGCAAGTCGTTTGGCAACGGGTTGCCTAAGTGAAAACCTTGGAACGTGATCACTCTTTCCTTTTTACTCCCATGAAAAAGATCAATCTTAGCGAGAAACTTTCACTCATTAGCGATCATTGGAACCCACGGATCGTTGGTGAGCTAAACGGACAATATCTCAAACTGGTAAAGTTCAAAGGTCCGTTTACCTGGCATCATCATGAGACTGAAGACGAAATGTTCTTGGTGGTGAAAGGTAGATTCCGGATGGAGTTTCGCGAGGTCAACGATAATTCTCCTGCGCCCGGAGAACAAAAGGAAATTTGGCTGGAAACGGGAGAGTTCATGGTTGTGCCGCACGGAGTGGAACACCGGCCAGTTGCTGATGAAGAAGCTGAGGTGCTTCTCTTCGAACCGGCATCGACGTTAAATACCGGGAACGTGAGCGATGAGTTTACCGTACCCAAGCTGGACTGGATCTAAAAGCGCTATCAGTAATCAACGATCTTGTGTGAAGATAAACAAAACCCCTAATGGAGGCTTGTGATTGTGAGAAAACTATTTGGTCCCCTCGTAGTAATTCTTTTGGTGCTATGTGCCGGTGCGGTAAACATTCAGGCGCAAACTGCACCGGCATCTGACCGTGAACAGTTGGCTGCGAGTAACGCCACGCCATTAACTTCGAAAACCGCTCCGCTTCCTCAGTCAGTAATCAATTCGCTTGCTAGTCTCCCTGAGGCTGATGGTCTGATCTATATCAATCCTCAACGCATCTTTAACGAAGTTTTACCGAAGTTTTTACCACCAAAAGATTTGGAGGAGATGCGCAAAGGCTTTGAAGCCGCTAAACAACAAGCGGGCATCGATCCGGCGAAGATCGATTACGTAGTCATGACGATCCGTTTCAAAAAACCGACGGCCGATCTCAACTTCCAGGCGCCGGAAATCTTGGTGGTCTCGAGTGGAGATTTCAGCGCTGAAGCGTTGATTGGGTTGGCGCGAGTGGCCTCGGGCGGAAAACTTCGCGATGAGAAGTATGGCAGCAAGACGATCGAACTCATAACAATTGATCAGATCGCGAAAGAGTCAGAAAAAACTCCGCTGCTCAAATCTTTTTCGGAATTTGGGGTGGTGGCGCTCAACGCCAATACCATCGCGGCCGGCAGTCCGGGATATCTGCGAGAAGCAATCGACGCCAGCGAAGGCAGGGGACACATCAGCAAGGAAGCTTTGAGCCTCCTGGTGCGCGACCCGAATGCGCTGATAAGTTACGCCGGTTCGCCAATCGGTGCTTTTACAAAAAGCTTCGGCATGCAGGGCACTGAAACAAATCCACGAGCGCCTCGTTGTGACTCAAAAATTGGCGACTTCTATGCGGCGCTGACAATGGATGCGTCAAATTTCATGATCCGCGGCGTAAGCAATGCTGACAATCCCGACACCGCAAAGATTGTGGCTAACCTCTACACGATGTTGTTGCGATATGCCACCAGCTCAATAAAGGACCCGGCGGCCCAATCCCTGCTGACCCGCCTCTCGATCGCTGCAGAGGGTGATGAAGTGTTGTTCAATGCGGATTTTCCGCAGCAGATGGTGATGGATTTGATTCAACAACAGATGAAGCCGAAAAAGCCGGTGGAAACGACGGACGTGAAATCGATCACGAAGCCTACGACACATAGGCGCCGTAGAGGACGCCGGCACTAATCGCAGTTAATAGTGGATCCCACATCTTCAGCGGTGGCCGTGCTGACCGCGATGATTACGCCGGCCGTTTTGATCTCCGCGTGCGGCAGCATGATTCTGTCGACCTCGTCACGGTTGGGTCGGGTCGTGGATCGTGTCCGCGGCTTGTCGGACAAGTTGGAAGAGCTTGCCGCTAAGAAGTCAGATGAAACTAAAGAGCGGCAGGGTGTCATCTTTGCGCAACTGGACAAGCTGACCAGCCGGGCGCGCATTCTGCAACGCTCGATGGTGGTGTTTTACCTGGCGACGGGGTTGTTTGTGGCGACCAGCGTCGCCATCGGCGTAGTTGCCGTCATCCCCAGCAGTCCGCGTTACAACTACGTACCGGTGATAGTCGGCTTGTTGGGCGCGTGCTTTCTTTTTTACGGCAGCATGCTATTAATCTTCGAAGCGCGCCTGGCGTTAAGCACAATTCACGCGGAGATGGATTTCATCTGGGGTCAAAGCACGAGGGTGGCGCCGGCGGATTTAGTCGAGCAACACAAGCCGCATTTTGTGCATTTTCGCAGTCACAAGTGATGGAATCTGAGATCTCAGATCCCGGATTGCAGATCTCAGATTTTAGATTTTAGATTTGATAGACGAGAAAAAAATGAACAAGTCCGCGGCACCGTCGATTCCCGGCTACCTGGAACTACTCGCCACCGGAGAGCTCAAGGACCGCGTTGCAGCGCTTGAGGCCTTGCTTGAGCGCTGCACCGTCTGCCCGCGCGACTGTCTAAACAATCGTCTACAAAACGATATCGCAGCGTGCTATTCCGGGCGGCTGCCGATCGTATCGTCCTACACTCCGCACTTCGGAGAAGAGCCCGCGCTGGTTGGCAAAGGCGGCGCCGGCAACATTTTCTTCGGCAACTGCAACCTGCGCTGCGTCTACTGCCAAAACTATCAGATCTCGCAAACACATAAAGAACAACTCAGGAATGAAATAACTCACGAGCGCCTGGCGGAGATGATGCTTGAGTTGCAGGCAAAGGGTTGTCACAACGTCAACTTCGTTTCACCCACACACTTTGCGCCGCAATTGGCTCGCAGCATTTCGCTCGCCGCTCAAGCGGGATTGAAACTTCCGATTGTCTACAACACCAACGCCTACGATTCGGTCGAGGTGCTGAAGCTGCTTGAAGGGATCGTCGGCGTCTACTTGCCGGATCTCAAGTATGCGGAAGACGAGGCTGGTTATCTTTACTCGAAAGTGCCTGGCTACAAAGAGCATGCGCGCCGCGCCATCGCGGAGATGTACCGCCAGGTCGGCGATGAATTGGTTTTCAACGCGGATGGTTTGTTGCAGCGCGGGCTGATTATTCGACTGTTAGTTTTGCCAAACGACATTGCAGGCGTGCGCGAGTCACTTGAGTGGATCAAAGACGAGTTGAGCCCGCGTATTGCTATTTCGCTAATGGCCCAGTATTACCCTACCCACCAGGCAGCGACCAGCAAACGGCACATTCTGCTATCGCGCCGCATTACTGAAACTGAGTGGCTGCGCGCACTCACCGCACTCGATGAATTGAAAATGGAAGAAGGTTGGCAGCAGGAGTTTGACGGCGCCGCTTTCTACTATCGCCCCAACTTTGAAGATGCCGCCACTCCGTTCAAGGACGTTCGCGACTTCACGTCCTAAGTTTCTAATTACAACCGAAGGCTTACGACTTCTTTGCGTTGAGGTGGTGGGTGGTGTGTTCGGTGACGGATGGTCGACCGGCAATCCGCTCGTTCAGTTCATTGGTCGCTTGAGAAGTTCCGGAGAGTTGACTGGGAGCATAGCCGTTCTTAGCGGCCATCGCCTCCAGTTCCCTTTGCGCTCGCGCGTCATCTGAACGGTCGGCAAGAGTTTTTCGTGGAATGGTAAACGCCAGGCCGTTGATCACCAGACCAATGCCTATCAGGAAGGTCGCCACTCCCAGCGAAATAAACGGAATTAGATCGTGGGATGCCAGGCTCATCAGAAAGATCAGAAGCGCGCCACCCAAACCAATAGCCGCAGTCACCACGCCGGCGCGCACTCGCCGCAGTCGCTTCTCTTCAGGTGACTCGAGAAACTTCTCAAGCTGCGGCAGCACGTCTTCTGCTACCTGTTTGAGTTCACGCGAGCCTTCCATCTCGCGGATCTTCTCAGCCATCGCCCGGCTAATCTCTTCGCGTGCGGAGACCGCCGATGCGGTGATTGTGTCAGGCCGCTCAAGGCCCCGGCGTACACCACCCAGGTCTGTGCCACAAGCGCGACAATACTGGCTGATTTGGCGTTCCTCTGAACCGCAGGTGGGACAATACATGGTGCAGGGTTATACGGGTGTGCTATCGACTAAGTTCCGGGGGTCGGTGAAAAGTGAAAAGTAAGAATAGGAGGTTCTTGCCCTTCACTTTGCATCCTTCACTCTTCACTTTTCACTTTTCACTGCCCTCCCCCGCTGACCGCCGGCAAGATTGTAATCTCGCAATTCTCGGGCAACGTCGTATCGAGCAACTCCTTACGCCGCACGTTGTCGTCGTTTAGGAAAATATTTACGTGCTGCCGGAGCTTCCCCTGTTCATTGAGCACGCGATCGCGCAGGCCAACGTGCCGGCGCCACAAACTATCAAGCGCTTCACCCACCGTTGTAGCCGGAGCGTCAACGATGATCTGGCTCTGTCCACCGGTAAAGTCAGTTAAGAATCCAGTGACGTTGAAAGTGATCATGAATTACTACGGCAGTATACCGTCCGGCACCATCCAGGTGTGCATCTCGATGGCGAGTCGACCGGCCTGCACGGCCGGGTCAGTCTCAGCCAAAGCTTTTGCTTCCTCGAGCGAAGCGACTTTGAAAACAAAGATTCCGCGCAGATCCGTGTTGTCTCCGAAAGGCCCGGCAATCACCAGCTTTTTCGTTTCAGCCAAACGATTGATATTTGCCAGATGCGCCTTCTGCAACTCCTCAGTGTCGGGAGTCTTTTCCGGCGTCCATTTTGCGCCGCGCGTCAGGAAGCCGATGTAAGCGGTCGTCATCTTCATTGGAACAGCCGGCTGCTTCAGAATGTCCCCAGCCCACCATGGATGCAGCTCGGCGGAGAAGAAGCCGGCCTTCACCGCGGGATCAGCCTCGGCCCAGGCTTTTGCTTCCTCAGCAGACTTCGCCCGGAAGACAAGAACGCCAAATATGTCGCTATCGTCTGCAAATGGTCCGGCAATGACGGCTTTTCCCGATTCAAGCAGCGAGATGACATTCGCTATGTGCGCCGACTGCATTTCCTTTGGCATTCCCGCAGCGTTGTAGTTTGGCCCATGCTTCAGCAGAGCCATGTGAAACTCAACCATCTTGTACTCGGGTTCCTTCTTATCCTGGGCCCCGACGACTGCCGCGATTGCTACCAGCGACAGGACGACCATAAATCCTGCGAGAAATTTCTTCATAGGTTTCCCTTATGTTGATTTGCGTTGTGAGCTTACTGCACCAGCGCTGCCTTCACGCAAACTACCGGTGGCAAACTTTCGAGGATCGCATTCCACGACTCACCGCTATCGGCAGAGCCAAACAGCTTTCCACTTCGCGTACCAAAGTAGATTCCAGTGGGCTGCAAACTGTCTGCCGATAAGCCGTCGCGCAAAACCGTCTCCAGCGCGTTCTCCTGCGGCAGACCATTGCCAACTGCCTCCCACGATTCACCAGCGTTCTGCGTTCGATAAGGTCGCAGTTTGCCTTCCGGCGTGCAGCGAAATTCGTCTGACTCGAGTGGGACGATAAATACGCTGTCCACGTTGTTTGGATCGACTGTCATCGCAAAACCAAAATCCGACGGCACACCGTTGGCGATGTCGGTCCATGAATCGCCGCCGTTCTCGCTCCGGTACAAACCCCAGTGGTTCTGCAAAAACATCCGCTCTGGCTGGTTTGGATGGCTGACAATCTTGTGAACACATTGTCCCCATTCCGGATACTGCTGCCCTTCCGGCAGAAACTGCGCCCGCACGCCCTGGTTACGCGGTTGCCAATTCTCGCCACCGTCGTCGGTGCGATAAACACCCCCAGTCGAGATCGCGATGAACAAGCGTTGGTTGTTTGAAGGGTCGGGCAGAATTGTATGCAAACAAAGTCCGCCGCCTCCCGGCATCCACTGCGAACGATGCGGATGATCGTAAAGTCCTTTGACGAGCGCCCAACTCTCACCAGCGTCAGTTGACTTAAACAACGCCGCTGGTTCAACGCCACAATAAAGAGTGTCGGGTTCGTCCGGATGTCCCATGGCAATCTGCCAGATCTGTTTTACTGACGAGTCGGCCTCTTCCGGAAACTTTACGCCGTAGGTTTCCGGCTCAGTCCAGGTTTTTCCGAAGTCGTCGGAGGAACTCAAGTATGAGCCCCAGTAAGAACTATTAACTGCCGCCCAAAGTCGCTGCCGGCCGTTGCGATCGTCGTAAGCCAGCGCATAAATCGCACGGCCTGGGAAATAGGGTCCGCCCACTTCCCACTGTTGCCGATCTTTGTCTGAGCGCAGCACAAACGCGCCTTTCATCGTGCCGGCCAGCAACAGCACATCGCCGGACCCAGCTTCAATATGATTTGGTTTGGGCATAAGGGAACTCCGAATGTGATCTAAAGAAACAGTGTGGGCTCATTATAGAGAACCATCGAACCTGCGCAAGGACAGAGTCGAATGTTTTCTAATCCAAATTTTCGTAAAAGTTCGCGAATGGAATGAGCACAACTCAAGAATTCTTCTGCCATTAACACTCTATATAAGCATTCGGAAAACTTGGAAGCACTGCAGGGTTACGGCGAAGAAATTCCCCGGATGATCTCCGTGAATCTTTGCCAAAATTGATACTTGTCCAGCTATTTGCTGGTTTGAGCAGTTTGCCATCCGCCCCGACATGGCCATCGAAGTCACATCGATCCCGGACTCCACTCGCTTGCCCTCACTGCGCAAATTTGCGTCAAATCTCGCTTCCCTGTTTCATGACGACCCCTTGAGCAATCGGCGCCGCCTGCTTCGTTCGCTATTCGGGCTGTTGCTGTTGGCCCTGATTGTTGGTGGCGACATGCTGCTCAGTTCTTACCGGTACTATTCACGAGTAATTGACGCGCGTCTTGCGAGCGGCTATTTGACCAGTCGCCCAGGGCTATACGCAGCACCCCGTTCGCTGCAGGTGGGACAAAAACTTTCGCGCGCTGGTTTGATCGTCGCGTTGAAGCGGGCCGGATACGTGCAATCGGAAGGCAGTAATGTGTGGAGTGGTAGTTTCCGCGAGTCGGCCACCGACGTTGAAATTCGACCTAACGCCAACCAGGCCCGAGCGGCAATCGTCAAAGTCACCTTTACTGACGACAAAACGATCTCGGCGTTAACTGATGATGACATTGCGATCGATTCGTTCACACTCGAGCCTGAAGTTCTTTCCAACGATCCGCTAACCAAAGCAGGCAAGCGCGAGGCAGTTCGCTTCTCAGAAATCCCACCGGTCCTGGTTCACGCAATTCTTTCCACCGAAGACCACCGCTTCTTTCAACATCCCGGGGTTGATGTATTCGGCATTGCGCGCGCGCTGCTGCATAACGCGGGCGAAGATCGGATGGGGCAAGGTGGTTCGACGATCACCCAGCAGTTGGTCAAGAACACCTATCTAACTCCGGAGCGTACGCTGCGACGAAAGTACGCAGAAGCAATGCTGGCATACTCGTTGGAACGGCGACTCTCGAAGGAAGACATTTTCGCGCTTTACTGCAACGAAGTTTATCTGGGCCAACGCGGCGCGGTGGCAGTTCGCGGTGTCGAGGAAGCAACTCGAATTTACTTCGGAAAGGAATTGAAAGATTTATCGCTCGGAGAAGCTGCGATGATTGCGGGAATGATTCAGGGCCCCATGCGCTATTCGCCCACGCAGCACGCGGAAATTGCGCAACAGCGCCGAAATGTGGTGCTCGAGGCCATGACGCGCGACGGTTGGATAGCGGCGGGCGAAGCCTCAGCGACTTCATCGGAGCCTGTTGTCGTAGCGGCGTCGTCGCACTCCGATAACTCCCTTGCCCCATACTTCGTTGACTACGTTAATCGCGCTGCAGATTCACAGTCGGATGCTTCAGCCGCACACCAAAGAATCTACACGACCATCGATCTCGATCTGCAGCAACTTGCAGAAGCGGCGCTGAAGCAACAACTGGATCGGCTCGATGCGCTTCGTAAGGATCAGGCTGAACGACCTCAGGCCGCCCTGGTAGCACTGGACCCAAAAACCGGAAACGTGTTGGCGATGGTCGGCGGTCGCGACTACGCAGTATCCCAACTCAACCGCGCCACTGACGCGCGCCGGCAGCCGGGCTCAACCTTCAAACCGTTTGTCTACGCGGCGGCGATCGAAGATGGCATGTCTCCAGTGCAGATGTTCGACGACGCTCCGCACGACTTTGTTTACGATCGCAATAAGATCTATCGACCAGCAAACTTCGGCGGCGGCTACTCGATGCACGACGTAACCATGCGCACCGGGTTGGTTAAGTCGCTAAACGTGGTTACCGTCGACATTGCTTTGCAAACTGGTTTGGCGCGAATCGCAAACCTCGCGGAGAGGTTTGGACTGCCAAAACCGGAACGGTACCCGTCGCTTGCCCTGGGAACCAAGGAAGTCACGCCGCTCGAGCTGGCTGCCGCCTACGCAGCTTTCGTGAATGGCGGCCATCGCGTGCAGCCAAAAGTAGTCTTGAGTGTGGGCGAGCCGCCCGCCAAACATGTCGCCAACGATGCTGGTCCAGAGACGCAGGTTATTAGTCCGACCACGTCATACATGATCACAAACATGCTTGCTGCCGTCATCGATCATGGCACGGCTCGCAGTGCGCGCGATGCAGTTCGCGGCACAGCGACGGCTGGAAAGACCGGCACTTCGCGCGACGGCTGGTTCGTAGGTTATACGCCGAATCTGGTGTGCGCGATTTGGATTGGTTACGACGACAACAAACAACTGGGACTGACGGGCGCCGAGGCAGCACTGCCTGCTTGGTCGGAATTCATGAAGGCGGCGGTGGATTTAGAACCCGACCTGGGTGGCAGAAATTTTGATTGTCCGGAAGGAATAAAATTCGTGGAAATTGATGCTGATAACGGCGCCCTGTCAACCCTCTCCTGTCCGCATCGCGAGCTGATTGCGGTTACTGAGCGGCTCGCACCTAACGTCGACTGTTTGCTACATGGGAATCTGCCTGACTTAAGTGGAATCGGTGAAGGAAATGTTGCCGAAAGCGATCGCGGCAGTGAACAACTTCTGACTCAACACTCACGATCAACTGGCCGCGTACTTGAGTTTCGCCCGTTGCTGACGCGTAACCAGACGCGCGTGGATATGGATCTGCGCGGCAAGAAGACGCTCGTCAACGACATGCGGTAGTCCGTCCTCAGAATCCCGCAATTACGAAAATCCTTGCATCGACTCGAAACGAGGGGTGGCTCTCTCATCCTTCCGAAGTCTCACTGGATCAGATAAGAATGGTTTTCGGGCTTGCCCGCCGATGTGCGGAAGGTCTCTGACCTTCCGTAAGCACCATTACTAACTTTGCGGCTTTGCCCCATTGGAATGCCTGCCAAAATATTTCAAATCTCACGAGATTCCCAAGCGTTGTACATCAGTATCGTTACTAAAGATCGGTTGCCAGTATTCCAAACGGACGCGCTGAAAAATATAGTTTGTCAGGCGATTGACGAAGCACGCAATTCTGGCGGCTTCTTACTCTTTGCGTACGTGATCATGCTGGATAACATTCATCTGCTCACAGATTGTCCAAAGAGCTCAGCCGCTGTTCTACGTTATATCAAGGGAATCACGGGCCGGAGAGTAATTGATTACCTGAAAGAGAAGAACTATCAAACCTCATTGGCAAAACTGCGGCACGAGGAGTGGAAACGCAAGCACACCCATTCACTCTGGCAACAAGAAAAGAATGTGCTTTCAGTTTTCAGCGAACGCGTCTTCATGCAAAAGGTCAATTACATACACCTCAATCCGGTCAGGGCGGGGATGGTGGAAAGAGCGACTGATTACCGTTACTCCAGTGCCAGGATTTGGCAGCGATGCCCGATGGATGATGAACCATTGAAGGTTGACATCGATCAAATCAAATGGCGAAGGGCGTAGCCCTAGATTTGATAAGAACATTTCGGAAGGTCAGAGACCTTCCGCACATCAGACGGCGAAGCCAAGAGAGAAATGTCTATTCGCTTTCAGCGCTTCCGCACATCGGGCGCCATAGTCGTGCGTAACTTGATTAGCGTTCGCGTTCCAACACCACCTGCGCGATTGCGTGTTCGGTGGTATGCGAAATGGAAAGGTGGGATGCAGTCGCATTTGATGAGTTAAAGAGTTCCAGCACCAGGCCGTGAAGTATCAGGTAGGGTGCGCCTGAATCACGCGCAGCAACTTCAACATCCTGCCAGGCAATCCCGCCGCGCCAGCCAGTTTGCAAAGCTTTCAGCGTCGCTTCTTTTGCCGCAAAGCGCGCGGCATAATGTTGCGCCGCCACCGCGCCGCGACTATCGCAATAAGCCTGTTCGGCCGGGGTGAACACACGCTCGCGAAAGCGTGGAGTCCGCAGCAGCACTTCGCGAACGCGCGCAACTTCGATAATGTCTATACCAATGCCAACGATCATAAACGACGACGACCTGGAACGATCCGGTTTCTACTGGCGCGAGCTTGACGGTGTTCGAGCGCTGATTTGCGCACCGCTGGAAGCAGCCGGCTTTGCCAACGGATTTTCGACTCGCATGGGCGGAACCAGCCCGATGCCCGAAAACGCGCTCAATCTTGCCGGCTTCAACGAAGACTCTGCGGAAAACATTCTGGAGAATCGTCGCCGCTTTCTCAAGCTTTTCCCGACCGAGTCGGGCGAGTGGGCGCTCGCGGGCTGCTGGCAAGTTCATGGTGCTGATGTGCGAGTCGTAAGCGATCTTGCCGCAGCCAGGCCCGCGGAAGACGCGCGGGGGGATACAATCTACTGCGATGCGATCGTCAGCGATGCGAGTGGTGTTCTGGCTGGAGTGAAGACGGCCGACTGCGTTCCGCTATTGATAGGCGACCCGAATTCGGGTGCGTTCGCCGCGGTACATGCGGGCTGGCGCGGCACCCTGGCCGAAGTTGTGACTAAGGCACTACAGCAAATGGCAGTGACTTACAAAACCAACGCACGCGATGTCTGCGTTGCGATCGGTCCTGCCGCGGGCGCTTGTTGTTATGAAGTGGGAACCGACGTGATTGCTCCGTTCAAGTCCAGGTTTCCAGATCAGCAACTCTTCACCGAGACCCGCGCGAACCACGCCTGCATAAATCTTCTCCAGGCGAATCGAGCTCAGTTGATTTCGGCGGGAGTTGAAGTGGACAACATCAACGTTGCACCGCTGTGCACAATGTGCCGCACCGATCTGTTTTTCTCCTACCGTCGGGAAAAGGCAACTCGAGGAAAAGTAGGACGGCTGATGTCGGTGATTGGAAAAGCAAACATGTAAATCGTAAATAGTGAATCGTGAATTGAAGGAGCGTTACTTAGGCACCTCTTATCTATTCACGATTCACGATTCACGATTCACTATTTACGATTTACTTTTCTTATTCCACGCCCAGCCACATTTTCACTTCGCGTGTTTGCGGCTGGAAGCAGGTTTCATCGTTGCAGGCTTGAAACCGCAAACGCGCCTTCAGCTCGGCGGAATTTCCACTGAAGCCGCTGGGCACAGTCAGACTGAAACGTATGGTTGTGCGGCCCTCAAAAACCGACACTTTGTTTTTCGAAAACTTTAATGAACGCAGTAGGGCGCGCGGATAGGCTATCGGTCCAACGCGAATTCCCTGCGGCGCCTCAATCTGAAGTTGAGTCGCAATCAAGAATTTTTCCAAAGGACGATTGGAGTTCGCGTGATAGCCGGAGGGAATGTCCATGACGATGGTTCCCTGCACCGTTCGCCCGCGCCCAATCTTGTTCGCGGCGAGCGAGCCATTGACCGGGATATCTGGCGTTGATTGCGGCAGCGCCGCCGCAAAGAAATTTGCCGGAACACAGAGCAATGCGGTTGATAGAATAAGTTTGTTTAGTAGACACATATTAATTCAGTTTTCAATTCTGCAACCTGGCGCTTGAATTCAAACCAATCGTTTGCGTTACCGCTGCAAGTTGCCCACACGCGGCAAAGATATCCCGGCCGCGCGGTTTGCGAACGAAAGTCTGAATGCCCTTCGACTCAAGAATCCCTTTGAACATCTCCACTCGCGTGGCAGGCGACGGTTGATAATGCAGCGGATCGGCCGGGTTGTGGGGAATCAAATTTACCTTCGCGTGCAGCTCATGCCGGTTGAGCAAGTTTGCCAACTGCCGCGCCTGCTCGTCAGAATCGTTAACGCCATCAAGCATCACGTATTCGAACGTAAAACGTTCGCCCGTCTTCAACGTCTTCTCAAAATCTTTGCAGGCGCCAAGCAGTTCTTCCAGTGGCCACTTCTTGTTGATCGGCATCAGCACATCGCGCATTTCGTTAGTCGCCGCTCCTAGCGATATCGCGAGGTTGGGGCGATCCGTAATCGTGGCCAGCTCACGAATACGCGGTACTACACCAGCAGTGGAAACCGTTACGCGATGGGGCACGATAAACAGCCCTTGCGGATCAGCCATGATGCGCGTTGCCTGCAACAGCGAGTCGAAATTGAGGAATGGTTCACCCGCGCCCATGCCGACCAGGTTGGTGCCGCGCGGAAGTGTTTCCCCCACACCGTAAGCGTCGTTGAGCGCGATTATTATCTGCTCGACAATTTCTCCAGACGTCAGCGAGCGGAGCAAACCCAGCTGCGCAGTCAGACAAAACGTGCATTGCAACGGACAACCTGATTGCGACGAGAAACAGATCGTGTCGCGACGCTCCTCCGGAATAAAGACCGTTTCGACCGGCAGATTGTCATGCGTCTTCATCAGAAAACGCCGCGTACCGTCGGCGGAGAGATAGCGCGACTCAACCGTGAGCGTTGAGGCAGTTGCAGTTAGATCCAGACGTTCGCGCAGCGCTTTTGGAAGATCGCTCATTTCGGCGAAACTTCGCAGCCGGCGATGCTGAAGGGCAGCAAATATTTGCCGGCCACGATAATCAGGTTCACCCAGACTTCGCAGGAACTCGACCACTTGAGCGAGCGTAAATCCTGTCAGATGCGTGCGTTCGTCCATTCGCAAACTATTTTAGCATTAGCAGTGACGCACTGCATTCGCTCCCTCTTGTGAGGTGTAAACTGCGGAAAAGTGAATCGTAAATACTTACGTTCTTCTTACGGCACTACCGTGAACTTCGCTGACTGCACCAGTGCCTGTCCGGAAACATGATCCTTAACGCGAATGGTCACCTCATAATCGGCCGGAGCTAAAGCTTGAGTGCTCAGCAATCGCGCCAAGGTCAAACGCTTACCCGTATCACTAATTCCGGTCCAATCTTCCAACTGTTTCCCGATCTCTTTGCCGTCCTTTGAGAGCGCGTATTCAACGTCGACCGCCGGGCGCAAAGTCGTTTGATCGATTCCGGCGTTGTAAACCTGCAGGTAAACGCCAAGGGGCTGACCGCGATGATAGAGCCCGGTCAAATTAGGGATGACCTTGGTTTGGCCGATCACAAACTGACTGGATGCTTCCCTGCCCTCCATGTTCTCCAATCTGGCCGCGAGAATCATGCTGGAGGTGGCGAGTTTGTCGTCTTCGTACTTCGGAACATCAACTCCCAGATGTCTGACACCAGCGGCTCCGGATTCGGTGTCGCGCACGATGACGTCAACTTTGTAATGGCCGGGCGCCAGCACCACCACTTTCGAGTATGCCGATCTTCGGTTCCTGATCTCGGTCAACTCCGCAACGGTCGCACTCGTTGAAACCACATCCTCGAATGCATCGACGCGGCGATCCTGTAAGTTGACGATCCTCCCCACAATATTAAGTTTGGCAGTCTGCAAACCGCCGCTGGGGGTAAAAACGAGATCACGATTTTCTGTTTGTACGGTGAAAGCCGCTATCACGCGATTGTCGGAGAGCTTGAAGTAATCCGCGCGTATGTCGAAGTTAAGCGGATTCTCGTCGAGCTTCGGCTCGTTCATCAGAGCCAGGACCTGGGGCGCGAACTCTGGAGCTTTCTCAAGATCATTTCGCAGCGCTTGTCTGCTGAAGAACGAATCCTGCTCCCGAACGTACCCGCCATCAACGTCAGAAGGCGGCACGTATCCAGGAGCATGCGCGTTCGCATCCTTCTCACTGAAATCGCGCGCGATACGATACTCGCCACTGCCAGTTGGATCGACAAACTCGATCTCAACTCCGCTGCGGACTCCAGGAATGTTACGGTAGAACCATTTCTCAAAGGGAACGGTCGTAGTCGTTCCGCCACCTTCATACGACATCCGCTCGTAGGAGCCGCCGGCAGGATGAGATTCAATTTCGTCGGGCTTGCCAAATTTTATATAGATTCGCCCGCGGTCAGTCAGCGAGCCTCGCACGCCGGACGCAAAGTGTTCGTTCGCGTAGGCAGTCCGTTCGTAGTGTTCGTCGCGATATTCGTTTTCTTCTGTGTCTGGAGTCGGATCGCGGCGGTCCCAAAAAAGATGGATAAACTGTTCGCGCTCTTCGTTGGTCCTGAGCTTCGCGTAAGCTGCGCGTTCCGCGTTCGTGATGATCAGGGCCGCGTCTTCATTGATCCAACGAGTATACGCATCGTTGGGTTCGGCCTTGACCTTGCGCTGCTTCTCGTCAGGGTTCTGATTCTGTTTCGCCGGTCGCGTCTGTTTTGTAGATTTGGTTTGTTGAGCTTGCGCGATTGCAAAGACGCTGATTAACAGGAGCGAGAAAGTTAGGGCAGCGAAACGCAGGCCTGGCTTCTTCAACACGGTAGGACTCCTCTTGTGTGGGACCAGTTCGTGACGGGGAGACGAAACAACCGTAATAGTGAGTCGTAAATCGTGAATAGTAAGCGAGCCTATTGCTGCTCGGCTCTCTATTTACTATTCACGATTTACTATTTTGCGGGCTTACTGTGCCAGGACAGTGAATTTGGCTGCCGGCGAGAGCGCCTGACCCGAGACGCGATCGCGAATGCGAATCGTCAATTCATAATCACCAGCCGCCAATTGTCGCGTGTCGATCAATCGTGCCAGCGTCAAACGTTGGCCGGAGTCGCTCAGACCGCGCCAATCTTCAGTCTGTTTGCCGACTTCTTTGCCGTCCTTCATCAGGGCATACTCGACATCGACCGAAGGTCGCAAAGTCGTCTGGTCAATGCCGGCGTTGTAAACCTGCATATAGACGCCAACCGGTTGGCCGCGATGGTAGACTCCCGAAACGTTGGGAATCACTTTTGTTTGTCCAATGACAAACTGTCCAACGGCTGGTTGATCAACCAAACTCTCTAATCTTGCGGCCAGCACCAGGGTGGAGGTTGAAAGTTTCTGCGGATCATACTTGGGAACCGGAAGAGCGATGTGCCGCACGCCAGTCGCGCCTGAAGCAACATCGCGGACGATCACGTCGACTTTGTAGGTGCCGGGAGCAAGCGCCACAGCTTTTTGATAAGCAGACTTGCGCTCCTTCGCGTCACTCAGCTCCTGGGCGGTCGCAGTAGTAATCACCGGATCTTCGAACACGCCCGCGCGCCGACCGGAGACTGCTGTAATCTTGCCGAAGATATTGATACGCGACTGTAGTAATCCACCGCTGTCCTGAAATACTAAATCCTTGTTCTCAACTTGAATCGTGATCGCCGTAATCACGCGTTCGTCTGACTGGCGGAAGAAATCCACGCGTACGTCGAAGTTCAACGGATTCTCTTCGATCACACCGGTATTAACGGCCGATGCGAGGTCATTAAATTTAACTTGCGGGGGACGAGCTAAATCTGCCAATAACTGCAAGCGCGCGAACGGGCTGTCCTGTTCTCGCGTGTATTGCGTGTTCCCGACACCACCAACACCTCCAATTCGATCCGCTTTGTCAGACAGACCCAACTGTTCGGAAAGCGTCAACCCCGCTCCCGGAATATTCAACATGGCGTCCTTCTCGTCAGGACTGCGCGCAATGCGATATTCGCCGCTGCCCGTAGGATCGACGAATTCAATTTCAATACCTGAACCTACGCCGGCCAGATAACGATAGAACCAGATTTCAAAGGGATAGGTTGTGGTGTTGCCGCCGCCTTCGTACGAGGGACGGTCATAGCTGCCACCCGAGGGATGGGTCTCAAGTTCGTCAGGCTTGCCATACATTATCCAGATCCGTCCGCGATCCGATTTCCAACCGGGGATGCCCGAAGCAAAGTGCTCATTGGCGTAAGCAATGCGCTCGTAGTATTCCTCTTTGAACTCGTTTTCATCGGTGTCGGGATCCGGGTCGCGGCGGCGCCAGAATTCTTCGATAAACCGCTCGCGTTCGTCATCGGTTGCCAGTTTCTTGAAAGCCTTGCGCTCTTCGTCGGTTATGACGTAAGTGACATCCTTCTCAAGCCAATCCTTGTAAGCCTTCTTAAGTTCGGGCTTGACATTGCGGGCCTTGTCCATCGGGTCCTGGCTTTTCGCTCGATCCTGGGCGAACCCAAGCAGGCCGGTTCCAAACAACAACAACGCGAATACGGCCAGGCGGAGAGAGGGATTCTGGTACGACATAACTAAACTCCTGAAAACTTAGGTAAACGTAATTTGGGACTGAAAACGGAAACCATCAATGAATCTAACTCGTTGCGAAAACTAAAGGATTTTAGGTTTCATCCGGAACACAGTCAAGATGCCGGAAATGCGGCCTTTAGTTGCCTTTTTGCGCCCTAGACGGTCCTGCGCGGGCGGCTAAAAATCCAGGCCACAAATATCGACACAATGTAGAGCGCGATCATTGGCGCCGCAAACAAGAGCATGTTTGGAATATCGTTCGTGGGCGAAAGAACCGCTGCGGCGATCAGGATAACGATCAATGCCGTCTTCCAAATTTTTACCAGAAATCTTGCAGTCACAAGGCCGATTCGAGCCAGCACGTAAGTAATCGCCGGCATTTGAAAAACTATCCCCATCCCAAGCATCACAATGATGATGAAATCAAAATAGTCGTCGGCCTTCAGGAGGAGCCTAAAATCCTGGCCGAGCCCGAGCAGATATTTCGCCGCGGGGGGGAAAATAATCCTGTAAGCGAATGCTGCTCCCAGCACGAACGAAATTGATGAGAGGGCGATAAACGGCGTTACGTAAGCCCGCTCGTGCGGATAAAGCCCAGGGGCCACAAATGCCCAGATTTGCCAAAGTAGAAATGGTATCGAAAGGCAAATCGCAGCATACAAAGAAACTTTCACGTAAAGAGAAAACGGTTCAATTGCGCTGGTCACGATCAACTTGTCGTTGACGCCTGTCATCGCTTCCGGCAGCGCCGTGAAGTCGACCGGAAGGCGAACACCTTTAGGGATGATGGTGGCGCCCGCGTATAGCGGCTCATCCGTGAACAATCCCAACACCCCATGAGCATCTTTTGCCGCCCGAGCGGTCACAGAAACTCCCGCCGGCATAACGCTCGTCCCCACCTTCGTCTCCTCGGGAAAGATGTAACGGCCGACGTCGTTTTCCTTAATCGACGTCAATGGCAGGATGGTCTCGTTACCTGTCAAGCCGTTAATCGGCACCTGGCGTCGTTGTGCTTCGGCAAGAGCGCGCTCCACGGGCCGCGCCAGAAAAGCGTAAATGCGATCAGAAACAAACCAACAAAGCGTGGCGGCGAGAAACACAAACAACAGCGAGCGCATTAGACGACTTCGCAGCTCGTCCAGATGTTCGAGGAAAGACATCTGGCCGCCGAGTTCTTGTTCCCTGGCTTTGCCTGCGCCGAGTGCTCTTTGAAAAGTTGACATCAATAATTAGGTGCGACTGACAGCCTCACAACCAATCATTCTTTGGCGAGTGATGTGGTTCGTCAGTCAGACTTTCAAGCTCACTTCGGTTAGAAGCCAAATCAGTTGGGTTGGAAGAAATATCCAGGTCCGGAACATTCGAGCGACGAGCGATCACTTCATCTGGAGAAAGGGCGGTGATGTTCGGAGCTTGTAACAACGCGTTTGGGACTTCAGGTTGCAGAATAGAACTCTGCCCGGTCAGCGCTGAGGTGTCTTCAAGACTAACCTCTTTGTCCCACGTACGCTTGAAGTCTTCAGAAGCACGCCGAAACTCTGCGAGGTTTTTTCCCAGTGAGCGGCTGATCTGCGGCAGCTTACGAGGGCCGAAAAAAACCAACGCCATCACCAGGATGAAAACTAACTCAGTACTGCCGAGCGACTCCAGAATCAGTAAGAACACTTTCTCAAAACACCTTTCAGCGCGATCGTTAGAAACGGCTATCCGAGTTAAAGGATTGTAACCCGTGCTCTGACAAAGCAGAAGGTAGCACACCGCACCAAACTCTCTTTACGCCGCGTGGTCCTTTCGCAAGCGTCAAATCTTGCTCGCTTGACAGCCGCTTTGCAGTCGCGCAACCTCGTAATTTCAATTCAGAGACTTGAAGTTTCATATCGCGATTTCTCGGGAAAGCCATAACACTTGACTTCAAACGGTCCGAATTCGTTGCTGATTAGCGCAAACGCCGCTTTGCTTCAAAGGTTCGCCGAAGTCGCGGAACAAGTTGCGTCTACTACAAAGAAGCTTGAAAAAGCGGCGTTAGTTGGAAACTATCTCAAGTTGCTCGGCGACAGCGATTTGGGGCGCGCCGCTCGTTATTTCGCAGCGCATCAGTTCGCTCAGAACGATGCGCGCACCACCAATGTCGGCGGCAGCATCATCAGCGCGGCGTTAGGTGAAGCGACCGGTTTCACGCAGCAGCAGCTGGCGCCCATTTACGTTCGCCTCGGAGATGCGGGCGAAGCTGCCTACGAAGCAGTGCTCGAGGCGAAGCGCTTCCAGGGCCCAACGATAAGTCTTGTCGAAACGGAATCCATTCTCGCCAGTCTCAGTGAAACGCGCGGGATCAAAAATAAGACCGCCATCCTGGTAGCTATTTTGAGTCGTGCAACTCCGCTGGAAGCGAAGTACCTTATCAAACTGCTCGCCGGTGATCTGCGAATAGGATTGAGGGAAGGACTTGTCGAAGATGCTATCGCACGCGCCTTTGAACGCTCACTTGCAACCGTCGCGCGCGTAAACATGCTGCTTGGCGATCTGGGTGAAACCGCGGTCCGCGCCAGGGCTGACGATCTCCAAAACGTGAACATGCGTTTGTTTCATCCGATCAAGTTTATGCTCGCCACGCCCGCCGCCGATCTCGCCGATATCGCCCGCACCATGCCGGCGCAGTTTTTTGTGGAAGATAAGTTTGACGGCATTCGCGCCCAGGCGCATGTTAAAGATGGCCGGGTCGCAATCTATTCGCGCACCATGGATGAGATCACCCATCGATTTCCAGAACTGGTTCCGCCGCTCAGTGCCCTCGCCCTCGACGCTATTATCGATGGCGAAGTAGTCCCCGCCCGTGGCGACCGTATTTTGGCATTCAGCGAATTACAAAAGCGCCTGGGAAGAAAAACAATTAGCCCGGAGTTGTTGCGGGACGTTCCGGTAATCCTGGTTGCCTATGATCTGCTCTACGCCGCCGGGCGAGTGTTAACCGATGAACCATTGGAGGAGCGACGCAAGCTCCTTGAAGGAATGATTCCGCTGCGCGGAACTGTTCGTCTGTCAGAGGCTAAGCGGTTCGAGTCTGTTGACGCTATCGATCAGGAATTTGATGAGGCTCGAGCGCGCGGTAATGAGGGCCTAATGATCAAGAGTCCCGACTCATTCTATAAACCGGGACGACGCGGACGTGAATGGCTGAAGGTAAAAAAGGCCATCGCTACGTTGGATGTGGTTGTAACCGCGGTGGAAGTAGGGCATGGCAAGCGAAGAAATCTCCTTTCCGATTACACCTTCGCCGTGCGGCGTTCGGAGGCAGATGAGGAACTCCTGAATATTGGCAAAGCTTATTCAGGCTTGACCGATGCCGAGCTGGCAACGATGACTGAGTGGTTCACCCAAAACACTACTAAGGAATTCGCCCACGGCAGAGTCCGTCTGGTGAAGCCCGAAGTGGTTATCGAGGTCACATTTGACAGGGTGCAGGAATCTAAAAGACACAAGAGTGGCTACGCGCTCCGCTTTCCCAGAATCCTGCGGTTGCGACCCGATAAAAAAACAGACGAGATCGACACACTCGAGATAGTTAAAGATCTGGTTGCGGCAAACAAGAACTGAACCGGCTACATCCAAGCCTCTGCTGGCAAGCAAGTTTCCTCCTGAACGTAGGTTCAGGACACCTTGCAAGGGGATATAACGTCAATTGGCTCTTGCCTTCCCTGGCAGAATGAAGGTAGCATGCGCCGTGTCAACGCCCCTTGCCGTGCGCGGAAATATGGCCGGCAAGTCGCACACTTGCTTCCAGCAGTGGCGTGACCCAATCGCAGCAGATTTAGAATCTGGACTTGTTAGACGTTTGCTTGTCTTAGTATATCGAAGCCAAAGCCCACAGGATGTCGACGATATTCAGGAAACTGGGGTCGTTGTTGTCAATGTCCGTTGCAGTACCTGTTGAACCAGTTTTTACCGGTGTTGGGTCATCAGTCGGCGAAGTAGCGCGACCAGGTGTATGAGCGTCGCCGGGGTTATTATCAGCAAATGCGGGCATGCTCAGGGAAAGCGCTAGCACTATAGTCGCGCCTATTACTTTAAGGGTCTTCATTGTTGTCTCCAATTGTTCGGGGCGGTAGATTAAAATCGCACAAAAAGGGGAACTGCCAGGCTTAACCGTGGCGCATGATAGCCGCCTGGTAATTCTCTTGCAAGGTTTCTTGCACTGCGATAAAAAGGACGACCTCACATGAATATGAGTCAAACTGAATCGTTACAATCCGAAGTTCTGAATCTCTCGGTGAGCGACCGAGCCCTGATGCTTTGCGCCCGGGCGCAGGAACTGGAAGAGGTCGGGAAGTTTCAGGACGCCCGCCGGACGTTGGGAGATTTCTGGCAAAGGATTGGGGACCGCCCGAAGCTGGTGGGTCTGGAAGCGCCAGCCCGAGCGGAATTGCTTCTGCGCGTTGGCACAATCTCTGGTTGGATCGGCAGCACGAGCCAGATTCCGGGAGCACAGGAAGTCGCCAAAGACTTGATCTCGGAGAGTTCGGCGTTATTTGAGAAGCTGGGCTTAATAGAGAAAGTGGCCGAGACCCAGGTAGATCTGGGTATTTGTTATTGGCGCGAGGGGGCCCTCGATGAAGCCCGAATAACCTTCGACACTGCATTGCAGGCCGTAGGCGCTCTCGAGTGCCAACAAAGGTTACGCGCGCTTTTGAATAAAGCGCTGGTTGAAGAAGTCTCCGCCCGGTCCAACGAGGCACTGCGAATTCTCACCGAAGCCGAACCGCTATTTGCGAACAGCCCCAACCACGCGTTGAAAGGCAAGTTTCACAACGAGTTTGCTACGGTACTGAAGAACGTTGGGTTGGCGGAAGGACGGGAAGACTACATCGATCGTTCCTTGATGCAGTATACGGCGGCGAGCGTTGAACTCGAGCAAGCCGGCCACGAGCGCTTTCTTGCCGGCGTCGAAAACAATCTCGGCTTCCTGTTTCTCCGTCTAGGGAAGTTTGTTGAAGCCCACGCGCACCTTGATCGAGCCACTGCAATCGCCAGCCACTTGAACGACAAGGGCTATGGAGCCTTGTTTGAAGATACGCGCGCCAGAGCGTTTCTTGGTCAGGGACTTCTCGATCAAGCTGAGAAGGCCGCCACTGCGGCTGTCAGAGGATTCAGAGAAGGCGACGAACAATCGCAGCTGGGTGCGGCACTAACTACCAACGCGATCGTACTCGCAAGAGCAGGGCGTCCCGATGAAGCACTTGCAATGCTAAATGAAGCCGCAAACGTTGCGGCGCAGGGTGGTGATCCGGAGACTGGCGGAATTGCCTCGATCACTATTATTGAAGAACTATCATCGATCCTGTCGCCGGCCGATTTACTAAACCACTACCAGAACGCAGAATCCGCATTGAGAAATTCGCAAACTGCGGCCATTCGCTTCCGCCTGGGGGAATGCGCGCGAACCGTGCTCGGAAATGAAGCACGAACGTCAACACCGTCATTACTTGAAACGAACGCGAATGGTATCTCGCATGCGACGTCACTTGAAGAGCAAGTTCTTTCTTATGAGGGCGAACTGATCAGACACGCACTGCAAGTTTCGGATGGCAGCGTTACGCGCGCCGCGCGACTGCTGGGAGTAACGCACCAGGGACTGGCTTTTATCCTCAATGGCAGACAAAAGAATTTGCTGTCGTCGCGGAAACCAGCGAAGCCACGCCGGCGCAGTATCATTCGTTATCATTGAGTAAAGACCGCCGCCAACTTTCCGCCGGTTTCATAACCTGCCAGAACACACGGTCAGGGCAACGTCGCTGCTTCGTTTGCGCTCTAACCGTCGCTGCTAATAACATTTGGATTCTAGTGCTCGCGGACAGCTAATCATGAAGACTTTAAGAACGCTTTTCATAATCTTCCTCGTACTCACTTTTGCGGCCGGAGCCGGAGCTCAGACCCGACGCAGAGGAACCAGGCGACCGGCAGCTGCGACACCCGCTCCTGTTCAAACCCCTCCTCCGAGCGAAATAGTAAGTGTCATCGATCCGGGCGAGCCGGTCGCGCCGATTCCACTGGCGACTGTGAACGGTGAAAGCATTACCAGCGCTAACCTGGATCCGAAAGTGCGCCAGGAAGTCGAAGCCCTCGAACCGCGAATCGCCGAAGCCCGCAGGCAGATTCTCGAACTTCAGGTCAATACAATGTTGCTGGAAACGGAAGCCGCAAAGCGGAGGATAACTCCACAACAACTGTACAACCTTGAAATTGCCGCGAAGATTGGCGAACCAAGCGCCGCTGAAGTCAACAAGTTCATTCAGGAAAATGGCGATCAGATCAATCAAGCTGATCCGGTGTCTGCGCGCCAGGGAGTAGTGTTGTATTTGAAAGGTGAGCGCGAGGCCAAGATCACGGCTGCTTTCCTCCAACATCTTCGCGTTGCCACTCCCGTTGTTAATGTTGCCTCGGCAAACGCTGCCAACCTTCCGGCTGGCGCGGTGCTTATTACAGTTGGCGGTCGCCCGATTAATGCGGGAGCAATAGCCGAGCGACTCAAGCCCATCACTTACAAGTTGCGCCTTAACACCTATCAGCTTGCGCAACAAGCCCTGGACGCCAACATTAACGACTTGTTGTTGCTTGCAGAGGCAAATCGCCGCAACGTGCCGCCGGAAGAAATCATCCGCAAGGAAGTAACCGAAAAACTTCGCGCGCCGACCGAGGCTGAGGTCGCGAAATTCTATGAAGAGAATAAGGCCAGGATTCCAACCGACCTCGCTTCAGCCAGCAGCCAAATCGCTTTGTTTCTACAGGAAAAGGACCGCCAGCGGTTGGAGCAGGAACTGTCGACACGTCTTCGCAGTGGCGCCAATATCCGTATGCTGATCTCGCAGCCGGAGCTGCCGGTGCAATTGATCAGCAGCGATGATGATCCGGTTCGCGGTGATGCAAGCGCGCCCGTAACGATCGTTGAGTTCACCGACTTTCAATGCTCGGCTTGTGCCAACATGCAACCGCTGCTTGAAGAGGTTCTGAAATCTTACGGCAGCAAAGTGAAGCTGATCGTACGCGATTTCCCACTGCCGATGCATGCGAACGCTCGCAAGGCGGCTGAGGCAGCGAACGCAGCAAACGCCCAGGGAAAATTCTTTGAATACACCTCGCTGCTTTTTAAGCGGCAGAACGCGCTTGATGTTCCATCATTAAAGAAGTATGCGACCGAACTCGGCTTGAACCGCGCGCGCTTCGACGCAGCGCTGGATGGCGGCGCGTATGCCGACGAAGTAAAACATGATGTCGCCGATGGGGAGCTTTACGGCATCGACAGCACTCCGGCAATTTTTGTAAACGGAGTGGCCGTCACCGAAATGAGCATTGAAGCCTTGCGAGCGGCGATTGACCGCGGACTCGCCGGCGCCGGCCCTGCTAAAGTCTCAGCGATAAGCCCTAAAGACTGATCGGCTTCGCTTTTACTGCGAAGTACCTTACCGGTAGCCTCTCGCGTGATTGTTAAGTAACGCTTCCGTCTCTCCGCTGACAAACAGTCCACCTAAATTTCCGACAGAAACAAGGCCCCCTGGTCTGTGTGACCGGTCGACCTGGATATCCGCCAATGCGTTCGCTGGTCCAGGATGAGGTTACGACTGGAAGGTCGAGTACAATTCAGGTCGATCAAATAAAGGAATCTTAATCGAATGGTCTCGCTCAAACCCGAACGATTGAAGCGATACAAAGACGTCGCGCTTTTGCTGATGAAGTATGGGCGCTCGGATCTTGTTAAGCAGGCGGGATTGGAGGACCACGTCGAACTCGATGCCGAGGCGCTCGCTGAGACTTCTCCCCAGGCTGAAGAGTTGGCCGCCGACCTCGAGAAGCTGGGTCCAACTTTCATCAAGCTGGGCCAGTTGTTGTCAACGCGGGCCGATCTCTTGCCGTCTCCATACCTCGAGGCCCTGACGCGTTTGCAGGACCAAATCGAACCGTTTCCTTATGAGGAGGTTGATCGCATCGTCTCAGGCGAGATCGGCGTGCGTGTGTCAAAGGCCTTTGCCGACTTCGATCCTGAACCGTTGGCTGCCGCTTCGCTGGCCCAGGTCCATCGCGCCCATATGCGTGACGGACGCGCCGTTGTCGTCAAGGTGCAGCGTCCAAACATTCGCGACCAGATAGTCGAGGACCTTGAAGCATTGGGCCAGATCGCACAGTTCCTTGATGCGCATACCGAACTTGGCAAGCGCTATGATTTTGGAAACATGCTAAGCGCGCTGCGCGCAAGTCTATTGCGCGAACTCGATTTTAAACTCGAAGCCAACAACCTCGTCACCTTCGCCGAAAACCTGCAAGAGTTTGAGCGCATAGTAATTCCTGAGCCGGTCGACAATTTCTGCACTTCACGCGTGCTCACGATGGAATTTATTCCCGGCAAGAAGATCACTGACTTGAGCCCGCTGCGGTTGATGGAAATTGACGGCCCAGGTCTCGCTCGTGAGTTTTTCCGCGCCTACCTGAAACAAATTCTGCTCGACGGATTTGTTCATGCTGACCCGCATCCCGGTAACGTTCTACTCACCGAAGACGACCAGATTGCATTATTGGACCTGGGAATGGTGACGCGTTTGCTGCCTGGTTTTCGCGACAACATCCTGCGGCTTCTGCTGGCGATCAGCGAGGGACGTGGTGAAGAGGCAGCTGAAGTCACTATTCGCATGGGTGAACCCAAACCTCGTTTTGATCGAGCTGACTTCACCAAGCGCATTGCCGAACTGGTGGCGGAGAATGCGGATGCGAACCTGAGCAGGCTCAATTCCGGACAGGTCGTCCTGGAAATAACCAGAATCTCTGCTGACTGTTGGTTTCGTCTTCCCAGCGAATTCACAATGGTGGCGAAGACGCTGCTGAACCTTGACCGTTCAGTGTTCACGCTCGATCCAAACTTTGAGCCGACGGCCATTATCCGCCAGCGTGCGATGGAGATATTGCAGCGCAACCTCATGCAGAGTGTAGCGCCGGCAAACCTGATTGGAGGCGTTGTCGAACTCAAAGAGTTCGTGGAAAAACTGCCTGGCCGCGTTAACAAGATCCTCGACACCGTCGGCAATAATGAATTCAAGATTGACGTAAATGCGATCGACGAGAAAATCGTCCTGGAGGGACTGCAGAAGGTTGCTAACAGAGTTGCGTTGGGGCTGGTCCTGGCGGCTCTGATTGTTGGCGCTTCGATGTTGATGCGCGTGGAGACCTCGTTCAAGATCCTTGGCTACCCCGGATTCGCGATGATCTTCTTTTTGCTTGCCGCCGTAGCCGGAATCGCACTGATCGTCACGATCGTGATGACCGATGTCAAAGCCCGGAAGGAAGATGACTAATCGCGACGATAAGGATCAATGCCGTTCCTTTTGCACCTTCAGCTTCTGACTCCATAACATGTTTGCAAAAGCGATTGTTCGTCCCCCAGGGGGAAATTACGCTGACGGCTTAACACGCGTCGATTTGGGTCGCCCAAACTACGAACGCGCGCTTGAACAACACGCCGCGTATTGTGATGCCCTCGAGCAGTGTGGACTTGAGCTAACTCGCCTTGAAGCTGACGACCGATTTCCCGATTCAACTTTTGTTGAAGACACGGCCGTGCTCATCCAGGCCGTCAATGGCAGTGCGGCGAGTTCGAAAGCCCCGGTGGCCATACTCACGAGACCGGGCGCGCTCAGCCGAGCCGGAGAAGTCGAAAGCATTCGCGCCACGCTTTCGCAGTTTTGTCTCCAGTTCCATTCCATTGTTGAGTCAGGCACGCTCGATGGCGGTGATATCTGCGACGCGGGAAATCATTTCTTCATCGGCCTGTCCGAACGCACCAACGAAGCTGGCGCACAACAGTTGGCCGATTTGTTGGCGGCAGACGGTTTCACCTCCAGCATCGTGGATATTCGTGATACACAGAACATCCTGCACTTGAAGAGCGGTCTGTCCTATCTCGGTAATAACCGGTTAGTAGTGATTGATGCGCTGACTAAACGACAGGAATTTCGTGGCTATGATCGCGTGCGCGTAAGTGTCGACGAGGAGTACGCCGCAAACTGCGTTCAGATTAACGACTATGTTCTCGTCGCAGCGGGTTTCCCTGAGCTTGAGCGAACGTTGCGGAATCTGGGTTGCAAGACCCTTGCGCTTGAAATGACGGAATTTCAAAAGATGGATGGCGGGCTGAGTTGTCTATCGCTGAGATTTTGAATCAAAGCTGTGCGGCAAGTTTCGCTGTGGCTTCCTGAGAGGTCATCACCGGAAACACCTCGAAGTCGACAATGTCTTTCCATTTCGCGATCCATTCGTCTAATAACCCCGGATTGTCTGTTTCCATCAGTTGGAAACAGCGATGCAACCTCTCGTCAACCCAGCTGGAAACATAGTTCAACCCCTCGGGCGCGAGCCGTCCCTGTTCTGCGAACCTTCGATAGACTGGTAACGCATCCTGTGCTTTAAAGTGTTCCACGACCATATAGAGCATGAGTTATTTTGCGGGTCTTAGCTAAGGAGGAAACCGCGCAGGGATTCTTCTTCGTCCTCGGTCAGAAAACTAAAGACCAGTCCAAATCCTATGCCGAGTTGATACGAAGTAACTTCGCCTCTTAGACCCAACCATTCTCCGGAGGGCAGTTTGATTTCCACGCCCACGATTTCGCCAACATCGACCCTTCCCGTGGTGTTAACAAAACATCCGCCCAGGCTTAGGTCTTCAATCCGGCCTTCGTGATCCCCGGTAAACCCACCCCACTTTGCCGTAAGATTTGTGGCAACTCGTTCGTCGCTTCGTCTGTTTTCGGTCATTTACAGCACGCCTCATTTACCAAACTTCGGCTACTCCTGCAGTCAAGACCAACCCTCGTCTATGCCTTGTCCGTCCTGTCAGGATCTCAAACCAGCGGGTTGCATTAAATATTCCATCAACGATTCCCGGTCTGCTGTTAGATAGTAGTTCCCAACATCAGCGGCGTAAAAGTTGTGCAGGAAACGGATGCCTTCTTCGGGACTCAAGGAGTGAAGCCCCTCCATATCCAGATTCGTGGCGAATCGCTCTTTCCGTTCCGGCCGATCGAGATAGCCTTCACGATACGCAGTTGTAGCGTCGCGAAATTGCGCTGACTTCAGCTCGCGTGGCGCCAGGAAAGCATTGTTGTATTCCAATTCCAGGATGCCGTAGTTGTGTTGCTCACAAAGATCTTCAAGCGCCGCTATGGAATAACCGTAAAAGTGATAACGGAGTTGAAACTGGGGATCAAACTTAACTACAAACCTTAATGGCGGCGGAATGTTCTCGTTAATCTCTGTCACCACCAGTCCCGGCCGAAACTCTTCCAGGATTTCATCGAGCACCCAGTAATCGTTGCCGTCGATGTCGAGACAAAGAACACCAAAATTCCTTTCGATGTCGAATTTTTGCAGTAGCGATGCGATATTTGCAGGCTCAGCCAGCGAATTCGAGGCACGAGCATTGGGAAACTTACGATAAACTTTTTCCAACAACGCGTACTTTTGTGGATCAACTTCAACGCCTAACGCTTTCCATCCCGCTAACAATAGCGCGTAACTATTTGACCAGCGCACGCCATTCCCCGCCCCAATGTCAACGACTGTTCTGGGCTGATCCGGCGGCAGGAGCTGCGCAATGTATTTGGCGAGAATGTTTTGCTCGTTGGCATGGGAGAACCTGCCGCGAAGCGAATACCTGACCTTTTGCAGCGCCAGTTCAATAATACTGCCGTAACGCTGTGCTGCTTTAGTCAGATTCATTTCCATGTGCTGAACAGGTTTGGGGGCTCAGAAAGGCCTAAAGATACCAAAGTCGTCATCTGATGAAAACCTAATCGCAAATAGGTTAGCGATAACGCTCTAGTCTTAAGACTAGCAGGCGGATTGGCTTAGGTGACCGTAATAGACTTTGGTTTCATACTCAAAGTTAACAATTCCCTCTTTCTGATTCGCGTTGAATATTTCTTCAAGCTCATTGAGCATTGCGGCAAAATTTGGCTGATCTCTATCCGGCGCATATGACGAAGAAAGCAAGCGGCCTTTGAGCGACTCAAAATCAAAGTGCTGGACGTTTTCGAGAGTTTGCAATTCGAAGGTGTCGGGCGCAAAGAACTCGGCGATCTCTTCAGTTACTTTCTCATGTCGTACATCTTGGTAATCGGTGCCGTAGCGAAGCAGAAGATCTTCGTAAGCACGTAAGAAAGCTGTTGAATCCAACCGGCGTTCGTTCCAGATCAGGACGACCCAACCTCCCGGCTTCAGGATTCGTGCGAATTCCCTCTTCGCCTTGGCGCGATCAAACCAGTGGAACGCCTGGGCTGCCGTAGCGAAGTCGACGCTGTGCGCCGCCAGCGTTGTGGCTTCGGCGTTAGCGTCCAGGCTACGAAAACCTACCGCATAACTTAAGAGCTTTTCTGCCACGAGGCGCATCGCGGCGTTTGGTTCAATCGCAAAAATTACGTTTCCGTTATCCAGGAGCAGTTTCGTCAATATGCCTGTCCCAGAACCGACATCTGCAACGACAGAAGTCTCGGTGAGTCCGCACTGCGTCTTAAGTATCTCAACTACGCCAGCCGGATAAGTTGGTCGATATTTGACGTAATTGTCTGCGCGAGTTGAAAAGCGTTGCAGCGGATCCATGGCTGATTATTGGGGCGATGGTGCGCCGTTAACTCGCTTTGCGCGCAGGTTAAGCAGGAAAGCCACGAAGAAGACCAATAGACTGCCATTTAGCAGGACGAGATCAAAAACGCTAATTAGGCGGGTTAATAACATGATTCCGTCTCCGTAAAACCTGGCAGCGAAGACTGCTTGTTGAATTATCGACAGCAGCGCGCTAAGGCCAACACCGACGATGGCAATTATCGTTGCGATCTTGAGAAACATTGGTCGGGTCTCCATTCTGAACAGGATTGTAAGTCTGGTGGAGCGCGGTTCTACTGCAAATCAGCCGGCTAGTCAACGACGATATTCTTACGCGGCGGGTTCGCGGACTCAATCACGGGGAACTACGCTACTTGGCAGCGCTGCTTTACCGGGTGGATAAAATTTCACGAGCAGCCGATGCCCCAATAGCAGTAACAAAATGAAGCCGAAGGTAAGCGGTAGCCGGGTGTCAGATTTCACGAATAGCCAAAAATGCAGGGCTCCAGCGATGCCCGCTGCGTAAATAAGCATGTGAATCTTACTCCAGCGTTTTCCGCCCAGCCGTTTCAGCATTTTGTCGGTTGAAGTGACGGCGAGCGGCAACATCAGAAAGAAAGCGGTCATTCCGAACGCAATAAAAGGCCGAGACGCCACATCACGCGGGATGCTCCGAAGATTGAAGTAACGATCAAACCAAACGTAGGTCAGCAGGTGCAGAAACCCGTAGAAAAACGCGAACAGACCAAGCATGCGACGAAACTTAATAAGCCAGTTAAGTCCGAAAATTTTTCGCACTGGAGTGACGGCGAGGGTAGTCAACAGAAAAATCAGAGTCATGATGCCGGTCGTGCGCGTCATGAACTCCCCCGGGTTAGCGCCAACTCGCTTCCGGAGAACGTCCCAAACCAACAAAGCGAGCGGGACCAGCGCGTTGGTGAAAAGCACAAACTTGGAGAAACGAAGGTCTTTCATAAAAAGCGGAATTCAGAAGACGGGGGACAGGAGACCGAAGACAGGCGACGCCCCGCCAACTCTATCCGGCGGCCTCGGTCTTCGGTCTTCGGTCTCTAATAGTTTTTCCTCAAATCCATTCCGTCATACAGGTGAGCCACTTGTTCGGCGTAACCGTTGAAAAGCAAGGTGTCTCGGGAGCTGAAGGTTGAATCGCCTATGCGATGCTCCTGTTCCTGGCTCCAACGCGGGTGCGAGACCGTCGGATTCACGTTGGAATAAAACCCATATTCATTTGGCGCCTGAATGTTCCAGGTCGTAGGCGGTTCATCGCCAACCAGCGTTATCTTTACGATCGACTTAATACTCTTGTATCCATACTTCCAGGGCACTACTAACCTGATGGGAGCACCGTCTTGCGGCGGCAGGGTCTCGCCGTAGAGCCCTGTTGCCAGGATAGTCAGGGGATGCATTGCCTCATCGAGACGAAGCCCTTCCACGTAAGGCCAGTCAAGCACGCCCGTCAACTGGTTGGGCATCCGTTTGGGATCAAAGAGGGTCTGAAAAGCAACGTATTTAGCTGCCGCGGTCGGCTCCACTTTTTCTAACAACCGTGCCAGCGGAAAACCCACCCAGGGGATCACCATCGACCAGCGTTCAACGCAGCGCAACCGGTAGATCCGTTCTTCCTGTGGAAACTTCAAAAGCTCTTCTAAACCGAATGTTCTGGGTTTGTTCACCAACCCGCCAACCGAAACATCCCAGGGCTTAGTTGCAAAAGCTGCGGCCGCAGTCGCTACGCCCTCCTTGCTGGTGGAGAACTCGTAAAAATTGTTGTAGTTCGTTATGTCTTCAATTGCGGTGAGTGTTTCGCTTGTCCTGAAACCGTTACGCACCTGCTCGACTGTATTCAGTTTTTCGACTGCCAGGGCCGCGCCTGGCGGTTTCTCAATTGCGGCCGGATTCAGCTTTCGATAGAGCAGTCCGGTTGCAGCCGTGGTGGCGGCCAAAGCCGCGCCCCGGATGAACAGTCGCCTGTTCAGATAAACCTTTTTGTCGGTTATTTCGCTGGACTTAATCTCGTTCTTCATAAAGACCCAACACTTCCCTGGCACTCATATCTACGAGGGAGGACCAGCAAAAGGTTTGAGATGCGGTCGCAAAGCAGTGCTGCAAAAACCTTGATTTAACTGATCCTATCGCGTGATAGTATCGCGCACCTTGAACAAAGCTCCCAACTGCCACAACTTGGAAGCCTTTCACGCCCATGAGGACTGATTAGACTTGGAAGCAACTCCGCCGACCCCGCAATCCGATTCTCAGGGCCTCGCGTCAGATCAACCTCTCTCGCTCAAAAGTCGATTCCTTAGATGGGGAATCGTTTTATCGGCCGGCCTGCTTGTTCTGTTGATCCCGGTTCCGGCTGGGATTACCAAACAGTCGTGGCATTTGTTTGCAATCTTTGTCGCAACAATCGTAGGTTCGATTGTGCGTCCAGTGCCCGGCGGCGCAATGGTGCTGATTGGCGTGTCGGCATTGGCAATTACTGGAACCTTACCGGTTGCGAGTGCGCTGGCAGGTTACGCCGACCCGATCGTCTGGTTAGTGTTGGCCGCGTTTTTCATCTCGCGTGCGATGGTTAAGACCGGTCTCGGCCGGCGCATTGCGCTGATTTTCATTCGGGCAATCGGCCATCACTCGCTCGGGCTCGCATACGCTCTGATTTCGACCGAAGTGATACTCGGGACAATGATTCCCTCAACGGGTGCGCGCGCGGGCGGAGTCATCTTTCCGATTGCCAAGAGTTTGTCGGAGGCGTATGAGTCCAGGCCCGGACCGACCGCGCGGCGGCTCGGCGCCTTTCTGATGGTTGTGCTTTATCAGGCGGGAGTAATCGTATGCGCGATGTTCCTCACCGGCCAGGCTTCAAACGTATTGATTGCAAAGTTTGCCCTACAAACCACGGGCATCGAACTAACTTACACGCGCTGGGCGTTGGCGGCGATTGTGCCCGGCTTGATCTCGCTTGCAGTCGTGCCGCAACTGATCTACCGAATCTTCCCGCCAGAAATCAAACATACGCCCGCGGCGGCCCAGTTCGCTAAAACTGAACTTCAACTAATGGGCAAACTGACCCGCGCCGAGAAGTTGTTGCTAGTTGTGTTTGTCGGCGTTGTTTGCTTGTGGCTAGTGCGCGGACTCGGCGGCGCAATCCCTTACGTAGCTCGGGCGATACCGATTGCTCCCTTCATTTCTGCACTGTCTTATCTCGCAGGTCTCGATTATTCAGTTCCGCCGTTGCTGGGCGTCTGCGTTCTGTTGATAAGCAGGGTGCTGGGATGGGCAGACGTTCTACGCGAGCACGGCGCGTGGGATGTTTTCATCTGGTACGGCGGACTCGTCCGGATGGCTGAAAGTTTGGGTGAAACCGGAATCACCAAGCGATTCGCTGAAACGGCTGCGAGTTTTACCATCGGCTGGAAGTGGGGAGCCGCACTGGCGGTGCTCCTGCTCATCTATTTCTATGCACACTATGGATTCGCCAGCATTACGGCGCACTCAACAGCAATGTACACGCCGTTTCTGGTGGTAATTCTCGCTGCTGGAGCTCCGCCATACCTGGCCGTACTGTCGTTAGCCTTTCTTTCGAACCTCGACGCCTCGTTAACTCACTTTGGCACGACGTCAGCACCGATTTATTTCGGGGCTGGTTATGTAAGCCAGCGCAAGTGGTGGTGGCTGGGATTGATCGCGTCGCTGGTGAACATTCCCATCTGGGTCGTTTTCGGGTTTCTCTGGTGGAAGATTTTGAAACTGTGGTAAGCGGAGGTTCAATTGGAAGGCTTAAGCAAACGATTGAAGACTGATCGCATTGGCTTGCCCCTAAGAGTCGCACATTGATTGCGACGCGCAGCGTCGGTGTGAATTTAGCTCAGCCTTTCAAGGCTGGGATCACGTCGTCCTGTAAGCCACGCGTCGCGTCAGCGACGCAATGAAGATAAATCTCAGCAATCCCATTCCGTCGCGACGCGAGGGACGTTGTTTAGGTTAATTATTGTTTCCCGGCCTTGAAAGGCCGGGCTAAATTCATATCGACGCTTCGCGTCGAGCTTTTGCTGTCGACAACGGTTTAAGGCAAAGCCGAATCGCATTCCAATTCCTCAACAACTGCGGAGTCTACAAAAGATGGCAGGTTATTCAGGAACACCGCTGGTCAAGAAACTCGGCTTCAAGCCAGGTTTTCGCGCCGGCCTGGTAAACGCGCCGCGCGGATTCCAAAAAGAACTCGCTCCGCTGCCGGACGATGTCAGAATCGCTGTAGACAAACTAGATAAACAACTCAATCTCATTGTTTTGTTTGTTGATTCACAGAAATCGCTGGAACGAGAATTTTCGCGGCTGGCTCGAAAGCTCGTGATAGACGGAATGCTCTGGATTGCGTGGCCAAAAAAAGCTTCCGGCGTGGCTACAGATCTTTCTGAAGGCATAGTGCGCGATATTGGTCTCGAGGCGGGATTGGTTGACGTAAAAGTTTGCGCGATAAACGAGGTGTGGTCGGGACTCAAATTTGTTTATCGTCTCAAAGATCGCAAGGCGCGATGAACTCGTCGCTACCTTTCGAAAGAATTTTCATTTTGAAAGCATGCGTTGTGTTCACGTTGCGCTACGTTGTCGTTCCATTGCGCTGACAAAAACTTTTTGCGAGTTTTCATCGCACATTTCAAGTCAGGCAAAATAAATTTCTCAATTCGTCGCGATCTAAGTTCTCAAACTCACATAACCGTCGATCGGGAACTACTGATGGTAGGACCACCGCAACGCGTGTGGAAAGTATTGCGCGAAACAGATGGCGAACGGTTTGTAACGCAGAAAAAGGTTGCGCTTTTTCTGGCGAATTCGTGAGCCACAAAAATGAAAGTCGAGTGGATGAGATCTATTTTGCGTTTAAGAATTTTCTTTATGCGATCTGATATCCTCTCGCAAGAGAGTTGTTTGCGATGCGAAAAGATCATTCCGCGGCCAAAAAGAAAAATAATTTTCGGGGGATATGCGATGGACCAACGCTGATCGATTTTGGGGTTGCAAAAACTTTTTCGATCACTATAATGCGACTCCCTCGCTGGAAGCGATGATTGCCAGATAGCGAAGCGTTTGAAGTCGGACTTGATTTAGATTGTGTTTGCGGGTTAATTGCTCTTATAAATTTTCGCTGACCCCCGCTGACCTGCTACGCAATTCCAATCAGGTGTCCGTGAGCCCCTTTCATAGAGATTGAAGTAGCTCAGGCAATCCGTGGCGATTCCCCTAATGCAGTAGGGACCCTTCGCCAATAATCAAACTCAACGCCATTCCCTGGCCGGGTGATAACTCTCAAACCCGGACAAGGAACCCGTGTTTCTTCCAGCGAAGAATCCCAAGTTAGAAGTTTGATCGGAGCGTTGAAATGACAGAAGAAGCCGCAGTTATCCGCAAGAACTGCCCTATTTGTTCACAAGATCTGCCTTTATCCGAATTTGGAGTTTGTCGCGCACGGAAAGATGGTCGAAACCTCTATTGCAAGAGTTGCATCCGCAAAAAAGTTACTGATAGTCGTCGGGCACTTAAGGAATACCGGTCGGCTCGTAAGCGATACGTTAGTCAACCCCTCCCCGAACATTCATGGTCTACACCGTCAGTAGGCGATTCACCCGCGTCAAATTACACGCGACTTCTCAGTAAACTTTCGCCAGTCGAACGCGTGCGAGAATCAATCCGCAAAGGCGCGCGCACGCAAAAAGAGATAGCGCAGGAGACCAGACTCGGAAAAGACGAGATTGGTGACGCGATTGCCAATTTATTGTTGTGGACGCGGGAAATTAAGACTCAGATTCTCGATAACACCAGGTTGTACTTCATTAACGAGTCGGCAGAACTGCCGATTCGCGAAGAGGCGTTCAACATTCCGCCACGGAAAGGTGACGTCCCTAGTTCCTTTAGCGCGATCCCGGGGTTGATGCCTGGCAAGAATCCAGAAGGTGAAGAACCGGAAAAACTCGGCGGGTGGGTGGCAGCCTAGCCGTCAGTCGCAGATCTTAGATCTCGGATCTCAAATTTGCGATCTGAGTGCTGAACGCCGCGGCGCAAACTCTAAGCCTCAAAGGCTGCAAGGATGTCTTGAGCGTGTTCTTCAGGTTTGACCTTTTCAAACACCTTTTTGACTTTGCCTTTTTCGTCGATAAGAAAAGTTATTCGCTTCACTCCCATGTAGGTGCGGCCCATAAACTTCTTCTCGCCATAAACCCCGTACGCGTCTGCGATTGCATGATCAGGGTCCGCCAGTAATGTGAAAGGCAGTTTATACTTGGCAGCAAACTTCTTGTGAGAAGCCTCACTGTCTACGGAAACACCCAGCACTTTGATGTCCCGTTTCTTAAACTCAGCGAACGCGTCGCGAAACGAGCAAGCCTCTTTGGTGCAACCAGGCGTATCATCCTTAGGGTAAAAATAGAGCACGACTTTTTGACCGCGCAGATCTTTAAGTCGCACGGTCTCTCCGTTAGCGTCTTTTGCTGCGAAATTTGGTGCGACACTTCCTTCTTTGGGCATTGTTCGTCTCCAAACGGGTCTGGGTTAATTTGCGAGCGCACATCTTAAGCTACTCCGAAATGCGCGGCAAGAATTGTAAGGTTGGGCAAAATGAAAAAGACTACGAAGAGCAATTATTGGATGGTGAAGCAGGAACCGGAAACCTACTCCTGGACAGATTTCGTCAAAGACGGACGCACAGACTGGACGGGCGTTAGAAACTACCAGGCCCGCAACAACTTGCGCGAAATGAAGACAGGCGATCGGGTTCTGTTCTATCATTCGGGAAAAGAGAAAGCGGTCGTCGGTCTGGCGGAAGTAGTAAAGAGTGCTTACGCGGATCCGACAGCAACTGACGCGCAATGGGTGGCGGTTGATCTGAAACCCATTAAAGCGCTCAAGAACCCGGTCCCATTGGCTGCAATTCGTTACGACAAGCGACTCAGCCAGCTACCGTTAATCAGACAATCGCAACTTTCCGTGATGTCGCTCACTAAAGACGAGTTTGACATCATTGTTGCTACCGGCGATGGCAAGACCCGGAAAGCAACTGCTGCCCGCAAGTAGCACAACCGAAATATCGCAAGCGGATGGAGGCAAGAATGTTTACGCAGATCGACTACACGATGGTAGTGGTTTCAGATATGCAGCGCTCGGTCGAGTTCTATCGCGACAAACTGGGGATACCGCTAAAATTCCAATCGCCAGACTGGACGGAGTTTATGACTGGAGCGACCACGCTGGCGTTGCACGGTGGCGGTGTCGTCCCAGCTGAACGTCCCGCCTGGGACCCAACCAAGCAGGCCGGCAGTTGCTCAATCGGATTCAATGTCGCCGATGTGGATCAGACGTTTGCGGAATTGAAAGCGAAGGGCATTCAGTTTGTCATGCCACCGACCCAAAGAGAGGGGGACGGTATTAAGTTGGCCGTCTGTCTCGACCCCGATGGCTTACCAATCGCAATTGCGCAGACGATTGCACAAACAGCGACAAGTTGACGCCAATGGAATCAGCGGGGGCAAGCCCCCTTCCCGACCTCGAGACGCCGGATCTGTTCGGTTCGTTTTAACTTGAAAGCCTCTTAGGACGAGGATCAGATTCCACATCGATCAGCTCGGGGTCAGGAAGGGAGGCTTGCCCCCGCTCTTTTCTATCGGCTGTGCGCCCTAGCTAAACAACCTCGGTTCTTCATTCGCTTCGACCTCAGGTATTGCTGACTCTGCAAGCGCCGGATACTTCTGAAACAGCGGCGCCGGCGCCTTCACTTTCGCCTCACTTAACGTCGCCTTGATTTCCAGCGCATTTACCACAGCCTGACCGCGAAAGTGATTGTTCGTGATTACATAAGTTTCCTTAGTCTTCGCTGCGATCTCTTTGATTCGAGTAATCCAGGGCTCTAACTCTTCGGGTGAATAAAGATAGTTGTAGCGATCGTCACGCGGCGCCTTTTCCCTGAACCAATCCTGATAGTTTCTTCCGTGTAGCCGAACGTAGCCGATTTGAGACGTCGTCACGTCAGCCGGTTTGATCGATTTCGCAAAAAGCGGCTGGTCGACGTTACAAATACCAACGCCTAACTCCTCCAACCATTCGTAAATCTGCGGATTGTTCCAGGACAAATGCCTGATCTCGAGGACGAGCGGGTAGTCGCTAAATCGCTCCAATAGTTTCAACAGGTAGACGCGCTCGTCGTCTACATTCTTAAACGACCAGGGAAACTGCAGAAGCAGCGCACCAAGTCGTCCAGCCGTGCGCAGTGCGTCCAGGCCTTCCCGAACTTGTTTCTCGTCTTCCGCCGTCGCCTTACCGCGTTCGTGCGTGAACACGCGGTGAAGTTTTGCCGTGAAATTGAAGTCGCGCGCTTCACTGACTCGTTGTGCCCACGACTTGGCGGTTGCGACGGTGAACGGACGATAGAAACTGCTGTTGATTTCAATCGTATTGAAGAATCCGGCCAGGTATTCGAGCGGATCAAACTTACTGCCAGGCTTTTGCGGATATACGATTCCTTCCCAGTCTTTGTAAGCCCAACCCGCCGGTCCGATGCGAATCTTGTTGGTCATTGAAGTTTGGACGCGAGTCATCGCGGAACTGCGTTCGCCCTACGAGAATTTATGCCTTATTTTGCTTTAATTCGTGCCACGATGCGAACTCTGCACATCGATGGTATAAACATTGGCGCGCTATTTATTTCGACATTGAAAAGGGGTTTTACGCAATGCGTCTGACCGAAATGGTTTCGTGCTCTGGTTGTGCGGCTAAGCTTCCGCCGAGCGTACTCGCTCAGGTGTTGGGCGGGCTACCAACACAGCCAAAAGACGAGAATGTCATGGTTGGTTTTGATAAAGCCGACGACGCCGGAGTGTATCGACTGCGCGACGACCTTGCGATCGTACAAACCGTCGATTTTTTCACGCCGATTGTCGACGACCCATTCGTCTACGGTCAGATTGCCGCGCTCAACTCAATCAACGACGTCTGGGCGATGGCCGGTACCCCGCTGACCGCGCTGGCGATAACCTGCTTTCCAAAGGAGGGTGTCGATCCGGCGATACTCGGCGAGATCATGCGCGGTGGGTTGGAGACATTGAACAAGCATGGCGTAACGCTGATAGGCGGTCACAGCGTAGCCAGCGAGCAAATCATGTTTGGTTACGCAGTAACCGGGGCAATTGATCCGGAAAAGATTGCTACTAACTCCGGCGCGCGAGTCGGGGACGTGATTATTCTCACGAAACCCATCGGCACAGGCGCGATCTCAGCGGGAATCAAGTTTGCCAAAGCTTCGGCTGAAGTGGCCGCAGCTTCAATCGCAACGATGTTGACGCCCGGGAAGTATGCTGCTGAGGCAATGCGTGAATTTGGAGTGAAAGGCGCGACGGACGTAACTGGTTTTTCTCTGCTTGGTCACGCGTGGGAAATGGCGCGCGCCAGCGAAGTTGCGATAGTGATCGAACCCGGCAAGGTCCCTTTGCTCGAAGGCGCGCTCGAATTGGCGGCGGCTGGCGTAATCACCGGAGCTGACAAAACGAATCGCGAGTATGTTGGCGAGGATATTGAAATCGATGAGTCGGTCAGCAAGGAAATGGGGCGACTGCTTTACGATCCGCAAACGGCTGGCGGCATGCTGATATCGATTGCTAAGGATCGCGCGGCTAACCTGCTCGGGCGCCTGCGCGAAAATTATCCTCGGGCTGAGGCGATCGGACGCGTTACTGAACGAGTATCTCAATCGATTGTGGTGAATGCTCTTTGACGAAGAGACTAAGTGGTTTAAAGCGGCCTGCTCAACGAGCCTGCGAAGCGGGCGTAAGATTAATAGCCCCGGACGTGAGCCCGGGGACCATTCGCCCGCAAGTTCCCTTAGCCCGCTGTCGCGGGCGACAGAGCGCTGATCATGGCGTTCCATTTCTGTCGTTCCTCCGGGGCTCGGGATTGTTTATTCTGCATACCCCGGGCTTACGCCCGGGGCTATTATCTGCCGCCTGCTTTGCAGGCTCATTGAATACTTGCCACTTTGATTGCGGCTAACGTCGTCGAGTATTCTTGACCCGAGACGAATTTCAATCAACTCCTAACTTTCTTGGTGCGTTCAATGGTTTCGACAATTCAGCAATCGCCTCGCTCAAAGTCGTCATCGACAATTGAGTTTTATCAATCTGTGCGGTCGCGAACGATGCAGATCGTTGCGCCGCTGGAAATTGAAGACTACGTGATCCAGACCACGGAGTTTATGAGTCCGCCACGCTGGCACATCGGACACACCTCCTGGTTCTTCGAAACGCTGCTGCAGGCGTATCAACCCGGCTACAAAATCTATTCCGAAGAGTATCTCTTTTATTTCAACTCGTACTACGAAGGGTTTGGCGCGCGCATCGAGCGGCCCAAGCGCGGCACTCGGTCACGCCCGACTGTGAAGGACACAGTCGCCTACCGTAATCATGTTGACGAACAAATGCTCGCCTTTCTCGCAACGGAAAACGCCGAAAGCGCATTGGCGCTCGTCCGGCTGGGTCTCGAGCACGAGATGCAGCATCAGGAGTTGCTGGTTTACGACATCAAACACTTGCTCTGCGATCAATATGACGCACCAATTAAAGCCGCGCCTGTCGCCGTAACGAGGCCCGAAGGAATGGCGGAGATTGCAGGAGGCTTGTTTTGGCTTGGCTACGCCGCACAAGCCCTCAGCACTGAGTACTCAGCACTCAGTACTCCTAACTACGGCTTTGCCTTCGACAACGAAAAGCCGGCCCATCAGGTTTTCCTGCAAGACTACTCGCTCGACCGCGCGCTGGTGAGCAACGGCGACTATCTCGAGTTCATCCGCGCTGGCGGTTACCAAAACTTTCGCTGGTGGTTTTCCGAAGGCTGGGAAGTGGTTAACCGAGAAAGCTGGCGCGCACCGCTCTACTGGGAACTGCACGACGACCAGTGGGTGATCCGAGACTTCTCCGGTTTACACACTGTCGAAAGCAAAGCGAATGAGCCGGTCTGTCACGTGAGTTTCTTCGAAGCCTCAGCCTTCGCAAAATGGGCTGGCAAGCGCTTGCCCACGGAAGCCGAATGGGAAAAAGCTGCGGTCAATAATCCTACGACAAAAGCTCGACAGGATTTTCCCTGGGGTAATGATCCGGTTGATGATTCGCGAGCGAATTTATTTGAGAACGGCCTTTGGGCGCCCGCACCGATCGGGGCCCTTCCCGCCGGACAAAGCGCTGACGGGTGTCAGCAGTTGATTGGCGACGTCTGGCAGTGGACAACCTCAGATTACGTCCCCTATCCCGGTTTCAAATCGGAGTTTGACGAGTACAACGACAAGTGGTTTGTGAATCAAAAAGTTTTGCGTGGCGGCTCGTTCGCAACTCCGCGGTTGCACATCCGCTCGACCTACCGCAACTTTTTCCACGCCCACGAACGCTGGATGACCTCCGGCTTTCGCTGCGCGAAGGATCTGTAACGCAAACTGTTAGTTTGCGCAGTCGGCGGTTAGCTCAAGCTGCGGGTGCTCTCGATTGACGCAAAATTTAACAGTTTGCGTTACGTTTTTTGTAATGAAAATCTATTTTGCAGCATCGATCCGCGGCGGGCGTGACAACTGGTCAACCTATCTTGAGATCGTCAAACAACTGCGCGAATATGGTGAGGTATTGACCGAACACGTTGGCGCTGTCGAGTTAAGTGCAGCCGTTGCAAGAATATCAAACGCCGGCGGAGTTGAAAGAAATCTTCGAGCGGCACTTTCGCGCAAAGTAACGAGCAAAGGAAAACGGTAAATTGATTACAGTCTTAAGTGATATCGAGGCAAGAGTATTGGGTTCGCTGGTTGAGAAACAGGTGACAACGCCCGAATATTATCCCCTGACCCTAAACTCCCTTACCCTGGCCTGCAATCAGAAGAACAATCGCACTCCGATTACTTCTTACGACGAAACAACGGTCGCGCAAGCGTTGGAAACGCTGCGGGAGAAGAACCTCGCCTACGTTTTTTACGGCAGCACCAGCCGCGTTCCGAAATACAAACACGTCTTACCCGAAGTAATGCATCTGAGCGCGCCGGAACTGGCGTTGATTTGTGTGCTGTTGCTGAGAGGGCCGCAAACCACCGGCGAACTCGCCACCCGGGGCTTTCGCATGTATGAGTTTTCCGGACTTGAGGAAGTTGAGTCCACTCTCAATACTCTGATTTCGCGCGAACCTGATCCGCTGGTGGCACGCCTGCCGCGGCAAGCTGGTCAGAAAGAAGCGCGCTTCGCGCATCTGCTGTCGGGAGAACCCAAGATCGAAGTGTCTGCGGATGCCACCCCAACAACAGCCGGACGGAGAAAAGGTGGCGATGGCGAAAGAGTTGAAAAACTCGAACACGACGTGGTGATATTGACCATGGAAGTTCGCAAACTGCAGGAACAGTTTGAGGAATTCAAAAAGCAATTCGAATAGTGGACGGCTTTCCGAGTCCCCATGATCCACAAACTACACTTCCCCCAGCTTCCGCTTTCCCAGTTTGTCGAGAACATCTGGTATGTGGAGGGCAATCACCCTAAGCATACCCGTGAAAAACTTCTGCCTGACGGCGCCATCGAGCTCATTATCGATTTAGATCCCGAACCAAAGAAACTTTTCGCTGATGAGAATACGGGGCGCTTTCGTTCCTGCAAGAAGGCCTGGATCTCGGGCGAACGAACCAAATACATAATCATCGGTTCGGGGAACACGTGCATGATTGGTATCCGCTTTCGTCCCGGCGGCGCCTACCCGTTCTTTGGTTTTCCTATTTCAGAACTAAACGATTCCGTGATCGATCTGGATTTGATCTGGGGACGACTGGTCGACGAAATTCGCGACCAGTTGTTGGAGACTGAAACGCCGGCTGCCAAACTTTTGCTGTTGGAGTCGTTTCTGCTCAGTCACGTGCGACGCTCGCTCGAAGGTAACCGCCTAATCATGTTTGCCGTGCACCAGTTGCAACACTCGCCGCAGTTTCTCGCCATCCGCGACCTGGCAAACACTGTCGGCATAACTCAGAAGCACCTGATTTCGCAATTTGAAAAAGTGGTTGGCCTGCGTCCGAAAACGTTTGCTCGGATCTCGAAATTTCAAAAGGTGCTGACTGTCATCGAGCAACAGAAAAAAGTTGAATGGTCAGCAATCGCCTACGATTGCGGTTACTACGATCAGGCCCACTTCATAAAAGAGTTTCACACGTTTTCCGGTCTTAACCCTTCGGCCTATCTCACCCAACGCGGTGAGTATATGAACTACATCCCGCTGCCGTGATCGCATGCCGACAGGTTAATTTTTTACAATACATTTCCTCTGGTCTCGCTTAGACTCCGCCGTCGTTCGATTCTTGAACCTTCGGAAGGAGCCGAAAGTCATGGGCTCACATATCAACTATTTCGCGGTGCTCGCCGCCGCCCTGTCGACCTTCATTTTGGGTGGGCTTTGGTATTCACCGCTGCTCCTCGGCAAAGCCTGGATGCGCGCGAACAATTTTTCCCACACGGATGTCCAAACTTTCAGCAAGGCGCGAATGTTTGGTTGGTCGATCGTGTTTTCTTTGGTGACGGCGCTTAACCTTGCCATGTTTCTCGCGGCTCCTGGTACCAATGCAAGCTGGGGAGCGACTGCGGGCGCGTTGGCTGGACTGGGCTGGGTAGCGATGTCGATTGCTATTATCGGCCTCTTTGAAAACAAGTCGTGGAACTACATCGCGATCAACGGCGGCTACGTGACTGTGGCCTTCACCATCATGGGACTAATCATCGGCGCCTGGCGTTAGTCAGGTGCAGGGGCCGGCGAGGAGACATAACGATCCGCAGACGCTCGTGCAGCTGTGCTTCCTACATTTCCTGAGTCTTGTAATCTGTGTAATCTGTGGCTTGACTAATTTGAGGAGTCGAACAATGAAATGCACGCTTAAGTCCAACTATCCGGTTACCAATGAAGCGGCAAAAGCGGCGACGGGCAAGACGCTCGATCAATGGTTTGCTGAACTTGATAAGCAGGACGGACTCAAACAAGGGCGTCGCGCGAACAGTAGCTACCTGGCCGAACAAAAGGTCGACTTGTGGTGGTTTACCACCATCGCCGTTGAGTATGAACGACACCATGACGTTCGCAAGAAAGATGGATTGCTCGAGGGCTACTTCATCTGCTCGACAAAAACTATCGGCGCGCCACCAGCGGCAGTTTTCGCGGCGTGGTCAAGTGCGGCTGAGTTGAGCAAATGGTTTGGGGCCGGCAGCAAAGCAGATATGAAAGAAGGTGGCACTTATCAAAACAAAGACGGCGATAAAGGAACCTATCTGCGGGTGCGCCAGAATAAAGACATTCGCATGAGCTGGGAAAATCCCGAATTTTCTTCAGCGACGCAAGTGGACGTACAGTTTCAGGATAAGGGCAAAGGCAAAACTGGCTTGCTGGTAAACCACACCAGAATTCAAACGCGCGCTGAAGCCGACGGCCTGCGCGTCGCCTGGGCAACTGCCCTGGATCAGCTGAAAGCCGTTTGCGAAGGCTAAGGCCACCGTCATTCCTTTTACCAGGGCGGATTCAGCTTTGAAGTGCAACATAAGGTTGCTTGACTCCTTGCCCCGTAGGGGCGAGATATTCATAGAACGCACGACCGCCAAAGCGTTCTTTTCGCTCCAGCGAAGCGCAACCTGAAGTCGGTCACACGCACCATTGCCGGAAACATTGCGCTCGCTGGAGCGCCACTTATCAAGTTCATGGCACTATCTATAAACATCTCGCTCCTAATGGAGCGAAACGAAGGGCACTGTGCACTTGAACTTAAATCAACCTACCTAGAGTTCTGATAGTAGTTGCAGTATTGGTTCACGGGACAAACATCGCAGGCGGGATTTGACCTTCGGCAGAGTTCCTTTCCGTGTTGGCGCAAGAGCTGATGCGCGCGAATAAGAAACCCGCAGTCGTCGCCAATTTCGTCCTTCAACGCGGCCTGGACTGAAACGTAGCTGGCTGAATAATTCTTCCGCTCTTCACCAAACCCTAATCTAAAAAGCACGCGCAAGCCGTTCGATTCAAGTGCGAGCACCGGATGCGTCCTGGTAAAAAGAAGAACCTTCTCAGCGCCCGGCGCGCCGATAGCAGGAAAACTCTGGAAAGCCTTTCGCGCTTGCGGCAGTGGCAACTTCAGCGCCGCGTCGAGGTCCCCGCCAAAATCATTGAGCACTATTTGCGCAATCTCTCTTAACCGTGCAACCCGGAGTTCCGGATGAACTCCTCCCAGCCTGGCGACCGCAACCAAATCATCGCCGCGAGCCGCCAGAATTTCTGTCGGCTTGAGGCCAACCCTTGCTCGTAAAGCAGCAAACGCTGCGTCGCGTTGAATGTCGCTCGTGAGGTAGGCAATGTTTTCATAAATGATCAGTCCTAGCGCGTCCGAGATTTTCAGGGCACGAGGCTTTCCATAGTGCGTTTCCAGTCGGGTGATGATTGCAGAAAACGAAGGCTGCTTGTTCATGACTTTGCGCGACTTCTTGTTTCACGGCTGGGCTCGTGATTCAGCTATGCAAATCAGAATCTAACGCAGTATAATATCCGTCCCTATGAATTTAGAAATATTTCATCCAGCAGTCGCGCGCTGGTTTGGGAAAAGCTTCCCTGCAGCAACGCCGCCACAGGAACAAGCCTGGCCGGCAATCAAAGCGCATCAGAACACCCTGATAGCCGCTCCGACCGGTTCGGGTAAAACGCTTGCAGCTTTCCTGGCGGCAATCGATGACCTGGTACGCCTGGGTGTCGCCGGAAAACTCGATGACACCACTCACGTCGTTTATGTCTCGCCACTGAAGGCTCTTAGCAACGACATCCAGCGCAACTTACAAATTCCCCTGGCCGGGATTCAGGAAGAACTACGCGCGCTCGGTCTGCCGGAGATCAACATCCGGACGTTTGTTAGAACTGGCGATACGCCGGCTGGTGAGCGAACGGCGATGACCAAGCGCCCTCCTCATATTGTCGTAACCACGCCAGAATCTCTTTACATACTGCTAACCAGTGACGGTGGCCGTCGGATGCTGCAAACAACGCGCACGCTGATCATTGACGAAATTCACGCCGTGGTCGGCGACAAGCGCGGTTCCCATCTCGCGCTTTCGATCGAGCGTTTGGAACAACTGGTCGCACAACATGAAGCGGAGAAGTCGAAACTTGAAACTCAAAACCCGAGACTTGTTCGCATTGGTTTGTCAGCAACCCAGCGTCCGATTGAAGAAGTCGCGCGTTTCCTCGTCGGCACTGCAAACATCAATTCCGATAACACGCCAAACTGCATCATCATCGACAGCGGTCATACGCGTCGTTTGGACTTGGCCATCGAGCTGCCGGATTCGCCGCTTCAAGCAGTTATGTCTGGTGAGGTTTGGGAGGAGATTTACGATCGGCTCGCTCAGTTAATCCGCGAACATAAGACCACGCTCGTCTTTGTTAACACCCGCCGATTGGCCGAACGCGTTTCCCGTCATCTGGGCGAGCGATTGGGGGATGAAAACATTGCCGCGCATCACGGTAGTCTGGCGCGCGAGCAGCGTCTGGTAGCTGAGCAAAGATTGAAAGCGGGCGAACTGAGCGCGCTGGTCGCCACCGCTTCGCTCGAACTCGGCATCGACATCGGCGACGTCAATCTCGTTTGCCAGCTTGGTTCTACGCGTTCCATCGCCAGCTTTTTGCAGCGCGTTGGCCGCTCAAACCATACGGTTGCCGGTTTTCCCAAAGGAAGAATTTTCCCGCAATCGCGTGACGAACTCGTCGAGTGTGCGGCGATCGTTGATTCGGTAAGACGTGGCGAACTGGATCGTTTGGAACTGCCGGAGTTGCCACTCGACATTCTGGCGCAACAGATCGTTGCCGCCGCGGCCGCCGAAGAATGGACTGAAGACGCGCTGCTGCAAATGGTCCGGCGCGCTTATCCTTATCGCAATCTGACGCGCGAACAATTCGACTCCATCATTCGCATGCTCGCCGAAGGGTTCTCCACCAAGCGTGGCAAGCGCGCGGCATACCTGCATCACGATGCCGTCAACCAGCGAATTCGCGGACGACGTAACGCCCGGATTTCAGCAATCACATCCGGCGGCGCAATTCCCGACACTGCAGACTATGCAGTCGTCCTTGAACCAAGTGAGCTGGTGATTGGTTCGGTAAACGAAGACTTCGCGATCGAAAGTTTGCAGGGAGATATCTTTCAACTGGGAAACACCTCCTGGCGCGTGCTGCGAGTGGAACAAGGCAAGGTGCGTGTCGAAGACGCGCATGGTCAACCGCCTTCAATTCCCTTCTGGCTGGGCGAAGCTCCGGCGCGAACCGCGGAGCTTTCGGTTTCGGTATCCCGACTGCGTGAGGATGTTGCTAACAGAGTTGAAGTCAGTACCCCCTGCGGTAGCGGGGGGGTTGCCGCGTACCCGCCCGCTACCGCAGGCGGTACTGACTTCGCGTCCAGCGTCGACAGTAGTCGGGCAACCGGAGCTGATGGCGACGATCCAAGCTTCGGTCGTTCAGTCAACCTGGAACCGGCGATTAACTATCTGCTCAACGAGGTAGGTATCTCGCGCCCGGCGGCGGAGCAGATCGTCGAATATCTCGCGGGCGCAAAGCTGGTGCTCGGGGTCATGCCTTCGCAGGACAATCTCGTCCTCGAGCGCTTCTTTGACGATAGCGGCAGCATGCAGTTGGTGGTGCACTCGCCTTTTGGTAGCCGTCTAAATCGCGCCTGGGGACTGGCCCTGCGCAAACGTTTTTGTCGCAAGTTCAACTTCGAATTGCAGGCCGCGGCGACTGAAGACGCTGTGATTCTTTCGTTGGGACCGACGCATAGTTTTCCGCTCGATGAAGTATTTCACTACCTCAACTCGAAGACCGTGCGCCAGCTTTTGTGCCAGGCACTTTTGGACGCACCGATGTGGAACATTCGCTGGCGCTGGAACGTGACCCGCTCGCTGGCAGTGTTGCGGCGCCGCGGCGGCAAAAAAATTCCCGCACAATTACAGCGGATGGACGCCGAGGATCTGCTGACCGCCATATTCCCGGACCAGGTCGCTTGCCAGGAAAATCTTGGCGGTGGTGAGCGTGAGATTCCCGTGCACCCGCTGGTAGATCAGACCGTAAAAGACTGTCTCGAAGAAGCGATGGACATCGAAAGTCTTGAGCGACTGCTGACTGCAATCGAGCGCAATGAAAAGAACCTGTTCGCGCGCGACGTCATCGAGGCTTCTCCGCTCGCGCAGGAAATCCTTAATGCTCGTCCCTATGCCTATCTTGACGATGCGCCGCTCGAAGAACGCCGCACGCGTGCGGTGCAACAAAGACGCTGGCTCGATCCGCAAACTGCCAGCGATATGGGCAAGCTCGATCAGGGCGCCATTGATCGCGTGCGTGATGAAGCGTGGCCGCGAGTTGATAATGCCGACGAATTACACGACGCGTTGGTTGAACTCGGGTTTCTTACTGAATCGGAAGGATCCGAGTGGCCGAATTTCTTCAATGAGTTGAACAACGATCGGCGCGCCGCAGTCCTGCATGTCTCCCTCCCCACAAGTGGGGAGGGTCGGGGTGGGGTGGACTCGACCGATCCTCTCCCCCATCCCCTCTCCCCAGGCGGAGAGGAGAGCTCAGAAAGCCAGCTGGCGGGCGGGACGCCCGCGGTCCCAGCAGTTCGCTTGTGGGTAGCAGCGGAACGGCTGCCGCAGCTAAACGCGATCTACACCGCGGCAGAACTCAAACCACCGATTGTCGCTCCCGAAAGCGTGTTGCAAACACCCTGGACTTTCGAAAACGCGCTGGTTGAAGTCTTACGTGGACGCCTCGAAGGACTGGGCCCAGCAACCGTCCCGGCACTCGCCAAAGCCTTTGAACTACCCACCAACGACATCGAATTGGGTCTGCTGAAACTTGAAGCAGAAGGATTTGTGATTCGCGGGCAGTTCACTCCCGGCGGCAGCGAAACGGAATGGTGCGCGCGGCGGCTGCTGGCGCGTATTCACAGTTACACACTAAACCGTTTGCGACAGGAAATTGAACCCGTCTCGACTGCCGATTTCATCCGTTACTTGCTGGCGTGGCAAAAGGTCGCGCCGGATCATCAGATGGAAGGACCCGAAAGCGTTCGCGCCATCATTGAACAGTTGGAGGGTTTCGAAGCGCCGGCCGCAGCCTGGGAAGGCGAGCTGTTGCCAAGCCGTTTGGCCGAGTATGATCCCGCCTGGCTCGATGCATTGTGTCTCTCAGGCGAGGTGGTGTGGGCAAGACTAAGTCCACCGACGGTTTCACGAACAACCCCGGCAGGGCCCGGCAACGACCGCGTGCGCGGCGGCGCTCCGGTTCGTAACACTCCGATTGCTTTGCTGCGACGTAAGAACTTTGCTATTTGGAATTCGGTTTTTCCCCAACCCGCGCAGAGCGAAGTTGAGTTCTCAACCACTACCAGCGCGGTCCAGGACTATCTCACGAACCGCGGCGCCTCTTTCTTCACTGACATCGTTGAAGGCACAAAACTTCTGCGCGCGCAGGTTGAAGAGTCGCTGGCTGAACTGGTTGCCAATGGTCTCGTGATTTCAGACAGCTTCGCCGGTTTACGTGCGTTGCTAACCCCGGCAAGCCGGCGGACGCAAGCGGCGGCAAGACGCAAGCATCGCCAACCTGTTTATGAAATGGCCAGCGCCGGTCGCTGGTCGCTGCTACAACGCCAGGTAGGACAGGCATTCTTGCCTGTCTCACCTGCGAATGGCGGCGTCCGAAACGGTAGCCCGAACGTGAATGGGAGAGCGGTCGAAGCGGAAGCTGCTGAAGAAGTCGCGCGCATTCTCCTGAAACGCTATGGCGTGGTTTTCAAACGCCTGCTCGAGCGCGAGGGCATCGTGCTCCCCTGGCGCGTCTTGCTGCGAATTTATCACCGTCTGGAAGCGCGCGGAGAGATTCGTGGTGGTCGGTTTGTAGCGGGAATATCTGGTGAGCAGTTTGCACTTCCCGAAGCGGTCGGAATGTTGCGAGCGATTCGCCGCACGCGCACTGGAGCGATGGACTTTGGTTTCCGCTCGCCCGTGCGCGAAACGCAGGATCACGCTACTGAGCCGATTGCTACCGAAACGGAGAGCCTCGTTTCCGTGAGCGCCGCCGATCCTCTGAATCTGGTCGGCATCATCACACCCGGCGCGCGCGTTTCCGCGCACACGTCCAACCGTATTCTTTATCGAAACGGCGAACCGGTAACGGTGCTTGAATCCGGCGAGACTCGCTTTCTGGTTGAACTCAGCCGCACGATGGAATGGAAAGCCAAGAGCGCGCTCATGAGAAAAGCGACTCCACCACAACTGCGCACTTACCTGCGACGGCCCGCGTGATCCACTTCCGATCAGCGAATATTGCCGACAACGTTCCAGCCGCGATTGTTCTGAATGACATTCCGCGCCGAACCTGGCAGTACACTTAAGGTTCCGTCAACCGGCCCATTCCCGCTGTACGCTAGAGTGTTCCCAATAATCTGACTGTCCGTGGCGATTACCACGAAGCCCATCGTGCCGCCGCCACCAACATCAAACAGCTGATTATTGCTGACAACAATGTGACTGCCCTCGATTCTGATCCCGCTTTGGCCGGTGCGACGAATCGTGTTATCGCGAATAGTTACGTCGCGCATGGTAGCTCCATAAACGTAAATACCATTGCTCAACACGTTGGTGACCACTCCTACAGTTTCACCGCCGATGATGGTGTTCTTCTCCACCACTATCGCGCCAATGTAAGGCGTGCCGGAAGATGCCTGGACGACGATTCCGTTGCCGGTTGGAGACGTGTCTGACTTGCGGACGTCGATTAGGTTGTTCCTGATGCTTACGTTCTCGAGGTGATCGGTTCCTTCGTTGACCTCCAGGTCGATATTAGTATTGCCAGGACCTCCGATTTGGCCCGAAGTGAGAAACCTGTTTCCTTCGAAGACGATGTTCTTACCATTAACGAGCGCAAGATTCTGGGAAGCCACGCGGGTGAAAAGGCAGTTCGTGATCTTTGAGTTTTCCGCAAAGAACCCTTTTCGCGACGAGCCCCCGAGTTGCATACCAATCGAGCGCGTACCATTGATCCAAACCTTATCCACTAAACAGTTTGAGCAATTGCCGAGAGAAACAGCTTGCGGCGCTGAGTGAAAGCCCGGGTTGGCGCCTTTGATCTGCAAGTCTCGAATTACTAATCCGGAGTCGGCGGATCCGTTTTCTATCGAGTGGTTGTAGGCGCTCACGACAGTGAACTGCCCGGCCGCGGTTGATTCAAGAATGATCGTGTGGTCCCAGTCAGATCCGATGAGCGAGGAACGCGGCTTCAAGAGAATCGGAACGTTCGTTGTCGTCGTCGCGTAGGTGCCGGGCATGAGTCGCAAAACGTGATCTGATGACACGATCACCTGAGTTGCAATAGTGCCGCCGCCCTTTACCACGATCTCGCCCGAGCCGACGCCCAAAGATTTGTCAGCGGCATTGATCTTCGCGCCAAGGTCCTGCCCGGGAAAATCGTTCGCGGTTACCGTTCGCTGTGCGGTTGCAGCCGACCTGGTTCGCTGCACCGCATTTGAGACAGCAGATACGCTTTCGGTAGTTGGCGAAACCAGGGCGAAACTAACGAGCAGCAACAGCGAGATAAGCGAGGCCTTCGATATTGAGCGGCTATTTAGCATGAATTCTTCCTCTGGTTGCGCTTTTTGCGAACGCTTCGGTGGTGTCCTGATTTGAAACTCTCTGTGCCTCCTCCGTGTTCTTGTGTCTCGGTGGTGAATGTTTGCCTGGATTCTTCCACCACAGAGTCACAGAGGACACGGAGGGTGCACTGAGAAACTCAATTTGGGACGCTACCCACACTTCACAAGGGGCCCGAAGAGTAAAACTTATCGAATCGAGCGACTCAATCGCTCGCGGCGCAGTCCTCTTAGCAAGCGTCGTTCCGACTTCGTCAGATAATCAGATAGGATTGAGGATAATGATCTCGGCACGCTCGCGAGCATTATCGAGAAAGCTGTCAGTGTCTGATTCAATCTTCGATTCAGTTAGGGTTTTTTCGATTTTGGGGCGAGCTTCTTCCAGCGTATCCACGATCTTGCCGGGAAACTGCGCCTTGAAACGAGGCACGTAGGCATCTTTGTAGTAGTCGGCAATCTCTTGCTGAGTGATCACCACAAAGTTGCGAAAGCGGAAGTCGAGATATTTTTCAATTCTGACGCGCTGCTCCACGATCTCGTTCAATTTTTCGGCCGTGAGGCCGACGCGCAATATTCGTTGTTCAAAGTCCGGCCGCGAAGGAAATGCTTTGACCAGCTCATCGCGCGCGCTTTGAACCTCCTCAGATGTCGGTGCAATCGACGGCAGCTTCTCAGCCTCCTGAAGTATGAGGCGCTGTTTAGTAACCAAATCCAATGCCCGGTTGAGGTCAGCCGACGAGGGATTTTCCAGTTGCGTGTTTGGCTGCAGCGCCAATTGCCAAAGCAGATCGGAATAAGTGATCAGGCAGATCTGCCGGCAATCGGGAAGCACGCCGGCGTTGACGGTCGCGACCATTTTGTCGATGACTTGTTGGCCCAAGGCCGGGGGAAAGGGGAAGGGGGAAAGGGCAAAGACAAACGCAATCAGCGCACGCCGGAAGCTAAGCCTCACGCTTGAACGAATGGGTATAGTGACTGCCGAAACTTTCATAACCTCTTCGCTTCTCCTTTACCCTTTTCCCTTGTTCCCCTCTTCCCCGCAGTGTCTTAGAACGTTTGCGTAAATCTGAAGTGCACCTGCGTCCGCTTCAAACGATAAACTGCGGGGGTGCCGTTGAAATCGTCGACACCGGCGGTTGAACCTCGTTGCGGGATTAGAAACTCCGGCGGATTCAACAGGAATCCATAATCAATAGCCAGCGCGCCGCCTAACGGCGTTTGAATTCTGAAGCCCAACCCGACGGTGTTGGTCCAATGAGCGCGTAGGTTCGCGGCGTTAATCGCGGCCACCACATCACCGGGCGGCACTACTGGAGTGTCGTGCTTGCCAAACAAATCGCCGGCGCGCCGGAAAACGTTCCCACCATCGTAAAAAGGAACTGCCTGCAACGATCTGGATACGGGTATCCGCGCTTCGAGATTTACAATCGCCAGCGCATTGCCGCCAACCGGGACCGTGAACGGATTCAACACCACTATGTTTTTGTTCTGGTCGATAAAATTGCCTTTGGGAATTATTACCTGGCGCGGTCCCGCTTCTTCGAAATTAAAACCGCGCAGCGTAGTCGAACCGCCTGAGAAAAATCGTTCACTGATTGGCAACGTCAGATCGATTTCATTTATCCCGGGGATGTCGTCGCGATCGCGAGGGTTGAAGAGATTGGCCAGTCCCAACGTCGCGTTTCCAGCAAACACCGTCCCGCGCAACGCGTTCACCTTGTAGTAACGACGATAGCTCGCCTGCAGCCGGTTGAAAGAGAAGTTTCCGCCGAGTTGCCTGAGCGCGACTGCATAGTCAATATTGAAAAAATAGCCGCGCGTGGCATCGAGTTGATTGTAACGACAGATTTCTCCAGGCGCGCCCGTCTCTTCGTCCGGATCCCGAATCGCACCTAACAAACCTCGCTCACAGCGTTCGCGCGTGTCACGAACATACGAAGCGCCAAGCTTGGAAAGTCGCACCGCGCGATCTGGTTGCAGCACCGGTTTGATCAGCAAGCTCTGCAGATTGAATAGGCGAACGTCTTCATAACTATAGCGAAGAAAGATTCCCGAATGGGTTTTGGGATCGAGCACGCGCTGAGTTTCGATCGCCGCTGTTAAGCGGTTGATCGTCGGCTCGTTAACCCGCCCGAGACTGTCGTCCAGCGCATGGCCTTGATCGTCGAGTCGCTGCACGATGCCCATGGTGCCGCGGTCAATTGCCGAACGGAAGAAGCGAGTCACGGTCGAATCGCGTTGATACTCGAGCGATAGTCCCAACGGCGCAAACCGATTCTTGCCATAGCGTTTGAAACGCGGATCCAGATATTCAAAGCGCAGCCGTTGCTGCTGGCTGCTGACGCGCAAACGCATAGCGCCCTGTCGCAATTTGTTCATTAAGTTGACGTTGCTGATTTCCAGTAAGCCAAGCGGACCGGTGTCAGACGAGAAGCCGCCGCCGTAGTCCATCACGCGCGGCTTCTTTTCTTCCACATCGATGATCACGTCGCGGCGCTTGAACCCGGAAGCGGTTTCCCCAGCCGGCTCGGTGCGAATGATTACTTGCCGGTACGCGTCAGTCAGGTAGAGCTCTCGTTCGCTGTCGGCGATCCGATCCGAGCGCAACACGTCGCCTTCGCCAATCGGAATAACTCGCAGGATTGCCCCACGTTTGGTCTGTTGCGTTTTCGCGCTCCCGGTCACGCCGTTTACGATAATCCGGTTGATAAAGGTTTTGTCGCCTTCGTTACTGATCGTATAGATCAGGCGGATCTCTTCTTCGTCGCCCTTTTTCGGAAGTTCTACAACTGAAAAATCCACTCGCGCGTTTACGTAACCTTCCCGCGAATACAGCTGGAGCATGCGTTCGCCATCAGCACGCGCCTGCGAGCGCGAGTAGGGAGCGCCGATGACGGTTTTCAACTCTTCGCGCAATCGTTGGTCGGTATAGATCTTGTTGCCACGCAACTCGACTCCGGCAATTCGCGTCAGCGGTCCTTCAGTTACCTGGAAGGTGATGATCAAACTTTCACCGTTGATCGAAACGCCCTGGAGCACTTCGACATCCGACCGCCGGTAGCCCAGGTCGCGCATGTAATTCCTGATGGTGCGCTTATCCTGCTCGAGCAAGGTAAGACTGGTATAACCACGGCCATAACCAAGCAACGGAATCAGTCCGAGCGCGCTTGCTTTTTGCGTTCTAAGATCGGCTGCAACATCGAGGTAGGTGAGCTTGTTGGTCCCGGTCACACGGATGTCGGTGAGCTTGAAACGCCGGCCCCGGTCCATGTCGTAGCGAATCTCGACAGCGTGACCACCTAAGGTCTCAGGATTTAATGTTTCGCAAGTTACCGCCTCGCCATTCGGGCCCAGTTCCGGAGTAGGCGGCGTAACGGTGCAGACCGGGGTTACCTCAGCGAAGAAGTATCCCTCTTCCTGTAACTTATTACGGAGCCGGCGAGCCCCCTCGACAATTGCTGACTGGTCGATGTTCCCTTCGCGCTTCACCGGTAGAAGTTCGCGGGCGGTCTTTTCGCTCAACTGGTAATTCGGAATTAGCACCGTGACTTTGGGGCCTACCGATCCAGTCAACGTGATCGTAATCAAGTCTTTGTCGGGGTCGCGCTCCACTCGCGCATCTTCCAGGAAAGGCGAAAGAAAGCCTTTATCTATCAGCGCCTGGCGGATCTGCGTGGTGTCCGCTCCTAAAGCTTCACGCGTAAAAGGCGCACCTGGTTTGAGCTGCAACGCCGGCGAGACGGTCGCTGCGTCGAAGCCGGTGATGCTAATTTTGAAGGCGTCAACGCGCGCTTGTGCGCCGGGAACAATGCGATAAATGACAGTAGCGCGCGTTCCACTCGAATCTAATTGCTCGCGTGTTTCAACCACTGCGTTGAAGTAGCCACGATCACGCAGAAACACCTGCAGCTCTTCCGAGTTGTGCAGCACGACCTGCTTGGAGAGGCGCGCGCCTGGTTGAGTCAGATTAACGCGAGCGCGAAGCTCGTCTTCGGAAATTGGCGTGCCCGTGGCAGGAGTTAGTTCAAACTTGACGTCGCCAATCTGCACCTGTCGTTGGATTATGAAGCGCAGACGGAGCGGGCCGGTCCGGGCAGTTCCCGGCTCGATCACTTCCACGCGCGCATTTGCGACTCTTTCGGAATCGAAGAGCGCTTGCAATGAGTCGCGCACGTTGACCGCCGAGAATTCGGTATTGGGGACAACTCTAACGATGGAAAGAAACTCGGCTTCAGCCGCCGGGTCCGCAGGCGAGCCTTCGAAGACAATCTCAACAGCGGTAATCAGTCGGCCTTCATATTCGGCAAAGGTCGAGCCCGCCTGCGCGCTCGCAAACGCGAAGAGCACCATGATTGTCAGAAACACTGTCGAGAGAAACCGTCGCACCAGCACCCGCCTTAAAATCGTCGTCTGAATCTAATCTCAAAACTGAAATTGTTGTTTTGCGTAGTTAACCTGCGTGTCGATGCCTGTTCGTATTGCGCGACAAAGAAAAGGCGATCGGAAACACGATACTCGAGGGCCAGGATCTGATTGGGGTCGGAAGCTACATTGGTCGAGTAAATGACCTGCACGTCCTTACTGATTCTCTTTCCCAGGGTCAAACGGGCTTGCGGCGTTGAGCCGGTGCCACCGATCACAGGATTGATCTCAAAGCGGCTCAATCCAAAAAGCTTGCTGGTGGCCCGCTGCGCCGGGGCGTTGATAAGCGCGTCGGTTAGGAGACTGGTCGCTGTCCCCAATCCGGATTGCGAAAGTATCGAAGTGCTCGTGTCGCCAGTCGCCAACTGCCCGGTTGTGATCAGTGAAACTACGTCAGCCTGCGGCAAGGCTGGTTCCGAACTGATAATGGCCTGCGGTTGCGACAACGGTCCCGTGAGCCCGACCGTGACGCGGTAACCGCGAATCTGAGTTTCGCCTTGAATGTTTATGATTGGTTCGGACCCGCGTTGGGGCGGCCAGTCCATTAACGCGCGAGTGATGTCATAACGATCGTTGCGGAAGTTAAGTGTGCCGCTGGTCGCAGTGATCCTTCCGGAGACCAGCGGATCCTTTACCGGACCATTTACCTGCAGCGAAACTGAGGCGACTAGATCCGCCAGATTGTTTCTGACCACCAACGCGTTGCGACCTTCGACACGCAAGTCGCTGAACAAAGCCGTACGCGTGATTTCAATTTCGCTGCCTTCTTCGATCGATTCCGTCTGCCGGAAATTGATCAAATCGGCGAGCTCGATGTCTTCAGTGTATTCGCTGCGCCTGACGTTCACTGTGCCGCCAATTAGTTGTTCACGCGCAGTGCCTCTGATTTCGAGATCTATGTCGCCGGTGGTGCGGAAATTCGTGGGGTAGGGAGCGCTAACATTGTCGCCGTGGACATTGAAAAGGAAACGAGAAAGAGTGAATCCTTCGAGCAGTGCGCCACCGGTTGCCGAGATATGCCCACCACCGAGCGTTCCCGTCATGGAATCGATCTGCGCCTGATTAGCGGAGAACCTTACCAACGCTTTCAGGTTGCCAATGGACCAACGCTCGTTACCGATCAGCACAGAGAACGAGCCCTGCGCAATTGAAGCAGTTCCGTTAAGGCGTGGCACCTCATACGTACCCGTAACTCGCACCGCAACTTCGGCGGTCCCGGATAGAAACGCGTCGGGACTGAGTCCATTCAGGACGCGCAAATTTAGCTGGCCATCAGCGGTCATGTTTTGGCGTCCCGCGGGGCCGACAGCAAGCGTGCCCCCGAGCGCAATGTTTGTGCCCGGACCGGTAAACTGCGTCTTTTCAAAAGTCACTTCGCTGGGCGAGAAACGTACGACGAGCGGTGGAGTGGCGACGAGTTGCACATCAGCAACTTTGAAAGTAAGGCTGGTAAAGTTTGCCGTTCCTTGTAGGCCGTCTGCCGAGAAATAACCATCTTCGTCGAGCAGGTTGCCGCTGGCTTTGAATGTTCCTGTTGCCACTCCGGAAATATCTACCGTCGCCTGCGGCAACAGTATTTTCAGAAGCCCGGTGAGGTCCGCATTGGTTAAGGTGGTCTCGATGTTTGCGGCCAACTTCTCGCTGCCGAGATCAATGTTAGCAGCAACTACTTGCGGGGTGGCGCCAAAGATTCCAGTGGTTAACGCAATGCTTAACTTCTTGTTCTCCGTTCTTCCGACCAAGGCCAACGTGCCGGCAGGACGACCATTGATGACGACGTCCTTGCCCTGACCGTCAAATGTGATTTGGAACGCGGAGAAATCGGATTCTGAGAAATTTCCGATGATGTGGGCATTAAAGTCTGCGGTGCCGCTGACGTTCGAAAGTTGTGGCTGACTAGCTAACGAGGCCAGCCGGCTCAGTTGTACACCTTCAGCACGACCTTGAAGATCGAATGCCCCACTCGTGGTGTCATACGTGCCGCTGCCGCCAATGTGGCCTGCGGTTAAGCGGGCGTCGACACTTTCAATCTTCACCACTGAGCCTGCAAAAGTTGCACGGGCCAGCATGCTTTCAAGCGGTTCACCTGCCAGGCGCCCGGGGCCGAAGCGCAGTTCGGCGCTGCCGTTCATCGCGTTGGGTATCCCGGTTATCCTGATTTCACCAGAGGCGTCTGACTGCGTGCCGGCAAACTGAGCCCGCCTTGCTTTGTTGAGTGGCAATGCTGCAAGCAAGTTTCCGGCGTTGACGCGATCAAGCGTCGCGTTGAACGTGATGTTGTCCTGTCCAGCGCGCGGCGCATTAAGCGTAAACTGCATTCCGCCGCCGTCCTTCTCGGTCAAACGTCCATCGACGATCTGCATTTCCTCAGCCGTCATTTTTAGATTTGCCGAAAGGGCGCCAAGGTCGGTGCCGTTAACCAGCAGGGTGCTAAGCGAAACTCGGCCGTCAATGTCCGGGTTAGCGAGCTTTCCCCGGAGCGATCCGTTGAACGCCAACTGCCCTGCCAGCTCAAGCCCGTAAGTGCGCATCTGCTCTTCAATGTCAGGCAGAAGCCCGGAGGAAATGAGAACTGTTTGCAGCTCGGCGGCGTCAGTCGAATTCAGATCAACCTGCAGATTTGAATCAGCGGAAAAAGAAAACTGCCCGGTAGCTTTGAGTTTCGTTGCGGTGGTTTGCAGATCCACCTGATCGATAGTGAACAATCCGCGATCGGCGCGGATCGCGACCACACCCGAAAGCGGCACGCGTCCACTATCGGTCGCCAGGTTATCGGCGTTGAAGTTTGTGCTGAGCGTGCCTGAGGCTTGTTGGAAATCAGTCCCGGAAAACGACAAATCAACTTTGCCGGTGGCGCGTCCGGATAAGGGAACAGCGGCGCCGGCGATCGCAGTCAGCGGACCGGCAACATCCACCTGATCAAAAGTCGCCGCGATTCGCGACGTGCCACCGCGCGTGATTGCAATCCTCGCGTTGCCATTTGCGCGGCCCTTGAAGATGTCCGCGGTGAAGTTGTTCAGCTGTAGCTCCGTGTTTGTAGCTACTAACTGGGCCCGCGCCTGCCCCATGTTCATTTGACCGAGAACGCCGCCGCCGATGCTTAGATCGGCGCTCGCTCGATAACGTCCCGAAGGCTCCACTACGAATACCGGTTTCGCGAGCTTCACGCTTTCAACCTGGCCATCAGCCAGCTTGACGGTCCCGGCGTCGATGTCAGCCGTCGAGCCTTGCATGCGACCGTCGCGCACCGAGAGTCGCACGCCGGCGATGTTGATGCTGCCAATCTCGGCGCCGGCGGCGTGCCACGCGCCAATTTGGACGCTTTTGACTACGACACTTGTCACGCCATCGCGATTGACGATGTCGATGTTATTTGCGGTAACGCCATCGACTTTCGCTCCTGATGCTGTGATCGTTCCCGCCTTCACGCGAGCGACACTGCCAGTGGTTACGCCGTTATCGCTCCGAACGCGCAGATCGTTTGCAGTGATGCCGTTGGCCCGCGTGCCCGACGCAACCAGGCTATTCGCGCTGAACTGGGAAGACGATGCGGTGAGCGCGCCATCATTCATTTCTGCGCGCGCATCATGGAGAATCAAACCTGCGATAGTGGTGCCGTAGCTTTTCTCGGCAACCGCGCGCAACTCGCCGACCCAACGAAAATCCGAACCAGTTCCCATTACCCCGCCGACCAGCTGGACGTTGTTGAGTTGAAAATCTCCTGCCGTTAGCAGCGAGGCAACAGCTTTGCCGTTAATGTCATAAGTGCGGCCCTGACCGCTGCCCTTGGCTGTAACGTTCAACCCCTGTAGACGCAGGTTAGCTGCAGCAAGTGAGTCCGAATTAATGTTGCCATCGACTTTGTATTTATCGCCTTCGCCGGAAACTTTACCGGCGAATTTGCCCGTGCCGCGCAAGGCTGTCCCCGCCTGGAGAACGTCAGAAAGTTGCGTAAGATCAACTGACGAAGTGATGTCCATTTGGTAGTGCAGTGCGCGCCAGTCGTCCATAGTTCCCGTTAGTCGCGCCTCCGCAACCGGCGAATGCAGCACTAGTTCCTGGATCTCAGCTCGGGTTTCATTCAGGCGAAGCTGGGCTAGGATGTCGATGTTGTTAACCGGACGACCGTCGTAGGTGAAGGTTGAATTGGATACGGCGAAGGTCACTGCATGGAGCTGGTTCTCAGGCGGCGCACTGGGATCTTTCGGGAGAATTGTCGCGGTCAGGTTTCGCGCTTCTCCGGAGATTTCATGCCGGACGTCGCCGTAGTGGATGACTCCGCTTTTGACCTCAATATTCGCTGCGGTGTAGGCAAACAGAATTCGCCGGTTGGTATCGGCTGGCGGAATCGTGATGTTGCGAAAGTTTGAGCGGCCTTGCGCGTCGAATGTCACCCACGCCTCAAGGCCCTCAACTTTGAGATCCTTCAGATTGATATTGCGTTGCAGGTTCAGAGCGTACAGATCTTCGATGCGTATGGTTGCGACGAGCCGATCAATCTTTGCAAGCTTCTCATTAGTTTGTGCGTCGTAGAGTTCGACGCCCAGCATTTCCACCGTCTGCGGCGGGAAGCCCGCGTGAAAGTCTTTGATCTCGGCGCGAATGCCATACTTCGCAAATGTCTCTTTGATTTGACCAGCCACGTAACGATCGACATAGCCAAGCCGGTACACAATCAGGATCAGCAGAATTAGCGCCACCAAACCGATGGCCGAGAATATGGTCGCAATGAAGAAGTTGCGCCGGTTCAGAAACCGGCGACGGCGTCCTTGAGGAGTTAGCGGATGCTTACGTTCGGCATCAAGCTCGACGATTGCTTCGGCGTCAGGTGGGTGTGGTTCATCTGTTTTGGTTTGCAGCGCCTCGCGAACATCGTTGCTCTCAGAGGAGGAAGCAGACTTATCCCCAACCGGTACTTCTCCGCCGGGACCCTTATCGCGATCGTCTACACTCATAACAAACAGCCGCCTTGTAGGGCAGACATTCCTGTCTGTCCCGGGAGCTTTTGAAACACGTACAGACACGAATGTCTGTCCTACTGCTCGACAAATTGGGAGAGGGAATCCCGAAACTAAAAATCAGCCCTTTGAAACCAGGGAGAACCCGAGCACACTGTCTCAGGTGCGTTGTTCTCGTTCCTCCGGAAGAGGTTGTTTTTCCGGCGCTGTGGAATCTTTGAGATGAGCGGGCTGGCCTAATGGAACGCTGCCCACAACCTCAAGCTCGAATCCTTCAAGGGCTGCGACTTTGGGGGGATGGTTCGTCAGCAATTGTATACGACGGAGCCCCAGGTCATGAAGTATCTGAGCGCCAACTCCGTAATCTCGATCCGTTCCGTAACCTGTTTCAAGGCTTGCCTCACGCTTACCTACGTCCTTGGCTTGCATCACGCCATAGGTGCGCAGCTGATTCACCAAATCAAGACTATGCTCGCGCTGACGCAGATATAAAACTACGCCCTGACCGGCAGCTGAGATTTTTTCCAGTGCTGTATGTAATTGGAACCCGGTATCGTCGATCAACGAGCCAAACATATCGCAAGTGACATTCTCGGTATGCACGCGCACGAGCACTGCATCGTCAGCGCGGACCTCGCCCATCACCATCGCCAGGTGTACGTCTCCGTTAATTATGTTTTCGTAAGCGATGGCCCGGAAACGACCGTACACGGTGGGCAGGTCAGTCTCAACGGCGCGCTTCACCAGTGTCTCTTTACTGATGCGATACCTGACGAGGTCAGCAACCGTTATCATTTTCAGATTGTGGGCCTCGGCAAACTCCTGCAGCTGCGGCAGCCGCGACATCGTGCCGTCTTCATTCATCACTTCGCAGATAACACCGGCCGGATAAAGTCCGGCGATGCGCGCGATGTCAACACTTGCCTCGGTCTGGCCCGGGCGCACCAGCACGCCACCTTTTTTCGCGCGCAACGGAAAGATGTGCCCAGGGCGTGCGAGATCCTGAGGGCGCGTCTGCGGATCGACTGCAACTTGAATTGTGGTCGCGCGGTCCGCCACCGAGATTCCAGTCGTCACGCCTTTGCGAGCATCGATGGAAACCGTGAAGGCAGTGCCTAAAAACGAAGTGTTGTCGGCAACTTGCGTGGTGAGGTGTAACTCGTCGCAACGTTCTTCCGTCAAAGGCAGACAAATCAAACCGCGGGCGTGGCGCGCCATGAAGTTAATGATTTCAGGGGTCGCCTTCTCGGCTGCGCACACGAGATCGCCTTCGTTTTCACGGTCCTCATCATCAACGATTATGATCATGCGGCCATCGCGTATTTCGCTGACGGCGTCTTCAATGGAGGAAAAAGTCATTCTAATTTGGGTGAAATCTTGAATTTAAGATCTGAAAGCCGCGAACCGAACTTCCCGGGAGTTATGTTACCCGAAAGCCCTGGTTTTTTGTACCGCATGCCTGAAACCTTTAGAGATAAAGCTTTTCCGGGGCGGCAACGAAGTCTTCAAATTTGTAGCGCGTGTAGTTCACTCTTGAACCGAGAAATCTTGTGAACCTGGCCTTCTCATCGCCCGCTTGTTTTTTGCTCTTCCCTTCGTGGTGATTGACTATTGAAAAGCGAAGAGTTTGCGGATCTGGCCTATTGACCTGAACGCGCTTAATCAAGTATTTGACGTGCATATCGGCATCAGGAAATGAATAGCCGCAGAATATGATGTGTTCTACTTGCCTCAAGACCTTTTCTGCCCGGTTCCAAATCAAAGCAAGAAACACTCGGGACATGTCCTTATAGAAAGTAGGCGGGATAATGATCGGCGTCATTATCGAACCGCAGACTCGGCACATCGCCCGGTCGCTCTTGGCGTCGGCATCGGTAATCAAGTCCATCACGCCCTTAACGTTAGGGGTCAAGGTGAGAGTGTTGCAGATTGCGCAGTAAAGCCAATTCAGTGAACCGTGGAGTTTATAGAGCTTGACGGCGTTCGGTCCCGGCCTCGACCAATCACCCACCTGAAAGTTCGTAAAGTCGATGCCATAATCGAGGTTCGCGCCGGGGTGATCCGCAGAGAGCGGCGAGATGGCATTGTCTATCAGGATGTCATAGTTAGTGCTGATGAACACTGTGTCCTGCAGGAAACCCTTCGACTCTAGATTTTGCACAAGGTTTTCATGCAGCCTGTTTGATTTTTTCAGGTTGTCATCAATTGCTTTAGCCATTGCCAGAACAATGAACTGCCGGACCAGCCTTATCTTGTTCCCTTCTGGTCCGAAGACGTCGAGGTCATAGCTCTTGAAGGCCTCTCTTCGGTTCTCGGCCAGGTCGAGAAGTCCGAGAGCTTCTTCAAAGGTAGGAAAAACCACCTCTCTTAGCAGTTTCGGATCTGCGGGTATTTCAATATTGAATACGGCTTGGAAGAAGTCAGAGAGTACTTCTTTCATGCGCAGCGGGCTATTGGCAGCTGCGTCTGCCAGCGACTGATCTTGCGCCGAAAGAAAATAGTCGACGAACAAATCACTCTGAATTGGCGCGCCTTCAGCGGCTGATGCGCCTGCGCCTAGAAAGATAGCTGTTTTCACAATTGACCTCAGTTCGAACTCAAACTACGCGTGATGTCAGTATTCGCTCGACATATTTGGCAATAACGTCAACCTCGAGGTTCACGTCATCGCCCACTTGCAGGTGAGAAAAGTTGGTGACTTCCCAGGTCTTGGGAATGATGGCGATCGCGAAGAACTCGTCAGTTAACTCGGCTATGGTGAGGCTAATTCCTTCCACCGCCACTGAGCCTTTGAAAACCAGATAACGCGCAATCTCGGGCGGATAGGCGATGCGAACGGTCCAGGAACCGCCGTGAGCTTCGGCCCCGAGAAACTTACCGCGTGCATCGACGTGGCCCTGAACCAGATGGCCGCCGAGGCGTGTCACCGGCGTAACAGAGCGTTCGAGATTGACCGGTGTGCCTGCCTGTAATCGGCCCAGCGTGGATCGGTTGAGGGTTTCGCGAGACACGTCGGCAGCAAACGAATCCTTGTGGACATCGAGCGCGGTGAGGCAAACGCCGTTGACGGCAACTGAGTCGCCTTCCTTAATATCTTCGGTGACAAGGCTGGCGTCGATCACGATACGCGCGTCTTCGCCACGCTTCTCAACGTTGCGCACGCGACCCAATTCTTCAATGATGCCAGTGAACATTGTTCGATTTCAGATTTCAGATTTCAGATTTCAGATTGCGGATAATCCACTTACTTGAAGGCCTATCAAAATACAATGTCGGATTCAAGTTTGATCAGCTCAAGGTCAGGAAGGGGGCTCGCCCCCGCTCTTCTCTACAAATGACATCATCTTCGCAAACACTTCATCAATAGAGAGACCAGTGGAATCTACCAGAATTGCATCGTCCGCTGCTTTCAGGGGCGAATCGGCACGGGTGGAATCTCGGGCGTCTCGTTCGGCCATGTCCGCAAAGGTTTCTTCAAAGTCGGCATTCGGATCCAGGGCCCGCTCTTCATAGAAGCGTCGAGTCGCGCGCTCCTGTGGTACGGCAGTCAGAAAAAACTTAACGTCCGCATCAGGAAACACAACGGTCCCGATATCGCGGCCATTGAGAACTGCGCCGCGCTCGCCCAGCTCACGTTGCCGTGCAACCATCGCCCGCCGCACTTCCGGAATAGTTGAAATGATCGACGAGAGCTCGGTTACTTCTTCGCTACGAATCTGCTCAGTAACATCAACTCCACCAAGGGTTACTCGCAACGAATCCGGATCACCCTCGAGATCGATATCCACGCGACCCGCCAGCGATCCGACAGCGACGTCGTCAGTAGCGCTAATGCTGGATTCCATCACCGCGAGTGCAACCGCCCGATACATCGAACCCGTGTCGATATAAAGCAGATTTAGTGCGCGCGCGACCATCCGGCCAAGGGTTGACTTGCCGGCGCCAGACGGTCCATCAATAGCGATGATCAGATTACTTTTCATCCGCCCAAATTTTGCAGTGCGCTGACTTGTCAGCGCTTTGCTGGGTCGCGACCTGTCGCGACCATTACTGATTCAAGTCGATTTGTGGCGTCAAGCCGCCACAAACCAAAGCGGTGACAAGTCACCGCACTCCAAACTAAACAAACGCTGCGAACACTTCATTCGACATCAGGGCGCCCGCGCGCGTAAGTTTCAGCAGATCGCCGTCGCATTCAATCAAGCCTGCTTCACGAAAACGCGTCAGATCCTGTTCATGTTTTGAGCGAAGGTCAGCACCAAACAGCCGATTGAATTCTGCAAGACTAAGACCGTTCATCATTCGTAAACCGAGAAACACGGCTTCAGCCTGGCGATCGTCTTCGCTCAGCAGAGTCTCTCCTACCACGGCTGTCCGTCGTTGCTCGATCATCTCTACATAACGAGCCACATCTCGTTCATTTGACCAGCGCCGAAACTCGCCGTCGTATGAATGGGCCGAGCAACCGAAGCCATAGTAAGGCGCGGTGGTCCAGTATTTCGTGTTGTGACGTGATTCAAATCCCGGCAAACAAAGATTGGAGATTTCGTAATGTTGATAGCCGGACTCCGAAGCGCGGTCAAGCATCACTTCATACATTTCGGCAGCCAGGTCTTCGTCCGGCCTGGGCTGCAGCCCCGTCTTGATGTGATTTGCGAGCGGCGTTCCCTGATGAACTTCCAATAAGTAAAACGACAAGTGTTCCGGTCGTAGTGCGAAAGCTTCGTCCAGATTTCTGCGCCAGCCGGTCATGGTCTGGCCCGGAAGACCGGCGATGAGATCGAAGCTTACATCAGCAAAGCCGGCGTCGCGCAAAAGGTGAAACGTACGACGCGCATCAGCGGCGGAGTGGGAACGGCCGAGGCGCGCGAGTTCGCTGTCGTCAAAAGTTTGTACGCCAAAACTTGCGCGATTGACACCAAGACTACGAAAGCCGGCGAGCGTGTCCGCCGTAATCGTGCCGGGATTGATCTCCATCGTCACTTCGGCAGCTGGCGCAACTGCGAAGCGCTGTCGCACTGCGCTGAGAAGTGTTTCCAATTGTGCGGGCGAAAGTAACGACGGCGTGCCGCCGCCAAAGTAAATTGTATCGACCGCTCCGGGCTGTTCAAGCACGCGCCACGATCCAAGTTCCGCAACCACAGCTTGAACATAACGTTCAGCCGCGTCAGCGCTGTACATGCCAGTAGCGAAGTCGCAATACGAGCAGCGCGATCGGCAAAATGGAATGTGAATGTAAATTCCGGCCGGTTTCATAGCTTGTCGCAGGATAAAAGGAGGGAGACGCAATGAATGCTGAACTTTCCCTTCCCTTTTACAGTCTTACTTCCCAATCCGGCGCGTACTGCCGTCGCCGCTGATAGACTTGCTCATCCCACGGCTGACGCGCTCGGCTTCCGCAAACACGCGCAGAAAATTTTCGCCGAGAATCTTGCGAATGTCCTGCTCGCTATAACCGCGCTTTAGGAGTTCATAAGTAATATTCGGCAACATCGAAACATCCTGCGCGCCTTCCGGCATGTCGACCGCGCCGTCGAAGTCTGCGCCGATGCCAACGTGATCGATACCGGCAACCTTCACGATGTGATCGATATGATCGATCAACTTCGAAAGCGGCAATGGCGGCAGCGGCGTTGCCGCGTCGAGTTTGTCGCCTTCCTCCGCCAGTCTCTCCGGATCGTCTTTGTATTTTTCGTCAAGAATGTTTTGTTGCGCTTTATTCAGCCGGTTGCGTTCGTCGTTTTGCGGCGTCACGGTCGCGGCGTCAACAAACAAGCTGTAGAAGTTGACTTGAATCACACCGCCATTCTTCGCGATACGCCGTAACAGATCGTCGGGGATGTTTCGCGGCACATCACTAAGCGCTCGCGCGGATGAATGCGAAGCGATGATCGGCGCCTTCGATACGTCGAGCGCATCGCTCATCGTTTCGTCGGAAACGTGCGAGACGTCGACAAGCATTCCCAACCGGTTCATCTCGCGCACAACTTCTTCACCAAACGGCGACAGTCCGTGGTGTTTCTTCTCCCCACGTCCGGCATCAGCCCAATCGTTGGTGTTGTTCCAGGTAAGTGTTATGTAGCGAACTCCGAGGCGATGAAACTCGCGCAGGGTAGCCAGTGAATTTTCAATAGCGTGGCCACCCTCGATGCCCAGCAACGCCGCGATCTTCTTTTGTTTCTTGGCGCGACGAATGTCAGCGACTGAAGTAGCCAACATCAAATCGTTTGGGTGACGCTCAACCGCGCGATAGACCGAATCGATCATGTCGAGCGTGCGCCGCGCCGCGCCGCCATGAGCGACATACCAGGGCCGCACGTAAAGCGAAAAGAACTCGGCCGTCAACCCGCCCTGCTTCATACGTTCGATGCTGGTGCGATAGGGAAACGGCGGCGCGCCGCTGAGATCGTAATCGTCATTCGTCATCGGGGTCGTAATATCGTTGTGCGTATCGATGACGATTGCCTTGCGATGAATCTCGAGAGCTTTCTTCCAAAGCTTCTCATCGCGTTGCGATTGCGCGGAGACCGTGGAGGTGACGACTACGATAAGAAAGACCAGAACTGCCGAAACGCGAAATTTCATTCGAGTTAACCTCAACAATGGTTTCGCTCCGTTAGGAGCGAGATGTTTATAGCATGCCTTGCCGCAAATGAGACCAGCTCCCCTGGGAGCGCAACGTTTGTTTGCTGTTCCAAGATGCATTCCGCTCCTAAAGGAGCTTATTGGGTTTTAGGTTACTGGAACTATAAACATTCTGCCCCTACGGGGCTTGGGATTCGTCGCGCATCATTTTCGCTTTTTGTGACGGTATCCATATACTACTACCACCCTATGAGCCAAAATATGATTGACGAACAAACGGAACAAATTAGGAACTCATTCCAAAAGGCTTTGAATCGTCACGGCTATGGATTTCAATTTAGTGTGCTTGAAATAGCTGAACGTCTGGCGAAAAAAGTTGATGAGAATGAGCGCTCCTTGTGGAAGTTTCTTTTTTCAGAAGTTCCTGTCGAAGTACAAGGCTCAGGTACCAGAATAGATTTTATCTTGTCGAGATCAAGGTTCAACTCGTCAAGTCCTTTTTTCTATCTAATCTGTGAGTGCAAGCGCGCAAATCCCGCGTTATCAAATTGGTGCTTTGTTCGTGCCCCACGCGTTCGAAGGAACCAACCTAAGGGTATTGATTCTCTTCTAATAGAAACTGTGATTCAACCGAACGGAGTAGCACCTTTCAAGATCATTGCGAGTAACGACCATCCTTTGAGAGACGCATATCATCTCGGAGTCGAGGTACGCGCGGCTAAGCCGGGTGATAAGAACGGCGAAAGCGGAAGAGCAATAGAGGATGCTGTGACCCAAGTGCTGAGAGGTTTGAATGGTTACTTAGGAGCGCTATCGCAGAACAACCAACTGGTCGAAGGAACCTTAACGTATCTATTGCCGGTGATTTTCACAACCGCTCAACTCTGGGTTTCAAGTGCCGATCTTGGACAGGCGGATCTGACCACCGGCGATATTAACCTGTCACAGGACGAATTTCGTCCTGTGCCTTGGCTTTGGTATCAATACCACATGTCACCGGGTCTCAAGCACACATATCCGTCTGCCCAAAAGATCAGATCAGAGTCGAAGAGTTTATTGAATCCAAATATATTCGGACGGTTGCCATTGTTAGCCCGAGCGGTATCGAGAATTTCTTACTCTCTACCTCTACAGATTTCTACTAAACCTCCCCGCCAAACTGAAGTCACTTCCTATCTCAGGGGCGAAGCCGCAGGCGCAACTGTGGCGCGCCACATTCCGGCACCGCGACTTTCCGGCTATCATCAGAACGATGACTATCCTAATTGCCGAAGACAACGTGGCGCAGCGCCACTACCTCCGCGAGATTCTGGCGAAAGAATTTCCGGCGCACGCGCCAATCGTCGAAGCCGCCGATGGTGAAGAGACAGTAAAGCTGGCCCTCGAACACAAACCGGACGTTTCTATCCTCGACATTCAGATGCCCAAGCTCTCCGGCGTGAAAGCGGCGCGCGCGATATGGCGCGAGTTCCCTTCGGCGCGCATCATTTTCTGGACCCAGTTTCCCCACGAGATCTATATCAACGAGATTCGCAAGATAGTAAAGTCAGTCGATCCACCGCCCGCATACGGCTTCATTCACAAAAACAATCCGGAATCGCGCTTCCTGCGTTTCGTCGCTGCGGTGCTGGAAGACGGCGCCGACATGATCGACCCGGCGTTCAAGGACTCTTTCAAACGCCCCTTGCTGACCGAGTTTGAATCCGAAGCGCTTTACTACCTGGCGCTCGGTCTTTCAAACTGGGCCATCGCGCGCAAGTGTTCACTCAGTCTGCGCGGCGTCGAAAGTCGCCTGGCCACGCTCTACGAAAAACTTTTCGTTTCGATTGCTGAAGGCACTGAGCACGAAGCCTATGAAAAGCTGGCGTACAACGTACGCACGCGAGCTTTCTTTGAAGCTCTGCGGCGCGGACTACTAAATAACGACGAACTCGAAAAGGCCGCGCAAGAGCAAGAAGCGTGGATTGAACGCGATCGGAAAAAATTTCTCGACGAGCAGAAACGCGAAACCGCAAAGGGACGAAAGTGAAGTTTCTGCTGAACGGATGAGCATCAAAGATGAGGCGACCGTGGCATGTGATAAAGCGGCCGAAGACGATCAGGAATTGGGTCGTTCTGGGCCTTTCGATCAGCCTGTCGGTTTTTGTTGTAGCTGTCGTTTGCTATCTGTTCGGCGTTTTCGAATACCACACTTCAGACAAAGTTTTGATAGAAAACTTCCGCGCGCACCGGCATGACTTTGAAACATTGGCATCGATGGCGATCGAAGATGACCTCACTGGACTCTACGACAATTCCGTGATGCTTAATGACTACAAACTGTGGCCGGCAGATGGTTCAGACAGGTTTTCCCAGCAACGCTGGAATGAATACGATGCGCTCTTCAAAAGGCTCGGCCCAGCGGCGCAGCACATGCTGATGAAAGAGTCGGGAGTGGTTCTTGTTCCCGCCTCGATTATTGCAACCGAACCCGATGCGGACTACACAAACAGGGTCAGTGAAAAAGGCTATGCTTTCAGTCAAACGCCTTTGTCGCCCCTCAACTATTCACTTGATGGGATGGGTGTCGACGATCTGGGTACACGATACCGTCGGATTGACGAGCATTGGTATCTTTACCACGATTGCAGCATAGGGAAGCCTGAGTGAAGGTTCCGACATGCAGGACAACAGTGCGACAAGGCAGTTGCGGTTGTGGCGCCGCACTGCGCGCTGAGCCTCTGCGTCCGCGACTTCTTTATCCCGCTTTCTGCTTTTTGCTAACTGCCTTCTGTTTGCTCCTGCTCCTGCCTTCTGCTTCCTCGCAGAGCGTTGAGACTCAGCCGAGTCCATTGCCAACGCCTTCGCCGTTGCCATCACCTTCGCCTTCGCCAACTCCGGTAACCGGCCTCCATCAGTGGGGCGCCGTAACCCTCTTCCATGGACTGCCTTCGGACCGTGTGCACGCGATCGCACAGGGACCTGACGGCTCGATGTGGTTCGGCACCGAAGCGGGCCTGGCAAAATTCGACGGACGCAGAACGCAGACCATAACCGTTCCCGATACCTCTTCTCGAATTCTGGCGTTGCAAAGCGATCAAGCAGGCGGACTATGGATTGGCACCGATGCCGGCGCGGCGCGATACATTGATGGACGCTTTGAAGTGATAAGCGAGATCGCCGGCAACGCGATCACCAGCATCCTGACGCCGGAGCCCGGCCGCGTGTTGCTCGGGACCGAACGCGGAAATGTTTTTGAATGTCGCTTGGAACCAGATGGCACCCGTCATACGTCCCCATTACTTACGCAGCCGCTGGAAAGCGCGGACCGAGAACATCCGGGACCGCTAGTTATCACGAGCGTGACCTTGTTGAATAACCAACTGCTGGCCGGTTCGTTAAGTCGCGGACTCCTGGCAATCACGGATGGCATGGCGCGGGAACGCGAGTCAGGCCCGGCAGCATTTTTCGTTCGCGCCCTGGCAGTTGACGAAAGCGGCAAGCTTTGGGTGGGCACGCGCGTCAGAAAGGACGAACCCGGCTTGTTGTCTGGACGCGGCCCTAACGATTTGGTGCGAAACGACGCTCCCACCGGAACAGTTTCAACTATACGTAACATTGGCCACGATGTTTGGGTTGCTACAGACGGCAATGGGGTATTCCTTTTTTCAGACGACAAGAAACTGCAACGCCTAACCTTTGACGGCACCAGCGGCGGTCTTCGCTCGGATCACGTCTACGCCGTCTTTCAAGATCGCGAAGAGGTTGTTTGGTTTGGAACAGACCGGGGAGTTTGTCGCTATGATCCAAACGCAGCCAGGCTCGAGGCAGTTGGTAACAACTCCGAAAGCAATTTCATTCGCACGTTCTATCAAACTTCCGCGGGCCACTTACTAGCGGGCACTAATCGCGGGCTCTTTGTTTACGAAACATCATCGTCTACCTGGAATCAGGTTCCCGGTCTTGGCAGCAACATTATTTACAGTCTGAATGAAGACAACTCGGGCAGACTTTTAGTTGGATCGGCCGCCGGCTTCTTCGTCGGATTGCAAATGTCTCCGGAGACTAAGATCGGATCAATGGCCTTTAGCCGAGCTGAAGCCAGTTCCGGAAGTACGGACGGCATTGGCAGTATCCGGGCGATTACTTTATTTCGGGGTTTGACCTATATCGCCAGTTACGGTCGCGGCGTCGAGAGATTTGACGCGAATCGTCTGACAAATCTCTGGAGTGTGAATTCAACGATCCCGCGCGATGTCATCGCCCTTTTTGCGGATGACGAGCGGCGCCTGTTGGTCGGCACTGCCAGTGACGGCGTGTTCATTTACGACGGCGCGGAACTGAAACCCGATCCGGCGTTTGCCAAACTAAAAGGCAGCACGGTCCGCTCGATTCAAAGCACCCCAGATAAGACGCTGTGGTTTGCAACTAATCGCGGAGTTTATGCGTGCAAAGCAGATGGCGATTGCATTCTTGCCGCGCCAGGTTTTGAGGCACGTTTCCTGATACCTGATCCCATCGGGAAACAAAACGAGATCTGGTGTGCAACCAGCGGAGCGGGCCTTTTGAAAATCCGGCTCGACGATCAGATCGGCGCAGTTGTTTCTCAACTCGACGCAGAACAGGGTCTGCCGTCGCAAAATGTTTTTGCCGTACAACCGCAAGCTAAAGCCGACGGTACCGAGTCGCTGTTGATTGGCACCAGCCGCGGCATCGCTCGCTACCGTCCGGATCGAGTGGCGCCAACAATCTACGCAACACGCGTCGTGAGCAAGCGCGTCCATTCCTCCTATGAACTGCAATCGGGACTTTATCTCGAGTATCCACAAAACAGTTTGCTGCTCGACGTTGCGGCAATTAATAGCCGCACTTTCCCCGAGCAGTTTCAGTATGCATTTAGCCTGGTGGACGCGAATGGCGCGGTGATCAAACAGAAACTGTCTCGCGACTCGCAATTCACGATGGAAGGCTTGCGTCCGGGTAAGTATCGCGTCACGGCGCGAGCGTTTAGCAAGGACCTGGTAGCGTCTGATCCGTTGTCGTTTGAGTTGAGTGTAGCCAGGGCCCCTTTTCCCTGGACTTCAACTGCGCTGGCGATCCTATTGGTACTGGCGCTGCTTGGCTTGATCTGGGCCATTTTGGAAAGGCGCCGCATCGCGCGTACGAGCGCCGCGCTGGTTGACGCGAACAACGAACTTGCCAACGCGCGTTTGAATCTCGCCAACGAAGCCGAACGCGAACGGCGACGTATCGCGCGTGATCTCCATGACCAAACGCTCGCCGACCTGCGCCACCTGCTAATGCTGAGCGATCAAGTCCAACCAAACGGCGAAGCTGGAAAACAACTTGATCCGGCTTTGCTACGAACCGAGATCGAATCAATCTCGCAAGAGGTGCGGCGCATCTGTGAAGACTTGAGTCCGTCCGTGCTTCAGAATGTTGGTTTCGCTGCGGCGCTTGAGTTTGCATTGTCGCATGCGGTGCAGGACGCGCCCGCCGATAAAAGGTTTGATTATGAATTTGTGTGCGATGAAGCACTGGAGGAACGTGCTCAACTGCCGCCGAATGTGCAGATGCAGATTTACCGGATGGTGCAGGAGGCGGTCAGCAATATCCTGCGACACGCGGGCGCAAGCCATGTAAAGATGACCGTCGATGCAGCGCCGGGTGGAGATTTTGTTCTGCAACTGCAAGACAACGGCCGAGATTTTTTGCCGGAGGAAAAGAAAAATCTCGAGGGGCGCGGGCTTGCGAACATGCGCGCGCGTGCCAGCTTGATCGACGCTGAGATTTCGTGGGAGAAGTCTCCTAAAGGTGGCACTGTTTTTACTTTGAAGAAAGCGCAGCTCAAGTGATTGTCTGGCGAAGTCCAGCTCAAGCGATTTGCTGGGACCGCGGGCGTCCCGCCCGCAATGAGCCGAAGGCGAAAATGATACTGATGTTTTCAAAAGATGCGCGCCTAACGGCGCGTTGCGGGCGGGGCGCCTGCGGTGCCAGACAATCTCTTGAGAGGATGCGGCAACGCAAATAATGAATTCTTCCCTGATTAAATACGACGCGGCGGTAGCGGCGGCACTTAATGCGAAGTCGCCCGTCGTGGCGCTTGAATCTACTGTCACTGCCCACGGTCTGCCACGCCCGCAGAACCTCCAAACTGCCCAGCGCCTGGAAGAAATCGTGCGCGAAGGCGGCGCGATTCCGGCAACCGTGGCAATACTGCAAGGACAACTGCGCGTCGGACTCACGCCTGAGGAGATTCACTTCATCGCCGAAAGCGATGACATCAAGAAGATCAGCATTCGCGATTTACCAATAGCTGTGGCCCAGAAATGGAACGGCGCAACCACAGTCGCTTCAACCAGCTGGATCGCCGCGCGCGCTGGAATCAAAGTGTTTGCTACCGGTGGTATCGGTGGTGTTCATCGGGGTTCATTGCCTGATATCTCGGGCGACTTGCCCGCACTCGCCACCACGCCAATTGTCGTCGTCTGCTCAGGCGCAAAAATTGTTTTGGATCTGCCCGCCACGCGCGAATGGTTGGAAACCTACGGCATAACGGTCGTTGGTTATCAATGCGACGAGCTGCCTGCTTTTTATTCCCGGAGCAGCGGCTTGCCGGTGGATGTTCGCGTTGATTCGCCTGCGGATGTCGCGCAGATCTTCCGCGCCCAACGCGAGCTGGGGATCGAATGCGCCTTGCTGGTCACTGTTCCGGTGCCTGAGAAGTTTGAAATTCCGGCGCCAGACGTGGAGCGCATCCTGAATTCAGCATTACAAGAAGCCGAACAACAGCAGATTGGTGGACGCGAACTCACCCCTTTCCTCTTGTCGCGCATGGCCAGGTTGAGCGAAGGCGCAACGCTCGAAACCAACATCGCCTTGTTGGAACACAGCGCGCGCGTCGCGGCGACAATCGCACGTGCGCTTATCTTCTAAATCGCGATGGTCACTCTGTCGTAGTTGAAATCTATTACCGTGATGGAGAAGTGCTGGCGGAGTATGCCGCGAACGCAGCTGCGGCAACGCCGCAGAAAGAGTATGGCTATCGAGGCGGACAACTCTTGATCACGGCGACCTGTCCGGCACCGGCTGCGAAGCTCGCGGTTAGCGCTGCGACAGCTTCAGGCTACTACGCCACGGGCAACGAGCCGACGAAAGCGATAGACGGCAACCCAACTACGACACTGTGGAATGCCGGCACGTTTGCACCGGCCTGGATTCAAGTGGATCTGGGACAAACGTATTCGTTATCGCAAGTTCGTTTGCTGACGGCGCAATCTCCAGATGGTCACACGACGCACGAAATCTATGGCGGGCCGAGTCCGACAAGTCTGACGTTGTTGGGAACGGTTGATGGAAATACCACCAGCAGCCAGTGGCTGCAGTTGAATACCGCGGCTACCAATGTTCGTTATGTGAAAGTGCTGACGACGGCGAGCCCGTCGTGGATCGCGTGGTTTGAGGTGGAGGTGTATCAGGCGGCGCAGCCTGCTGACCTGGAGTGGCTGGTAACGGATCAACTGGGCACGCCGCGGATAATCTTTGACAAGACCGGCAGCCTGGCAGGGACGAAGCGGCATGATTATTTGCCGTTTGGCGAAGAGATTGGCGGTGCTCAGGTTGCGTTGCTCGGTGGCCGTACGACCGGACAGGGTTACACGAGCGACAGCACGCGCCAACACTTCACTGGCTACGAACTCGATGCCGAGACCGGCTTGAACTTCGCACAGGCGCGGTATCAATCGAGCGTACAAGGCCGCTTCACCAGTGTCGACCCACTCGGCGCCAGCGCCAACACCGGCGATCCACAAAGTTTCAACCGTTACAGCTATGTGGGTAACAACCCAACGAACCTCACGGATCCCACAGGAATGATGCTTGCGGGTCCATCAACCAAGGAAAATCCTCACGTCGGGCATGGATTTGCCGAAGCAAATGAACAGCTGGATTGTAAGAGTTTGGTGTTGAAGGGCTACAGGCGAGTTGATAACGGCGACAGCTTCAGCTATGAGTGGGTAAATGACAAAGCCGTTCACGATGTGCCAAACGACTACAGCTACAAAGACACCGACGGGGACACTATCCAACTTTCCGGTAACGATGAGACGAATGAGCATCACTATACAACCAATAAGGATGGAGCATCTCCCCCCAACAGTGGCGCGCCCAATTCGGAATATGTTTCTACCACCTATGGCCTTTGGAACTTTGGCATGGGTCACATAGTAGACTCAAATGCCAAAGTTTATTTTACCTTTCAAATCGCTCCATCTTGGCCCAGTTATTCATACTCAAAGACGACGGGAAAGGGTCCAGTTTCTCCTGGGGTGTACGGTCAAGGCACCGTTGGAAGCTTGGGCCTTGTCATTAACGAGTCGGTTAACTTGCGGCACCCACTATCAGGTATCTCAAGAGAGACTGGTTTCGGAACTCCCCAAGGAAGTGTTGGTATCCAGATCATTATGCCAGCTTGTGAGGGTACTACAGCCCACGATTGGGCTTTTCATCCAGATAATCCAAAGCGCGAAGGTCTAATGTGGCATCCTGTGGGACGTTCGCCCTTTTGATTGTTGCCGTAGGATAGCTTATGAGTACAAAACGAGCGGCCATGTTCACTTGCCTTCTGGTGGGCTCGATTACCCTCCTGATGGCTTTTTACGTTCTAGGAACGGAGATCTATTTTGTACACAAGGCCACGCCATTCGATGCGTCGATCGTAGAGGTTCGACACGAACTCGTACGTAAGGGGAAGGGCTCCACCATGGCATACGTTCCACTCGTTGAGATCGCGTCTGGAACCTATCGACAAACGGGCGTGCCAGTCGACACGTTTAGTGAAGAACCAGTCTACCGGCCCGGGGACAAAATGGAGGTCCTATGCAATCTTCCTGCTTCACAGAAATGCATTCGGAATACTTTTGTCGGTAAGTGGGGAGACAGTTTGCTGGATTTCGTTTTCGCACTGATTTTCCTCTCGATTCCACTACTTTTCGGACGATTAGCAGCGATAGCCTCAAACGGTTCGCGTTGAGCAACGTGAGTGATGGGACTAACCTCGGCACGGAGAGATTCCAGTGAACCGCACACGTAACCAGCTCCACTTACTCAACATGAGGAGCGCAACCAAGGGTGTCTTTATCATTGTTTCCCTTTTCCTCTTTCTCTCTGGTTGTCGTCTTCAGAGAGTCAAGCACAATCCAGTCAAAGCAGCTTTCGACGCGAATAGGTTCTTGAAATCTTTTTATTTCGACGAAGACTACAATCAGGCTTTGCGTCTGGCAGGAGAAGACCTCCAAGTTTCCACGACACCTGATGACTTTAAAGAAATGTTGGATGGAATAAAGCGGCAAAAGGGGGGCTTGAAGATCCTTAAAGCGGACTCATACTTGATGACACCGGGTGCAACAATGGAATTGTTCTATACGGGCGAATATGAAAGAGGTGCTTTGTATCACCGTTTGGTAGTCGTGGGTGATGCTGCGTCAGGGTACCGAGTGACAGGAGTATGGTTCCAGACTGAACCTTATTCAGAGAGCCAATTTCGTCGTAAGTTCGATCTCAACATTCTAGTGAAATAAGACCGAATCGATCTACCCATCGACTGCTTCATCAATCGAGCGTACAAGGCCGCTTCACGAGCGTGGATCCGCTAGGCGCAAGCGCATCGGTCCTCAATCCGCAGAGCTTCAATCGCTATAGCTACGTTAACAACAACCCAACGAACCTCACCGATCCCAGCGGGATGATGACGCCGAATCCAGCCACCGGCATGGTGCAGACCGAGGATGAATCATACGCGCGAATGTTGCAGGGAAACAGCGACGCCGTATTTCAGCAAGAAGCAAGGGCCCAGGGCAAAGGGGACCGTACTCCTGCGGGTATGGAAGGAAAAGCGGGCGACAGCATACAGGGCACTAGCAGCGAGCAGAATCTTAACCGACTAAGCTCCGATCAGATTGAAAGTGCTAAGTCAGATATTCAGAGCCTTTTGGGATCACCTAAATGTCAACGGTTCACGAACGGCCTCCTGAAAAGATTGGGGGAAATAACGGATCGGGATCCTTATTCCACTGAACCGTTGATCATCTTTGAGGAGATAAGTAGGGCGAAGGGTGGGGGGTTGTTTCTGCTATCAGGTTCAGGTATTCAAGGCGCTTCAACAGGAGGAACGCTGGAACAGGGCACAGTCAACATCAGGATGAAGGGCTTAGATAGAGGACCTTTTTCGGCATGGATGAATGGTAGGCGTTGGTTACATGAGATAACGCATGGAGCGCCCAAAACAGGAGATCTTCAATATAGCCATACAGAGATGGCACAGGCCGCATTTGATTTAACCAGAGTTGGTAGCCGTGCGCCCCGTAATGATCGAGACAGCGGATGGAAATTGCGGGACGAGGCGGCCTCGATGTATTTTGAAGAGCGGTTGTTTGACGCTTGCAGGAGGCACTGAAACGAATGAGTAAGATCGCTTTTTTATGCGCTTTTATGCTGCTTGGCCCACTTGATCATGAGGCCGCGAGGGGTTGGCGTGGTCTAGTTCCGCTGCGTTCTACTTGCGCAGACGTAAAGCGGATACTGGGTGTTGCTCGCTGTGAAAACGTCATTAAAATGGAGCGCGAAACAATAAATATTTCTTACTCGGAAAAGCTGTGTGTTGACGGATGGAATGTGCCAAAAGGGACGGTCATAGATATCCAGGTAATTTCGAAAAGAATGTCAGCTCTTACTGACCTCAATCTTGACTTGAACAAATATCAAAAAGTTGCTGTTGTTGTCCCTTATGATCAGCACGATCAGCCTGGTGCCAGTTATTACAGGAATGCTGAGGAAGGCGTCGAACTGGAAGTATGGGACGGGAAGTTAGAATCCATTACTTACTTCCCAACAGCAAGGGACAGCCATCTTCGATATCCTAATTCACTGGCGGATCAAATAGGCGCCACGACTAGCAATAATAGCGGAAGTTTTACAAAGTTCGACGAGTACGGGCCCCTATCCGTCAAGGCCGAAAAACAGCGCTTGGCTAACCTAGCCCTTCAGTTGCGAAGTGATACAAATCAGAACGGTTACATCATTGCGTATGATGGCCGCCGCACTCGCGTGGGAGAAGCAAAAACGCGAGCCGAGCGGGCAAGAGAATACCTAATTGGCGCACTTTCTATCGAGCGCGGGCGGATCATGATAATCAAGGGTGGGTTCCGTGAGAAGTTAGCGATTGAGCTTTTCGTGGGTCCCCGCGGTCATGGAACGCCCAGCCCTTTCCCCACCGTGTGTCCGACTGAAGTGCAGATTATCAAAGGGAAAAGATGAACCAGGACTTAGTGACGGATCAACTCGGCTGCCGTGGATGATCCTCGACAAACCCGGCAGCTTGGCAGGGACAAAGCGGCATGATTATTTGCCGTTTGGCGAAGAGATTGGCGGTGCTCAGCTCGCGCTGCTCGGTGGCCGTACGACCGGACAGGGTTACACGAGCGACAGCACGCGCCAACACTTCACTGGCTACGAACAGGATGCCGAGACCGGCTTGAACTTCGCCCAAGCTCGTTATCAATCGAGTGCGCAGGGTAGGTTCACCAGTGTCGACCCACTCGGCGCCAGCGCCAACACCGGCGATCCACAAAGTTTCAACCGTTACAGCTATGTGGGTAACAACCCAACGAACCTAAGCGATCCGTCCGGAATGCAAGCGTACGACTCAAGTAATTCGTATTCCGATGCGGCCGGAAGCCTTGAGGTGCAACCCTTTAACCCAAACAGATCGCACTTCGGTGGTCCGGCGGTCTTTTACGCGGCGGGGTTGTTCAATAGCATCGGAGTCGCGCGTGCGATGCACCAACCATCTGGTCAAGCAAGACGAATAAAGGATGCCGGAGTCAACTCGAAAACCGGCCAGCTGCGTCGTGGTTCGTCGTTCAGCGTCTGCGTGGTTGATGTGTTACTCTAAGCCCCCAAAACTAAGACTTATCAAGGAGGATGTATGGCAGACGAAAAGAACACGTGTGCGAACCCGGTTTGCAGTTGTCCACCGCAGGACGGCGGAAAATATTGTAGCGCTTCATGTGAGGGTACCGGCAAAACAATTGAACTTGATTGCGATTGTGGCCATCCGGAGTGCAGCGGCAATTTCTAACTGATACCAGTTTCATTGATCGAAAGAGAGGCGCCGTTAGCGCCTCTTTTTTCGTGCTCACCCTGGTCGTATTAACAGCAGAGCGACTCAGTCTGAATTAGCGATCTCAATAAATTGCGCGGCCAGCTTTGGCCCAGTGCCCTCGTCTTCGTGCTTGAAGAAAACAAAGGTCTCTTTCCAATTCTGTTCGCGTATGCGCGTGGCCCAGTCCCTCAGATTTTCTTCCAAATAATTAACCCGGCGCAATCGTAGATATCCCCAGTCGGCGGTCTTGTCGATATGCGTGGTTGGCAAATCATCAGTATCCGAAACTACGAGCGGGCGGTTCTGGCTGCGCAGCAGGTCCAAGACATCGTCATCAAACCAGGTAGGGTGACGAAACTCGAAAGCCGCAGGCGTTGTCGGCGGCAATAACGTGAGAAATGTTTCCAGACGCGGCAGATCCTTTTTCATGTTGGGTGGCATCTGAAACAGCACCACGCCGAGTTGATCGCCCAACACGGCCGCAGTTTCAAGGAAGTATTTCGTTTCGTCGTCAGTCTCATTCAATCTCTTGAAATGCGTGATGCGCTGCGACGCTTTGAGGGAAAAACGAAAGCTTCCCGGCACCTGTTCCTTCCAGTTTTCCAGCATGCTCGGTTGCGGCATGCGATAGAAGGTCGCGTTGATTTCCACCGTGCTGAGCCGCTCGGCGTAGTAACGCAGCATGTCCTTCGCCGGAATTTTTTCCGGATAGAAGCTTCCCTTCCATTCCTTGTAACTGTAGCCGCTGGTGCCGACGTAGAGCGTCATAACGAGTGCAGGGAGTTGTGATTTAGGACGGAGAGAATAATCGACAGAACAATCTTCAAACTCTGTTCCCGCGAATTGCAGGCCGGGAAAGTTTACTATTCATTTTCAAATGGAGCGATCAGTAGTTCGACCTTTGCAAGAACGTCAGGTAGTTCGTTGACAGCAGCTTCCCAAATTACGCTCAGTTCGATGTCAGAATATTTATGCGCGAGGATAACTCGAACCCCTTTGATTTCTTTCCATGGAATCTCTGGATGGGCGACTTGCATTTCAGCCGAAACACGTCCTGCGGCGCTCCCCAAAAACTTCCAGCTCACGCTCAATCGCTGAGTGCAACATCTCGTCATTACAAAACTGCTCGTATGTTACACCTTGTATCCAGCCAACGATGTCGCGTGCGGCCTCGCGCATGTCCCAGAGATACGCAGCGTCTCGTTCTTCAGGACGCATAGACAATCTCCCGCGTGTTGAGAATTTCACGTCGCCTAAAGGGATTCCTCAGCCCTCTGATATCGACGAGATCTGCCTTACGACCTACGATAGCTGATATTTGCTCCTGCATTCGCACCATGTCTAGCAAACTCCATCTGGCATCTGACGCAAACTTTACTAATACATCAACGTCACTATCAGCCCTGAAGTCTTGCCGCAACACGGATCCGAACAACGACAGTTCAATGATCTTCCACCTGCGGCAGAAGCTGGTTGGTTGGTCAGGCGAAGTTCGAAGTCGGTCGTTCATAGAATTCTTAAAGCAAGGTTGGGACTTGTTTCTAAGGGTTGCCGTTCAGCATAGGATGCTCTTCTCGGAATCACAACATACGCGAGCCGATTGTTGTAGCGTCCCCTAATCTATGGTACACACAGGCACGTCATCTTTAACCGGAAGATTCTAGCCCAGGTATGTCATCCATCACTACAAACATTGAATCACTACAACACGAGAACCGAATATTTTCACCTGCGCCGGCTTTCTGCGAGCAGGCGCATATCAAGTCTGAAGATCAACTGGAATCGTTGCGCGCCGAGGCGCGTGCCAACCCTGAAGCCTTCTGGGCGCGCATGGCTGAAGAGCTTCACTGGTTTAAGAAGTGGGACACGGTCCTCAGTTGGACGCCGCCGCATGCTGAGTGGTTTGGCGGCGGCAAGCTAAACATTTCTTACAACTGTCTCGACCGGCATCTGACGGCCGCGCGACGCGATAAGTCCGCACTCATTTGGGAAGGTGAACCTGGGGATCAGCGCACGCTCACCTACCAGGAACTGCACGCCGAAGTTTGTAAATTTGCCAACGTCTTGAAGCGAAGCGGCGTCGTGCCGGGCGATCGGGTGGCGTTGTACCTGCCGCTGATTCCTGAACTGGCGATCTCGATGCTGGCGTGCGCGCGCCTGGGCGCAACTCATTCAGTAATCTTTGGTGGATTTTCCAGCAGCGCTCTGGTTGATCGAATAAACGACGCGACTTGCAAGGTCGTGGTCACAGCGGATGGCGGCTGGCGGCGCGGCAAGGAAGTGAAACTCAAAGCGGCAGTCGACGAGGCCTTGAAGGAAACGCCGTCAGTTGAACGTTGCATAGTAGTGAGGCGCACTGGCGAACCCATCCACATGGAACCCGGCCGCGATCTCTGGTGGCATGAGGCGATGGCAAGCGTTGACGCCAACTGTCCCGCAGCGGAATTAGATAGTGAACATCCGCTTTACATTCTTTACACCTCGGGCACAACCGGAAAGCCAAAGGGCATTCTGCACACCACCGCCGGTTACCTGCTGCAAGTTCACTTAACAACGAAATGGATCTTCGACATCAAGGATGAAGATGTCTACTGGTGCACGGCCGACATTGGTTGGGTCACCGGTCACAGTTACGTCGTATACGGTCCGCTTTCAAATGGCGCTACGGTGTTGATGTATGAAGGCGCGCCAAATCATCCCGAGCCGGATCGTTTCTGGGACATCATCGAGCGTCACAAGGTCAATATTTTCTACACCGCGCCGACAGCCATTCGCGCGTTCATCAAGTGGGGCGAGCAATGGCCGGTCAAACATGATCTGTCGAGCCTGCGTTTGCTTGGCACAGTCGGCGAGCCAATAAATCCCGAAGCGTGGATGTGGTATCACAAGACGATCGGAAAAGGTCTCTGTCCAATTGTTGACACGTGGTGGCAGACCGAAACCGGCGCCATCATGATCAGCCCGATTCCCGGCGCAACTCCCACCAAACCAGGTTCAGCTACCAAGCCTTTTCCGGGGATTGAGGTTGACGTGATGACGCGCGATGGCAAACCGGTGGGCGCTAATGAAGGCGGTTATCTCGTGATCAAACGCCCCTGGCCGTCGATGCTGCGAACAATTTGGGGCGATGACGAACGTTATCGTGAACAATATTGGTCGCAGATCGAAAACATCTACTTTGCCGGCGACGGCGCCCGGCGCGACCAGGACGGCTACTTTTGGATCATGGGTCGCATTGACGATGTCATAAACGTAAGCGGACATCGACTGGGAACCGCCGAAGTAGAAAGCGCCTTGGTTTCACATGAGGCGGTCGCGGAAGCTGCCGTGGTTGCTAGGCCGGATGACCTTAAGGGATCTGCCATCGTTGCTTTTGTAACCCTCGAAGGTTCGCATGTTGCCTCGCCGGAATTGAATGCTGAGTTGCGCGCGCACGTAGTCAAAGAAATCGGAGCGCTGGCGCGTCCGGACGAGATTAGATTTAGCGACCTGCTACCCAAGACGCGCTCGGGAAAAATTATGAGACGCCTGCTACGAGAAATTGCTACGAGCGGAACCGTCGCCGGCGACGTCACCACGCTCGAAGACTTTTCGGTTCTTGAAAAACTACGAACCGAGGAAGAGTAGGTTTCCGAGTCCGGAGTTCTGAGTACTGAATTCTTGTGGCGTGGTTCGAGTTATGCCTACGAACCGGATTCCTATCTCAGTACCCAGTACTTCTTTAAACTGGTTTACTGCCTACAAACAATATAGACTACGGTTCCCTCTTGCCCGACAAGGAGTTTGAAGTATGGCCCGCCACATGGAAATCGAAGTTCGTTCAGGTCCACGCTATTTAGTCGCATTCGAAGTGCGAGCTGAATGGGATGAGCCGGGCGGAGCGCACATTCTATCCGAAGGCACAACAGAAAACGTGGGACCAGAAGGTACGCTGGTTCATCTGCCAAAAAAATTGCCTGAGGTTGGCAGTCGTGTTCGCCTGGAGGTGCACGGAGAAGATGGCAACAGGTTGCAGGTAATCGCCGAGGTATTGCGGATCGAGCGCAACCCGGGTCATCCGCTCGCGGCCTTACAACTTCTCGGTGAAACCGACGAATGGAAAGGATTAATTTGGGAGCCGGCCGCTCCGCGCGTAGCCCCACCACCGCCACCGCCGGCAGAAGAAGACGACGAAGACGATGAAGACGAATTCGCCAACTGAAAGGAAGATGCGATGACCCCTGACATCACTTTGCCCGATCATGAGCGACGCAAATTTCCGCGCTACTACGTCAAAACGCGACTCACGCTGGCGATCGAAGATGAAAGTCTGAAGGAATCGATTGGACTTGGTGAACCGTCTGACATCAGCCTCGGCGGTATGCGGGTTATTAACTTACCTGCCTGTCCAAACGTTAGAGTTGGAGACCGGCTGGGACTGCTGCTGGTGGATAACGAAGACGCCTTGTCTTTGCATGGTGAAGTTGTACACCACGCTACGCCTGACACCTTTGGCGTTGAGTTTCGCAGCATCACCGACGCGGACCAGATCGCGGTGAGCGGAATAATCCGCAGACTCTACCACTAGCCAACCAACAATAGTGTCGAAACAAGAGACTAAAGAGATCGCGGGCGTAGCTACAACGATCGTGCTGGAGGCGTCCTGGCCGCCTACGCGACTCGTACTGCGCGTCGTCATCCTGGCCCTACTTACTTATTATCTTTTCGAATCAACCCGTTGGATTCTCGTAAAACTCACCGGAGTTATTTTGCTCCTGGTCCTTTCGATATTCTTTGCCTATCTGGTTGCGCCACTGGTCGAATTCCTCCACCGCCCGACTCAAATCGGCAGCCGGACATTTGTCATCCCGCGATCGATTTCGATCGTTCTTTCTTACCTGATTATCGTGGCAGTGGTCGTTCTTGGGATCTATCTGCTGGCGCCGAGACTCGGGAGTCAGTTTCCAGAATTTGCCGCGCAAGCACGCGTTTATTGGGCGTCGGTAGGTGAGAAAACGCAGGGTTGGGTCGAATACTTCCGTTCGCACCAAATGCCTGGGCGAGTACTTGACACAATCAACGGAGCCATTCCCGGTCTGGTTGAAAGAGGCAGTCAGGCAGTCAGCGAATTAGTCCTGAACATGGGCGCTTGGCTGGCTTACATTCCCTGGCTCATTCTGATTCCTGTGTTGAGTTTCTTTCTGCTTAAAGACGTTGACACGTTTCGCCGGTCCGCACTGCAAATGCTGCCGCGGGGCCGCTGGCGCTGGCGCGGAGACGAGTTCTTTCAGGACGTTAACAGCACCCTCGCCTCCTACATTCGCGCGCAATTAATGGCCTGCCTCTTCGTCGGAATAATTTGCACGATTGGATTCACGCTGTTGGGTGTTCCCAATCCGCTGGCGCTGGGAGTGATTGCTGGAGTATTTGAATTTGTCCCACTAGTTGGACCGTTGCTGGTCGCGGTGCTGGCGACGGCAGCAGCCCTCATTCACGGTGGTGGTTTCTCGGCCTCACTAGTGATCGTGTTTCTCGGAATTTTGCGCGTTGTTGAGGATTACATCGTTTATCCTCGTTTGATTGGCCAGGGAATTCATCTGCATCCGCTGGCGGTTATTACGGCCATACTCGCCGGGGCTGAACTGGCCGGCGTGGCGGGAATTTTCCTCGCGATTCCTGTGGTGGCGATCCTGACGGTAAGTTATCGCCACTGGATGGAACACCGTGGCAGTGAAGGTCTTGCTGATCTCCTGGAACCAACGCCAGTGGTGAGCGTGGTAGTCAAGGAAAATGCACTACCCGCGGAAAGAGATCCCAGGGTCGCGCATCCCGACGTCGATACGACGCCGGAAGAAATGGCGCGAGAGCGACCGGATCTGACTACTGGTGAATTGAAAATGCCGGACCAGGATTAGCTGCGACAGAATTGTTCGCACTAAATCTTTCGCATTTGCTGGCCCAACCGCTCCAGAAAAATAACGGAAGTTTTTCGGTTGTCAGGATCTCTCCCACGAATCCTCGAACTGAAAGGAAGAAATGTGATGAAAAGACTTGCCCTCCTCGCATGCACGTTAGTCATCTTCACTGGATCAACTCAAGCCCAGCAACCGGACGCACCCTCGAAGCTCGAAATCGGCGTGCAATTTTCGTCACTGACGTTTCCTGGGCAGCCCATCGATCCCAACGCTGTTAGTGTGTATCGAGGCAATACCGAAGCAGGAGCTGGTGGGCGGTTCACTTTCAATCTCAACCGGCACATCGCGCTTGAAGCCGAGGGCAATTTCTTTCCTCATGAGAACTTCAACGATCCGTCGCGCAGCGGTCGTCTACTTCAGGGCCAATTCGGATTGAAAGCCGGCAAGCGTTTCGGCAAGTTCGGCCTCTTTGCAAAGGCGCGGCCCGGCTTTGCGAGCTTCAGTAAAGTGCTTGCTGAAGTCGACACGGTGACGATAACTGACCCCAATGGACAGCCGTTCACGTTTCCTATTTTCGGCGAGAGACGAAAGACTCGTTTCTCAATGGACGTTGGCGGCGTCCTTGAATTCTATCCATCGCGAGCGGTGCTGACGCGCATCGACGTTGGCGACACAATCATTCGTTATCCCGGCGATTCACTCTTCCCGCTCGGTGTCTCACTTCTTCCCAGGGCCCGAACGACGCACAACCTTCAGATTAGCGCCGGTATAGGCTTTCGCTTTGGCGCGCTGCTACCCGAAGACGTCGTCCCTCAGTCTCATAACGACGAGCGAAAACGGTTCGAGGTCGGCGCGCAGTTTTCTTCGCTGGGTCTCCAACAGGTAGAACACTCGACCTTCAATTTCCTGGTCCCCTTCCCTGACTTTCGCGACACAATGACGCAACCGGGATTTGGCGGCAGGTTCACTTACAACCTGACGCCTAACTTCGCATTGGAAGTCCAGACTGACTTCTATCCACAAGATCTTCCATTCATAAATAACGGCCGAGCCGGGGGTCGAATTCTTCAGGGTCAGGCAGGAGTCAAGGCAGGAAAACGGTTTGAAAAGTTTGGTGTTTTCGCGAAAGGTAGACCGGGTATCGTCAGTTTCAGCAAGGCCGTTAGAATTGATGATTTCGATCCCACGTTTGGCTTTCCCATCGCTCGCCCGGCGCGAAAAAGCTATTTCTCTTTTGATCTTGGCGGCGTATTCGAGTTTTATCCTACGCCACGAATCGTAACGCGGTTCGACGGTGGAGACACGATGATCCGCTACACAAGTTTTGAGTTTCCCGTGGGCCTCTTTCCTTTGCAAACGTTCCGCGCGCCAGCTGAAACTATCCACAACTTTCAATTCGGCGCCGGCGTTGGCTTCAGATTTTAGAGGTTACAGAAGCAGGGCGAGGCCGTTCCATCAGCTCGATGAAGCGCGTGAAGTGATGCGCGGCGTCGTGCGGGCCGGGTGCGGCTTCGGGGTGATATTGAACAGAAAATATTGGCAGCGTCTTATGACGCATGCCTTCAACACAACGATCGTTGAGATTTATGTGCGTTATCTCTACCTCGCCGGGAAGACTATCAGCCAGCACTGCGAAGCCATGATTGTGTGAAGTGATCTCCACTCCGCCTTTCTGCAGATCTTTCACCGGCTGATTTCCGCCACGATGTCCAAAGACAAGTTTGAAAGTCTTACCGCCAAACGCTCGGCCCAGCAGCTGGTGGCCAAAACAAATTCCAAAGGTCGGTACACTTGAGCGAACCAGTTCCTTAATCTCTTCTACCTCGCGGTCCATCGACGCTGGATCGCCCGGACCATTGGAAAGAAACACTCCGTCGGGCCGCAGCGAAACAACTTCAGCGGCGCTTGTTCCGGCGGGCACGACTGTAATGCGACAGCCTAACCGCGACAGCTCGCGCAGCGAATTCCGCTTCACACCGAAATCGTAGCAAACTACATGAAAACGCTCGTTGCCCTCTGCCGCCACTTCGTAAGGTTGTTTAGTGGTGACCACGCTCGCGAGCTCACGGTTTTCCATTGCCGGCGACTGCCTCGCTTTAGCGATCACGCTCGCTTCATCAAGATCAGTTGTGGAGAGACAGGCGCGCATTGCACCCTTGTCGCGGATATGCCTAACCAACGCCCGCGTGTCGATGCCCTCAATAGCTACAATATTCCAACGCTTCAAATAGGCGTCGAGAGTCTCTTGCGCGCGCCAGCTGGACGCAACGCGGCTTGCTTCACGTACCACGAATCCTTCCACCCACGGCCGTGACGACTCTTCGTCCTGACTGTTGACGCCATAGTTGCCGATCAACGGGTAGGTCATGCATACGATTTGTCCCGCGTAAGAAGGATCAGTCAACACTTCCTGATACCCAGTCATCGACGTGTTGAAGACCATCTCGCCAACACTTTCGCCGTCAGCCGCCCATGAGCGCCCACGGAACACGCGAGCATCTTCAAGCGCCAGAATCGCTGGTTTATGATGTTTCAGCATCATTAATCTTTAAACGTTAAGGGTTCCCAGTGTTCCAACAGTTCAGAGTTCAAGCTTTAGGTTGTCTTAGACACCGGGCACAACCTGAAGGTTAAACTCTGAACTGGTTGAAGCTATCTAAAAGTTGCCTCTTCAGCCTTGGACTCTCGGCTGATTGCTGATTGCTGATTACTGTCTACTGACTACTCTTAATAAACTGTTGCGCTTCATTCAGCCATCGCTTATCGGCGCGATACTTGTACGCCGGCGCTGTCTTAACGGCTTCTATGCATGCCTGCATCGAGCTGGCAGCCTCGCGGTTATGACCAAGACCGGCGTGCGCGCGGCCCATCAAATAAAGCGCTTCCGGATCCGACGGCCGGTGCTCGAGGAATCGTTCCAAAGCATCGCGCGCGTCTTCAAACTGGCCCGCGGCAATATAAGTTTTGCCAACCTCCCGCCAGATTTCCTGTTGGCCGTGTGTTTGATCGCGTGCGACAACCTGCTCAAAGTTCCTGACCGCATCGGCCAGTCGCTTTTGCTGCAGGGCGATGCGTCCCAATTGATAATGTGCGTCGATCTCTTCCTCGTCGATTTGAATCGCACGCTCAAACCGTTCTCGTGCTGCCTCCAATTCACCTCGTTGTTGATGAATCAGTCCCAGGTTGTAATGGGCCGAAGCATCCGCCGGATTCAACGTGGCCGCTTCCAGGTTTTGCTTGAACGACTCACGCGCGCGTTGGGTGCGAGTAATCTCTGAAAAGTAACCACGGAGCAAAACGAACACCATCACCAACAGAAATGGTGAAGCGAGCAGCATGCCCACGATCGGGATGAGTCGTGACGCCGGGATAAGTAAGGTCCCGCTGATAATCACCACGATGATCGACTGCAGCAACGAAAGTCGAAATACAACTCGCACGGCCATCACTGCCCAGATCGCGAAAATCCCAAGCAGGGCCATCAAAGAAAACGCTGCGGAAATAAGTCCCGGAGTTAGCAGTCCCTGATCAATTAACGACAGGAGTTCCGGTGGGAATTGGCTGCGTTCCGCCAGAATCGTACTCAGCATTCTACCGGCTAGAGTTGCCTGCACTCCGCTGAGATGGGCTGCAATCGTGACAATCGTAGCCGCCAAACTTGAAGCAGCCAGCGAATAAAACATCGTGGACGCGAGCGGTCCATAGTCCTGCTGTAGCCGCAAACGAAAACTGGCGCGGCGCTCAAAGAGGTTCGAAATAAATAGGGCGAGGGGACAAAAGACGAGAGCCACTATTACCAGTGAACCGGCTGCTTGAAGAACTAGAGAGAGAATGACTGCGGGCCGGCGCGGGTCCGCCAGGTTCCGGAGGTAAAGCAACGTGATGCAAAGGAAGAAAATTCCGTGGGCAATTACGGCGACCAGGGCGCTTGCTGCCAGCGGCGCTCGATCGCGCACTTCTCTAAGGCCACGCACCGGCGCGTAAAAAATCATTAAGAGAAGCCGTAGCCAGTCGAGCGTATTCAAATCAAGTTCTCAGAATCCGGTTTTTCCCGGGCGTTATTCTGGGTTATTCGATGCTTCCGGATGGAAACCGGAAGCAGGCGGCCCGGGCGCCAGGTCTTCATGGTGGATTACACTCGCGGCGCTCGGCGGCCAATAGCGCAGCAAAGCCTTACCATAAATGTACTTTTTCGGCACCAGCCCCCAGCTTCGCGAGTCGCTGGAATTGTCACGATTGTCGCCCATCACAAAATAATAATTTAGTTTCACCAACACCGCCGCCTGGCTGGCGGGTGAAGCGTTCTCTTGGGGATCAAGATATTTTTCCTCAAGCATGGCGCCATTGATGTACACGGTCCCCTCGCGCACCTCAACCGTTTCTCCCGGTAGCCCGATCACACGCTTGATGTAACTCTTGGTCGGATCGTTCGGATACCAAAAAACCACGATGTCGCCGCGTTCGATCTTTGGAGCCCAACGATACTCGTCGTAGTAAATCAATTTATTAACAAAGATTCGCTCGCCATCGTGCAAACGCGGAAGCATTGACGTTCCTTCTACCTTAACCGGCTGCACTATGAAAACCATCACTAGTGCCGCGATCATCAGGGCAAAGACCAGGTCGCGCAGCAGCAGACGGCCCTCCGCCCAAAGACTGCTTCGCGAAGCATCTTCAGGATGATGGACTTGAATGTCTTTGTCGTCGTTAATATTTATCCCGCCAAACGGCGGCGGACGACGAGTTCTAATTCCCAACATATTTCGACCTCTATCCCGCCTTTTGACTTCAAAAGGCGGAAGACAAATGCAGCAATTGAGGTTAGCTTCGACGTCGTTGCTTGTCAAACCTTGTTTGCGCAAGAAATTGCGCCACACTCAATCTGGATTGCCTGGAATGTTCGTTGGCTCACCGAACGATGGCGGCGGCAACAGTTGACAGTCTTCTCTACGCCTCACTATCATCGGTTCCTACAAGTTCGGCTCGAAAAATATCTCCCCTTGAGACTCGAACGGAGGCAGAACTCGTGATCAAACTAGATATCATCAACCGCGTCGCGGAAAAGACCGGCGTCCCTAAGATGAAAGCGGAGCAAGCCGTGGATGCCCTCTTTCATTCAATGAAAGGAGCGCTGACGCGTGGCGAGAGAATCGAACTGCGCGGCTTCGGCGTGTTTGTGGTTAAGCCTCGCAAGCGCGGCGTGGGCCGCAATCCGCGAACAGGCGAAGAAGTAGCAATTCCTTCGGGCAAGACAATTCGTTTCAAACCCGGCAAGGATCTCCAGGTCAGTGACGACGCAAAAATCGTTGTCGACGCGGATTCGGATGAAGATTAGTTCAAGGATCTAAACAAGTCGGTTACCAATATAGCGAGGCTAGGGCCATGGACGCTGTTGTCCAGACTCTAGCCTCTAATCTCGAAGAGACGTCAATGTCAGAAGAGGTTCAGTCAGTTCCAACGTTTGCGCCGGCCCCGGAAATCGTGGAGCGACGGCTGGCTACCGGTCCCACGACGCGCGAATTGATCAGACACTCCTCACTCTTTCTGCTTACATTCATCACCGCAACCTTCGCGGGAATCGTTTTTGCCGCTAACGAGGGAAACGCAGCTGAACCAAAACTGATCAGATTTTTTGACTACCTTGTCTACGTTCCGGAATACTACCGTCGCCTGGTGGCCGACTTCCTTGGGCAGGCGATGGCAAATCCCGACTTGCTGAAGTCTGGCCTCGCTTTCTCAACCGCGCTGCTCACAATACTGACCGCCCACGAAATGGGGCACTACCTTGCGTGCCGCTATTACGGAGTTAAAGCCACGCTGCCGTTCTTCATTCCCTCGCCGCCGCTGTTAGGCGCCGGCACGTTTGGCGCTTTCATAAAAATGAAGTCGCCAATTCCCTCGCGCCGGGCGCTGTTTGATATTGGGCTCGCCGGACCGTTGGCAGGGTTTCTGGCACTCCTACCAATTGCGGTGATCGGGTTATTCACGCTTCAAAGTGCGCCGCACCAAACCGGCCCCGGCATCATAGTCTTCAGCGATCCCTTGCTGTTTCAAATTATCGGAAAACTTGCAGGGGTGAAACTGGTTGACGCGCAACCGAATCCGTTTTACCTGGCCGCTTGGATTGGCCTGCTCGTTACGAGTCTGAACCTAATGCCGGTGGGTCAACTCGACGGCGGGCACGGCACGTTTGCAGTGTTTGGCCAGCGCGCGCATAAGATCATCGGACGGATTGTGTTTGTTGTTGTTGCTGTGACGTCGGTGTTGGGATTCGTCTGGCATGGCAGCCCCAGCGGGTTTCTTTACACGGTGCTGCTCGCAGTGATGTTGCGGATACGTCATCCAATGCCTGAAACGATGGAACCACTGGATCGTGCGCGCAGTCTGATTGCGCTGCTGACGCTGATCGTTTTTGTTGTCTCCTTCGTGCCGTTTCCGATCACGATAACTCAATAACTACGCGGCACATCCATGTTGCCGATCGAGTTTTAGACAGAAGCGGGAAGCAGGCCCTTGATCTCGCGCACGACGCGGTTGACTTCATCCTGATCCGCGAGCGCGATCATGAAAAACTTGTAGCCTTCGTGAAAACAAACGACGCCGTTGGCAAATAACCAGACGGTGCCGAGAAATGGATTTCCACCTATCAGCCAACCAACCGGCGCGCCCACTACACTTCCGGGTTGCAGTATCTGCGCAAACATCACTGCGCCGGCCGCGCAACTGACCGCGCCCAGCAATGGCGCCCCCACATACTTTGTCATGTTCCGCGCAAACTCGACTCGTTTGCGCTCGGCCTCGTCTAACTGCCCGTCGGCGATCAGTTGTTCCTGCTTGCGTATATAGTCGTTGAATTTTTCGCTGAGCTTGCGCGCCCCAAAAATCGGCAGCGCAGAATGGGTCAACCAATGAGGATGGGCCCCGAGCAGAACTGCATCAAGACCCGGCAACGCTGTGCCCATACGCACGCCGACCACGAGTGAAAAAGAGACCAGCGCCGCCTTGCCGGGGTTTTCCTTGATCCACTCACGCGCTTTCAGAATACCGGCGGTTGCGGCGGTCGAAGCTCGCGTGACCTTCGCGCTGGTTTCATAAAAATGCGAGGCGCGCTCGTAATAGGTTTTGGCGTCGTCGAACACTTCACCGGCGGTCTTGCTGGCCTGCTCGCCCACGTCACCGGCCGCGTCGATGATTACTTTCCCCGCCTTCTCCGCATTGCGTACAGCCTCTGTAGCCGTGCGGCGAGCTGTATTGCCCAGATCGCTGTCACCGGCGAGGCGCTCGGCCCCAGCGCGAACTTTCTCGGCGCCTGAAGTTATCGTTTCGGCGCCACGTTTAGCGGCCTCCCCGGCAACCCGCGACCCTTCGTCAACAAGGTCGGATAGAGCAAATTTTTCGTCCAGCTCGCGAGCCTTCCGACGTACGGTTTTTTGCCACTCATCGATTTTTTCTTTGTAGTCGGCCATAAAAGAAGCAGTCAGCACTCAGTAATCAGTTCAGAATTCCCTTCCTAATACGTTCGCCGATGCCACCGGGTTCATCCTATCATCGCGTTTCGGTTCTAAGGCGCCGATTGTCTTGCACACTCAAAAGCCTTCATGCTAGAGTTCGCCATTCAGTAATTGTCCGCTTCCCAGCAAACTGGCCCAACAGTCGAACAAGAGCTGAAGAATTCCGGGACCCCGGGCACGTGGTTTCCTTACATTTTCCAGACATTATCCAGCGTTACTAGCCAGCAGGGGAAGTAAGACCTCCTATTCATCTTCGACTTAGCGCATTTTGTTCGACCTTCTATCCCGACCGCATGAGAGACCCCCATGAGTGAGACCGGCAAGAAACCAAAGTCGTTGCGTCGCGCACAAGATTTGACCGCCACCGATCGTGCCGCGATTATTCGCCAACTTGAGTTTGGCTCGGGCCTGAGCGGCGAAACCGTCACACACTTTGCTGAATGCTCGATGGTCCTGGATATTCGCCGCCGCCGCTTTGTTTATCGCGCCGGGGATCAGGCTGACGCGTTGTATGCCATCGTGAGCGGACGCATCAAACTCTGCCGGATTGAGTCCCAAACTGATCGTGAAGCAGTGATTGATATCCTTCCCCAGGGCTCACTCTTCGGCGAATCGGCGCTTTACTCAAAAGCCGGTCGTCGCGAAAACTGCGCGGTCGCCTACGAGAGCTGCACGCTGCTCAAGATCCCTTCGGACCAGTTCAAGCCTGGCATGGCCCGGGAACCACTGCTTCACGAATATACTTTCCAACTGATTGGCCAACGACTTGAGAATGCGGAAAGACGGCTTGCTGATTTCGCGCTCAACGCTATTCCAGCCCGGCTTGATAGATTGTTGGCAGATTTTTCCGACCGTTATGGCGTGCGTGAATCAGCGGGCGTGCTCATCGATATTCCCCTGCCCCATCGAGAAATCGCATCTATCGTCGGATCAACTCGCGAGAGCGTCACAGTTCGCTTGAACGCGATGCGTCGTGAAGGTACGATCGAATTCGTTAACCGGCGAATCCTGGTAAAGCGACCGGAAGGGCTGCTACATCCGGCCAGCGAAGTTTTGGTAACCAGTTAAAATTTTCCCAAACCGGCTCCATGAAAAAGTGTCCAACCTGCAATAGACAGGTCGAGTGGCAGGATAATCCCTTCCGCCCGTTTTGCTCAGAACGCTGCCAGCTGATTGATCTTGGCAAGTGGGTAAGTGGGGAATATAGCGTGCCGGGCACGGCTGTTCCTACTGAACATTCCAGCGAAGACGAAGCGCAAGATGAGGATAGAACCGGCAGTTAGGCTGACTCGTCCCCAGGTTTCCTGGTCCAAACTATAGTTTTTGATTTTGAGAGTTAGACGGCGACAATGGCGATTTTGTGTTTGTTCGCAATCGCTATCATCTCCTCGCGATCAAACATCAGCGTCTTCCCGGCGGTAATACAGAGACAGGTCGCACCCGCAGCAATCATTGTTTTTAACGTCGGTATGCCCACCACCGGCACATCAAATCTCATGTCCTGATTAGGCTTTGACAACTTCAAGACCGTCAGTGAGCCACTGGTGAGCCGGAGGCGTTTAGCGGATTGTCTGCCGCGGAGTAGTTCACCGGCACGCCGAATGGTTTCGTCAGTGCCTTCCATCGCCTCAATCGCCACGCACGCCTTGCCGCGCACCACAATCGTTTGCCCCAAATCGAGAACGGCCATTTCACGCGCGACTTCCAGACCGTAATCAACGTCAGCGCGTTCCGCTGCATTGGGCTTGCGACTAGTTAGACTTCCCGCTTGCGGTAATGAATCCTGAAGAAAGTAAGTGGAGTCAATCAGGTCAATGCCTTCGCTCGCAAGCTCGTCCGCGACTGCGCCGATCAGCGAGTTGGTGTTGCGCCGCGGCAACGTCAACAGCATCTTCAACATTCGCGCGTCAGGCACTGTGCGGCTAAAGATTTGAACGTGTTTTACCTGTCCAGCCATAATCGCCTTCTCGACGCCTTCGCCTTTGAAGAAGCGGATCATCTTGCCGAGTTGGCCGATGCCCACCCAGGTTAACCGTTCAACTTCATTTTCGAGCTGGGGATCGGTTTCCTCGCGAATGGCGGCTACAGAAAGCGAGACGCCGGCCCGGCGCGCACCTGCTGCAACCATGAAAGGAAATCGACCGTTGCCTGCGATTAGACCGTAACGCATGGTTTGAAGAATGAAGGATGAACAATAAGTCCGTGATACGGAGACCCGATGATGCGGAGATGTTTGAGGCCCGTGTTCACGGATACGCGCGTTCTCCGTGTCTCCGCGTCTCACCTTTCGTCTTCATCTCTCATCCTTATTTCGTGACGCCGCGGCTTGAGGTCCGGATAAATTCGACCAAGCCGTCAACTTCTGTGGAGTCTTTGACCTCTGCTCCAATCCTCTCAAGGGCCTGAGAGGTGTTCAGTTTGGAAGAGAGCAGCAGATGGAAAGCACGATGCAGAGATTGAATTACTGACCGCGAATGCCCGCGGCGTTTCATACCGGTTGTATTCAACCCGTAACAGCGCGCGTGATTACCCACGGTGAGGGCGAATGGCAGCGCATCTTTTACCACCACCGAGTAGCCGCCGATGTATGCCTCACGGCCGACCCGGCAGAACTGGTGAACGCCTGAATAAGCTCCCACGTTAGCATTGTCCTCGATGGTCACGTGTCCTGCGAGGGTGGCGGCATTGGCCATGATTACGCCGTCACCGAGTATGCAGTCATGCGCCACATGCGCCTGGGCCATCAGCAAACAGTCGTCGCCAATCTGCGTTAACATTCCTCCACCTGCGGTGCCGCGATGGATTGTCACAAACTCCCGAATCTGATTTCGTCGGCCGATCCGTGTCTCGGATGGCTCTCCCTTGTATTTCAAATCCTGAGCCGGCAAACCGATCGAAACGAACGGGAAGACGTGCGTCTCTTCGCCAACAACTGTGCGGCCATCGATGATTACGTGCGACTCGAGACGCACTCCGTCTTTTAGTTCAACGTCATCACCAACAATCGAGAAGGGCCCGATGTGACAGCCACTCCCAATGCGGGCACTGGGACTAACTACGGCGCTGGGATGAACGTTGGTAGGTTGAGTGGCTGCTGACATGAATCAATTAGGGGATCAGAGGTCGGCGGTCGGGTGTCAGCAAACAATCGCAAGGTCTTTCCGCCACCTGATCTCCGGTCCCTGACACCTGCTTTTTAGACCGCTGATCTGCGATCCGCGATGATGCTCATGATCTCGGCATCGGCAACCAGTTGACCCTCGACTTTGGCTTCGCCGCGCATTCGCTGCACTCGCGATCCAATGCGTATTGCAGTGACCTCAAGCGTGAGCGTGTCGCCAGGCACAACCGGCTTGCGAAAACGTGCTTCCCTGATTCCGGTGAACAACACCAGCTTCGAGTCGCGATCTGCGATTTCCCTCAGTGCCAATACGGCGCCGACCTGGGCCAGCGCTTCCACTACCAGCACGCCTGGCATAACCGGCGCGCCCGGAAAGTGGCCCTGAAAAAATGGCTCGTTGATACTGACTTGCTTAATGCCGACAATTCGTTCCCGCGGAACCAACTCAATAATTCGATCAACGAGAAGAAAAGGAAAACGATGTGGCAGGAGTTCCTGGATCGCCTGGGAGTCGAGAATAGTTTCCATGATGGAATAAAGAGACGCGGGATGCGGCGTCAATGCACCGCTGGCCCGCGTCTTTTGATAAGCGTCTCTCCAGCTTAGAAGTTACGGAGTCGGCGTAGTCACTGCCGCCGTTGCCGGATTCTTGCTGTTGAAATCGTTGATGAAAGCGCGGGTGATATCGAGAGCGTCAGCGGCGTAAACCAAAGGCACCTGACTGCCATCGATGATCACGTTTATGCTGTGCGCCTTGGCATAGACCTCGAGCGCCTTGCCGATGTCGTCCTGCAAAGGAGTGAACAGTTCCTTTCGGCGTCGATCGTAGGCAGCCTGCGCGTCTTCACCCTTGCGCTGGAAATCCTTCTTCATCTGATCCAATTGGTCCTGCTTCGTTTGCACGGTCCGGGGATCCGCGACTGCTGCGGTCTTGGTAATGTCGTCAGTGAGCGCCTGAATCTTCTGTTGCAGAGCCTGCAACTCTGTCTGACGCGGCTGAAACTCGCGATTGAGCCCGGTTACGAGAGTACTGAAGCGGACGATACCCGTTTTGGCGTCGAGAAACGCGTCTGAATAAATCAGAGCGATCTTGCTTTCCGGGACTGCAACCGGCCCCTGGGCCGGAGTTTGCGCAGGGGCGGCGCCAGCTGCTTTTGGCTGCGCCAACGCCGGTGAAACTGCCACGGCCAAAACAAAAGCAAAGGCGACTACTAAGCGATCTATCTTCATGACTTGTTGTATTGCTCCTTCGAAATAAATGGCGGTCGGGTCAACTCGATTAGTTGTTCAGACCACCATGGTGGTTGGCTCTAAGTGATCAAAAGGTGCGCCCCACGCTGAAACGGAAGACTTTCTTTTTCTCATTAAAGATAAAAGGAAAACCATTAATAAACTGATCTTTCCTGGCTCTCGGATTATACGCAAGGATCAGGCGAAAAGGCACGTTGATGACCGGCACCTGCACCCTCACCTCCATCCCCAAGCTGGCCCGGTAGTCGCCAAACTTGGAGAAAAGGCTCTGTGACAAGCGAACTGCTGTGTTCGTTTGGCTCTCACCGCGCAGAAATACCTGCCGGAAACCAAATGGCAATCCGGTAACCGGATCGAATCCGACCAGGTTACGGGCGTTATCGAGTTCTGAGGTAGTTACCAGACGGTTACCGTGCAAGACGAGCCCCGGTGGTCCACCGAAAATGTCCGAGACGAGTGCCAGGCTGGTATCGGAGTTACACGCTGCAATCGCCGACAGATTGGAGGCAGCGAAGCCGTTTGGAGCCCTGGGACACTGGATGGCGCCGACGGTCGCAAGGAAAGGCTGATCTTCCAGGAAGTTGCTGTTGAAAAACTGATCAGCCTTAGTTCGCAGATTGAAGGTCGTACCAATATCCGCAAAACCCGCTAACTGAACGGTGCTGCCAATCACCGGAATGCGATACTCGAAATTGCCGAGCACCTGGGTGTCGCCGCCAATGGGGGTAAACGAATTCGATATACGCGCGACGTTGATGCCTGTAACCCCGGTAAAGGTGCCGGCGGCCGCCGTGGTCGCCGGTAATCCGGTTATGACCTCAGGCGTTCCCGATGCGTTGGCCGCAACTACAACATTTCTTGAAGTGATATAGGTGTCAAGAGGCGCAAGCGGGCTAATCGAACGAACGTTATAGCCGCGGATCGTAAACTCGTCACCCAGGAAGTAGCGTTCGAAGATTGGCACACCATCAACGAAGGCCAGCGAGTTAGACCCCTTCACCTTGGCAGACGTTGCGAAACTGCCAGTGGTTCCGGCGATGATGCGGAAGCCGAAGACCTCGGGATGATCCGATTTCTTCCTTCGCACCGGTATGAATTGCGTATATGAAAGCGTTGGCTGATAAGTACGGACGTCACCACCCAGCCCGGCCACAGCGACCTGAACCGAAAGCTCCCTGCCCGCAGTGGGATCAACACTCGCGTTACGAGTGTCATAGGCGAAACTCAGGGTTCCCCGGCTGGTAATAATGTTTGGCTGGCAATAAATGACTGGAATGAACTGCGGGTTCGTGGCCGTAGTTGTACTGCCGCCAGTGCCGCAAGTGCTGCCCTGATTGACTGCGGGATCCTTTACGCTCGAGGTTGAAAACTGATAAGACGCGCCGATGCGTGAAAACTGTGTAAAGCGTCGCTTGCGGTAGAACTCAGAGAGTGGGGCACTGGCGAAAAGCGAGCCGCCGTAGGATGTGCGGGTGAAAAGATTCTCTTCACTGACGTTCAGGAAGTCGATCTGGTTACCCAAGAGGCCCTGCTGCGCGTCGAGATTCTGAGAAAGAAATGTTCCTTCACCAAAGAATTTCTGGGTGTAACCAAACAGTGAAAAGCCGGCGGTAATCGGGCGGTTTTTTACATAGGGCTCGGTAAAAGAAAACTGTACATATTTTTGCCGATTGCCCGCCGATAGATTGAGCGAGAGAATTTCACCGCGGCCAAGGAGGTTGTTTGTCGAATACTCAAGTCCGAAGAATGATCCGCCAATACCTGACAACCCGCCATTGAAGGAGATCTGTTGCCGTCCGCGCTCTGAAACTTTCAGGTTTAGATCAACGGTTGCTTCTTCTTCATTGGTCCTGAAATCAGCGTCCTTGTCTTTGTCGATAGGATCGAAGTAGCCAAGCTGATTGAGTTTAATTATCGAGTATTCCCAGGCTGACTGGTTATAGATGTCGCCTTCGTTGAGCAGCACTTCGCGGCGCAACACGTTGTCGCGCGTAAAGGTGTTTCCAACGAACTCGAGGCGGCGCAGCGAAAACTGCTTGCCTTCCTCGATAGTGATTACGAAGTCGACTATTCCTTCATCGGGCTTTTGTGGATTGTCTTTGAACGTCGGCGTCGGTTCAGCCGTGTACTCGATGAACCCTTGTTGGCCGTAGTATTTCTTCAGGTTCTCAAATAGCGCTTTGCCGATCTTTTCGCCATTCGCGACGTCGCCCTTGTTAAGCCCGATAACGGCCCTAATGGTGTCCTCGGAATAAATCGAATTGCCTTCGATCTTCATCTCGCCGATACGATAGATGCGGCCTTCCATGATTGGCACCGTGACGCGCAGACCTTCATCGGTTGAAGAAAGAATTGGCAGCGGCAGGATTGGAAAGCCAGTGCGCCTGGGGCCTACTCCCTCAACTCGCGGCTCGCCATGGCGCGCCTGGAGATAACCCTTGGAGCGCATGTAGTTGTCGACGTGACGCAGATCAAAGTCCAACTTCTCCCGATCGAGAATGTCCAGTCCCTTGAATCGGCTGATCAATCCTGCTTCTTTGACATACTTCATCTGACTACGAAGTTTGCCGTCGCTGAAGATCTCGTTTCCTTCAAACTGAATCTCAACCACGCGCACGCGCTCGCCTTCGTTAACAAGGAAAGTAAGGGCAGTCGAAGTCGCCGAGACTTCATCCGTCCTTTGCGTAACAGTTGCGTTGGGATGGCCCTTGGCAGCCAGCAATTCCTTTAGAACGCGGATCGCGTTGCGCGCCTTGACCGGATCGTAAATGCTTTCTTTGGAGACACCCACGCGCCTTTCGCGAAACGCCTTGAGTACGTCAGACTCCGGAACGCTTTTTAGACCTTCAAACTGCAAGTCGCGAATAATCGGCAGCTCCTTGACCTCGAATACGACGTTCACACCACCGCGGGCGCCTTCTTCGGTGTAAACGCGCGTGGCGGTCTTATCAAAGAAGCCGAGGGCAAGAATTGCCTGCAGGTCACGCTGAATTTGCTGCTCGTTGAAAGGGTCGCCGGGGCGGGTCTGGACGTAGTAAAGAATGTCGTCTTTTCGAAGACGCCGGTTGTTCAGAACGTCTACTGATTCGACGAGGCGTTGACTCTGCTGCGCGCTAGCGGGTCGCGGTGCGGAGATTGAATGCAGCAGGACTAATCCGCTCACAAATATGAGCAAAAGCCCGCGATATAAGTGCATAAGCGCCTTTTCCCTCAGAGGTTCTTACCGGATCTCGGATACTTCGGGGGAGCCAAAATAGGTATAAATTTATCTTTTCGAAAACTAAAGGTAAAACTCGATTATTGGCTGAGCTTTCTACTAACTCGACGACTTTGGAACGCTTTGATTCCGAAGTGCGACGGTCTCGTTGCCAAGACCTCACAAACCTTGTCCAGCAAAGTCGCGCATTATACCGAAATGACGCGCCAAAAGTAAAAAGGCAAAGGAAAACGGGGCAAATATGGGTGCCGCCCGGTTCTCGACTCTGCCCTTGTTTTTACCACGCGGGTTTCGCATTCAGGCGTGGCAACTTTTGATGCCTCAATGTATCAGAATTGCATCATCGTCGGGTGCTTCGATGCCAATTGTGCGGTAGCTAAGGTCATCCCCGTCGAGAAACATTTCAATCAACGAAGCGTTACCAAGATGACCTTGAATCATCGCTTCGGAAAGAGGATCCTCAACGTACTTTTGCAACGCTCGCCGCAACGGCCGAGCCCCGTAAGAGCGATCGGCGCAGGTTTTTTCCACGATCCATTTCTTGGCTTCTTCAGTCAGCCTTACTTCAAACCCGTGCCGTAACATTGTCTTATTAATCTGGTCGACCTGAAGCTGAATCACATCCAGCAGTTCATGATTAAGCAGTTCGTCAAAAATAATTATCTCGTCGAGGCGATTGATGAATTCGGGATTGAATGTTTGCCGGACCGCCGACATGACCATTTCTTCCATTTTCTCCCGCGAGGCATCATTGGTTCCCTGGAATCCCATGGTCGCTTTCTTTTGAATGAAGCGGGCTCCGATGTTGGAGGTCATGATGATAATCGCGTTCTTGAAATCGACGGCGTTGCCTAAAGCGTCTGTCAGGATCCCGTCTTCAAAAACCTGGAGCAGGACGTTGAAAATATCCGGGTGCGCTTTCTCGATTTCATCAAACAGCAAAACTGAGTAAGGCGATCGCTTGATACGTTCGGTTAGCTGGCCGCCCTCTTCATGTCCGACGTAACCCGGCGGCGAACCAATCAACTTGGATACCGAATGTTTCTCCATGAATTCCGACATATCAAAACGAATCATGGAACGTTCACTGCCGAACAGAACTTGCGCCAATGAACGCGCGACTTCGGTTTTGCCAACGCCGGTTGGTCCGAGGAAAAGGAAAGAGCCGACCGGACGCAGCGGGTTCTTCAAACCGGCGCGTGAGCGGCGAATAGCACGGGCCAACGCGGAGATCGCGGTCCGCTGAGAAACAACGCGTTCATGAAGCTCGAGCTCGATGCGCAGCAGTTTCTGGGTCTCGCCTTCCTTTAAGGATGTAACCGGGATTCCCGTCCAGCGCGCGATCACTTCTTCGATGTCGTCCTTGGTAACTTCCGCTGAGACGAGCGCGTCTTCATCGCGGTCAAGAATACTCGGGCCTATTCCCGAGTTAAGGCTGGCATCCTGCGACCAGTCGCTAATCTGGCTCCAATCCGAAAGATTTCCTTGTTCACGCCGGACGCGCAGCTTTACGCGGGCCCCGGCTTCGTCGATCACGTCAATCGCTTTGTCAGGAAGGAACCGATCGGGAATGTAGCGATGAGACTGGTAAACGGCCGTTTCCAGCGCCTCATCGGTGTAACGAACCTGGTGGAAGCTCTCGTAGCGCTCGCGCACTCCGTCGAGAATCTCAACCGCTTCATCCTCGGTTGGGGGCGGCACCTTTACTGCTTGAAAACGTCGTTCGAGCGAGCGATCTTTTTCAATCGACTTGCGAAACTCGCCGGGCGTGGTGGCTCCGATACACTGCAGTTCCCCGCGCGACAATGCCGGCTTCAATATGTTTGCCGCATCGAGTGAACCCTCGGCCGAACCGGCGCCTACCAGCGTATGAAGCTCGTCAATAAAGACGATGTACTGCGGGTTCTCGACCAGTTCGCGCATGATCTGTTTCAAGCGCTCTTCAAACTGGCCGCGATATTTTGTTCCGGCCACGATCAGAGAAAGATCGAGCGAAAGGATGCGCTTATTCTCCAGGAACGACGGCACCTCACCACGAACTATTCTTTGCGCAAGCCCTTCAACAATTGCTGTTTTGCCAACCCCCGGCTCGCCAATCAACACCGGATTATTCTTGGTCCGCCGGCAAAGAATTTGTACCACTCGTTCAATTTCAGCTTCGCGACCAATCAGCGGATCGAGTTTATCGTTGGCTGCGTCTTCGGTTAGATCGCGGGAAAACTCGACGAGATGTGGCGTGTCCTTTTTCTGTGAACTGCGCGAGTCGGTTCCCGACTGGCGCGCGATCTCATCACGAACTGCGTTCAGCCGCAGTCCACGTTCATAAAGAATCTCGGCGGCCATCGAGCGGTCTTCTCTTAGTAACCCGAGCAGGAGATGTTCTGTACCAATGTGCCGGTGTTGGAGGCGATCGCTCTCTTCGTGGGCGTAGGCGAGTACTCGTTTTGTTTCCGGCGCCAACGGCAATTCGACTGAAGTGGAAATCTTTTCCCGCAGTAGCGTGCGGCCTTCTATTTCTTTGCGAATAGACTCGATCGAAACCTGGGCGCGTGGGAAGAAACGTCCGGTCAACGTTTTATCCTCGCGCATTAGTCCCAGCAGCAGATGTTCCGGCTCAATGGCCGGAGCACCAAACTGTGAGGCTTCGTAACGAGCAAAGAAAATCACTCGGCGCGCTTTTTCTGTATAGCGTTCGAACATCAGTTTTTAGTTCCGAAACGGGGCTTATGATTGCCGTGCCGGGCAAAAAACAACGGCTTGCCCGGCACTGGGCGCATTATAACCTATGAACGGGGGCGTCAAAAGGCTTCGATTGTTACAGGTATCGGTTCCCAGTAAGAAAAGTCGTAACCCGGCTGCAATTTCAGCCGCGTCAGCCGCGGATTGAGTCAAGCAGGATGAAGCCGGCCGTCAGTTAAGACAAACGTGCGGTCACAGATCTGGGCGAGGGCATGATTGTGCGTAGCGACAATCGCCAAAGCCCTTTGGTTCCGGGCGTACGAGACAATTGAGCGCGCGATCAGATCGCCTGTTCTCGCGTCAAGATTTCCGGTCGGCTCGTCCGCCAGAACCAGAGACGGGCGATTTATCAACGCTCTACACACCGCGACCCGCTGTTGTTCGCCCCCGGAAAGGTGTCCCACCACTGAATCCGCGATTCGGCTGTCGAGTCCCACTTCTTCCAGCATCTCCATGGCTCGCCGCGTGGCTTCTCGATAACTAAGACGGCTAATCAGCAAAGGTAGACTCACATTTTCCAGGGCAGTGAAGTCAGGCAGCAGATGATGAAACTGAAAAATGAAACCAACGTGTTGATTGCGAAAGCGTGCGAGCTCTGTCGGGTTGCTACGATCAATAGCGTACTTGCCTACCACGATCGCGCCGTGATCGGTTGCTTCAAGCCCGCCCAGGAGATGAAGTAAGGTGGACTTACCCGCGCCCGAAGCTCCCATGATTGCCACTGCTTCACCCGCAGCCGCGGAAAACGAGGCGCCACGCAGAACTTCGATCCTGTCGCCTTTCGAAGAGAGAAAACTCTTACGCAGGTCGGCAACTTCAAGTCCAAATTCCAACGTCGAAGGGCGAACGTCCGCTGGCTTACGTGTAATGCCAGACTCTAAAGAAGCATCTGCCTTCGACTTGGGACTTTGAACTTGGGACTTTGGACTTAACATCATCGAACTTTAGACATTGAACTTGTCTGGACCTATTGCGCGTCGCGAAGCATCTCCGCCGGTCGAATGCGCGCCGCGGCGCGCGCGGGGTAAATCGTGGCGATGATGCTCAATGCAAAAGCCACCAGCGCGGCCAGCGTAAGCTCACCTAAGTGCAGACTCAGCGGCACGTTGCTGATGGAATAAACATCGGCCGGCAAACTGATGAGATGGTAGCGGTTCGCGACGAGTACTGCGATTGCCCCAAGCATGACTCCGCCGGCGGCGCCGAGCGCGCCCACGATCGCGCCTTCAATTACGAAGATGCCCATGATGCTTCTGGTTGTCGCACCCATCGTATTGAGGATCGCAATGTCTCGGCGGCGTTCCATCACGACCAGAATCAGCGTAGTAGTTATATTGAGCGCGGCGATGAAAATTATCAGCCCGATGATCACTAGGCCGATACGCCGCTCAAGCGCCAGGGCAGTAAACAAAGGCCGATTCGCCTCCTGCCAATCGATGGTGGCGTACGAACTTCCCAGCAATTGCCTTACATTTTCCGTCGTCGCCTTCACGTCGTAGATGTTTGCAACCTGAACACTAATGACGGCGGCAACGTGAGTTTCTCCCGAAAGGGCTGAAGCGGTTTCCAGCGGCAAGTAAATCCACGTCGAGTCGTACTCAAAAAGTCCCGAGCGAAATATTCCTGCCACACGAACCTGACGCTTGCCGTCACTCGCTGACGAAGCACCTGCGCGCGCGGCGATGATCTCGGCAACATCCCCAACCTGGAGGCCGGTGCGCGTCGCTAATTCTGAGCCAACCACGGCGGCCGGCAAATCCTGGCTTTCAGCACGTCCGGAAAAACTCTGATCAACTCTACCGGCGATCAGCGTGCGGACGATGTCAGCGGTTGCATTTGTTGAGCTGCCATCGACGCCACGCAACACGGCGTAAGCTGAAGCTCTCTTACCGATAACAACAGCGCCGTCGTAAGTAGTTCCCGTTGCCGCTACCACCCCCGGAAGACTTGCGACGCGAGCGGCAACCTCTTTGTACTCAGTCATCGGCTGGCCGTCGCTACGCATTACGGTAAGGTGCGCTGTGCCCCGCAGTATCTTGTCGCGCATCTCGTCGCGAAAACCGTTTGCCAGCGCGAGCGCGACAATTAACGCCGCGACGCCGACCGCGATTCCGATAACCGCGATCAGCGACGTCACCCGCGCCAGTCTGCGCTTTTGCCGCGAGCGCAGATGACGAAGGGCCAGGAAGAGTTCGTAGGGCATGGGAAATCAGAGGCCGGATGTCAGATATCAGATATCAGCTGCGAAACCTCAGAAATCGTCTTCGGACTGACATCTGACATCCGACATCTGCTTTTCACGAGCTTAACTGCGGGCACTTCTTCGTGTCTTCCGGTCTATTCTCCGGGAGCAGTCTCTCCAGTTTTGGCAAATCAGTTGCGCCCACGTCCCCGCGCGGTCGCAACTCGTAAATCGTCTCAGTTATTTTGCGAAAACTAAAACGCTCCTGAAGCTTAACCATCGCAGGGATTTCAGCACGCTGCCAACCACATGGCATCCACCAGCGCGGATCACTGTCAATAAAAACACGCCGGCCCTCGCTTAGGTGGTTATCAATCAAGGGCACCAAAGCGTCACCCGGCCAGCCGCCCCCGGTGCCAATCGTCTTCCAGTCGCCTGCGCCTATCGCCTTCCAGTAGGTGACGGCGATTGTTTGGGAGCCCGAAATCATCACCGCGTCTCGCGGCACGCTCTCCAGTTGATGACGATATTCCTTGCTCATCGCCCGTCTTTCAGTAAAGAGTTGGCTGGCTGGTCGAATCAAAAGAGTGAAAGTGACTGCAATCGTCAACACGGCGCCGGCGCAGATTGCAAAAGCGAGGCGTGGACTACCTAGCCGCCGGCTTAGAACTCTAATAAGAAAAGATGACGACAATGGCGCAATCGCCGGAAGACCCGTCAGGAAGTATCGCCAATTCACTGCGGTGCCATAGTTAAAAAACAGTAGCAAGTCACACAACAAGCCCATCGCTCCGAGTAACAACAAAGGCGAAAGCTTTCGTTCACGCCATTCGTTCCGGAAGGCGAAAGGAAGCGACAACAGCACGAGGGGAGCACTAACAAAGAAATATGCGAGATAGGGTTTGAGACTGTGCAGCGTGACCGGATGTCGGGCGCTTTCCTGCAACATCGATTCGCGCCAGCCATACCAGATCGAGCGGTAGTGCTCGTCAGTAACAAACCAAAATGCAAACCAGCCAGTCGCGCAAACTAAAAAGATCAGGCACGAAATGGCCACTGCGAAAATTTGCCGCCGGCGAAATTTCCAACCGCAAACAAAGGGAGCTACCACTAACCATGGCGCGTAAAACCCCATCGTCTCGCGAAGATTGACGCCCAGCCCCAACAACGCCGCGCCCACAATCACAAGCGACACGCGCTCCTGTTGCACTCCGCGATAGTGAATGATCAGAGCAACAGCGAGCAGCAGAACTGAAGGCACGTCGGTCATCACTTGCCCGCCATAAAGCACGAACACCGGTGAGCAGACGATAAGCAAAGCGGTCAGCGTTGCCGCATGAATAGATTTTGAAAAGTCCCGCGCCAAAACCCAACAGGCAATCACCGCCAGCGGCGCCTGGGCGACAACAGCGTATTTGAAAACCAGATAGGCGTGTTCAGGCTGAACGTTGAAAACCGCGTGGGCTATCTCGTAGAGCGCATGGTTGCCGAAGATGAAGAGATTGCGGCCGAGGGCCATTGAAGATGGGTAACCGGCCAGCGACAGCATGGTGTAATCCAGGCCGTCCCAGTCGCCTATGAATGGATCGACAAAAAACAGGACCAGGGCCAGGCCGATCACGGCCGGCACACACCACCAAAGCCACGCTCGCCAGAAGCTGGGCGTTGGCTCGGCAGGAATTGCCGCCCCGCTTGATTGGCGTTTGAAAAACGTGTCAGACGTTTCCGGCTTTTTTGTCGTTGGGTGTGGCTGGTTCAACGAGTTCCGGTTTCAGTTGCAGGCTCCGGCCGCTTAACCATCTTTACGCGATTACCCTGCGCGTTATATTCAACTTCGTCCATGATGTTGTAAATAAGCAGGACGCCCCGGCCTGAAGACTTGAACAAATTCGCGGGATCGCATGGATCCGGGATAGTCTGCACGTCGAAACCTTCACCTTCATCTTCGATCGTAAAACAGGCTTCCTTGGGGGAAAGCTCGGCGCCGACGCGGACCAGCTTGGTAGGATCATTTTTGTTGCCGTGTTTCACGGCGTTTACAAATGCTTCATCGAGCGCAATGAACAGGTTCGACTTTTCGGGAGCGATGACTCCGAGTTTGGCGACGCGTTCGAGCAGGTATTGCAACACGTCATTCATTAACGTGAGATCGCTGGGTAGTTCGAATTCAATTTTCTCATGCGTGTGCGATAGCAGGTTGGGATCGTCGACATAACGTAACTTATATGAAAGCGTTTGTTCGACTATCGCCTGAAGTTCTTCTTTGTTGTAGGGAAATCGCAGGTAGTTTGCCGCTACCATTTTGAACGCCTTGACTATCGTCGGTTCCAGGTCGTTAGCGACGACCCGCGTTAAGAGATGCCGGCGATGCTGATTGTTCTCTGGCGCGCTGGTAGCTTCCAGCTTGTCGTCGGACGCCGCCTCCTCCGTGAGATCGCTGATGATTAGATCAAACTGGTCCAGGTCGTTGCGACTGAGGGCTTCATCGCGGTCGCCCGTTACGACAGCCTCGTGGCCGAGGCTGCCAAGCTTCTGTTCGAGAATGGCACGCAGCTCATCGTTGTTGTCGACGATGAGAATCCTACGTTTCCGCATCCCACTCCAATCTGCCGATGATCAACCCGAGGAGAGAATGGAAGCGGCGGTGTACTACCGCTCCTTTGATGAGCATTACGAAATCTCGGGCAGTTGCGTTCGGAATATATCACGGGGCAGTGGGCGGTGGGCAGTGTGCAGTGGGCACTCGGCATGGGCAGCGCATTGGATCACTGGCCACTGACCACTGATGAAGGGCCACCGGCCCCCGTGCTAGACTACCGTCCCTACCAATGGCCAAACCTGGCAAACTTCAAACGACGCTGGAATATGCCCTGGCGCGGACAATTCTCGCCGCGCTGGGTTTTCTCCCGCGTTCCCTGACAATCGCAGTGGGGTTGACCATTGGACGCATCGGCTACCTGCTTCCCGGGAACCTCGGCCGCACCGGCAAACGCAATCTGGAAATCGCCTTCCCGGAAATGCCGGCGTCGGAACGCAAGAAACTGCTTCGCGGCTGCTTTGCGAGTCTCGGGCGTTTGCTTGGTGAGTTTAGTCAACTTCCCAAGGCGACCCCCGAAAGCCTGCGTAAGATTATTGAATATGACGAGGTGGGACTGGCCCACCTGCGTGAAGCGGAGAAGAATAAACGCGGCGTGATTTTTTTGACTGGGCACCTGGGCGTTTGGGAGCTACACAGTTTTGGCTGGTCAGCCCTTGAGTACCCGCTAAGTTTTCTCGTGCGGCCGCTCGACAATCCGCGCATCGAAGAAATGATCGAAGCGGTGCGCACACGTTTTGGAAATCGCGCCATCGACAAACAAAGCGCGGCGCGACAGTCGCTGCGGGTATTGCGCGAAGGCGGCACGCTCGGCATCTTGTCGGATCTCAACACCCAAACGCGTGAAGGAGTCTTTGTTCCCTTCTTCGGCAAACTGGCTTGCACCACCGCCGGAATCGCCGTCCTCGCGTTAAAGACTGACGCAGTCGTGATTCCCACTTGCGCCATTTGGAACAAGGAACGAAAGCGCTACTTTTTTCACGGCGACCCCCCGGTGGAATTAGTGCGAACGGGCGACCACGATAAGGACATCGAGGTGAACACAGCAAACTTCGCCGCCGCGGTTGAGCGCATGGTTCGACTCTACCCGGATCAGTGGCTGTGGATTCATAAACGCTGGAAGACACGACCACCGGGCGAGGAAGACCTTTACCGGTAGGCAGGCAGAACCATTTTCCATTTCTCCTTTCCAGTTCTTCCCTTTACCCATTACCCTTTCCCCTTTACCCTTTCCCCATGCAGGCTTCCGCCGATCAGGAATTCAAGGGCGCGCGTCCGCCAAAGGAAACGAACGCACGTGCTTACAAGTTTGCCGATCTTTCGTCTTACTCCAGGAAGAAAAGGCTGCTGATTCGCGCCGCTGATCTCGCGTTTTTCTTCTTGATCAAATTGATCGGCAGCACGATTCGCTGGCAAGTGGAAGGTTGGGAAAACTGGGAAGCGGCCACCCGCGATGGTCAGGTACCCATCTATACCTTCTGGCACAACCGTGTATTCCTTGCGACTTACTTCTGGCAGAAGCGGCGCATCGTTGTCATGACGTCGCAGAGTTTCGACGGCGAATACATTGCCAGGTTCATCCAACGATTTGGTTACGGCGCGGCGCGTGGATCGAGTACGCGCGGCGCTGTCGGCGCGATCATCGAAATGGCGCGGTTGATGCGCGCCGGCTCGCCAACTGCTTTTACAATCGATGGGCCGAAGGGCCCGCGTTACGTCGCCAAGATGGGCGCGGTGCTGCTCGCGAAGAAAACGGGAATGCCAATCCTGCCTTTCACAATTACTGCCAAACGTTTTTGGGAAGCAAAAAGAAGTTGGGACGGATTCCAGGTCCCCTTTCCCTTTACGCGCGTTCGCGTAAACATAGCACCGCCGATCTTCGTTCACGCCGAAACAGACGACGACGGACTTGAAGACAAGCGCGACGAATTGCAAGCGGCGCTGGATAGAATTAATCGCTGATTAGTTCGTCGCATAACCCGTCATCCTTAGCGATAAGCAAATGATGAAACGCCGACTGTTACATCTCAAACGCCCGCAATAGTTTTGAGGCTACCTTAATTGCGCATGAGCGAAGGAAATCTTCACGTTGTAATCATTGCGGGTCCAAACGGTGCGGGCAAGTCAACGCTTGCTCCTTTTCTTCTCCGTGACACTTTTGGCGTGCTTGAGTATGTAAACGCCGATCCTATAGCCATCGGACTATCAGCATTTGATTCCGCAAGTATGTCTGTCGAGGCCGGACGCATAGTGGTGGCTAGACTGCGCGACCTCGCAAAACGTCGAAAGAGTTTTGCGTTTGAAACTACATTGGCAAGTCGATTTTATGCCTCTTGGCTTAAACGGCTACGGGAATCCGGGTACAAGTCTCACTTAGTATTTCTTTGGCTTAGCAGTCTTGAGTTGGCGATTGAGCGAGTGGAAGAACGCGTTCGGATTGGAGGGCATTCCATACCTGAGGAAGTTATTCGCAGACGCTATGACAGAGGACTTACTAACCTCTTCGACTTATACCGGCCGCTTGCAGACACATGGGCGGTTTACGACAACTCCGGTTCGGGCACTCCCTTGCTCGTCTCGGCCGGAGGTGAGAATATTTCCCAACGGGTCATTAGACCCGATACTTGGAGCATATTGTTGAATTGGCAAAATGAAGATTGAACCAAGATTTCAAGACATTAATCTGGCCGAACAAGCTGAGGCTATTGAACTCATCCTGCAAGAAGGTGTTCGCCGAGCGCTTTTGATCCACAAGCGCCTAGGCAACCCGATTGCCATTTGGAAAGACGGCGCGGTCGTTATTGTTCCACCCGAAGAAATCGTCATCTCACCTGAATTAGAATCCGAGAAATAATTTACCAACCCGGCGGGGCAAGCAAGCCTTCCCGACCTAGAGACTCCGCCTATCCATTCTCTCTGTCAGTTCTTCCCCTTTTCCCCTGTTCTCCTATTTCCTCGCTTCGCTTGTTCTCCGTTCGAGACAAGGCAGCGCGTTTTGCTTTACGCGCATCCTTGGTTAATCTCTCTTCATCTTTCCCCGTTCTGCAAAATTCCGAGGAGCAACGAATAATGAAATTCGCGTTTGCCTTAATACTCGCTTTGTTCATCGCTGTCTCAACTCCAGCGCAGGCAGTAAAACCGCCGAAAGAAGCGGCGCTCGACCGTTTTTTGCGTTATGTGAAGATTGACACGCAGTCCGCCGAAGATCAGCAAACAACCCCCAGCACCAAGAAACAGTTCAACCTGGCGAACCTGCTGGCCCAGGAATTGAAAGGCCTCGGCGCGCAGAATGTGCGCGTCAGTGAGTTCGCGATAGTCTATGCGACCGTGCCCGGGAACCTTGCGGACAATTCAAAAGTTCCGGTCATCGGCTTCATTGCGCATATGGACACTTCACCCGCTGTCTCTGGTGAAAACGTCAATCCGATCGTTCACAAGAATTACCAGGGTGGCGACATCGCGTTACCCAAAGATCCGACGCAGATCATTACGGTCGCGAAGAGTCCAGTCCTCAAGGAATTGATCGGCGACGATATCATCACGGCTGACGGCACTACGCTGCTCGGATCCGATGATAAATCTGGTTGCGCCGAGATCATGACGATGATCGACACGCTGATGCAAAACCCGCAAATCAAACATGGAACCCTCGCGATCGCCTTCACGCCTGATGAAGAAGTGGGAACCGGAGTCGACAAGTTTGACGTCAAGGGTTTCGGCGCAAAGTTCGCTTACACAGTTGACGGTGAATCACTCGGCGAGATCAGCGACGAAACCTGGAGCGCGCGCACCGCCACAGTCACCTTCAAAGGCAAAAGCACTCACCCGGGAACCGCCAAAGGGATAATGATCAATGCGATGTACGCTGCTGCCGACTACCTGTCACGCTTTCCCAAGGACATGTTGCCGGAAACCACGGACGGGCGCGTTGGTTTTGTGCATCCCTATGCCGGAGTGATCGATGTCGAAGAGTCGAGTTTGAAAATCCTGCTGCGCGATTTCGATTTGAACGGCCTCAACGCCAAGGAGAAGACGCTTCGCGACATGGTCGCGCAAACGCAGGCGAAGTTTCCGGAGGTGAAGATTGCGATCGACGTCAAAGAAGACTACAAGAACATGAAAGAGGAGTTGAAGAATTTTCCGGAGTTGACCAACAACGCAATCGAAGCCTCGCGTCGCGCGGGCATCAAGGCCTATCTCAAACCGATTCGCGGTGGCACGGATGGAGCGACGCTGACATTTGAGGGATTGCCAACTCCAAATCTGTTTACCGGCGGCGCGAATTTTCACGGCAAACTCGAATTCAACTCGCGTCGTGGCTTGGAAAAAACAACCGAGGTTTTGATCAACCTGGCGCAAATTTTTGCTGAGAAAGGTAAGTAGAATCAGCGTGAACGAGTCTCCCCAGGAAAACTGCCATAGCGGTTACGTGGCCTTCATTGGCCGGCCAAACGCCGGCAAGTCTACGTTGTTGAATCAACTGGTCGGCCAGAAAATCGCCGCAGTTTCAGACAAGCCGCAGACTACACGCTTTAGAATTCAGGGCGTCATCACAAAGCCTGAGGGTCAAATTGTTTTGGTTGACACCCCCGGCGTGCACAAGCCTGGCTTCGAGATGAACCGCCGCATGATGGCAACAGTTCAAGACGCGCTGATGGGAGTGGAACTTGTTTGCCTGATTCGCGATGCCTCAGTTTCAACGGGAACCGGTGATAAGTTTGTGCTCGAGTTGATTCAGCGTTCAAAAAAACCAGCGTTACTCCTGCTTAACAAGATCGACAAGCTCAAAGATAAATCGAAGCTGCTGCCGCTGCTGGAGTGGTACCAAAACGAATACGACTGGGCGGAGCTGATTCCGATTTCCGCTTTGCGTGGAAACGTAATTGACGTGCTGCCGCCGCAGCTGATCAAACATTTACCGCCAGGCGGACCGATCTTCGCCGAAGATGAGTTGACCGATCAATCAGTGCGTACGATGGTCGCGGAGATCGTCCGCGAGAAGATTCTGCAGACTACAAAAGAAGAGATTCCATACGTAACTGCAGTCGTGGTTGAAAAGTGGGATGAAGAGCGTGAAGACTTCACACGGATTCATTGCGCGATCTTTGTCGAACGAGACTCACAGAAAAGGATTGTCATTGGCAAAGGCGCCGCGCGTTTGAAAGACATTGGCATCCAGGCACGCCAGGACATCGAAAGCCTGCTCGGTCATCGCTGCCATCTGGAATTGTTTGTGAAGGTTGAGAAAGACTGGCGCGACAGAGTCGGGCTGTTGGACGATATGGGAATCCGTCAGGGTTAAAAGACAAAGCCCGTGATTGGCTGGGACCGCGGCGTCCCGCGCGAATGAGCGCGAAGCGCGAAAGCGATTAGAGAACGCTGCGATAGGACTATGCGCCTGCGGCGCGTTGCGAGCGGGACGCCTGCGGTCCCAGACAATCACTTGACCGTTTCGTTCGATTTACTTCCCACCTCGTCCCAGATCAGCACGTGTCTGGTCTCCTTCAGCAGCAGCGAACCAACGATGAATGTTACTCCCGCCACAATGATCGGATAGTACAAACCTGCATAAATATTTCCGGTTCGCGCCACCACGTAAAGCCCAATCAACGGCAGCAACCCACCAAACACGCCATTGCCGATATGGTAAGGCAACGATAGCGACGTATATCTGATCCGTGCGGGAAAGGCTTCGACGAGGTACGCGGCGATCGGCCCATACACCATCGTTACGAATATTACCTGGATGAAGATCAGCAGGATCAGCTTCCAAGCGATCGGGTTACTGATAAAGCTCGCAAAGTTAGCGTAAGGCAGAACTTGTTTTGCTGGTTGCAGTACACCGTCGACATAAGTCTGCGGCGTAAGGCTGATCGATCCAGTGACTGCGTTGCGCAGCGGTGATGCGGTCACTACGTTGGAACCGGCAGCGCTTTGCATGGCCCGGTAAACCGGAATGTAAGAGATCGCTGCGAGCAAACAGCCGAGCATCATGATTCGCTTGCGACCGATCCGATCCGACAGTGCACCGAAGACTACGAAGAATGGCATTCCCAGCAGCAAGGCGATTGCGATGATGTAGCTGGCAGATGTGCCGTTCACATTAAGAACGGTTTGCAGGTAGAACAGCGCGTAAAACTGTCCGGTGTACCAAACCACGCCCTGCCCTGCTGTAGCTCCGAAAAGCGAGATCAACACTCGCTTCAGGTTTACCCACTTCGTAAACGCTTCTTTCAAAGGCTGCGCCGAAGTCATTCCCGCGCTCTTGATCTGCTGAAAGATCGGCGACTCCTTCATGCGCAAACGGATGTAAAGGGAAATGCCAACCAGGAAGATCGAGATCAGAAATGGAATGCGCCAGCCCCACGAGCCAAACGCTTCTTTACTCATGAAATTCTGTACCACCAGGATTACGGCTAGTGAAACAAACAAGCCCAGGGTGGCCGTTATCTGGATGAAACTCGTGTAGAAGCCGCGTTTTGCATCAGGGACATGCTCGGCAACATAGACCGCTGCGCCGCCATATTCGCCACCCAGCGCCAGTCCCTGAAAAATGCGGATTGCCAGCAGAATGATCGGCGCCGCAATACCAATGGTGGCGTAGGTCGGCAGGAAACCGATGAGCGCGGTAGCGCCACCCATAATCAGCAGCGTCACGAGAAATGCGTACTTGCGTCCCACCAGATCGCCGATGCGTCCGAAGAAGAGCGCGCCAAACGGGCGAACTACAAAGCCAACCGCGAAAGTTGAAAGGTAGGCGATCAGCGCGAGCGTGTTGTTTCCTTTGGGATAAAACAGCGGCGCGATAACGGTGGCGAGGCTGCCGAAGATGTAGAAATCATACCACTCGATCATTGTGCCCACGCCGGAGGCAGCGATGATCTTCCAAATTTTGTAGCCTTGGGGATCGCTGCGGGGAGCAGCGTTGATGCGAATGGACGATGTCATTTAGGACGCGTATCTTAAACTACAGGTACACTCGACTGCACGCTAATCGTCGCTTCTGCAGTTTGAGGCCCGTAGTTCAGGGTACAAGCTTTAGCTTGTGGTATTGGCCAGGCAATCGACAGCCTAAAGGCTGAACTCTGAACTGCAGGCCTTAAGCTGAACCAATACCCGATTGTCTCAGGAACTAAATGACTCAATTGAGCTCGCATCAGGAACAGAAGAAACTTGCTAAGTGGTTTGGACTGGATCTGCTTCTTACCGAGGAAGCAGTCGAAGCCGCCGAATACGCCTTGATGGAAGCCGGCGCCCTGGGAACAGAAACCGGCGAAGCGCATGATGACACCGTTCTAGTATCTGCCTATTTTGATCAGGTGCCAGATCGCGAACGCGTACGCGCGGAGTTAGCGGAAGCGCTGCGAATCTATCAACTGCCGTCATCATCAGTGCGCGAGATGATGGTCCGTGAAGTTGCCGATCAGGATTGGCTCGGTGAATGGAAGAAGAACTGGCAACCGGTCGAGGTCGGTAAACGTTTCATCATCGCACCGCCCTGGACTGAATTATCCGATGCCCACAACCGTATTGTAATTCGCATCGAGCCGGGCATGGCTTTCGGCACCGGCACGCACGAGACAACACGTTTGTGTCTGGACGCTATTGAGAGATACTTTGCTGGCGGAAGTTTTCTCGACGTCGGAACTGGAACCGGTATTCTGGCGATCGCCGCGGCAAAACTGTTTCCCAACGCGCACATCGAAGCCTGCGACACCGATGCGGAAGCAGTTGCGATCGCTCGGGAGAATGCGCGGCTGAACGGCGTTGAGAAGATCAACTTTCGTGTGGGAACAGTTGCAGAGGATTCAGCTTCGGCTGATTTAGTTTGCGCGAATTTGACGGCTGATGTAATCGCGCCGATTTTACCTTTGCTCGTTTCTGTCACTTGTGGGCATTTGGTTCTCTCAGGAATTTTGGATACGCAAGTCGAAGGCATACGAGCACGACTGCTGGAATGTGGAGTGAGCGAGCCCAGCGAAACTGTGCAAGACGGGGAATGGATTGCGATTGTGGTGTAGGACAGACATTCGTGTCTGTCCCTCTATGACGACACGCAGGAATGCCTGTCCTACTTATGAAAGACGACGGGAATGCCTGGACTACGATTATGACCCGACGCCGATTCTATGCGCCAATGAGCGCCTTTGATTCCAGTCTCTCCCGCGTCACGCTCGCGTCCGATGAGGCGCGCCACCTGCGCGAAGTGCTGCGGCTGAAAGTTGGCGACGAAGTTTACGTCTTCAACGGCGAAGGCAAGGAGTTTCGCTGCCGCGTTGAAGAGACGCGTCGAGACGCCGCTCATCTCATGGTTATGGGAGAGGTGGAGGTAGCTCGACCCGAATCGTCACTACACTTAACCCTGGCCGTTGCTCTGCTCAAGGCGCAAAAGTTTGATCTCGTCATCCAAAAAGCGATTGAGCTTGGCGTATCTGCCGTGGTGCCGATTGTCACAACCCGCGCCGATGTTCGCTTGCGCGACGAGTCGGATGTGACGAAACGCATGTTGCGCTGGCAACGAATTGCACTCGAGGCAGCCAAGCAATCCGGCCGTGGAGTTGTGCCGGCAATATCTGAGCCCGTCAGCTTTGAAGCATTTCTCCGTGAAGCCAATATTAGACCAGGGTCGCGCCGGCTGCTCTTCTCGGAACGTGACGGGAAACCATTAACGGAAGTCAAAGATCAGTTGTTGCTAAGAGGAGTGCCGCTGTTCGCGTTGGTAGGTTCGGAAGGTGGCTGGACTGACGAAGAACTGGCGGCGGCGCGCGAGTCCGGGTTCACAATAATTACTCTCGGCGGACGCACGCTACGCGCTGAGACCGCCGCGATCGCCGTGGCGGTGCTGCTGCAGCATCTCGCTGGAGACCTGAAGTAAGCGGTGAGCAGGTAAGCCGTGAGCAGTAGACACTGACGCAATCCTTGTCGCCGCCTCCTGCTCATTGCTTACGACTTACTGCTTACTACTTACTGCTCACTCCCGTCTACCGATGAGCCGTAACAAATACATTCTCTACGTCGTGCTGGGGCTGACGATGATCCTCGGTCTGGCGTTTGGCATTCAGGTTAAGAAGCTGCAACGCCAGGTTCGCTCAGCAGTTCGCATTGTTCCTGCCGAACCAAAGTCGCGTGAAGGAGTCGATCAAAACGGACTCGCTTCGAACGGCGCAACTTCCCTGGCGCGTCCTGCGATCCTGGTGAAGTTTCGCGCCGGCGTTTCTGAAGACACGATCACTCAAATCACTGCTCGCTTCGACGACCAGGTCCAGGACGAGATTGAAGCAGTTCCCGGACTCACGACGATCCATGATCCGGATAACAAGGATGCCGGCGGCCTCGCAGCTAAGTATCAAGCGTTACCGGAAGTTGAATACGCGGAGCCTAACTACGAAATAAGCATCGATCAGACGGCGAGTGACGAGAATCTGCTGAACGATCCACGAATAACCGAGCAATGGGCCCTAACAGACCTGAGCGTCCCCCAAGCGTGGGCCAACACCAAAGGCAGCAGAGATATTGTGGTGGCCGTGCTGGATAGCGGCGTTGAATACACCCATGCCGACCTCCGGAACAATATTTGGACGCGACCGGCTGACATGAAGCCCTATCAAGATCGAGACCTGGGCACGATCGACGATATTCATGGTTACAACGCCGTGGCAAATGACGGAGATCCGATTGACGAGAACGGTCATGGCACCAATTGCGCCGGAATAATCGGCGCCGAGTGTGGCAACTCGTTGGGTGTCTGCGGTGTGAACTGGAAAATTCAAATCATGTCGCTGAAGGTCGTCAACGCCGGCGGGTTTGGCTACGTCGCTGATGCTGTCGAAGCTCTCAACTATGCCATCGCTCGCAAACACGCTGGAGTAAACCTTCGCGTCATTAATGCAAGTTGGGGATTAACTGAACATTCGCAAGCACTCGAAGCTGTGATCAGCAAAGCGCACGAGGCCGGGATACTTTTCGTCGCTGCCAGCGGAAATACAGGCACGAATATTGACGCGACGCCGCGTTATCCCGCGAGTTATAGGCTGGGAAATATCATCAGCGTCGCCGCCACGGACAAAAGTGGAGCGCTCGCTCAGTTTTCAAACTACGGCACGACGAGCGTTAACGTTGCCGCGCCGGGCAAAGACATTCTGACAACAGCGCTGGGCAACGATTACAAAGAATGCTCCGGTACCTCGATGGCCGCGCCGATGGTTACCGCGGTGGCAGCACTTTCGCTGTCAGATCATCCCAACCTTTCAGTGGATCAATTGCGTTCGCTGATGCTCAGGTCTGTCGACAAACTGCCGGATTTACAGGGCAAGATAATCACGGGCGGACGAATTAACGCGGCCAAAGCGGCTGCTCACTAGAGCCGACACAGATTCACCAATAGATTCGTTAATCGTACTGCTTTCAGGGGTACTGGTTTAACTTGAACCGGTTTAGCTTGAACCGGCCTCTCCTTGGAGTGCGGCGACTTGTCGCCGCTTTTTGCTTGCGGCGGCCTGACGCCGCGCAGTCAAAACTAAGTGAAAACAGCGCTAGTTAATGGCGGACCAAAGCGGCGACAAGTCGCCGCACTCCAAGGAGAGGCTTGGTTTTGAAAGTGAATTAGTACCCTGTCAGGCGCTGACTTGCGCGAACGGGCGCGCATGCCTGATAATCCAAAATGATGATTGTACTTATTCACATTAAACCCGACCTGATCTTTTAAGGAGAGCATCCAGAGTGAAAGCGGAATTACAGCAATTAGTCGCTCTACAAAAACTTGATACAAGCATAAGAAAACTACAAGCCGACCTGGAATCCATACCTCAAAGGCGCGCCGAGATCGAGTCAGAATTCGATCAGCGCGCCTTTGAAATTAGGGCCCTCGAAAGTCGCCGGGACGAAGCCCGGCATGCGCGTACGCGCCTCGAAACAGAAGTTGGCGAGCAGCGCCAACGAGTTGAACGTGCCGATCGCAACTTGATGTCGTCGACCAAACAAGACGAGTACACGGCAGCGATTCGCGAGGCCGACGCTGCGCGAAAACAGATCGCCACACTGGAGACCCAGATCCTTGAGCAGATGGAAACGCTCGAATCAGCGGAAGCTTCACTTAACGAACGTGCTGATGAGGTTGCGTCTTTAAACTCTGATCGAGAAGCTAGATTGCAGAGTTTCGATGAGGAAACTCGACTGCAAGCCGACAAGTTGGCGACCAGCCGCAGCGAACGCGAGCGCCTGGTTGCGGCGTTGCCAAAAGCGATGGGTGCGCAATACGTTCGCATTGTGGCGCGAATACGCGATGGCATTGCAGTCGCGGAAGCGCGTAATGGCGCTTGCATGGCATGCTTTATGGCCTTGCGTCCGCAGGCGATGGCGCAGGTGCGCCGCGGCGACGAAATCATTACCTGCGACAACTGCAACCGCATTCTCTATTACGTTCCAAAAGATTCTGCTCCGGCAAACACGGCTTCAGCACAACCCAAGATGGCGCATACCTGAGGTACATGGCTGTCGTAACCCAAACTGTTAGTTTGCGGTCGACCACGAACATTCGACTTGTTTCCCTTCCTTCCGACGCCGGCTTTGTTTGAACCGCATCGCAAACTAGCAGTTTGCGTTACAGAGCTGTTTTTTCCCGAGGCGCGTAAACCATGAGAGTGTTGGTCACCGGTGGCGCCGGCTATATCGGCAGCGTCGTCACCGAAGAACTGGTAGACGACGGCCACGATGTTGTTGTCTATGACAGTCTGTACAAGGGCCACCGCGAGGCTGTGGTTGCCGGCGCCACTTTAGTACAGGGCGATCTCGCCGACGCCGAAATGCTTCGTAGTGCGCTTTCCGGAAATCGGATTGAAGCTGTTGTTCACATGGCAGCCGATTCGTTAGTCGGTGAATCCTGCGCGCAACCGGCAAAGTATTACCGCAATAACGTAAGCAATGGTCTGATCCTGCTCGACGCTATGCGGGAGGCGGGTGTAAACCACATTGTGTTTTCATCCACTGCTGCGACCTACGGCGAGCCTGACAAACAACCGATCGAAGAGACGGCTCCCAACCAACCGACAAATCCATACGGTCAATCCAAACTTGCTTTCGAGCAGGCGATGCGCTGGTACCACGAAGCTTACGGCCTGAGCTTCGTTGCTTTGCGTTATTTCAACGCGGCGGGGGCGAGCGAAAACTGCGGCGAAGACCACGCGCACGAAACTCACATTATTCCTATTGCGCTGCAAGCGGCAGCCGGCACGCGCGAGTTCGTAGACGTTTATGGAGACGACTATCCTACTCCCGACGGAACCTGTGTGCGCGATTACATCCACGTGATTGATCTCGCGCGAGCCCACATTCTCGCCTTGCAGTCGCTTCGGGACGGCGGCGGTGGAATTTATAACCTCGGCTGTGGTGGCGACGGTTACAGTGTTAACCAGGTGTTGGCGACAGCGGGTGAGATTACCGGAAAAAATATCGACGCTCGGATGGCTCAACGACGCGCGGGTGACCCGGCAGTTTTGATCGCAAGTTCGGAAAAAATCAAGCGGGAGCTTGGTTGGAAACCTGAGTTCCAGAACCTGCGCGTCATCATCGAGTCAGCCTGGCGCTGGATGCAGAAACATCCACAAGGGTATGGCAAGTAGGACAGACTTTCCAGTCTGTCCATCAGCAAGGCCAGGCTTTTGTCCACCAGCAGGACAGACAAGAATGTCTGTCCTACATTCGGTGGCCCAAAATATCAAACGTAAACTTCACCGTCTTGCGAACGCGAACCATGCCGTGAAACGCTGAGGTCGCCTTCACGTTGAAATCGCTGCGGTCAATACTGAACTCACCAACCGCGCGCAAATCGCTTTCACTCGCCGTTAGTTTGGCAGGAATCACAATCGGCCGCGTCACTCCATGAAGCGTAAGATTGCCCGCAATTTCTAGCTCATACTGGTTGGCGCCGATGCGCTTCCCCTTAACGCCAGTGCTCACAAAAACAATCTCCGGATATTTCGCCGGCTCAAGCACGATCTCGCGAAGTTCGCGATTGATGATCTGTTTTTGTGCCTCGCTAAACGCATCACTGGTCTCTGCCATCGAGTCGGTCTTGACTGTTAACTGCAACGAGCTGGCGCCGAGTGAGTCCGGGGTCAGTTTCGCTTCACCACTAAACTCGCGTGCCGCTACCAGATGTTCATGACCCTTGAACCAAAGCAACCCGCCGCGCTGGGCGTGCGCGATGAACTGGCTCTGGCCAGCGTCGAGTCTGAAACGAGCGGTCGCAGTCTGCAGTCCAGGCGCAGCCGCGCTGACGGCCCCGCGTTCGACGCTCAACAACGACACGACCCCCAAAAGACTTAATGCGCAACCGAGCGTGAGCAGCAATGACTTTGTTCGCATGGACATTTGATAACCTCAACTTCAACTCGCGTTTACCAGATTCTCCTGCTTATGAACCGAACGTGACACGTAGATTTTGCAAATCAAATACTTTTTGGATAAGTTTATGACGGAAAGGCGAACTTTGTACTTTGAGCTTTGTGCTTTGTGCTTTGGGTCGCAAAGCTCGGTAGGTAAGGAAGCAAAGCTCAAAGTTCAAAGTACAAAGTTCAAAAAATAGTCATGGTTAAACCTAAATCACTTACTTCAAAAACTGTAAAACGCACGCCTGCGAAGAAGGGCGCTGCGATTTCCGTCGAGGAGTTTTTTAGTCTCAAGAAACCAAAGGGCGACTTGATACTTGATGTCGAAGGGCAACCCGTTTCGTTGACCAGCCTCGAGCGTGTTTACTGGCCGGACGAAAAACTCACTAAGTTTGATCTGCTTTGCTATTACCTCCGCGTGAGCGGGCGATTGATGCCGTTTCTGAAAAATCGTCCGGCGATCTTGCAACGTTGGCCGCGCGGGGTTAACGCGCCAATGTTTTTTCAACAGGATCTGGAGAGCGCGCCAGCCTTCATCAAAACAGTCCGACTCACGAATCGCGACGGCCGCGAACTCGATTATGCGGTTTTCACCACTGCAGCCTCCCTGCTCCATTTCGTAAACCTGGGGACGATCGAACAGCATCCCTGGCATTCGATTGTGGCAAAACTCGACCGCCCCGACTGGATCGCGATCGACCTCGATCCCAAACAAGCGCCGTGGGAAAACGTTTTGCAAGTCGCACTGATTACGAAGCAGGTTTGTGACGAAGTTGGCTTGAATGCGTTTCCCAAAACTTCTGGTTCGTCAGGAATACACATTTACCTACCGCTGAAGCCGACCAATGAATATGAAAGCATTGCGGAGTTTTCGCGGATGCTGGCGAGTGAGGTGGCCCAACGGGCGCCGAAGATTGCTACCGTCGAGCGGACAATAGCCAAGCGCAAGAAGGAACAGGTCTACGTTGACTGGATGCAGAATGCGCGCGGCAAGAGCCTGGCGTCAGTTTTCACCGCGCGCGCGAAACCAAAAGCAACTGTCTCAATGCCGCTAAGCTGGAAACAAATCGAGCAGGGCGTGAAGATTTCTGATTTTACAATCAAAAACGTTCCCGCCCTGCTCGAGAAAAACGGCGATGCCTGGTCAAATTTTTTCGATCAGCGTCAGAAGTTGAAACTTAAGTAACGCAAACTGTTAGTTTGCGTCGCACCCGCCAGCCCGCAAGCTAACCAGATTGCGTTACAACTTAAGCTAATTCTTGATCTTCACGCCTGCCGTGAAACGCAATCCATCTTCGCGTTTATGACTAAAGAAGACTGGCAGGTAATCCACTTGTCCGGCGCGAATATCGATGTGCTTATTCGCCCTGATGTCCAAACCTCCGCCCAGCGCCATCGCAAAGGCAGTCTCGTTGGTATCGGGACAAGTAAAATCACCATTGCGGAACTTCGCCTGATAACGCGTCACGCCAAACAACGCATGCGCGTAAGGGATGAACGGCGACGAATTCCGGAAGTTGTAGCGCGGACCAAATAACAAACTGTACCGGTAAACTCGCGCGTGATAGTTCTGTCCACTTAGAGCGTCGAGAAAGTCGGTGTTCGCGAAAGTGACTGCGACATTGGTAACCAGTCCAATGTGCGGCGTCACGTTGGCAACAACTTCGCCCGACACGCCGTTAAAAGGAATGCGCTTCGAAACAAAATCGACGCGCCGGGTAGAGCCGTTCGGGTTAATGGCCTGGCCACGAAGATCCAGACGATCAGCGCCATTGTTGGCGCGCTCGTGAGCGTAACCAATGAAAAACTCCCAGTTGGCATGGTCGCTCTGGGCAAAACCCGAAGGGGCACAGACGAGTAAAATCGCGAACAGCAGAAGCAGCTTACGCATAGGCGGTAGTCCTCCTTGATGATTTCTCATCACCGGGGTCCCTGGCGGGGCAGCCCGCTGGGGTGGAAAATACTTTGCTAACAAAAGACTGTGGTGATAAGAAAAATAGGAATCCGCACGTGTTTCCAATTTTTCCCGTTGATTACCCGTTTATTGAAAAGGGGCACCGTTTTTATCATGGACAGGAATATCGAGGCAAGACCAAACGCACTCCGGTTAGCGAGAGACCTTGAAAGGGCCGTTCAAGTGATTGCTGGGACCGCGGGCGACTCGCCCGCAATGAGCGCGAAGCGCGAAAAGGGATTTGAGCAAGCAACATCTAAAAGCCTGCGCGCCTGCGGCGCGTTGCTGGCGGGACGCCCGCGGTCCCAGCAAATAGCGGCTCAAATCACATTAATGAGCTTGTTATTGGTAGCGTCCTCGTTTTATGCTGCAGCCCAGCAACCAACAAAAGCTCCTGCTAGAAGTCTTCCCAAATCTTCATCAACGCCCCAAGCCAAACCGGCCAGTACGACAGTTCCAAACGAAGTGCAAGAACTTCTCACCGCCGGCCAAACAGCACACGAGCAGGGGCGTTTTGAAGAGGCAATTCGCAACTTCAATCGCGTAATCGCGTTATCAACAAATCAACCGGCCAATGCGGCGATTGCAAACCTCATGATCGGCAATGCCTACATGGCGCAAGGGAAATTCGGTAATGCCGAGGTCGCCTTCGAACGCGCGACGACACTCAATCCCGCCAGTGGTGAAAGTTACAACAATCTGGGTGAAGCATTAGGCGAGTTGAAGCAGTATCCGCGCGCCCTTGAAGCTTTCAATAAAGCAATCAGCCTCGATCAAAAACTACTGAAAGCGAAATACAACCAGGCGGTCAGCTACGATCGCATGGGCAACTTTAAATATTCAGAGTTTGTCTTTCGTAACTTGATCAAGAGCAATCCAAACTACTCGCTCTCCTACGACGGACTCGCCGTTACACTTTCCAAAGCGGGACGCGCGAAAGAGGCAATCGCTTTCCACGAGAAAGCAATCGCCCTCGACCCGCAGGAACCTTCCTACTATTTCAACTATGCGATTAGCTACTTGATGATGGGCAACACCGCGAAGGCAATGGAGCAACAGGAAAAACTGAAAGCGCTCGACCCCGCCATCGCCGATCGACTCGCCAGCGTGATAGTGAAGCACCAGATGTGAATCAGGTGGTTACTCGCTTGAACCCACAGCAGCACCAGCTGAGCTCGTCGCTGGCTGCAGGTGATGTAGTTCGCTGGCGTCGATCAGGTTGAGTCCCTTCTCGCGCACGTTCTTGAATCCCGGAACAATCTCGCCTTCGAAAGATTGAATGCCATTGGGATTTCGCTTGTGGCCGGTGAAGTCCAGATACAGGTGTTTCTTCGTGAAGCGATCCGGCACGCCGGCAAACCGCGCGATTGGATACTTGATTACGTCGCCGAATAAGCGCTTGCCCATCTTGCTGTAATAGATGGGCACGCCGAGTGAGAACTTTGCGTTTAAGCGAGTATGGCCGCCCTTCCAGAATTCGAGGTTGTAGCGCCAGCAGGTAAAGAAAAACTCCCACTGCAAGTCAGTCATCTCGATCAGCTTGGCGCTCTCCTTCTTCTGCATCCGCGTATCTTCGAGCGGCACAAAGAAGGTCGGTACAAAGGTGCCCTTGGCGTGGCGCAAATCGTAGAGCAGATCGAGCGACTGTTTCGTGTCTTCCGCAGTCTCACCCGGCAAACCAAGAATAAAAGTGCACATCGGGAAGATGTTGTGGCGGTTCAGCGTTTCAATTCCCTTAACCACAACGTCCCTCCACTGGTGCGCGTTGTAGGGATACGCTTTACCCTTCATGTACGTGTCGAAGAGCCGGGCACTGCCAGTCTCCAACCCGATGATTGGATCGGCGGCGCGATGGTCGGGGTGCGTCGAGAGCGGATGCTGCACGTGCGAATAAGGAACAATCAATGGCGCCAGTCGCTCAACGATAGAAGGATCCTTAACGACGGGAGCAATCGTGATGTGTGAAGTTTGAATAAGCTTAATGCCCGGGACTGCAACGATGCTCTTGAAGAGTTTTTCCAGCGCCGGCACGTTGGTTTGAAAGTTTGGTAACTGCTCGTATAGAAACATGTCCTCGGAAGCGAGCAGCACGCTGTCTGCACCTTCGTCCGCATTCACCTTCACGCTTTCGATAATGTGTTCCAGCGGAAACGAGCGACCAACTTTGGTTGCTGGTCCGCAAAACTGGCAGCCGCGTCCACAACCGCGCGTGATCTCAACCACGCCAAAAGTCGAACGATGGCGCACAACCGGAATCTCTTCAACGGTTGCCTGCATGTCTTTGGGCACCTTTATGATTCGCGGCAACGACGGATCACCGCGCATGATGCGCGCGAAGAGATCGTTGAAGACGCGCTCGACCTCGCCGTCGATCAGGTAGTCGATTTTAAACTCATCAAGACGGTCTGCCTTTTCCAACTGCCAGGCGCCGGGGCCGCCAACGACAATCTTCGGTTTGCACTTCTTTACTACCGGATGGGTGACGATCTTCAGAAACTCGGCCGCATTAAGCGGCATCAGGTTTTCGCCAAACAGCTTTGCGTAGATTTCAGTTGCGTAAGAAATGCCCAGCGGATTGTGAGCGTGAATGGCGAGTACTTTCGTTTCCGGACCAATAAACTTGTCCAGGTTATCGCTGTAGCAAGTGACCACATCTTCGTCCGCGTATTCCCGCAGCAGCAGCGTCTCGATCATACGCAGGCCGTTGGGCACAAACTTCGCTCGGCCATCCGGCCACGACTCGTTCGCAAAAGAAACTTTATTGAAGATGGTGTTGCTGAGTTTCACCGGAACAGCTGCGGACATCATCTGTTGCCAGACGCTGTGCTTCCACTCGCTTGCTTCGGTGGACGAAGCCGTCAGGACGATAAGAGGTGAAGCCATTGGGGAAAAGCCTCCTCAAAAAATAGCGAAATTCAGTCGAATAACAACCAGTGAGACGCCATGAGAACTGCTCTACCGAACCCTATTCGTAAAGTGGTCGGATTCTAGCATCAGCATTTGGCGTTGCCAACAACTCCCAAGGTTTAATATCCGGCATCATCTCTGTGCCACCTCGGTGTGCTCTGTGTCTCGGTGGTGGAGTTTTTGGCCGGAGTGCATTCACCACTGAGACACAGAGCACACGGAGGTGGCACCGAGCGATTAGGCCGATGTTCTTCACTTTCGTTCCACAAGGTCGCGGGCCGCTTCTGGCCAGGTGGGAAATTGAAAATTGAACCCCGATTCGAGCATTCGCCTGGGAACCACCCGGCGGCTTTTGAGCATCAACTCGCTTTCGCTGCGCAGCAAGAACGCCCCCAACTCCAACATCCACTCCGTCGCCGGTAGCCCGAATGGCATGCCGGCAGCCTGGCGCAGGTCTTTCATGAAATCCGAATTCGGCAAGGGATTGGGAGCGGCTAGGTTGACTGGTCCACTGAACTCCTCGTGCTGAATTAGCCAGTCCACAGATCGTACAAAATCTACGTCGTGAATCCAGGAGACAAACTGCCGCCCATCACCCATCGTTCCTGCCAACCCAAACTTTACTAACTTGAGCAGAATGTCGAATGGTCCATCGCGATCCGGGCTCATGATTATTGCCGAGCGCATGAGGACCTTGCGGGTTCGTGGTGTCGCAGCCTCGTTAAAGATGCGTTCCCAGGAAGTGGCTACATCAATACTGAAGCGCCAGGTGTGAGGCGCGTTTGGTTCGGAGCCGCCGATGATCCCGGTGGCTTCATCGTTTGGCGCGTCGTAGCGGTGCGCATAAATTGTTGCGGTGCTGGCTTGAAGCCAAAGTCGAGGCGCAATCGCGGCGGCGGCAATCACCTCACCAATAACCTTCGTTGATTTCAGCCGCGACTCTACAATTACTCTGCGATTCGCTTCCGTGTAGCGACAGTTTACGCTCTGTCCCGCGAGATTGATGATGACGTCGGCGCCTTCAAACTCTGCAGTCCAGTCGCCGCGTGACTCGCCGTCCCATTTCATTGTTCGCCAGGGCGTCGCGCTGTTTTGAGTTCTACTCAAGACAACGACATCATCGCCGCGCTGGTGAAACGCACGCGCCAGAATCGTGCCAACCTGACCAGACCCGCCTGGGATCACGATCTTCATAGACTCACGTTTTCGTTACTGGTGCGTGCATTGGCCGCCAACACAAGATCAAGCCGACTACGAACATCAAGGCGCCAAGAATAGCCGGCGCGAGGTGAACTAGATCGTTGTAACCCACCATCGGATGCACTCCGATTGCGGCGACGAATCCGACGACACCCGCGAAACACAATATTTGCCAGAGGCTTCTTGACGGCGTCGCGCACCAAACGCAAATGAGCACGGTAACTCCGGTGGTACAAATCGCGCCGCCAAATCCGGCGCGATCATGTGCGATCAAAGGAATCAGGCGCGCGCTTATCGCCTGCAGATCAGAACGGGCAAGCCTCATAAACGTCAGGTCCTGCGGCACAAACACTCGCGTCATACCAAACGTCATGACCGTCAAGCCGCCGGCAATCATACCGGCTGCGACCGTCAGGAGAAGCGCGCGGCCGACGCCGAATGACGAACGCCAGCTCACCACTGCACCCGGAGTCAACAACGCGCGTACGCCGTTCGGGGCTTGTAGAGACGATCGTGCTCTGAATAACCCGATAACAAAACACGGAAGGATCATTAACGTGGCGACGCCGTGCCACGTGTCGAGGTAGCCGTAACCGAGGTAGGCAAGAAAACTCCCAAAGCCAAAAATGCCGCTAACGACGAAAGCCCACCACGCCCACGCCTGACGCTCGCGCAGCGGAAACTCTGCCAGCCACATGTATAACGCGCCGATCGCGATCAGCGCCCCGCCAAAGGCAACGCGATCGTGAAACATGAAATAGACAACCTTACAATTGTTGAACCCGCAAAGCTGCTCGGCGGTCATGCCGAGAAAGTGAACGTCATGAGGCAGAAACTGTTTGTTGGCTGAGAGGAATAATGCGAAACCGCCGGAGAGAATAAGTGCGAGTCCGCAAAGTAACAGCAACGGCCGGCCATCACCCAGCAAGGCCGTGATAATTCCACGGTCGCCCGGACGCTCGTCGCTGGTGGGCTGCTCCATACGTTCAGGTCCTCGGTCCGATCATGAGCTGGTCAGATATCCTCGTCGCGACCTCTGCGGCGCTGTCTTCTTTAGAAATAGACATGCGCACGTTTGCTAGTTCATAGACGGGCCGGCGTTCGGCATAAAGTCGTTCGGCCATTTCCCGCGAACGCGCCAGTGGTCGCGTTTCGTTACTGGTCTCAATTCGCTCCCAACATAGTTCAAAAGGTGCGTCCAGCCACACTGTGATTGCGCCATGCTCCGCTATCAGCCGTCGATTTGCGGGAATGGTCCAGGCGCCACCACCGGCTGCGATAACGCGCGCGGATTTTTCGTTCAAGACTTTTTCAAGTTGCTCGCTTTCAAGCTCGCGGAATCGACTTTCGCCGTCCTGCTGGATTATTTCGTGTGGACTGCGACCTTCATGTCTGCTTATCAAGTCATCCAAATCGACCGCTTCACGACCGAGCTTGCGACCAAGTTCGCGGGCCACCGTAGACTTCCCGGTTCCCATAAATCCAATAATGACGATCTGTTGATTAAACACAATGGGGCGAAGCGCTTCTTCAGTATGAATCAAGTCTTGAGCGAGGCATTGTTTCACAATTTCTCGTCGGGCTGACTAAAAACATCGAGGCGGCGATTACAGAACCGGACGCCGCTAGCACCGGACGCCTGAAGAAGCGAGGAGTCGACCGCTTCGAGAATCGCCGATGAATGTAGGATCCGGCGCGACCGCGCGCGCGGTTCCGTAGCGCCGGACGTTGATTGCAGCCGAACCGCTGCCATTTCAACCCGTTTCTTGACACGCGCCATGCCAGCATGGTAAACCCTCGACCTTCCGTAGCTTTTGGAGTTCAAAGGCCGAGGCCCACACACACCGGATCCCAGGCGAGCATCCCGGCTGGGGCGTAGTGGCTCTTGGAGCGGCCACATCTTTTAGTTGTGACACTAGAAGTGACCTTAGGAACAACTGAACTCAAATTTCCCAGCCGCATCGATGCGGTTGGTGAAGCTGCGGCTGCAGTTTCTGAGTTTTTGAATCGCCTCGGGGTGGCGGAGGATGTGGCCTTCGGAGTGGACATGGCAGTCCGCGAGGCAGTTACCAATGCGGTGATTCACGGAAATAAACTCGACGATGCGAAAGTGGTCGAACTCAAACTGAGAAACACTCCGGCAGTTTTTGAGATCACTGTTCACGACCAGGGTTCCGGGTTCAACCCCAACGACGTCCCCGATCCGACCAAAGACGAGAACCTCTTACGAACCTCGGGACGTGGCATTTTTTTCATGCGCAACTTCATGGACGAAGTCGATTGGGTAGCTGATCCACAAGGCGGCACCAACGTGCGCATGATCAAGAAACTATAGAAGTATTAAGTTCGCGATTTGCGATCGCGTTTCTGTCTCCAGTGATATGCTGAGACAGTGGCGTTTGATCGGAAATCAATTCTAAGATCGCAAATCTTTAAAGGAGATCGCTGACAATGGCAGAGCTAAATATTGCGGAGCGTCAAATTGGAGACATCACCGTACTTGATATGGATGGAAAGATCACGATCGGCGAGGGCAGCGTGGCCCTGCGCACGGCGATTCGTCGCCTGCTCGAAGAAGGCAAGAAGAAGATTCTCCTGAACCTTGCCAAGGTGGGATACATCGATTCGAGCGGTATTGGAGAATTGGTTTCCAGTTACACGGCGATCGGCAAGGAAGGCGGCCAATTGAAGTTGCTCAACCTGACGCAAAAGCTCCAGGACCTGCTGACCATTACCAAACTCCTGACTGTGTTTGACGTGTATGAAAGCGAAGAAGAGGCGCTCGCCGGCTTCAAGTAATCTGCACCATCCGGCAAACTTCCGTTTGTCGTGGTTTTGAGTAGTGACAAAGTGAAGACTAACCAGGGAGAGACAAGATGGCAGAACTCGACGTTAGCAAACGGCAAGCGGGAGATGTAACGATTCTCGATTTGAATGGCTCGGTAAGAATGGGCGAAGGCGCCGTCTCTCTCCGTAACTCGATTCGCGGCCTGATCGACGAGGGAAGCAAAAAGATTCTGCTTAACCTCGGCAGCGTGAAGAATATCGACTCGAGCGGAATTGGCGAACTGATTGCAAACTACACTACGATTAGCCGCGACGGCGGACAACTCAAACTCCTGAATCTTACCGAGAAGATCCAGAATCTTCTGGTCATCACCAAGCTCCTGACCGTGTTCGACTCATTCGATGACGAAGGAGAAGCACTGAACAGCTTCAAATAACAGTTGCGAGTGACAAGTGACGAGTGACAAGACATGATTGGCTGGTCACTTATTACGCGTCACTTGTCACTGCTCTAACATGTTTCGCACTACCTTTCGCCGTTTGCTCGCGCTGGATGATCCACCGGAGCGAACGGCGCTTGCTTTTTCAATTGGAGTCTTCATTGCTTTCTCACCCTTCCTCGGACTTCATACAATCCTCGCCACCCTCGTAGCCTTTCTTTTTCGTTTTAATAAGGTGGCCGTTTACACTGGTACTTTCATCAACAATCCTTTCTTTACTCTGGTTCCCATTATCATCGCCTCTTACGCGATCGGAGCATTTATTCTCGGCCGCCCGTTACGAATTTCTGCCGCGGGTCTCGAATTATTGCGGCATCCGCACCTGCTCACCGGTGCTTACTATCAACAGCTGTTCAATGAGAGCCGCGACGTCGTTTGGCCTTTCTCGATAGGCGGTATGGTGCTTTCGGTGGTTTGTTCGCTTATTGCATATCCAGTAACATCGTCGCTGTTGCGGGCCCGGCAAAATGCGCAGGCGCCGAAATAGTTGCGTTCGAGAATCGCCCTGGGGCATCGGTCGCGGCGTTGCCGGGCATCTTTAATATTCCCGAGAGATCACCGCGAGAGCCCGGCTCCGGAGTAATAAATCAACTACGAACTTATGAAGAAGATCATTTCAATAACTATCCTGCTGGTTGTAGCAGGGTCAATCGCGTCTCTGCAGGCACAGACTGGCGCGACCAGACCGACGGCCAGTCCAACTCCAACGGCTTCGCAACGACCCCGCCCCGTGCCAAATCAGCCGGACGCTGCAGGCTTCGATCTCTCAGACTTTGGCGTGAGTTTCCAGACGGAGCCGCGGCTAATAATTATGATGGCCGCATTAGAAGCCGCGGGCTTCAATGCTTTGCCGCCAGGAGTCGAGCCGTCAGCGTTTCGCGCACAAGTTAGAAAAGACCTTGCCGGCTTGGATCCGGATCTGCGTAGCCGCTTGCGCACTTTTTACGAGCGCAACAAACTTCCTGCCCCGGCTACAGCCGCCGATCAAGCTGCGCGCTATGTTTCACTGGCCTTCGCGCTGGGCCCACCGCCGCTCCTTGAAGCGCCGCCGAGATCAGAAGAACTTCCGGGTAGTTTGCTTGAGGTGCTCGACTTTGCCCCGCTCGTGAGAGAGTTTTACCGCCGTTCCAACATCGAAGAGAGCCTGCCGGTCTATACCCGCGCGTATCAAGCTGAAACCGATTTGCTGCGACAACCCACCGCGGAGATGATTCGTGACGTCTTGTCGTATCTACACACTCGCCCGATCGCATATTCGCTGGAGCGCGTGCAAGTAAAACCATTAACTACGCCCAAAAAGAATGCGCCGAAGACATATTCAACTCGTGAACGTCCGCGACATTTCTATATCGTATCCGACTTGCTGGGTGCGCCTGGTGCGATTAACTTCCGAGTCATAGGCGACGAATATTTTGCGGTGCTGCCTCAGGGGACCGATCCCTCGTCCTCGGAATTGCGGCGCGGTTATTTGCAGTACATCGTCGATCCGCTGTCGCTCAAGTTTAATCGCGACATCGCCGCCAGACGCGAGCAGATCAAGTTAATCATCTCGGCCAGAGAGAAAGCCGGTGCGGTGATTAGTCCGGATATTTTCCTCGCGGTCTCGCGGTCGCTTGTGGCTGCGGCTGACGCACGCTACGAAGAAGCAAGGCGACTCTTATATCTCAGACAAGTGGCGCGCGTGCGACTCGGCGATGCTAAAGACGATCCTGCACGACAAGCAATCGCGAAAGAACTCCAAGCCAACACACAAGCCGTGGAAGACGAGACGATCGCTCGCCTCGCTGACGACTATGAGAAAGGCGCTATTCTCGCGTTCTATTTCGCGGATCAGTTGAAAGGGATCGAAGTCTCCGGCTTTGATGTGGCGGGATTTTTTGGCGATATGATCGCTTCCTTTGATCCGGTGCGTGAAACCAACCGTCTAAGTGAAAATGCGGGAACTCGCGAGCGCGCCATGGCGGCGCGGAGAGCGCGTCTCGCGGCCAGGCATAGCGAGATTGGGCCGCCAATCTATACTGAAGCAGAGGCAGCGAAGGCCGCCGTACTGGTCAAGACACTGGGTGAAATAGAACAAACTCTGCGATCTAAGGACTACAACAACGCTGAGGCCCGGCTGAAAGATCTCTTAAGAGACTACTCGCGCGAACCAAGAATATTCTTCGCGCTCGCACAGACCGCAAGTCTCGCCGCCGCCGATGCCATCGATGAGGATGTGCAGGCTGAACGGCTGAACCGCGCACTGGGAAACTACCGTCTGGCAATCGAAGCGTCGTCCCCGGAAACCGACCGCGCCATAATCTCTAGGGCCCACGAGGCCATGGGGAGAATCCACGCCTTTCTCGAACACGCCGCAGACGCTGCAAAAGAATTCGATGAAGCGATCAGAATGGGTGAGGTTCCTGGCGGCGCTTTCAAGGACGCACTCGAAGGCAAGAGAAAACTAGGCGCACCCTAAGTGGGCGATGACATAACTTGACGAATCGACCGGGTTCGCAAACCCGAAGAAGGTTCTTCGCCGCAGCGCGGCGCCACGAAGGTAGCCAGAGGTGAAACCTCTGGATCACGTCCGTATTTTTATCCCGCGCGGTGGAACCGCGCCAGAACGCCGCGGGCAATTCATTCTTACAATCAAATATCTGCGCGCATCTTCAACGCGCCAGCGTTATTCACCGCCTGCTCCAGACGTTTCACGTCTAGCTAACTTCGTCTCGCGGCTTTGCCGCGAAATCAAAAATTAAACCTACTCCTCGACCTGGGAAGGCGATCCACAAAAAAGGGTGACGAGCTTTTGGCTCGTAACCCTTTGTCCTCCGCAACGTTTTGACTCAGCTTATATTGGCTGCTGCGAGTCTCCGCGGATCACTCGCACTTTCGGTCCCTTGATCGTACGAGGCAGCACAACGTTGATTTCGGGTGTGGCCGGCAAATCGATCCGCGGGACGCGAATATTCATCTCCGGAATCGACCCCATCTCTATGCGCGGGATAACAATGGTGCGAACACCCGGCGCGGCTCCCGGCATCATCCCTTTTTCTTCCTTTGGAGTTACGGTAATGGTTCGCTGGCTCTTGTTGCGGATCACGGTCAGCGTAACGTCTCCATCTTTCTTCTTGTTGATCCCTTGAGAGAGATCTCCGGCTCCGTCAACTTTCTCGCCGTCAATTGCCGTGACGACATCGCCGGCTTTCAGACCAGCCTTTGCGGCGGGACTGTTGTCCATTACCGACGTGATCAAAACGCCCTGGCCGTCGGCGACGCCTAAAAACTCACCCAGTTGTTTCGTCAGTTGAGTTGTGCTGACGCCAATTCGTCGTTGGTTACCGAAAGCGAAGACCATTCCATCTTTGCCACCATCCCACTTCCAAACGTTGGCTCCGGGCGGCATGTCTCGCTCCAACTCCTTCAAACGATCGAGACCTGCAATTTTGTCGAGCCCTTTCAACTTATCAAAGCCCTGCCAGTCGCCGCCCATGGCACTGAACGACTGGTTGCGTTTGCCGATCGTGACCGCTACTTCCTGTTCGCCGCCGCCACGACTGATACCCAGTTTTACAGTTTGATCCGGCGCCACTTCCGACACGAGGCGGGTAAGTTTTCGGACACTCGTTACGCTGTCACCTTCGAACCTGACAATAACGTCATCTTTTCTTATGCCCGCTTTTTCCGCCGGACTATCTTTGACCACCTGCGTGATTCCGACGCCGCGCGCTTCGCGCATTCCATAACGCGCCATGTTGTCTTTGCTGATGTCTTCAGCGTGGACACCGAGAAAACTGCCGCCGCCAATGAAAACCGAAAAATTCTGGGGCGCTTCCGGCGCGTCTGGCGCCTCAGCGCTTGCGGGCGGGGTGGGCGGCGCGGCCTGCTGCGCCAGCGCAATCCCAGCAGTCAAAAGCAGGGAGAAAGTGAAGTAAACAGCATTCTTTAGGTTCATGACAGAGAGAGTCCTCCGGATAGATTTTGAGGGTTACACGCGAGCGCCGGCGGCCGGTTCCAAAAAAACATGAGAAGTGGGTAATAGGGCCCCGATGTTTTAGGCGCCGATTGACCGGTAGATCTCTTTTCCGTCGCCAAACTCGAGCTCGATTTTTCGCTCGGAGTGCGCTAGATCGAGATGCGCAACTGCCTCGGAGACTGAGAGAAAACGGTGCACATCGTCCGTCATGGGAAACATCTGACGCGCGATTTCCCACGCGGTTGCCCCGCCTTTCGGGAGCAGGCGAATCACCTCGGCCTGGCGCTCACGAATGGCGCGAAAGTAGCGGTTGAAAAGTTCCTCAAAATCGTGCACCGGCTCGCCATGACCACCATGCACGAGGGTCGGTGCAAACGTCCGCAATCGCGCCAGGCTCACCAAGTACTCCGCAAGAGACGCAAAGCGTTTGCTCGGATCGATTGGGTCGGGTGAGAGAATTGGATTTGGCGTGATGCGCTTAAGCACGCAGTCGCCGGCGATCACAGTGCGATCGGCTTCGCGCACAAACGAGCAAGAGCCAGGCGTATGACCCGGTGTGTGCACAATGCGCAACGTGCCGGATTCAAACTCAAGCTCATCGTCATCGCGAAGGTCTTTGTACTCGTCTGCCTCGAAGGAGTCGGCATACTGGCGCACGCCTTCGTACATCTTTCGCATCGTTTCGATCTCTTCGAGGGGAACGCCGGCACGCACCAGCAACCTGCGGTGTTCTTCATACTCGAGCCGGCCGATGCGATGTCCCGTTTCCCAGGCATGCACCAGCACTTCCGCATCCTTTGCCTGATCGCGCACCGAGCGGGCGAGCCCACAGTGATCTTCATGGGCGTGCGTCAGGACGATGCGACGAACATCGGAGATGCGAACTCGCGCTTGGCGGAGTCCTTCGTGAAGCGCGTCGTTTGCTTCTTTGGTTTTGGGGCCAGTGTCGATGAGGGTGATCGGATCTTCCGCGATCAGGTAGACGTTTACGGGACCGATGTAGAAGGGCGTTGGGAGTGAAATCGGAATTATGCGCATTGGGTTGGAAAACTTCTGAGATCAGGACGGTCGATTTCGAATTTGTTCAAGTTCCTTGAGAAACTCTTCGCGTTCTCGCGCGGCTTTTGACCGGCTCTTGCTTTTGTTCGTCAAGTATCGCTGTCCTCGGACTTCTGAATTCTGTAGGAAGTCAGCCCAAGCGCGTAGCTGCCGTGAGACGCCTTCCGCAGACAATTTCAAATTTGAGATTTCAAATTTCAAATCATCAAAGACAGGGAGACGCTCCAGAGCATCGATCGCACTTCACCACATAGATCCTCTGGCGATATACAAAAACGTAAGGAGTTCTTGTGTCGTCCCGCGTTCAAAACCTTCTGCGATATTATTGGAAACTGAGACAGCTGCACGCTCGATCTGATCCCTCAGGCTGTACCGATTCTTAAAGGGTCACTGCCCTGTCAATTGATATGTCTGAACCGCCAGTTCAATCGCAGCATTCCATACCGGCAGTTCTTCAAAACGCGAATACTTCATGGTGCACTCCTTAGTCAAGATTTGGACAAGCGAACTTATCCAACGCAAGCTCAGATCTTCAATCCGAGCTCCAGGACTTAAGGAGCGACAAGCTAAAAGAAATCTTGCAACCTTACAGAAAGGGGCAAAGGGAATGGAGCCGGCCTAACCCGTTTACCCACTTCCCCTCTTCCCCAGATATTTAGTACACGTACTTATTCGCTGCGATCATCGCATCAGCAATACGCTGGCGAGCGACGATCGTGTTCACCGGCGTCAGCTTGGTGAAACGTCGCAGCGCCGCCAACAGCGTGCGCAACTCATCACCCTCCGCCATTCCCGCCAGGGTATTCTTCGCACGCGCTTCAATACGCTCCACCGCGTCGTTGCAAAAAACACGCGTCATGTCGATGTAACGCGCGGCCGCGTCTTCACCCTGCGACGCCGCCAGCTTCTGTGTGCGCAGGATTGCCGACTCCATCGCGTACGCATCCATGATGATGTCGGCGATGCCCAGCAGAATCTCCTGCTGGTCGCCCAAAGTCATCATGTACTTTTGCGCTGCCGTGCCGAGCGTCATCAGTCCGACCTTCTTGGCGTTTTTGGCGAGCTTCGTTTCGACGGCAAGCAGGCCCTCGTCATCATCGAAGCCCAACGGCTGTGGCGACAGTATTTCATCCATCAGCGCTTGCGCCGCCGGCAATAAAGCGAGCTTGCCCGCAAGCGCGCTCTTCATCAGGCGACCCGGAATCAACATACGATTGATTTCGTTGGTGCCTTCAAATATGCGGTTGATGCGCGAATCGCGATACGCCCGTTCTGCCGGGTAGTCGGCAGAATAGCCGTAACCGCCGAAAATTTGCACCATCTCGTCAGCTAGATAGTCGCAGTATTCAGAAAGCGCTACTTTGATTATCGAACACTCCGCCGAGTATTCCTCAATCGCGCGCATCTTGGCTTCAAGATCGTTCGGATCCTGGCCGATGGCGTCTTCAATCATTCCCAGGGTGCGATAAATCATCGCCTCGCCAACCCAGGTGCGAATCGCCATCTCGCCGAGCTTCGATTTGATGGCGCCAAACGATGAGATCGACTTGCCAAACTGCTGCCGCTCATTCGCATAACGAATCGACTCGTGCAACATCAACTTCATCCCGCCAATACACATCGCGCCGAGTTTGAAGCGACCGATGTTCAGCGTGTTGAAGGCGATCTTGTGACCTTTGCCGATTTCGCCCAACAAGTTTTCTACCGGGGCCTTCGCATCCGCGAGCACGAGCGGTGTGGTGCTCGAACCCTTGATACCCATCTTGTGTTCTTCCGCGCCCGGCGACAGTCCTTCCTGTCGCTCAACGATGAACGCCGAAAACTTATCGCCGTCGACTTTCGCAAAGACGATGAAAATGTCGGCAAAGCCGCCGTTGGTGATGAACATCTTCTCGCCATTGAGAAGGTAATGTGTGCCGTCTGCGCTAAGCCGCGCCGTAGCTTTGGCAGCCATCGCGTCGGAACCCGATCCAGCTTCAGTCAGCGCATAGGCAGTAATAATTTCACCGGACGCGATCCGCGGGAGGTAGTTCGCCTTCGCGGCTTCCGTACCAAAGTAGATGATCGGCAGCAGTCCAATGCCGCTCTCCGCACCGAGCGTGGTGGCAAACGACGCGCAGCGACCGATGTTCTCACCAACGAGCGCACCGCTGGTCTGGTCAAGTCCAAGGCCGCCGTATGCTTCAGGAATGTTGGCGCCGACCAAGCCGAGCTCGGCAGCTTTGTGCACCAACTCGCGCGCTAGTTTCCAGTCGTGCTTTTCGAGTTCGCCGATGTGCGGGATGACTTCGTTGTCGATGAACTGGCGCGTCGTCTCGGCAATCATGCGGTGCTCTTCAGTGAAATCTTCCGGAGTGAAAATTTCCTGCGTGGTGCGGTCCTCAATCATGAAGGCGCCACCGTTGACAATCTGCTTTTGTTCTAATACGGCTGACATCTCTTTATTCCTTCCGTCGGTTGTAGGGGAGGCGAACCGCCACTACAGATCATTCCGTTTCCAATTGGTTTTTGATTTCCTGAGGCATAAGGTTTCGCAAATCAGGGTAGGCTTCCAGAATCCTAATCAAATCCAGCTCGTCCTTCTTGCGTTTGCTCAGTCTGCGTTTCTCGTCACTCCAGGCCCAAACCTTCCCGCGCACGACATTAGCCAGCGAGGCTACCGGCACGAGCTGACTAAGAACTTCCCTAACGCTGGTGTCTTGTATGAACTCCTGGTACCGCGAATCGAGAGTAAACTGAATGCGCAGATCGCTTTTTGGCATCCTGGCGTTCAGTGAATGCGGAAACTCTTCAACTGAAAATCCCGCACCGATCAATTCATCTTTGATTGCCAGCAATTCCGATGAGATCACGACAATGTCGGCGTCCAGCGTGTAAACAGGTTCCACGTAGCAGTTGACCGCAAGCCCTCCGATCAGGCACCACGACCCGCGCCGGTTCAAGATAGAGACGAGCGTGGAGAAGTCGCTGCTGCCACTTCCTGTTACCGCTTCAAATACTTCGGATTCAGTCATCGAATTTAGATCTTACGGCGCTTCCATCTTGCTGGTCGGTGTTTGAGTGGCAAGCCGTTTATGAACTGGATCATACCACGTTGCTTTTTCGATAAGAGATCGTGATCTAGCTAACCGAAGTTTGCCATTCAATTCCCGAATCTTGTCTTTCAAAGCTTTTGCCGTCTTAGTTGAATTGCTTCCACAATATACGCACGTTCCTGTCACCGGAACTATAGGATTGTCAGGAGCCGCATTGCGACGTTGTCGAACCAATTCATCTGTGATTGGAATTCCAATCGCGCGTTTTGCAGCTACCGGATGTCTGGACGCAAATCTGGCGGCTTTCTTATACATGTTCAGCTACCAAGACGCTCAAAAATTCCCGCGGCGCCCATGCCGCCGCCGACACACATCGTCACCATTCCATAGCGGCCATTGCGGCGTTCGAGTTCGCGCAGAATGCTTGCAGTTAATTTCGCGCCGGTACAGCCGAGCGGGTGGCCCAGCGCGATCGCGCCACCGTTAACGTTCACTTTATCGATGTCGAGACCCAGCGTCTTGATAACAGCAAGCGACTGCGCCGCAAACGCTTCGTTTAGTTCGATCACATCTATTTGATCGAGCGTCAAACCAGCTAACTTCAAAACTTTCGGTATTGCGTATACCGGTCCGATTCCCATCTCCTCAGGCGGACAGCCCGCGGTTGCATACGCAACGAAGCGCGCCAGCGGTTTCACGCCAAGACTCGCGGCTTTCTCAGCAGACATCACCACGGCTGCGGCTGCTCCGTCTGACATTTGCGACGCGTTGCCCGCGGTGATCGTTCCCCTTACATTGAATGCCGGCTTTAATTTCGCGAGCCCTTCGATCGTGCTATCACGCCGCACACCTTCATCCTGATCAAAAATTATGGTGCGCGTCTGCTTCCGACCTTTCTCATCGAGATCTTCAAGGGCAACCGTTAACGGCACAGTTTCCTCTTTAAACTTTTCCGCATCCAATGCTGCCGCCGCACGCTGGTGCGAGCGCAAAGCAAACTCATCCTGTTCTTCACGACTGACGTTGTATTTGCGCGCTACGTTTTCTGTTGCCAAACCCATGTTCAAGTAGAAGTCAGGATAATGTTCGACGAGATAAGGATTCGGGCGAATGATGTGACCGCCCATCGGAATCATCGACATCGTCTCGAGCCCGCCGGCAATCGCTACCTCCGCGCTTCCCGTCCTGATGCGATCCGCAGCGATGGCAATCGACTGCAAGCCGGATGAACAGAAGCGATTGATGGTCATGGCGCTGGTTTCAACCGGCAGCCCAGCACGAATCGCAGCCGCGCGCGCGACGTTCATTCCCTGTTCCGCCTCCGGCATGGCGCAACCCATGATCACGTCCTCGATCTCGGACGCCTCAAGCCCGGGCACGCGGGCCAACGCTTCTTTGATCACTGCGCCGCCCATTTCGTCGGGGCGCGTGTTTCTTAGCGTACCCTTCGGAGCTTTACCAACTGCCGTCCTAACTGCCGAAACAATCACCGCTTCGTTCATAACTTCCTCTGCGGCTGTGCCGCCCTCCGTGCAGAAAGGCTCGGCCTTTCCGATCAACTCTTAACTACCGGGACTAGTTTCTGAGTGGCTTGCCCGTCTTCAACATTGCCGCCAAACGCTCTTGCGTCTTTCGCATTCCTGCCAAAGATAGAAAAGCTTCGCGCTCGAGATCGAGCAGATACTGCTCCGAAACTCGCGTCTGATGATTCAAATCTCCGCCCGTCAATATCCGCGCCAGCTTTTCACCGATCAACGCGTCATGATCAGAAATGTAACCGGCGCGTTTCATTTGATGAATGCCAAGTTTCAAAGTCGCCAGCCCCGAATTGCCCAACGCCAGAATGTCTGTCCGCTGTTGCGGCTGCACATACCCACTCGCGGCGAGCGCCAACACTTCCTTTTTCGCATCCGCGATCAAGCGGTCGCCGTTCATTGAAATCGTGTCATCTGCAGCCAGAAAGCCCAGCGTACGCGCTTCTTCGGCCGAGGTCGCAACCTTTGCCAGTGCGATAGTTTCAAAGGCCCGCTTCACAAACGGAAACGGATCGGCGTCGTCAACGTTCTTCGGAATCGAGTCAAGTGTGCGTAGCAGCAGCTCCTTCGTTCCGCCCCCGGCCGGAATAATCCCTACACCAACTTCGACCAGCCCGATGTAAGTCTCAGCCGCGGCGCGCACCCGATCGCCATGCAAAACCATTTCGCAGCCACCGCCAAAAACCAGATTGAAGGGCGCCACAACCACCGGCTTCGGCGAATAGCGCAGGCTCATAGTCGAGGCCTGGAAAGCTCGACCCATCATGTCCAGTTCTTCCCAGTTCTCTTCCTGAGCTTCCATCAACATCAGCATGATGTTGGCGCCCACGGAGAAGTTGGTTCCCTGATTACCAACCACCAGCCCAACGAAATTCTTTTCCACTTCGCTGAGCGACTGCTTCAACATCTGCAAAGTATCGCCGCCAATGGCGTTCATCTTGGAATGAAACTCGAGACAAGCGACGCCGTCACCAATATCGATTAGCGACGCGCCCGAGTTCTTCTTGATCACGTCGGTCCGTTCTTTGACTGACTTGAGAATGATTACGCCCGGCTGATCGGCGAGCGGCACATACTGACCGGAAGCGAAGTCGAAGTAAGACTGTTGCCCATCCTGCTTCTTGTAGAACGACTTCGCGCCAGAGTCGAGCATCTTCTGCACGTTCGCCGGGATCGCCAGGCCCTCTTCCTTCATCCGCGCCACTGATTTCTCAACGCCGATAGCATCCCAGGTCTCGAAAATCCCTAACTCCCAGTTGTAGCCCCAGCGCATGGCGCGATCGATTTCGACAATCGTGTCAGCAATCTCCGGAATAAGGTTAGCCGTATAGCGGAAAGTGCGCGAAACTGTCTTCCAGAGAAACGCGCCCACGCGCTCCTTACCCCAAACGAGTGCCTTGATGCGCTGCGGCAAATCTTCGATATTCTTTGCCACGTCAAGCGCCGGCAACTTCACTTTTTGGGCCGGCCGATAATCAAGCGTAGCGTGGTCTATTGCCCAGATCTCTTTCCGTCCGCCCTCGCCACTTTGCCTCTTGTAAAAACCGCCCTTAGTCTTATTGCCGAGAATTCCGCGTCCAACCATTTGCGTCAGAAACCGAGGGGCAATGAATACCTCGCGCTCTTCGTCTTCCGGGAGGGCTTCGTAAAGGTTCTTGATAACGTGCGCACCCACGTCGAGTCCAACGAGATCTAACGTGCGGAAGGTAGCGCTCTTGGGACGACCCACGGCCTGACCGGTGATCTTATCGACCTCTTCGATCGAGTAACCATCATCCAGCATCGTTTTGATCGTAATCATCGAGCCGAAGGTGCCAATGCGGTTCGCAATAAAGTTTGGGCGGTCTTTCGCCGGCACGACGCCTTTGCCCAATCGTTGATCGAGAAATCCGTAGAGGAAACACGAGACTTCCGGCTTGGTCCACTCAGTGCGAATTATTTCCACAAGATGAAGGTAGCGCGGTGGATTGAAGAAATGTACGCCGAGGAAGTGTGCACGAAAATCTTCGGACCGCCCTTCGGCCAGCTGACTGATCGGAATGCCACTAGTGTTGGACCCGATGATCGAACCGGGTTTGCGATGCGCTTCGACTTTCGCGTAGAGACTTCGCTTGATGTCGAGATTCTCAACAACTGCTTCGATGATTAAGTCGAAATCTTTCAGTTTGGCAAGGTCGTCCTCAAAATTGCCGATGGTGACGAGCCTGGCATTGTCAGCAACGAAGAACGCGGCCGGCTTAGCCTGCTTTGCCGCGTCGAGTCCGGCTTGCGCGATGCGATTGCGCACTGCCTTTGTTTCGAGCGTCAGGCCCTTGGCCCGCTCCTCCGCAGTTAGCTCGCGCGGAGTGATATCCAACAAGATTGTAGGCACGCCCGCGTTCGCCAGATGCGCCGCGATCTGCGCCCCCATGGTTCCCGCTCCTAAAACCGCAGCTTTTTCGATTCTCATGTTTTGTTTAGAACAGGCAATGGCCTTTTAGCGATTCTCGTCAATAATTCCAGCCTTTGAGAGGCAGACATAATACTGAATGAGCGTTCATTCAGCAAGGTTGGGGCAGCGATCCACAAGCAATCTAGTCTACAATCGTTGTCGAAGGGCCGCCTCCTATCACATTCCCCCTTTAGCGTGCGAATATGGTCGCGTAAGCTTCACTTCAACGCAACTCAACTGCTGTGAAATTTCAGTCTGTCACAATCTGACGTCGATAGTAAGAGTCGAAACTTGGAGAAGTTCTCTCCCCGACCATTACAAAGGAGTTTTCATAATGGCAAGTGTCCTGAGCGAGCGCGGACTTTCAGGGGAGAACCTTAAGAGACTGTTGGCACGGGAACAGATCATGCGCCGCGAAACCGAAATACTGCGCGACGCCAATATCGCTTTGACCCAAAACCTCAGTCTGGACACGATCCTCGAAACATTCCTCGACTATCTGATCAAGTTGGTGCCATACGACAGTGCCAATGTGATGTTGCGCGACGGAGATTCGAAGTTCGTCGTTGCTGCTCTCCGTCGCTATGAAGGGTTCCAGGATGTAGCGACCACGCGAGCCATTGCCTTAGACGGAAGCGCAAACCCGCTGCTGAACCGCATCTGCCTGACAAAACAAAGCTTGCTGGTTCCCGACACAAATAAAGAGCCGGAATGGCAACGCGTTCCGGGCGCGGAACATGTTCGCAACTGGCTCGGCGTTCCGCTGATCGCCTCAGGCAAAGTCATTGGCTTGTATTCGGTTGATAAGGCGCAACCGGGCTTCTTCAACGCCGAGCACGGCCGTTTGGCTGAGACGCTGGCAGCACGCGCAGCCAGTGCTATTCAGAATGCTCAACTCTTCCAACAGAGCCAGCATCATGTCGAGGAACTGGAAGAACTCATTACCGAACGCAACCAGGCAGGAACTGCGTTGCGCGAGAGCGAAGAACGTTATCGCGAGTTGTTTGAGAACGCCAAAGACGCAATCTACGTTCACGATCTGAAGGGGACATACACATCCATAAACCGGGCGTCAGAACTGCTATCAGGCTATGCCCGCCAAGAGATCATCGGGCGAAACTTTGCGGACTTCATTGCCCCGGAAAACCTGGCTGAGGTACGCGAGAATCTATGTACGAAGTTAGCGACTAAAGGAGAAACGAATTACGAAGTTGATGTGATCAGAAAGGATGGTCAACCGGTGCCCGTTGAGATTAGCAGCCGCTCGATCTATGAGAACGGCGTGATGGTAGGCGTACAAGGTACCGTACGCGACATTACTGAGCGAAAGCGGGCGCAGGAAGCATTGCAAATGTTCTCGCGCCAGTTGATCGAAACTCAGGAGCAAGAGCGGCGGCGAATCGCACTGGAATTGCACGACCAGATCGGCCAGGTGTTGACTGTGGTCAAGATGAATCTGACTTCGGTGCAGCGTGCGTGCCCAGCACCTGAAGCAGCACCATATATCAAAGACAACATGGATTTAGTCGACGAAGCGCTCCGGCTGGTACGCGATCTCTCGATTGATCTGCGCCCCTTATTGTTGGATGACCTCGGACTGGTCGCGGCCTTGCGGTGGTACCTGGATCGCTACGCGCAACGGACTGGAGTCAAGGCCGATTTTCATGTCGAGTTGCCGAAGAACGCTGATCGGGTCTCGCACGAAATTGAGACGGCCTGTTTCCGGATAGTGCAAGAAGCACTGACCAACATCGGCCGGCATGCTCAAGCAGAATACGTCTCGATTCAGTTAACCGGAGACAAAAGGGAGCTGTTTCTGAGGGTAAAGGACGACGGCATCGGCTTTGATCCTAACCTCTTGCGAACACGCGCGATGCGCGACGCGACTTTGGGCCTGTTGGGGATGCAAGAGCGAGCGCACGCCGCCGGGGGCACGATCGAAATTGATTCGGCGCCCTCAAAAGGAACCGAAATTCGCCTAAGGTTCCCAACTAGTCAAAGCAGCTTGGAGCCCTTACGTGGATAACTCATAGGCTGCTCCATCGGATCCATAGTCACCGGCGGCACCCGCCGCGAATCTTTCAGATCCAGCTCTTCGAGTTCATCGAGATATGCCAGGAAGAAATGCTGGCGTTGTCTCAGCCGGCGAAGTTACCAAAGATTTGCCTCATTACTTCCTCGGTCCTGCTTGCTGGTTCATAACTCGAATCAGGATGCGGCTCAGTGTTGTCGACGAACCATTTACTGTAGCTTGCCGCTCTGAATATTTCTGAATCATAACCGTATCGCTCTCTAACATTGATACTCCGATTTCTCATGGCCGTGAGCCAGGTCTTATAGACAAAGCTCTGGGCCTCGGGAGACATTCTGTGAATGCCTGTATTTTGTTCGTGGCCCTCTTCGCACAGCGCCAAATGGATGCGCGCTTGCATCAGGCCCGCCAACAAGCCACCCGTTTCGAGTTGCACAATATGAGTTGGAACTGCCTCGCCCTGGCGGGAAGCGAAGTTATAAGGATAGCCGTAATAAGCGACCAGAATAGGACCGCACGGACCATCATCGGAAGTAATATCCCAGGAGTCGCCCGCTATTTTGAAACTTGGTCTTCCCTTGAGATCCAGAATGATGGGGACAAACTCCTGGTCGCCGCTTGAACCACTGAAGAGCTTTATGCCGGGGCGATGGGCCATTGGCCAGTTGCCTTTAAACGGGTTCCGCCCGGAACAACCAAACACGTAGTCACAACGCATCATCAACTCTTCGAGCGAATCCAAACGAACGACTCTCCCTTGCAAATATGGAGGTATCGGCAAGTCCGGATCAGGATCGTAGAACACTACTTTATTTCCCTGCCGCGCGGTCAGGTTTGCCATTCCGCTGCCAATACTTCCCAGACCGATGATCCCTATTGCATGACCTCGCAAAGGTTTGCCATGTAGAAACTCACGGTTCAGTTTATCAATGAGGCAATGCGAAAAAATAGGACCGCCAATTTGTAACTTCACCGCAGCCCTGGCCCACGAAATTACTCCAAAAGGTGGGGGCTTTTCGCGGAAGACAAACACACCGAGAGATGTTTGCTCTACACCGCCAACGATGTACCGCCGCAGCAAGTCCGGAGGCGCGTTAGAAATACACCCTCCGGCATCGTCCAGCACAATAATTCGTTTGATATTACGTTGAGCCAGTCCCTGGCCGGCAACTTCCCAGAGCTGTTTGATGTCTCGCTCAAAAGATTCATTGAATTTTCCGGGTTCGGGCATGGTGCTTTCGGTAACCGTTACACCCATTTCTCGGATCGTTTGTATAACCGGAAAACTATTGGAATACATTTTCCCCAGTGCAAAGACATTCTCGAGCCTTTGGCCCAGGTCGGCGATAGCCCGGAGCAAATCCACCGTCTGCAGAAGCATGTGCTGTACGACGACCAATGCAGTATCTGCGCCAAATTCGAAATTGGCGCTCTTGGCACGGTCTACCAACGCTTGAGTTACTTCCATCACCGGCTTGGATCCCTTGCAGCACTAGTCGGGAGGGCGAGGCAAATTAGTGACTGCACAGTAGGCAACGAACTAAATATTGAGATGCCCGACCAAGTTTGGACGCTGCACCAGAATTATTCAATTTGGGCGAGTTGGTGGTGTGAGGGTAATGGGTGGATTCATCTTCCAGATGCAACAGAAGTTGTTGTCCCTGGTTGCACTTCGAAGTTGAATTGACCATATGCAATCCGCAACGCACAACGTCCCTCAATAACGATCAACTTCGAGCACAGCTTCAACAAACGCCTGCGAAGCTTCCTGAGGTAGATTGTGGCCGACGCCGCCTTTTATGAGGCGGTGCGCATATTTACCGGGGAATTTATTCGCATAGGAGCTTGGATCCGGATGTGGTGCACCATTGGCGTCGCCTTCAAGCGTGATCGTGGGGACGGTGATCACAGGACTTGCGGCAAGGCGCCTTTCCAAATCGTCATACTTCGACTCGCCTTCAGCCAGACCAAGCCGCCAACGGTAATTGTGGATAACGATGGCGACATGATCGGGATTTTCAAGAGCCGTCGCGCTGCGATCAAATGTCGCATCGGCAAAGTTCCATTTCGGCGAAGCGATCTGCCAGATGAGCTTCGCAAAATCGTGACGATATTTTTCGTAGCCGGCGCGCCCGCGTTCGGTTGCAAAATAGTATTGGTACCACCATTGAAGTTCAGCGCTTGGCGGTAATGGCATGCGGCCCGCCGCCTGGCTACCGATCAGATAACCACTCACGGAGACCATGGCCTTGCAGCGCTCGGGCCATAGCGCCGCGATGATATTGGCCGTTCGCGCTCCCCAATCACAACCACCAACGATCGCTTTATCGATTTTCAACGCATCCATAAAGGCGACGATATCTGAAGCGAGCGCTGAAGGCTGACCGTTGCGGAACGTTTCACTTGAAAGAAAGTGCGTGGTCCCATACCCGCGAAGATAAGGGACGATTACGCGGTAGCCTTTTGCCGCAAGCAATGGCGCGACCTCGACGTAGGTGTGAATATCGTAAGGCCAGCCGTGAAGAAGAATGACAGGTAAACCGCCGGACGCACCGGATTCTGCGTAGCCCACATTTAAAAGACCTGCATCGATCTGCTTAAGAGGTCCAAATTGCGCGGAGTCGACTTTATGTGTTGTCCCCGACGAACGGCTTATCGCGAGTTGAGTCGCAGCCAACGTCGTCGCGGCCGCACTCATAAATTGACGACGATCGTATTTGTTTTCTCCAGACATGTTCGTCTCCCAACGCGATGCGAAATGTCGCAACTTCGGCGCTCCAATATCAAAACTCACCCGGTTCCACGGTCTCACGACCGTGGCGATTCACTTACGTTCCTTCGGACCTCGTCGTCCGCGTCGCCAAACTTCAGCCTAATCGCGCATGTAGTGGCAGCTGTACCCTCCTGGGTTTTTGCGCAAGTAATCCTGGTGATAGTCCTCCGCGCTGTACCAGGTGGAGGCGGGTTCAATCGTTGTCGTGATTGGGCGCTGCCACTTCCCTGCTGCATCTACACGTGCCCGCACCTGTTCCGCCGTTGCTTGCTGCTCAGGCGTCTGCGGAAAAATCGCCGATCGATATTGCGTGCCGGCGTCGTTACCTTGACGATTGAGCGTGGTTGGGTCGTGCAGTTTGAAGAACCACTTCTCCAGTAGCTCTTCGTAGCTGAGCACTGCCGGATCGAAAGTTACACGGATTGCTTCGGCATGCCCCGATTTGCTGTGGTGTGTATCGGCGTACGTTGGATTCTCGAGCCAGCCGCCTGTGTATCCGACTTCCGTTTCGATCACGCCAGGGACGTCACGGAGAATTTCCTCGACACCCCAGAAACAACCGCCGGCAAGCACGGCCACCTCCGTTTGTTTCCCACTCTCGATCATCGCTCCCTCCTGATTATCCATGATGGTTCTCCTCACCGCGTGCTCACCTCACTAGTGTGATGAGCGGTTTCCCTTTTTCGACAACATACGTGGCGAGCTCCGCCCCGTTGTCGCTACCGATGTTTGTCACCGTATGCGGCGTGCCGGCTGGAACGAACAACACATCGCCGGCTTTTACTTTTGATTTCTTGCCGCCGATCTCATACTCCAGCGTTCCCTCGATGACGTAGATGATCTCTTCTCCGGGATGGGTGTGCATTGGGGCAGCATATCCCGGGTCGAAGTCGACGCGCACTTGGATTACCTCGCGTCCGGGCGCGCTAAGATCATGGCGCTGCAGGTCAGTACGCCTGGTGCCCGACTGCTGCGCGCGAACAGCGTACAGCGCGAAGCCGCTAGCGACGATCAACAGCACCGCTACAGTCATCACTATTGTCTTTTTCATTGTGGATCTCCTTTCGTTCCGAAAGATCGAACGTCATCGGGCGGGAACATGATGAACCTCATCCATGTAGCGGTTGGCGGCGTCCGTTGCCTGCTCAGCGTTGTTGCCGTTCTGACGAGCGCTAAAGTAGGCCGCGTACCAATCCCACCAGTGGTGCTCGGCGTGCGTATTCTCGTATGGGCCATGGTGCTCTGCAGTCTCGTGAAGGAGATCAGCAAGGGTGGCGATGTCCGTCGCGGGCGCTCCGGTCGTTTTCCATTCGCGGCCGGGAAGCCGCGCGGTGATCTCTTGCACCAGCCAACTGTTGCCATCAGGATCCGCAAACGACGCAAACGAGAAGTATGACCGGCCTTCCGGGTCACGCCCGCTGACACGTGGAACCTTCCCGGTGTTGTTCATCGGGCCGCCGGCGAAGTGGAAGACCTCGCTCACCTCAATGCCGCGGGCAATCAAATCAGCGCGGGCGGCATCGATGTCGTCCACGGCGAGGACCAGGCTGTGCGCCGGCGTAACTCCCTTGCCGAAGATGATCGAGGCCTCGGAGTTGTACGGTGTTATTTGCACACCGCGGAAGTCGTCATTTGGAGCGATGTCAATGTCGATCCGCCAACCGAGTTTCTCGTAGAACGCTTTCGCGCGGTCGACATCCGTGACGGGGACAACGATGACCTCGAGTTTCATGTCGACGTTCGCAACGCCTGCGGTGTTACCAGGGATTTCATTCTTGAGATTTTCCATGTTCCTTTTCTCCTGAGCTGCTATTGGTATCGGCGGTTGTTTCCGGTACGACAAATTTGATGGCGCCCTGGTCCAAAGTGTGGTGGTTCGCGTCTTCCAATTCAATAAGCACTTTATGCGGACCGGGGGAAAGACCCATCAGGATGACTGGGTTACCACTCGCATCCGCCCACACCCATGAAGCATCGTCGACTCTCACATGAATGTGTCCGACCCGCGGTGTGACCGTCAGAGCGTTTGGGCCGAACACCGGCACGAAGCGCAGGTTCTGCGCACAGTAGTTAATAACCACCGCTCCTCGGGATGCCAGCGGTCCAAACGTCAGGTGGACCAGGCGATACTTCACTTTTCCGCCGAGCAGCAATTGTGAATTGATCTCGCGGCCTACAACATTTCCCGGAAGCGGCGGGGCAAGTCCGACGAAGTAGTATTCGAGTATTCGCTTCATCTCCTCATGACGCTTCCGCCATTGAGCGCGCGAGGTGACTTTAGTGCCGTTGTTCATCAAGAGCACGTCCGGCGTGCCTTTGATGGCAGGCAGCGTGTCAACTCCCGGCAATGGCTTCATCGCAGTCTTGATTGGCGGAACAGGTATTTCGCGCGGATCTGGACCAACGGCAACACGTGTGTCCTGGGCGTCAGTGAATTGCACGGCCAGCACCAGGCTAACTAGTAGGACGAGCGCGAACACGCTCGTTCGCGTTTGGTTGTTGGTAAGCAATTCGTCCGCCTATAGGTCTATTTGGTAAACAACAATGTCTGGGCCAGTTTGCGATCTTTTAGTTTCCTGATTCCGGCAACTACCGACTCGGCATTCACGCGGGCTCCGAGCTTTGTCGTGTGTTGCAGATCGTTGAAATATGGCCGCGATCCTTCCTGGCCGAGTGCATCGTAGCGATCGGCGGCCAGCGTGTTTAGGTCCACAAACAGCGCTCCGGTTGTTTTCGCAACGGTCGCTGCCCAGCCTGCATACCCGTCGAAGCCACGCTTGATCTTGCCTCCATTCCAGGTATTTCGCGGAACCGGCGAGCAAATAATCACCGTCGCCCCTTTGCCTTGCGCATCTTTCACATACTGCCGCAGGTACCAGCCATAGGTGTGAATTATTTTCTTTGCGTCAGCCGCGCCGAATTGTGTTGTCTCTTCACCGACTCCGGTGATCGTGGCGCGATCGGGATAGTTTTGGGAGTTCGCCGTATCGTTGTGTCCAAACTGAACGATGACAAAATCGCCGGGCTGAATCCGATCGAGGATTTTTCCCCAAGCGCCCTCTTCAATGTAGCCACGGCTGCTGCGGCCGCCACGCCCTTCGTTGTAAACATGAATCTTTGCCGGATTGAAAAACGAAGTGATTTCGGATCCCCAACCCCATGGACCATGCTCGCCGTTCCCCGTACCAGTCTGCATAGTCGAATCGCCAACCAGGAAGAGCGCGGGATGAAGCGTTGGGGATGAAGATGGATTCACAGTTTGACCGAAAGAATACGAAGCACAGCAAAGAAGTAACACTACTGCCAGCAATGGCAGCGTTGTCTGGCGTGTGATCGCGCGCGCGATTCGGCTGCCACTTGCCATCAACTGCTCCCGCCCGGTTCAGCCTGTTCCAGACACGCGCGGCAAAGGCAACCACTGTAACGTTCGCGCAGTTGTTGGCGAGTTTCCTCACTCAGTTTAACTTCGGTACACCAGCAGCCTTTCGCTAAGGACAACTCGCAGGCAAACGACTCCCCACAAGCCGGACAGGTATTGGTCTTGCGCAACACCGGCAACTCAATCGCGATTCGCTGGAGTATGGACATTTTGTTTTCCAATCAAACTCAGTCGGCCGTCACTGCATGCTCGCCGAGATATTTATTCAACCAGCCATAAACTTCCGTGTACCAGTAACGGCTATCTTCGCCTTTAAGAATCCAGTGGTTCTCTTCCGGCCAAACTATCAGTCGACTCGGAATGCGCAGACTCTGCAGCACGCTCCAGTTTTCCAGCGTCTGATTGATCGGCACGCGGAAGTCGTTTTCACCTACTGACAACAGAATCGGTGTGCGGAAGTTTTTGGCGAAGCGAATCGGATTTTGTTCGCGCCAGATTGGCCCTTGCTCCCAGACAGGTCCGCCGTTACTTACTTCGCGCGAATAGATCGTGTCGCTTGTACCCCACTGCGACTCTAGGTTGATCAGGCCGGCGTGACTGATCAGACATTTGTAGCGCGTGGTTGTCGCTTGCATCCAATTCGCCATGTGCCCACCGTAGCTGGCGCCGGCGGCTGCCTGCCGCGTGCCGTCGACGAACTTGTAAAGCCGAATCGCTTCATCAGCGCCTTCGTTGATTTCATTTCCAGGACCAGCAAACGGATCACCCTGAATGCTCTGCGCAAACTTTTCGCCGAAGCCGGTAGAGCCGGAATAGTTGGTTAGCAATACAACATAACCAGGACGCGCCAGCAGATAGTAATTCCAACGCAGGCCCCAGTTATCACGCCACATGCTGTGAGGCCCGCCGTGCATCAACACCAACAATGGATACTTTTTGTTTTCATCGAAGTTTGGCGGCAACGCGACCATGTTATGGATCCGCTTCCCTGCTTTGCTCGTAAACCAAAAGTGTCGCACCGGCTGCCAGTCGATCTTCGCCACCTGGTCAGCATTAAAATTTGTGAGCGGTACTTGTGTTTTTGATTTCAGATCGAGGCGGAAAACTTCTGGTGGGTCCATCGCGCTTTCCCAATTCGCAATGATGATTGTCGACGACGCCTGCGCCGGAATTTTCACGCCGGTGAAAACGCCACGTGTCATGTCCATCGCCAACGTTACCTCACCACCGTCGGCCGGCATCGTGAACAGCTTTTCGTTTCCCGCTTCTTCAGCCGTCAGATAGATCGACTTACTGTCCGGTGTGAACGCGACACTGCCAACCGCGCGGTCCCAGTTTGATGTCAAGATGAGCGGCTTATCTAAGTTTGGCCAGGAGAATTTTGCCAACCGTTCAAGATTGTAGACCTTGCCGTTAGCCTCGACGTTAAATGTCGCGTAGAGCGCTTTGCCGTCGGGACGAAACATTGGTCGACTGAAACTGTCGTTGCCGGTGGTGAGTTGAACCGGCTCGCCGCCGGTGGCTGAAACTTTGAAAAGCGCGGAGTTGGTTGTTGCGTAAGCTGCTTTGTCGCGATTGGTAGTTGCCACGAAGATGATTGAATCGCCTTCAGGTGTCCAGACAGCGTCAAATTCTTCACCCGAGTCCTGAACGCGTCCGGCAAAACCGCGCTCGGAAACGAGTTTCGTTCCGGCGAGTAGATCTTTTGCCTTCGCTTCAGGTGCGAGACTCTGAATGAACAGGTGGCCCTGCGTGTCTTCAACCCACTTGTCCCAGTTACGTACCGGGAACTTCTCGTAGACACGCGCTCTGTATTTCAGCGCCTTGCGCTCGGCTGCCATCTTCTTGTTGGCTTCTTCATCGAGCGCGCCCGGAAAAACTGTGCTGGTGAAAAGTAAGGCCTGACCGTCGGGCCGCCATTGCGGCGAACGCGCACCAGTGGAAAGCGACGTTACGCGCAGCGCTTCGCCGCCATCAGCAACGTTGAGCACATAAATTTGGCTGACATCGTCGCCTTCGCGCTTTGCTGAGAATGCTAACCGCTGGCTGTCAGGGCTCCAGGCCACACCGCCCTCGCCGCCCTTGCTGAACGTCAAACGCCGCGGTTTGGCACTACCGTCCGTGGGCACAATCCAAAGATCCGAAACCTGGTCCTTCTCGTCGTACGCTGGATCGACTAACGAAAAGACTACCGACTTGCCGTCCGGACTCGGGTTCGGCGCGCCGACGCGCTTCAGCATCCACATCGTCTCGTGCGTTAGCGGGAGCTTGCTTTGCCCGCTGACTCGAAGCGATGTATCAAGCGACGCGACGGAAACGAGCGCGGCTACGATGACAAGGATTTGTAGAAAGCTAACGTCTGAGCGTCGGACGCTACAGTTAGCGGGCATATGAGTTCTCCTCGGGAAGTCGGTGCTGGTGCGAAATGATAACGTAGCAGCTAACCGCGCGGGAAGGCTGGCACACGAAATCTTGCAAGAAACAGAAGGGACTGCTGCTTCGATCGAGCTTGACCTCGGCTGAGACTTTGTAAACAATCCGTTGTTGGGTAACGTAAGTCTATGTCATCGAAAAAGAAAACAGTCTCGACTAAGTCACCAAGTCTTCGCCAAACAAAGCAGCCGAGTCGTGACGCTCTGTTGACTTCGTTCCCTTCGAAGAAAAGGCGTGTCAAGGCGAATGGAGTCCGTTACGAACAACCTCGTGTCAAGCCGGGCGAGACTGCCGAAGAGCGAGAGAAACGGCTCGCGGAACGAGAGGCGTTAACGTTGCGAGCTTTTCAGATAGCCTATGAGAATCACCATTCACGCCACTCGTCCTGATGCCGTACTTCACTTACGACACCTCCGTCCTCATCTCAAGGAAGCCAATGGGCTTGGAGAAATCTCGAAATTTTCTTTGGTCATCAGTCGTCTTAATGGAACTCACTGCGAGCGCTCGGGATCAATCATATCGTGAAATCTACGAACGATTGTTTAGTAAATATGGCGCGGACAACTCCTTGATTGTTCCCAATCAAGATGATTGGCTACTTGCCGGTAAAGTCCTCTACTTATTGAGCCAGGACCGCCGGCGAAGTCACAAAGGAAAGTTGAAAAAGCTCCATCCGGGCGTATCACAGCGCATGGCCCTCGATGTGCTGATCGCGGTTAGCGCGCGGCGGTGGAAGGCAACTGTCGTTACCGAAAACTGGCAGGACTTCAAGGCGATTCAGCGTTACTGCAACATAAAATGCGTTAAAGCCTCGGCGTTTTTGGCGCTCTGACATTGGCGTGACACAGATAGACCTAAAACAAGTATCAACACTTCGTCAGGATGAGTATTCATGCGGGCAGGACAGTCAAGACGATAAAGGGAAGACATTCATATCGTACTTTGTTTCACTCAAGGCAGTTTTGAACATCTTTACGTCCTCATATTTATCATCCACGATCCGTCTAATCTCATCATGATCCTTCTTCAAGATCCGGTGCCCCAAAATGACTTCCCTCACCGACTCCGCGGCGAACTTGAATAGGTAGATCGCGTGTCCATCCGGCCCTAGCTCAGCCTCATCAGCACCAGACGGATTAGCAATCAATCGTAATTCTTCCTCGTAGGACCAATGTGCACTCTTAACCATGACGAAGTCCGTCCAGTCGGGCCATTGGCCGCCGGGCGTTGGGGCAATCGGTCTGTCTGATCGGTAACGCACTTCTCGAAGAATTGATTTCTTTTCCGCTTGCAGGGCACTGAAAAATGGATGGGAGGAATCAAAGCCTACAACAAACCCACGGTGCGAATTGCAGTAGTGAGACCACATCAGTAGATTGTTGCGATTCTTGCTAAGGCTTAAAAAGGCAAGCTCAGAAGCATTGTCAGCTTGCCACCTGCCAAAGGTTTTAGAGATATTTATTTGGGTTGTGAAGTCAGCTAGGACGATCGAAAAGGGATCCATCCCTCGGGTCAGATTCTTTGTTTGATCAGCGTAATATTGTCGAATCTTGTGAAGATTAGGCATTATTTCGAACGGATCATTCAATGCCGCGGGCTGTGTAAAGCGAATCAGCCCACGCTGCAGTACCTCGATTCGATGAGGATGCAGATATTTGTAAACAAGCATTCGTTATTTAAGCTGAAAAGGTGCCTGCACTCCTATTCTAATAGTTCGTCAGAATCTCATCCGGCTTGAATCCCATCTGGCCGAGGCGATCGCGCGTTTGCTCCATCATCTCGAGCGAGCCGCAGATGAGCGCAATGGGCGATTGCAAACTAGGCAAGACATTGTCGAGCAGCGATTGCACGTAACCTGTCGGACCCGACCAATCGTGGCCGTCAGGTCTTGAAATCACCTGGCGCAACTCCACGCCGGCGTCCTCCCAACCATCTGTTTCATCGCGATAACAAAAATCGTCGGGCGTGCGCGCGCCGTAGAGCACTACCAATTGGCCAAAATCATTTTTGCGCTTCAGCACATGTCTCAGTGCGGATCGCAAAGGCGCCACGCCGGTTCCCATCGCCACAAACACCAGGTCTTTGCCTTGCTGTTCATCGAGCGCGAAGCCGTGACCCGCTACGTCTAACAACTCAATCCGGTCGCCAACTTTCATGTCGCAAATCACATTACTGGCGCCCACTTTTTGTTTCACGAGCACTTCCAGTTGCGCGTCTTCCGGTGCACTGGCAAAGGCAAAATAAGCGGGCGCCTCGCCCGGAACCGACAGCACCGCGACTTGTCCCGGAACAAAATTTACGCCATGCGTTCCGGCGGCGCCCTCAGGCATCAGATCTAAGGAGCGCACGCCGAGTGCTTGCTCGCGGACTCTGGTAATGATTAATAAAGGCAACGCTTCGTGTTTACCGGGACTCTATTGAAGTGAAACTCGCGGGGCAGTTTACCAAACTTTAGCAAACAAGGGCCCTTAGATTGCGCAGCGCGAGTGCTACAATACTGCCCACAACTTAACCGAATTTGTAAGGAGTGAAGTATGTCAGACGGCTCACCCTTTTCCCGGCTCCTCTCCCTAAGTTTCGTCATAATCTTTGCCTTGTGCCCGGTCACTATAGCGACCGCGCAATCGGGTCGCCGCGCCACTAAATCTCCAGCGACGCCAGCAACGCCGCCACCGCTTCCCGATCCAACGCCGGTCGCGCCAGTCACTCAGGAAAAACCAAAGCCCACGCTTCAGCTCGTCGTCGGTATTGAAAAGTATGACGGTTTTTCAAACGTATCGATGAACACCTACGAAGGCGTGCTGCGAAGCTGCGCGCAACAACTCGATGAACCGCCATCAGTAAGTGTGGAGCGACTCGAACATCCAATGTCGCGCACCGAAGTTACGAAACGAGCCAGGGAGGAGAAGGTCGCTTACGTTGTTTGGTTGCGCCTTCGCGAAGACGGAATGAGTGCCAACGGGACTGGAACTCCCAACAACGCCTACATCGAATATATGGTTTTTGCGCCGATCACTGCGAAGGTAATTGCGTCGGGAGCGACCTATCCTAAAAATCGGCGCATCAATCAAGGTTCAGGACTGCCCAGCCCCAATGGCGACCCAAACTTTAATGATGCCGCTCGAGCAACGGCGAACAAAATTCTCTCAGCATTACAGCTGCACATTCCGCCGAACGTTTCAGATTGAAAAAAGACTTGATGTGTCGCTCGCAAACTTCAACCCTTATCAGCGTCAGCGGCGTGCTGAGCAGTTGTGGTGACGGCCTTGGCGACGCAGGTCAGTTAAGGCGGAAACTTCATCGAGCAATATGTCGCGCGCCGACCGGTCCTATCATAGAAAAGCAAACTCCTGGCTCTGAAGCAAACGAGTCTCTCGCTGCCGGAGACTGATGTTACAATGCCGGCATTGAGAGGGACTAAATCATGCCGTATTACCAAACTGCACGACGTCTATTCGCAGCGAGTTTCATTATTGGTCTGGCTTTAGTTTGCGGACTAAGCGCCACCACCCAATCCGGCAGACGAACAAAACAGCCCCCGGTTGCTGTCCCCGGCCCGGTAGAAAGTCCGACGCCAACCAAAGCGGTTGAGAAACCCAAGCCGGAGCTCACGTTGATTGTGGGCATGGAACGAGACAATTTTGGGTACAACATGGCGAACCTCGGTGTGGTATTGGAAGCTGTCGTCGATCGGCTCAATGACAATTCAGCCATAAAAGTAGAGCAGGTTCGCGGTACCCTGAACCGCGGCGAGGCTGTCCGCAGGGCCAAGGCTGAACCGGGGGGTTATATAGTTTTGTTGGAGATTGAAACCGAATCCAGAATCGTTGTCACTACCAGAATCACGGAAATCGCCCTTCAGTATTCGGTTTTTTCTCCCGGAACGGCGAAGGTTAAAACGTTCGGCCGAACTTATCCGCAGGGTGGCCGCAGTAAAGGCGTTGTCGTCAGCCCCGGGAAAACCGGTGTCTATAGCGACTACCAATTGCAACAGGCCGGCCGCCAGGCCGCGGAAAAAATACTTGACGCATTCCACCTGTCAGGACTTGATCGGAGTCTGGGATTTGGCAGCAGCCGTAGGATGTCCCGCATCGGCGTAGAGCCGATCAATAGTCTCCCGATATTTCTCATCGACCACGCGCCGCTTAACTTTTAGCGTCGGCGTTAGTTCTCCGCCGTCGATGGTAAGTTCATTCTCCAATATCGCGACCTTCTTAACGCGTTCATACTGCGCGAGCTCTGTTGTCAATCCGTCGATTTGGCGCTGGAAGAGATCGAGAATGCGCTCGTGCGTACACAGTTTGGCATGGTCCTTTTCCTTGATGCCTTTAAGTTGCGCATAGGATTCGACGCGTTCCCAATCAGGCACGATCAGCGCCGCCGGAAACTTCCGACCGTTGCCAATCAGAACCACCTGGTTAACAAAACGCGAGCCTTTGATCATCTGCTCGATTGGCTGTGGTGCGATGTATTTGCCGCCCGACGTCTTGAACAGTTCCTTCTTACGATCGGTAATGTGGAGAAATCCGTCTTCGTCAACCCGGCCGATATCGCCGGTTTTAAACCAGCCATCCTCGGTAAACACAAGGCTCGTTGCTTCAGGTTTGTTGTAGTAGCCACGCATCACGTTTGGCCCGCGACTCTCGATCTCACCGTCACTGGCAATGCGTATCTCAACGTTCCTGATCGGCTTTCCCACCGTGCCAACGCGATTGTCTTCCATTACTCCGGCCGTGATTACGGGAGAAGTTTCCGTCAATCCGTAACCTTGAACAATCGGCAGTTTGGCGCCGATGTAAAGTAGCGCAAGCTCTTCCGGCAGGGCCGCGCCACCTGAGACCAACAGACGAATTCGTCCACCAAGAGCCTGGCGCAACTTGGAAAAGATAAGCTTATCGGCAAGCTTGCGCTTGAGTTTGAGTGCAAACGGCAGATCTTGATGTCGCGTTGAAAGGCGCGCGCATTTTCTGGCTACTTCAACTGCCCAGTTTAAGAAGGCGACATTCAGCCGACCTTTCTCCGCGGTTTTTTCTTTCACGCGCGCGAAAATCTTTTCAAAAATCCGCGGCACGCCGACAAAAATTGTCGGCTTCACTTCACGCAGATTTGGTCCGATGGTATCGAGCGACTCGCCAAAATATGTGGCCATGCCATGGTAGAGATACATGTACATCGCCATACGCTCGAGCACGTGCGATAGCGGCAAAACTGAAAGCGTGCTGTCGTCCTTAGCAAACTTTAGATGGCTCGAGGAGTCGATCAGATTTGAGACGAGGTTTGTGTGCGTAAGCATTACGCCCTTGGGCTCACCCGTGGTGCCGGACGTGTAAATGATCGTCGCCAAGTCGTCCGGTTTGATCTGACGCACGGCATCGTCAATCAGGTCCGGTTCGGTTTCGAGTAGTACTCGTCCTCGCTCTTCCAGCTGCGCGAGTGAAATTCTCCCAGCCTCCGTCGCCGGCTTCTCGAAGAAAACTACGTGTTCTATCGACGGGCACTCGGCGATCACCGCGCGGATGGCTTGAAACTTTTCCTCGTTTTGGACCACTAGCACGCGGGCCCCCGAGTCTTTCAGGATGTAGCGCACTTGTGGCGCCATCAAAGTCGGGTAGATCGGTACATCAATCGCGGTTGCAAACATGCAACCCGCATCAGTCAACACCCATTCCGGCCTGCTCTCGGAAAGAATCGCCACCCGATCGCCACGCCGCACGCCTAACGAATAAAGACCCGCGGCAATCGAGCGGATCCGTTTCAACATCTCCACCGCGGAGATCGAAACCCAGGCGCCATCGCGCTTGAAGTTAAGCGTGTCGGGACGCGGATGGGCGCGCGGAACATGCTCGAACACTTCGACGAGCGTAGTCGGTTCTCCCTCATGCAACGGAATTCGTTCAGACCTTTCCGCGCTTGAGTTCTCACTTGCGTCCCTGGCGCTCATCGAGGTTTCGCCGATCGGTTTCACTTTGCGGTAACCCCGTTCAGAAAAATGTCGAGCACTTGATCGGCCATAGGCGCCAACTTGTAGCGGCGTTTCGATAAAATCCAGTTGGTGGCCATCTCGTCCAGGGCGCCGAAAAGTATCTTCGCCACCACCTTCGCATTCAGTTCCGCGCGAAACACGCCGGCTTGCTGACCTTCTTCAAAAGTCGAGCGAATGAGATTCAAATACTCCGCGAAGCCCGCTGCAGAAAACTCTTCCATGAATTTGGTTGAGCCGCGCAGTTCGACCTGGAAAACGACAGCCAGATCACGATCGTCGCCGAGTCGTTCGAGATGGAGCAGCGCGATGCGTCGTAGTTTTTCACGCGGGTCGGTGATTTGTTCCAGTTGCTTGCGGCCGGCAGCAATCGCTTCTCCCATGCTGCGATCGAAGATGGAATGAAGTATTTCCTCTTTGCTTTTGAAGTAGAGATAAACGGTGCCGTCGGCAACTCCCGCCGCACTGGCAATATCGGCGACTTTTGAACTGAAATAGCCGTTGTGAGCAAAGACGCGAATAGCCGCACGCAGAATTGCCTCGCGCTTGTCGGCAACTACCGGGCGATCGGAATTAAGTGAACGGGTTGTGCGCATCTTCTCCGCTTTGCTGGCTACTGATTGCTGTTCACTATTATCACTGAATGAACAGCCACTCAGTCTGAACGGCGCTAGCGTAACCGCGGTCTCGCGTTAGGGCAACTCTGGTTTACTGATTGTGCAAATAGTGGCGCGCGGATTAGTCCTTGGACCCTTGCAGAGTTTCGCTGTCCGGAGCGCGCTCCTCTGCAATTAAGGCCTCATCCTCATTCGTCGGTAGCACGCGGCGCAGCAGAAATTCCTGCTTGGGATAGGGAATCTCAATCCCGCCCTCGCGGAATAATCGTTCGACGCGGTAGTTGATATCGCTTTTGATTTGCATGTGACGATTGGGTTGACGGGTCCAAACCAGCAGCCGGAAGTCGAGCGAGTATTCTCCGAAGCGAAGAAACTGCACTTTTGGTTGCGGATCGGTGAGGACGCTCTCAACGTTGTCCGCAGCCTGAAGTAGAGTTGTGGTTACCTGGTCTACATCTGAAGTAGTCGCAACGCTGATCGGAATCGCAATGCGCGCCCGCGGGTCGCCGTAAGACCAATTGATGACGCGTTGGCTCACGAGTCGCGAATTCGGCACAATGATCGCGATGCGATCGTTAGTGTACATGATCGTGGTGCGCAGTTTGATGCTCTGCACATCACCTTCATCTTCGCCAATGGTAATTCGATCACCAACGCGAACGGGTCGTTCAAAAAGCAAAATGAAACCGGAAGCGATGTCTGCCGCAATGTACTGCAAGCCGAAACCGATGCCGACCGAAAGCGCCGTGAAGAGAACGGCAACTGAAGTGAGATCAAGATCAAACGCGCCCTTCAATACCGATACCAGACCGATCACTAAGAGCAGGTACCTAAGGAGCCGCGCGATCGTGTACCGGAGTCCGGCATCGATATGAGTGCGCTTGGCAATCCGGCGATCAAGCATCGTGCTTAACCTTCCGGACAATACCAACACGGCGACCAGCAGCGTGATGCCAACGATCAGCCGAAAGGCTGTCACCTTCATGTTTGGGGAGTCGATGAGGCGAAAGGTAAGAACTGACCAGAGGCTTCTGAATACAGCGAAGGCATCAAGCCACAGAAACATCGCGCCCCCAAACATTCGATCGACCAACAATAGTGAATTCACGCGGTACTCCCCCGTGCTTTCAATGCACCGCAAAACCTGTCTCAAGCCTTATATTTCCACTATAGTAACCTGCGTTGCCACGGTCAAAGGGAGGCGTCGACCTATTTGGAGTGCGCCGACCTGTCGGCGCTTTGGGCGCTGCGACCTGTCGCAGCATGGCCAAAACAGCCCAGCACCAAAGGTCAGCGTGTCGGGCCACCGCGGACAAAGCGGTGACTCGTCACCGCACTCCAAGTTAGAGCAGCAATGAGATCTCCTTGTCGCTGACCCTTGAAGTCCATGAACTTACACTTCCGCCGAACATTGCTATTCCTCGTCCTCGCGGCAAGTTCAAACGCCGTCAACGCCAAGCCATTCATTTATGCGACGACGGGCGAGAACGCCATTACGATTATCGACGCCGGCAACAATAGTATTGCCAACACAATTCCGCTCACGGATTTTGGCAGCAAGCTGGCGGTTACTCCGGATGGCAAGTTTGTTTATGTGCTGACCGGCAGATCGATCACGGTTATCGATACAACGGAGCGGCGGTTACATACCACCATCCCTTTATGTTGTAACTTCTATGGAATCGTCGCCGCACCAGACGGCGCCTCCGTTTATGTCACGGGCGTTCCCTACAATTCGGTCGCTGTAATAGACACAAAACTAAATTATGTTTCCGCAATTTTTTCTGCCGGGAAAGGTTCACACACAATTACCATAACAACTAAGGCTGGATTTAGTGGAGCTATTAAGCTCGATCGCATAATTGTCACCACCGATCTTAACTTCGATCCCAACAAATGGTTGAGTGGCAAGTGAGACCAGTCCGAAGTCGTGTCCTAAATTCATTTTCTCTGTGAAATCTCTGCGTACTCCGAGTCTCGGTGGTGGATCGACTCCAGGCAGAAACTTAGAACCGAGACCAAAGCGGACACGGAGGAGGCACAGAGAATTTCAAATCCAGGGCACTACCAAGCCAGCTTTGTTTTCATGAGCCGGTAACGATCTTCATATCCTGAGGCTACCTTTCCATAAATTCGTAGCATCATAGCTGCCGACAAGGCGCATTTCTCGCGCGGTCTCCCCCGCATGGTCTAGATCCCTACAAGTTAAAGACCTAACGCCTGGTCTCGATCTGAACAATTGAAGCGTTGACTCGTGCGGCACGCTCTCGACGTGTTCGTGTTGTCTGGAAGTGTGTGCTTTGGTCTCGTTGACCGGGCCCTGCAAGCCAACAGGACGACCGCGTTCTTAGAACAGCGCAAACCTTCAGAGGAGAAACCAGAATGAGTGAACTCGAAATATTTTTTTCACAGCCGCGATCTGTTTTGACTGCAAAGCTGCACCCGCGGTTAGCAACATTGCCGCGGTTCTCAAGCGCGATCGCAGCCAGAACCATTGGTCTGATGCTTGTCGTCGTTTTCGTTGCTGCCGCAGCTTTGGCTCAAGTCGCCCCATCAACAGACGGCTGGGTAGTGCTCCCAGTAAGTGAGTACGCGGCCCTGCGACACGCCGCTTTCCCGACCGATGCTGAGCCATTGCCGCCACCAGTGGAAGCCACGTTGAGTCGTATTGATTACAACCTTAAGGTAGATGGCGATCTTGCTTCCGGAGAAGCGCGGCTCACGGTCGACGTAATCAAAGACGGCTGGGTGAGACTGGCATTGCCCAATGGTTTGATGGTGCAGGAAGCGAAACTTGACGGACGCCAGGTCACTCTCCTTACGCGCGAAGGCGGACAGGGGCCCGGTGGCGCCGATCTACTTCTCACCAAGAGCGGACGTGCGGTACTGACTCTGAACATCGTGGCGCCGGTTTCGACAGTTGCAGGAACAGATATCCTCCAACTTCCTGTCGCTAATTCCGCTGTCTCACACGCAACCATTGAACTAACGCGCCAGGGCGTCGATGTGCACATCACCGGCGGCCTCCTGCTCGAGCATTCTGAGCTGGCAGCGGGAAGTCGTTGGGTTGCAAATGGAAATGGCGGGGCGCCGTTAACGTTTGCCTGGCGGCGCAAGGTTGATGACCAGCGGGCAAATCAACCTTTGAGACTACGGGGCGCGGTCACTGAGTTAGTGGGACTGGGAGAAGATACGACCCAGGTAAGCGCTGAAGTCAACGTCGAGGTGTTGCAGGGTCTGGCCCAGGAGATCCACGTGCTGTTGCCGGAACAGTTCACTGTTAACCAGGTATCGGGCGCGCTGGTCGCCGACTGGGACGCCAAGGTTCGCGAATTGACCGTGAGTTTCATCGAGCCGGTGCAGAACACCGTACGCTTTACTGTGAACGGCGAATTGCGCCTGCCGCGAGCCGGCAAGCTTGACGTTCCCTTGCTGCGGCTGCCGGCGGCAGAACGTGAAACGGGCGGCGTCGCCGTCGAAGTGTTAGGCGCCGGGGAGATTAAAGAACGGCAAGCAAACGGATTGGATGAAGCCGAAGCCTCGCAACTTGGCCAGCTAATTTCCAGCCGGCAGTCGCCGTCGCTAATCGCCTTTCGCTTGCAGCCCGCGGATGGAAAATCGCTGCGAACACTTTCACTCAACGTGGCGCGCTACACACCGCAAGCGGTACTCACCGCCAATATCGAAGAAGCTGACTACAGTGCGCTGGTGACGACCGACGGAAAATTGTTGATCCAGTCGCGATTTGCAGTGCGTAATAATCAGCGCAATTTCCTCAAACTCAATCTGCCGGCGACCGCAGTTTTGTGGAGCGCTTCAGTGGCCGGCCGTCCGGTCAGACCTGGACGCGCACCCGATGGCTCGTTGTTACTGCCGTTGGAAAAAACCCGATCGGGTGACGACGCGCCGGCCTTTGTCGTTGAAGTTTCCTATCTCGACCACACCGAAGCCTGGAGCGATAAAGGCCATGTCCGGCTGTCACTTCTGTCAGTTGATTTGCCAATATCGAAATCGCGTTTGTTGTTACATCATCCGCCGCTCTTTCGACTGACACTGCCGCCGGGAATCTCCGGTAGCTTCCGCGTTACACCTTACGAGGTTGCCGAATCAGACGCTTTGCGACCGGGTTCCAAACCCAATCCCTCAAGCGATAGCGATGTCATTCAAGTTGATGAAGCCGGCGACGCGACCAAAGAGCTGGTCTCGCGCCTGCGCGATACCAAACGCCCGGCGGTACCAGCGCGCAATCTTCCATTGCGGGTCGCGTTTCCACATTTTGGTCCTTCACTTTTCCTGAAATCAGAATTGACTAGTGAAAGCCAGACGCCGGTTGTCGAACTTGATTTTCAACGTGACAAGAAAAGAGGTGAGCGATGAAACGGACGATACTTTTCCTACTAGGCTTATTAGTCTTTGCAACCGCCGCTTACGGCCAACAACGAGACTCGCGATCTAGCGTAGTACTGCCGGCGCCGGGAGCAAGCGGCACCGTTACGGTTTCACTCGCGGAATATAACCGCTTGATGGAACTGGCCGCGAAGAAACCGAAAGCGGTTGAGGCCGCGCCGCTTTCGTTCGTTTTGTCGCGCGCAGCCTTCAAGCTGCAGATTGTGGATCAGTCGTTGACAGGCTCGGTGGCTATTGATGGCTCGGTCTTGGACAAAGGATCGGTCAAGGTTCCGTTAACTAGCGGACTGACTATCCTGGAAGCGAAACAGGCGAGCAGTCCCCTGCCGCTCTTGCAGGAAGGACCAACCCACTCGGCAATCCTGAATGGTCCAGGCGCCTTCGCAGTTAATCTGAGTATCGCATCCCCTTTGACGATAGAGGCGGGGCGCGCTTCGTTTACGATTCAGGTGCCGGCGGCGAGTAGCTCGTTGCTAACGCTCGATCTTCCCGGCAATCGCGCGAATATCCGCATCGAACCGGGTTTGATTACTAGTCGCACAAGTGAAAACGGTCACACCATCGTCGAAGCAACACTCGAGCCCGGCAAGCCGGCGCGAGTGTGGTGGACCACCCGAGAAGTTTCCGCGCCGGTTGCGCAACGCGAAGTGCGTTTTCTTTCCGATATCAAGTCGGTGGTTTCAGTGGGCGACTCGCAATTGCGCACCACTGCGCTTTGCGACGTCACCGTAATCCAGGGCGAGGCTGCGGAGTTTAGGATGTCGTTGCCTCCCGGCTTCGAGCTCGTGGAGGCGACAGGCAGCACGCTTGATTCATTCGAACTCGATGCTGGAGTTTTGGTTCTCAGGGTCCGTGAACCCCTCCGCCGTAATCATCAGTTTCTAATTGCCATTGAGCGCGCCAACCGCGAAACCAAAGCTGAGGCGCCACTGCTCTCGTTTGCCGGAGCACAACGTGAGACCGGCGAGTTGCTGGTTGAAGGTGTCGGCGCAATGGAATTAACGCCAACGGAAAGTGGCAGTTTGCGGCGGATGGATGTGCGCGAAGCCGGCGCCATTGCTCGCTCGCTTGCTCGCTTTCCTTTGCAGGCAGCCTTCCGCTACAACCGGCGCGAAACAGATATTCCGAAGCTGCAACTTCAATGGACACTGTTTCCGGATAGCTCCGTGCTTTCAGCCGTGGCCGAGCGGGCCACAATCACTACGTTGACGAACATCGAAGGAAAGTCGCTCACCGAAGTTACTTTGCGAGTACGCAATCACGCGCAGGCGTACGTCAAAGTTGAGCTGCCGCCTGGCGCACAACTTCTCTCGGCCGAAGTTGAAGGCCAACGAGTGAAGCCGGTGATGGATGTTGACGGTAGCCGCGTGCCGTTGCTACGCACCGGGCTCAACTCTTCCGGCGCTTACACGGTGTCGTTTGTCTATCTCAGTTCAGGTGGAGGCTTCGCTAAGAATGGCGCTTATGAAATGACACTTCCGAAACTAGATATTCCAGTCAACGTGTTGACCTGGGAAGTGTCGCTGCCCGATCGAATTGACGTTAGGCAGTTTGGCGGCAATGCGCTTTCAGCGGACCTGTTTCCCGCGGCTGCACAGAACCTTATCGTTGACGGAGTGGACGAGACCTCAGAGAAGGACCAGAACGTCTGGTCAAACACGGGCGTCGAACTGGACCAGCTGGAAGCAGGACAAGTTGGCGGGATAATAGTGGATCCGAACGGTGCGATAGTCGCGGGCGCGAACGTCACCGTAGTCAATAAACAGACAGGCGCGAGTTTAACTACGCAGTCTGACGCTGAGGGGCGTTGGGTGATTTCAGGTGTGCAGCCGGGGCCAGTCAGCGTCAAAGTTGACGCGCCAAATTTCAAACAAACACAGGTGGAGCTTGCGATCGACGGATCGAAGGCGGCTCGATTGGGCACGACGCTGAACGTGGCGCAAATTTCAGAACTTGTAACAGTCACTGCCGACCAGGCCACCAACGAACGCGAAAGCCGCCGCATCGATGAACAAGTCAAAAAACAGGAAGCGGCTCAACGGAATGCGCCTTCAGTGAATGTATTTAATTTGCAGCGACGTGTTGCCGGCATTCTCCCGGTCCACATTGATGTTCCGCGCAGTGGCAGGTCATATCGCTTTGTTCGGCCATTGGTGTTAGACGAGGAGACCAAGATTACTTTTCAATACAAATCAAGGTGAGGGCGCGGCTATGCCACCGATGCAAGCATAACAACGCGTTACTACTAACCACTCCAGCCAACCGACGAGTCAGGAGGAATTCGACGTGTTGAAGGCAAAATTGAAAGACGACGCTAACGCGAAGTCAGCGGTTTAGCCAGTACAAAACTCGATTCAAACAGGCGACGAAATAGGCGCTGTGAAGAGAAGTCATGGGAGGATTTCTTTGATCTCTTTTTCCAGCGCCGGCAGTTTATTCTCAAGAATGTCTCAGATGATCTCGATGCCAACGCCGAAGTACTGATGTGCGAGTATGTCCCTCAGTCCGGCGATCTTCTTCCACTCAATGTTCGCATGTGTCAGCCGGATAGATTCGGGGATCATCTTGACCGCCTCACCGATGATTTGCAGGTTGCGCACGACGGCATCGACAGTCTTCTCGTCATTTTTAAAAGCCTCTCGCGTGAGACCAATCGTGTATCTCTTAACTTTCCCGATCGCGTCGCGAATATCTTCGAGATAGACTTCATAGTCCCGGGGCATGCACTGCATCCTCCAGAATCGGCCCTCGTAGCTTCGGCTTGATGGCGTCGGCGAGTACCAGATCTACGCGGCGGCCAAACAGGACCTCAAGGAAGAGCTTCAGATCCATATAAGCGTCGAAAGTCTTCTTATCAAACTCGACTACGAGATCGAGATCACTGCTCTCGATATTGTCGCCATGTGCAAAAGAACCAAACAGGCCCAGGCTTCTCACGCCGAAAGCCTTGATGTGGTCTTCATTGGCTTTGAGCAGGCCAAGGATTTTCTGTTCTGTTAGTTCCTCTGACATCGCAAACCTCATCCGATTCGCAGATCAAATGCCGATTACTTAGCTTAACCGAACGCTCTAACTTCGACAATCAAATCAAGATTACCAAACTCGGAAACGTCGTCCTCGGCTCTCATCAATCATCTCCGCCTTTCCCCTTTTTACCCTTGCTCCTGCGCCTGCTCCTGCCCTTTTCGACGACTCGTTTCGTTCGCACAATATTCCGTATGGGGCAATCCCGAAAACTCCGCAGCAACACAATTGTACTGTTGCCACCAAATTGTAATGTCAACTTTGTCAGATCGCTTGAAACCTTGATCTCCTCGGTTCAGTTTTCTTGCAAAACTCTCACACGCACTACCTTCCCTGAGTGAGGCTTTCAGATTGCATGAAGCACGGTGGAATGTTTCGAAATGGAGGGTAGAGATGAAAAAACTATTAGTACTGACATTGACGTTGGCTTCTTTCGGTTTTCTGGGTTTGGGATCTGGAGCCAGCGAAGCGAAGGCCAGCACGGTAAAGGAAGCTCCCCAAATTCGAATCCAACTGGGATCGCAACGCAACCGGTGGCGTCGTAATTATCGTACCCGAGAGGTGCGACAGACACGAATCGTGCAGCGCGGCTGGCACAGATATCGGGAGACTTACCTGGTCCGATATTTCCCAAACGGCCAAACGCAAACAACTCTAATCAGCCGTGAACGAATCAGCTAGTTAGAGTAGTACGGAACGGAACAACCGTTTTGCAGTGGTGAATGAGAAGGGGGCCGCATTAATATCGCGGTCCCCTTTTCCTATCTGGTCTGCCTGGTCTGTTGAACACAACGCAACCTTCGGTCGAGTTCTCAATGCTTGGCGGGAATTTTGCGCGTAACCGTGACCGTAGCGTTGGCAACAGCAGCAGCGAATTCATCACGCCTATTCGCGGGTAGGGCAAGCGTAATGGAAACTGGTTCTTTAGGCGTCTTTTCATCAGCCTGCTTTGTTTCGATATTGAGCACCAGCAATTTTTCAAAGCTTGAAGACTTGATTGGATCCGAATCCGCAGGTGACGACGAGTTATGCACCGCCACCACGTCCACCAGTTCGCCTACTCGCAATTGTCCTCCGAGGGTCGAACCGGGTGTAGCCGGAAGACTCACCGCAACCGCATTGTCGAGTAGTGAGGTCGCCTCGCTTGGCGCCACCATTTCGCGCTTTACTTCTTCGCCGCTGATGATGGGAGCCATTAGATACCGTTTGCTAAACTCTTCAATCGTTGGCGCCTTTTGAGCTGCTTCCGCTGAAGGATCGTTTCCCTTACGTAACTCCAGATCGTCAGGCTTAAGCTGCACGTAGGCTTCCAAATCCCTTTTCGCTACGACTTGAGTTTGCGTTGGCGCAGGCTTGGCCGTCTCTGGCTTTGGGTCCACCAGTGGGAGGCGCAGTAGTTTCAAAAGCAACAACCCGCCTGTAAACACCAATAGGATCACAACAACCACAGCAATGGTGAAAGTCGTATCTCTCTCTGCGCTAGCCATAATCATCATCCACATCTCTATTGTTTTCTCTTGAGCGTAACTTGTTGACAGCTCGGCATTCTAATCAAACTGTCACACCGATCACGTGCCTGATGATCTCAATAAATGGACCAGTCATTATAGGCGCCAGGATCGCAATGATTCGGGGGAACGATTCCGCGTAAGACAAATTCAGTCCGTGACTACTTAACCAGGTTTCTTGCTCAACGATCGTTACCGGTTGTTGGTCCGCCAACTCTCCGGCGCGCGCCCGGAGTATCAGTGCAGCGGGAAGGTACATGGCCGCCATCAGCAGCGTGTAGTACGTCCCCAGTGACGAAACGATTCCCTTCACCAGAACGTCGACCGATCTCCCGGTGGCACTGTCGCTGGGAATAAAGCTCGCTCCCCAGTTAAGCGTTGTTGACAGCCTTAGTACGCCGATGACCAGCAATACTGCGCCCATGTAAAGCAGGTAGCGAAGCAGTTTCATCCGGCGCGCCAGGTCCACATCGGTCTGCACCTCTCTAGGGTTTGATCTCCAAAGCACGGCGCTGGCCGCAAAACACAATGGGATCACCGCAGTTAGGCTGAGCGCATCGAATCCGCGAGTGAGGATATTGATCTGCGGCAGTCCAGGAGCAATGGTCGCGCGCAGGAGTAATGGGGCGGGCGCACCGGTATCATCGCTAAAGCCGAGTGCAACCAGAAGTGCTATGTTCGCGCTAATAGCAATAACCAGCGCTATTACTATTCTGACGACGCGCGGACTGTAATTGGAGAGCGCCTGCTTTATTACCAGCCCAGCCGTGACCAGGGCGGCTAAGCACGCCAGCGTGTGGACTCCGATAACCAGTGTCCACATCGCCTTTGCCACATAACTTAGGACGCGGATTTCAGGTTTATTAGTGACTGCGGCGCGCAGCACCGCGGAGCTTAGAGGGCTACAACCGCCGTCCTGGGAACAGTGCAGGAAATTTCCATAGAAGACGACGAAAGTGATTATGATCACGAGCGGACAGATCAGGGGCAGGAAGTCCCACACCCGGGACCCTTTAGAATGGGAGTTATCATTCGTCATAGAGTGTTAAAAAACCCGCGTCGCATTAGCGCTTTCACCCGATTAGGGGCAAGATGTTTATAGAACGCGCCGGCAAAGATTTCTTCTCGCTCCGCTTGAGCGAAACCTTGAAGTCGGCCTCACCTACCATCGCCGAAAACATTGCGCGCCGCTGGAGCGAAAGGAATGGCACTGTTGCTCTTGGAAGTCGAATCCAACAAGAGCCGATTTGAGATTTAAGCAAATAACCGGGGCAGATTAACTCTAACGAGGCACCCGCTACAAGAGTTTGTGAGACCAGCCGGCTCCATCAATCTTCCTTCATGAGGTGCTGCAGCACTGTTTAGCAGATTGCCGCGTAATGCACAACAAAATCGTGGTCACAACTCGGGCGCCGCGCGCCGCGCGTCAAGTCCAGAGCGCTAACGGCGCATTCTGAAATTTGAGATCTGCAATTTGAAAGACTCTGATCTTCTTTTGAAATTTGAAATCTGTAATCTTCAATGCCCACTAGGTCAGTGTGAAGCCCCGTATGCGCCTTTTGAAATTTGAGACCTGGAATCTGAAAACCCTGATCTTCTTTTGAAATTTGAAATCTCTAATCTTCAATGCCCACTAGGTCAGTGTGAAGTCCGGAGGATCAAGTTCCACCAAACAAATATCGCCGACCCTCGACGGGTCGGCATTTCTTTTCAGCGCAGACGAGGAAGCGACGTAGTCATCTTGGGTACGCCAAGTCATCCATCATCTTGGCAAATCGACTCCATGGAATTCGTTTGGGGATTTGTCGTTTCCCTCCATACCATAAAAGCGAACCCTGGCCGATGATCATCGTGCCAATCTTTTCCTTGTCAGCATAGATTGCCAGATCTAACGACGACCCCGCACGCGTCAACTCCACCACTTGCAAGTTCGCTTTCACTGAATGCTTCTTGACTGGTTTCTTCTTCTTTGGCATCGAGTTCTCCTTTCCGGAAAGCAACGTGGAGGCACCTTGGAACTCCCCGCTTTAAGATACGATCCTGCTCATAGTAAACTATCACCAATGCGGATTTCCGCAGGTGGACGGCCCGCAAGGGCTGGCGTGAGGAAGGCTCCGACAGGAGTCTTTTTCATTTTCACAAGCACTTATATCCATATCCTTCGACTTGTCCCGTCCACTCCTGACAATTGAAATTCGGTCGGGCTGCCTCATAGACCTTCTTGCCAAACACATCACGCGGATCTGGAATCGATCCCTTTGCGGTATTGCACATAAGCCGCATATAAGAACCACCTCTAAGTCGTTGATTCTCCGTCAACATAGCCGTCAATTTCCGACATTTCTGGTCTGTTGTGCACATAACCAGCACATAAGAATCAGGCCCAAAAGGGCACATACCGAGCATGCTTCTTTGATTTGCTTTCGGGGTCGTCGGGCTTAATCAGATCAGCGTCTATCGTGTCTCTAATGATGCGAGAAGCTATCGGATAGTCCTGCTCAGGAATCTTGAATCGCTCCCGTAGCGTCGAGTTCGTCATTCTCTTGTTGGAAACATAAAGAAGGGCACAGTGTTGGTAGCAAGCCCGCACCTTGTCCTTGCGGTCCATCTCTGACAGCTTCTGATGTCCGAAGAGAATGACTCGGGTGTGAGTCGAGTCCACCCGAATGTCTGGAGCAGGCAATTGAAAGATTTCTGTCTCAAAAACAACCTTATCAAATCCGCTGCCCCGCTCTTCGCAAATTCCCAACCGACGCATCAGATCCGCCAAAACCTCATTACGAGATCGCGGCGAGTGATCAATGAAGCGAAGTGGATCAATTAATGGTACGCCGGGATCGCTTATTTCCAGTCTGTCATCAAAAATCTCGACCATTGGTCCAGTGCCAGACATCGAGAAGTCTTGGTGGATCATTGCATTTGCAACCAACTCGCGAATCGCGCGCTCAGGATACATGCGCATCTCTCGCCGCAGTGCCTGCCCGAGCACTTCGTTGCGCGGAACTTGATCATTGATATAAGCAACCAAACCCTCGAACCCCGCTGCGTATCCTTTGACTCCGAGCTTTTCATATTCAGTCTCCACTCGATTAATCCCATTGTAGCGAACCACGCGAAAGCCCTTCCGAGCGAGGGTTCCAAAGTCGGATAACTCGTTTGCAAACAGAATCGCGCCAAGATTAGTGATGTCGAAAGTGTCATCACCACGGCGAACGATCAATCCGTCAACACTCATTCGTTCAAGGATGCCAGATCTGTTATCGGGAAGACGCTGCTCCGAAAGTTCAAAGTATTTGGGATAGTTTAGCCGCGAGATGGCGTCATCACCTGTGACCTCCTGCGCTGCTATGCCCTTCTCGAAGCTAAGTCGTGCCAAGACAAGCCAGAGTTCTTTTTCTTTGCCGGGATGATCCTTCAGCTTCTTCTTTATACCACCGATGCGGATCCACTCGGTTCCCTTGAACGCTACCGGAGAAGCCAGTGCTGGCTGAACACGGAGAAGAACAACACGTTGGCCTTCGTGCTCAAATTCGTGAAAACGAAAATCGACTCTCGGCGACAAGTTGTGCGCTAACCAGTTCTCCAACTCTTCGTTTCCGATCTTTCGCAATCGCAACTGGGCAGTCGTCCCCACAACCTTGTGAGTACCGTCCTCTACACCCCACACCAAGTAACCGCCCTCCTTCCCGTGAAGAGCGGCTGAGTTGGCTAAGGCGGACAGATATTCGCCGATGTCCTCAGGGTTATCGTTGTTGTGCTTGAACTCAACCCACTCCGTTTCCTTCGGGAGGGTGATCAGCGATTTGAGTAATTGACTGAGATTCATCTCTGCCTGTGAAGGGCCCGCGTTTACTTCGTTTAGAATGGATGCGGTTTCATGTTTCAAGCTCTGCCCTCAACGATCTCGATTTCGTCTTCTCAGTTCGTAGAGCTCGTAAAACGAGGCGGCGGATCTCGCGGCGGAGGTCGGCGTAGGCTTCCACGCGGCTTCCTTCGGGAAACTCGACGCAAGTGCATCGAGATCGTAACCCGCGCACTCGCGAGGCCAACTTAACAACTCTGGCCTGATCTCAAACCGGATCGTTTGTTTCATCGAACTCGTCCTCGACTTGCGCGGGCGATTATCCCACGTCAAAGACTTCGGCAACAGCCCTGTCCAATCTTGATCCGCCCGCGCAGCAGGATTTTCAGATCGTTGCTACCCTGCAAAGAACCTTGTATTCTTTGCGCTCCCGAACCTTGCAGCACACCCTCAGAGCCCGGTAGACGATGGAATCCGAAACAAGAACGCGAAAAGGCAGGATCGATCCCATGCTGAGAGCGCTCGGCTGGAAGGTGGTGCCTTTCAATCCTGATCGACCGCTCCAGTTCTATCCAAACTGCGCCATCGAGGAGTATCCAACCGACAACGGGCCGGCCGATTATGCGCTTTGCGTTAACGGCCAGATCGTTGGTGTCGTTGAAGCTAAAAAACTCACGCTAGGACCTCAGAATGTTCTTACTCAAGCGCAACGGTATTCGCGCGGCTTGAGCACCAGCCCTTACAATTTCGATGGCTACTACGTCCCATTTCTCTATTCAACTAATGGCGAAGTGATCTGGTTTCACGACGTGCGCCATAAGCTTAGCCGCTCGCGCAAGACAAATCAGTTTCATACTCCTGCTGCCCTAAGTGAAATGTTGGAGCGCCACCTCGACGTTGCTACCGATTGGCTGCAGACTCACGCGAATGATCATTCCTGGCTCAGGCCTTATCAGGTTGAAGCCAACGACGCCATTGAGAAAGCCGTGGCCGATCGAAAGCGGCTAATGCTGGTGGCGATGGCTACCGGCACAGGCAAGACGTTCACTCTCGTGAATCAAGTCTATCGCTTGATGAAATCAGGCGTTGGACGACGAATTCTCTTCCTGGTTGATCGTCGCGCCCTCGCCGCTCAGGCAGTCCGGGCGTTTGCTTCGTTCGAGCCTGAGCCCGGGTTGAAGTTCGACAAGATTTACGAAGTCTATAGTCAACGTTTTCAAGGCGGAGACTTCGACGAAGCTGAGACGTTTGATCCGAAGGCACTGCCGCATTCTTATCTCGTGGATCCCAAGCAGGGAGATGCTTTTGTCTACGTCAGCACGATTCAGCGAATGACGATCAACCTGTTCGGACGGAATGCGATCTTCAACATCGGCGACGAACCGATAGATGACGATGCCGAGAAGTTAGACATTCCGATTCATGCTTTCGATGTAATCATTGCCGACGAATGCCACCGCGGATACTCCACCGGCGAGCTTTCAGTCTGGCGCCAAACTCTTGATCATTTTGATGCCATCAAGATTGGCCTCAGTGCAACGCCGGCGGCGCACACGAAGGCCTACTTCAAAGACGTTGTCTATCGCTACGAGTATGAGCGTGCCGTGCGCGAAGGCTTTCTTGTCGATTACGACGTAGTCACAATCAAGTCCGACGTCAGAATGAAGGGCGTCTTCCTTACCGAAGGTGAGCAGATAGGCATCATTGATCCGACCAGCGGCGCGGAACAACTCGACCAGGTTGAGGACGAACGTCAATTCGACACTGGCGAGATCGAACAAAAGGTCACGGCTCCCGAGTCAAACAAGAAGATACTCGAAGAGATAAAAGGCTACGCCCTTGAACATGAGGAACGATACGGTCGCTTTCCCAAGACGTTGATCTTCGCCGTCAATGATCTTCCGCACACATCTCACTCGGACAATCTAGTTGACATCGCTCGCGATGTTTTTGGCCAAGGAGACTTGTTCGTTCAGAAAATCACGGGCCGGGTTGATCGTCCGCTCCAGAGGATCCGGGAGTTTCGCAATCGACCTGAACCGCACGTTGTAGTTTCTGTCGACATGATGACGACCGGTGTCGACATTCCCGATCTTGAATACATCGTCTTCCTTCGGCCGATAAAGTCTCGCATTTTATTTGAGCAGATGCTCGGACGCGGCACGCGCAAAGGCGAAAAGTTCCCAGACAAGTCACACTTCACGGTTTTTGACTGCTTCGACGGTACCCTGCTGGAATATTTCCGGAGCGCGACGGCTATCACGGCTGAACCTCCCGAAAAAGAACTTCGAACGATTAAGCAGATAATCGACGACATTTGGGAGAACCGCGACCGGGACTACAACATTCGTTGTCTCATTCGGCGGCTGCAGCGGATCGACAAGGAAATGTCAGGCACCGCACGTGAGTTGTTTGCTGCTTATATTCCAAACGGCGACATGGCTAGCTACGCAGCCGAGCTGGCATTCAGACTGCGAAAAGACTTCACCGGAACAATGAGTCTGCTACGCAAGCCGGATTTCCAGGACTTGCTCGTGAGCTATCCCCGTGCGCCGCGAACGTTCCTTATCGCTTACGAAGCTCAGGATGCAGTGAGTTCAGCCTGGCTGGTGCGCGGCCTCGACGGCAAGGAATATAAACCGGAAGACTACCTCGCGGCGTTTGCGCGTTTCGTTACGGAGAATCCGGCACACGTCGAGGCGATCGAGATTCTCCTTGATCGTCCCAAAGGCTGGGGCACAGAAGCCCTGGATGAGCTGCGGCAGAAGTTGAGTGCTACGAATGAGCGCTTTACAGTTGATACCCTGCAGAAGGCGCACAAGGTGCGCTATGACAAAGCGCTGGTCGATATCATCTCGATGGTTAAGCATGCCGCGCGGGAGCAAGAGCCGCTTTACACAGCTGCAGAGCGAGTGCTTCGTGCTTTTGAAACCGTAACAGCCGGCAAACGGTTCTCCGACGACCAGCAGAAGTGGCTCGATCGCATCCGGGATCATCTAATCGAAAATCTCTCGATCGACCGCAATGACTTTGAGATCGTACCGGTATTCACTCGCTTCGGCGGTTGGGGGAGAGCGAATAAAATTTTCAATAACCAACTCGTCAACATTCTTAACGAACTGAATGAGGCAATTGCAGCATGAGCGACATTGTTCAAAAACTGTGGGGCTTTTGCCACACACTTCGTCATGACGGCATCGATTACGGCGACTACATCGAACAGATCACCTATTTACTGTTTCTCAAGATGGCTGATGAGCGCGGCATCGAAGTCCCGAAGAAGTGTGACTGGCCGACTCTCTACAAGCACACTGGAACCGATCTGACAGATCACTACGTCAATGTTTTGCGAACGCTTGGTAAACAACCTGGCGTGCTCGGAGTGATCTTTGCGGGCGCACAATCCCGTTTTAACAATCCCGTCAATCTAAAGAAGATGCTGACGCTCATCAATGAGACTCAATGGACCGATCTGGATGTCGACGTGAAAGCGGAAGCATTCGAAGGATTGCTTGAGAAAGCTGCCAGTGAGGGTAAGAAGGGCGCCGGTCAGTACTTCACGCCTCGCGTTCTGATCAAGTCGATCGTTCGCTGCATGAAACCGGACCCGCGTGCGCATAAACAATTCACCATCGGTGATCCTGCCTGCGGTACCGGAGGGTTTCTTGTGGCCGCCTATGAATGGCTGATGCAAGAGACGAAGGCAGCGCTAGAACGTGACGTCGCCAAGCGAGTGAAGCATTCTACTTATTTCGGTCAGGATTTGGTCGAGCGCCCGCGCCGCCTTGCCTCGATGAACCTTTATCTTCACGGCTTGGAACCAGAGATTGTTTTAGGCGATGCGATCTATCAGGTCTACAACGGGCCGAAGTTTGATGTGGTCTTGACGAATCCCCCATTCGGCACCCGAGGGGCAAATCAAGCTCCGGACCGCGAAGACTTCACCATTGAAACCTCGAACAAGCAACTGAACTTCTTGCAGCATATCCTGACGATTCTAAAACCCGGCGGCCGCGCCGCCGTCGTGGTACCGGACAACTGCTTGTTCGAAAGCAAAGCGGGCAAGGTGTTCGAGATACTGATGGCGGATTGCAACGTGCATACAGTTCTGCGGCTCCCGCGGGGGACATTCACGCCGTACAGCCAGGGTGTCAAGGCAAACGTGATCTTCATGCAGAAGGGCTACCCGACCGAGAAGACTTGGATCTTCGACGGACGCTCAAACGTGCCCGGCATTACTAAAAAAGATCGCCCGCTCACGCCAGAACACTTCGCCGAGTTTGAAAAATGTTATGGCACTGATCCAAACGGCAAGACCAAGCGAAAGGACTTGGGCGAGGAAGGTCGCTTCCGAAAGTTCCCTATCAGCGAGATCAAGAACCGGGATTATAAACTCGACATCACTTGGCTGAAAGATGAATCCCTCGAAGACAGCGATGAATTGCCCGACCCGCAGGATTTGGCAGCCGAAGCAATCGCAGACCTAGAAGCTGTGGTCGACGATTTAAGAGAGCTTGTGAGCTTGATTGAGAAAGATGAAGAAGTAGCCGCATGACCGCACTGTTAAAAGGTTGGTCGATCACGACAATTGGACAAATTGCAGAGATTGGTCCTCGCCATCCGCAAAATCTAGAAGACTCTCTGACTGTCACTTTCGTGCGCATGCCGGCGCTGAGTGAAACCGACTGGAACTTCAAATCAAGTGAGGAGCGCCCCCTCGGGCAAGTCAGGAAGGGATTTACACACTTCGCTGAAGGCGACATTCTCTTTGCAAAAATCACTCCCTGCATGGAGAACGGGAAGGCCGCTATCGCTTCACAGCTAAGCAATGGTCTCGGGTGCGGTACCACGGAACTTCATGTCTTGCGTCCCCTTGGCGAGATCAATCCAAAGTACATTTATCACTTCATCCACCGGGATTCCTTTCGTGAGGAAGCAGCTCGAAACTTTACCGGCTCTGCTGGTCAACTTCGCGTTCCCGTTTCGTTTGTTTGTGAGGCAGAAGTTCCGCTGCCGCCCTTCAAGGAGCAGCACCGCATCGTTGCGAAGCTGGAAAAACTCTTGAGTCGTGTAAACGCTGCGCAGTCACGACTCACGACCATCCCGCGCACCCTCAAGCGATTTCGGCAATCAGTTCTAGCGGCTGCATGTTCCGGAAGGCTAACTGCTGATTGGCGCGGGAATCTAAGGCAATCTCGCGAGCCAAGATGGCAGGTCATGCCAGCACAAGATGCCTGCGAAGTTGTTCAGAGCGGCTCGACTCCCGCCAAGGATCGATTTCGGAGTGACGTAGGAATTCCCTACCTCAAAATCTATAATATTGTGAACCAACGAATCGACTTTCTTCATAAAAAGCAATATATCGACTTGGAAACCCAGAAGAACTTGAAACGTTCGATCGTGAAGCCTGGTGACGTATTGATGAACATCGTGGGGCCGCCTCTCGGAAAGGTTGCTCTTGTTCCGAGCACCCACCCCGAATGGAACATTAATCAAGCCCTTGTTTTATTTCGTCCGAAGGCGTTCCTCTCGTCTCAGTTCTTGTACTATTTGCTCTGCTCGGGGCTACCCTATTCGGAAATCCTTAATGAGACCCGCGGCTCGGCAGGACAATCAAATATATCTTTGTCACAGTGCAGGGAAATGCTTTTGTCCCTTCCCGAGTTCGAAGAACAACAAGAAATTGTCCGCCGCGTCCAAGCACTCTTCAAAACGGCCGATGCGCTCGAAGCGCGTTACATCAAGGCGAAAGCTCACGTTGATAAACTCACGCAATCCATCCTCGCCAAAGCCTTCCGGGGCGAACTCGTCGCCCAAGACCCAAACGACCAACCCGCTTCGGTGCTATTGGAACGCATTCGGAAGGTGAGAGCCGCTGACGTCAACAAGAAAGTGAGGCGAACCAAATGAAACATTCGGAGATGAACGATGATACCCACAACGAAGACGTAACCACCAAAGACCTATCCAGTGGGATAGTGGAGTACCTTTCTAAAGAAATAGAAACCACGACCAATAATTTAATGACCTTCCGGACTAGGATATCGTTTGCTGTCTTGATTGGCCCATTTGTCGTTCTTGGCTCGTTTCTCGTGGCGGCGAAGGGCATTCCTATGTCACTGGAGCCCGGCCGCATAGGCTGGGTGGCTATCGGGTTCGAAGGCCTCTGTTTCTTAACTCTTGCTTATGTGTGTGCCAGAATTGAAGGAGATGCCTGGCGACAATGTGATGAATGGCGGCAGGCTATTGCCGCACTGCACAAGGACCCTTCAGTTCCTCTTCAAGAGGCGATTCGGACTAAGGGTGTGAAGAAGCCTCTATGGAAGGGGAAATCCTGGACGCTGCTGAAAAACTGGCTAGAGGAGCGCAAGTTAAAGTGCGCGTACTTAATCGCTTATTTTCTTATCTTCGCTTCATTGGTTGCAGTCGTTTTTATCATATCGAAAGTGAAAGTCCAGCCAGAACATCACTTAAGCGCAGACATTGCACGGCCCGCAAAGTAGGTCAAATCGTATTTCGGTTCCTTATTCCATTGGCGGAAACAACAAGAAATCATCTCCCGGAACCAAGCCTGTTCAAAGTAGCCGACGCCCTCGAAGCACGTTACCGCGAGGCGAACGCGCACGACAAGCTCACGAGGTCCTCCCTCGGCAAAGCCTTCCGCGGCGAACTCGTCCACCAAGACCCTAACGACGAACCTGCTCTACTCTTCTCGAGAGAATTCGTTCGGAGAGAAACAGAATCAATCCAAAGAAGAGAGGCCGCAGTAAATGAGTCTTCCCGTAGCCAAGAATGCGATGCGTAGGGCGATCGAAGCCTTGTTCTACCGTCCACTCAATAAGAACGAGAAGGATCAGATTTGGGAATACTTCAAATCGCGTTGCGCATGCTACAACATTCTAATTGATCGCGTACATCGTGACGGACACATGGACCACCTTGACTGTAGTGCCTTTGATGGAGGCAATTACATTCGGAACCGAGTCTTGGCCTGCAAGGAAGGCAACGGCAAGAAGCGTGAACAAAGCTGAGAGCATTTTCTCAAATCGAAGTGCAGGAACGAAGTCATGTTTCGGCACCGACGCGATAGAATTCGTTCGTCGCAAAAACAATACCCACCCACCACTCAAACCGATCGTGCTTAGCAGGGATGCAGAATCAGCCAAGCTGGGCTTGCAAGCAGCCATTAGAAATTCGAAGACAAATTCATTCGGTTCAGAATTTTTGCTCCGTGGGCAGATGTTGAGTTAGCTATTTCTTAGCCAGAATCTCCAACGCCATCCGGAGCAAATCAAGAGCGGATCCAGTGGTCTTCACGTCACTCTTGCTATCCGCAACGGGTTCAAGTTGTCCAAAGAATCTCTGAGCCAATTCTTTCTTCACATCAAATTGAGTTTGTTCTGGTAGGAGTGCGAGATAAGGGCTTATTGAAGCCAACTCCAGCTCCACCTTTCGATTCCTACGCTCGACATCCTGATGCTTCTCAGCCTCTCGAGCTGCCCACGCTGCACCGATTCCAAATGCAATCGCAACAAACGCTCGCGCCCCAAAAACGCCGATCCGAAAGTCACCTTGGATAGTCGAGTGGAACGCGATTATTGCGAATGTAATTAAGCCGCCCATAAATATGAAAGTGAGTCCGTGCCAAACCCAAGCCGAAATCCTCTCTTGGTTAGCCACTTTCTGACACCCACCGACCATACCAGTGTTGCCGATTACCTGGACCAGCTTTTCGGCTTCTGCTTTATTCAGTTCCAATTGCTCAAGATAAACTTGTACCTTCGCGGAAAAATCTTGTTCCATCGTTTTCCTAGAACTCTCTACGTCAATGGAAAAGATCTTGAACGTTTCCTTGTGTTGAGCGATCAGTTGAGTGAGTCGGGTCTTGCCATTATCCAAAACTTCTTTGAGTCTAACTTTCGTATTCTCGTACTCCGTCGAATACTGTTCTTGCCGCTGGGTTTCGGCGGACTCAAACTGGCTCTCAAATGCGCTTGTTAGGGCCGTGATCTCGGTCTTGCCAGATGTAAGCATGCTCTTCAGTTCATCTCTGGTTGCTTTTAGCTCCTGCGAATACTCGGACCGTCTCAAACTCTCGGCCTCGGAGAATTGTTGTTGGAACTGAGAAATTGCTGTGTCCAATCTTGCCTTTTGCGACTTGATCTCCTCATTGGCTTCCTTGAAGTTACTCTTGAGGGCAGCGAATTCTTCATTTAACTTTTCGTATTCCGCTTCCAAATTCCTTGCGTGTTGGCCGAAAGACCGTCGAAAGGAAGTAATTGCGTCGCGCAGACCTTCGACATCTTCAACAGAGTGCGGCGTGGGAATGGAGGCAGTAATATTTAGTACAGCAGCACGGTTATTATCCGCCGCTACTATTTGAGCCTCATTTTGACTTGTCTTGTAACCCTCAAGCTGGTCGATCTGTTGACGCAGGAGATTGTCCAGCGATTCGAGTTTCTCTTCTGCAACGAAGTTTGGATCGACAGCGCCAAGAGTCGAAACGAGGAACCGCTGTATTTGACGTAACCGATCAAGAGATTCAATAGCGGCTATATCTTTGACCTCGAGGCCTTCCACGTCACTAAGGAGAGATTCGAGACGCTGTAATGTTGTATGAATCTGGTGAGTTGCGAATTTTTCTGACCACGAGGACATAGGGTTTGCTCCTTGAGGGTGAATTTGGAAGCAGTCGTTAATCCAACGCCTTCCTCACAGGGAACGGTAATAGGTCCTTATGCGGTTAGCCATTAGACTCCACCGCTATTCGAGGAAGTCATCGCCGTGAATCTAGCGGAAGCGCGAGGGTCAGTTCAGGCGCTGAATTAAGACTTGGGCGACGGCCATGATTTAAAGTGCGGCGGCCGATTGTCTGAGCGGGCGTATTTTGCACTAGTTCATACAAGAATTCTAGTTAGCCCATGGGGCGGGGGAAGAGGTAATGGCCGAAGGGGAAGGGAAAGAGCGGCCAGCCGGGATTAGAACCAGGTTGACCGCTCAGATGAGTTGTTGACTGGTCGGTTCGAGTTAGTCTTCGACTACCGTCGCGGTGGCGGAGCGTTGGACTAGTTCGATGTCGTCCTTGCAGTGTTGTTTTGAGTTGTAGCCTTCGGCGGAGTCGGCGACGATGCGGCCGTTAGCCGCCCTCAGACGCCAGCGCCATTCGTTTTTGTGGTCCTGGTAGATTTGGAATTTCATGGGGAAGCTCCTTCGTCGCTGGCAAACAGTAAGCAGCAGTCAGCAATCAGCCGGGGATCAGTGGCCGGTGGTCAGAGCCTGAAGCCCCTGATGATGACAAGCGCGCCTCGACGGCGCGCTTGCCAATGACTCAGGACAGATCAATGACTACGGACAGACTGGAAAGTCTGTCCTACTTTCTGCCCTGCTTACGGTGTAGGTGCGGTTTTGCGTGGGCCTTTGGGGCCGGTGCGTTTGCGCTCGCTGCGACGCGTCCCGCCCGCTTGTTCATACTCCGTGCTGTCAGGCCCATAGTGGGCCTCGGCGGCAGAGAGAATGCGGGTGTTCTTTTCGCGGAGAGCCGTCTCAGTCGAGTCGATTCCGTTTTGCAATGCGTCGAGCGCGGAGAGTTGGACGTTGTAAATATCGAGCTGATCGCTCAACGTCGTAATGTCGGCCTCGTAGCCGGCGAGGGTCAGAGTTGTGCCGAAGTTCGGAGCCGGGTTTATCGACTTCAGACCAGCAAACCGCTGTCGGGCGGTTTCAAGAACGGCGGAAGTGCGCTTTGTTCGTGCCATGGTTTTTCTCCTTTGAGGACGTAAGGTTCAGGATCGGAGTCTGTTTGAGAATGGGCGACGCGGCAGTATAGGGTATTTTATTTTAGTTTCAAGCTCTTTCTTCGCTTTTGCTTAGCAAAAACGCGGAACGCTGCTGACTAATGCGTTCGGCATTTTTGCGCGCCTCGTGGTTAATTCGAATTTCGTGGTGACGAATTTAGAATTCGCGCCGAGCTGGATTGAATTAGCTGGAGGTCAATTAGAATTCGTCGCAGCTAACCTTGAATTAGGTGGAGGCAATTTAGAATTAGCTCTGCCGAGAGACGAATTAGCTCAAACTCAGATAAGTTTGGCTCCGAGCAAAATAATATTGCCTGAGGTTGAATTTTGATTTGTCAGAGGTAGTCCGAAATTGGATCTGGCGCGACTTGAATTGGCTGCGACGAGATTTGAATTGCTCACGAGCCCGGTTTGCCCGTGGCCGACACCAGAAGAATTAGGTTGGATGAATTGGCCGCATCGGAGATGCGCATCGAAGGTAGCCAGAGGTGTATTACCCCTCCCCGCAAGCGTAGAGGGGAGAGAAAAATAGCAGGCTGAACGCTCCACCTGAAGAATGATCTGGCGGGAAACGTTCAAACGCCTAACCCACTTCACGCCTGAATTTCGGCTTGGGGTTGGGAACTATCGGGTTTTGTTCGAAGTGGAGGGCGCGAAGTGGCAATCTATCGCGTACGACATCGAAAGAACGCTTACTCGTGAGCGAACGTCAATGATTGAGCTGCATCCTGAAATAATTGAGAAAGATGGCAAGGAGTTCGTGATCCTGAGTTACGAAGAGTTTCTGGCGATTGACGAGGCGCTTGCCGATGCTGAGGACCTGACCGAACTACGAGCCGCAAAGAAAGAACTCGACGCCCGAGTGTTCCTTTAGAGCAGGTCGCTGAGAAGGTTTGGACTCTGAGCGGGCGAAGTTCTCCCGGCTGGATCAGAATCGCATGCTAAGACCTCACGGATTCTGTGCGCGTCTTCAACGCGCAATTCAATCCCATTCCCTATTACCAGACGTTTCACGTCTGGCTAACTTCTGCTCTGCGGCTCCGTCGCGGAAACGGAGAGGCTTGAAAAATTTGACGACCAGGAGCATCTCGTGTAAATTGGGCCGCGTTCTGGTGGAATCAACCACTTTCCTGGTAAACCCCGTTTCCTATTCATTTATTCTTTAAGGCGCTGCAGTCTGGCGCTTGTTAATACTAGTAAGTCTTTGTCTCAGAATTAGGAGTTCCCCCTCTTGCGTTCTTGCCCCCGTGTTCTGCCACGATTTTCCTCGGCGTTCGTCTACCTTGTCGTAAATTGTTTCCTCGTAAGCAGCATTCCGCTTGTCGCTGGTACTTTGCCGGACAAGTCGAGCAAGCCTGCTCCGAAAACCACAACTTCTGTCTGGTATCGCGGCAACACGCACACTCATACGTCCAACAGCGATGGGGACAGTCCCCCGATGGACGTGGCAACACGCTATAAGGAACTCGGTTACAACTTTGTCGTCATCACAGATCACAACCGGCTGACGGGTGTTAGCGACTTGAACGCTGAGCTTGGCGAGAGTGGACAATTTCTGGTGATGCAGGGAGAAGAGGTAACCGACTACTACGGCAGCAAGCCGGTTCACCTAATCGCCATCAACAACCAGGCAACGGTAGCGATCCAGCGTGGCAATAGTGTGCTCAATACAATTGAGCACGACGCTGCCGCGATCAGACAGGCGGGCGGACTCCCTTACGTCGCACATCCAAACTATCTTTTTGGAGTCTCCGCTTCCGATCTCCAGAACATGACCGGAACTGCTTTATTCGAAATCTACAACGCTCATCCCATCGTCAATAACGCCGGCGACGCCACGCATCCATCGGTTGAAGCAATGTGGGACCAGGCATTATCGAGCGGTCACTTGAGGTACGGCATCGCTGCTGACGATGAACACACATTAACCAATGTCGCCGGCGCTTTGCCCGGCCGCGCCTGGATAATGGTGCGGGCGGCGAGTCTGGAATCTGGAGCGATCACCGAGGCGATAGGGCGCGGAGATTTTTACGCCAGCACGGGAGTTACGCTTCAGGATTATCAGGTCAGTCCAACCTCGATGACGATCGCGGTGAATAGTGGTTCGGGAAGCGGTCAAAGTACGATTGATTTCATAGGCAAGAACGGCGAGCTACTGCAGCGCAACGCGGCTGACTCCGCCGTCTACACGTTTACCGGCAACGAAATGTATGTGCGCGCCAAAATCGTTAATGAGGCGGGGCAAACTGCCTGGACCCAACCAGTATTCACGGCCAGACTCAATGCGAACAATGCGATCCTGAACGGCGCTTCCATGGGCAATGAGCCACAAACGAACAAGAGTGTGGCCCCGGATAGTATCGCCATCGTCTCAGGTTTTGGACTTGCCCGTGCCGCAATGCAGTCTGAACGAATTGACGGCCTGTATCCCACCAATCTCGGTGGCACCTCGGTCACGGTCAACGGACGCCCCGCAGAAATCTATTACGTCTCGTCAACGCAGGTAAACTTCCACGTACCTGACGAAACAGAACTGGGGACGGCGGACGTTGTGCTTATCAATGCTGACGGCGTTCAGTTACACAATCAGATTACTGTTGAGAGCGTTGCGCCGGGGATATTCACTGAAGATGGAAGTGGCCAGGGAAAGGCAACGACGTTTGAGGCGACAAAATTGTTGCCGCAGATGTTTTTTCCAAATGACAACCTACGACGTTTCTTCGTCTATGTAACCGGCGTGCGCGACGCAAACCAGTTCGCAGTGCTGGTCAATGGTCAGGCTGTCACGATCGAGGCTGTAAAGGAAGCCCGCCGGCTGCCTGGTCTATATCAAATCAATGTTGCCCTGCTACCTGGCATGAACATTTCCGGCACCGCAACTCTTGTCCTGAGAGCAAACGGAAAAGACAGTAATGCTGTCGCCCTCGCACCCGAGTAAGAGTTCTCCGCTAATGCTGCGCGCAAAAGCTAACGACTTTTCGCACAATCCCCATTAACTCATTCGGCGTCTTCATAGGCTTGATAAGGACTTTCGCCAATGGTCCGATGGCTGTCGAGCCAGCCCGCCGCCTGGCCGGCATTAGAAACTTTTCCCCGCAACACATCCAAGATCAAATCGTGAGTCAGCACGGTGTTGAACGGCGCATCATACTGCGAGGCAGATTGCTGGGCCGGGAGTTTGATCATGAACGGCACGCGGTGATCGAGCTGCACTTCCTTAAGAGCTTGATCAGACGCAGTCCAGGCCGGTCGTTTCCGCCAAAAGTCGGATCGCCACCAGTGGTCAGAAGAGACGACGACTGTCGAACTCTCCCAAACACCCGCCTGCTCCATTTCTCGTCGCAGCTCGCCGAGCGTGCGATCCGCAAGCGCCAGGTTGTCGAGATAGCTGAGCTCCTGGGTTGAAAAACTCGCGCTTGCGCGATCATAAACGTAAGGGCGGTGTGGCACCGGCAAATGAATGAAGACCAACCCAATACTCTTGTTCGCCACTACATCCGCGGCTGCCCGCATCAGTGCGAAATAATCGGCTAACTGTTCTGCCGGATAGTTTCTGGTTTCCGAAGGGAACAATCGCGCTTTTAGCGACGCCGAGAAGGGCAGCAACCGGAGCAGGTCGCTGTCCTGCCGTTTGAAATTCTTGATCAAGCTCAGTTTAGTCAAATCAAGTATTTGGCTCCCGGGTTCCCAGTGACAACTGGTCAGGCGATCGCCAATCACGCGGCAGTAAGAATGGAACCAACCCACCAACGCTGTGTTAATTCCACTTGCCCGCGCTTCAGAAAAAATATCCGCTTGCTCACTCCAGCCGACGGTCTTTCCGCTAGCCGGATTCGTCAGCAACAGATCACCCGGGCCGCTCGGCTTTACAGCCGAAAGCAATTGGCCGGTAAGTAATGCTGGAATCGACTGTGATGTGTGTCCTGCGGGTGGAAAAGCGTTGGTTGCAAAAAGTGACTCTGAACGCAGCCGATCAAACTCCGGCAAACTCAAGTTCGCTGGACGAGCGGCAAAGGCCATGCGTTGATCCATCTCGTCAAAGATCAACCAGACGACGCGTGGTCGCTCGCTATTGTCGAGCTTGAACGCGGCCGCTGTGGCCCGCTCTCGCGAAGTAGCTCTTCCATACGTGACTGCCCACCAGGTCGCTTGCGCAAACCCCAACAGTCCGAAGGGCGACCAAATCAAAAGAATCAAAGCTACGCCGCGAGCCACACGCGTTAGTCCCTTGCGCCAGATCGCAAGTGTGATTAGCGCCAGCACCAAAGAAACCGCGGCAATGTACCCGCCTCTACCAATCAACGAACGAATGTGTAAGGTGCTTAGAGTTTCGAATTGGGCGCGGATGTTGTTAACGGCGCGCAAAAATACCACCAGGAAAATAGCCTGGCCAACCTTCACACCCAGCGCGCCGCCGAACCGCCGTAGCAAGTAAAAACCAGCCACAAAGATCGCTGCCAGCAGCAACACGTTGCACGCCAGAGCGATCAGGGCGGCGTAGCCAGGATACTGTTTCCAGTAATACAGGTAGGCCACACCCTGCGGGCTCAGCACTTCTCGCCAGGCAATAAAGAAACAAAAATTCGCGAGCGAAAATGCGATGAGGCAATGCCTACGCATGACTGTCTCCGGCGTGCTTCCGCAGTAGATAAATAAATCGCGTTGCGAGTAAATTTTCTACTCGCACAATTTCGAACCAACGTCCGGCAGTTGACTCAAACAGTTCCCTGTTTAGGTGTGCAAATAGTTCAGCTCTGCCGCGCACCAGATGTCGAAACATTGGATCGTCCGGAGTTACAAATTCGATGACCAGGTAATCTGAGGTGAGTTCGGCGGCGAGCTCCAGGATCGCCGGCAGAGGTATCTGCTCCACCACTAACATGTGGTGCAAGACAGCCAACATCAGGACCGTATCGAATACTCCGCGAGTTCGATCGAGAAACGAAGGACACTCTTCATTAAGCCAGCCGATCGCTGGGGTGGGCCGGGCGAGATTCACAACCAGCGGCAGGATGGTTAAGTTCTCAGCCGCGGCGCGTCGCCAGAGAGCGCCCACCACTCCCGGATCCTGATCAATCGCGACTACCTTCGCACCGTTGCGAGCAGCCAACGCGCTGAAATAACCCGTGTTACAACCAACATCGAGAACTCGATCTGGCTTGATCTCGGTCAAAGTCTGAACAACAAAACTCTCCTTCGCTTTGAGATACTCCAGCGAAAAATACTTGTTTGGAGTCATGTACTCCGACCAGTCAGAAGTAACGCCCGCGTCCGGCGCAACTTTCGTCAACTGTCGGCGAAGTCTTTTCAACTGCTGTTGCAGGATGAAGCGGGCCCGCTGGGGATCACTGATCTTCTTTGGTTCGTAGACAGCGTCGTCCTTCATTGGCTGTTGTTTGTTCAGCCAATGCGGAATCGAAACCAAAGACAAAAAAAGTGGTGACAACTTTTGCAACCGACCAGACAGTCGCGCGACTTGCGCCGGCTCAATTCCATCGCGGTCCATGGTGAGCAGTTGATCCAAACGGAACCCAAAATATTTGTTTACCAACAACGGCAACAGGAACGTCTGCACAAATTGGTTGAAGGGCAACCAGGTGGGATCTTGTGGATCTCGTCGCTCGAAGGAAAGCACATCAACAAAAACCGGGCGCCAGTCGACGAACAGTACGTTGTAAGGCGTGGCGTCCTTGAGCAAATAGTTTTCAGTCAGGGTCGCGTCAGCCAGATCAAGTGTTAGAGCGCCGGCAGCGTGAAGCATTTCGGGCGGCCACTCGTACGGAAAACTTTGAACGGGAATTCGGTCGTGCTCAAGCAATACCTGACCGTCACCAGACTTCAATTGAGTTTCTATTTCTGGAATGCGGGACGAAAGTGAATCCGCCGCGTCAAGTATGGTGGTTCTTACCAGCCGACCCGAAGCGGTGAGGCTCTGGGCCGTGTCTGTCGCGAGGAAATCCAGGAGTGCAGCTGCACCCTGTTTATTAGCCAAACGCAGCGCTCGATCCCTGAAAAGGAAGAGACGACCCGACGGGTCGCGGAAGGAGCCGGTCACCAACGCTCCTTTCGCCTGGTTGTCTGCGCGCAGCTATTGCTTCGCATCGTCAGGCTTCCGCCGTGACAGATAATCCTTCACCCGGCGGATATAAAACATTCCGCCAAAGAAGCCTGCCAGCAAGAGTTGCCAGATCAGCGTCCCGTAGCCAGGATCTGCGTAAATGAATAAACTGAAGAATGGCGTGAGTAAAGTTGGAGTGCTTCCCCCCAGGAACATGTCCTCTTCCCCCTAATTTCTGGGCCATAGCAGTTGAATGCTAAGCCGTGTTATTTCGATCCCGGGCCTTGGGGGAAGGTGCCGGGGTTGGCGTGATCTTATTAGACGCAACAGTTACGAAGATGGACTAACTTTCTCATAGGTTGCCCGGTAAAGTCGTTTGGCTGCGAACTGAATGGCGGAGGGGACAGGAGTCGAACCTGCATATCCTTTCGGACGGCGGTTTTCAAGACCGCTGCACTACCATTATGCGACCCCTCCGCGCTTTGACTCCTCGGAACTATAACGCAGGCGCCTGAACTTGCTCAACTTTGCTCACAACCAGCCGGGCCGAAATTTCGAATCTCTGTGCTACCTCTCCGTTCTCTGTGTCTTCGTGGTGAATGAACCCGACATAAATGCTCACCACAGAGTCACAGAGAACACGGAGGCTGCACAGAGGTCTTCCACCGACAGGTACCTTCGGTTTATGCAGGAAATCTTGCAGTAAAAAATAATTTCGCGTTCAGCAAATTCTGTGTATATTGCTGCCGCCCAGCATCGACCTCCCCAAACGGGCCGACGATTGGACAAGAGCGAGGCGTTGCCCCCTACGGAAGTTGCCAAACGGCCATTTCCCAAACGCGCCCCGCTCTAATATTTTCGACCTCCAAGAATTTAGAGCGGCACGAATCATTTTTTCCAGCTTCCCGGCAGTTGCGTTAAGAACGAACCCAAACGGAAAAGTGAGTTACCGATTTGAAACGGCAACCGTGGCAGATTGTTGAAGGGGGCGCTCATCGTTGTGGTCGCTTCAATTGGATTGGGCCAGCGATGACGTAGTCCCGCCAGCAAGTCTTTCCGACGGTGCACATGCATTAACATAGAAGCGTCGTGCCGGCCGATCATCGACGGGGCCGTCGAACCCCATTCTTTCAGGACTGTCGGAACCAGCCAGCGAGGAGACTGTTTCGCGCGCAACTTTTCCGGGATGCTCTCGACTTTCGCACCCAACAGTTGTTGGGCCAGGCCTATCGCATTAACCAGCGGCGCGGCCTGACGTTCCTCACCGAGACAATAATTCCAGTCAAACTTCTGCGGCTGAGATTCCACTGCCGCGGCGACGTCCACCAACCAGAGCGGCCGCCACGCTCCCTCGCGCATCAAGTGAAAACAAACCACCCGCAGATGATCTTCAGGACAAAGAATGCGAACGTCAGTTTGGTCAATCTTGATGACTTGCGAGCGCTTGAATAGTGCGTCGTCCTCGCGGACTCCGAATCTTGCAAAGCCCGAATGGAGATCGATCCTAAAGCGCACCGGATCCAAGCTGACTACCGCGCGCTCCGCACTTTGAAATTCTTCTTGCCGTACGCAAATGTCGATGTCGCCGTAGGGACGCAGGCCCTTGTCAGGATAGTAACGAGCCGCGGCCCAACCCTTGACCAAAATGGGTTCAACACCATGAGAACGAAATACTGCGAACACTTCCGCGATTTTGGATTGATTCAGGCGAGACTCAAGCGTGTAAAGGCGAAAGGCCTGATGCAGTTGATCAGCAACATCAAGGCTTTCAAGTTCCGTGTTGCGCAATCGCCACCAGCCAAGCGCGCCGGCGCCGGTCGGCAGTAGCAGTGGGGCAATTCTTTCAACGACTTCTGCGGAAAGATCCAGCGGCGGCGGATCGAGACGCCAGGCGCCTTGCAAAAAAGTTGCGACAAGCGCTCCGGTCTCTTTCGCAGAGTTCGTTTTCATTCGTGTTGCACGGTCGCGCGATCTGTCTTGCTTGTTCGAAGACGTTGTGTTTTGTCGCCTGAGCATATACTAAATGATTTTCGCGGCAGAGCCGCGATCAGAAGGTAGCCAGACGTAGAACGTCTGGTAAGGCAAGCTTGATCCAGAGGCTGCACCTCTGGCTACCTTCGTCGCGCAGCTCCGCCGCGCCTGCTGTAGTTTCTCGATTTGCAGGTTCTGAAATCGGGGGCTAAGATCAACAAAACTAATGCGCGTCACGATCGGGCAAATAAATACCACCAACGGAGATTACGAAGGCAACACCGCCGGCATTCTTCGTGCAATCGAACAAGGCAAGAACGACGCCGCTGATTTGGTGGTTGTTCCCGAAGCCTGCGTGCAGGGCTACACCTCGCTCGACTGGTTCCTCGACCGCGACGTTGCGCGTTGCGTCCTGCAACCGCTGGAAAAAATAATTCAGGCCACTGAAGGAATAACCGCTATCGTCGGCACCGTGCGCCCCAATGAACTCCCGACCGGCCGCCGCCTCTACAACTCTGCAGCGATTATTCGCGACCGGAAACTGCTTGGCTTCTCCGACAAAACTCTGCTGCCGGAATACGACGTCTTTGATGATCCGCGTTACTTTGAGCCGGCGGCGGCGCGTCAGCTATTTGCCGTGAACGGAAGCAAATTGGGCGTCGCGGTGTGTGAAGACTTTTGGAACGACAAAACATTCTGGCGCGAACGTCTCTATGCGCATGATCCGGCGGACGAATTGGTGGAACTGGGCGCGCAGGTAATGGTCTCCATAAATGCTTCACCGTTTAATAAAGCGAAGATGGCCCAGCGCTGCGCGATGGTTTCGCACCGTGCCAAGACAGCAAACATACCAATCGTGTTCGTCAATCTGGTCGGCGGCAACGACGGGATAATCTTTGACGGCGCCAGCATCGTCGCAGACCATGAAGGCAGAATAATTCTCCAGGCCCCACCCTTCGCAGAGTTTTTCGGCACAGTTGATCTCGACTGCGGCGTTGCCGACGAGCGCTGCCTGCCCGGGGATGATATCGAAACGATCCGCAGCGCGCTCGTGCTCGGCATTCGCGATTACGCGCGCAAGAACCGCTTCACACAAGCCGTGCTGGGCTTGTCAGGCGGCATTGACTCGGCGGTGGTTGCAGCCCTCGCCTGTCAAGCGCTGGGCGCCGAGAACGTTTTGTCAGTGATGATGCCATCACCCTACTCTTCGCGTTCAAGTATTGATGATTCGGTCGAGCTGGGACGCCGGCTGGGGATGAAAGTGATTGAACATCCCATCACCAGCACTTTTGCACTGCTGCTCAAGGAACTCGATTTGTCACAACCAACCGCGAACTCCGGTTCACACGCAGCTGAAAATCTACAGTCGCGCTTGCGCGGAAATATTCTGATGACAATCTCTAACGCTGAAGGACGGCTGCTGCTTTCAACCGGCAACAAGTCGGAACTCGCCCTCGGCTACTGCACGCTCTACGGCGACACCAACGGCGGATTGGCAGTGATTGGCGATGTGCTGAAAACTGAAGTCTATTCGCTGGCGCGCTATCTCAATCGCGAGAAAGAAATCATCCCGAGCTCCGTCATCGAAAAGCGGCCGTCAGCGGAATTGGCGCCGGAACAGTTTGACGATCAATCACTACCGCCGTATGACGAGTTGGATCCGATTCTGAAAATGTATTTTGAGCAGAAAGCAACGCCCGAAGAGATCATTTCGCTCGGAATTGATCCCGCTATGGTTTACGACATTTTGAATCGGGTTGAATCACCAGCCAATGAATTCAAGCGCCGCCAGTTGCCACCGACACTGATTATTTCGCGCAATGCTATCGGCGTCGGCAGACGACGTCCCATCACCCATCGCTATCATCGACCTACACAATGCTAGGTAGGACAGGCATTCCTGCCTGTCTATTATTTTGGGCGGATTCAAGTTTCAAAATGCAACAGACGTTGTTTGGAGACTTCGGAGTTGTTCGCTGATCTGCTTTACCGCAAATCGGTTTCGGCTCATAGCCCAGGGTGGCCGCTTCAGCTACCCTGGCTTACAGAATCCGAAGAGACGATTCAACCGTCATGCGGTTGTGTCAGATGGCGCAACCCGGTCCGAGTTGAGAACGGTCGACGCTTGTTCGGAAGTGTTGTACTTCAAACTTGAATCCACTCTTCGCAAGCCATCAGACCGGGACAGACAAGAATGTCTGTCCTACTTCAGGGAGACTCAGAAGATGACCGCCCGTTTCTCAAAACAGTCGCTCGCGGCAATCGCAGTTACTTTCTGAAATGGTTTCGACCGCGGCAGACAAGTTTCTATGTCATTCGTTAGGCATTGGAAAACGAGCGGGGGCTCGCCTCGCTGTCTTTTCAATGTTCCAGACTCAAGCTGCGTAGCGCGCGTAAACCGATTTGAGCTTCTCGAGAAAGTCGCGCCGATCGACGAGGTAATACAGCTTGACGTTTCCCGCGCCGCCGGAAAGTGTTTCCATCAGCTGTTCAAGAATTTCAAACTGATCTCCGTCTGAGATTTCTTTCGCTTCAAGATAACCACCATAGCGTAACCTCCGAATCAGATCCTGCAAAGTCAGGCGTCCATCAAGCGTGCGGCCGCCGTGAACATGGCTGCGACTAACCAGGTACTGGACTATCACGACCTCGTTATAGACCACGGGCGCCAGAAACAATCGTGAGCCGTCCCTTTCCCAGCCCGTGTCAAGCCGCTGCGAACGTCGAATATTGCGGACTCCCGTGAACACCTCAGTCCAATCAGTCTTTGGTTCCAGTCGCGCCAGATATGCATGAGCGGTCTCGAGCAACCACGCATCGTCATCGAGATCTACATTGCCTAAGAGAGTATCGAGCCAGTCGAAGAAGACGGTGCGCTTGTCGCTCTTCACTTCAACAACCTCAACCTGATTGTCCTTCTTCGGCAGACTCTTAATGAGATTACGGCGGATTGCGTCAGTGGTCTTCCCGCCTTCGATGCGAAAGGTATCAAAGCGAGCATGCCAGCGTTTGGCCGCTTTGCAGTAGGGACAATGGGGATGCTTTTCGTCAGAATCGAAAAACGGCGGCAGGGCTTTCGGTGCGGTAAGCTCCGCAACCGAAGGCGAATACTTTCTTATTTCGGAGTATGCGGTTCTGGGAGCAAGCCCGAGTTGGGTCGTGAAAATATCGAAGGTGCAGGCGAGACAAACGAGCGTTGTGTATTCGGTCACGCTTCCCGCTGGGAAGTCGCTGAGATCAAGTGGTTTCTTAGTAGCAGTTGCCATCAAAGGCTGACCACGAGTTCGCGCCTGCTGGGCGACGCCCGCGGTCCCAGCAAATCACATGAGCGAAACTAAGGCCGGTTGTAAGCCTGCGTCAGTATGGCCAACGGCCAGATCGAGTTCGGCCTCAATGTCGCCAGTCGTCGCTCGGAGTTTCTTGAAATCAAAAAGCTTGTGATCCAGCAAGTGTGACGGCGCCGCATTACCGAGCGCAGTCAACATTGAACTGCGAATGTTTGGGATGTCTTTTTCCAATTCTGCAATCAAGCGCATGATCCGCGCCCGCTGCAAGTTTGGTTGTGAACCACAAAGGTCACAGGGAATTATCGGAAACTGCTGCGACTCCGCAAACGCGACGATGTCAGCTTCACGGCAGTAAGCGAGCGGGCGGATGACCGTGTTGCGACCGTCATTCGAGCGCAGCACCGGTGGCATTGCTTTTAGAGTCCCGACGAAAAAGAGGTTCAACAAAAACGTGGTGATGATGTCGTCGGCATGATGACCAAGCGCGATTTTGTTGCAGCCTTCCTCGACCGCGACGTTATAGAGAATGCCGCGCCGCAAACGCGAACAGACCGAACAATAAGTCTTACCCTCGGTAACGAGACGCTTGACGATCGAATATGTGTCTCGCTCGATTACTCGAAACGGAACTCCGCGCTCCTTGAGATAGCCGGGCAAAACATCGGCGGGAAAGCCCGGTTGTTTTTGATCGAGGTTAACTGCCAGCAGGTCAAACCTCACCGGCGCACGTCGCTGCAAGTCGAGCAGCAAGTCGAGCATGGTGTAGCTGTCCTTGCCTCCGGAGAGGCAAACCATGATGCGATCACCGTCTTCGATCATGCCGAAGTCTTCGATTGCATTGCCGACTGCGCGGAGCAGTTTCGTCTTTTCCTTATTCTTGATAAACATGACGGTTCCAGAATGCCACGTCTAAATTCTAATTTCCATGTGACAAACGCAGGCAAAGGATCAAAGGATCAGCGGTAGCCAACTAACTTTGAGTGCGCCGGCCTGTCGGCGCTTTGGTCGCTGCAACCTCTCGCAGCATGTCGGCCAAAATAGTTCATCACCAAATGCACAGCGTCGAGCCGCCGCGGGTGAAAGCGGTGACAGGTCACCACACTCCAAAATGGGATCGGATCAGTTGGCAACTTGACTGCAAATGGCTGCCCCGAAATAATTATGCTTCAATGGGTTGGCCTGACCTCGTTACTTCACAAATTCTCCTGGGAAGAACCATGCGACAAGAAATTAGAAGTGTCATCGGCTTGCTCGTGTTGCTCGCAGTTTTGACTGTCCCGCTTTTCGTCGCCCACGGTGCGGGCGGTCGCATCGAGGGAAAAGTTACGGATCCCAAAGGGGCGCCGATCGCCGGCGCTGCAGTAACAATCACCGAAGAGACCGGCCAGCAAAAATTTACCGCCGTCACCGATCAGCAGGGACACTACAAAATTGAAGGACTGCCAGCTGGAGTTTACGCCGTGTTGATATCCGCGGCTGGCTTCAGCGACGCTCGCAAGGAGACGGTGAAAGTAGCGGAAGGAATCAGCGTGCTCATCGACCTGCGACTGGAAGTTGCGACGATTGAGTCAAAAGTCGAGGTGACCGGGGGCGCAACCAGGGCCAATAGCGATCCGGTTTACCAGCAACTGCGACAGCAGGCAAAGTCGGCTCAGGATTTTTCCGGTGCTTATGCGACTGTCAATAACCTGGCCTTGAAAAGAGAAGGAGCCTCATTCACTTTAAGTAGTGGCGAGATCTATTTCCTGGCGCCGGTAGAGGGTCGTTATACGGGCGCTGTTTTTATGGGCTCTGGTGAGTTTTCGTTAGTGCCTCCTACTGAGAACGAGAAGAATAGCCTCAAGATTTTTACAAATGAACCTTCGATTACGGAACAATTTTCATCGCTCACGCTGCGATTCACAGACAAGACTTTTGACGAAGTAAAAAAATCCGCGGGCGTAACGATGGGGACGAGCGGGCCACAGGCCAACCGCGCGGCGGATATGTTTCGAGAAAACCAGACGCTCTTGCGCAAGCAAATACGCGATAACAGCGAACTGCGCGTGCTCGCGGACCTGTATGCGCCGGAGCGTGCGGGCTTCTTCACCGCCTTCATTAACGGCAAACGATTCAGCAAGCTGGTTTACCTCTTCAACCCGCTGGGAATCCCCGAGGTCTCTCCGGAAGAAGTTTTGCTGTTCAGTTACGGCGACGAAGATGGCGGTTTTTGGACGGCGTTTCATCGTCTCGACGAGTATGTAAAAGGAACGGCTAGTAGTGCCGAGGATCACCGCTTAATCGACCTGACCAAACACGAGATTGATGGCACGATAAAAGGCACTCGCATCATGGCATCCGATCGTCTTAGCTTTCGCGCGCTTGTTTCCAGCCGGGTTATTCCCCTTAGTCTTTTCGGTTCACTGCGCGTTAGTAGCGTGCAGGACGAGCAAGGCAAGGAGTTGAACTTTATCCAGGAGGCGAAGGACCAGGACGCTGATCTCGGGGTCATCATGCCGCAGCCGATGGAGGCGGGAAAAAGCTATACCCTAACCATCAAGTACGACGGCGCCGACGCCTTGCGCGATTCCGGCGGCGGAAATTTTATCCTCCTGCCGCGTTCAACCTGGTATCCAAATAACGGCGGCACGCAGTTTGGCGATCGAGCCATCTTCAATATCACCTTCCGTTACCCAAAGGGCATGACCTTTGTCGGTACTGGCGCGCCGACTGGACCTGACACGCAGGAGGGCGACTCGAGTGTGGCGAAGTGGTCGAGCGGTAACACTGAATTGGCCGTAGCCGGATTCAACTATGGCAGATTTAAGAAAAAAGAACTCACCGACCCGGACACCGGTTACAACATCGAGTTCTACGCGAACACTGAGGTTCCGAACGAAATAAGGGAGATCCAGAAACAGATAGAAGAACTCGAAGCCGCAGGGGTAAAAACGATGACCACCCTCGGATCGATCTCCACCACCGCGATCGCCGACCAGGCGATTGGCGACACCCAGAATGCCACTCGTGTCTACAACGCCTACTTCGGCAAGCTTCCATACACGCGCATCGCGATGACTCAACAGCCCGCCGGCTTTTTTGGTCAGGCGTGGCCGACGCTGGTCTTCATGCCTTACACAGCCTTTATGGACAGCACTCAGCGGAGCCAGCTAATGGGCGTCGGGGGCGGCACCGACAACTTCTGGCGCTACGTTGCACCTCACGAAATTGCTCATCAATGGTGGGGACACATAATCGGCTGGAATAGCTATCGCGACCAATGGATGAGCGAGGGCTTTGCCGAATTCTCCACCTCACTTTACGTCTGGTATGTTCGTAAGGACATGGCCAAGTTCGTCGAGTTCTGGGAAAACCAGCGCAAGCTCATCCTCGAAGCCAATCCGCAAACAAAAGGTCGTAAGCCATACACCGTGGGGCCAGTCACTCAGGGCTATCGCCTCAACAGCGGAAAGACCGGAAACGTAGCTCGCTATTCCATCTATCCAAAGGGCGCATACATCCTTCATATGATCCGGATGATGATGTATGACGCGCGCGCGGGCGACGCAGAATTTCAGGCGATGATGAAAGACTTTGTTCAGTCTCATTTTAACAAAGACGTTTCAACGGAAGACTTCAAACGAATAGTCGAGAAGCACATCACGCCGTCGATGAACATCGATGGCAACGGAAAGATGGACTGGTTCTTTAATGAGTACGTATATGGAACTGAAATGCCGAGCTATCGGTTCGACTACCAGATAAACGCCGACAACTCTCTCTCCGGAAAAATAACCCAGAGTGGCGTCTCAAACGACTTCGCCATGCGTATCCCGCTATACGCCGACTTCGGCAAAGGCTGGATCCGGCTGGGTGCTGCGACATTGATCGGTAACAGCTCGGTTGACATAACGAATATGAAGTTACCCTTGGCGCCAAAGAAGGCCGCAATCTGCGCCCTGAATGATGTGCTCGCAGCAAGTATTCAAAACGGAAAATAAGTCGCCCATCCAGGCTGGACGTTTCCACGGCCGGCGGCAACGCGGCTCCAGCCGGCCAGGCAAAAATGCTTGTAGTATCCCGCCTGCTGTGTTACGTTCTGGGCCTCCAAGGTGTAGTTTCCCTGAGTTTTCCCGATACCCCCCGACCAGGGAAGGTTGCTCGCTCTCACAAATCGTAGTAGTCGCCTAGTCTCACTAACCGAAGTGTCCTTAACAGCCGTGCGGATTTTTGCTCGTCGTTGAGTTGGGAAGCCGACAACCTATGAATATTTTTTCCGAAACAGCCGAATCTGGCAGCGCTACCACCCCGCTTCTGGCTGCTGACGCTTTTGATGTCAGCAAACCCTTCAGTCGCTGGTTGGACGATCTACAGGCAGCGAGGCATCCGCTCCCCCATCAGGCCCCACCGTCCGACGAAGAAGAAACGTCGGAAATTTACATTGGCTCTTTTCCTGGTTCGAATTGCGAACTCAGCTTTGAAGGAGTTTTGCACTTCGATGGCTATTCCTTCGGACCCATAAGTTCACCTGAAGGCACTTTGGTGCTTACTCACCGGGGACGGATCGAGGCAGATGTAGACGTTAGAGTGGCCATAATCAACGGTTGGGTAACTGGAAACATTACCGCGACTGAACGCGTAGTGCTCGAAAGCCAGGCGCGCGTGACGGGACAAATTTTGACTCGCGCTCTCTCGGTAAAGCTCGGCGCAGTTTTTGACGGCGAGTGTTTATTCACTGTACCTGAGTACTCCTTCGGCGCGGCCGGATCGCCTCGCCAGGGACGCTCAAGCACCTACGAACTGGCGGTGGCGACGGGCGCCTAAGTGCGTCATCTCCGACTCCGCCGGTCGAGAATTTTCCGGCGCCACAAAGAATTAGTTTCGCCGGATTACAATTCGATTACAGGCCTAGACACTGAAGGGCTTGTTGTCTATTATGTCTCCCCCGCTTCTGGGCGGATGACCAATCAGAGCAGTCTTCAAGGCTGATAATTCCACTAACACAAGGCACGCAGGCTTTTTTGTTACTTTACCGTCTTCGATGACATCTGTGACTTAATCCCGCGGCCCCCAAACTACGGAGGTTTACCAATGCTTAGGATAGGAAAAAACCCGAAGGAGTCCGCGGAAAACGAAGTTTTGCCAGAGAAACCGGAAGCGGCACCGTATACCACCCCCAGAACTTTCAACTCGTATCAACCGGCGACCCCGGAAGTGAAACCACAGCCCGACTACTCTCAATCTTCGCCAAAGGCCTTGACGGAGAGCGAATCGCTGGCGCGTGAAATCAAAGAAGGCAATCTCAGCGGCTTTGTTGGCAGCGGCACGGTGGTTTCGGGTGAAGCCAACTTTAAAGCGATGATGCGCGTTGATGGCCACTTGTCAGGACGAATCAATTCCACCAGCGGAACTTTGATTGTCGGCGCGAATGGCAAAGTGGATGCCAACATCGAAGTGGCAGTCGCCGTAATTCACGGCACAGTCAATGGTGACATCATTGCAACTCAGCGTCTCGAACTCGGTCGTGCTGCTAAACTGAATGGCAACATTCAAACTGCTTCATTGATGATCGAGCCAGGCGCACTGTTTGAGGGCACTTGCAAAATGATCAAGATGAGCACCGGCAAGAGCAAGAGCAACGGCCGCGATGATCAGCCGCTTGACACCACCAGTATGAAACCAATCAACGCAGACTCTACTCCGGAGTCTACCGAGATTGCCAACGTCTCGAGCGTAGCAAGCTAAGCTTCCGCGCGAGCGAAGTTTTCGGCGCCTCGTCCTTGCAAAGGATGAGGCGCCTTTTGCTTTCCGGACGCTCTCGCTGCCGCTTCCCACCTTGACATAATCCAGCCGTCTGCCTGATACATGAAGAGCAACAAATCCCCCGCGCAATACTGCAACAGAAAACGCGTTCTTCGATCCCACAGGCTTTGGAAAACAGATGAACCCTTCTCCCAAAACTAACAGCCTACGATTGCACTCCGGTATGCGAGTGCTAACTGTTTGCCTGCTGCTGGTTTTCCTAACCACAAACGCTATGGCGCAGCGGGCTAACCGCAAGCTGCAAAACCCGACGTCCGGCGATCCCGTCTCAAAGATTCTGCTGCTGCGAATTGTTCGCGCTGAAGACGAACGCCGCTGGGATGACGACGTGCGCAGCTTGTTTACCGCCCGGAACGCACACGTGCGCACTCGCGCAGCGCTGGCGGCCGCACGCATTGGGAACGAAGAGGCCGTCGCTGATCTGATTTCGTTGTTGCAGAAAGATGATGAATCTGAAGTGCGCGCCATGGCAGCATTCGCGCTCGGGGAGATTGAATCGCCGCTCGCAGCAGACGCACTGGTTTCGGTTTTGAAAGACAACCGGAATACTGAGGCCCACGCCCGCGCCCTTGAGGCGCTCGGGAAGATCACGGCAGCATTGCCGAAAGAAAATGAAGCACGTGCTCAGGAGTTGGCTGCTGTGGTACTGGACACCTTGAGTTTCGAAAACCGCAAGCGATCCGCGCCTGACGATTTGGTTGTGTTACTCGGGCTGACGGCGGTGTTGCGCACCAAACCCGCGAATGCCGGCCCAGTAGTCGTAGCGTTTCTGCACTATTCAAATCCCCGTATCCGTGCGGATGCCGCCAATACGCTGGCACGACTCAAACTAACGGACGGAAACGCGCAACTGCGTCAACTTCTCGTTAATGACCCAGATCCGGTCGTGCGCGCCAACGCTGCGCGCGTGCTTGGCGCAACAGAAGACAAGGCCGCTTTTGAGTCGCTGCTGGATCGGTCGCTTAAGGACAAAGACCTGCGCGTACGCGTCAGCGCGATTCGCTCGTTGGCTGCCCTGAAGGATCAGAGGGCTCTAAACCCTCTTCTCGCTCGCGCCTCCCATCTCGCTAAGCCTGGCGGATCCAGAGTGCCCACTGAAGCAAACGAAGTCCTGGAGTTGGCGACCACGCTTGGAAGGTTAGGTCAGGGCGTGACGAATCTAGAGTTGCGCAAATGGCTGAAAGCCACCAGTGATTCCTTTGGCCATGCAGCGCCAGAACTCGAAATCGCCCTCGCACGGGTCGAGCCCGCCGCTCTGGTAGCAGATTCCGAAGGTTCCTCCGCTAAGGAGAAAGCGGTTAGAGCAATTCTCTTGAATTGGAGAGCAGGGTCAGGCTGGGCCCAGGGGCTCGGCGAGATTGCTGTTGCAACTGCGACGTCCAAGGGCAACAACTTGGGTCGCAACCTGGCCGAGGAAATTCTGCGAGCAATGCTCGATTATCGAAACTCCGGCCTCGTCATCAATACGCTCGTCGCTGTCCATTCTGAGTATGCTATCCCCGACGTGCTGCAAGCCTATTCCGCATTCAAGACTAAAGATCTGTCTGAGGTGGCGCGAAAACATCTCAGGGAAACGGACGTTATGGTGCGCGCCTCCGCTGCCGGACTTCTAGGCGAACTCCCACCTGACGAGACGAACACTCGCGCGTTAGTCGCTGCCCTGCCGGTAGCGTTAGCTGATGCGCAACTCAACGATGCCGCGCTCGCAGTTCTCGACTCGCTGGGAAAACAGAAGAGCGCGAAAGCCAACGACGCGATCAAGACTGCGCTCAATTCCCCGGATCATCTTATTCGCCGCAAAGCCGTTGCCGTGTTGAAAGCAAATGGCGCCGGTGATTTTTCGTCGCGCATCGGCACGGTGCAAACCAGCAACACCGGTCTCGATTACGAACGAGCGCTCGCGCGCATCGGCAAACGATTCAATGCAGTGGTTACGACGACGCGCGGGTCGTTTACTATTGAACTGCTGCCCGGCGACGCCCCTCTGACCGTTGATAACTTTATCCAACTCGCCAAGCGCGGCTACTTCGACGGGATCACAATTCATCGTGTGGTGCCAAACTTTGTGATTCAGGATGGCGATCCGCGTGGCGACGGCAACGGTGGGCCTGGCTATCAAATCCGTTGCGAGATAAACGAAGTGCCGTACAACCGCGGCGCCGTCGGCATGGCACTTTCCGGAAAAGACACCGGCGGCTCGCAGTGGTTTGTTACGCATTCACCGCAGCCGCATCTCGAGGGTGGATACACTGTTTTTGGCAACGTCGTTAACGGCATGGACGTTGTTGATAACATCGCTCGCGGCGACGTGATTCGCTCGATTTCGATATTGGAAGGCCGAGCCCCACGGAAGAACTGAACGCGGTAGCAGCCTGCGGACGACTTCGACTCTTCAGCGCCAAAGGCGCGAACTGTGAAAGCCTGCGCCATCGGCCCAGCTGCGTACGTTTGAAACTTCTAAGCGCTGAAGGCGCGAAATGATGCGAAGGTCAACAAATCACTGTCTTTTTGGTCTCATGGACCTATTGCGCGCCTTCAGCGCTTGCCCCTCAGGAACGTGTCACTCAGGGCGTTGCCCTGGGCTATTACACGTCGCGCCTTTGGCGCTGAGAACCAGTCAAGTTCTACAACCGAACAACCCGGGCGCTACCGCTCCCGCTTCTGAATGTTCCTTTCGAGACTTGAAAAGGTCGCCCATAGTTTCGCTGGGCCTTTGTCTGTTAGTACTCCTCTCGCTTGCCACAATCTCAACCGCACAGTCCTTGGAACGGGCAGAAGTCAAACGTCACCAATACCAGATCCAACTCCAACTCGATTTCGACGCACTGTCGTACTCGGGCAGCGAACGCGTGTTGTGGATTAATCACGGTGAGCATCCGAACGCTACACTCTACTTTCATCTCTACTCCAACCTGCGGCAGGATCAGACATCAGCTTCAGGCGCCGCCGCTTCCCAAGCCCCGGAATCCGAAGAGCCTCGCATTGATATTACCGAGGTGCGCTCCGCAGCCGACGGAACGCCTTTGACCTATTCAATCGACGACCAGGGAACAACCTTGCGCGTTAATCTGAGCGAGCAAGTTGCGCCGGGAAATTCAACGGAGGTCCTTATCGGCTTTAAGGGAACAGTGCCGGAAGTCGATCCGGACGAAACGGGATTGACCGCGCACGTCGTCAAGCAAGTCAGCGCTGCGCTTCGCGGCGACCGGGAAATGCGTCGTCCGCGCGACCTCAACTTCCGCTGTCGCGGCGTCATGCTGCTCGGCACGTTCCATCCCGTGCTGGCAGTCCACGACGGCGATGAATGGCTACGCAAGCTCGAACCCAGTGTTGGCGATATTGTCTTCAACGAAGCCGCGGACTATGCGGTCACAATAGAAGTATCACCCGGCATAGTCGTCTTCACCTCAGCAGGCGAAGGTTCAGCGTCCGCCAAGGGAAAGTCGGTAGTTTACTCCGCTCCGGACCTTCGCGACTTCGCGATTATTGCCGGGCGCAACCTGCGTTCGGAACAAACGCAAGTTGGCGACACGACAGTACGATCCATTTTCATTCCGGAGCACGAACGGATCGGAAAACGCGTGCTCACCATGGCGGAAGATGCCTTGCGAATCTTTACCGCCAAATTTGGGGCGCTGCCTTTCAAAACGATCAACATCGCCGAGGCCCCGCTGGTCGCCGGCTTCGGTAGCAATGAGTTCGCTGGACTGGAGATAATCGCGAGCGCTTACTACGTCGATTTCGACTCACCGGCAATGCGCAATCTACCCGAGATTATTCGCGAGCAACGTCCTTCAGTCGAGGAAAGTCTGGAGTGGAGTGTAGCGCGACTAACCGCCCACGAGTGGTGGGGCCGGGCAGTCGGAAACGACCCTGGACGTGAGCCGGTACTCGACGAGTCGATGGCTAGCTGGTCAGCGTTGTTGTACTTCCGCGAAATGTATGGTCAGCAAAAGGCGGCTCTCGTTTTGGAGGATCAGCTGGAAGGCGTCTACCGCTTATATCGCACCTTTGGCGGGGAAGACATGGACGCAAACCGGCCATCGCGCGATTATCGCAATACGTTTCAGTATGCAGCCGTGGTTACCACCAAAGGCACGTTGATGTTTGTTGAGTTGCAGCGTCAGCTTGGTGAAGAAAAATTACTGGCTGCCTTTCGCAATTACTATCGCGCAAACTTGCTCGAGATAGCTGAGCTCGACGACCTTCGTGGCGCGCTCATTGCCGAGGCGCCGCTGGAACAAAGACGCGGCGTCGCGCGTACTTTTAATCGCTGGTTAGCCAGCAAGCGTGGTGATGAGGACATCGCAAAGCCGGATCCGGAACTGGCGACTTCCCTTGGGTTGCCGTCAAAATCGAATCAGCGTGGCGGCGACCGCAATCCACTCAATGCTTTTGCGCGCGTGGGAAAATTTTTTTGGCAACAGGTGACGCGCATACGCTGAGGTAGGACCGGCATCATGCCTTTCCAATTGGCTGAATCCATTCGGCCCACGTAGACAAAAAAGGACAGACAAGAAATGTCTGTCCCACTTAGACGATGAGTGCTTCCTACAAACTTCAAGGCCGCGAACGACTCAACCAAACGGTCGAACCATCGCGACAATCGGTGAAAGTCGACGAGAGTCTCGAACGCTTGGGCTGGTTGATGGATGACTTGATCAGGATTCCGGGAATCAACTGGCGTTTTGGATTGGATGCGTTGGTCGGCTTGATACCAGGTTTCGGCGATACCGCTACGTCGCTCGTGTCCTTCTATATTTTAGTTTCCGCAGTTCGTTACCGCGTTCCCAAAGTAACGCTGTTGCGCATGGGCTTGAACATCGCGGTTGACTACCTGTTGGGTTCGGTGCCGGTGGTTGGCGATCTCTTCGACGCCTGGTGGAAATCAAACCAGATGAACGTGGCGCTACTTAGCAAACGGGCCACAGTTTCTGCGGAGGAAGCACGCAAGGGCAAAATCAGCGACTGGTTATTCGTGGGCTTGATAATTCTTCTGCTGGCAGGTTTGGCGATTGGCTCGGCGCTTGTTAGCGTTTATCTTCTGTTCCTGTTTGCCAAAGCTCTGACGCAGTAGGCACTGGTGCAGGTTGAGGGCTGGTAGTTCAGAGTTCAAGCTTTAGCTTTTGTTTTTGGCCGCTAGTCAACAGCCTGAACTCTTAAACTCCCGGCCTTTAGACTGCTACTTCGCTGTTCTTATTGTGCGCCGCCAGTACACGGTCGAGCGTGGACTTCAGTAAATCGAGGCCACGTTCTCCGGCAGCAAAACTGCGCAGCTTTCCTTCGCCATCAAAAAGATAGTAGGCGGGAACATAACCCTGCTCATTCAGGAAAGCATCCTTGAGCTTGTGCTCATTGTCTATCGCACACGGCTCAATGATCGAGTTTGCCGCGATGGCGTCGCGCACGGCTTCGACATCTGTATCTGCCTCATAGCGCGGCATGTGAATGGCCACCACTCTCAGACCTTGTTCCTTTAAAGTGTCTCGCCACTCTGCCAGCCGCGGCATATTGTCTTTGCACATCCCGCAACTCATCGACCAAAAGTGGACCAGCGTCGGGTACCCTTTGGCTTCCATTTCGGCGTGCGCCTGCGTGCCACCGAACCATTCAGTCGCGCCCTCGAGTCGCGGCATTTCTGTTCCAATTCTCATTCCCATAGATTTTTACCGGTGAAAAGTTGAGAGTGAAAAGTGAAAAGCCAGAAGCATAGTTCTTGACTAGTTCACTCTTCACTCTTCACTGTCTTTACGCATTGAGCGTCTTCTGTCCTGGCTTCCACTCAGCCTGGCAAAGCCCGCCAGTCTGCAGTGCTTGAATCACGCGCAGAGTTTCTTCAGCCGAGCGCCCGATGTTCAGATCGTGCACGACTTTGTAACGAAGAACGCCTTCGGGATCGATGATGAAGAGACCGCGCAACGCGATGCCGCGATCTTCAATCAACACACCATAGTCACGCGAGACCGTCTTGGTCGCGTCGGCGGCGAGCGGATATACCAAACCTTCAACGCCACCTTTGTCACGCGGTGTCTTAATCCACGCGCGATGAGAAAAGACAGAGTCAGTCGAGACGCCGATAATGTCAGCGCCGATGCCCTGAAACTCTTCATAGCGATCGCTGAACGCGGTCAACTCTGTAGGACAAACAAAGGTAAAATCCAGCGGGTAAAAAAGTAGCACTAGCCAGCGGCCCTTGTAATCTTCGAGCTTTACGCCTTCGTTTAGCTTCTCAATGTTTTTGGTCGAGCCCATATCGAAATTCGGCGCCGGCTGGCCAACCATCGCCTTCTCAGTTGCTGTTGCTGTCGCTGTCGCTGCTGTCATGAATCCTCCAGTTTTTCAGTTAATGATTTTGCGTTACCAAATTCGCTTCCCGACGGCTACGCTTTGCGGCAATCGGGACATATTCCTCTGAGCGTCAGATGAACCGACGCGGCTTGAAACTTCGACTTTCGCGCGGCCGCCTGAATAAGATCAGCGGCTTGCGGCAAATCGAAGTCGACTAACTTTCCACATTCGTTGCAGATGGCATGGTCGTGGCGATCCGTTTCCCGATCGTACCGACTGGCGCCATCACCAAACTTGATCTCGTGCACCAGACCCGCTTCTCTTAGAAAGCGGAGCGAGTTGTAAACGGTGGCATAACTAATGGTAGGCAAATGCTCGCGTGCCGCCTGGAAAATCTCATTCGCCGTCGGATGGTCTTCGCGCGCACGAATGACCTGAAGCACGGCATCCCGCTGACGCGTCAACTTGTCTTCAGTCTTATTTTCCTTCACCTGAGCCACAGCTATAGATTTAGACTAATTCTAATTCTTTGTCAACCGGGCATCAGCAATGAGTAGTGGGTCAGCTCATTACAGAACCGAGCGCGGTAGCGCCGGATCCCAAGTCAACTTTTGGAGATCTATGTAACGAGGGACCGAAACCCATGCTCTGGCAATCTAAATCAGATCCGTTGATTCCAGCATCCGGCGCTACCGCGCTCGG
>DASYLB010000008.1:0-13803 GCA_036009765.1 Pyrinomonadaceae bacterium | reverse complement strand
CACCGCGGCTTGGAAAAGTCAGGCCAAAAAGCCGCCTGACTTTCCCACATTCCCACAGCTACTACTGCTGGATATTGAAATGGCAAAAACGGACACTTCACTTGCTAATAAAACCGGACATTTTAATTTGCTAATAACACTATGAACAGCTGTCAAGTCCAATCATCTCGCCGCGAACTGGTGGGAGCCGACGAACTCGACGAGGTTGAAATCTCAAAGACCGAACAAACGCAATCATGAGTTTCTTCGACATCTTTCAGTTAGCCTTGCGGAATCTGCGCCAGGCGAAGCTGCGCGCCATACTAACTACCATGGGTGTGATTGTCGGCGTGGCGGTGATTGTCACCATGGTCTCGTTCGGGCTTGGCTTGCAACGAAACATGCTCTCGCGCTTCAAGGCGCTCGATCTTTTCAACGAGGTCCAGGTATTTGGCCGCACCATGGGCAGCCTCGTCGCTCCCAAAGGACAGTCGGGATCACGAAACGACGGTGACCGCCGCCGCAGGACCGATACAGAGCCGACTCGCTCTCTTGATGACTCAGCGGTCGAGGAGATCTCCAAGATTCCGGGCGTCGCTTACGTTGAACCTTCGATTCAGTTAGTGGGATTTGTCAGGACAAACGGCCATTCGCAGATCGAGTCAATTGGTGGTGCATCGGTGCCTAACGAAGGCTCCCGCTTCAAGGAGCTCGTTGCCGGACAGATGATCAGCGCGGCCGACGCCGACGAAGCCATCGTCAGCGATACCTTCGCTAGTGACTTTGGTTACGAGAAACCAGCCGACGCTATCGGCAAGACCCTGGAGTTCTTATCGACGCCTAAGGAAGCAGCGAACGGGTCGAGTGATAACCAAGAAGGAGCCCCAAATTTTTTCGGGTTGCCACTTGATGACGATAGTTCGCCGGATGAGGGAAGTGAACTGGTGGCGAAGAGATTTCGTATCGTCGGGGTTCTAAATCCGCAGGTTAAGGATGGCGCCGGACAGGGTGGCCTGCGCGGTTTGTTTCCAGGGGCGCGAATTTACATCCCACTACCGGCGGCGCGCCAGTGGGGTATCGATCATCGTGGGCCGATGGGTCAGGTTGCGTTGGCGCTGGCGCGCGAAAGCGGCAAGGTGGGGGAGTCGGATACAGAAGGCTACGACTCCGCAATAATCAGAGTTAACGATCCCGTTGCCTTGACGGCGGTACGCAGTCGACTTAAAGAGTTGGGCTTTGCAAGTTTCTCGATCGTGGATCAGCTGGAACAGTTTCGCACTGTTTTTCTGATCATTGATTCCGTCCTGGGATTGTTGGGCGGTATCTCGCTCCTGGTGGCTTCTTTTGGCATCGCCAACACGATGATCATGTCAATTCTCGAGCGCACTCGGGAGATTGGGATCATGAAGGCGATTGGCGCCGAAGATCGCGAAATCAAATTGATCTTTTTTGTGGAGGCCGCGGTGCTGGGCTTGCTGGGAGGCTTTATCGGGGTGCTTGCCGCCTGGGCCATCGATGCGATTGCGAATCGGCTTGCATACCGATTTTTTCTGAAACCAAACGGCGCATCGTTTGTCGACTTCTTTTACTTGCCGCCCTGGCTCTCAATCGGGGCCATTCTTTTCGCGTTATTCGTTTCAATTCTTGCCGCGCTCTACCCGGCAGCACGGGCGGCCCGGATCGATCCGGTGCGCGCGTTGCGGCACGACTAATAATTCCCGAAAGTGACCAAGTGATTGGCTGGGACCGCCGGGCGTCCCGCCCGCAAACGCCGAAGGCGAAAACGGACAGCACGGCAAAGAATCTGAACAACTATTCGCGCTTCGCGCTCATTGCGGGCGGGACGCCCGTGGTCCCAGCCAAACACTTGAGCAACGACGCGATTACAGCTTGCTGCCGCATTGATTGCAGAATCGCGATGACGGATCTTTGGGAACGGCGTTGCATGCCGGACATGCTGTTGCTTTGAAAGTTGCGCCGCAGGCAGAACAGAAACTAGCCTCGGCGGTGTTAGCGGCGCCGCAACTGCCGCAGCGTCCGGGTAGTGGAGGAACATAAGCGCCGGCTTTGCGTGCCAGATGTGCTTCAACTATTTTCCAGGCGTCTTCAGTGAGTTTGTATTGCCAGTAAGCGCCGAGAGCAGGCAGCGCCAACAGCAGTCCGGCAGAAATGAAAACGGCCACCGCCGCGACGGCTGCTTTGTCCAGCCACTTCTGCATGCCCATCTCCACCCGTGTGCCACCGGCTTCCGGCGTGATCTTTATGGTCAACGCTGCTGAGAGCCCGGTAAGGTCGCGCAACGTGCTAGACTTTCGCGCTTGCACAATTGTGGTCGACGACACGTGCATGGTTTGCACGTCGTAATCCTGATCAAAAACAGTCCGAAGCTCAGCGACGAGTTTGAAGACATCTGCTTCAACGCCGGGATAATATCTGCTGTCCATCGATGCGTGTCCTTTCACTGTCAGTGACTTCAGTTACGATCAGGAAACCGACATTGTTCAATTTGAAATGTACTAACCGGCGAATTGGGGAAACGAACAAATGAGATTCATACGCCACGCAGTAGTGATGCTATTGGCACTGGGGTTTTTGACCGCTGCCGCAAACCTTAACGCGGTTGTATCACAAAACGCCGCGTCGCCTGCGGTTCTTGATGGTTTCACAAACGAAGGTTCCGCTCGGGAGCGCCGTTTGGAAGACGAATTCCGCGCGGTGCCGGCGCCGGATTCGGCGCGCGAGCATTTGCGGCGATTGACAGCGGAGCCCCACGTAGCCGGCACTAAAGAAGACTACGCAACGGCGATCTACGTTCGCGATCATGTTCGCAGTTACGGCATTTCGTCGGAGCTGAAGGAATACGAAGTGTTGCTACCGTATCCGAAGGCGCCTGCGATTGTAGAGCTGGTGCGGCCGCGGCGCGAACGACTACTTGTAAAAGAACCGGCAATCGCTGAGGACCCTACATCGTCCAATCCTAAAGTCATCCCGCTCTTCAACGGCTACAGCCCGAGCGGCGACGTAACCGCACCGTTGGTCTACGTCAATTATGGCTTGCCGCCTGACTACGAAGCATTAAAGAAACTCGGCGTTGACGTGACCGGGAAGATCGTCATTGCGCGCTACGGCAACTCCTTTCGTGGTGTCAAAGGGAAGGTCGCGCAAGATCACGGCGCGGTTGGTTTGATTATCTATTCTGATCCTGCCGACGATGGTTATGCGCAAGGCGATGTGTATCCGAAGGGCCCGTGGCGGCCGGCGGATGCGGCCCAACGTGGTTCAGTCCAATTCCTGTCGACCGCGCCTGGCGATCCACTGACGATAGGCAAACCTGCTATACCTGGTGTGCCGCGGATAAAGATGGAAGAAGCGACGACTATTCCGCGTATTCCGATTCAACCGATTTCATATGGCGACGCGAGACGTTTGTTGGAACCACTCCGCGGTCCGTTAAGACCGAAGGGTTTTCAAGGCGCGTTGCCGTTTGCGTACCACGTTGGCGGCACGGAATACGTCCGCGTTCACCTGAAGACGTCGATGGATTATCAAGTGCGAAAGATCTGGAACGTGATTTCGCGAATCGATGGCGACGAAGAAAAAGATCGCTGGGTGATCATGGGCAACCACCGCGACGCCTGGGTTTTTGGCGCGGTGGATCCAAACAGTGGTACGAGCGCGATGCTCGAAGCCGCGCGTGGGTTCGGCGTTCTGTTGAAGAAAGGCTGGAAACCAAAACGCTCGATTGTGCTTTGCAGTTGGGACGCTGAAGAGTATGGGTTGTTGGGATCGACTGAATGGGCAGAAGAGAACGCCGCTGAGTTGAAAGAAAAGGCCGTTGCTTACCTCAACATGGATGCCGCGGTTTCGGGTCCAAATTTTGGCGCGTCGTCCGTGCCTTCGATGTGGAAACTTATTCGCGGCGCGACGCGTGACGTGAAGGATCCAAAAACGGGCCAGTCGATCTACCAGCAGTGGCAGGCTCGCGCGCAAGAGGACCAGCCGGACCCGGAGTTGACGAATGCAGAAGCGGCCTCGGATACGAAAATTGCTGAAGCGCGTATAGGCGCCCTGGGTTCGGGCTCAGACTTCACACCGTTTTTACAACACCTCGGAATCCCGGCTAGTGATATGGGGTTTGGCGGCGACTATGGTGTTTATCATTCTGTTTATGATTCTTTTTATTGGATGAGTCACTTCGGTGATCCAAACTTTGTCTACCATGTTGCGGCTGCACAGCTTTGGGGTACGGTCGCACTGCGTCTGGCGGAGGCTGACGGGCTGCCGCTCGACTATCGCGACTACGCGACACAGATGCGCGAGTTCTTCGATGAGTCTATGAAGACCGCCCGACGTCGCAAGCTCGCCGGGAGCCTTGATGAGAAACAGATGAATAAAGCGCTTCAGAACTTTACGGAAGAAGCTGAACGGATCGAAAAGGCCCGACAAGAAACAGTTCGCGAGATTGAAAGCACGCGGGTTGAAGCAAACGACCGTCACCCACGCGCAGTCGCGAGGCTGAAACGAATCAACGACGCTCTGATCCAGGTTGAGCGATCGTTGACGGATGAACGCGGACTGCGCGGGCGAACCTGGTATACGCATCAGATTTATGCGCCCGGAACTTACACTGGTTACGCGGCTCAACCGCTTCCCGATTTTCGCCAGGCGCTCGATGACAGAAATACGTCCAACGCGGCCGAAGGTTTGGCCCGCATAGTCGCCGCGATCGATCGCGCTACAGAGACACTGCGGAAAGCGCGCGACTGACGAAGGCGAAACCGGTTTGTGATAGCGTCCTAAATTCACTTTCTCCGTGAAACCTCTGCCTACTCTGTGTCTCCGTGGTGGATCAGCTCTACGCAAAACTCACTGCCGAGACACAGAGAACGCGGAGGAGGCACAGAGAATTTCAAATTAAGGCACCCGATTTGTCTTTTCTATACGCGTTAAGCAAGGAGTGCAGCAATAATTGATTAACCACGACGAGGAGAATGTAATGGGAAAAAGGTTTTTGGGATTGACTCTGATGGGAGTCTTAGTTTTGTTGTTTGCTTCGTCTTTCGCCTCCATGGCGCAACGCACGCGGAAGCCTGCAGCGGCGCCAACAGCGCCAGTGAAAAATGATCTGAAGATTACCTACCGAACAACTACTTCGGGACAACCGATGGAGACGACCACGATGCTGAAAGGCACTCGTGAGCGTTCGGAAATGAAATTGGGTTACGGACGAGACATCATTAACGTCACCCAGTGTGATCTGAAACGCACGATTCAGATCAGTGACAGCGCGCGGAAGTATGTCATCACGCCGATGGAAACTGTTGATGCAGTTCCGCGTCCCACGACTGCCGGCGGAACCTCAGAACCTTCGCGACGCGGCGGCGTAGTTACCTACACCACAACAGCTGTTGACACGGGCGAACGCAAAGAGATGTTTGGTTTCCAGGCTCGCCACATTAAGACGACCCTGTCCATTGAGTCTTCGCCGGACGCTTGTAATCCCATGAAGCAACGTATGGAGACGGATGGCTGGTACATTGATTTTTCCTTTGGTCTCAATTGTGATGTCGGCCACACGTCGATGGGAATGCCGTCCGCACGCGCTGGCGGCTGTCGGGACACAGTTCGTTTCAATCGGCAAGGCGCGGCGCGAACCGGTTATGCGCTGCAGGAAACAACGACGTCATATGGTCCTGATGGCAGAGTGGCTTTTTCATCGACCAAAGAAGTTGTAGAACTTTCGCGTGAGCCACTGGATGCTGCGTTGTTTGACATACCTGCAGGTTACGTTGAAGCGGCGAGTAGTCAGGAATTATATGCAATGCCGTCAATGGCGGAGATGACCGCGCAGATGGCGAAAGGACAGTCCCCATCTGACGACGAACAGAGCAGTCCTACAAACAGTAACAACGCAAAAGCTCTCGGCAGTATTCGGGTTGGCGTAGTTCAGATCAACAACAAAACCGATCGCAGCATTTCACAGGATTCACTGCGCGGCCGGCTGTTGGCGGAAATTCAGGAGAAGGGCGTCGAAGCTGTGGCGTTGAACGCAATCTCACCGCGTGAAGCAGAGGTTGAAGCCAAGGCGAAGCAATGCGACTTCATTCTGTACACGGACCTGACGGGGCTGAAAACATCAGCAGCCAAAAAAGTCGGAGGATTCCTGGGACGCGCCACGGGTATTGGATCCGGAGGCGTCGACAAGACGGAAGCGAAGATAGAGTTTCAACTCTTTGCAGTCGGCGAAACTACGGCGCGCCTGCGATCTTCCGCTACCGCTAAAGAAGAAGGCGACGAGACCAGCGTGGGCACGGCTCTTTCTCAAGAAGCGAATCAGGTAAGGGCGGAAGTGCGGCGGAAAGGGCGGGGCTAGAGAGAAACGTTTGCTGAATGGCGAGGCTATCAGTCCTTAAAAAACGATTTGAAATTTGTCATTTGAAATTGGTGAATTCAACTTACAAGTGCAACAAGCGAATTCGCTTTCGCTCCAGCGGAGCGAGATGTTTATAGCTACAGGCGCACGTCCAAGAATCTCGCTCCGGTTAGGAGCGAAACCGGCAACGGAACCTTCGCCTCCAGGCAGCCAAAAGCGATTGCGCTCCTCCGGAGCTTCGGGTAAAGAAAAAACGCTTTAGCTATAAACATCTCGCCCCTCTGGGGCGAAGCCACAAAAACAGTTCTGTTGCACTTCGAAGTTGAATCTGCGAATGACAAATTTCAAATGACAAATGGAAATCTTCTCAGTTCGTCTTACTTTTTCCTTTTTTCTCGGCTGCAGTCGGCGGTGGCAGTTTGCCCGCCGCCGAAAGGATTGATTCGGCGTTTTCCGTAAGCTGATCGAAGCTGCTCAGTTCTACTTCTCCCTTTGCCTGGGCCTCAGCCGGTTTCAACTGCTCAACGATCCGCGCTGCCGCCGCAGCCAACTTGCGCAGTGCCTTCGGAATCAACGGGTTCTTTTCATCACGCGAACTGACGTCATCGATATTTGTGATGGCCTCATCAAAGATTCCCGCGATGTCTCCGATTAGTTCAGCCCGGGAACCCGCCGGTAGTTCACCCCACGTTTCGGAATCCTTCTTCAATTGCTTGGTTGTCGTTGCCTCGGTCGCGCCGGCATTTAACACCAGCATCCGGCGATCTGCAGCTTTGATAAAAATCTCGATCCGTTTATCGAGAATCTGCGCGTCTTTGACTAGATCGATCTCTTGCGCGGTCAGGTGCTCACGGGCCTGGAAGGCGTTGGCGAACGAACTGAACAAGAGAAGCGAGACGATTGTAAGAAAGAGGATGGGGGCACGGGCTGTCATAGTTATTTAATTTCTCTCTTGGCGTTAGGGCTTCTCCAACGGCTTGGCGACTTCCTTTGGATCCGTGGCCTTCTGTGAACCTTCACGAATTACCGTGTTGCCGTAAAAAGAATTTAGGGCTTCGGTTCGTCCATTCCGCGCAAACTCTTCGATCTCTTTTATCCACACAGCATATTCAGCGGGGGTGCTGCGGCGGATGGTGGTCCATCGTGGTCCGTGGGCGCGCAGCGACAGCTCCAGTCGCTTGTAGAGATCGCGTCTCCGGTTGTTGTCTTGTGTGAGCTTCTTCATAAAGGCAAATGCGTCTTCAATCAGCGCCCAATACATCCCGGCTTCCGACGCCGCACCTTCAAACTGCTGTTGCGAGGTGTGATTCTCGGCATTAGCGAGATGATGTTCCGCGAGTTCGAGGGTCAACTTAAGACGGGCCTTCTCGTCTTTAGATTGGTTGAGTTGTGCGCGCTCTTCGCGCGTTATGACTTTGGCGGGAGGCGGTGCAGTTTGGTCCAACTGCCTGGGTTGCTGCGCGCTCACCGTCAGCACAAAGAGCACAGCGAACAAAAGTGCAGGCGAAACCTGGATTAATTGACGCTGTATGCTCGCAAGAATCATGTTCAGTGCACAGTTTGCGGGGTGGATTAGGATTTTCGTTTTACACCTTGACCCAATTGAATCTGCTTTCTTAGAAAGGGCAGCCTCAACTTAACTTTCTCGAGCTCGAGTTGGTTTGCTTTGGCGTCCGCGCGCGAGAGAAAACTTTCGTAGGCGTCAAGCGCTTGATCGTATTCTCCAAGATAGTCATGCGCCGTGGCAATGAAATAATAAGCTACGTTGAGATCGGGTTTCGCTTTCAGCAGCCACTCATACTCGATGACGGCGGCCGCGAATTGCTTTAGCTCATACAGCGCGGTAGCGAGATTAGCATGGGCCGCATAGCTGTTCGGCGCAACCGCAACGACGCGGCGGAGGATTACTGCCGCCTCGGCAAAACGACGGGCCTGCACCAACGCAGCGCTATACCCCGTGGCGTAATCAGCATTCGCCGGTTCGATGGCTGCCGCGCGCTTGTAGTAATCGAGCGAACGATTCGCGTCGACAGTGCGATATGCGAGGCCCAGTCGAGCCATGAGCATTGCGTTTTTCGGATTCGTTTCGAGCAGTGTCTCAAGTGCTTTGCGCGCGATGGCGGGATCGTCACTATTCGCTGCGTCTATTTCCTCTGGCGTGCCAATGACTTTCAGAGCACCATCGCTCGAGACCTGTGGAGTTGGATTCAATCCGGCTGCTTCAGCCACTCGCCGCGCCTCGTCTGGTCTACCAACCAATTCGTAATCTGCAGCTAGTCGACTAACTTTTGCCTTGTCAGCTTTTGCTAGTGGCTCGGCCGTCTTGAGATCAGCGACGGCGCGCTCTTTATCTCCGCTTGTGATACGTAGCTCGGCCCGCTCCATTAGTGCGCCAAGATTTGCAGGTTCCAGTTGCAGAACATGATCGAAACTGGTTAAGGACGCAGCATTGTCGCCGCTGGCGCGCTCAGCCATTGCACGCAGCATCCAGGTTGATGCTGATGCGTCTGTTTCAGCCGTAGCGCGGCGCGCTAACTCCAGCGCCTCTTTGGCATCGCCACTTCGCAAGCGAATATCAGCCAACATGCGAAGCGCCAGGTCGTCATGCTTGTCGAGCTTTATCGCCTGCCGCAAGACGGGCTCTGCATCTACATCACGATTGAGACGTACCAGCAGAGTGCCGAGAGCCGAATAGGGAAGGGACCAATCCTTTCGCAGCTCGATCGTCCGTCTATAGCCGGACTCGGCTTCCTGCAAACGGCCCAGCCCAACCAACGCGTTTCCCCTTTGGAACTCCGCTTCGGCAAACTCTGGTCGGACCCTGATCGCTTCTTCGTAAAACTCCAGCGCTTTGAGTAATTCGCCGCGAGCATGAGCATTCTGGCCACGCTCAAATAATTTGACTGGGTCAGCAGAGCCGTCGCCGAAGGGATCATCGGTTTGCGCGCGCGTGATGTTGTGGCCACAAAAAAGCAAGAGCAGCGCTGTTGCAAACGACAGTAGGCGCGACCATGAAGCCATCGTTCTTGTTAGCCGTTGGAGCATGGAAACAAAGTTCGAACCAGGAATGGAAAACTCTATCTGAGGAGATGTCGATGTTAACACGGTGAAACTACTTGCGTCCAAAATTCAACCTGGCCGCTGGCGCTGCTGCTCTGAGATGCTGGTTGCGCTCATCTTGATGCATGCGCTAACATTGCCGGCGTAATCCCAACATTCCTACTTAGAGAATTCATAGGCACTCGGTGCACGTGTCTTTACTCTCGGAGAGCCAACAGCTTTTGAGCAGTTCAGTGGTCGAAAACGTCGAATCGGAAACTGCCGACACGAATGGTGTCGACCGTCTCGCGCTCGCTAAAGAAGAAAAGCTGCGTCAACTATTTCGTGAGATGGGTTCCGCGCTCGTGGCTTTTTCAGGAGGCGTTGACAGCACTTACCTCGCTTACATAGCTAACGCTGAACTTGGTGGAAGGGCGATTTGCGTAACCGGGGAATCGGCGAGCCTCTCTGGGCAGCAGCGCGAGCAAACGATTCAGCTGGCTGAGCAATTCGGTCTCACCCGTGAAGTGATCAGGACCGATGAACTGGAAGACTCAAACTACACCGCAAACGGTCCTACCCGATGCTATTTTTGTAAGGACGAACTCTATAAGAAGCTCGAGGAAGTATCGCGTGTTCGCGAAATTGAGTTCATAGTCGATGGCTCAACCTGCGATGATCTGGCGGATTATCGTCCGGGACGCGCCGCGACCATCGCGCACGGCGTGCGAAGTCCTTTGATTGAAGTAGGCCTGACAAAGGCGGAGGTTCGCTGGTTGAGCCGCAAGCAGGGCTTGCCAACCTGGGACAAACCGGCTAGCCCTTGCCTTTCTTCGCGAATTGCCTACGGTGTTCCTGTGACTATCGAACGACTCTCAACTGTGGATAGTGGCGAAGAAATCCTCCGCGAGCTGGGTTTCCGCGAGTTTCGCGTGCGCCATCACGATAGTCTTGTTCGCCTGGAAATCGCTCCGGCTGAAATGGAACTGGCCTTGCGCGTTGAGATCGTCGAGGAATTGGCGCGGCGCTTTCGCGAACTTGGTTTCAAATATGTAACGCTTGACCTGCAGGGGTTTCGCAGTGGCGCAATGAATGAGGTCCTCGATCGACAAAGCCCTCGACCTCGGGCTTCTGAAGTTAGCCATAGTCACCGTTGCGTTGTAGTCAAATAGTTCACCCGGCTCCCAGGGGTGGAAAGTTTCAATGCACTTCTGATTCGACTTTGAAGGTCCGGAGATAGCCATGGTAAGCATGCCAAGCACAGTTTATGTCGACGATATCCGCGAGATAAAAGAAGAGAACCCGTTTGAGTCGATGATGTCGCGGTTTGACCGCGCGGCTCAGTTGCTCAATCTCGATGCAGATTTATATGCGGTCATGAGAGTACCGAATCGGGAGCTCAAGGTTTATATCCCAACGCGGATGGATTCCGGCCGGATTCAGGTGTTTGAGGGTTATCGCGTCCAACATAATTTTGCTCGCGGCCCTGCGAAGGGCGGCATTCGTTATTCACCAGACGTCAACATCGACGAGGTGCGCGCGCTGGCTGCCTGGATGACCTGGAAGTGCGCGGTGGTTAATGTCCCCTTTGGCGGCGCAAAGGGCGGGATTATTTGCGACCCTCAGCAGATGTCGATGGGCGAGCTGGAGCGCATGACGCGTCGCTATGCGTCGGAGCTCCTGGACTTTATTGGTCCTGAAAAAGACGTTCCGGCTCCGGACATGAATACGAATGAGCAAACAATGGCGTGGATCATGGATACATATTCAATGCACGCCCGCCACACGGTCACGGCGGTCGTGACTGGGAAGCCGGTTGATCTTGGCGGTTCGTCCGGACGTCGTGAAGCAACTGGTCGCGGAATTTTGTTTGTAATCCAGGAAGCCATCAAACGCTTCAAGATGTCGCCTGATTCAACCCGGGTTGTGGTCCAGGGTTCCGGCAATGTTGGCGGGATCGGCGCCCAGCTGCTCCATGAAGCCGGCTACAAAGTGGTTGCCATTTCCGATGTTCATGGCGGCATTTACAACCCGAATGGCATCGACATTCCGGCTGCGATGAAGCATTTGCAAACGACGCGGTCGTTTGAAGATTACCCCGGTGTTGATCGCGTGACGAACAGCGAGCTGCTGGAGTTGGAATGCGACGTGCTGGTCCCAGCTGCTACCGAGAACCAAATCACCTCGCAGAATGCGGATCGGATTAAGTGCAAGGTATTGGCTGAAGGTGCGAATGGACCGACGACGGCCGCGGCGGATCAGATATTGCATGAGAAGGGAATCTTTGTGGTGCCCGACATTCTTGCGAACGCGGGCGGCGTTACGGTTTCCTACTTTGAATGGGTTCAAGACAGAATGGGCTACTTCTGGCGCGAAGATATCGTCAACCAGCGACTTCAGGAAACCATGGTGGCTAGCTTTAATGATCTTTGTCGTTACGCTGACGCACACTCTGTAGACACTCGCACTGCGGCCTACATGTTGGCAATTGACCGAGTGGCCTACGACACGCGCATGCGAGGCATCTACGCGTGAGCGGTGTGTGACGGAAAAGACATAAAGAAATAGGCCCAAGCTGAGAAAAAGGCTTGATTTCCGGTAATTGGTAAGGTATGGTCTGGCGTGAATTCCGTGCCGGCCAGTAATTAAATTTTCCCAGCGTGGGCCAAGCCGCTCGGGTGCGGCATCGCCGACCACTAGCCCTTTAAGTCCGAGTCGTCTGGAGTTCGTGGCAGCAACGTGTGACCTTAGGCATCAATACGGGGATGCTACCGGTCTTGCGCTAACTTAGATTGGTTCTAATCGTTGAACTTTCAACTTATCGACGTTGGCATTCAAAACAAACTTCTACATTCGTTATTCAGGAGGATTGCGATGAGACTCGCAACGAGGGCGCTTTTATCTGCGCTCACCATTTTTGTGTTAACTGCCGCAGTGTCGGCTCAGACTTTGAGATCTCCACAGGATCCGCGTAACCAGGCTCCAACAGTGGGCACTGGAGGTCCAGTCGGTGGGCCGACCGGATTGTTTACCGTTTATGACGGCGACACGATTCGCAAGGGCGAATTTACCTTCAGTGTCGCGTATAGCAACTATGATCGCGATCCGGGGAACGTGGACATAGTGGACACGCCGCTCAGCTTCAACGTGGGCTTGAATGACCACGTGGAGCTGTTCTTCAAGACAAACGGTTATCGCGGCATGAAGGTCAACAATCCGCAGAACCTGTCGAGCTTCTATCTACCAAACTCGCAGTTGTTCTTCGGCTCGACTTTGCGCTGTTCGGGAGCGGCAATAATTCAACAGCCAGAGCGTGTTAGTGGCTCGACGCTGCTGAGCGGCTTCAGTCCGGTGTTTCGGCCGGCCGGCCCGCCGTGCAACGTTGGTGGCCAGGGTTTTGTGCAGTTTCCGTTCATCGGAGGAGTTGGACCAAACTTCGGCTTGACTGGCAACGCGATTGCGCCGCCCTACGTCAGCCGCATTGGCACCCCATTCGGCGGCAACGGCAGCTTTGGTGGCGCGTCTAACTTCCCGGGCATGGGCTCACCGGTAGGCAGCATCCTGCCGGGAATCGTGTTGGCAACGGCGGTATTGCCGTGCACGGCGTTAACGGGGAATTGCAGACCGCCGGCGAACGCGAGTCCGCAATCGCAGTTGTTGATACCGACAACGTTCACGATCGCGCCGTCGTATTTGCCGGACGCGCCATTCATCAACCGGCTTTACGGTGAATCAAGCTTCACGGACTACGTGGTGGGTGCGAAGATCAGGTTGGCGAGTCCGAACGATGCGCTTGGTTGGGGCTTTATTCCGTTCTACCGCTGGTATCCAGACAAAGCCAATGACTTCCAGGGCTTCAATCAGATGCAGCGCGGCGCCGGCCCCGGCGGCGACATTGGCGACTTCGGCTTGATCGGATTTATCGATGGTCGCCTTAGTCAGCATGTGAATGTAGCCGCTAACGTTGGTTACATCCTGAACAGCAATCCGAAGAGCGACGCGATGGGCGGAGCGGTTCTGCTTGATCGTCCGGATGAGTTTCTGTCAGGAGTGGGAGTTGACTACTCAGTCAACAAGCACTTCCAGCTGATTGGTGAAGCGCGTTCCACGATCTACTCAGGCGGTCGTACGCCGAATGCTTTTAACAACAATCCGGTTGATGCGATTGGCGGTATCAGGATATATCCCGCGCGCTGGTGGGGAATCGGCGTGGCCTATCGTCGTCACATGAACCAACAGGATGAGGGTCACTTCAATCTGGCGGATTCCAACACCCAGGCTGCGAACCTGTCGGGAGTGTTTGTGCCCGGCCGCGGAGTAGTCATCGTTCCCGGTACCACGGTGCCGGCGACGAACGGCGGAAGACCAAACGGATTTAATTTCTCGGATGATCCGAATGGCTTCATCTTCCA
>DASYLB010000007.1:0-40212 GCA_036009765.1 Pyrinomonadaceae bacterium | reverse complement strand
GGATTTCATCCTTCACGCGGCGTTGCTGGGTCAGGCTTTCGCCCATTGCCCAAAATTCCCGACTGCTGCCTCCCGTAGGAGTCTGACCCGTATGTCAGTGTCAGTGTGACCGACCGCCCTCTCAGGCCGGTTACGGATCGTGGCCTTGGTAAGCCATTACCTTACCAACTAGCTAATCCGCCGCAGGCTCCTCTTTAGACGCGAGGTCTTTCGATCCCCCGCTTTAACAACTGTCACCATTAGGTGCCGCTGCATTATGCGGTATTAGCAATCGTTTCCGATTGTTATTCCCCATCCAAAGGTAGATTACCTACGTGTTACTCACCCGTGCGCCACTCTACTTGTTCCCCGAAGGAAACTTTCGCGTTCGACTTGCATGTCTGAGGCACGCCGCCAGCGTTGATTCTGAGCCAGGATCAAACTCTCGTTAGAATTTGTATCTCTGGAACATTATCGATAACTGGTTAAAGTATCCGATAATGACTCTTCTTTAAAGAGTTTTATACGCGAACTTTATCGTTCGTCGTCTTCACTCTCAAAGGTCATTGATATGGACACGCTCTATCTAGTTTTCAAAGATCAATTCCAAATTGTTTTTGGATTGCCTAACAGAGAGAATAAATTCGCCCCAAGCAAACGAGGACTTTAACCCAGTAACCGAAACCTGTCAAGCCGCCTTACAACCTTTGTTCGAATTTCTTTTTTGAGCACAAAAATGCCACAAAGAAAAGGGTCTAGGCGGCGAGCGAAGAGTCTAACAATCGCAGTGATGCAATTAGCTGGTTGAGGTCGGAGGGCCTGAATATCTCCGGTTCGCGGAGCACTGCGCCGTCGCTGTTCTGACGCTCGCTGTTCTGACGGAGGAATCGATAAAGCCGCTCTTGATCGCAGTTTTGCGGATCGCCGGAAACGTAGAACGCCGAAACTCGCTGCAGCGCTTGCCTGGCCGTAGCTTTGATTTTCAAATCGTCAGGCCGCACTACCATGATGAAGTAATCCGGCTCAATGAACTTCGTAAAACTGTTTCCCTCAACAAAAACGCCGGGAGCACGAACGCCCTCGAGCGCTTTCTTGATTCCCGCTTCGACCTGCTCGTCAGTCGCAATCATCCACTGCACATCAGCAGCGCCGGAGTCCCAGTAACGCCCGGTATCTTTCCCCAATGAGTAAGTCAGATCGCGTCCTGATCGAATTACAGCTTCTTCGCCAAGCAAATCGCTCACGCAACAAACGTGTGGATCCTTTCCGCAGGAACGATAGTGACCGCGAGTAGTCTTGATCGCTTCCCATCCAGGGAACGCACGAAGCAAATCGCAGAGCAGGGTCGTCTTCCCGACTTCGGAAGTAAACCCTCCGATGCCAACGATGACAGGCTGATACTTTGAGGATCCATTACTCACAGAGGTTTTCCCTAATCCGTTCCGTCCTTGGACATTACTTTGTATCCTAACTAAAGGAAGTTTCTGTACACGGAATCCTGCGTCATGATTGTCCTCCTCACCTTCTAACCCAAAGCCCAAACGCATTGTTTCGTATTGCCGGTTGCGCGACACAGAGAAATTTCAGAACTGAATTGCGACCGGTTCCGCCCGGCGCCTTCGAAGACTGGGCGAAGGAGACCCGAGAATTCGAATTGTCCTTACGTTAGCATTAGTCGTCTGGATAATTTGTCGGACAACCTCTTCAATGCGCCGGTCAGGACGTTGTTTGTGGCATAAAACTTCATCTCATCTTCAGCTTCTTTCCTCACTCTATATTCGACCTTCGTATGGCCCTGCAATTGGCGACCCTCCAGCGCAGACTCACAAAGCACCTCGAGAACTACTTCTTTGTTCGGGGAGTCGGCGATTTCGCCAAGCAAAATGTAGCGAGAATCGACGCTTTTAAGGCCCACGCCACCCTTCGCAATAAACTTGCGCAATATGTTATCAATATCGGCGCGCAACTCTTCAGTTGAATACCGTTTGATGCCAGCTTTTACGCGAGCCATCTCCACCACGCGTTCAGCCTCCGGGTCAAGACGGCAATCAACGAACTGCGTGTAGCCAAAACCCTCAGAGTGCTGTGGGGACGCTAATCCTTCGAAAGTACATTTTTGGAAAACCGTATGCTTATCGAACTGGCAGTTAGCCCATACCACTCGTTCAAATCTACAGTCGACAAAACGCATACCGTGGAGGTCGAGCCGCGCAACTGTTCCCGAAAAGGTCAGGGCACTCAGAGATTCACGATCGCACAATCGCTGTAGAAACTTCGTCCTTTCGACGTGTGAAGCTTTAGGTTTTAGTTCGTCCAATGATTGCAGCGCTAAGGTCGCAGCCAACCTTGCTGCTCGATGTTGTGGAACGGCAGACTCACTGGTTGGCTCAGCGAGCATAGCCTTAATGAGATCCTTGAGCTTGGTAGTTTGATCCGCCCCGTGATACCGGTTTTTCACTAAATCGAGGATCCGTAGCGCTAGATCTTGGCTGAAATCCACGTCAATCCTAATTTTGTCGACAAACGACGCAAGCCGATCAAGTGACAGCGTTAGAATCTCCGTTGCCAATAGCGTAATCCATATCTGATCGTGCCTAAACTGCCAACGGTCGCTCTCTTTTTCCTTTTCGATGAGTGGATGACTCTGAAATTTTTCAAGTGTTTCCGCGACAGTTTCAGAATCGAGATTGGGCTTTACCACTCTGATTGCCAGTTCGAGCAGTTCCGAATCTGGCCGCTCCCCTACGGCTACTTCTGTGGCAAAGGCGGACAACACTTCAATTTGTTCGCGGCTGTTAAATGGTAACGACTGGCGCTCTTGCTCACGCTCACACAAGGCAAACATTAACCAGAGGAGCGGGTTGCGGCTTTCAACTTGAACTGTTTGAAGCTCATGTTGATCTTCGAAGAGCCGTGCTATTAGGCTCAACACGAATCCGCGGCCCGCTAAGTCCGCGCTAACTGTTTGTAATTCGCGATAGACATTCGACGCCAATTCCCTCTGTCGTTCCGAAGTCAGCCGGTTCTTGAAATAGTTTTTGGCATATTCTAAATCGAATGGCTGAATCTGAAACATCGTCATCGGCTTGGGTGATTCATCGACGACGCTGGCGACTTCAGCCGATTCCGGAAAGGTTTCAGGATCCTCAGTAACGGTGGAAGGATCTGCCGAAACGCTGTTGTGCCAGAATGATGTCCGAGAAGTAATGACAATCCGTGAGCCTGTAGAATTGGCAAGTTCGTTCAGCGCATCTAGCACCTCCTTAGCTACAACTTTGCCGCGGTTGCGCAAGATGTACTCATCAAAACCATCGAAAACGATCCTGAAAATATCGGCTTTAAGTGTGACGTCAAAGAACTCCCTTTCGTTCCCATGTAACCAGCCAATGCTCGCGCCATAGTATTCGAATGAGTGGGCGAGCGTCTTCATGAGCTGTCGCTGCTCCTCAACCGCGAGTGTTTCCCACTGCAAGGAATTTACGACGAGCGGTACTAGATCCTTATCACGCTCTAAGATGCTTGAGCTAAGATACCGGCTCATGTAGGTCTTACCTTGACCGGGTTCAGCAAGCACGACTCCAAGCCTACCCCCACCAAGCTTGATTTCGCCGTCACGATCTCGCAGGAACGACAGAACCGGATTAGGAATTCTGCGTGACATTCCGGCTGGGACTAGGATGCGTGGGTCAATATAGAAACGTGGCCGCTCCTCAGCCAGCTTCTTCAAGTAAGTATCCAACTCTCTTCTGATAAAAGAAACCAAGTACGCCTTCGTAGTCCAAAGTCCTTTGGCATGTCGAAAAAGGCTACGCATATCCAGACCCCGAACACGTAGCGACGGTGGATGGACTACATAGGTATTCTCATCAGCAAAGCGCGCGGCGTTTCTGATGGCTTCGTGTGTGGCGGAAGCCTGAAAATACAAAACTGAAAATGGATAAGACGAGTCATGAATCTTATGTTGGCCGTGGTAAAGAGACCAATGTCCATCGTCGGACTGCCGAATTGGTTCAAGATTTATTTCAGTCGTACCACTAAGATTCAGCAATTTCGCGATTTCGGGAAATGTGAGTGGGGTCATGTGAGTCTAGGCTAACTGGCCTTGAAAAACTGGACCTTGAAAACCGCGCGCAATGTAAGATAAGCCATTGGTAAAAGCAAGACGAGCTCCATCTTAAACCTTTGCGTTGAAGCCCTGATTCATCTAGTACTTGCTTCGGCCACCTCAATCGCTTTGAATGAAGATATTGCACAAACTGGCAACAAATGTTGCTGTGCTTGGGCCTGTAAGAGATCAAATTGCCAGAGCGGAATCAAGCTCTTAAAGTTTCTTCTTGTCTTTTTCTTTGCTAGCGCTAGGCGCGCTCACCTTGAGATAGCCGCGACTGTCCTTGTAAACGCTGTATTGCACATCGCTAACTTGTCCGGTCTCGTCTTGTACGCGAATCGTGAATGTTTTATTGTCGGGCCGGCCTTCAACGCGACAGGGCAAGTAGCCTTTCAAGTCAGGGCTGCGATACGCCGTATAGTGTTCCTGATCCCGCTTGTCATAACCGAGTACATAGATGCGATCGAAATCGGGTTCGCCGATTGTGTGCGGTTGATCAGAACTGCTCTTCTCGAGAATCACCCAACTTCCAGGTTTCGCTTCGCGGGCGACGTCTTTGCCTTTTGTCGCATCTACCTCGCTGGCTGGCTCGCCGTCGAGCCTTTGCCAAGCTACGAACTCCCGCCCGGTACGATAAAAAATGATGTCGCTCGGCACCGTCAGCTCAACTTGCTTTCCGTAAATCCAACCGGCTGGAGCCGGCGAAGCCACCGTTGCCAGCCGAACTTTGTACCAAACCTCGGTGGTTTCTTCCGGCTCGTTTTCGTCCTGGTTTTCCTTGTTGCCCCGGGTGTTCGTCGGCTGCGCACTTCCTGCTTTTGGCGCCACATCGCTTTCGATCACTTCCGACGATTTAGGTTTTGGCGCCCGCGTCCAGCCAACAATGTCGAAACTCGAACCGCTATCCAGCCGCATCATGATGTTTTCGTTGCCACTGCGGTCCGGGTTGAGGCGCAAATTTGAACTAGCTCGTAACTGGCCGGTCGCCTGAGATGGAATGCCCTTGTCTTCTTCCGCCAGTTTCTTGGACGCCTGCAGGACCTCATCCGGCATCACGTTTCGCGACTCGATCCAACCCTCGGTGCTGTCTTCGTCATGCGCCTGCACACGCAGCCAGCGTTCTTTCCTGGTGTTGTCGCTCGGATCAAGCACGTCCTGAAAGTCGAGGATATCAACCGCATCTCCACGATCTACTTCCAACAAATCGGCCGCGACAACTGCTGTTGAACTCCGGATTTGAGCGCGCCGCGCAACCACCACGCCGGTAGCGTTTTGCTTGGCGAGAGTTTTGCAACCCTGGACCAGGCCGACGACGACGAGGACCAGCAAGCACTTGCAAATCTTACTGCACAACTGAATATCCATAATTCCCATTATTAATCTTCATCATGTTTGAGGTGGGATTTCTATTTTCGAAAACCAATACAACCTAGCAGACTTCTTTGGGACTTACTAAGATTCCGACTCACAACCAACTTTGTCCGGAGACCTTCGCGCAGCACCTGGAAACCGGATGTCGAAAGCACAGCGTCGAGGTCGATATTCTCCGTGCTCTCGATGTAATCCTTAGCAAACGATTTCAACTGCGCACGTTCGGTCAGCAGTTCAATTATAATCTCGTTAGCGCTTCCCTGTCCCGTTGCCGCCCGTTGAAAGAGTTCAGCGTATACGTCGTCAAACGATACTCGGCAGTCGGCCGCTCGATTGAGGGCCAAGTCAAAAAGAAACGCGACCAGCATTCCTTTTTCGTAAACCAGCGAACCAGACCCTGTCCAACGACGCTCAGATGCCTCAATCAATGACAAGTGATCGCGATCTGACGGGGACTGATAAGAGTCATAAACGTTTGCAATCGTTTCCAGGTAATCATCGAAGGAGATCAAGCCGAGGCGAAGATCCATCCGCAAGGCCTGGTAAAGCGTGAAGCCCTCAAAAAACCAATCGTAAGCGCCTGCGAGCTTCAAGGAGTTTGGGACCCACAGGTGGAACAGCTCATGGCTCAGTACGATGCCAAGTCGGGAGAGCACGCTTTTCCGCTTCGCGTTCCTCCCTAACAGCAACACCACTACATTGCCTCTGGTTTCGGCGCTCCAACTCGAGGGGCCGGTTTCCCCCGAATACGGAACCAGCATCAAGACTGCATTGCGCTTAAGTTGAAACCCGGTTGCCCGCGAATACTCATCCAGAATCTTTGCTGTAATTTTCGCGGCCTCGCCTTCCGAAAGCGGCCACGTCCCCGTCATGATCACCGAAAAGTCGGTCTTACCGATCCGCTGTCGTGTTTCATGAACTGAAGGACTAAGCAGAAATATTGTCGTCTCCGGATCGTCTGAGGAAAACTCCGAACCATGGCTACTAACATTTGAAGCGACCGTCCACCCACTCGGAGTGTCAACGCTGATCACGGCTGAAGGGTTGCGGGTGTATTGCGGCAGCAAGTCAGCCAACATCAATATGCCTTGCTCTGAATTGAGCGATGACACGTGAGACAGATCAGCGGAGCGAAGTGGAATCGCCAGATTCACCTCGTAAGTGACACGCGAAAAATCTTCTGTCGATTGGAATTCACCGGGTGCGAGCTTTTGAACGCGGACTCTTCCTCCATCGCTCTTGATCCCTTCAAGGATTTCTATCCGCTCGCCGAGTCCGAGCACGCCGGCGTAAGCGTTCCGAAACGACAATCTACTCGTTGCGCCTGGCAACTGCGCGTCTATCTTTATTCGCCCCGGCGTGATGGAGATGACACTGATTCGCGCGCTTAGAGTTTGCGCTTGCGCGCTCGACAACATCCCAAGACTTAGCAACACCAAGGTGGCATAAACCAGCCGGCGAACTTCGAAGAAGCGCAGTTTTGTTATGGAAATCTGCCACAATCGGCTGGACTCAACCGGCCACATTGGCCCGGTTTCTTGAGGCGCCGGTGGGCCAGAAACATGTTTGACAGTGCTGGGAGGCATCCTTATACTGTGGCTCAGGACTCTAACATAGCCCGCAAAAAAGTGAACAGAGAAAGCAATTCAAAGTTAGTCAGACGGCACCACGTGTTTTCGCGCGTGTTGTCGCTGTTGCTGCTCAGTTTCATCGTCTATGGAACGACGGTTGAAGCTGCGCACACGCACGGACGACCAGCTGCGAATAACGTCGTTGGCGCTGCCCACTTTTCGGATCCGACCACCGAAACTAAAACCGCAACCAAGCTGACCGGCTGCGGCGACTGTCTCATCTGTCAGTTACATCAGAATTTCTCGACGACCGTAATCTCTGTTCCACCAACGGTTCTTTCGTCATCCCTTAGATCTCGCTTCCTGGATCTAAACTCGGTAGCGGTTCACTCACAAGCGACTACACCCAGGCGCGGCCGAGCTCCTCCTTTTACCCTCTAATCAACTCCAGCACATTCGCTAGTTGTCACTGTACTTGTGTGACTCTCGCGATCCTTTGGTTGCCTGAATTCTCGGCAACCGCAGCTTTGATGCCGGAAAATAGAGAGGTAATGAAAATGTCTCAGAAGACCATCCTTCATAGTTTTCAATTAGTCTGTTTTGTCGCACTTTTATCGGTCAGTTCGGCGGTATCGGGACAGGCGCTTAGCGCCGGAACTGTTGCGGGAGTAATCCTTGATCCTAATAACGCCGCGGTGCCAAATGCTAACGTTACGATTACAAATTCAGTCACCGGCTACACTCGTTCTGTGACCAGCAATACGGACGGAACGTTTCGCTTCGACAACGTGCCTCCGAATAACTATCAGCTAAGTGTCGCGGCAACGGGTTTCGCCACTGCCGCGCAAAACGTCAGCGTGCGCACATCCGTGCCCATTAACGTCAAAATCCCGCTCGCTGTTGGCAATGCATCCGAAACGGTAAACATCATGGGGATGGACGCCCCTGATGCGCTGGAAAATGTTTCTTCGACCCATACAGACGTAGATCAAAATCTGATCAAAAGAATGCCCGTGCGCCAGCCGGGGAATGGCTTGAGCGAGCTTGTAACACTGGCCGCGCCTGGGGTCGTCGCCGACTCCAATGGTTTCTATCACCCGCTCGGCGACCACGCGCAGAGCACTATCTCACTGGACAATCAACCGATTTCCGATCAGCAGAGCAAGGCTTTCTCAACGCAGATTCCGGTGAATGCAATTCAATCACTGGAAGTAGTAACAGGCGCCGCGCAAGCCGAATACGGCGACAAGACTAGTCTCGTAATCAACGCCACCACCCACTCCGGTCTTAATCAGAAAAAGCCAACGGGCAGTTTCAATGCGCTTTACGGTTCCTTCGGTATGACTCATGAGGACGCAGCGTTAGCTTACGGAAATGCTAAAGGCGGAAACTTCGTCGCTTTTAATTTCGACCGCTCGAATCGCTTTCTCGACAGTCCGGAGTTTACCTCGTTACACAATCACGGTACGGCTGTAAATATCTTTGACCGAATTGATTACAGTCCAAACCAAAACGACACCTTTCACCTCAACCTCTTTTTGGCGCGCAATCGGTTCCAGACGCCGAATGAGTTTGACCAGCAGGATGCCGGCCAGGATCAGCGTCAACTTGTTAATACCATCAACATTGCACCAGGCTACGTACACATCTTCAGTCCGACGACGGTACTTGCAATCAACCCTTACTATCGAGTTGATACCGTTAAGTACTTTGGGAGTCCGAATCCGTTTTCCGATGAACCGATAACTTTCAGCCAGTCGCGACGATTGAATAACGTCGGCATCAAGACAGACTTGTCCTACACAAAGGGCATACACAATGCGAAGGTCGGCGTGCAGCTCTCGCACACTTTTCTCACCGAAGGATTTCAATTCGGCATCACTGATCCAGACTTCAATGACCCTGCCAGTCCGGACTTTCTGCCCGGCTTGTTGCCATTTGATTTGACACGTGGGGGAACTCCCTTCGGCTTTCACGGACACACGGACATCAAACAGGAAGCCGTCTATGCGCAAGACACTCTTACGCTTGGAAATGCGACGGTTTCCCTTGGCTTGCGTTTCGATAACTATAACGGCATAACTCACGGCAAACTCCTGCAACCTCGGCTTGGCCTCTCTTATCTGGTGAAGCGGACAAACACAGTCTTACGCGGCTCTTACACACGCAATTTTGAGACGCCGTACAACGAGAACCTGGTGCTGTCGAGCGCAACAGGAGCGGGTGGTTTGGGAAATGGAATTCTGGGCGACACAAGCAACTTGCCATTGCTGCCTGGTCGGCGCCACCAATTCAACGTCGGATTCCAGCAGGCGATCGGAAGCCACTTAATCCTGGACGGCGATTATTTCTACAAGCGCACCAACAATGCCTACGACTTCAACGTGCTCTTCAATACGTCGGTCACCTTTCCAATCTCATGGCAAATGTCGAAGCTGGACGGAGTCAGTGCGCGCATTAACCTGACAAATTACAAAGGTCTTTCGGCCTTTATGGTCGCCGGGCATACACGATCTCGCTACTTTCCGCCTGAGAGCGGTGGCTTGTTCTTCAATTCCGATCTGCCTGCCGGCGTGTTTCGCATCGACCACGACCAGGCATTTCAGCAAACCACGCAGGCTCAGTATCAGTTTCAACAATGGAAGCGACTTGCGCCCTATGTTGCCTTCACCTGGCGCTACGATAGTGGCTTGGTCTCGGGCGCGGTATCGGATTTCGATACCGCACTGACCTTCTCTGCTGACCAACAAGCACAAATCGGCCTCTTTTGCGGCAATACTTTCGCCACGCCGATGCAAGCGATCACGACTTGCACTGATGCAAACCGCGGAGCCCTGCGCGTGCGGATACCGGCAGACGCAACCGCGAATGATGATCACAATCCGCCGCGCATAGCGCCTCGTCACTTGTTTGATTTCAGTGCCGGCACAGATAACTTATTCCGCACGGAGCACGTCCGCACAACTTTGCGGTTTACGATTCTTAATCTGACGAACAAGGAAGCTCTATACAACTTTCAGTCAACCTTTAGCGGCACGCACTTTGTTGCTCCGCGGAGTTATCAAGGACAGATCGGGATCACATTCTAAGCGGGGTCGCAAGTCAGAGTGGGCGAGGCGTTCGGTTCTAGAGAAAGGTGGACCGGACGCCAGCCTTTTGGGATCTCGGAGGAACTTACTGATGTCGTCGGGCGTAAGGTATCAAAAGAGGGTCTCGACGCGGGAAAAGCAGAACTTGACCGGATATCCAGTCAAGTTCGTTCAGCTTCGTTGACACTTTGGCGGCACAAACCTAGAATACAGCCAGTTTTCGTCCCTGCTGTCTCCCTAACCCTTGAGGGATTAGTCATGAGTTTAGTCAAGATCATCGTAATCACAATCATTGTGATTCTGACTATTTTGCTTTTCGGCCGGTTCTTTACTTAGGCCGAACGGCTGCATGTCCGTACCCACCGTAACGTCATCCTCAAACCGGACGACTCAGAGCCCAGGTTATTTAGGGCTGATGCATAAGTGCGCAGCGCTTCTAAGCTGTACACTCGCCATACTTGTTGTTTCAGCCAACACCCTCGAAGCGCAACAACCCGATGAAGCCGATGAGGTCGTCCGAGTCGATACCCATCTGATTGTCTTTCCCATACGCGTGCGTGATAAGCGCGGTCAGGCAGTAGCCGGATTAAGAGCCAACGACCTGTCTCTCAAAGACGACGATAAGGCGACCACAGGTCTTTATCTTTACGAGGGGGCCGATCGCGTTTCGCTGGTATTTGCTCTGGATCAATCAGGTAGTCTGCGCGAGATCATGAACCAACAGCAGGACGCTGCCTTGGCCCTGTTTCAACGGTTCAGCCAAAAATCGCAAGTTGCGGTCATTCGCTTTGCCGAACACTCTGAGCTCGCGCTGCCTTTCGGTCGAGATCTAGACGCGACCCGCAGCGCCTTCTCTCGGACGACAATGGCGAATCAACACACGGCAATCTTTGACGCCGCAGCGGCGGCCACGAATGCATTTGCAAGCTTGCCCCGGCTGCGTTCCGAACGCCGGCTGGTAATCCTGATTAGCGATGGACTCGACACAGCCAGCACTGCAAAACCTCTAAAGGTCATCGAAACAGCACTCAAGAACCAGGTCACCTTTTACGTGATTCACCTGCCTTTGTTTGCGCCACAGGACGGACGTCTACGAGTGCGCACTCCGGCTAAAGGTTTTCGGGAGTTGGCGGAGAAGACCGGAGGCAAATATTTCCTGGTAAACGCTACCGCTCCACTCGTTTCCCAAACCTCTGCGGATCTCTCGCCAGTTTTCAAGGCAATTGAAGAAGACCTGAAGAGCCAGTATCTGCTGGGCTTGTACACCAGGGGAGCGGCCAGTGACGGCCGCATGCATCGCGTGGTAATAAGTTTTCCAGCGGGGATCGAATATCAGATTGGCGGTTTCGGTTACTCCCAAAAACATGAGTTATTCGTCGCTCCTGAGGCGCCGAAGAAGAAGTGAACTTGCTTCCACCTTTCCCTTTCTGTAAACAATACTCGTAAGCAAAACTTCAGATCATTTAGTTCAACGGCATGACAGAAGATAAAGAACTTGGCCTGCAACCAATTCGCCGCGCGCTGATCAGCGTCTCGGACAAAACCGGCATCGTTGACTTCGCCCACGGACTCAAAACTTTTGGCGTTGAGATCATTAGCACCGGAGGGACAGCCAAGGCGTTACGCGACGCCGGGATCGACGTGCGCGACGTTTCCGACGTGACTGGCTTTCCGGAAATGATGGACGGGCGCGTCAAGACTCTACATCCGAAGATTCACGGCGGCTTGCTCGGTGTTCGCGACAATCCTGAACACCAGGCCGCAATGCAACAGCAAGACATCGAGCCAATCGATATGGTTGTCGTCAATCTCTATCCGTTTCAAGAAACCATTGCGCGCGAGGATGTCACTCTCGAAGAAGCAATCGAACAAATCGACATTGGTGGTCCAGCGATGATTCGCTCGGCAGCCAAGAATTTTCGGGATGTGGCCGTCGTTGTGTCGCCGGCTGACTATGACTCGATCATTAGCGAGTTAGTTCGACTAGGCGGCGCGTTACAGCTTGATATGCGAGAAGAGCTGGCAGCCTCTGCCTTTCTGCGCACCTCCGCCTACGACAGCGCGGTGTATGAGTTTTTCAACGCTCGTCAGGCTCAGATGTTTGTGCGTGAGAAATACCCCGCGGCTAAAGACCAGGACATACAGAATTCGAGTTCATCATCTGGGTTGCCCGAGGTAATCAACCAGTACTTTTACAAGATCACAGATTTACGTTACGGCGAGAACCCACATCAAGCAGCGGCGCTCTATGACACTGGCGGAGGCGCGGTCGCGTCAGCAGTGCTTTTGTCAGGCAAGGAGATGTCGTTCAACAACTATGTTGACGCCGAGGCTGCGTGGCAACTTGTTTCCGATCTCGATGCGCCAGCCTGTGCGATCATCAAGCATACGAACCCGGCGGGCGCTGCCCGCGGCGGAACAGTGGTAGAGGCCTACCGCCGCGCGCTCGAGACGGATCCCATCTCAGCTTTTGGCGGCATTGTCGCGTTCAACTCATCCGTCGACCAGACCGCGGCGCGTGCAGTTGTTGAGATATTCACGGAAGTAATCATTGCCCCGCAATTCGACGAGCCGGCGCTCGAAGTGCTGCGGTCGAAAAAGAATTTGCGAGTCTTGCGCGCTGATACTTCTTACCGCACGCCGAATTTTGAGTACAAACAGATCAGTGGCGGCATGTTGGCGCAAACGCGAGACACGCACGAACTGAAACGCGAAGACCTGAAAGTGGTAACCAAACGCGCGCCAACGGAAAAAGAGATTGAGGATCTATTGTTCGCCTGGATCGTTTGCAAACATACCAAGTCAAACGCGATCGTTTACGTTCGAGACAAGCAAACTGTCGGTGTTGGCGCCGGACAGATGTCACGCGTCGACTCCGTAAAGCTCGGCGCGATGCGCGCGCAATTGCCGGTTGCCGGCTCCGTCCTGGCGTCAGACGCCTTCTTCCCTTTTCGCGACGGTCTCGATGAAGCAGCGAAACATGGGATCACCGCGGTAATAGAACCCGGCGGTTCCATGCGAGATGCGGAAGTGATCGCCGCAGCAGATGAACACGGACTGGCGATGGTGTTTACCGGCTTTCGACATTTCAAGCATTAGGGGCTCGAACTAATCAGGGGACTCCTGATGGTGAAATTGTAGCGACGGAAGGAATTCAATGACCAAAATCAATGTTAAGAGAAATCCGGCGACTCGGCTTCGGCATATACTCTCGCTGGCTTTCAACGTGCTTGATGGCAACGCGCGAACTCGAGAGAGTTGGTGCCAAGTATTCGAGATCCCAAACGTCAATTCTGAGAAAGCATTATTGGAAGTTCAGTCTCGCTTGCTTTCGCTACGCAAGCTGTTTGAAGACACCGAATCTGATTTACGCCAGATTCCGGATATTAATGAAGAACTCTTCATAAAACCCCTTTCCCGTTTGGCACGAGTTATTGATATCAACGGGTTGCACCAGACTTGGGCACACTATCGTCAGTTTTTAGATGCGCACGATATGTTGGCGTTAAAGTATGCCGAGGATCGCCTGACGCTAGAAGCTGAGAGTCAAGAGAACGAAATCTCATCTGATGAGATTCAGGAAATACTTTCAGAACTCACAAAGCTGTATGAATCAATTTTGGCTTCGTCCCTACCTTTAGATCTAAAGAATGCGTTGCTCGATCTGATTAACGAAATGCTAAGAGGTGCCCATGAGTACCGTGTAAGAGGAGCTATAGCGCTAAAAGAGTCATTGACGAAAAGTATCGGGATACTCGCCACAAATAAACAGGCCCTTGACGAGAATAGAGATTCAGCAGATGTACTGGCGTTAGGCCGGATGTTGATAAGAGTAGACAAAGCATATGCCTTTGCGATGAGAATCCAACCGCTTCTTCAGGGCGCAGTCAACCTTTTTCCGGCGCTGGTAGCCCATATTAAGTAATACGAGCACCCCGCAGTTACCCATTGTGACTGCGCCTTGGTCGAAGGACGAGGTTGAAGAAACTAACGGCCATCATTTGTTTTCTTTTGTGCTGTGCTGCTCCGGCGCTGGGCCAGGCAAAGATCCACGGTCTGCCGAAAGGGGCCCTGGTTGTCGAGACGCGGAAACTCCCGCCCAGCAAACACGCGGACCGTGCCCTGGTACTCTGGATGTTGAATCCTAAAAAGGTGCCATCGGACTACGGCCCCGAGTCGCCTATTCCCTGCCCGTCGCAAACGAGAGGTAGTTATTACTCAGGACCGACACGTGTGTCGCTTGTGAACTCGACAACCAACGCGATCATCAATACGGTCAAGATCGTTGCCGCCGACGGTGACGAAGATGGCACGTTCGATATACCCTACGCGACTCGAAAAGGCTACTACTATGAAGTCGCGTCTCGAGTCAGAAGGACCGCCGAGGGCAAACCAACGATCATCCGGCTGCGTGACTACAACGGCGACGGCAAAGCCTTTGAGTTTGCCCTATTTGACGCTCCGGCGTGCATGGGCTTGCAAACCAGTTTGGTCGGATATAGCGAGAAACGGGATCGAGTGGTTCACTATCCAGTCAAGCTGGAAGTGATCGAGGGCGCCAAACAATCAAACCGCACCGCCTTTTGGGTAGACTATCTTTTCAACAAGAAACCGCTGCAACCCGGCTACTGGAAATATGAGATCGACTACACCGGCCGGGGCGGGACTTTGGACACGTGGGAAGTACGATACAATCCGGCAAAGGAACAATTTGAAGGCAAGGTAGTGATCAAGGCGGGAGAATAGATCGGGATTTAATCCAATGCGAGGGAACAGTCTGAATGCTGCAAAACAAAACTGGAATCATCTTTGGAGTCGCGAACAAACGCTCAATTGCCTGGGCGACGGCGCAAGTACTACACGAGGCGGGAGCGCGGCTGGCGTTTACCTATCAGGGCGATCGGCTAAAGGAGAATGTCGAACAGCTGACGAGTGAAGCAATGCCCGGATCGCTCCTGCTGCAGTGCGATGTCAGCAAGCAGGAAGAAGTCGATGAAACATTCAAACGCGTTGGTGAAGAGTTTGGCCGGCTCGATTTCCTGATTCACAGCATAGCCTACGCGCCACGCGAGGCGCTCGGGGGTGAGTATCTCGATACTAGTCGTGAAGCGTTTGTCACCGCGCTCGAAATTAGCGCCTACTCTCTGCCGCAACTGGCGCGCGCCGCGGCGCCGCTGATGACCGAAGGCGGCAGCATCGTTTGCATGAGTTACTACGGCGCCGAGAAGGTGGTAGCCGGTTACAACGTCATGGGCGTGGCCAAAGCAGCGCTGGAACAAAGCACGCGTTATCTCGCAAGCGATCTGGGCGCACGCAACATTCGCGTTAATGCGATTAGCGCCGGTCCGATTCAAACGCTTTCAGCCCGCGGCGTTGCAGACTTCAGCTCGATGTTGAAACACGCCGCAGACAAAGCACCGCTCAAACGTAATGTCGATCCGCGCGAGGTGGGTACAACCGCGCTGTTTCTCTGTAGCCCGATGGCATCGGCAATAACCGGCGAAGTTATCTACGTGGATTGCGGCTACAACATCATGGGAATCTGAAACGGGTTTCGCCCGACCCCAAAACCTGAAATCTAATTATGGACGATAACAAAGACGAAAAACACGCACCCGGTACGACCCAGGACGAGCAACTACTCGAGAGTCCGGGACCGGATGAGTTTACGCACACGGATACGTGGCGCGTGTTTCGCATCATGGGCGAATTTGTCGAAGGGTTTGATGAACTGGCGATGCTCAGGCGCGGAGTTTCAATCTTTGGTTCCGCCCGCACCCGCAAAGACGATCCCTATTACAAAGCAGCCGAGGAAACCGCCGGCTTGCTTGCCAATGTTGGCTTCGCGGTCATCACTGGAGGTGGCCCAGGCATCATGGAGGCGGCCAACAAAGGCGCGTTTCAAGCGGGCGGCCAATCAATCGGCTGCAATATCGAGCTGCCTTTTGAACAAGGTTCAAATCCTTACCTGACCCAGAGTTTGAAGTTCAAATACTTCTTTGTCCGCAAGATGATGTTCGTGAAATACAGTCTCGGGTTCATCATTTTTCCCGGCGGCTTCGGCACGCTGGACGAACTGTTTGAAGCGCTTACCTTGATTCAGACAAAGAAGATTCGCAATTTTCCGGTGGTACTTTTTGGATCGAGTTACTGGGAAAAATTGTTGGACTGGATTCGCGATCCGGCAATGACGGAAGGAAAAGTCACGGAACAGGACCTCAAACTGCTGCACGTCACCGACTCGCCCGCTGAAGTAGTAAAAATAATCGTCGACAGCCAGAGTGCGTTGGGTCGCGAGAATCAAATCACCGCCGAAATTGCGGAAGTCTTTCCCGACTCTTAAACGGTTTAGAACTCGGTTTGATCTTTTGCCCTGACACTCGCCGCCAACCATTCGAGATAGGGCTGCGAGCCGTGAGTTAAGGGAAAGGCAACAATCTCAGGAGTTTCATAACTGTGAAGCTTTGTAACTTCCCTCTCGATTTCGGCAAACTTTGAAGCAACAGTCTTTGCGATCAGCAAGACTTCTCGCTGCGATTCAACTTTCCCCTGCCAACGGAAAATCGATTGCGTCTCGCGCATGATCTGAACGCACGCCGCGAGACGCTGACCCACAAGCATTTCGGCCAGCTGTGCTGCCTCTTCGGGATTTGGGGCTGTTATGAATACCGCGATGGCTTGATGGGAGTCTGCGTTCATGAGGCTCAAGCAATTCAGAGTTCAGGCTTTGCTTGCTTGTTCAAGCCCGCGCACAACGCAAGGCTGAACGGTGCAACTTCATTGCTGTTGCGAAACCCTACTCGTCGTCTTCGTCGGGCACGCCGCCCGTCAACGGGGTCGTGTCGGCGCCGAAGAACGAGGCATAAATTTCCTGCGCGCGATCCAAGTCGCGTTCGTCCACAAGTATGGTTGCGCCCGGTGACATTACCGAGAGCAGCGGCGAGAAAGCGTCGGCGCCACCCGACCGCAGCGCTGAACGAATGCCGTTTTGCTTGAGAATGTCGTTGACCATTTCGGCTTCTGCCGACGATCCGAGGTTATGAAGCGGAACAAACTTCGCCTCACTTGAATCGTGCATCGCGGTTTCAGAGGTCAGGCGGTGGACCAACTCGGAATTGTCATCAGGACATCTGGTGATGCCGGCTTCGTATTCGGATTCGCAAACAGGACAGAACATAATTTCTCCCATCGGTATGAATTAGGGTTTTGGTCTTTGGTCTTTGGATTAGATGTCGTCGTTTACTTGAAGTCGAGAAAAGCTCAAAACACAGGTTCTAAGACCAAAGACCTAAGGCCAAAGACCTCATCTTGCCACTGCCCTTTCAAACGGTATTTCCTCAAAATTCGTCATTTGCTTGAAGGCGCGGAAGCGTTCATTAATCTCATCGTGCGTAAGTTTCTCCACCCGAGCAGTGCCAAACTCCTCGACGTTGAACGACGCCATCACAGATCCAAAAATCATCGCGCGCCGCATCGCCGCTTCGTCCAACTTCTCCTGGCTGGAGAGATAGCCCATGAAGCCACCGGCAAACGTATCACCAGCCCCGGTGGGATCAAAAACGGATTCCAACGGGTAGGCGGGGATCGCGAAATAATTCTTCTCGGTGAACAGTGCCGCACCGTATTCACCGCGCTTCACAATCAGGGCCTTTGGTCCCCACGACAAAATCGTTCGTGCTGCCTTAATAAGATTAGGAATGTCCGTTAACTGTCGGGCTTCGGCGTCGTTGATGATTACCACATCGACACCCTTAATCGTCTGCAACAACGACTCGCGCGCGATGTCGATCCATAAATTCATTGTATCGAGCGCAACCAGTTCGGCGTTGGGAACTTGTTCGCGCACGCCGCGTTGAAGATCCGGTTGGATGTTGCCCAGAAAGACCAAACGCGCACTCTTCGAGGCTTCCGAAAGTTTCGGCTGGAAGTCTGCGAAAACATTAAGCTGCGTGTCGAGCGTGTGCGCTACGTTCAGATCGTAATCGTAACGTCCAAACCACCTGAACGTTTTGCCGTCAGGGATTCGTTCCAGGTCGGACGTGTCGACGTTGTGAGCATCAAAGACCTGCTGTTCAGCGGCACTGAAGTCTCCGCCAACCACGCCGACGATTCGAACGTCGGTGAAAAAGCTGGCGGAGATCGAGAAATGCGAACCAGAGCCGCCCAGCATTTTTTCAATCTTGCCAAAAGGCGTTTCGACCGCGTCGAACGCAACGGAACCAACTACAAGGAGAGACATGTTTAGTTTAGGTGTCGGGTTTCAGACTTTGGTCTTTGAAATTTTGTTCCTACTGCGCACAGCACACCGCCCACTGTTATGGCGTTGGCTTCTCAGTGGCCGGCTCGATTGGTCCGCCCAACGATTCCACAGTGGCTTGCGCCTCGCCGCGAAAAGCGCTATTCGGATAACCGGCCAACAGCCGTGAAAGATACATGCGTGCGTCCAAACGGAGCTCGTCCGGAGTCTTGTACTTCGTTTCCTGCGTGCCTTTGGCGATCATGGCGTCAGGCATCACCTTCTTCGTTTTCTGAACGCCCCCGCTCTCGGCAAGCTTCAAGCTACTCTCACCGGCGATATAAAGAACTTCGTCCATTTTCGCGAAGTTTGGATTGCCCGCGTCTATTTCCTCGCAACGCTTGAGCGCGGCGAGATACGCCTTCTTTTGCTTAAAGTAGTGGCGCGCGACCTCGAGATTGTGCAACGAGTCTTTCTCAAGTTCGGCATCGCGAATCGTCGCCAAATCGGGACCAGTCTTTGCGCGTCCTTGCGCAAACCCTGTCGACGCACAAATCGCTAACGAAGTTGCCAGTACAACTAACGGGACAAGAATCTTTCTCATAAATCAAACCTCGCAAACAATCTCAAATCTGAAATCTCAGAACTCAGAACTCAGAACTTGAGACTTTAGATGCCAATTCTCTCAGTCGAGCCCGTACTTCTTCACGATAGCGTCAAGTTTTTTTCGCGTCTCCTCCGGCCATAAATGGGGCGCCGTAAAGATCGCGTTCTTCAACGCCGTTCCGCATTTGCATTGCCGCTCCAACCCGCTCAAACGCTTAACAGCGTCCTTCATGATCAGCTGCGCGTTCCGCACGTTCTTGTTTAGATATTCAATAACCGAGTCAGCCGTCACCGCATCATGGCCCGGATGCCAGCAATCGTAGTCCGTAACCAGCGCGAGCGTCGCGTAGCAGATTTCGGCCTCTCGCGCGAGTTTGGCTTCCTGCAGGTTGGTCATGCCGATGACGCCCATTCCCCAGGACCGATAGACTTCAGACTCTGCTTTCGTCGAAAACGCCGGGCCCTCCATACACAAATAAGTCGCGCCGCGATGTACTTTCACCTCGGTGACCTTGCAAGCCTCTTGCAGCACGTCTCCCAATTCTTCACAAACAGGATGGGCAAACGCTACGTGCGCCACTATTCCTGAACCAAAAAAAGTTGACTCGTGCGCCCGCGCTCGCGTGCGATCAAAAAACTGATCGGGTATCACCATGTCGAGCGGCGCATACTCTTCCTGAAGTGAACCAACTGCGGAAGCCGAAAGAATGCGTTCCACTCCCAACAGTTTCATCCCGTAGATATTCGCACGGAAAGGAACTTCCGTCGGTGTAAAACGGTGACCGCGTCCGTGTCGCGGCAGAAACGCAACGCGGTTGTTATCGAGTGTGCCAATAATGAACGCGTCTGACGGAGAACCGAAAGGAGTGTCTACCACCAGCTCCTCAACGTCCTCGAGTTCCGGCATCTGATAGAGTCCGCTGCCGCCAATGATTCCGATTTTTACTGTTTCCATTTTGTGGTTAGTTCAGTGCGATAGGCACCGGCCGCAGTTTTCCGTTCTCTTCGATCAAACGACATAAAGGCTCAACCGGATCATGATAGAAGAGACAGGCCCAGCCTTCATGCGCCGCCTGTGGCAAAAGCTTCTTCTTCACTTCGAGCGTTTCGACCGGATAGAGATCGTAGCCCATGATCCAGGCAAACGGCACATGAGCGCGCATGGGCACCAGATCAGCGAAGCCAAATAATGTCTGCCCCTCACGATTAAGCCGCCAACATTGCATCGAGCGATTGTGACCGGCGTAGGTTTCCATTTGCAGGCCGGGCGCCACCTCGTAGTTTGCGTCCCTCAATTCCAACTGCCCACTCGCGACCAGCGGGCGCCAGTTATCCGGAAGATAACTCGCGCGATCGCGCTCGCTCGGAGATTCGGCGTGCTCAACTTCAGATCGCGAAATGAAGTATCTGGCATTCGGAAACGCAGGCACAGCTTCACCAGCGTCGTTCAAGTTTGTATTACCACCAGCGTGATCAAAGTGGAGATGAGTATTGATGACGATACTTATGCTATGCGGTTCAACGCCAACAGCGCGCAATGAGTCGGCAAACGCGCGCTGGCGTGTGATACCAAACATCGCAGTGTGCTTCGCGGACCACTTTTCACCGATTCCAGTCTCAATCAAAATGCGTTGCTGACCAGTGTCGATGAACACACAATTCATGTTCATCGTTATGCGGTTTTCGGCATCAGGCGGGCAAACCTTCGACCAGAGGGCGCGCGGAACAACTCCAAACATCGCGCCGCCATCGAGGCGAAACTCTGTGTCGGGAATGAGCTCCACACGGTAATCGCCAAACTGCATTCGCTTCCCTACCTATAACCGGATTAGTTCTTCTTTGGTTTAGGTTCGTTCTTTCGCGGCGTTTCTGGTTTCGGCTCGTGTGGATTTGTCACTGGCTCGACCGGCTGCGGCTGTGGCTGTCCGGATTGCTCGGGACCAAACGCCCCCGGTGGCAGTCCGGAATTGGGCTGCTGCTCCGGCGCTTTCACAGCATAGACTTCGGCGACTGAAACATGCGAACGCGCAACGATCTCATCGAGCACTTTCTTCTGTTTCTCCTGCTCGACTGCGGCGCGTGCCTTGTCTTTGCCACTCTGGGGAGGCGCAAACGGATTCGCCCCTCCTTCGGCGCTTTCACCGATTAGGATATGTCGCGCATGGACTTTCTCCTCGTCCTTGCCGTTTTCCTTTTCGGTCTTGCGCTCGTCCAGTTTGATGATGTGGTAGCCAAACTTGGTCTCCACGATGTCGCTAATCTGTCCCGGCTTCAAAGCAAACGCCGCCTGCTCAAATTCGGGCACCATTGCGCCATGGCCAAACCACCCTAAATCACCACCCTTGTCTTTATTGCCGGTATCGGTTGAAAACTCTTTCGCCAGTTTTGCAAAATCTTCGCCGGCACGGGCGCGTTTCAACACTTCCTCAGCTTTGGCCCGGTTTTGCTTGCTGCTATCCAATTCCGGGTGCTGCTTAAGATATTCATCAACTTCCTGGTCGGTGGCAGTCATCTTGTCTTTGAGCTGCTCCTGCGCATAGGTCTGCGCCAGGATTCGTGCCTGCTCAAGCTTCGCCTGTAAATCGACAGCGCGCTTCTTATCGGTTCCGGCGGCGACACCGCGTTGTTCACCAATCAGCACCTGGCCCAGCTGATGCTTGACCTGCTTAATCTGTTCTTCAGGAATCTGCCCACCGGCGAGCTGCGGGTTCTTGGCCTTGGCGTCATTAAGGAATTGATCAAATTTCGCCTGGTTGGCTGGTTGCTTAAAGAACTCGTCGATTTCCGGATCAGTAATGTTTGGCCCGGCGGGTCCAGTGTTTTGCGATTTGAAATAGTTCTCGGCGATGACAACAGCGCGAACCAATTCCATTTGACGCTTTATCTCGGGCTTGTTGCCAATGCCTTTCTGCCGCGCCTCATCGGCGACCGCGAGTAGCTTGTGTAAATCCTCAGCAAAGCTCTTGCGCGTTTCCGCGTCGGTCGAAAGGCGGGCGCGAAATTGTGGCGCTTGATCTTCAGCAATCAACGCCATGTCTTCGGCGGAGAGGTTGGTGAGAAATTCGGACCGCCTCGCCTTCACCTGCCAGAAGATTAATCCGCCGGCGAACAGTACGGCTACGGCAGCCGCAATCCAGGCTTTCTTTATTGAACTCAAGATAATTATCCCTTTCCAAAAATAATTCTAATCATGTTGTACTAATTCGAGCAGAACTCCATTGGCCGAAGCCGGATGAACAAAAGCAACCAGACAGCCGCCGGCTCCCCTACGCGGGGTTTCATCAATCAACCTCGCACCTTTGCCCTTTAAGCTTGCGAGCGACGCTCGAATGTCGTTCACCCTTATCGCCAGGTGATGAATTCCGGGACCGCGTTTCTCTAAAAACTTGCCAACCGGCGAAGTTTCACTGAGCGGCTCGAGTAACTCAATATGCGTCTCACCAGCGGCCAACATCGCGATCCGAACGCCTTGTTCCGTCACTTCTTCAGTAGACTCCACCTCCAGCCCGAGCGCGTCTCGCCAAATTGCGAGCGCGTCGTCGAGCTGGTGAGTCGCAATGCCAATGTGATCAACGTTCATGAGTGTTCGGACTTTCGACTTCGGTCTTTGGCCTTTGGTCTTTGGTCTTTGGTCTTTGAGTCGCGAAGCTTAGGTCGAAGGCCAAAGCCCAAAGTCCAACCAACAAGCGGCTTCAGACAAATCAGTCCTGGCTCTTCAGCAACTCTTCCACCGCAGAATAAGGGTCTCTTTGCCGACCCGCAACTTCTCCGGCGAGCCGATCGAGTTTCGCGTTGGCTGAATCCGACTGCAAAGTCTGCGCCACCAGTCGCTCCCGGAGCAACTCCAGAATGCGCCAGCGGGCTATCGCCCGGCGTCGACCGTCCCCTGATTCTGCCTGCGAATGAAAACCCTGATACTTCGCAATGGCGGCCGCTAACTCCTGAATTCCTTTACTTTCCGTGGCTATCGTCTTGACGATTGGAGGCTCCCACAAGTCGTCGCGCATTGCCAGGGAAAGCAGCGCCTCCAGTTCTTTTTCAGTGCTCAGGACGCCGTCGCGATCTGCCTTATTGATCACGAAAATATCGCCAATCTCCATGATTCCGGCCTTGATCGCCTGAATGTCATCGCCCATTCCGGGGACTAACACGACCACAGAAATATCAGCAGCTTTTACTACCTCGACCTCATCCTGCCCCACGCCAACAGTCTCGATAATAATTTTGGCGTAACCGGCCGCATCGAGTATTGAAACCGCATCGACAGTGGAGCGGGCCAAGCCTCCCAAATTACCGCGCGTCGCCATTGAACGAATAAAGACTCCGCTATCGAGCCCCAGCGTTTGCATACGAATCCGATCACCCAGGATCGCGCCGCCAGAAAATGGACTTGATGGGTCTACCGCCACAATCCCGACGCGTTCACCTAACTTCCGATAATGCAGCGCCAGCTTGTCTACGAGCGACGACTTGCCGGCGCCAGGTGCGCCAGTTATTCCTATTACCAACCCGCGACCCGTCAGCGGAAAAACCTTTTTCATTAACTGCGCGGCGTCCTCGGAAACATCTTCGACCTTCGAGATCGCCCGGGCTATCGCGCGCATATCACCGGCCGCGATTCCTTCGACAAGTGACGTGTTGTTATTTGACGAACTCACTTGGCTAAACAGTCTGCAGGAGTTCTCGAGCAATAATGATTCGTTGAATCTCCGACGTTCCTTCACCGATCGTGCAGAGTTTTGAATCGCGCCAGTACTTTTCCGCCGGGTAGTCCTTGGTGTAGCCGTAACCACCGTGCACCTGTATCGCTTCTTCGCATACTTTGACGCTGACTTCCGAAGCGAAAAGCTTGGCCATCGAAGATTCTCTCGTTACCTTCCTGCCGTTGTCTTTCAACCACGCCGCCCGATACATCAGTAGCCGCGCCGCATCGATTTGGGTGGCCATATCTGCGAGCTTGAACTGAATAGCTTGAAACTCGGAAATTGGTTTACCAAACTGCTGGCGCTCTTTCGCGTAACGAACTGCCGATTCATAAGCACCCTGAGCGATCCCGACTGCTAGTGCCGCGATCGAGATTCGTCCGCCGTCAAGGACTTCCATCGCGTTTACAAAACCCTGTCCCTCTTCACCCAGCCGATTCTCGTCAGCCACGAAACAGTCTTCAAACACTACGCTGGCAGTTTCTGAGGCCCGCAAGCCCAGCTTGTTTTCTTTTTTGGAAGGGGCAAAGCCGGGCATTCCCTTTTCAAAAATAAACGCCGAGATTCCTTTGCTCCGTTGTGCTCGATCGGTGACTGCGACTGCGACGCAGGTGTCAGCATGAATTGCGTGGGTAATAAAGTTTTTCGAGCCGTTCACCACCCAACCGCCATCTTTCTTTACGGCAGTCGAGCGCGTGCCCGAGGCGTCTGATCCGGCACTGGGTTCGGTTAAGCCCCAGGCCCCCAGATGTTTCCCGCTGGCTAACGGAACCAGGTACTTCTGTTTCTGCGCTTCCGTGCCAAATTGATAAATGTGATTCGAGCAAAGCGAGTTGTGCGCGGCTACTGAAATGCCGACCGAGCCGTCGACTCGCGACAACTCTTCGATGATCGTGGCGTATTCAATGTAACCCATGCCCGCGCCACCATACTCTTCAGGAAAAAGAACTCCGGTCAGCCCCAACTCTGCAAGCTTGGGTTGTAACTCGATGGGAAAGTGCTGCGACTCATCCCACTCCATTACGTGCGGCGCAATCTCGGCCTCGGCAAATTCGCGCACGCTTTGCTTGACCTGTTTTTGTTCCTCAGTTAATTCGAATTCCATGCTTGTTCCTGTTTACTAAACACAACAAAGGCATTCCCGCCTGTCAGACTCGACAGGCCGGAATGCCTGTCCCCAAACCACAAATCGTCGAAATCCCGAACCGGTAATTCTACCTCATTGCCGCGGTGAACCGTGACTGGCCGCGCGAGGTTTCCTGACCGGCTTTCCCGGTTTTGCTACCCGCTTCTGCATTAATAGCTTCACTTCTTCCGGCAATAAATGGCGCCAGTGTTTTGCTTTCAGCTCGTCATCTCTAAGCGATCCGATTCGCGAGCGCCGCAACTTGATCACCGAGTGTCCGATCAGATCAAACATGCGCCTGATCTGCTGGTTCTTTCCTTCATGCAGCAGTATTTCGTACCAGGAGTTGTTTTCCGTCTCACCCACTTTTCTGATCTTGGCTGGCGCCGTGCGCGTCCCGTCCTCGAGTGTTACACCGCGCCGCAAGCGCTCAATTGCTTTCTCGTCGGGAATGCCCTTCACCTTGCCTTCGTATACCTTGTCCACCTTATTGCGAGCGGCGGTAATGAAGTTAGTAAACTCGCCATCGTTAGTTAAGAGCAGCAGCCCTTCGGTGTTGAAGTCAAGGCGGCCGACAGGGTGGAGCCTGCCGAGAGACTCAGGCAGGAGCTCGAGCACAGTTGGGCGTCCATCCGGATCAGTCACGCTCGAGAGATACCCCTTCGGCTTGTTCAAAAGCACGTAGACCTTTTGGCGCCGCTGTAGCGTTGGGTTTATCAGCTTACCGCGGACCTTGATGTGATCGACATCCGGATCGGCCTTCGTTCCCAGCGCAGTGATCAGCTTGCCGTTAACGGTCACCTCGCCGCCCGTGATCAACTCCTCGGCGTGACGGCGCGACGCGATGCCGGCGGCGGCGATTAGTTTTTGTAGACGCTCTTCCATAAGAAGTCTGCAGCAGGCAGGAAAGAAAATCGGGATTCCTGCCGACTGCTCCTGCCCTGCCTCCTACCTCTAGCTCTCCCCTCCAGACAGATCCTGAAAGTCTTCCATACTCGGCAACTCGCCGAGGTCCTTCAAACCAAACTGAAGCAGGAACTCTTTCGACGTGCCATACATCATCGGACGTCCAACTGTTTCCTTACGTCCCTTAGCCACAATCAACTTCTTGTCCAACAACGTCTTGATCGACGAGGGCGACTGCACACCACGTATCTCAAGAACCTCAGGCACGGTGACGGGCTGTTTGTAAGCAATCACGGCAAGCGTCTCCAACGAAGCAATCGACAGCTTGGCGCTGGGCCGTGATTTCAAATACGAACGCACATGCTCGTGGTATTCGGGCCGGGTTGCAAACTGCCAACCGCCAGCCACCTCACGAAGTTGTAGCCCACCATTTCGCGCGTTGAATTCTTTGGCCAACTCCGCGAGCGCCGCTTCAACCACGGCCCGCTCCTCGCGCAGCACCTCGCCAACTATTTTGGCGCTCAGCGGCTCTTCGGAAACGAAGATTAACGCTTCAATGATTGCCATCCGCTCGGCGGCATTTTGAACGAGGTAAGTACCTGACTCTTCAGTCGCTTCCGTTTCAGCTGCCGGCGCCTCGGCGGCCACCATTGCTTCCAACTCACGGCTAGCTTCCTCGTTGAGCGCCGCCTCATCCGGGGTCGCTTCTAAAATGTTGTCTTCGCTCTCTTCAATCATTTTGGTTATCACTAACTCGCAGCTCTGACGACGATGTCGCCGAAGGTTTGTTTTTGAACTAACGTAACGTCAGTAGTACGCACCAGCTCCAATACCGAAAGAAACGCCACCACTAGCTCGCGTCGTGAACGCGCCTGCTCGAAGAAAGTCCGCAGGTTCACCTCACCTGCTGACATCACCATGTTTCTGAGGCGCTCCAGCATCTCTGCCATAGAAACCTCTTCGCGCTCGATCTCCATCAGCACTTCTTCTTTGTGCCGGGTGAGAATTTCCTGGAAGACTTTCAACAGGTCAAACAATCCCACTGTCACTTCCGGATTGTTCTTGTCAGTTTCGATTTCAGCGCGTTTAAAAACTGCTCGCTCAACCGTTGCTCGCGACCACAGCATTTGCGCCGCGGCTTTGTACTTCTGATATTCAAGCAGTTGATCGACCAGCTCCCGGCGTGGATCGTCTACTTCATCCGGGGCCGCAAACGGATCACGCGGCAGGAGCATTTTAGTTTTGAGTTCAATCAGAGTCGCCGCCATCACCAGAAAGTCGCCCGCTACAGCGATGTCGAGCTCCTGCATTACTTGGAGATAACGCAGGTATTCGGTGGCAATACGCGCAACTGGAATGTCGTAGATGTTGATCTGTTCTTGCCGGATCAAGTGCAGTAGCAAGTCGAGCGGGCCGTCAAACTCGCCCATCACGATCTTGAGATCGTCCGTGGTGTGGTCAGGAACGATCTCAGGAGCCGAACCGGTGACGTCAATCGACCCGCCCGTCTGGGGAGATTCCTCAGGCTGCGCTGATTGCTCGCCCGCGGCGCTCGACTCGTCTGCGGCTGGTTGCGCCGCGCTGTCTTCTAACGTTTCGTCCATTTAGATCCTATTTCCACGATAGCGACAACTCCTTGGAGTGCGCCGACTTGTCGCCGCTTTGGCTCCGAATGGCTCAATGCCAGATTCTTGCGATTGTTTCGAAAAGCGGTGACAAGTCACCGCACTCCAAAAAATCCAGAACCAAACCCTACACCAGTCCCATCTTTCCCTTCACCGCAGCGAGCGTTTCGCTCGCGATTCCGCGCGCTTTGTCAGCGCCTTGTTCCAGTATGCGAGTCAGCTCCTGTTCGTCGATCGCCTGCACGCGCTTTTGGAACGGTTCAAGAAAAGCGATTGTCGCGTCGGCGAGGCCCTGCTTCAATTGGGCGTAGCCTTTGCCGGAAAAATGCGCCTCGACCTGTTCCTGCGAATCGCCTGTTAGCAATTGATAAATCGTCAGGAGGTTGGTGATAGCCGGTCTTGACTCGTCAAATTTTATGTCAGTTCCTGAATCCGTAACCGCCCGTTTGAACTTTCGCTGAATGCTATCGGCATCATCGAGTAGCCGCACGCAACCGTTAGCGTCTTCATCCGATTTCGACATCTTGTTTGTCGGGTCAGACAGCGACATGATTCGCGCGCCAACCTTGGGAATAAAAGGTTCGGGAATGCGAAAGGTTTCACCATAATCGCGATTGAATCGTATGGCCAGGTCGCGGGTCAGTTCAAGGTGCTGCTTCTGATCCTCACCAACGGGAACAAGCTCGGTCTGGTAAAGCAGAATATCGGACGCCATCAGCACCGGATAATCAAACACCCCGACGGAAACATTCTCGGTTTGCTTCCGCACCTTGTCCTTGTACTGCGTCATCCGTTCCAGCTCAGACATGCGCGCGATGCAGTTGAGTATCCAGGTGAGCTCGGCATGCTCAGCGACGTCTGACTGAATGAAGATTGTGGAAAGGCCCGGATCGATTCCCACCGCCAGGTAGATCCGCGCGAGTTCCCTCGTTTTCCCAGCAAGCAGTTTTGGATCTTGCCGCGCAGTGATCGCGTGAAGGTTAACAATGCAAAAGAGGCTTTCGTACTCGGTCTGCAGGGTGACCCAATTGCGCAGCGCGCCCAGGTAGTTTCCCAAATGTACGTTGCCGGTGGGCTGTACGCCGCTAAAGATTCGCTTCATCTGCTTCACCGGGCGCCGATAAACACCAGGGCCAGTGCAATCGGCATCACAAAATTAAAGATCACTCCCAGCACACCGGTGAAGATTGCGATGAACAAAAGGATAAAGCCGAATCTTTCCAGTGTTTCAAATCCGGCTTCAAAACTCTCGGGCAAGATGCTCGCGAGAACTTTACTGCCGTCCAGCGGCGGTATCGGTAGCAGGTTGAAAACCCCCAACGCTACATTGAGTGTGAAAAACGTTATCAACAACTCGAAAGCGCCCCGCGCAAGTTGCGAATCCACATTCAAAGTCAGGAACGTGGTTACTCCTGAAGTATGGAGCGCCCGGATCCCTATTCCAGCTATGATCGCAATGATGAAATTGCTGATCGCACCTGCGGCCGAAACCCAAAAATTTGCGACCCGCTTGTTTCGCCACTTTAAGGGATTCACTGGAGTTGGCTTGGCCCAGCCAATTAATGGTGCGTGTGTGAAAAATGCGATGGCCGGGAACAGCAGTGTGCCAATGGGGTCGACGTGAACCGCAGGGTTCAAACTGATTCGCCCCTGCATCCGTGCCAGGTCGTCACCGAAGCGGTCAGACATCCAGGCGTGGGCCGATTCGTGAACTGATAACGAAAAGACCAGCGCCACCATGTAGAGGACAAATTGTCCGATTGATTCAGCGTCGATGCTGCCCATTAATAAGTCACTATCTGAAGAAATAACACGAGTTGTTCACACTAACATGGCACTTCAGAGGTGTCAAAAAACCCCGGGTCGAGGAAGCATTTCGTGGCAGAGCCGCGATGAGAAGGTAGCCAGACTGAAACATCTGGTAACAGAAATTAATAGTGATTTTTGCGCGTTGGCGACGCGCAAAGATTCTCTTCGTCGCGCAACTCCAATGCGACCGAACGGACGAAGCGACGACGCTACGCTCCAACCTCAAGACTGTAGATCGAATCTGTTGAAGCCACCGCCAGATCTCCAGTCGCACTGAAAGCGAGGCCGACGAGATTCATACCCGCGACAAACATCTCCGCGTTCTTTCCGTCCGGAGAAATGCGCACGAGTCCCCGTCGCCCCCGCAAGGAAGCGGCAACGCATAAGTTTCCCAGATCGTCGAAGGCAAGTCCCTGCGGCCGTCCCAGCCCTTTGAAGAACACGCTAACTTCACCGCGCTCATTCACGCGCCAAACAGAATCAAAGCTCGTAACCGTTGGGCCGGTTACATATAAATTCTCATCGGGACCAAACGCCAGGTGATAAGCAGCGACTGATGGTTCGATTTGCGCCCAGGCGTTTTCCTCGCCGATGCCGTTGACCTTGTAAATCGTGCCGGTGCGATCGCCAACATACATCGTGTCAGAACGATCAAAAGCAATGCCAGTGGCAACTCCGAGATTTCTGGCAAAGGGCACTGCTTCTTTGAACGGCGTGATGCGATAGATGGTGCCGTCCATCCGACTGCTGACAAACATCTGGCCGGATCGATCGAAAGCAATGCCGGTGGGATTGGTGATGTCGCCTGAGAATTCTGTAACTTCACCGCCGACGTCGATGCGGAATATTGTCACCGGAAGTTGCTCACCGCGCGATCCAGACCGGGTTACAAAAAGCGAGCCGTCATCAGGATCGAAAGCAGGGTTCGCCACCGGATGAAGGTCCTCAGCAAGTTGCTTTCCGACAACTACAGATACGACTTCGCTTCGAACACCATTGCTTTCCAGGCTAACCTCAGTCTTACCTCCGCGTTTCAACTCCGGCACGATTGCCAACACGCGCCGTGGAGACAAAGCGACTATCGGCGCACGCTCGGTATCAAACCAAACCGCACAGAGAGTGGGATCACTGGTATCCAGGTCTTCGCAGTCGATGGCCACTTCCGCTCCCGGAAGCGCTAGCAATGGATCAATGCGAAGAATCTTTGGTTTGCTCATTTTTGCTTACAGCCAATAGTTCCCATTCCAGCAGGTGCAAAAGGTGTTCATCATACGACGGGGCTTGGGTCCTGGTCTAACGCCTGACAGATCACTCAAGTGATTTGCTGGGACCGCGGGCGTTCCGCCCGCAATGAGCGCGAAGCGCGAAAGGCTTTATCAAGGCAACTCCAAAAACTCCGCGCCGGACGGCGCGTTGCGGGCGGGACGCCCGCGGTCCCAGCCAATCACTTGAGTGTGATGTCGAATTACTCACTATGCTATAATCCGGCCTGCAAAAAGCGGCTTCTTGCGGAAACGTCTGGATCTACTTTCTATTGCGTGAGAACCCGGTTAACGAAAATCGTAATGCTCAAGCGACTAAGCGAAGCGATATCGCAGAGCAACATTCTGAGTAAGCCAACTGCGTCGGAAACCCACGGCCCGCATCACTCCTCCTGTAACTTCGACCCGAAACCAATCGCTGAGCGCTTCCGAAGTTATCTACTTGTCGTGCCTTCTTTTGTTACCTGTGTGACTGGAGGACAAGAAACATCAAGGAAGTAATCGGAAACACCGCGGGTCTTAAACCTAATCAGCTGCGCCGTATAGAAAAACTCTACACCAGGCGGATCGCCCCTCACCAGATATTAACGCCTGAATTCGCGCGCCAACTCACTGAGCTGTCACATGAAATTCGGAGGCAGATTGGCGCGCTAATCGATCGCAGCGGGCATGTTGAATACGTAATGGTTGGTGACAATCGACGTATTGAGCTGCCCGACTTCAAGCGTATTCGTGTCGCAGTGGACCGGTTTCGCGGACTGCGCTGTGTCCACACGCATCTCAGAGGCGAAGGCCTGACTCAGGACGACCTGACCGACCTGGCCCTCTTGCGACTCGACTTGATGGTTGCCGTTGATGTGAATCCCAACGATGGTCTGCCTGGTCTTGTCAACGCCGCCCATTTGCTGCCAATGGGAGCGGTGGACTTGCAAAACGTGAAGGGCCCGGAGCCATATGCTTTCCTGCCGCCACAAATACCTTCTCAGCTCGATGTGGATTTTCTTGAACTAATCGAATCGTTGGAACAGGAGATGGCGCGCAACCGGCGCGTCTCCCGGCAAGATAATCTGAAAGATCGCACCATCCTGGTTGGCGTTACCACCGGAGCAATCGCAGACGCTGAGGAATCGATGGCCGAGTTACACGAACTTGCGACCTCAGCCGGAATCGTGGTTCAGGACAAGGTTATTCAGAGACGGCAAGCAATCGACGCGCGCACGGTGCTCGGACGCGGCAAACTTGACGAGCTGCTGATTCGCTCGCTGCAGTTGGGCGCTGACATGCTGGTGTTTGATCGCGAGTTGAGTCCGGCGCAGGTGAGATCACTTTCGGAGGCAACGGATCTAAAGATCATCGATCGTTCCCAACTCATTCTCGACATCTTTGCCCAACGTGCTCAGTCGAGCGAAGGCAAAATCCAGGTAGAGCTCGCGCAGCTGAAATACCTGTTGCCCCGCTTGATTGCCGGCCAGGACTCTGCTTTTTCTCGACTTGCCGGGGGTATCGGTGGCCGTGGTCCCGGTGAAACAAAACTCGAGATGGATCGTCGCCGGGTTCGCGATCGCATCAACCGTCTTGAGAAAGAGATCGAGACGCAACGATTGCGTCGCCACGAACGCCGAAAGGTGCGTAGCCGCAATCAACTTCCGGTGGTTTCAATTGTCGGCTATACAAACGCGGGCAAATCGACGTTACTGAACGCGCTTACCAACAGTGAAGTGCGCGCCGAACAGCGAATGTTTGCGACGCTGGACCCAACCTCGCGACGACTGCGACTGCCGCGGGAACAGGAAATCATCATCAACGACACGGTTGGTTTTATACGCGATCTGCCCCCAGGTTTGCTCTCAGCCTTTCGCGCAACGCTCGAGGAGATTGGTGATAGCACCTTACTGATCCACCTGGTGGATATTTCTAACCCGCGCTGGTCACAGCAGATTCAGTCAGTCGAACGAATCCTTGAAGAACTTAAGTTTGCACAGATTCCGTCAATGCTGGTCCTGAACAAAGCTGACCTGGTTGATGACGAAACGTTGCAGGGTATTTCACGGCAACTTGCCCAGGGTGGCGATCGCGAAGTCGTTTCTATTTCCGCAACTGATCGGAAAACGCTAGCGCCGCTGCTTGAAAAAGTCGGACAAATGCTGTCGCAGGATCTCGGCCTCAACCGGAACGAAGATCTTCAGGCTGCGCCCGTCTCGCGAATTGCATAAAACAAATGGCACTTCGGCCCCGATTCACAACTCCGTTTAGCCGTGTTCGCGACTTGTTCTCGCAATACGTGGTGCGTCCGTTCAAGATATTCAATTCACGCACCCGCCTCTTCATTGGCTTCGGCTTCCTGGTAGCCATGACCGTGCCCCTACTGGTGAGCAATTATTCCTCAGGCTATGCGCAAGACTACCGTGAAGGAGAAGTCATACGCGGAAACGTGGTGGCGCGCGCGGACGTCAACGGCATTGATATCGTGGAAACGGAACGGCGTCGCAATGCGGCCCGGCAGGCGACCCGTCCTATCTTCAATTTTGACTCGACTCGTGGCGAAAGTTCGGCGCGCAGCTTTCGCGCCGCCTGGGAAGATCTGAAAAACCAGGCCGACGTCCAGACACTGGGTAAGCCAGCAACCTGGAGTGGAGAAGGCGGAGCGGGCGTCGCGCGAGCGATCGCGGCGCACAACTTTAACGAAGAGGATTTGAATCGCCTGGTCCCTTTGATGCGCGAGGTCGGTGACAAGCATATCTACGATGATGCTGAAGCCGATCGCCTGAATCAGGAAATCGTTTTGGTCGATGTTCGCAACCCCTCGGCAGAGATAATCATGCCGGCGCCGCAAACTCGAATGCTCTCGCTAAGCGCTGCACGACAGGAACTTGAACTGAAAGTTCTCAATTTGCCGGGGTGGACTCAGGAACAAAAGTCAGCTTTGGTTGCGGCTATCCTTCCGCTACTGCGCCCAAATGTAATCCTTGATCAGACCGGGACAGCCACGGCCCGTGAAGCTGAAGCCAACAAGATTCAGCCGGTACTAATGTCGATCAAGCGTAATCAGATGATCGCGCGCGAGGGCGACACGGTCACGCCGGCAATGTTGGCCCAACTCGCCACACTGAAAAGCACCGGACATGCAGGTCGCCCATGGCAAAACCTGCTGGGATTGGTGTTGATAGTCGCCGCGATCTACTGGGCGGTGTGGAAGTTTACGGAACATCGCAGCACCGTTTCTGTATTGTCTCTTTCGAAACGAAGAGCTTTTGCATTAGTTGGCTCGGCAATAGTTGTCGAGACTGCGTTCATGCGCGTTGGCTTTGCACTCAGTGACAGCGTCGCCAACGGCATGAAGAGCGCGCCATTCAACGACCCTACGCTTTGGAACTTTGCAATTCCCTTCGCCGCGGCTTCGCTGCTGGTTGTGATGTTGGTAGATACCCAACTCGCATTCGTTACCGGCATCGTCACCGCCTTGTTTGCCGGCATGCTGGCGCCCACCGGCATACAGCAGTCGATCTACGCAATGATTTCCTGTGCTGCGGCCGTCTATGGGATCGGCCGCTATCGAGAGCGGCAGTCCGTCACCCTGGCCGGCTTGCTGGTAGGTGTGGTCAATGCCGTAATGGCGCTGGCCCTGATTGCCTACGCTGAGCAAGGCTTCACGCTGAACGGCGTCTTGCTGGCTGCGGGCTGCGGCTTCGTCGGTGGTTTGTTAACTGCGGTGTTTGCAGCTGGTGGTTTGCCGATAAACGAATCACTTTTCGGAATTCTCACTGACGTAAAACTACTGGAACTTTCGAATGCGGATTTGCCCGTGTTAGGTCAATTGGCGTTGCGCGCCCCAGGCACAAACCAGCATTCTCACGCGGTTGGCCAACTAGCCGAAGACGCTTGCCGGGCAGTCAATGCCAATCCCCTGCTGGCGCGCATAGGAGCGCTCTATCACGACATCGGAAAGGTAGCGGCGCCTGACTATTTTGTTGAGAACCAACAAGGTAACAACCCGCACGATCACATTCGTCCGGCGCAAAGCGCGCGGATCATCATCGCCCACGTTACCTACGGTCAGAAACTTGCGAAAGAGATTGGCCTGCCAAAGAAAATATCCGACTTCATACCGCAGCATCACGGCACGCGCACGCTGCACTTCTTTCTTCGCAAGGCACAAGGTCAAGCCAAGCCCGGTGAAGTGATCGAGGAGAAGGATTTTCGTTACCCAGGTCCGAAGCCGCAATTCAAAGAAGCGGCCATCATGATGCTTGCGGATTCTTGCGAAGCAGCGGCGCGTTCCCTGGCGCGCCCCGATCCTGAGAACATTCGCATCATCGTAGTTAAGATTGTCGATGCGGTGATTACGGACGGCCAGCTCGATGAATGTGATCTCACGCTGCAGGAAATAACCAGAATCCGTGAAGCCATGATCAGCGCGCTAACGGCTATCTATCACGCGCGAATTGATTATCCGGGATTCAATCCGCCGCAAGTTTCCGGTTCCTTCGCTAAACTGCCGGCGGCCGAAATTGACAGCGAAGAGCGCGGGATCACCTACAGCAAAGCCGCAGACGTTCCTATCAATGAATCCGGGGAAGTCGAAGACGAAGCTATTAGTCGAAAAGTTGTGAAACGCTGATCACTAGTCATGTGGGCCGACATCTTCAGCCCCCGCTTGTTCCCTCCCTCAATTCTGTTTGAAGCCTTCAGCAAATTGATTGTCGCAGGGGAAAGAGTGCCGCTATAGTGGTGCGCCGTAGATTCACTTGAGACATGTATCCTTTGCTGGTCTGACGATGGAGCGACTTAACCTCAAACCCACTCACAAGGCAGTTCAGATTTACTACCAAGCCTTGAAAGAATTTGAATCGCTCGAAGTCTCTCATGAGGGTGCGGTGCGATCTGCCTTCCAAACTCTTTTGGAGGATTGCGGCAAGCGGTTCGGCTGGAAACTTATTCCCGAATGGATAAGGCGCGACAAAACACGATCCATCCGCATCGACGGTGCGCTTGTTGATGAATATCGGCTACCTCATGGATTCTGGGAAGCGAAAGATACGCACGATGATCTTCCCAAAGAGGTCAAGAAGAAAATCAAGGCCGGTTATCCGCAAAACAACATCATCTTCCAGGCGCCGGAACGCGCGATTCTCTGGCAAGACGGCAGAGCTGTTCTGGACTTAGACATAACCGAGCCGACCGCGCTCATCGAAATTCTCAAACAGTTTTTCGAATACCTTCCGCCTGAATATGAAGACTGGCAGGAGGCCGTCGCACACTTCCAAGATCAAGTTCCGGAGCTGGGCCAAACTCTCAAAGAAATAATTGAGCGAGAACAAGACTCGCATACCCCCTTTCGCGCGGCCTTCGACGACTTCTTCGCACTTTGCCGGCAATCGATCAATCCGAATATCTCGAAGGAAGCGGTGGAAGAGATGCTCATTCAGCATCTCTTAACTGAGCGCATCTTCCGCACCGTTTTCAACAATCCTGACTTCACGCGACGGAATGCAATTGCTGCCGAAATTGAAAAGGTTATAGACGCTCTCACGTCGCAAGCCTTTAGCCGCGATGCCTTTCTGCAAAGGCTCGACCGGTTTTACGGAGCCATTGAAAAGGCAGCCAGGACTATCGAAGACTTCAGTCAGAAGCAAGAGTTCCTTAACACCGTTTATGAAAAGTTCTTCCAGGGCTTCTCGGTGAAAGTTGCCGACACGCACGGCATTGTTTATACACCGGTGTCAATCGTGAACTTCATGGTGCGCAGCGTCGAGGACATTTTGCAGAAGGAGTTTGGGAAATCTCTTAGCTCATCCGATGTACATATTCTCGATCCATTCGTAGGCACGGGAAACTTCATCGTTCACATTATGCAGGCGATCAAGAAGACTGCCTTGGCACAGAAGTATTCCCACGAGCTGCACTGCAACGAGGTCATGCTTCTCCCCTATTACATCGCTTCGATGAACATCGAGCACGAGTTCTACGAGTTAACGGGAGGCTACGAATCATTCGAGGGGATTTGTCTCGTGGATACGTTTGAACTTGCGGAAGACAAGCAAATCGCATTCTTTACAACAGAAAATACGGCGCGGGTGGAGAAACAAAAGCAAACGCCATTGTTTGTGATCATCGGCAATCCACCATACAACGCGAATCAGCAGAATGAGAACGACAACAATAAGAATCGGAAATACAAACTGATGGATCGGCGTGTGGCTGAAACTTACGCAAAGGATTCGATAGCAACGAACAAGAACGCTTTGTCTGATCCTTACGTTAAGGCCGTTCGCTGGGCCTCCGACAAGATTAATGAAACTGGTGAAGGAATAGTTGCTCTTGTTACAAACAACGGCTTCATCGAGGACAGCCCTTTCGATGGTATGCGACGAAATCTCGCGCATGATTTCGACGCTGTCTACGTTTTGGACCTAGGTGGCAATGTTAGGCGCAATAACAAGCTTTCCGGGACAACCCATAACGTTTTTGGAATTCAAGTTGGAGTCAGCGTTGAATTTCTGGTTAGAAGACGAAAGCGCTCATCCGTGGCTGCGATTTACTATTCTCGGGTAGATGAGTATTGGCGAAGAGAGGAAAAGTACTTGTATCTGGATCAATCGAAGCATACTGGAAATATTTCATGGACCGCCATAGAACCGGACGAGAAAAATACTTGGTTAACCGAAGGACTTCACGATGAGTTTGACGTCTTCATACCCGTTGGCAGCAAGGAGACGAAGGCGTCCAGCGAACTCGGATCAGGCGCAATCTTCAAATCGTACAGCAACGGAGTGAAAACCAATCGAGATGCATGGGCTTATAATTTCAATCCGCAAGCGCTTTCCGCGAATATCAAACGCACGATCGAAGCTTATAACGAACATGCGTTTAAACTAAGCCGCTCACCGACCAAGTACAAGAAGCTAGATGACTTTGTTACGCGAGATGAGACAAGGATTAGTTGGTCGGAAGGACTAAAAAGTAGTCTTTTAAGGGGAAGCAAGATGGAATTCGAAATGGGCAATGTAAGGCGTTCTTTATATCGTCCCTTTACCAGGCAGTTTCTTTACTTTGACGCGGATCTAAATGAACGTAGGTACCAAATTCAGTTCTTGTTTCCTGGTGAGCTAAGCGAACTCGAAAACAAAGCTCTAGCTGTTACCGGACACTCACAATTACCTTTTTCAAGCCAAGTCCTGTCCTGTATTCCGTGTTTGGACGTGGGGGGCCGACCAACCCAATGCTTCCCGTTTTACACGTATGAGGAAGATGGTACGAACCGCCGGGAGAACATCACCGACTGGTCGCTGGAACAGTTTCGCTCACATTACAAAACCAAGTCGATCACGAAGTGGGACATCTTTCATTACATCTATGCCGTATTTCATCACCCCCTCTATCGCCAACGTTACGCGGCCAACCTCAAGCGCGAATTGCCACGTATTCCTTTCGCTCCTGACTTCAAAGAGTTCACGAGAACTGGCAAACGTTTAGCTGAGATTCACGTCAACTACGAACAGCAGCCGGAGCATCCCCTGGAAAAAGTTGAAACGCCCGGCGTAGTATTGGATTGGCGCGTTGAGAAAATGAAGCTGAGCAAAGACAAACGCTCGCTTATCTACAACGACTTTCTGACTCTGAGTGGAATCCCACCTGAAGTGTTTGAATACCGCCTGGGCAATCGCTCCGCGCTCGACTGGATCATCGATCAGTATCAAGTCAGCACCGACAAACGCAGCGGCATCCCGAACGATCCGAATCGTTCTGACGATCCCGAGTACATCGTGCGACTAATCGGGCAGGTGACCGCAGTGAGCCTGGAAACAGTGCAGCTCGTTCGGCGGCTGAATAAGTTTTCAATAGCTGAACCACCCATCGCCTAGATTGCTCTTTGAACGGGACGTTAAATTGTTGATGATGGGGAATTGCGATGGCAGATCTTCTCATTGACAATGCCACAATTTCGAGCAGCCTCCGCGCTCTGGGATACCTCCCAATAGCGAAGAAAGAACTCCTGGATGTTGACCAAGCTGCCCTTGAACGCTTGACCGAGGCGATGCTCCTAGGGGATTCCGTGACGATACCCGATAACTACCAGGAACAATTTCGCGACGAGCGCAAGAGAATTCTCCATCACGATTGTTTTCGCCATGTGCCGGTAACGGATGACATCAAGGTCCATTTAGAGAAAATTTCGACTGAGACGTGCAAACTTTGGCGTGATGCATACCAGGAAGGAGCTAGCAAAGGTTCTCTTGCTCGCTATTTCGAGCTGGCCGACAGTTACTTCAAAAATGTGTGGCGAGGCACTCAAGACTCCGCTTCGTATCTTGTCACCGGCTATCTCGGCGTCGGAAAAGAGAATCCATAAGAGCATTTATAGAGAGGGACCACGGTGACTTTGCTCGAAAGGTTTTTGGCGATTTTTCCAGGGAACTTAGACATGAGCTGGAATTCTCGTCTGAGAAATCCTTGGGAGAATACTTGAGCGAACCAGAATGGCGAATCGACCAGCATGGCCAGTTGTATCGCTCTCCGAAGCCGAATTCAGCTCCTCAGGATGACGATTACGATGATTACGAGGTTGACGATAGCATTTATGACAATCGCGAGATCGACTCCTCAGAAATTGTTAATGACCTGAAGCGCCTGATCAGCATACTCGCCTGGCTGGGGAAACAGTTTGCCTGGTATCAAACCCTGTCTGCCCAACTTGGCGCTCACTATCTCTCTCACCCGCTGCGCGATTTCTTCGCCGAGGATTTCTTCAGCGAGCTTGAAGTGAAACCCGAGGGTGCGGAATATGGTGGAGTGGTTCGACGCGGCTTGCGGCAATTCCGTGAGAACTCCCAACGCGCCTTGGAAGAGATCGGGCTCGGCAGCAGCTTGGTAAAGATCAACCTGCCCATGTTTCTTCCCCTCGCCATACAACGGTCATCCACGGGCAAGGACTTTTTGGATACCGTGGCTCAACTGCGATTAGAGCCAGCCTGCGTTGAGCTTCGGGCAATGCTGAATGAGGTGGGCACGGCGTTGAGCGAGGGAGACCTAAAGCCGTACCGAAGATTGCAGCGAGAGATCGAGAGGATCGGCATAAACCTCTTGCGGGAGCGCGGGATCGAGTCTTCCCAGATCAAACTTTCTCCGCCCTGGAAACTGATCGGGGTTACGCCAGCGGATGCCGGGGTTGCGTTCCCGACGGACGCTTTCTCTTTGAATCTTTCTCTGCCAAGAGCGCTCTATAAGCAGTTTTTCGTGCGGCGAAGATATCGAGTAATCCTGAAAAACATTATGGAAGAACTTGCGCTTATCCCGACGCTGGCGAAATACAAAGACAAACTCAACAGCTACTCGCGGTCTAAATGAGAGAAACCGGGCAGAACCCAGCCTCTTGGCGCGAGACCCAAAGGTGGCAACGGTTCGTTACCTAACTTCATAGTCTGTCCAATCCTGATCTACAAGTACCGGGGGCTACTACATAATGGGGGGCTGGCGTGAGTCGTCCGAGGCTGCGCTCGTTCCAGTATCTGGAGTGGCAGGAACCGAAGCGTTGTGTTCGTTGATCAGCTCTTTGAGTTCTTTCCCGGGCTTGAAATAGGGAACGCGTTTGGCGGGAATACTAACCGGGTCGCCGGTTTTAGGATTTCGGCCACGACGAGCTCCACGCTCCCGCACGCGAAAACTTCCAAAACCGCGAAGTTCGATCTTCTCACCCTGATTGAGCGTCTCGATAATGCTTTCAAAAACGATCTCTACCAATCGTTCGGCATCTTTTTTGGTAAGTTCCGCCGCTTCCGCAACGTCTTCCACGAGTTCCGCTTTTGTCATGCAACAACCTCAGA
>DASYLB010000006.1:0-92746 GCA_036009765.1 Pyrinomonadaceae bacterium | reverse complement strand
ATTCTTGCACCACTCCGTGGTGCGATCCTTTTTGGATTTGTTCCGGTGGTTTTCGCTTCGCTTCAACCACCGGCTACTATCTGCGAGCCCTCCGGGCTGATGCAGTCGCAGCTATCACACCGTTGCACTTCAAACTTGAATGCACCAATGACAAATGAGAAATTTCAAATGAAAAATCTCAAATTGCCTTGCTTTCTTTCAACCTTCATTTCCTGACTCCTCTTCCCTAACAAATGTCTACCCTCGAAAAAAAATACAAGTGGCGCCGCGAGGATTATCAGGAAAAGACGCGCGGCTTGCTCATGGTTCACACTGGCAACGGTAAAGGCAAGACTACCTGCGCCCTGGGGCTGATGATGCGCGCTGCGGGGCGCGGTCTGAAGTGCTGCATGATTCAGTTCATGAAATCACGCACGGACCGCTACGGCGAACACCAGGCCTGTGAAAAACTTGGTATCGAGGTCCACACGATGGGAGATGGATTTACCTGGGACACGAAGAATCCGGAACAGGATCGCGCGACCGCTCGCGAAACCTGGGAGCTTTGCGTCGAGAAGCTGCGCAGCGGCGACTACGACATGCTCGTGTTCGACGAACTAGTCTACGTATTGAGTTATGATTTCCTGCCCGTCGCTGAAGTGATCGAAGAATTCAAAAGCATTCGCGCTTCTCAGCCTGCTCTGCATATCGTCGTTACCGGGCGTGATGCGCCCCTCGCATTGATTGAAGCCGCCGACCTGGTTACGGAAATGACCGAAATCAAACATCCTTTTACGGCCGGCATCCGCGCGCAGCAAGGCATTGAGTTCTAAAGTCTCACGGCACGTCGGCGATTAGAGTCCCACATCAGAGCCCCGCTCCAAATTCATCACATCGCGGTTCCCAGATCCTAATAAGCAAAAAGGCACCTGAGCGAGCAGCACGCCCGCCCAGGCACCTATCGAAGTCGTAACACAGTTTTAGATTCTTACGCGCAGGTACCGCCGCTGCAAAGACCACCACAGCATTGCGCACTCGTCCCGCAGGGTTGGCCCGGCGATTGACAGGAGGTCGCAGCGCGGGCAGTTGGCACTACGATTGTCGTGACCAGTGGGACCGCCACGACTGCTGCGATTCCAAGCACGCGTACCATTTGGCGCCTCGATAGCCCGTTCAGAATTCCAGGCGGAACGAAGGTCTCATCGAGTAGATGATCTTTGCTCAGCTGATCGAGCGCAAACCAGACGACCTTCTCATCTACGTTACTTGCCCTCAAATCACGTTCAAGGTTCCGCGCCATCGAGGACGTCTTAGTCCTGCCGTCGCAATATTTCCAAACCAGCGCTGCAGTCTGATTCAAGCAATGCGCTTTGTCACGCTCGGAATCATAGACGAGTACCTCGCCCGCCAGTTCCTCAATAATTAGTCCCTCTTGCCTGGCACGCGGCAGTCCGCCTCCGTTTTCTTTCATGCTAAGCCCTCCAAATTGCGTATTGCTGACAGTTCTCTAGTGCAGATAACGACAGGAACTCTGGAATGGCGCGGAGTGTACATCAATCCTGTCCAGAAAGAAACTATTTTTTGCCCTTTTTTCGAGTATTCCCCGCTGGATTCGCGGTTGCCTGGCGGAATTTGGATCGTTGCCTTCACCCTTTCAGCCACCTGTGCTAACCTCTGCCTCATCCCGATAAACTCAGTACGAGAAAATCCAGTCTATGCCCTGGTTTAGCAAGAAGAGTAAACAAATCGAGGCCGTTCCGCCTGAGGAACGAGTAGTTAAAACCGAGAACGTCTTTGTTAAGTGCGACGGCTGCGAAGCCCACCTTTACAAACGCGAGCTCGAGGAATCGCTGCAGGTGTGCGCCCACTGTGGTTATCACTTTCGCATCGGCGCTCGTGAACGCCTGGCCATGCTCTTCGATGACGGGAAATTTGAAGAGCTGGACGCCGAAGTTATTTCAATAGATCCGCTCGAATTTGTTGACACCAAGCCTTACCCCAAACGGCTGAACCAGGCAAAGGAACTGTCGGGTCTGCCCGAAGCAGTCATCAACGGCCGCGGCAAAGTGGGCAATCATCTGGTGCTAGCAGCCGCGATGGACATGGCCTTTATCGGCGGCTCAATGGGATCGGCGGTAGGTGAAAAAGTCACGCGCTTGATTGAACGAGGCTTGCGAGAACACGGCGCGGTGATCATCTTTGCAACTTCCGGCGGCGCCCGCATGCAAGAAGGCGCCCTATCCCTTATGCAGATGGCCAAAATTTCTGCAGCGCTGGCTGAACTCGACGAGGCACGTCTTCCGTTTATTTCTATCTTGACTGATCCAACTACCGGCGGCGTTACTGCGAGCTTCGCCATGCTGGGCGACGTTATTATTGCAGAACCGAAAGCGTTGATTGGTTTTGCCGGACCACGCGTGATCGAACAGACTATCCGGCAAAAACTGCCAAAGGATTTTCAGCGGTCTGAGTTCCTGCTCGAACACGGCATGGTCGATGCCATCGTCGATCGCCGGGAGATACGCGACTACATAATCAAGCTGCTCAACTTCATGCTCAATCCGGAAATCTCAAGCAGTTCGGAGATGGAACGTCTCCGCACTCGCGCTAGCTCCGGACGGTAACATCTCCGCTTCGATTCACACCTAGCCGCGTCTTGGAGTGCGGCGACCTGTCGCCGCTTTAGTTGGCTGCGATTCCGTCCAGAGTCTCTAAACCTGCCTCCCGTTGCCGTTTATTTTCCCAAATGTTAATGCTATCTACCTCATGAACTTTGCGGAAGCGACTCAGTACCTGCTTAGTCTTGGTCACGAGACTATTGCCATCAAACTTGGACTAAGAAATATTAGCTTGTTACTGAAACGTCTCGGCAACCCGCAACACTCATTCGAATCAGTACAAATAGCCGGAACCAATGGCAAGGGTTCCACCGCAGTGATGCTCGAGGCTATTTGCCGTGCCGCTCGGATTTCAACCGGCCTCTATACCTCGCCACACCTGGTTTCAGTCACTGAGCGAATAAGAATTGACGGCCGGGAAATCGATCCGGCAGCGTTCGCCGACATAGCGAGCGAAGTAAGAAAAGCAGCTCAGGATCTGGTAAGTACTGGGATGCTGGAAGCCCTGCCAACGTTCTTTGAACATGTTACTGCGATTGCGCTGCTTGCCTTCAGCAGAGCGGGCATCGAGTTGGCGATTCTCGAGACGGGCCTGGGTGGACGCCTCGATGCAACTACAGCCGTCGGCGCGCGAACAGTGGCAATCACGCCCATCTCGCTCGACCATCAGGATTACCTGGGCAATACCCTGGCGGAAATAGCGGCCGAGAAAGCCGCAGTCATCCATCCCGACAGCCTTGTGGTCGTGGCGCCTCAATCCGAGGTTGCACGTCGGGTAATCATTGAACGTTGCCGCGAATGTGGCGTAGATCCCATCTGGTCGTCTGCGGACATCTCTAAAGAACCAAACGCTCTCGGTTACACCTTCGGCACCGAAAACGATGTTTACGAGAACGTTCAGCCGGGACTCCGCGGCGCTCACCAACTAACCAACGCTGCAACAGCCATTGCCCTTGCCGAAACGCTTGCGTCACACGGGTTGGTCATCGGGCGTGACGCAATCATCGCCGGCTTGCAGGGCGCCCGCCATCCTGGCCGGCTGGAACTATTTGAAAGTTCAACTGATAAATCAGGTTCGCTTTTCGTGCTACTCGATGGTGCGCATAATGCGGGCGGCGCAGCGGCGTTGCGCACCTATCTTGGTAGTGCAGAAAACTTGAAGGACACTCCAATCACGCTGGTTTTCGGTGCGATGGCAGACAAACAACTTCACGAAATGGCCGCAACGCTCTTTCCTGTCGCCGGCCGACTGATACTTACTCAGCCGCGCAACCCACGAGCTACAAGCGCTGGGGAGTTGCGGCAGCTGGCGACGAAATACGCGCCTGGAGTACCTGCTGAAACGGCTCGCGACACCGACGCGGCAATGGAGCGCGCGATCTCGTTTGCGGTGGGCTCTGTGATTTGCGTGACTGGATCACTCTATCTGGTTGGCGAGGTGAGACAATGGCTTGAAAATCATTACGGGCCAACGGGTCATTTCAGCTGAGCGTGCGCCCTTCGTCAGTTGATAAATTAGAAACGAGACAAAGATGGATACGTCAAATAAAATCCCCGGCGAGTTGCCAAACGTACTCGACAGCAAAAGCATCTTCCGCGGACGGGTCATCGAAGTCACCGTCGATACCGTAAGCGAAGGTAATATCACTTACGAACGCGAGGTCGTGCGCCATCCCGGCAGTGCGGTCATCATTCCTGTATTCGACGACGGCACGATTGCGCTGGTGCGCCAGTATCGACATCCGACGGTGCGTTACCTGCTCGAGGCCCCGGCCGGGACACTGCGTCGCGGAGAAGTTCCTGAGGACGGCGCCAGGCGCGAGGTGGAAGAGGAACTAGGTGTCGTGCCTGGTCGCCTGGAGAAGTTAGCCGAATTCTTTGTCTCGCCGGGTTTTTGTGAAGAGAAGATGTGGGTTTACCTGGCAACTGAATTGACCATCACCGAACAACGATTGGAAGACGACGAAGTGCTCGAGGTGATCCGAATTCCCTTCTCTCAGGCACTCAGCATGATCACCACCGGCGAGATAGAAGATGCTAAGACGATAATCGGTGTGATGCTGGCCGCGCCGCGCGTCGGCCCTGCAATGTTGGAAGCTGCATATCCAGCAGTTTGAAGTCTTTGCGATTGACCGCTGCGAGACAACTACATACACTTCATCACGTGTCTAATCTTAACGATGTCGTAACGCCCCTTGCCGGTTTGGCAGATCCAAGTTCAATTCAACCAGCAGGATCTAGCCAGCACAATTTGCGCGCGGTCGACGCGAACAACCCGGTATGGGGGGTTGGTGGAGCGTTGTTGCTTTGGGTAGGCACCTTTGTGGTCCAGGCCATAATTCCGTTGCTGTTTATCATTCCGTTCGCGATACAACGCGGACTCAATCCGAGTTCCCCAGACTTTGGCCGGGCGGCTATACAGCTGGCAGTGACCGATCGCACCGCAATTCTGCTTCAAGTCATTTCCATTCTTCCGACGCATCTCCTGACTCTTGCGCTCTTGTGGGCATTCGTTACTCGTTTTGGCAAGCGGCCCTTCCTGGCTAGTTTCGGCTGGGGCTGGTCTCGTATATATGGCCGTTGGGAACCCCTGGCACTAGTAGCACTGGGCATCGCTCTTTTCCTCATAGGCGCGACGCTCGCGAGCCTGCTGGGCGCTAACAAGCCGACGCAGTTAGAACAAATAATAAATAGTTCTACCGCCGCCAGATACGCGATTGCCGCGCTCGCAGTTTTTACCGCACCCTTCGTTGAAGAGTTTGTTTACCGCGGGGTGGTCTACTCCGCTTTACAACGGGTTATCGGTGTAAATTGGGCGGTGGTTTTCGTGCTTGGCCTGTTTACGCTGATCCACGTCCCGCAGTATTGGCCAAACGTTGGTGTGATTTCCGCCGTCGCCTTGCTTAGCATCGTACTCACAGTAGTTCGCGCTTATTCGGGCCGGCTGCTACCTTGTGTCGTCATTCATATGGCATTCAATGCCGTCCAGGCGCTGATTCTTATCATCGAACCTTACTTACGGTTACCAGCTAAGCCTCCAGCTGTTCCCACATCAATGCTGCTGCCATTCGTCCGCTTCATTTTCTGACAAGATGGACTGCGAAGTTGTTGTAGTAGGTGGCGGCATTGGCGGGCTGACAGTCGCTGCCTTGTTGGCAAGTCGCGGCATTGATGTATGTCTGCTGGAACGTGAACCAGCGGTGGGTGGCTGTGCCGCGAGTTTCGAAAAATTTGGTTACAGCTTTGAGCCTGGGTATGGCCTCTTCACGGGATGGAAGCCCGGCGAGATCCACGATCGCGTATTCGCCGAACTGCCGGTTGATCCTCCCGAGGTTCGCCCCTGGAAGCCAGGCTATGTGGTCCGCCTTCCCGACCAGTCTGAGATCGCTCTGGTTACAGACGGAGGACATTTTGAAGAGAATCTGCGGCGAAGTTTTCCGGAATGCGCGGAAGCAGCAATCACTTTCTACAAAAAGCTTGAGGCAGTTGGTGGGGCCTTGCGCCCCGCACTGCAAAACGAGCCGGAGTTTCTGTCAACTTCCACGGCGCGGCGCGCTCTCAGCCTTTTCCCTGAAGGTTGGATTGCAGCGGAAATATTCCGCTCCAAAGAGAGTTCAACGCTCGAGCATCTTGATCGAGTCTCGCCCCGGTTTCGCAACTTCGTTGATGTGCAGTTGCAGACTTTGGCGCAGGGCAGTAGCGCAAACGTCCCTTACCTACACGCCGCGCTGGCGCTCAGTGGAGCTCGCGAAGGGATGTTCGCCCTGCGAGGCGGCGCCGCGGCGCTAGCCAACCGGCTCGCTGAATCTATAAAAATGAGCGGCGGCAGAATTCGCCTGGACACGCCGGTACTGCGCCTGGCCTACGATTCCTCCGGCACGGCTATCGGCGTTGACCTGCTCAGCGGTGAGATCTTAACAGCATCGAAAGCCATCGTCAGCAACCTGACCGTGTGGGACACTTACGGAAAGCTTGTCGGTCTGAACCGCACACCAATAGAAATTCGCAAACAACTAAAAGAGTTGCGTGGCTGGGGCGCATACCTTCTCTATCTCGCGCTTGATGAAGCCGCCGCCGACACGTTGCCCTCTGAACACTTCATCGCTCTCACGGACTGGCAGACTGATGGGACTTACGACGCGGAGAATAGTCAATTGACGTTTGCCGCAGCCGCAGCTTGGGATCCTCGTGGACCCGCGGGGAAGCGCGCCGTTACGGTACACGCTTTCACGGACGTCGATGACTGGTTCACTTTTCACCGCGACGAAACTGAACTCGAAGAGAAAGATCAGCAAATGCTCGAACGCTGCTGGCAGCAACTTCACGCCGCAATGCCGGAGTTAGGTAGCAGTATCGAAGTCATCGAGACAGCGACCCCGCGGAGTTTCTACGATCTCACCCGGCGCAGACTCGGGATGGTGGGCGGTGTGGTGCCTACCGCGACGTCGTTTTGGCTGAAGGGGCCAAGTTACCAAGCCGCGCTTCCAAATCTCTTCATAGTCAGCGATACTGCGTCAATCGGCGGTGTAGAGCACCTCAGCCGCTCCGCCCTGGCACTGGCAAACCGACTAACAACGTAGGTAACCTCAATAAAACAGCCAAGAAAGGGTGGACAAACGCTGACTGTCTAGTGTATACATGCAATAGACAATATGTACATTACCATTGACGAACGAGACAAACGACCGCTCTATCAGCAGGTGGTGGATGAAATTAAAGGCTTAATCGCAGCGGGAGAGTTGCCTGAAGGATCGTCTCTGCCACCGGTTCGCCAAGTGGCTGCGGATCTTGGAGTCAACCTTAACACCATTGCCTATGCGTATCGTCAGTTGCAGAAAGAGGGGCTCGTCAAAGTCAGGCATGGCGCAGGGGCGGTGGTGACTTCACGGCTCTTACGGGAACGCACTGAAGAACAACTCCGCGGGCACTTGGGAACGGCCCTTACACATCTTGCTCTGGCCGGCTTGAAGCTTTCGGAGGTGCGGGCGCTGGTGGAGACGGAACTAGGACGACTCTTCAAAGAAGGCGAGCAGGAGCGGCTTTGAGAACTTTCTGAAGCCTACTGTTCTGCGCGCACCGCTCTATCAGTTGACCGTGCTGGTTGCCGATTAGTTGATGGTGGCGGGCTGGCTACGCCGGTGCTGCCGCTTGATGGAGGTCGGTTTCTGTCGGTTCCCTGCGGAGTTTCATAGCCGCTGGGTCGAGGCGGGCCAAAGCCTTGCCGGCCACCCGAATTACCAAAGCCGCCACCGCTGAAGGCGCGACCATAGCCTCCCCCATAGGGCGAGCCAAAACGACCATGGTAGGGAATGAACGTAAAGCAGTTGCCTCCGGATCTGAACCATAACCCGGATCTACTGGGCAGGAAAAAACTACTCGCGAACCAGCGACTATTAAAGCTGCTCATAAGCGTATTGAATGTCCGGTCGCTGATCCTGCTGTTCTCTTTCGCCAGCATTTGCGAGCGATCCTTACTCCAACTATCAAGCGCGTCGGCGCCTTTCTTCTCAGCATCCTCCAACTTGGCCACTGAAAACGAGTTGCCGCTGAACACAACTTTGTTCCCACCCTTGACCTTCGTATGGGAGTCTTCCAGCATCACGCGGCCCTTTCTGACGATCAACTCCGTAGTGTTACCCGGCACTACGCTAACCCGATAGAGGCCCCGCCGAACGATAGACATCCGTGTGTGCGGCGTTGTAATTCCAATAAACAACTCTTCATCGTCAGCGCCAGTGACTTCCACGATTGCTGTGCCCCGAACCAGCCGGACTTCCAGATTTTCCAGCGAATTGTCTGCCAACTCAAACTCCGAATTCTCGCCAACTCGCATATAGGATCCCGGGTTGAGCAGCATTTCGACGCGACCATCAACTCCCGTCTTAACCACATCCCCAGCTTCCAGGTCTTCTTTGATGGTGAGCTGCAACCACTCCGTATTTCGGTGGCGCATGGAAGCGCCGCCGGTTACGGCGTTCACACCTCCGGCTTTGGCCGAAACAACAAACTTTTCACGGTTTTGGGAATAAGTGGCTAAGGGAAGGGCTAGAACCAATGCCGCAACATAAAGCATTGGTGCGAGAGCAGGTCGTGCTTTTCTCATGGAGTTCTTCCTTTGATTTCGACCCGGTTATAGCTAAAGGTGCCTGGGGAGGCCCTCATTATAGTCTTCTCGTTGGCATTTACAAGGCTTTCCCGTCAGCCGTTTTGGGTCAGGAGCAGGCTGCGATCAATTCGGCATGTTTTTAGAAAAGTAGCCCTGTTTAGTCCGCGCAACTATGTCCTGTCGATCATGGATTTGGACCGTCACTGAGCGCCATTTACCATCCCGCAAGGCATTGGAGGGACGATAACCGATACTGTAGATTCGCCCCAGGTCGCCTATTACCTGTTCGTAGACATTGTCCAGATCTTTCAACTTGTCGGCCCGGTAAAAGCGAGTACCAGAAACTAAGGCCAACTGCCCCAACTGTTCACGCGCGAGCGCAAACGCGCTGTGCGGCGTACGATTCTTCTTGAACACTTTCTCTTCGGTATCAAGATATATTGGGAACACCAGAGTTTCCGAAGCTTGGGTCAGGCGGAGCAGTTCATCAAAGCTCGTCTGCGAGCCTTCACCAAAAACATCGGGCAAAGCGTTGTCGACGCCGTCAGTCATTACCACTATCGCGCTCCGCCGCATTGAGTTCCCGGACGCTTTGAAGATCGCGAGCACATAACGCAGCGAGTCCCAAAATCTTGTTCCGCCTAGCGGCTTCTCAATATGGTCGATGGAGTTGCGAAGCAGTTTGCGATCCTCGGTGAGCGGACAGACAACCTCCGCGACGTCGGTAAATGTGACTACCGAAACCCGGTCGATCGGTCGTGTGGCTTCAACGAATCGTTTGGCCGATCTGCGAATTAGCTTTAGCTTATCGTTGGTTGAGCCTGAAAGATCCAGCAGCAGGACCAGATCGAAAGGTGTGTCGGCGGCGGCAAAAAAAGCAATGTCCTGCGGCGCTCCGTCTTCAAGCACCACAAAATCCTTCTGTTGTAGTTCCGTCGCGGGAGTTTGAGAGTTCAGGCTTACGACGCTGACCTTCAGATCAACCAGGTCCGATTCAACGCGGATTGTTTCAATCTGATCGGGCGTCTGCGCTAAACAGACTACCGGAATGAGTAACGAAAACAGCAGGCTGAGAATTCTGATTCGACCTAATTTCATGTCGACTGCGGACGACCGCTCAGTTTGCATAGTAACCACGTTTGCCGCGGGCAATCGCTGAAGGACGTGTTACCACGTTTACACGGATCGCTCGCCACTTACCATCACGAGCCTTATCCGCAGGACGATAAGCCAGGCTATAGACTGTTCCCAGGTCTGCAACCACTCGCTCGTAAGCGCCGGCCAGATCCTCGAGGCGCTCGACCTCGTAAAAGATTCCGCCACCGAGGTCCGCAGTCTCTTTCATGCGGTCGTGACCGGCATCAAAAGCTTCCGGCTGCGTATCGTGCGGATTCAGGGCCTCATATTCCGTGTTCAGCCACAACGTATAAACCACGCCATCAAACTCGCCAACGCGACTAAGCAGATCCTTGTAGGAAAGTTTTGAGCCCACATCATTAGGTCCGCGAGCGACCCCAGACATGCTCGCATCCAGTCCGTCGCTCATTACGATAATCGCTGTGCGCCGCCGGCTCTTCGCGTTCTTCTCCGATTCGTTCACGGCAAAGTCCAGCGCGTCGTAAAGTTTAGTATCCCCGGCCGCAGTGTCCATGACGTTAATTCGTTCGTGGAGAGTTTGTCGATCAAGCGTCAACGGTGAAACCAAGGTCGCCTTGCCGGCAAAAGTGATTACTCCGATTCGATCCGAAGGACGAGCCGCGTCCACGAAGCGGAGCGCGGCCGCGCGAATCAGCTTCAGGACATCACGAGTGGAACCCGAAAGATCGATCACCAGCTGCAAATCAAACGGCGCTGAAGACGAATCAAACTGTAGGATTTCTTGGGGAGCACCGTTTTCAAAAAGACGGAAATCTGATTGAGTAAGACCAGGCAGGCCTCGATTAGTGTTTCTATCAATGACGCTCAAATTGAGGGTCGCCAGTTGGGAATCCACTCGAATAACGTCGCCTTCGTCAACATCCTGGGCGTCCAAAACGGGAGCTGGCGTACCGGCTCCTTTGATTGGGACGTCCGTCATGGCCGGCTCTGGCGGATTCTTGCCCCCGCGATCGCCGAAATCTTTCAGTAGCGAAAGCGTGATGTTTCCGGTCTCGGAATTGACGTTCAGAGCCTGGGTTCCGTCACCAAGTTTTGCCTTGAGCAGGTGACCATTTTCACTCAACGGCTGCGGCAACTCCGACTTAATTGCACCTTGGTTGGCTCGCGCGACGATATCCAAATTGGCCGACTCTGGAAACTCCACATTCACATCACCGGCGATCGACTTGACGGTCGCAGACGCAGGAATTCCACGCAACGAAACCTGTCCGCCGCCGGTTTGAATCTCTACTTGCGCAGTGTCGGGAAACTTTATGCTGAGGTCGACAGGAGCATCTGGTGCGCCCGGTTTCCGCGTTACGCGAATGACAAACCCCTGGCTGCCGTTTTCGATCACTACAGAGGAGAGCCGTGACACTCCTGCTTCACCGCTCGCACTAACAAATACATGCTTTTGATTCCAGCTTTCCGCGGTCACATTACCGAGCTGGTTTTCAATGCGAAGGTGGCCCCCCGCTGGAAACTCCATCTGTAAACCCGGAGGGGTATCGCTTGCGGGAGTTTGCGACACGCCGGCCAGGGCGAGAAGCGTGGACAGAAAGAGCGCTGCGATTACACGAGTGAGTGGGCGCAAGAACATAATGAAATTTTTGGAGTGGGCTGAAGTTCTGGGGAGATTGCCGGATACTTGCCAATCCTATCTTGAAATTTGCCGGGGCTGTAGCGTACGACTATCTTTCGATCATATCAAGCAGCGAATCGTCGTCTTTTGCTGTAGTTTCCTCTTCCGGCACGTGGGTCTCCCCGCCCAGTTCTCCCAGGCGTAGCAGCAGATTTCCGGCGTTTGTCGCATACGGCATCGCTGCTTCCGCGGTCAAGACGCCACTGCGAACCATCTCCTCGATAACACCGTCGAACGTCTGCATCCCTTCCTGGTCACCCTGCTCCATTGCGTCGATTAGGGACTTGCCCTCTGACTCGCCCTTCTCGATGTATTCACGAGTGCGCATCGTCGACTTGAGAATCTCGATAGCCGCAACTCTTCCTTTGCCGTCGGGCCGCGGAATCAGCCGCTGCGAAACGATGTAACGGAAAGACTGCGCAATTCGAGTGCGGATCACTCGCTCCTCATTCTTGGGAAACACGCCGATGATACGGTCTATCGTTTTTGATGCGTCGATGGTGTGCAGTGTGGACAAAACCAAGTGGCCGGTCTCAGCAGCTTCGAGGGCCACTTCGATCGTCTCCTTGTCGCGCATTTCGCCCACCAGAATAACTTTCGGAGCCTGCCGCAATGCTGCACGCAACGCAATGGAGAAACTTGGTGTGTCTGAATGAAGCTCGCGTTGGTGAATGGTGCACATCTTGTGGCTATGAAGAAACTCAATCGGATCTTCGATGGTGACGACGTGGAAAGCCTGAGTTTCATTGATTAGATCAATCACCGCGGCCAGCGTTGAGCTCTTCCCACTGCCCGTGGGTCCAGTCACCAGCACGATTCCGTTCTTGATATTGACGATCTCCTTCAACTGTACGGGCAAATTAAAGTCGTTGAAGTTAGGAGGGTTTGTAGGAATCACACGCATGACGATGGCATAAGTGCCACGCTGCTTGAATATGTTTACGCGGAAGCGCGCTTCGCCGGGAACACTGAACGAGAGGTCAGCCGAGCCGCTTTTTTCCAGACTCTCGTGACCGGTGCTGTGGTTGCCGATAATAATTTTCGCAATGCCGGCCGTATGCGCAGCGGTCAGCTTTTCCAACCCCGGGAAGCGAATGGGTATTAGTTTGCCCGCCAGTTCAACTTGCGGCGGCCGGCCAGGCGAAAACAGTAAATCGCTGACCTTGTCGGAGGCTTTCAACATCTGCCGCAAAACAGCAACGAAGTTTAGCGCTGGAGGCGCACTAGCCGGGGCGTCGGTGGTGATTGGGTTGCTCATTTTCTGTTTTGGAACTTCTTCCTGGTCGGCTACGTCCAAAGGTTTAAACCGGCTCGTACATAAAATAGTTTTACTGAACGAACGCGAGCCGCGTCGCGTACATCAAAGCGTCAACGGTTTGTAGTCTAACAAAACTGCAAACCCAAACTCGCGAAGGAGGCGCTAAGAAAAATGGCAACGTACAGAGATCCTGTTAGCTGCTTTGCACCACTTGAAGTGCTCGAGCGTCTGCTGGAAATTCGCGCTGAAGCGGGCTTCGCTCCCGTCGTTTATCTCCTTTCACCCGATGACCTGGCAGACTACCTCGATGCATTCGGCTTCGACGTCTACGCGTTTTCCGAGGCTGAAACTCAGTTTCACTTCGGCGACTATCGCGCGCCGCTGGCGCCAGGTGGTGATCACGCCCACTGCTCAATCACGGGGCACTAGGAACAGCATGCAGTAGGCGGTGGGCAGTGCGCAGTAAGCAATCCTAAAGATATTCCTTCTACTGCCCACCGCCCACTGCATACTGCTAAAGCGCCTTGATTACAAAGAACGTTACATCGTCAGTTGCGCCGAGTCCCTCCGTCCAGTCAATCACCTCTGTGTGCACGGCGGCGATGAGATCGCTGGCGCCGAGCTGCTGATTAAGCTTGATGGCTTGCGCCAGCCGCTCGCGTCCAAACTCCTCGCCCTTAAGGTTGTTTGCCTCGGTAACGCCATCTGTATAAAGCATAAGCACATCGCCCGGCTCAGTTGTCAGATAATACTCATGGTAACGGGTGTCCCTAAACATTCCCAGTGGAACGCTACCTCGATCGATGAAGCTGAAATCGCCATTTCGTTTCAGCAGAATCGGCGGATTGTGACCGGCGTTGGTATAGGTCAGCGTTTTGTTCGTGACATCAAGGATGCCGTAAAAAGCCGTTACAAACTGGTTGCGTTCGATGGATTCCCACAGCAGGTAGTTTACCTTCGCCATGGAAATGTGCGGCGAGTACCCGATATGCGTAGCTGCCCGCAGGCTGGCCCGCAGAAACGCCATTAACAAAGCCGCCGGCACTCCCTTTCCCGAGACATCGGCGATCACCAACCCAATCTGATCTTCGTAAATTTGGACCCAGTCGTAATAGTCGCCTGAGACTTCTTCGGTGGGAAAGTTGTAGGCGCTAATGTCGTAGCCTTCCAGTTGCGGGTCCCTTGCTGGCAGTAGTTCCAACTGGACCTGTCGAGCAACTTCCAGCTGACCTTCCAGGCGCTTCTTTTCAATCAGCTGCTCGTGGAGCATTACTTTCTCGATGATGATCGCGACCTGCGAAGCGAGCAACATAAGGACCTGGAGGTCATCTTCGGAGTAAGCGTTAAGTTCATCGCTCTCGAGATCAAACACACCAATGACTTCGGTGTTGGAGATTATTGGCGCCACCATCTCCGAACGCGTCTCTCGGCGCGCGTTAATATAGTTTGGATTCTTGCGCACGTCGGGAGAAGTGATGGGTTCCGCCGTAAGCGCCACCTGGCCGATGAGTCCCTCGCCAAGTTTCAGGTGAAGGTTGGTCAATTCTTCGATGTCGTAGCCTCTAACCGCCTCCGCCTGAAACACACAAGGCTCTTCGCCTTCTGCCACCTGCGATTCTTCTTTACACTTCACCACGAAGATACCAGCGGCATCGTAAGGAATTAGAGAGTCGAGCGTGTCCATCACCAGGTTTAGAACTTCCTGGAGATCGAGTGAACGGCTGATCTTCTTGGTGATGTCGAGCAGCATGCGGAGCTTATCTGTAGTAGTCAGACCCGGCACCGGCATCTCTCGTGTTTGTTCACTCACGATTTGACTCCGCTAAACTCCGCGACACCTTCGTGTCGGGAAAATGGACCAAGCATTAAAGGACTGATTATATGCGCTCAAGGCCACGGTAGAACAGGCATTCTTGCGTGGCATTAAGTAAACCAAGCCCGCCAGGGATATTGACCTACCGACTGGCCGAATGCGCGGCGCGGTACAGGCTCCATAAGCGCGTTACTTTTAGTCGATACTCGACGAGCTCGCGGCTGACGTGGAAATGTTTGGCAATCTGCTGCGATGTTTGACCGTCGAGTACAAATCTTCTCAACGCGGCGAAGGGCGCCAGTGCCGCAGCTCCGGTAGCGTAAGCCGCTTCCTCGTCAGCCTTTCTATATTCTCGCGAGATGGTTTGGCCATTCTCGGTTTCCGCCACCACTTTTAGACGGCTCGGCTGGTGCCCCAGAAATACGTGCGACACCTCCTCCATCAGGGTTGCGTTTGTTCTCATACGCCCATGGTTGGGATTAAGTATCACAATCCTGCGACCGTCCTGCAGCGGAATCGAGCAAGCGCCCCCAGACCATTTCTCGGAGGCCTCACCCAACAGATGTTCGCGCGTTTCTTGATCAAGTCCTTTGATTTGATCGAAGCTTACCACCAGCAGGTTTGCGAATTTCGCCAAACGGAATGGATCAAGCGGCACGTCTGATCGGACGCCCGCGAAGTCGCGAAAGCCCAAAGCGTGCAATTCAAACTGCCGCCACTTTTCGCCGGGCGGTAATTCGTAATCGCTCATGCGTTGGATTATAGCTTGCGGCGAGGACGGGACGCTCAGCGACGCTTGCGAGGGGCGCCTGGCTCATTGCGACTAAATTGTGAATAGGCTACACGGAAGAGTTGTGAAAGCGCGTCGGCAGTTTCCGGAGACAGGTTACGATCCGCGCGCAGGTGGGCCTCAACTATTTCCGGAGTTGATTCGTGTGGGAAATAGACTACTGCTTTCGGATCGTTGGCTTCCTCGCGTCCGCGAGTAAGGATGCGTTCCAGCGGCACATCGAGCCAGGTAGTCAATCGCGCGATGTTGTCTGCGTCAGGCTTGCCTGTTCCGTTTTCAATGCGAGACAAAGTTGAAGCAGAGACGCTGGTCTGATCTGCGACATCGCGGAGGCTAAGCTTTAGCTCCTCGCGACGACGGCGGATGGCACGACCAAGTTCCTGGGTATTGATCAACGATTTTGCAGTTCGCGGCATGGAGCTTGATCCTCTTTTCGCTTCGGACAATACCACACTCGGGTTTTAGACGCAAGACTCTGTTTTACGGCTGCAACAGAAAGTAGAACAGGCATTCTTGCCTGTCCCTGGTCTTAATGATTTGCAGGTTTGGAAGGGACAGACAGGAATGTCTGTCCTACTGACTAAGGTTGAACTTGATGCCTGGTTGCCGACATCGCCAGGTCGCGTGCTTGCGGCAGGACGTCGACTGCCCGAGCTACTTGTTTATCGTCCGTCGTGATTGGCACGCGGTCGGCCGCCACTCGGCCGTAAGCGGCGGTGACAATGTTGAAGCGCAATTGAAGTTCTATAAACGATCGATTGTGATCGATGACCGGCGCCAGATTCTTAAAAGTTGGACTGTCAGCCACGAAATCTCTGAAGGCCTTGAACGCACGATCGGAAACCTGAAAATCATAAGGTTGCAATTCATGCTCAAAATCGATAGCGCCCGGAACGCCGTACGCCGGCAGACCGGAGACACGTCCGTTCACCAGCTCGCGGGTAAACGCGAACAAAGGACTGAGCAAGCGCCGTTGCGCCGTGGTAAACGTCCGCGGCTTCACACTTTCATCCGGCGCAATCCCGCCACCACCATAAACTGGACGGCCGGTATCCGTTTTCTTTTCCGGTCCGACAGGTCTGATATCATCCTGCTTTTCGTCGAGGCGTTTTGAGCCACCGTGCGTGTAGTAGTCATAAAGGCCGCCGTCAGAATAGTCGCGCTGAATCAGCCGCCCCGAAGGTGTGTAGTATTTTGCCGAAGTCAAGGTGAGCCCGGCGCCGTAGTAGAGCGGGATAATGCTCTGCACCAGGCCTTTGCCGAAACTAGTTTGACCAACGATTAGCGCACGATCGTGGTCTTGCATTGCGCCGGCAACGATCTCTGAAGCTGAGGCGGTGTTTTCGTTAACCAGGATTACGAGTGGAATTGGATCCGGAGACTTGTTGGCTGATTCGTAAGTGTTATCGCGCAGTCCGTTTCGACCCTTCTGCGTAAGAATCAACTGGCCAGACGGCAGAAAGACTTCCGCGACATGAATTGCCTGCTCCAAAAACCCGCCCGGATTATTGCGGAGATCCAGAACCAGTGAGTTCGCGCCCTGAGTATGCAGCACGCGAATAGCCTCCTGCAGTTCCTCGGTCGTCGAGTAGTTGAAACCTCGCGTCATATCAACATAACCGACACCGGGTTTGAGCATGTACGCATCCGGAATAGAAGGTTGTGGCACTGCATCTCGCGTAATTTCGACGGTCTGCATGCGCTTGTCAGCCGCGCGTTCGACAGTGATCTTCACCAGTGAGCCTTTAGGGCCGCGAATCTTGTCGCGCACTTCCAACGACGTCTTGCCGGTCATAGTTACGCCGTCGACTGCAAGAATGCGATCGCCGAAACGCAAACCTGCATGTGACGCAGGCGAGTTTTCAAAAGTCGCGGTGATAAACGTGTCGGGCTGTTCGCCGAGCAAATAGTTTTGAATTGAGGCGCCAATTCCAAAGTATTCCGAGCGCTGCTCAGTCTTTAGTTCCTCATACTCTTCTCGGTCAAAATAGTTTGAGTGAGGATCGAGCGACCGCAGCATTCCGAGAATCGAAGACTTGTATGCTGCGTTGTAGTCAAGCTTCGTCCCCCCAACATAGTTTTCCTCGATCACCCGCAAGGCCTCATCGAAGTCTTTCTCAATAAGGGAAATTTCCGTTGAATTGCCGCGCGCGATGCGACGACTTGTGGTGGTTGAACCGATGGGCGCTCGACCCGCCGAAGTGCTTCCGGCTGCGGGTGGGGTTTTTTGCTGGGCGAAAACAAAAGGCTGAACGCTAAGCGTGAGTGAGCAGAAAACAATTAAGACGAGCGCACATATTTTTTTCACTGAAAAACCCTCTGAACTGCGGCATTAGGACTGACACCGACCGGCGCCCAAGTTACAACAGCAACGCGGCCGTTTGTCAGGATAAATACTAGCCAATGCCAAACAACTGAGCAAGGTGATCGGTTTACTTTCAAAAACAAGCCCGTCCTTGGAGTGCTGCGACCGGTCGCCGCTTTGGTTAGCGATGAACCAGCGCCGCACTCCAAGGAAGGGCCCGTTCAAACTAAACCAGTCTCCAGGGACGCTGGCTTGACTGCCATTCAAGGGCGTCCGTAGAATGAACTTAACGGCGATCAAGAACGTACTTACGGGCGAGTTGTAGAGAATTCTTGATTGAAGGAGTTTTTCAAAATGAGCAATGCATATCAAAGCGGCTATCAAAAGGAAGCGGCGGGCACGACTGAAACCGTGGACGACTTAATGCTTCGAGATGATGAAGCGGAAGGCGATTCTGAAGATAGAACCCGCGCCGCTTCGTCAGTTAGAGACATCGCATCGCGAATTCCCGAATCGCTTAGCGCGATCGGACGAGACATCAGTCGTACGATCGAACGCGCTATCTCAGCAAAGGACGATTACGTCGTGGCCGTAAAGGTCTCACCTGCAGCTCAAGAGAAAGTTGACCAACTCGTAGCCGCGGGAATTTTTCGTAACCGCGCCGAGGCTGCCGGCTTTCTGGTTGAAGAAGGAATAAAAACGCAGGCAGCTCTTTTCGAGCGGGTGCAACAGAAACTCGCCGAAATTGAACGCTTGCGCGCAGAGTTGCGAGGCATGGTCAACGAAAGACCAGCCTGAGCCGCCGCAGACGGCCGCCTTGTTGTCCCAATAGCTGAGCGTGCTTTTCCCGCCGCGGGAGAGGCACGCTCAAGATGTTTCATGAATCGAGATCAAAGTGGCCGACAGACCAAAACTTTCACCAACCCCAATTCAACAATTCAGTCTCGATAATGGTCTTCGCGTAGTCTTGTGCGAAGACCACGCCGCGCCAGTTGTTTCAATCGCTCTTTATTACGATGTCGGCTCGCGTAATGAAAAGGTTGGCCGCACCGGATTCGCACACCTGTTTGAGCACATGATGTTTCAGGGCTCTGAAAACGTTGCCAAAGCAGCTCACTTCCAACACATCTTCAATGCCGGCGGCACAATGAACGGCACGACTTCGACGGAGCGCACTAACTACTACGAAACCCTGCCGGCCAGTCACCTTCCGCTTGCACTTTGGTTGGAGAGCGATCGCATGCGTTCGCTGAAGGTTACCCAGGAGAATTTGGACAACCAGCGCGAGGCAGTCAAAGAAGAGAAGCGGCTGCGCTACGACAATCAACCTTACGTCAACGCGTTTCTCCGAATCAATGAACTGATTTTCAAGAACCCGGCGAATGCACACTCTACGATCGGTTCAATGGAAGATCTTGACGCCGCCACCATCGATGATGTGCAACGGTTCTTCCGCATTTACTACGCTCCGAATAATGCTGTGCTAGCGATCGTCGGCGACTTTGATGGCGCAGAAGCTACTGAGTTAACCCGGAAATATTTCGAGGGAATTCCCAGCCAGCCAACTCCGCCGCCGGTCGATGTCAGCGAACCGAAAGACGTAGCGCAAAGCCAGGAGGTTTACGACGACAAGCTTGCTCCGGCGCCGGCATTTGTCCTGGGCTGGAAAATTCCGCCGAGACGTACGCCTGACTTCTATGCGCTGTCACTCGCCGCTAATCTGATTTTCGAAGGCGATAGTTCCCGACTCTACCAAAAGTTGGTCAAGGGTGATGAATCAGTCGTGTCGATTCAGGGCGGCATTGACGAGCGCCGCGGCCCGTCGGCTTTGTATATTTTCGCTTTACCGAAACCGGGTCAGGAAGCAGCCACAATTCGTAGTCAAATTTTTGCTGAGATTCATTCGTTGAGTAGTTCCGGTCCGTCCCCTGCCGAGATGGAGAAACTACGGAACGGTCTTTGTAATGACGTGGTTCGCGGCCGGCAGTCCACCATGTACCGGGCCCAGCGACTGGCTGAGTATGCCATTTATGACGGCGACCCGACGCTCTTCGATTCTGAACTCGACCAATATCTGGCGATTACGCCGGAACAAATCAGAAGCGCGGTGGAGCGATACCTCGATGTCGAAAACCGTGTGGTTTTGGATATTGTTCCTGCAGAGCTTGCAGATGAAGCAACTGAACCAACGCTGGAAACCGCCGCTCCCGCATCGCCGCAACCGCCCGGCGCCCCCAGTCAACCGACAGCCCCGGCTCCGCAGGTGCCGTCAGCGCCACCGCCGTCAGCTGCCGCCGATTCAGGGCCATTGGTAGGCGCGTCAGCAAGTACGTTGGAACCACAACAGCCCGCCGATCCACCCAAGCAAACTGAACGAGGCTCAGGACCTTTGCATACTTAAACAATGAGCGCACAAGCAGACTTTCTAAAACAACAGCCACCGCCGCTTCCCGCACGTCCAATCAAATTTCCGACCGCGAACGAGACGATTCTGCCAAATGGTCTCATGGTGATCGTGGCGGAAGATTCGAGACTGCCACTCATTAGTTATCGTCTGGCATTTCGGACCGGCGACGCGCACGACCCGGTGGATTTGCCGGGCTTGATGGATATGATGACGGGGCTGTTGACCGAGGGAACAGAATCACGAACCAGTAGGGAGATTGCAGATGAGGTAGCGCGATTGGGGGCGACGCTGCAAGCTGGCGCAAACTCCGACTATACGACCGTTGCCGCTTCTTCGCTCACGATTTTTGGCGACAAAGTGCTTGAGCTCCTGGCAGATGTTGCGCTGCGGCCAATATTTCCCGCAAGTGAAGTGGATCTGGTCAAACAAAACACCAAGGAGAGTCTCAAGCAACAACGGGCCCAACCCTCCTTCCTGGCAAGTGAGATGACAGCGCGCGTGATGTTTGGAGAACATCCGTATCACGTGACCTCGCCCTCCCCGGAATCCGTTGATGCCACCACGCGCGAACGGCTCGTCGATTTCCACCGCTTGATGTTTGTTCCCAATAATGCAGTTCTGTTTGTCGCCGGCGATGTGCAGCACGATTCAATCTTGCAGCAGATCGAAAGTTTGTTTGGAGGCTGGCAACCGGGAAACGTAACCAGTGACCAGTTCCCTGCACCGCCAACACGAACGTCGCGCAAGGCATACATAGTTGATCGACCCGGTTCGGCGCAGGCAAACATCGTTATTTCCAACGCCGGAATCACACGCACAAGTCCCGATTATTTTCCGATGCTGTTAATGCACACGGTGCTTGGGGCCAATGCATCTTCACGGCTCTTCATGAATTTGCGCGAGGAGAAGGGCTACACCTACGGAGCATATTCGAGCCTCGATGCGCGCCGCACCGCCGGCACATTTCGCGCTACTGCCGAAGTCCGAACGGCGGTTACCGGCGACTCGCTCAAAGAGTTCTTCTATGAGTTGAATCGTATTCGCAACGAGCAAGTTTCCGAAAAAGAGATTGGCGATGCTAAGTCGTATCTTACCGGCGTGTTTCCACTGCGACTCGAAACGCAGGAGGGGCTGGTCGATCAGCTGTTGCAGATCAAGATGTTTGGCTTACCCCAGGACTATCTCGAGGCATATCGGAGCCGGATCCAGGCAGTAACAATCGAGCAGCTCCAGGATGTCGCCAGGAAGTACGTGACACCAGACGCAGCGGCGGTCGTAATCGTGGGCGACGGCGCTCAATTGCTGGCACAAGTCAAACCCTACGCCGAGGATATTGAGTTTTACAGCACCACGGGAAAGAAAAAGAATCCGCCGGCGCCTGCGTCAGACTCTCCAGCGGCAGCATTAGCCGGAAATTGGTCGTTGCTAATCGAGACGCCACTTGGTCAAAGCATTCCCGCCACTCTAGAACTCCAGAACACCGGCAAAGGGTTCTCAGGGAAAGTTACATCGGAGATGGGAAATGGCGAGCTGTTGTCGATGACGTTTGATGGCGAGTCGTTCACGGGAACCATCGCATTCGACGTTGCGGGTCAAACGATGGAAGCCCAGATAGTCGGGAAGTTGATCGGTGGGCAGATGGAGGGCAACGTCACCTTGGAAAACGCGCCTCCGTTACCCTTCACGGGTAACAAAACATAAATTGTAAACTTTTGGTTCGCGACATTAGTGATCCGCCAGTTGAAGCAATAACCCGGAGCGCCGCAAACTTACAACTCGTAGCGAAGCAACATTCCCCCACCGCCGACGGCCCAACCAACCTTCTTAACAAGATACAGGCTATAGAGATTCTGTTTAGTGCTTGACTCCTGAGCGACCCAGGTGAGGCCGCCATCGTCGCTGCGTAGAATTGTGCCGCTGCGCCCGACGGCCCAGCAGTGGTCTTCAGTGACAAACTGCACATTCAATAGCGACGACTTTGCGTCCACTACTACCGCCGTCCAGGTAACCCCGCTGTCCATCGTGCGCAGGATCGTGCCGCGCTCGCCAACCGCCAGGCCGCTTTTATCATTGCGAAAGTCGACGTGAAATATCGTCGATTTTGTTCCAGTTTCTTGCTTTGTCCACGATGTTCCACCATCAACGGTGGTTAGGATGGTGCCATTTGCTCCCGTGATCCAACCACGCTTATCGTTGGCAAAATCGATGTGAATTAACTCCAGACGACTCGGCGCTCGCTGTCGCTGCCAGGTTTCGCCGCCGTTGTCCGTGTAAAGTAGGATGCTATCGATGACGTGTTCGCCTTTGCTGACGGAACCAACCACCCAGCCTTTCTTCTTGCTGGAGAAGCGGACGCTGTAGAGCTCCACATCGGCGCCATCAAACTCGCTCGGCAGGAAGCGACGCACCTCATTCCACTGTGCTCCATTATCACGCGTTGCGAAGATGGCATTGCCCGCGATCAGAAACCCGGCATCCTTGTCGCGAAAATAGATGTCGTTAATAGCGGCATCAGTTTGTACAGTTTGCCGAACCCAACTTTGACCACCATCTTCGGTGCGACTGAGAAACCCGTTGTCTCCACCGATCCAGCCTCGCTTGTTATCGAGAAAGTAAACCGCGTTTAGATCCTGATCTGCCGGAGCTACTTGCGTGGCGACCCACCCCTGCTGGCTCCGAATCGGGAGCGCGACGCTAATAACAAAAAGCGCCGCGATTACCCACCCGTTTTTCTGCTTCCGTGATGTCATGCTACTAATACTCCTGGTTCCTGGGCGACGAATGCGCTTCGATTCACACTCGCGCACGAATCGAAACGAAATGCTCGAATCTGATTTTGTTTTTAGATTTGTACCCCAAGAGCCTCGCTCAATACAAGACGCTCTTAGCTTTGGCAGTGTCCTAATTTGCAATTCTCTGCGCAGAGAAAATGAATTTACGACACTGCTTTAGCCTTTTGCCTCCTGCCGTCTGCTAACTGTTTCCTTTATCGCATAGCCCGAAGGCCACGCGTTTGAAACACGTGGCCCTCGGCTTTGTTTGCACTCTCCCCGGTTAATTTGCGGCGTTCACGCGATAGATTCTCCCGTCAAGAATCACCACCACTCGTTCGCCTAACGAGAAGAACGTCGCCAGTTGTGGCTTTTGTTTAAACAGCGCGAAGTATTCGTCACTGCCGAATTTCACCACTGTCTCGGGCATGGTCGCGCCGGCCTTGAACTCCGAATCAGTCCAAACACCATCGCGCAGGTAAAATGTCTTACCACCTGCGTTCTTGATGGCTGGCGACAACACGCTATCCGTATCAACCCTCATTACTTCCTGCTGTTCACGGGCGCGCTTACTTTGCTGTACTCCGGCGGCGCCAGTGGTTGCCCTTGCCTCCGCAACTTTCGCCGGTGAAGGAGCATTCGCGAAAACTTGTCCCCCGGCTCTATTGCTCGCCGTCACGTCGCGCGTGACAGCGCCTGGCTCGAGCGCGAGATACGAAGTGTAGGGCGTCACGATGCCGTAGCGAGTGCCGAGGTCGACGATTTCATCCCGCAGCTCCTGCTGCTCGCCATTTGTCCGCACCTGTTCCATCAACCAGCCAACGCGACGCGTAGCCCACAAACGCGGTAAAAAGTCGTTTGCGTCTTCGCGCATCGGGAAGCGAAGGTTGTTGTACATAAAGGTTTTGTTCGCCCCATTAGCGATACCGCCGAGCTGTAACCTGACATAGTCCATGTCGATCGGGTTCCGATAGCGACCGATTAGGATGACTTGCGAGCCACGGAACACGTCGGGCAGCGCCCGTGGGTAAACCAGATCCGTTTGCACTCCAGCCATGTCGAGTTTCAAGTCCGTAAGCACCGGATAGTTAACTTTAGCAAAGAAGTTTGAGACCTTTACTTCGAGATCTTCTTTCGGCTCAACATAGTCTGCGACGCCGCCATTCTCAGCCGCCAGTTTATCCAGCAAAGCTGTATTCACGTCGTAGCCGACGCCAAAGGTAAATAGACGCATTCCCGGCACGCGAGCGGCGCGTGCGTTGTCAACAATCTGGGTCGCGTTGGTTACACCGACGGTCGGTAAACCGTCCGTCATGAAAATCAGAATCTTTGGACGATTGCTTGACTCGAATTGCTGCATGGCAGCCAACAACGACTGATTGATGTTCGTACCACCGACCGGCCGCAACGTCTGCGCGAATTCCTCACCGCGCTTGCGACCCTGATCGTCAGCAGTAATCATCCGGCTTTCCATCAAGCGCTCTTCGCCGGCAAATGACACGACGTTGAAACGGTCCTGCGGTCGCAAGATCCGAATTCCATAAAGCAAGGCGGCGCGTGCCTTCTGCATTTTTCCGGCCTCGGCCATCGAGCCTGACGTGTCTAAAACAAATACGATGTCCTTCGCCGTGTACTCCTGTTCCGACCATTCGTCCTTGGGAGAAATCATCAACAAGTAGTAACCGTCTTTTCCCGGCTCGCGATGAGTCAGCAGCGTGACGCCGAAATCCTCGCGCGAGAGTCCGTAGAAAAGTTGAAAATCCTGAGGCTCGTTGCCACTCTCAAAAGTGACTACCGAGCGGCGCTCGCCACTTCGTTTTATGTCAACTGCGTGTGTTGGAGAATAAATGTTTCGCAGTGGTTCTTTGCTTTCAAGTTCGATCCGTCCGGAGACGGTTCCGATCTGTGTCACCTGCCTGCCGGTCCCTAACGGATAACGGTAGGCGACGGTGCCTGATTCTGCGCGCAGAACCTGGGAATAACTGATTTCGAGTTTCTTATCTGAGTGCGGTGGGATCGGAAAAATGCTGGCCTGAAACAAATCCTTGCCGGCGTATTCGAGCAAACCCGGATCGCGTTGTCGCCTCACGATCTCATCGTAAATACGGCGAGCTTCTTCGCGAGAACGAACTTCGCCCACGAGGCGTCGATCGCCGTCCCAGATTGCAAACTCGATAATTGATGCCTGTTCAGGAATCGGAAAGAAGTAGGTCCCTTCCAGGGTTGCGTCGGTGTCGTTGCGAAAAATCTGCTCGACATGGGTTGTCGCCACTTGTGATGAGATTTTTGTGTCGATTTTGACGGATTTGATCGGCAGGCTGCGGGGCAGGGCAATGGGACGCGGTGGTCGCGGGCAGCGATCACAGGGCTCCGGAACAATCACACCCTGGGCAGCGGCGGTCGCCGCAATTGAAAACAGCAGCGAAATCGTCAGGAACAGTATTCGAAGTTTTAAGACTTTCATATTCTCCTCGCGGTCACTACGCAAACGTTTACCCACCTCGCTCGGGTAATAGAACGGTTCGAATCGAGCTTCTTGCGGGAAAATCAGCGTAATTCTCGTAAGCGCTCGTTCTTAATTGCCACGATTGTCACGTAGATAATGATGCAAGCGCCGCCGCCAGCCAGCGCGAAGGGTGCTCCGTAGCGATGCGAGACCACACCGGCGAGCAGGTTCCCAATTGGCATCGCGCCAATAAAGGACAGAATGAACATGCTCATCACCCGCCCGCGCATTTCGTCGGTCACCAATTGCTGGAGCAACGTATTGGTAACTGCGACTGAGGTAACAACAGTGAACCCAACTCCGAAAAGAAAAATTAGCGACCAAACAATGTGGGTCGCCTGCGCGAATGCGATGAGGAAAACACCAAAACCAAGCGCCCCACCGAGCACTGACCAACCCTTGCGCTTGAAGTCGCCAAGATACGCGAGAAACAACGCGCCGAAGAATGCGCCGGCGCCGGCCACTCCCATCATCCAGGCAAGGCCGGACGCCCCAAGCTGAAAAATGTCCCTGGCGAAGATCGGGATCATCGTGATGTAAGGAGCTCCAAAGAAACTATTGACAGCGGACATCATTAATAACGCAGAAACTCGCGGCCGCTTTCGTACGTAGCGAAAACCGTCCAGCAGATCCTGCCAGAGCGCCCTCCGATCCTTAACCGAGTGGACATACTTCGTTGCGTCCTCGAAATGCACCATGCGCAACGCCAGTACCACTGCGACAAACGAGAGACCGTTTAGATAGAAACAGCCGGCGAGACTGAAGAACTTGAACCCGAGGCCGGCGAGGAGCGGACCGAATACCCGCGAGAGCTGGAATTGAGAAGAGTTCAGCGCGACTGCGTTTGCCAGATCTTCACGACCCACCAAATCAAATGTCAGCGCCTGGTACGACGGGCCGGCCAACGCCATACAGCAACCGGTGACAAAGGAAAAGCCCAGGATCATCCATTTGTTTATGTGGTTGGTCCAAACCAGAGTCGCCAAGCCGGCGGCCGCAACACCCGCAACAACCTGCGTGTAAAGGAGCAGCCGACGGCGATCGACAAGATCGGCAAACACTCCGCCCGCCAAGGTGAGAATGAAGCCAGGGGAGGTCGCCATGAAACCATCGAGGCCGAGCCAGAAGGCGGAGTTTGTGATCGTGAGCATCAGCCAGCCCTGCGCGACTGCCTGCATCCACGTGCCTGTATTCGAAAGTAAGGCGCCAACGAAGAAGATCCGGTAGTTTCGATGTGACAATGAGCGGAACATCGCTGTCCGCCGCCCCGTCACTCTTAGCGCGGGTTGCACTTCTTCAATTTCGATCGCCATGACTGAATTGTTCTTAACATTCAACGAGCCAAAGCTCCAAACAGACAACGTCAGACATGGTACCAACCGGTGGTCGCTTAGTTTGGGAATGAGGTCAGTACCACCACGCGGTAGCGGGTGGGTCGCTCACTCGCCCATCGTCAATTGCTGATTTCTGATTGCCGCTGACGAGTAAGCAAATTGGCAATTGGCAAACCCGAAAAATCCGAACACCCCCCCGCTACCGCGTGATGGTACCTACCTCTTCCCAAAGTGACTCACTACCGTCGCAGCGGAGTAACTTTGCGGGGTTCGCGAACGCATGCTTTAATCGCCATTCGTTCGGAAGAATTTATTCAAGGAGATGCACATGAAATTCTTGTCGACAGCGGCAAAACTCTTGTCCCTTGCAGCTATTATTTTCTGCGTCGCTAACGTGGCCATCGCACAAGAGCAACAAAAGCCAATGCCCGCGCCATCGTCGACGCCGCGACCGCTCACGGCTGCAGCACCAGCAACGCCTGCCGCGAATCCCGCCGACGTCGCTTCTGTCGATTCGATCATCGCGGCCGTTTACGACGTTATCTCGGGACCAGCCGGCAAAAAACGTGATTGGAACCGCATGCGTTCGCTCTTTATTCCAGGCGCGCGTTTGATCCCGACGGGCCCGCGCCCGGGAGACACCTACGGATCACGCGTCTTGACGGTTGATGAATATATTGAACGTAGTAGTGGCTTCTTCGAGAAGGAAGGGTTTTACGAAAATGAGGTCGCGCGCGTCAGCGAACAGTTTGGACAAATTGTTCATGCATTCAGCACGTATGAATCCAAACATGCACCCGACGACGCGAAGCCTTTTGCCCGCGGGATCAATAGCATGCAGTTGATGAACGACGGCAAGCGCTGGTGGTTAGTGACAATCTTTTGGCAAGGCGAAGACGCAAAGACGCCACTGCCGGAGAAGTATCTAAAAAACTAGCTGGCGAAGGAGGCCTTCAAGAATCTGTTGACGGGCCTCTGCTAAACCGGTGGTCTTTGATATCCCAAACCCCAAATGCGAAGCAATGTCCGGCATCCATCATCGAAGTTGCCGGCAAAATCGACTCTTTGAATATTTGCGAGCATCCATGACAACCGCTCAAAATCTGCTGGTTGATATGCTATTGGGATTATCTTGTCATCGTACCGGTTATGTCCAAACGCGTACGTCAATTCATTCTTTACCTGGCTATCCAGACTTGAGTGAGAGAGGAAAACTTCTTGAGGCAAAACTGCGGCCATAGGGGTTAGGCGAGGGCGTGAGCGATCTCCTTGAACTGCTCTTCGTTTTCACCGTCCTTCGAGAGGTTAACGGTGTGGAGCTGTTTGAATATCCACGGCATCCGGTCTGTTGGAAAATCTGCGGACTCGCCAACGATCACCGGTATCAAGCGCTTGCTAAATGCTTTTTCCCCCAAGGCATAACTAATACTGCTTTGAACAGCATCAGACTCCAATGCTTCAGGCGTAACCAGGACGACCATTGCATTGGATTCCTTTAGGCCGCTCGCAATTTTTTCCGCCCAGTTATCCCCAGGCAGGACTTCACGCTTTTGGAACCACGCGTCTAATCCAGCTTTTTCCAAAGCATCCACCAGCTTGGTAGCTAATTTTTCATCCTTCGAGGCGTAGCTGATAAAAACTTTCATGGTTAACTTCAATCCCTTCACCAGACATTATGTGCGCCATTAGCCGGTCTAACAACGAGTCGGCGCCTAATCGCTCTCATTCGCGTCGCCATGCCGAAAGTGAGCGACCGCTGCCGCTGCGACGTACCATCACAACCTCAGCCATGATTGCGAGTGCTACTTCCTCAGGTGTTACGGCGCCGATGTGGAGTCCAACTGGAGCATGGACCTTTTCGAGTCTCTCCACTGCTGCTCCGCTTTCGCGCAACCTTTGCAAAACAATATTCGTCCGGCGTTTACTGCCGATCAGTCCGATGTAGTCAACCTCAACGCTGATAACTGCGCGCAGGCATTGTTCATCTTCGCTATGACCGCGCGTGACAATTGCCACACTGACTCCCTGTCCCTTATCAACCGCCAGCCGCACCGCTTCAGACCAGTTTCCGGCTGCGACTAATTCGATGTTCTTCTCGGGAAAATTTTCGCGGGTTACAAACTCGGCGCGATCGTCAATCAACGTCGCCCGGTAGCCCATCATACTGGCAAGCTTCGCGAGCGAGGCTCCAACGTGCCCGGCGCCGCAGATCACGAGCCGCGATTCTGCCTGAATGCGTTCGAAAAGAATCTTCGCTTCGCTCCAGTCGGTCAATTCGCTGGCGAACTCTTTTACCTGCAGCACTCGTGTATCGGCTCGCGATTCGATAAATCTCGCCGCTTGCGCTACGACCACGCGATCTAGCTCCGCGTGGCCCAACGTGCCTGCAGTCGTCGTTGCTTCGCGAACGAGTAACTTGGAGCCAAGGTTAGCTTGAGGAATTCCCACTGCCTCGATCAACGTCGCAAGCGTAGCACTCGAATTCTCTGCGAGCGTTTGCGAAACGGCTTCAGCAATCAGACTTGATTGAGCTTTGTGCCCAGGGAGTTCGCTTGACGACATGTTTACGAAAGGGATTGGAACAACTTCACTGGGAGGGTGATGTTTTTACAAGACCGACTGCCGCCGCAGCGCGACGAACCAGCCACCATGGACCAACCAACAAATACATTGGGTTCTTGAAGAAAGCCGGTTGATTCCCCTCAATCGCATGGCCGATAAACTGCAGCGCCCAGCCAATTGCAAACAGCAGGAGCGCCCAGCGCCAGTAGAAGAAAAACAGTGGCAGCGAAATTACAATCAGCGGAATGCCAATGCTGTGGGTCAGCTTATTCAGAGGGTGCGGGTGTTTAACCTTGTAATTGTCGATGAAGGATTCGGGCATCGTTTTTTGTACGCAAACTGTTAGTTTGCGGATTTTCGCCAAATGCTAATGACGCAAACTAACAGTTTGCGTTACCAAGATCAGCTCCAGACATCAATGAAGATGTCCATCGTACCGCCGCAAACCATTCCTTCTTCGCTCGCCTCTTCGGCGGTCAGGGAGAAATGGTGCAAAGCAGATTTTCCCGAACGTCGCGCCTCGCGCGCTTCGGCCCAAACCTCTGCCTCGATGCAACCTCCACCGACAGTGCCGGCAACTTCCCCGTTTGCGAAGAACAACATCTTCGCGCCTCGTTGCTGAGGCGTTGAGCCGCGCGTCTGCGCAACCGTAGCAACTATCACTCGCTCACCGCGATTAGTCGCTTCACTGATAGCGCGATAAAGATCCTGTTGTGCGATTGTTCCCATGACTTTGTAGGACAGGGATTCCTGCCTGTCCGGCGCGAAGTTCGTGGCCGAAAAACACAAAGGAACAGGCAGAGAAATGCCTGGTCCACTCACTCCGGTGGTGGCGCCGGGCGCGACTCCGGCACTGTCACGCCGGAACTATCCTGTTGCGCTTGTTGCTGCTCTATCTTTCGTCGCAAGGAATCAACTTCCGCGTCGGCGGTGACTAGTGACGTTTCCAAACGCGTGCGACTGGTCTCTAGTATCTTGACCTGGGCTTGCATTCGCGCCTTCTCGTTCTCCAGTTGGCGCCGGCGCGCGTCGCGAGCTTCCTCGGGATGGACCGTGCCGTAGCCGGAAGCATGCTCGATGTTCTCAGGACGCAACTGGTACTCGATCAGTTCAAGCTTTGACTGCGCATCCGCAAGTTTGCTTTCAACCTCCACTTGCTGTGCGCGCAAACTCTCAGCGCGCACCTCGGCGCGAGTCAACCGTTCCATGTCGATGAGGGTGCGATCATTCTGCTGCATCTGCGTCAACTTATCGTTCAACCTGTCTACCTGATTCGAGAGTTGATTGATGGTCTTTTGCATTTCACCGCTGCTGCCAGCTTTGCTTATGCCGCTCTTCTTTGGCGTCGCTGTTTCGCTAGTTTGTTCGGTTTCAGTTCCCTCCGCAGTGCTAATGATTCTTTCACCCTCAGAGGTCTGTTCTTCACCTGGAGCCGCAATCGCCGGGTTAGTAACGACTGGTTTCACGATCTTTTTGGTCACGCGACGCGAACGCCGGCGACGACGAGATTGCGCACCGGCATCAACCACGCAAAGGCCGACAATAATTATGAGGCTCAGTAAAAATGCTGTTTGACGAAGAAATGGATTCCGCATAACAAACTCCGCTTGGTTATCTTTCAACAATCACAAGATACGCCTCCCCCGGAGATGCGTTCAAGCGCAGGTCACGTGTTTGAGTACACGGCAACTCGTGCCACGGGTTCCGCAAACAAGCGCTGCCTTACTGAAGATTCGCAATCGTCTGGTCGAGTTGCGTCGTGCGCTGCCCAATATCGGCGATGCGCGCGCGAACTTCGTCCACCTTTTCAGCCGGCGCACGTTCAGCAAACTTTGGATTCGCAAGCTGAGCTTCAAGCTTGGCCGCCTCGGCCGCAAGCTTTTCCTTTTCCTTACTCAACCGCTGTTGTTCCTGCGCAAAATCGATCAACCCCGCCAGCGGAACGGCGACCTCAGCGCCCCCGACCAGTACCGCCCGTGCCGAAGCTCGCGGCGCCTCGAGTTTTTCACTGACCGAAACCTCGGAAGCTCGCAGCAATCTCGTAATTTGGTTGGTATTGGCCGAATAGACAGCGCGCAGTTTTTCATCTGGCGCTCCGATCAAAAGCGGAATCTGTTCACTTGGTTTGATCTGCATCTCCGATCGAATATTGCGGACGCGCGAGATTAGATCGATTACAGCCTGCATCTCCCATTCGGCTGCGTCGTTAATCAAATCCGATTTCGCTTCAGGATACGCCGCAAGCATGATCGTTGGCTCAGCTTCGCTATATGCGGGATGCAGCAGGTGTCGGCCCGCACCCGGAAGTTGTTGCCACAGTTCTTCAGTGATGTATGGCATGAATGGGTGCAACAACCGCAGCGCTTGCTCGAGCACTGATAACAAGCGCGTGCGCGCTATCGTTCTCTGGGCCGTGGCTGCTTCGGAGGTTACATCTGCTTTGGTAAGTTCAATGTACCAATCGCAGAAGTCGTCCCAGAAGAAGTGATAGAGCGTTTGCACAGCAGCATGGAATTCATAATTACTTAACGACTCGCGCACGTCCCGCGCAGTCTTGTTGAGACGCGAGATAATCCAGCGATCATGTAATGCTAACTCCGGTGAAGGATTCAACGACACAGGATCGACCGTCGCCTCCTCGGAGTTCATCAATGCGAAACGGGCTGCGTTCCAAATCTTGTTGGCAAAGTTTCGATACGACTCGACCTGCTTGTCGCTCCAACGAATGTCCGTGCTCCCTACCGATGCCAGTTTTAGACGAGTCGCATCCACGCCATACTGATCAAACACTTCGAGCGGATCGATGCCATTCATCTTCGTCTTCGACATTCGCTGACCGTGAGCGTCGAGAATCGTTCCCGTTATGAAAACATCCGCAAACGGTTCGCGATGCATGAATTTCAATCCCATCATGACCATGCGCGAAACCCAGAGGAAGATAATGTCGCGGCCGGTCATCAGCACGGAGGTGGGATAAAACGTGTTGAGGTCCTTCGTCTGCTCTGGCCACCCCATGGCGGAAAAAGGCCAAAGCTGCGACGAGAACCAGGTGTCGAGGACGTCCGGATCCTGCGTCAGTTGATCGGTGCCAGCTTTCGCGCGCGCCTCGGCTTCCGAACGCGCGACGATTACTTCGCCTTCGGCCGTGTACCACGCGGGAATTTGATGGCCCCACCAGAGTTGCCGCGAAATAGTCCAGTCGCGCAGGTTCTCCAGCCAGTTTGAGTAAACTTTTTCGTAAGGCACTTCCGGAACAAACTGTGGTTGCCTGCGTTCAGCTAACAACTTCAATGCCTCATCCCGCAACTCTTCCATCCGCAGGAACCATTGCGTCGAGATCAAAGGCTCGATGACAGTCTTGCAGCGTTCACACTTTGAAATCGAGAATTCATAGTCGACAACTTTTTCGAGCAAGCCAAGCTCTTCAAACTTTTCTACGACCTTCGCGCGCGCCTTGTAACGATCAAGCCCGGCAAACTCGGCGCCCGCGGCTTCAGTCATCTTCGCGTGCGAATCGATCACCACGATCTGCTCGAGGTTGTGGCGCACACCCATCTCGTAATCGTTTGGATCGTGAGCAGGTGTAACTTTCACGGCGCCGGTGCCAAACTCCGGATCAACAAACTCGTCGGCCACGATCGGAATTTCCCGTCCGGTCAGCGGCAACGACACCGTCGTGCCAACCAACTTGCCATAGCGTTCATCATCCGGGTTCACCGCCACCGCCGTATCGCCGAGCATGGTTTCCGGACGAGTCGTAGCAACTACGACAGCGCCATCACCGTTCACCGCCGGATAGCGCAGGTAATAAAGCTTGCCGGGTTGCGCTATCTTTTCAACTTCTAAGTCCGACAGCACCGTCTGATCGTTAGGACACCAATTGACGATCCGATTGCCGCGATAAATCATGCCGTCTTCATAGAGACGAACGAACACCTCGCGCACCGCGCGCGATAAATCTTCGTCCATCGTAAACTTCTCGCGCGACCAGTCGACCGAGGCGCCCTCACGACGCATCTGCCTGGTGATTTGTCCTCCCGATTCTTTCTTCCATTTCCAAACACGCTCGATGAATTTCTCACGGCCCAGATCGTGGCGATTGACGCCCTCCTTCTTCAATTCTCTCGTGACCATCAACTGCGTGGATATTCCTGCGTGATCCATGCCCGGGAGCCACATCGTGCGATAGCCGCACATGCGTTTGTAGCGAGTGATCACATCCATCATCGTGTGTTGTAGCGCGTGGCCCATGTGCAGCGAGCCGGTGACGTTTGGCGGCGGAATTACTATTGAGAACGCCGGCGCGTTCTCGTCACGGTTGATCTCGGGGGCGAAACAGCCTTGCTTCTCCCAACGCTCGTAGTGGTTCTGTTCTGCCAGTTTAGGATCGTATTGTTTAGGAATTTCCATTATGTGGTTAGTTGTCCGTGACCAATTGTTAGAGTCGCCTTATGCTTGTAGGGACATTCAAGCATTGTAAAGTACGGCGAGCGTCTTTTCATATTGGCCCGGAAGATAGTGCTGCCCTTGTAAAGCAAAGTGTTAGTTTGCGATAAATAAATGGCGTTCAACGCAAACCAACAGTCTGAGGTACAAAGGACCAACCAATGAGAAACCTGGTCACCTTTCGAACGCGTCTTTTTGAGAACAAAGAACCGCAACCGCACTTCATAAACGCTCGATGCTTCGGTGAAGATCTGGTTACATGGTTCCTGCAAACACTACAAGGCCTTTCATTGGGCGAAGCAATTCAAGAGGACTACGGTTGGAGTTTCTGGGTAGAAAATGACTATTGGGTGGCGGCCGGCGTGAAAGACGACTCTATAGCAGTTGATAACCCTGAGTGGCTCGTTAGCGTCGACTTCAAGCCAAGCCTCAAGAAGCGGCTATTCGGGAAAACGGATCCTTCACTGCACAAGCGAATCTGCGAAGCGATAAATGCGGTACTACGACAGGAGCCGCGGATTACCAACATCCGCTGGTGTGATGACCAGGAAATAGATTGCGGAGATAATCCGCTTTGATCTTAGTGGCGGACGGATAATCGCTACCACAAAGAAAAGCAGGCCACTCACAAGCGGCCTGCTTCTTGTCTTTGTCCTCAGCTTTTTAACTTAAGAATTTTTCTCTTCGAGTTGTCGCTTGATCAGAAGCTCGGCAAGTTGCGGGACAACTTCCCACGCTATTTCCTGTACAACTTTTTCAGATAACTGCTCGACGGCTCGCCGCGCAATCGCGTCGATCATCTCAGGCGACAGTTCCTGGGCTGATGCCGGGGCTGAAACCATTTGTGCTGTTGCCGCCGGTGAAACCGCATTCGCGCTCTGCTCCGGTTCGACTGCCGCTGGTTCAACCGCTTCATCGACAATTCGCTCGTAGCCAAATGTCCTCGCCAAAGGGTCGGCCGTCGCGGCAACCGGTTCGTCGACGACTGCTGCCGGCGCTGAATAACCACCGCCAAAGCTCGGCTGCAGCTTCGGTAACGTGCGGAAACTTTCGCGACCGCGAAATGCAGCTACAGAAAATGCCGGCTCGGCGGGTGATGGTTCGGGAATCTCGTCGAGGTCGATGTCCAAAACAAACTCATCATCCAACGGCGAGCCTCCCTGCTTGAAATCGCCGAGGTCGAGCAATACCTCGCCAGCGCTTTCATAACTGGGCGAGCTGGCCGGCGCGATTGGAGCGGGTTCATTTACTTCTTCGTACGCTTGAGTCGGTGCGACTTCAAATACTTCTTCGCGCGCCTGGTTAGCTGCGGCTTCGTCTACCACCTGCTTAAGCTCAGCCGGCAGTGGCTGCGTGTCAGCGGTAGTGATTTCGAGCTCGGCCGTGGTCAGCTTTTCGACCGGCGGTTCCTCGGCGTGGGGCAGTTCAGCCGTGGGGATCTGTTCCTCCGGTGGACGGTTGCTCGAAAGCAATCCGACCTTTTCTATCAAGCGGCGAATGGATTGAAAGGGCTTGGTCAAAGTTTCGTCCGCGCCAACTCTGCGCGCCTCCTCTTCGTCGAATGGCTCGAAGGAGCCAACTAAAAGCATAACAGGAATATGCTTAAACTTGTGGTTTTGCTTGATGTACTCGCACAGCTCGTAGCCACTAATATCAGGCAGGAATACGGCTGCGAGAACAATGTCAGGTGCAAACTCTTCCAGCTGTTCAATCGCCTCACGTCCGCTTCTTACGCAAAGTACGTTGACGCCTTCGTCAGCAAAAGTAAGGCTGACAACTTTCGGAGTAGAGATTGAATCGTCGGCGAGTAAGAGTTTTCGTCCAGCTAGCAATGCTTGGGTACCTTAGCTGAATTGAGCGCCACTGGCGGGGTTGAAAATCAACAGTCGGCGCGCGAAGGATTTGTTAGTTGTCTAATAACATGCAGCTTTTCAATAGGAAAGCCACTGTTTGAAACTACCATCCACGCCAACGGCGCGTCAAGAAGTTTAATCAAAACCCATGTAATTAGGCCACCTGCAGACGAATTCCCTCGAAACCGGATCCACAAATGCCGGCATAGAATGCCGCCCGGCTCCGGCCTAGTTAGGATTAATCTTTTCGATCTCTTTATCAATCAGCGGGAGCAAGCGTTGGCGGAGTCGGGAAACCAATGCGTCAGCTTGTCTCACATCATCGTCGAGTCGCGACCGACTTTGCGTCGCGACAACCACCAGGCTTTCAAGCCCTCTCTTTTCAATATCGAGAGACCGGCGTCTAACGTCCCTGAGTTCGGCAGTGCGCGTGGTTCCGACCCCACTCAAAACGCGCTCGACATTTTCGGGGCGCATGTCTTCATCAATCTGGGCCAAACGACTCTTGTATGACGTCTCCTTCTCGATCGTTTCGACGAACTGCTTTCGCAGGATTCCGGCACGCTCCTCCGCGCGGGCCAACAACTCCATGCTTACAGCGATGCGATTCGGCTTGTCAGGCGCAGCTGAGCCTGAGTTTGCATCGGGTGCTGACAGCCGGTCACTGATCTCACGCAGTCTTGTGTTGGCTGCTTGCAGCGACTTTCGCAGCAGCTCGATTTCGTATGCCACTCCCTCGAGTGAATTCCGATTCGGCGGTGGGCCGGCGGCTTGCTCTTTCTGCGGTGTAGCGCTTGAAGGTCCGGCAACGTTTTGCGCATATGATTGCACACTGCACAACGTCAGGAAGCAAATTACGATAGGGAAAGTTATTGCTCGGGGGCTCATTGCGGACTCCTCATGTTGGTGGTAGGGGAAACCTTCGTATTCACGCGTGATGGTTGATGAAGTTCGTTTATTGTCAGTTTCCAAAACGTGACCTGCTCACTAAGGATTTCGCTTAGAGTTAACACGGCTGCGGTAGCGCCCCACACAGGATTAACTTGCGTTTCCGATCACTAGTAGATGATGGGAGACGCAATATATTGGCGCAGTGGAAAGCGAGTGACGGGCTTACTAGTTTCGCGATTCGCTGAGAAGTATATCGTCGGATGTATCAGCTTTGCCGTCTGGGCCGGCGGAGCGCAGCGTAAAGTGGTCACGTTCGCCGAGATACTTGTAAGGCTGGTGCCAGGGATCAACGCGAATCACTCGCGCCAGGTAGCGAGGGCTGAGGAAATCAATCGCAACCGATTGCTTATCAGAGACTACATAGAAGCCACGATCCCTCCGAAACTTCTCCAGCGCTCCAGCAATGAGTCCCAATTCTGCTCGCGCCTGCTTCTGTTTTTGTTCCGTGACGGCGGCGACAAGTAGTTCGAGTTTTGCCCAATCGCGGTTGCCGGTTCGCAACTCCGAGACTTGCCAACCGCTCTTGTCCTTCGTCAATCGAGCGTCCACTCTGATCCAGGCGATAACTGTTGCGGAAGGTTGTGACGCAAGCGGGATCGGCAGCGGGGCTACTTCCTGAATCCGAATCGCGTCTGAAGGGACTTCTATTCCGAACAAACTACCAAGCAAACAGCGCGCGCGCTTTACACTTGGGCCATTGGACTCACCAGCGCCATCCAGGCGTGGGCCAACTGCGGCGCATTCGGGTTTAGCAGACTGGGCGCCGAGGGCAGCGGCAATTAGATCGACATCTTCCCAATGATCCTGGCCGGTTCTAACTTCAGCAACCCGCCATCTTCCTTTTTGGTCGGCTTCAAATCTGAAGACCGTGCGGAGCTCAGCGGTCGCTTCCCCAGCTGAGGCGTTAATCGCAGAAACCGAGTGCACCCGGACGGCGCTGCTCTTTGTTTCAAAGCCGGGAATGCGCGAGATCGCTTTCCGGGCCTGACTTGCGGACAATTCTGCGCGAGCGTCGACGCAGGTTAGAACAGCCACGCAGCAAGCGAGCACTGGCAAGAGCAAGGCAGTCCTGATTCTTCCGGAAGACATAAAGCTTCTCGAATTAGCTGCCACCCTTGCCAACCAGCATCTGCAGCATTGTGTGTAGCTGCAACGTCGTGAAGGGCTTCGGCAAAAAGACGACGGCGCCGGCAGAAAAACTATCAGACGAGAGCTTTGGATCCTGTTCGGCAGTCATCATCATTACCGGGATGTCCATGAGCCGTTTTTCTGTCTTCATGTAACGAACGAGTTCAGGCCCCGAGATATGCGGCATCACCACGTCAAAGATCGCTGCCGTAAATTCTGCCGATCCTTGCAGGATCTTATACGCTTCTCTGCCGTCGCGCGCCGCGACGACCCCATAGTTTTCTTTTTCCAGAATCGCTGTTACTAAACGCAGAATTGCAGGGTCGTCGTCAGCGACCAGAATCCGCCGTTTCTCTTTAATATCGTCAGCAGGTGAAGACATTGAGTTTGTTCCTTGATCTTAATTCTAAACTTCGACTGCGTAGCCGCTCTCTTCCGCACGACTCGATAGCTGGGCAGCAAGCTTGATGGCCGCAACCATACTTGAATGCTCGGCAACTCCCTTGCCGGCGATGTCGAATGCCGTACCATGATCCACGGACGTGCGTATGAACGGTAAGCCCAGAGTAACATTTACGGCCTCGCCAAACGAGAGGCACTTTACCGGAATCATAGCCTGATCATGATAACAGGCGATCACGGCGTCAAACTCACCACGCGAAGCTCTGAGAAAAACAGTATCTGCCGAATAAGGACCTTCGATGTCGATGTTGTCGTCGCGACAAGCTTCGACGGCAGGGCCAATTTCTGAAGTCTCTTCCATCCCAAACAGACCACCTTCAGCACCGTGCGGATTCAGAGCGGCCATTGCCAAGCGCGGCCGTTCAATCCCCCAGCGTCTTAGTTCACGGTTGGTTAAGTTGATTGTCCGCACAATGCGATCTTTTTGCACTAACCTGATCGCCTCAGCAAGGGGAACGTGGGTCGAGATTAGGACGATGCGCAAGTTGGCGGCGACGAAAGCCATCGCATACTCTTCCGTGCCGGTGAGTTGGGCCAGAAACTCAGTATGCCCAGGAAAGCTGTAGCCACCGAGAAAGAGCGAGCGTTTGTTAATTGGCGCAGTGGCGATCGCATCTACGCTGCCCGCAGCGCACAACTCGACTGCAGCCTCGATGTACCCGCCAGCCGCTTTTCCCGCTGGGCCAGATTCAACGCCCGACTCAATGACGCCATTGATGTTATCAAGATGAAAGATGATCGGCTCCGACAGTTCCTCAGGAATGGGTTCTCCAGAGCGAACGATGTCGTAGCCGGACTGCAGGTCGAGTGTGCGCGCGGTGTGAGCCAGCAGTTGAGCGTCGCCAATTATAATGGGAACGCAAACGCGCTGAATTTCCTCTTCAGCTACCGCCTTTAAAACCACTTCCGGTCCAATCCCAGCCGGGTCGCCCATCGTCACAGCAATTCGCGGCAAGGGTCGGCGCTGCCGAGAACCTGAATGAGATGAGTTTTCAGCAAACTGCCTCATTGCTTGAGACCAAGCCGCACTACTGAGATGGAAAGGAGGTTCAGGAAACCGAGTGGGCGCCCAGGCGCCCTTACTCTGCAGGTTCTTCGACGCGATCCTCTGCCTTGTACATGTACTTGACGTTTCTCTTAAGTAGAAGAAGGTTGGGCGCTGACTTGCGATTGACCTTCAAAGCTCCGCGATCATACCACTCGATCGTGCCTTCAATTTCCTCGCCGTCACGCAAGACGATGACCATCAGAGTGTGCGCGTCAATCTGTTTCTTGTAATAAAAGAGTTCCGCGTTTGTTTCCATCGGAGGTGGCGTTCGCTTCCGCACCTGGACCGGGTTCGGTTGCGCGCGTGGCGCTTCCCTGGCGGAGTCTCTGCCACCATCTCGCTCACCGCCGCCGGACCCACGATGGGAACCATTGTTGGAGCGCACGCGCTCTCTGGGCTGAGGCATTTCGCGCTCTTTACCCTTCACCTCAGCGAGCGTGGTTCTGATCAGTTTACGATTACTCACTTGTCAACCTCCAAAGAATTAAGACGGATTCAAAATCAAATCGCGATCATCTCGCGCGAGTACACATTTGGCGGGGATGTGATAGCGCGGATCACAAGTAAACTCGCAGGCTGCGGCCATTCGATTGGGACGAAAATTGAACCGTATTGGAAAAACCCTGCAAGGAATGCGCTCATGCTACACAAGCGGTGGTCAAAAAGCAAAGGCGAAACTCCGGTGTATAAAAGCATTCGCACTGCCAAAGCAAAAGGAAGGCTCAACACACTGGCCTTCCTTCGCTAACGCATGAGTTTTGCTTAACTAGTCAGCTTTCTTGCGAATGAAAGTTGGGACATCGAGGTCGTCCGGACGTACCTGCATCATCGGCCGCGGCAAATCATCCGCGGGGCGTTGCACAAAACGCGGGGTACTCGCCGGCAAGCTCGAAACGGCAGCGGCTGAAGCAACTGCTACTGCCTCTTGTCCAAAGCCGGTGGCGATCACCGTAATCTTCATCTCGTCCTTCAGGTTCTCATCGATTACGGCGCCGAAGATGATGTTGGCATCTTCATCAGCCGACTCGCGAATAATCGTTGAAGCAACGTTAACTTCATAGAGCGTCAAATCAGGGCCACCGGTAATGTTGATGAGTACGCCCTTCGCTCCCTGGATCGTAGCTTCTTCCAGCAACGGTGACGAGATCGCCTGTTGCGTCGCCTCGATCGCGCGATTCTCACCGCGCGCGCGTCCAGCACCCATTAGGGCCATTCCCATTCCCTGCATAATCGACTTCACGTCTGCAAAGTCGAGATTGATCAAACCAGGAACGGTAATCAGATCGCTAATGCCCTGGACGGCCTGACGCAGAACGTCGTCAGCCACCCCAAAGGATTCAGCGAGCGATGAGTCCTTCGTTACCGTATGCAACAATCGCTCGTTCGGAATCGTGATTACGGTATCTACGCACTCGCGCAATTCACGCAATCCTTGTTCGGCTTGCTGCATGCGGCGACGGCCTTCGAAGTGGAATGGCTTGGTTACTACGGCAACTGTCAACGCATCCAATTCGGTTGCTAACGAAGCAATTATCGGCGCTCCGCCTGTGCCCGTCCCGCCACCAAGCCCGGTGGTGACAAAAACCATATCTGCGCCTTCAAGCACTTCAATGATCTTGTCGGTATCTTCAAGAGCCGCTTCGCGTCCGACGTTGGGGTTGGCTCCGGCGCCTAAGCCCTTCGTCAACCGGCTGCCGAGTTGTATTTTGATCGGCGCCTTGGATCGCTTCAGCGCCTGCAGGTCAGTGTTGGCAACGAGGAACTCAATGCCCTCGATGCCGGCTTCGATCATTCGATTGACGGCATTGCCGCCACCGCCGCCGATGCCGATCACTTTGATCCTTGCGCCAAGCGGGTGCGGATCATCATCAATGAAAATATTAATGCCTCTATCGAGACGCGAGTCTTCTGCCATAGTTATTTCCTCTCTTCCGAAGCGAGAAGGCTTCCAGGGCTTCTTTCTCATATGTTGGGTAGCTCGCGCCCTCGGCGTCGATATGTTGCGGACTATATCTTGTACGACCGGGGCGAAAGCATACAACAACTTGTCAAAAAATACTACTGAAACGATTACGAAATCTCGAGACAAAGTGCGTGAGCCGGCCCGTCGAGCCGCGCCGGCTGGTCGCGATGCGCAGCTCGCTAGCTTGAGCACGACTGGCGACCAGGGCCAGGCCCGCAGCTGCGGTCCATGCGGGACTCTGCACGTCCTCAATCAGACCACCAAATCGATCTCTTTCCGGATAACCGATGCGAACCGGCGCGTCGAAAACCTGTTCCGCGATCTCAGTCATGCCGCTTAGTAATCCTCCGCCGCCGGTCAACACCACGCCGCTTGAGAGCTGCCGTTCCCAACCGGCGTCTTTGATCTCGTCAGCGACGTGCATCAAAACTTCTTCCGCGCGCGGCTGCAGAATGTCGCAAAGGATCTGCCGCGAAAGTTGACGTGGTGCGCGCCCACCGACGGAGGGAACATCAACCAACTCACTTCGTTCGAGTTCAGTCAACGCGTTGCTCGATGCGCAGCCGACTGTGCGCTTGATCTTTTCAGCGTCAGGAATAGGTGTTCGCAATCCAAAAGCGATATCGTTGGTGAAGTGAGAACCTCCCAAGGGAAACACCGCCGTGTGCTGGACCGCACCGCGCTGATAGATGACCAATCCGGTCGTTTCCGCGCCGATATCAACCAGGGCGGCGCCAAACTCTTTATCGTCTTCGGTTAACGAAGCTTCGGCCGCAGCAAGTTGTTCCAGCACCATGTCCGCCACTATCAATCCGGCCCTATTTACGGCATTTATTGCGTTTTGACGCGCTGTTACAGGACTGGTAACGATGTGCACTTTTACGGCGAGCCGGGCCCCGATCATGCCAACCGGGTCGTTAATTCCGTCCTGGTCGTCAACGATAAATTCCTGCGGTAGGCGGTCAACTATTTCACGTCCGGCCGGGAGCTGAATCGCGCAGGCAGAGTCGATGGCCCGGCGTACGTCCTCCGTCGTGATCTCTCGATCACGACCCGAGACCGCTACGATAGCCTGACCGTTAAAACCCAGAATGTGCGAGCCTGCCAAATTGATCGTTACTTCTTCAGCTTCGATCCCACTCATCCGTTCAGCTTCTTCCACCGCTCGCTTGATAGAGTCGACTGCCGCGTCAGGATTTACGATCACTCCTTTCCGTAACCCCCGAGCTTCCGCCTCGCCGATGCCGACGATGTTCAGCAACCCGCTTTCGCTTGGTCCGCAAGCAATACACGTCACCCTGCTCGTCCCTATGTCGAGACCGATTGTGTGTTGCGTGCGTTTGGCCATTTAGCAGTGCTCCTTCAGGTGAACTGATTTCTACGATCGACTATCTCTGGCGCCCCGGCTTCTTCGGCTTGTCTGGCTTCCGTTCGGTTGTAGGTTTTGCCACGCGATCGTTCCTGGTCCTCGTCTCGACGGTCCTGCTGCTGTTTGCAGCACTGACGCTCGCGCGTGGTGCAATCATCGCCGTCTCCCGCGCAGGAATTGTTTCGCTGGTCGACTCCGGCGACGAATTTTCAGATTGAGTAGCTTCATTTGCGTGGGAGCCGGAGGTCATGCCAATAGTTGCACTCTTGTTCCCCCGGGTCATATCTATGTAACTAATGAGTGAGCCACGGCCGAATTGTTTTTGCCCGTCAAGCGCATCGAGTCCCTCCTTCAGGCGCGTGCTCTGATCCTTAGCACCCAATCGAATCTCGATGTGCGAATCGTCGCCCGCCAACTGCGCCCGAACGTCTTTAACGTCGATCAGGTTGACTTCGCTAACGCGTTCCGATAATCCGGCGGCGTCCCAGTCGCGCTGCAGCTCCATGAACTGTGCCACTCTTTCGAGGTTCTCAGCGCGCGCTCCTTCGGATTCATCTTCATTCAGACCGCGCAGGAAGAACGCGGGTATTTGATCCGTCGGCAACATCTCACCGAGCAATACCGCATCGTCATCGATCCAGCGAAAACGACCTGAAGCTGTGCGGACCACCGCCCGCGGAACACGCTCGGTAATGCGAACGCGAATGCCATCAGGCAATACCCGCGAGACCACTGCGGTTCTGATCCAGCTCATTTTTTCCAGTCGCGCATTCATGCCTTTCAGATCGGCCTTCCAGACGCCGGTTTTCTCAGTTTCTTTGCGAACGATCGCCTGAACCTCTTCTGCAGACACTCTTGAATTGCCCTGCACTTCGACTTTGCGGACCTGAAAAAAACTCGCTGAGGCTGCTACCCGGTAGCCCGCAAAAATTAGAACACCAACTATTATTGCCAGAACAAACTTCAGGAACGCGGGAACGTAACCAAGCATCGCGCGCAAACGCGCCACGAGCACTTCTGCACCGCTTTCACGACGCGTTGGCCGTTGTGTTGCGGCGCTTGCGCGCCGGTGATTCCCGAGGCCACTGCGGTTTCCAACCTTTTGTCCTATTGTTTGTTCTCTCACTTGGATTCCTTTCGATCTAATTCACCACTGCCTTCTGCAGTCGCTGGCGCTGGCTTATTGGCGCGCCAAAGCTCGACTTCATATTCAAGTTCGATACCGTGTTCGCGTTTGACTCGTTCACGAATCTCTTCGGCAAGAGCCAGCGCGTCTTCTGCGCGCGCACCTTCTCCCTCCGTCACGATGAAATTCGCATGCACGGGAGAAACAACTGCGCCGCCGCGTCGTGAACCTTTCATCCCCAGATCGTCAATCATCTTGCCGGTGCCTACAGCGCTCGTCGGCGGGTTCTTGAAGAAGCACCCGGCAGAGCGTGATCCGTGTGGCTGCGTGGCCATGCGGCGCGACTTTGCATCTTCCATACGCGCGCGAATTTTTTCCGGATCGTCGGGCGTCAGTCGCAGCGTGGCGCCGAGCAACAACTCACCTTCTTTGAATGAAGTGTGACGATAGTTCCATTGAACTTCGTTTCCGGGAACCTCCACCATTTGCCCTTCGCGCGCTACTCGTACAGTCTCCGTAACCGTTCCTATCTCGTGACCGTATGCGCCGGCGTTCATCCACAAAGCGCCGCCGACAGTCCCTGGTATTCCGCCCAGCCCTTCAATTCCTGAAAGACCCTGCCGGCCGGCATCGATACAAAGTCGCGGCAACGAGTAACCTGCCGGAACGGAGACGCGTTCGCCGTCAAACTCCAGTTCACCTTTCAAGTCTTTGAGACTCAAAACAACGTAGTGGTGATCGCTATCGTCGGCCAGAATGTTGCTGCCGGAGCCCAGTGCTCGCCAGCCAATTCCATCCTTATCCATCTCATGCACGACGGCCGCGGCTTGCGCTTCCGTGTCGGGCGACAGAACCCAATCAATCGCGCCGCCAACCCGCAGGCTGGTTAACTCCGCAAAGCGACGCCCGCGTTCGGCGCGCACGCCAAGGCGCGTTGCTATTGCTTCGAGAGCGGCGTCACGTTCCGCAAATTTGTCTACTTCTTCCATGACGTGATGCGCAAACTCACCGTTTGCGCGACGAAAACTCTAAACCTCTTTTGCTTCGCTGCGTTCGCGAAGCAATGTCAACAACTGGTCGCTTACGCGACTGACCGTGCCCGCTCCTAATGTCAAAACCAGATCTCCCGGTTGCACGTGATCGCGCAAAGCCTCGGGAGCATTCTCGAGTGCGCCCACATAGCGTGCGTCTTTGTGTCCGTAGCGTTGGATAGCGTTAGTAAGCGCCTCCGCGGTGATACCTTCGATCGGATCCTCGCTCGCGGCGTAGATATCCGTAACAAAAAGCGTGTCGGCGTTGTTGAAGGAGCGTGCAAACTCCTCCATCAGATCGTTCGTGCGGCTGTAGCGATGGGGTTGGAACAAAACGACGATACGTCTTCCCCCCGAACCAATTTTTGCCGCTGCGAGCGTCGCCTTAACTTCGGTCGGATGATGACCGTAGTCGTCAACAACCATCACCCCGCCTGATTCACCCTTGAACTGAAAACGCCGGCCGGCACCAGTGAAGCTGGACAAGGCTTCGGCTATTTGCACAAACGGCACATCCAATTCAAAACCGACGGCGATCGCGGCGAGTGCGTTGTAAACATTGTGCAAACCCGGCACGCACAACGAGACATCCCCAACCACGTCCGCACCGTGCCAGACGGTGAACACCGATCCGAAGCTCTGGTCATAACGAATCGAATGCGCCGAGATGTCGGCTTGCGCACTAAGACCGTAAGTTATGCGGCGACGTTCCACGTTGGGAATGATGGCTTGCACATTTGGGTCATCGAGACAAAGAACCGACGCTCCATAAAAAGGAACTTTGTTTACGAAGTTCGTAAAACAAGCGCGCACGTCGTCCATGTCGTGGTAGTAATCCATGTGTTCGCGATCGATATTTGTGACAACTGCAATCGTTGGCGTCAGCATTAGAAACGAGCGATCGCTTTCGTCAGCTTCAACAACCATCAGGTCGCTAGTGCCCAGGTGCGCGTTTGATCCAAACGCGCCAACGACGCCGCCAACGACGATCGTCGGATCCATTCCCGCGTGGCCCAGCACTGTCGCAACCATTGATGTGGTCGTCGTCTTCCCGTGTGAACCGGCTACCGCCACCGTGTGCGGTTTCAGTCGCATCAATTCGGCGAGCATCTCGGCGCGGGGGATTACAGGAATTGAGCGTCGATGAGCTTCAACAACCTCAGGATTGTCATCACGTACGGCTGTGGAGCAAACCACGACATGGGCGTCGCCAACATTTTCACTGGCGTGACCCTCAGCAAACTCAACACCCATCTGCTGCAATCGATCGGTGACGTTGGACTTCTTAGCGTCGGAGCCGGACACGCGGAATCCGAGGTTGACCAGCACCTCGGCGATCCCGGACATACCGATGCCGCCAATGCCAACGAAGTGAACGTGTTGAATTCGTCGAAACATAAAAGATCAGTGGCCACTGCCCACTAACTCCTCCACCATCCCAACTACCGCCGCGGCCGCGTCTCCGCGAGCAAGTTTGCGAGCCGCCTGTTCCATCGTTGCCAGCCTCTCTGGATCACTTGCGAGCGTTATTATCTCGCTAGCCAGTCGTTCTCCTGACAAATTCTGTTGCAGGATCATTCTTCCCGCCCCTGCAATTTCCAGGGCTTCCGCATTCTTGCGTTGGTGATCGTCGGCCGCCAACGGAAACGGAATCATGACCGATGCCTTGCCCGCCGCGATTAGTTCCGCAGTCGTTGTCGCGCCCGCTCGACAAATCACAAGATCCACGTCGGCGAAAGCGTCGACCATATTATCAATGTACTTCCGCACAGTGGCGCGTCCGCCCCAGCCCGTTTCAGCGTATCCCGAATTAACCTTCGCGAAATCTGCTTCGCCGGTCTGATGAGTTATTCGCAACCCATCTTTCAGGCTTGCCAACAATGGCAACGCAGCAATCATCGCTTCGTTGATCGCGCGCGCGCCCTGCGAACCGCCAAATACCAGCATAGAAAACTCTCCCGCCTCGCGTTGTCGGGCCGCTATCTCAAAGAACTCGCGGCGCACCGGATTGCCGGTCACCACCGCCTTGCCGCGAAAATAAGGCAACGCTGCATCAAAGGAAACTGCAGCCTTGTCAACAAAACGTGCCAGCGTGCGATTGGTCACACCGGGCAACGCATTTGACTCCATCACCAGCGTCGGCAACTTCAAGAGGGCCGCAGTCAAAACCACTGGACCTGAAACATACCCGCCGGCGCCAATCACAACATGCGGGCGAAAAGTCTTAATCAAACTTCGCGCCGCCAGGAAACTCTTTGGTAGCACCAGGACGCCGCGCATTCGTGCGATCAGGCCGACATTTTTAAGACCCGCACTGTCAATGAGCGATAATTCAAAACCTGCTTGCGGCACCAGTTTGTTTTCCAGCCCCCTGGCCGTGCCGACAAACCTAACTTCGGATCCGGGGCGCCGGCGCATGATTTCTTTCGCGACCGCGATACCCGGATAAATGTGTCCGCCAGTACCGCCAGCGGCAATCAGTACACGCATCCCGTTTACTCAGTGCGCGAAGCGCTCATCGCGTGTTGCGAGATGTTCAGCAATACACCGACAGCAGCCAGCGTCGGAACCAACGACGAGCCCCCATACGAGATGAACGGCAGCGGAATTCCTTTTGTCGGCACCATCGACAGCACCACGCTCATATTGAACAGAGCTTGCGCAACAATGCCTGTCACGATTCCGACTGCGAGCAACCTGCCAAAGCGATCGGGCGCCAACAGCGAAATCCGAATTCCGCGCCAAAGGAAAAGCGCAAACGTCCCGAGCACGGCGAGCGTGCCGACTAAGCCCAACTCCTCGCCAATCACTGCAAAGATGAAGTCAGAGTGTGCAAACGGCAAAAACATCATTTTCTGTTTCCCTTGCGCGAAGCCGAGTCCATTCGTGCCGCCGGAACCAACCGCGATCATCGATTGCACCACTTGAAATCCGCTCTTCTGCGGATCGGCCCACGGATTCCAAAATGAAATTAGTCTCGCCATTCGCCACGGAACAAAAACTAACAAACCAGCCGCTACAACTAATGCCGGGGCTACCGCCATCGCCAGATGTAATAGTCGCGCGCCGGCAGTGTAGATAACGATAACGAACATAATCGCCAGCATCATCGACGTCCCAAAGTCAGGCTCAACGACGATGAGCCCTGCCAACAACGCGGTAACTACGCCGCACGGAATGAAGGTCCGCCAAAATTCGCGTTCCTCGCCGACGCGTTTCTCGAGGAAGTAAGCAAGGAAGATCGCCAGCGCAAGTTTCGACATCTCCGAAGGTTGAATTGAGAAACCGTGAAACTTGATCCAGCGACGCGCGCCATTTATCGGCGAGAAACCAAAGACCGCAACCAGCATGAAAGCGGTTAATAACAGCAACCCATAAACAATCCGTCGATCTCTCAAGCGATGGTAGTCGACCTGCATCGCGACGAGCATCGCCACCAGCCCAATCGCGGTCCAGATCGCTTGCTTAGTTACGTAGTAGAAACTGCCGTGGTGCTCGCTCAAGGCCAACATAGCCGAGGCGCTATAGACCATGACCACACCAAACAGCGCCAGCCCGATGGTTGCCGCGAAAAGCCACTTGTCTGGGTATAACTTTCTTGCCATGCCTAAGTCTCAAGTCTCAACTTTCAGGACTCAGACTCTCAGTGATACCTGAGACCTGAGACCTGAGACTTGAGACTGCGTCTTTAAAGACGTGTCCACGATGCTCGTAACTTTCAAACATATCGAAGCTGGCGCAGGCGGGCGCCAGCAAAACCGTATCTCCCGGTTGCGCTGCGTGAAACGAAAGTGTTACCGCGTCGCTCATGTCTTTCGCCCGCTCATTCGAAGCAAAGGGCCCCAACTCGCGTTCGATTGTTTCCGCATCTTCGCCGACCAGAACCAGCTTGCGAACGCCTTTGCGAACCAACGATTCGAGCGGTGCGTAGGGCGCTTTCTTACCGCGTCCGCCTAAAATCAAAACTACCTTGCCAACGTCGCCCGCAAATGCTTCGAGCGCTTTGACAGTCGCATCTACGCTGGTCGCTTTCGAGTCGTTATAGAACTTCACACCGTCGACTTCAGTGACAAACTCCAGCCGATGTTCTACCGGGTTGAATTTCCTGATCGTCTCGCGCATCGAATTCGGCGCCGCACCGCATGCCAGGCCCACGGCAACCGCTGCCAGTACGTTCTCGACGTTGTGAAGGCCACGCAGTTTCATTTCGTCAGACATCAGCAAGACACGCTCGACACCATTAGCGCGGGAAATAATTTCACGGCCACGCAGAAACAGCCCTTCTTCCAGCTGCTGCTTCACGCTAAAACGCGTAACATGCGCGCGCAAACCGCTGGCCCAACTGGAAACAATTTCGTCGTCGGCGTTTAAGATCGCGACATCGCCCGGCGCCTGGTTCATGAAGATGCGATGCTTCGCCGCCGCATAGTCAGTAAATGATTCGTAACGATCCATATGATTTGGCGTAACGTTGAGCGCTACCGCCACTGTCGGATGAAATTCCTTGATTGTCTCCAACTGAAAACTCGACATCTCAACTACCGTCCAACCGTCATCACTGGAATCTTCAACCAATGAAATCAGCGGCGTTCCGATGTTGCCACCGACTAAGGTTCGTAACCCTGCGTCCTTTAGCAACTCTGCGATCAACGAAGTCGTGGTTGTCTTGCCATTCGATCCCGTGATTGCAACTATCCGGCCTTTCAAATACCGCGAAGCCAACTCCACTTCACCGATAACTTCCGCGCCCGCGCGTTCAGCGTAGCGCAGCGGAATCGCTTTGGTTGGAACGCCCGGACTGATCACCACCAGGTCGAGCTGATCGAGCAGCCAACCGGGCAGTTCTCCGTCTAAACAACCTACGCCCTCATCTTTCAACGCGAGCGCTTCTGCGCTCCACTTTTCAAATGGCTTCGCATCGTTGAGCGCCACCGTCGCGCCTCGCGCTGTCAAAAATTTCGCGCACGCAATGCCACTCCGAGCGGCGCCGACGACCAGTATCTTCTTGCCGGCGACGTTCATGCTTCAGTGGGCGGTATGCAGTGGGCAGCGGGCAGTTCCAAAGCAGAAAGCAATCGTTAACGGGAAGGGCGCGGAAAGACTAAGCCTGACCCTCTGCAACGGCGCCTCAAAGCACTTTACGATTTTTGAATCAGAGAACATCTGCCCTTTCTTGTCTGCACACTGCACACTGCCCCCCGCACACTACCTCAGTTTCAACGTCGACAGACTGAGCAATGCAAACAGGATCGCCAGGATCAAAAATCGAAAGACAATTTTGGATTCTTTCCAATCCTGCATTTCGAAATGGTGGTGCAACGGCGTCATCTTGAATAGCCGACGTCCGGTGCCTGTCGTACGTTTCGTCATTTTGAAAACGCCCACCTGGAGCGTCACTGACAACGCCTCAATGACAAAAACTCCGCCTACCATCAGCAACATGAATTCCTGTTTAGTCAGCACCGCCACCGTTCCTAATGCGCCGCCGATAGCCAAGCTGCCGACGTCGCCCATAAACACTTCGGCCGGTGGCGCGTTGTACCAAAGAAACCCAAGACTGGCGCCAGCCATGGCGCCGCAGAAAACGGTTAACTCGGCGGCTTCGGGCCGGTGCGTCAATTCCAGATACGTCGCCCAACGCTTGTCACTGCTCAGATAAGTCAACGCGGTGAGCGCTGTCATCGCGATAAAGGTCACGCTGATCGCCAACCCGTCCAAACCGTCGGTCAAATTCACGCCATTCGAAAAGCCGAGCAGGACGATGATGATAAAGAACAGATAAAGAAATGGGCCGATGTAACTGATTCCAGTTGGATTCGCCGTAGCCTTGATAAAAGGAATACTCAGGTTCCACGAATAATCGCTGGCGAAATACTTGGTTAAGACAAACAGCACCGCCCAAACGGCAATCGCGATAAACAACTGGCCCAGCAACTTCTGCTTGCCGGTAAGACCGAGGCTGCGTTGTTTCGCCATCTTGAGGTAATCGTCCGCAAATCCGATCGCCCCAAACAGAAGCGTGGCGACTACCACAGTCCAAACGTAAATGCTTGAAGGCTTGGCCCATAGCAAAGTTGAAATGACTACCGAGCCCACTATCAGCACCCCGCCCATGGTTGGCGTGCCGCGTTTGGCCATGTGTCCCTGTGGCCCCTCTTCGCGAATCTGTTGGCCGATGTTCCATGTTTTCAGCGCGCGAATGAGCCGGCCACCGAACACCAGCGAAAGCAGTAGCGCCGTAACCGACGCGTAGGCTGTCCGAAAGGTTACGTACTGAAAGACGTTGAGCGCCTTTATTAGAAACCAATCCTTCTCCCTAAAGTGGTTGTAGAGCAGTTCATATAGGACGTAATAAATCATTCAGGTTATGGTCGTCTTCCAGCTCGTTCACTTCTCTGTAACGCAAACTGTTAGTTTGCGAAACGTTGCGAAATCGCAAACTGACAGTTTGCGTTACAACAACGCGAAGCGCTCGCGAATCGCGCCAACTATCCGGTCGGTGGCAACGCCCCGCGAGCCTTTAACCAAAACAAGATCACCGTCTCTGACTTCAGCAATCAGCGCACTGGCGGCTTCGTCGGACGTTTCGAAGAAGCGCGTCGCTGTTATTCCAGCATCCTCCGCCCCGGCGACAATTTCCGCGCCCAAACCGCGAACGCCCCATAGAACATCGACGCCCGAGCGACCAATTTCACGCCCGGCTTCCCGATGAAGCGCTGCCTCATCAGGTCCCAGTTCGAGCATCTCACCGGCGATGACGATACGCCGTGTGGCTTTCACGCCAGCTTCAGTGATGGTAGCCACCATGTTCATTAGTGAGCGCGGATTCGAATTGTACGAATCATCAACCACTGTAAACCCGGCGGCAAACCGCAGCACCTCGCCACGCATTCGAGGCGGTTTGGCAGTTTTCAAGGCCGCTGCAATTTTGTCAGGCGCCAGATCAAGACAACTCGCAACGGCCGCAGCGGCTAATGCGTTCATCAAATTGTGACGCCCACTCATGGGCAGCGTCGCTGCCGCTTCGCCAAGCGGAGTTTGCAAGCGAAACTTGATCGAGCCCAGGTGTCCAGTATCAATTTCACTGGCAGTTACATCCGCTGCCGCTTCGATTCCAAAGGTAACTGTGCGGCCGCGATGCTTCTCGCGCATCTTGATTACCCATTCGTCGTCCGCGTTTAGAACAGCGATGCCACCCGGTTTTAGACCCTCGACGAGCTCAGCTTTGGCAGCGGCGATATTTTCTATGCTCCCCAGGTATTCGAGGTGCACCGGAGCCACCATCAACTCTACGCCGATGTCTGGTGGCGTAATTTTGCAGAGCCGCTGAATTTCGTGCGTGGGCGACGACATGCCCATTTCGAGCACTGCCAGATCAAACTGCGCCGGTGATCTGCCCTCGCTCACCAGCCGCAAGACCGACAGCGGCAGGCCAAGGCCGTTGTTGTAGTTTCGCTCGCTCTTCAGTACGCGGTGACCATTCGCGCTTAGAAGATGCGCGGTTAGTTCCTTGGCGGTGGTTTTTCCCGCGCTGCCGGTAATGGCAACGACAGGCTTGCCCCAATCCTCATAGATACGATGGGCCAGCGTCTGAAGTGCTGCGATCGCGTCATCCACTAACAGTAGCCGATCCTTCAGAGCTTCGAGTTTTTCATCACCCCCCACGCGATCGGCACGAGCGACCGCGGCAAGCGCGCCACGCTGAAAAGCGCCTTCAATGAACGTATGCCCGTCGGCAAAAGCGCCGTTGAAGCCGGCGCGCGCGTAGTCTTCCTGCGATAACGCAAAGAAGAGCTGGCCGGGCTGCACCGATCTGGAATCGATGGAAAAGTCCGTAATTTCCTTGTCAAAGAGCTCTGCACCTACGTCGTCAACGCCGGCATTCATCAAAACAGCTGCTTCGCGAACCTTCACGTGATTCCGACCTCTTGCTCCTCGATCTGCAACAAAACTTCGGACTCAACATCCGTAGCGGGAGAACTGTGCATCCGCGCCTCCGGAAACAATTCCTCGGCTGCGGCGGCAGCGTGAGTCTTGAGCATGACGCGATTTTCGCGTAAGCGCTTTCGGCAAGCCGTAACTCGTTCTCTTAGTCCATTAGCCGCAACTTCGTTACTAAGCAATCGCTGGGGGATCATTTGCTCGCTCCGATGGATGATTTGTTGTAACGCAAACTTTTAGTTTGCGACTCCGCGACTCCTGTGTTCGCGGCACGCAAACTAACAGTTTGCGTTACGTTCAATTGAGTCTCCCAAAATCAACGTAGACCATTTGTCCTGGGCGCAACGCGGATCCGGCTTGTGGAGTTTGTCCAACTACGCGTCCACCTTCGCCTCGTCCTTCAACCTGCATTCCCAGTTGCGCGCAAGCGCGCGCGACATCTCGCACGCTTCGTCCGCGTAGGTCCGGCATCAGGATCGCCTTGTCCGTTGCCACCGCATAAACAATCTCGCCGCCTCGATTGTCACGCGCGGCAACCCTGGGCATAGTCGACTCTCTGGTCTGTTCCTGTCTCACTTCATTCTCACGACGTTTCTCTTCCTGCCGCTGTTGTGAAATCTCCGCGGGCGTCTGTGCAGCGAGCGCTACCAGTTGCGGATTGCTGAAAGCAGTATCCGGAATGACGCCCATCTCCGGCAGAATCTGTTCGGCAATCTGACGGAACACTGGCGCAGCCACGTCACCGCCGTGATAGGCGCCACTGGGTTCATCGATCACAACGATAATTACCACCGCCGGGTTGTTAACGGGCGCGAAGCCCACGAACGACGCGACAAACTTTGTTGCCGAATAGGCTCGGGTCTTCGGGTCAATCTTCTGCGCGGTGCCGGTTTTTCCCGCTGCGGTATAGCCGTCTAATTGCGCCTTTTTGGCGGTTCCGTTTAGCGTTACGCCTTCCAGCATTCCTCGTAACGCCCGCGCCGTCTCCCGGCTGATTACACGATGCTGTTCCGGATTTGGGCGATAGGTTGAAACCCCGTTCTCGTTGCGGATCTCGCGAATCAAATGCGGTGCAATACGCACCCCGTCATTTGCCAACGCTCCAAAAGCCGCCACCATCTGCAACGGCGTAACGCCCACTTCCTGGCCCATTGCTATCGAACCAATTGACGACGGCTGCCAGCGACTCAACGGGCGAACTATTCCGGCGGTCTCGCCCGGCAACTCGATCCCGGTGCGCGAGCCAAAGCCAAAACGGGTGATGAACTCGTACATCGTCGGATCACCGACACGCAAACCAAGTTTGATTGCCGCGACATTACTCGACTTGGCAAGCGCATCCGTCAGTGTCAGATCGCCAAACGGTTTATGATCGTGAATCACTCGCTTGGCCACGGTAATCGAGCCCATCTGGCAGTCAATATGATCGTCTGGCTTCGCAAGTCCTTTCTCGATCGCCGCCGAAAATGCGACAACCTTGAACGTCGAGCCCGGCTCGTAGATATTTTGCAACGCCCAGTTTGCGCGCGCCGCCGGCGAAGCTGCACCGACATCGTTTGGATCAAACGTTGGCGAATTCGCGAGGGCCAGAATGTCGCCGTTATGCGGATCGAGGACAATGGCCGTTCCGGCTTTGGCGCCAGATTGTTCAATTGCTGTAGTCAACGCCGCTTCAGCCTGATACTGGATCGACTGGTCGATTGTCAGGACTATGGTTTGTCCCGGCCGCCCAGTGACCTCGGTGCTTTCGTATGCTCTTCCCAGCGAATCCTTTTCGATGAAGATCTTTCCTGGTTCGCCGATGATCTTTTCGTTGTAAACCTGTTCGATTCCCGCCAGGCCTTTGCCATCGAGGCCGACAAAGCCCAGCACATTGGCTGCCAGCGATCCGTTTGGATAAAAACGCTTCGGCTCTTTTCGAGTGTGGACTCCGGCTAACTCCATCTTTTCCAGAGCTTCGGCCTTGTCCGGAGTAATGCGACGCGCAATCCAAAGAAAACGGCGGCCACTGTTTCTTGCCTCGCTGATCTGACTAAAAACTTCCTTTTGATCCAGACCTAGTAATGATGAAAGCGACTGCGAAGTGGACCCGATTGCGGCGACAACTTCGGCGTCGGTGTCATCCTTGTGTTTCTTAAATTCGTCGGGCGCGATGAAGACTGACGTGGTGTCGATCGTGCGAGCTAACTCCCGCTCACCACGATCAAGTAAGGGCCCTCTCGTCGGGCTGGTCTCAATGGCGTCTTGCTGTTGTTGATGGGCCCGCGCAACCAGCTTCTCGTGTTTGGTGACTTGCAAATGAACCAGCCGAGCGCCGATTCCAACCATCCAAAAAGCGACAAAAGCCGCAACAAAAAGCGTGCGGCGAATCGAAACATCTGGTTGTGACTCTGTCTGACGGGCAACACGCGCCATCGAGTATCTATCCCTTCTCTAAGATCCCTGACCTCACGCGCCAGATCTCAGAACTTGGAATCTGGAGACTGCTAATTGCCAGCGCCCGTTAGCGCTGAAACGAAGCGGAGGGAGCAAGCAGAGCCGGGGCGAGTGGCAATTGGCTCCGGCTGCTGGCCCTCTGGGTTCCAACCTGGCTAGCCAGGAGCGGTTTGAGCCCGAGTTCGCGCGCTTGTATCGCGAGTCGCGCTGGAGCGAAGGCCTGTTCCTTCTTCAACGTCAGATGTTCCTTTTCCTCAAGCAGACGCTCGCGTTCGCGACGAAGCCCTTCACTCTTGTAGCCATAATCAATGGCAGTGAAGTGCTGCTGAGCTGCGAACACAAAACCGCCGGCCAGGACCAGACCACACAACAGCAATAACCCCAGACGAAAGAGCGCGCGCATGTCGCGGTCACGGCGAATCTGGGAATTGCGCTGCTTAGAGGGAACTCTTCTCATGGGAAACTCCGGGTCTTTAGTTATGTGTGAGATTCAAGATTTCAAAATCTCAAGCTTGCGACAAGCGCGCAGCTTGGCGCTGCGCGATCGAGGGTTCTCATCTATTTCAAGGTCACCTGGAACGACTGGACGCTTTGTTAATATCTCGACCGTTCGCCGGGCGCCACAATTACAAACATCGGTCCATCCGCGCGTACTGCACTGACAGTAGCCAGACAGTCGTCGCAGTTCCTGCTTCATTATCCGATCTTCAAGGGAATGAAAGCTGATGACTACGAAGCGCCCGTCGGGCTGTAAAAGATCTACTGAAGTAATGACGAATTGATCCAGGCCTTCAAGCTCTCGGTTGACTGCGATACGCAACGCCTGGAAAGTTCTCGTTGCTGGGTGGATCTGCCAGTTCTTCCTTTTCCCGGCAGCGCGCGCCACCAGATCCGCCAATTCTTTGGTTGTCGTGATCGGCTTCCCTTGTTCGCGACTTTCAACGATCCACTTGGCGATGCGGCGTGAGTTTCGCTCTTCACCATAGTTAAAGATGATTGCTGCTATTTCTTCTTCTGGCAGCCGCCGCAGTAGGTCAGCGCCGCTTTCTTCATCGCCGTCCGGATTCATTCGCATGTCGAGCGGCGCGTCAAAGCGAAAGCTAAAACCGCGCGTCGGCGAATCAAACTGCAGCGACGAAACCCCAAGGTCAGCCAGAATTCCCGCCGGCTGAACCTCATCAAGATCTTTTAGTATCTGCTCCAGCGTGCGAAAGTCCGCATGAACCGGCCGAAAGCGTTCACCAAAATGACTGAGACGCTCGCGCGCCGAATTGAGCGCCACCGCATCACGATCGATGCCAATCACTCGAGTTTCACTTGCCGCCTCGAGAATCGCTTCGCTATGTCCGCCGAGCCCCAACGTGCAATCGACAAAAAGACCTCCTCGCTCAGGCGCGAGGAACTGCATTGCTTCGCTTAGCAGCACGGGGCGATGGGGCGCGCCTCTGCCCCCCAAAGGCGCCGCCATCACCACCGCCCCGTGATCTTGTTCAAAGAGCAACCAACCAGTGAAAGGTAATAAGTGAAAGGTGAAAGGTCTGAACTTGTGATTGTGACGGTCTTACTTTTCACTTTTCACTTTTTACCTGTCAAATACCCAGCTTGGAAATGGCCGCCTCGTCGTCTTCCGTGTAAGGCTCTGCGAGTTTGCTGGCCTTGAAAACGTCGATCTCCCAAACTTCGAGGTAGGTCAAATATCCCAGCACCACAACATCTCCCATGACTCCAGCGCTCTTCCGCAATAATGGGTGAATCAAGATGCGGCCCTGACCATCTATCGTCGACTGCTGGCCAAAGTAGTTCGTTCTATCAAGGAACTTGCGCCGTGCTGGATCCATGCTCGGCAAGAGCGAAAGTCGCTGCTCTATCGATTCCCATTCCGGCAGCGGGTAGATTCGGACGTTGTCACCACTAAGACTTGTTATGTAGAATTCACCGCCGTGCTTTTCATCAATGAGGCGGCGAAACGGCGTCGGCACCTTTAGCCGACCCTTCGCATCGATTCGGGCCGTGTAGTTTCCTCGCAGCATAGAGTCGACCGGTTTAAAAATTGGCGGGTGGCCTGTTCTGGAAAAGTTTCTAAATGATCGTTAGCTACGAGGTTGGACCCACTTCCGACCACTTCCGACCACCCAAAGCGGATACTACGCTCCCTCAATTTGGCTGTCAATAGAAAACTCCGTATTTTCCTGGGGATTTTGGCGGCTTCCAAGTTAGCGGCGTAGCTTAGTGTTCGCCTCCTGTCTGCCTGTATTGCTGGCCAGCTCATCCGACCCGCGTCTCCCGATTCTCAAAATAGGCAGCCGCCAGCGCGTGATGTATATTGGCCCGCCATGTTTCTCCCAATGTTTTGGCTTTTTGTAATCAACGACGCGGTGGATTCTGAACGCCTGGGTCTTGCCGGACTACTTCTTTTCGGACTGCTGGCGGCTGGTGCGAATCTCCTGGGCGGATTTGTGCTTATCAGATCCGGCGCACACCGTTTCGGCGAGCGTTTCCTGAAGTATTTGGTTGCACTCGGCGCCGGTTTCATGTTGGCCGCTATATTCATCGAGATCGTTCCGGAAAGCGTCAGCATATGGACAGAGGGGCTTGAGGGTAGGAGCGCCGCGGGAGCTGTCGTTGGCGCGATGACGCTGTTACTCGGCGGTTACTTGCTCATCCAACTCTTCGAGCACACGCTTGCTCCCCACTTTCACTTCGGGGCCGAAACCCACCCTGAGTCGTTTATGAAACCTTCGGCGGCCTACACCGCAGTCGGTGGCCTTTGGATTCATACTTTCTTCGATGGAGTCTCCATTGCAGCGGCTTTTTTAGTTAACTTCAAAGTCGGCTTGCTCGTTTTCGTTGCCATTCTGCTGCATAAAATGCCCGAGGGCTTCACAGTCGCCTCGATCATGCTTGCTTCCGGGCGTTCTACACGCAAAGCACTTTGGGCGACCGCGGCCATCGGAGCGGCAACTCTCGCTGGAGTAATTGCGGTCGCATTGCTGAACACCAGGATCGCGAGCGCGGTGGGTTACGCACTTCCCTTTTCTGCCGGCGTGACGCTTTACGTGGCGGCAAGCGACCTTATCCCCGAAGTGAACCACAAAGAAGAACGAAACCCTGTGGTCTCGATTGTCGTTTTTGGAGGAGTGGCTCTCTTCTACCTGCTGCATAGATTATTTGAGGGGTAGAGCGCCGGGCTAATCCCAAGGTTGATAAAGATACGTTCCATCTTTGATTCGAGTGGCGCGCGACGAGTGACGAGCGGCGCGCTAAACGCCTTGTCGTACTCGATATTCGCCTGCGTTCTCCTGCTCTGCGCGACCGTCGTTTCGTTTGCCCAAACTGCCGAATCACCCATTCCGCTTCCTTCCCCGTTCACGCCGGTGGTCGACAACGCCAACGTGATCGATCCGGAAACTCGCACCAAGCTCGAATCAATCTATCGAAATCTCCAGCAGCGGGCTGACATTCAATTCGCGGTGGTAACAGTTGATACTACTGGCGGCCGCGACATCTTCGAATACTCTTTGGCGGTGTATCGTGGCTGGGGCATCGGATCAAAGACCAATGACGGCTTTCTGTTATTGGTTGCGGTACAGGACCGGAAGTATTACACGCAGGTCGGCTATCATCTCGAAGGCGATCTTAATGATGGCCTGGTTGGTGAACTGCAGCGCCAATATCTGGTTCCGCAGTTTAAGAAGGGAAACTACAATCAGGGTATCTACGATACGGTGCAGGCGTACGTTGCCACTCTGGCGCAGAAGCGCGGTTTCACAGTTGAAGGAATCGACCAGAGCTACGCTCATCGTGAACCAAGGAAAAGCCAACCAGGTAACACGGGGGGATTGAATACTTCGTGCTGCACCCTGCTCATCATTCTCGCTATTCTCATTATCTTACTCTCGGCGGCGCGAGGCGGCGGCGGCGGCCGCGGCGGCGGCGGCTGGTGGAGCGCGTTTCTCCTAAGTTCCCTTTTGAGCGGTGCTGGACGCGGCAGCAGTTGGGGCGGATCCAGTAGTGGCTGGAGTAGTGGCGGCTTTGGCGGCGGCGGCGGCGGTGGCGGCTTCGGCGGAGGTTTTGGCGGCGGTAGCGCTGGTGGCGGTGGAGCCGGAGGAGGTTGGTAAAAGTAGGACAGGCATTCTTGCCTGTCCCTGTATTCTCTCCAGGGCTGAAGCAAGAGGACAGACAAGTAGTTGGTCTTATTTAGAGCCGGTGATTTCTGCTAGTATCAAATAAACACGATGGTTAAAACAGTTGTTCACGAAGCACTAAACGGTCTCGTAAAAGATCTGCAGTCAACCCATGGCGATAATCTCGTCTCGGTTGTGCTCTACGGCTCAGCAGCGGCCGGGGATCACATTGAACTGCGTTCCGACTACAACCTGCTGATAACCTTGCAGCGCATCACGCCGGAAGACTTGCGCCTGGCTCAAGCGCCGATGCGCGAGTGGCAACGCCTGGGACATCCTCTGCCGGTCTATTTCACGGCTGAGGAACTATCAGATGCGGCAGACGTGTTTCCCATTGAGTTTCATCAGATGGCTAACGCGCGCGCGGTGCTTTACGGGCAAGACCCTTTTGAGTTAGTGACACTATCGAACGGCAATTTACGTCACCAGGCGGAGTACGAATTACGAAGCAAGTTGATTCAACTGCGCCGCATGTACATCCCTGCTTCTGTTTCAATTGAGAAGTTATGCGACTTGATGAGCGACAGTCTCGCCAGTTTTGCCTCGTTGTTCCGCGCGGTTCTTATGCTGCATGGCGAGGAAGCGCCGGTGGCCAAACCGGATTGTGTTCGCGCGACCACGCGCCGCTTTGCGCTTGACCCGGAACCCTTCGAACAGATTTTTGCCTTTCGTTCCACTGACTATTTGCCCCCCACTGAAAAGGAAGCCAACGACATCTTTGGCGCCTACCTGACGCAGCTCGATCGCATCATTCAAGTGGTAGATGAATTTGACAAGCCGAAGGGCCAGGAGAATTAAGATGACTCGACGACGATTATCGTTAGTTGCTTTGCTTGTATTCGTGGCTGTTACGGCCAGCGGTTGCGGTTACAACAATCTGACGACCAAACATGAGAACGTTAAGGCCAAGTGGGCAAACGTGGAAACACAACTGCAGCGTCGCTCAGATCTGCTTAATAATCTTATTGAAACCGCGAAGCTGGCAGGTGTGCAGGAGCAGGAGGTGTTTGGCAAGATTGCCGAGGCGCGATCGAAACTCCTTAACGCTTCGCAACAAGCCCCGCAGGGCGAAGGCGGTGACAAGACGCCGGAACAGAAGCAGGCAGTGATTGATGCTGCAAACAGTTTTGGCGGCACTGTCGGCCGGCTGCTCGTGCTGCAGGAACAGTATCCACAGTTGCGTTCGAATGAAAACTTTTTGAAGGCACAGGACGAAGTGGTGGGCACTGAAAATCGTATAGCCACTGCGCGCAAGGACTACAACGACGCTACGCAGGATTACAACACGACGCGCGCGACCTTCCCAACCGTGATCTCCGCAAAGCTGTTCGGGTTTAAAGAAGAGCCTTACTTCAAAGCCGAAGAAAGCGCTAAGGAAGTGCCGAAGATTGATTCAAACAGCCTGCGACAAAATCCCGCAGCAACACCGGCGAAGTAGTCGCTGTTCCATATTTCCGCGAGCAATAAAGGTCGCCACAGGGCGGCCTTTGTTATTCAACTCGTGATTCGTTACTTCTCTTCCGGATTCTCGGACGCATCAATCGGTCTGCTCAACTCGATTTTGATCTCAGGCACTCCTCGTTCTTGGTAAGCACGAAGTACACTGGAACGCATTCCTTCAACTCCCGATTTGAAGGAAGTGATCCAACGAGCTGAATGCCCTTGAGGCACCTCAATCTCTACGGGCCCTTTGCTAAGTTCAGCAATCAATTGCTCGCCACCGACTTCAGGGACTGCCTTTTTGAACAGCTCACGCGCCGCCCTGAGTCCGGACCGATACCCATCCAAATACTCTTTCATCTGGCAGCGGTCCGTGCCCCACGTGCTCCCATCAGAGAACTCGACAAAATCAACGCCAAATTCGAGGTTAGGAATTTTGTTGTTATTGTCTGTGCGGTTCCATTGGCTCTTTCCATCACTCTTATCAGGTAACAGCATTTTCCCTGGCCCAGCAAAGCTGTGCATGAAACACGCTCTCTGCGAATTGGGTTGCGATAGATTAAACGTGGCGGTTGCGTAGGCGGTGATGCGCTTGTCGCTGATGTTTTTCACAACGACATATATCTCAAAGGTCTGCTCGTCAAACCAATGGGGCTTGGGTGTAATTGCCAAGGGCGAGCCTTGCTGAATCTCCGTAGCAACAACCGGGTCAGGTCGGAGCTGTGCATTTTGTTGTGCTTTCGTTTTCGACTGAATCAGTCCGGAGGTAACCAACAATAAGATGACAAGGTAAAGATTCTTCATCGTACCGCCTCGTTCGGAATGAGGGCTTCTGGTTCTGGTGCAGTGTCCGAGAGAAGACAACATCAAAAGCCGCGCGTGCTGCACATAGCGCAATGGTCACAGGGCTTGCCGCCCGGTTCGACGTTGCAGATTTTCTCTTTTTCAAAATAGTCGACGAGTTCAGAAACCACCGCTTCCTCAACGCCAAACCTCTCCAGGCTGGGATGCGAGAGCGAAGCGTTCACACCGGCGAGCCAGGGCGAGTGGGTTGTGGGCACTGGTCGAGAACTTTGCAAAACGTCTGGTGCCAAATTAGCAAAACCAAAATCTGCTGCGCTGCCGGCTGGTTCGGAACTGACCTTCGCCTCGAGCTGAGCAATTTTTCTCTGGAGTTCATTGAGGCCGGCACGCACAGCGGCAAGCTCTGAAGTCAGTTCCGGCTTTGGTTGAGGACGACGTGTCGGTTGCGCGCGATCGCTCGCCGCGGGATTGCCCGCAGCAACGCGACGAGCAACTCTCTCTGCAATCTCTCGAGCGTGATCCATTTCGCTGCTCATCTTCGTAGGACAGACATTCTTGTCTGTCCTATTGATCCTTCGCCAATGACCGCTATCAAAGTGGACAGACAGGAATGTCTGTCCTACTTGTCATCTTTCAATAGGTCGACGTAATCAACGACGCCAACAATCGCTGAATCAATCGCGGCGCCTGGCTTTCCGGTTGAGGCAGTCGATGCGCCCCAACCCTCCTGAACAATCAACACAGTATCGCCGACTCCAGCGTCGACCGCGTTAAGCGCCAGCACAGTCATCGCCGTTTCCTCGCCTTCTGGAGTTACCTGTTGACAAAGCATGATGCTGGCATTGTCGTAACGATGGTTCTTCGTGCTGGCTACAATATTTCCAAGAACGCGCGCGAGAATCATTTCGCTAGCCCCAGATCAACCACGATTCACATGCGCCTCTGAGTCGACGATGCCGATGATTGTACAATCGGTGGGTGTGTCTTCCCGCTTGAACGGAAAGCTTGCCTCTTTTCCCCGGCACCAGAAGACTAATTCACCAACTCCGGCGCCAACCGAATCAACCGCAACCATCGGCTTACCGTTGGGTTCTAGATCTTTGTTCAGCGTTTGCACGACCAGCAGCTTGCGACCCTCAAGCGAGTCGTTCTTGATGGTTGCGACTACAGTTCCGATAACCCGTGCCAGTTGCATTTATGCAGAACTTTCTGCGCCGCCATTTCCACTGATGAAGCGTTCGACAACGTTAATAAAAACGTTCAGACGATCATCGGTCCGCGCTTGTGATTGGGCGAGTTCATTTAACCGTTCCTCAGTGCGTGTTTGCGCCTGTGTCAGCAAGTTAATTGAATCTTCAGTTCTCATTTGATGTCGCGCAAGATGTCCGACGATATCGATGACTCCAATCAGGCCATCCCCTAGCCGTTTCGCGTCTGCAACTTGCACTTCACGCATGATTTCAATGCCGGTCGCAAACTTAGCTTGATGCTCGACGATGAATTCCATCTTCTTGTTCATCTCTGCGTCGCTCATGGAGTTTCCTTCCCTGATAAGCGGAGGGTTAGTTTGTAAGCGGATGAACTTGCCGAGTTAGGGTTACTCGGGTTTCGTAATGTCTACGTTATCAATCACACCGACGATAGCGGCGTCGACGGGCACGTCTTTCATTCCCTGCGCCAAACGCGCGCTCGAGCCGGCGACCACCAAAACTCTTTCGTGATAGCCGGCGCCGACTGTGTCCACGGCTACTACATATCCCGTCGTGTCAGTGCCATCGACATTGACCGGCCGCACGATAAGCAGTTTTTTCCCAAGCAGCCGCTCGTCTTTTTGTGACGAGACAACAGTTCCCAGAATGCGCGCGATGATCATGCTAGCTGCGGTTACCGATCGGAAGGGCGTCGTCAACACTGCCGTGCGGACGCGGGATCACGTGGACGCTCACCAATTCACCGACGCGCCGAGCGGCAGCAGCTCCGGCATCAGTCGCTGCTTTAACAGCTGCAACGTCCCCGCGCACGATCGCCGTAACAAATCCGGCGCCGATCTTTTCATAGCCAATCAAAGTAACGTTCGCCGCTTTCACCATCGCGTCAGCCGCTTCAATCATCGCGACCAAACCTTTGGTTTCAACCATGCCGAGTGCTTCTTGCATTCAGGTGCTCCTTTTCGCTTAAATCGTGAATGGTAAATAGTGAATTGACTGTTAGATTACTCTATTTATTGAGTGAACTACTACTAGCTATTGGTAATTCTTCGACTACTATTTCTCGGATCGCACATCCACCCCATCAATTCTTCCAACGGAATGGTATTCCATGCCCCCGTTCGGGCTTTCCTTATTGCTAAGCCCGACGGTTTCATTCTCAGTTCGCAAATGAGCCTCTTGGTTCGTCGATCAAAAATCCGTCTCTGAACGTGCTTCATTCCGTCATCTGGCCTGGTAATTCGATTGTTATAATCTGGCATAATATTCTTATCCTTTCTGATTGTTCTATCAATCTAACAGTCAATTCACTATTTACGATTTACGATTCACTATTTACTTTCCACCGCCTGGGCCAGCAATTCCACCAACTCCTCCCGGGTAAGGGAAATCTTTCCCGACCCATTCGTTGCGGGGCCGGCATAAGTCGTCGCGCCCGGACGGTCGCGGGTTGGACAAGATAACTGTGTCTCGTGGAGGTAGCCACAGGCCTGGCAACGCGCGCTCTCGCCGAGATATCCGGCAGCCTCGCGCACATTGATTAGTTTTTCGATAGCGTCAGCCGGCAAGTTTTTTGAGCCGCCGAGCATGCGCGCGAGTATGGCAATGCGCGCCGTGTGCTCGAGCGTCTCTAGTCGATCAAACGCTTGCCATAAATCAGAACCATAAGCTACCGCTCCGTGGTTCGCCATCAACAACGCATTGTGATGCTTTACGAGCGGTCGCATTGCTTCAGTTAACTCGTCAGTCGACGGCGTGCCATAAGCGGCAAGCGGGACGCAACCAAGCGTCAGAATCACTTCCGAGAGAATCGGTTGATCGATCGCGAGCCCGGCCACTGCGAAAGCAGTGCCATGCGGCGGATGCGCGTGACAAACTGCCCTAACGTCCGGCCGCTCCTGATAAATCAAGAGGTGCATCGTCAGCTCGCTCGACGGTCGCCGATCTCCCAACGCTCTGCCAGACGCATCTGTAATCGCGAGCGAGTCTTCCGTCATCCGACCCTTACACATCATGGTCGGCGTAGCAACGATCCGGCCGTCATCCAGTCGCACGCTGACGTTACCGTCCGACGAGACGACATAACTGCGCTCATATAATAAGCGACCAATGTTGACTATTTCACGTCGTGCGGTTTGTTCGTCCATGATCGCGGGGGCTTACAATTCCTGCTCATTAAGTTCGTTGAGCTCGTCAACTTGAGGTTTGCGCCTATGGTTTGTTACTGCGCTGCTCTGTGGTCGGGCCAGGTAATACGACAGTGATTCCAGCGACGTCGTTAAATCAACTGTCTTAACTTTCACATCGAGCCGCGCGCCGAGTGATGCCGGCGCAAAGTTCAAAACCGCTTTGATTCCTGCAGACATGATCTGGTTAAGGACTTTTTGCGCGACGCGCGCTGGTACGGCGATGACCATGACGTCTAAAGCTTCATCGCTAACCAGGCGCGGCATCTTCTTCACGTCGGTGATCAGAATCTTGTCCTCGCCGACGCGCCTGCCAATTTTCTTTTCGTCATTATCAAACAGAGCTACGACGGAGAAGTTTGATCTACTAAAGCCTTTGTAATTTGCCAGCGCTGTTCCCAATCTTCCGGCGCCAACGATCCCTACTCGATGCGGTCTGTCTAGTCCGAGGATCCTGGTGATGTGCGTCCGTAAGACCTCAACATCGTAGCCAACACCGCGCACGCCAAACTCGCCAAAGTAACCCAGATCCTTCCGAATCTGCGCGGAATTGAGATTAAACTGCTCCGCTAAGGCTTGTGACGAAACGCTCCTAATCCCGGCGGCTGAAAGCGTATTCAGACAGCGGAGATAAACGCTTAGTCGATTGGTAGTTAATTCTGAAATCTTTTCTGACTTCATTTGAGGGAACCTGGTCGTTGCCAAGTATAGACCCAATGCGCGACTAATGGTAAGCGAGTGCTGAGTGAACTCGAAACTTGGAACTCGAAACTGAATCAACTACAATCGCGGCGTTTCAACCCCTGAATCTTCAGAACCTTCGCCAATGATTGCACACTTGTCCGGCACGCTTCTGTCCAAAGAACCCAATTCGGTGATTGTGGACGTCGGCGGCGTCGGCTATGAGGTGACGATCCCAGTGTCGACCTTCTACGATCTCGAGGAGCCCGGGTCGAGTGTGAAGTTGCGGACGTATACGCATGTGCGTGAAGATGCGCTGCAGTTATACGGCTTCAAAACGTCGCGCGAGCGTGAACTCTTCATGCGATTGATCTCGGTCAGCGGGATCGGACCGAAACTTGGAATAACCTTGCTTTCCGGAATGAGCGCCGACGAAATGATTGCCTCAATCAGGACCAACAATTTAGCGCGGCTGACCTTGATTCCCGGCGTCGGCCGGAAGACTGCGGAACGCCTGGTGATGGAGCTGCGTGATAAAGTCGCTTCACTATCGTCTGCTGAGCTTGAAGAAGAATTGGGCGCCGACACCGGAACAGGCGCGCCGCTTGCCACCGAAGACTCGACGCGTTCAGATGTGCTCTATGCCCTATTAAATCTTGGGTACCAACGGAGCAGCGCCGAAAAGGCAGTAACATCGGCGTTGGATGAAGGCGGCGATATTTCTGTAGAGTCGATCTTGCGACGCAGCTTGCGCAAGCTTGCAAAGGTCTGAGTGATGCAAACTGTTAGTTTGCGTTGGCTCCTAAAATTCGAGTGACGAAATCGCAAACTAACGGTTTGCGTTACAAAGAATATGCCTGAAGGATTAGCACGCGAAACGTCTCAAAGCAACGATGAACAGCAATTTGAATTGACTGTCCGTCCCACCAAGCTCGCAGATTACATCGGCCAGCGGCAGGTGAAGGAAAACCTGCGTGTCTACATGAAGGCGGCCTTGAATCGCAAAGAAGCTCTCGACCACGTTCTTCTAACCGGCCCGCCCGGACTTGGGAAAACCACGCTCGCAAACATCATTGCTCACGAGATGGGCGCGGTACTGCATTCAACCGCTGGACCATCAATTGAAATACCAGGCGATCTTGTCGGGCAACTTACAAACCTGCAAAAAGGCGACGTGTTGTTCATTGACGAGATTCATCGTCTCAATCCGGCGATTGAAGAAAAGCTCTATCCGGCGATGGAGGATTACGAGTTTGATCTCATGATCGGCCAGGGCGTTGTTGCTCGTACTCAGAAGATTCGTCTCGAGAAGTTTACCCTGATCGGCGCCACCACGCGGCCAGGCCTGTTAACAGCGCCGCTGCGTGATCGTTTTGGCATTGCCTTCCATCTCGACTTCTATCCTCCCGAGGATTTGGAAATTATCTGTAAACGGTCCGCTAATATCCTCGAGGTCGAAATCGACGCCGACGGTGCGCGTGAAATTGCGCAACGTTCGCGAGGTACACCGCGTATTGTTAATAGATTGCTGCGACGGGTCCGCGATTATGCCCAGGTGGACTACGACGGGAAAATTAACAAGGAAGTGGCGCAGGACGCGCTCAATCGCATGGAGGTCGACAAATTTGGACTTGACGAAAGGGACCGCAAGTTCATGTTGACGATAATTGAAAAGTTTGATGGCGGGCCTGTTGGAATTAGTACTATCTCAGCCTCAATTCACGAAGAGAAGGATTCTATCGAAGAAATCATCGAGCCTTATTTGATCCAAATCGGGTTCCTCGACCGCACCCGCCGCGGGCGTATGGCTACGCGTCGTGCTTATGAACATTACGGTATTTCCCCCGCCGGTTCCCTCAAGCCGGGCTTATTCGATTCTCAGTGAAGAAATTGCTAGGGTGTAAATCCATCTTTCAGTTTGGGGTAGATTCCTAACTAATGCGGAGGCTCTCGTCATTCTCGCGTCAGACTTTCGGCGTCCGCAACGCCGGTCCCTGGCGCTCCATAATCAGCCACTCGCTGCATCAGTTTCACGAAAACGATCTGTTTACCTCCTCGGCGGCGATGAGTTATTTCGGTCTCATGGCTCTTTTTCCCGCGCTACTACTAATGCTGGCAATGAGCAATCGCATCACCGCAGCCACCGAACTATTAAGTCACGCTGTTGAGGTTTATCCAGGCTCCGGCAAATTTCTGCGGGAAACGATTCGGTCAATGTCGTCAGTCGGCACCGGCGCAATCATAACCTGTTTCATCGTTACGCTGTGGGCGGGTTCCTGGGTTTTCGCCGTAATTGAACGCGCGCTAAACAGAATTTGGCAGGCTACTGCACGTACGTTTTGGCACGGCCGGGCGCTGACCATTGGCATGATCGGAATTGTTGGTGTGCTGCTGGCATTTTCGGTGTTGTTGACTTCGCTCGTGGTGCGGCTGCGAGACATGGCGGACAGGCTTTCGCCGCGACAAGTAGCGCAGTATCCGCTGCTTCTTTCCGCCGGCAGTTTCTTTTGGCAAGGCATTTTCGCTATCGCCAGTTTTCTGATCACAGTGATGCTCTTTACAATCGTTTACCGCTTCATGCCCAAAGCGGAAGTGACTTTGCGCGACACATTACCGGGCGCCATTATCGGCGGCCTGCTTTGGGAAACGGCAAAGTATGTGTTTGCCTGGGCGCTTACTTATTTTCACTACGATCAAATTTACGGATCGGTAGGCGCGGTTGTCGCAGTGTTGACCTGGAGTTACGTCTCAAGTTTGATTCTCTTGTTTGGCGCCCAGCTTACTGCGGTATTTCATCGCGAGCATCCGCATTTCCCGACCCCAACTCAACTGCCGCTCACCCCTTAACATGCTCCTCTCGGATTTCGATTATGACCTTCCCGAAGAGCTGATCGCGCAACAACCGCTGGAACAGCGCGACGCGTCACGGATGTTGATCCTCAATCGCGCTAAGCAAACTCACGAAGATTCCAGGTTTGAGCTGCTACCGGAATACGTGCATGCCGGCGATGTATTGGTGGTTAACAACACGCGCGTTTTCCCAGCCCGACTGGTCGGCCAACGAGAACCTTCAGGCGGGCGCGTTGAAGTACTGCTGTCTCGTGAAGTTGAACCCGCTGTCTGGGAAGCTTTGGTGCGGCCGGCGCAGAGATTACAGCAGGGCGCCCGCGTGCGCTTCGGCGATTCGGGCCTTCGCGCAGAAGTGCTTGAATGCTCAGAAAAAGGAGGAAGACTTTTAAGATTTGAGGCGGACGGCTTGGGTGCTCTCCAGCTTCAAAAGTTAGTAAATGCACAGGGCCAAACACCACTGCCGCACTACATTCGGCGCCCGGACGGCGCGTCGGACGCAGACAGTGAACGCTACCAGACAGTTTTCGCTCAGGAAAAGGGTGCTATTGCCGCTCCCACCGCGGGCCTCCACTTCACGACTGAAGTCATTTCGAACCTACGAGCTCGTGAGGTTCGCGTAGTCGAGATCACCTTGCACGTCGGCTACGGCACATTTGAGCCGGTTCGTGTAGAGAACATTGAAGAGCATCGAGTCGCTCCGGAGTTTTTCCAAATTGGCGAACCGGCGGCCGCGGTAATCAACGAGACTAGAGCAACCGGTGGGCGGGTAATTGCGGTCGGTACAACCACAACCAGGGCGCTTGAGTCGTCAGCGAATGCCGCAGGCCTAGTTATGGCAGGAACGGGAACGAGTGAACTCACGATTACACCAGGATACGAGTTTCGCGTTACCGATGCACTATTGACAAACTTCCACCTGCCGCAGTCGTCATTGCTATTGCTTGTTTGCGCGTTTGCCGGCCGTGATTTCACGCTCGCCGCCTACCGTCATGCAGTCGCGGCGCGATTTCGGTTCTACAGTTATGGAGATTGTATGTTTGTGATCTAGTGATCAACAAAACGATGATGATAGACTATTGAGTACCCCGACTTCATAATTCGTAATTTGCAAATGGCCGTACTCAAGAAAATTCGCTCACGCTGGTGGTCGCCCTCGGGCGAAGGATTTCCGCCCGAGGCCGAACAAACTGTGCCTGCAACCCTTGGCCAGCGTTACGACATTAGAGCCCTCACGATTTCACACCTCGATGAGTGCTGGCGACTCGATCAGCGATGCTTCGTCGATGGCGAAGCGTATAGCCGGGAAACTTTTGAATACCTGCTCACCGCGTCTGAAGCCGTGTCCTATCGCGCAACTACGTCCGGTGGCTCAATGGTTGGTTTTGTGGTCGGCTTGGTAGAACCCGATCACACCGGGCACATAACCACTGTCGGCGTTGCGCCTGATCACCGCCGGCGCAGACTGGCAAACCGCCTGATGGTAGAGGTTGAGAAGGGCTTTCGCCGCCGCGATGTAAGGTTAGTCCGACTTGAAGTCAGATCGCTCAATATTGCGGCGCAAAAACTCTATGAGAGTCTGGGATACGCGGTCACGCAACGTCTGCCGAAGTACTATTCAAATGGCGGGGATGGATTGTTGATGCTGAAGTCGCTGGAGTAGGCGGCGAGACTGGGTCACTGGGATTTTGGAGATCTAGGATTTGAAATCCAAAATCTAAATCTGAGATTTGAGATTTGAGATTTGAGATCCGAGATTGGCAGACTTAGCCCTTTCGCAGTTCCGTCAACACCTGCTTCGCAACCGCTTTCAACGTATCAAACACCCCATCACCGCTGGCCGCAACTGCCTCCACAACAGGCTCCTCCTTACGGCGCAACTCGGCGGCAAGGTCGTCAACTGGAATGATATTTGGGAGATCGCGCTTGTTGAGCTGTAGAACATACGGAAGTTTCATGAGGTCGTAACCCTGCGTTTGCAGGTTCTCTTCCAAATTGTAGAGAGATTCTACATTTGCATCCATTCGCTCTTCCTGCGAATCCGCCACAAAAACAACTCCGTCAACGCCTTTCAAAATAAGCTTGCGCGAAGCATCGTAAAAAACTTGTCCCGGAACAGTGTACAAGTGAAAGCGCGTCTTGAAACCACGCACGGTGCCCAATTCCAACGGCATAAAATCGAAGAACAAAGTTCGGTCGGTTTCAGTCGCCAAACTGATCAGTTTCCCTCTTGCCTGTGGTGCGGTTGATTCAAAAATATGCTGGAGATTCGTGGTCTTGCCGCACAGACCGGGGCCGTAATATACAATCTTGCAATTGATTTCTCTTGAGGCGTAATTGATGAAGGTCATATGGCGCTTACTCTTTTTGCAACTTATTGGAAAAGACTGTCGATGTCCTCATCCGTAATTTCTCCAAAAGGATCCTCATCTTTGAACTCGGCTTTGCTGATCTCGTCAACCATCGCCGACAGCTGATGCGACACTTGCTTACTTCTCAACTTCACTAAACCCAAACTCGATCTTTCATCAAAGACCACGATGAGAAGCAGTCGTTTGATGACGGAGATATGGATGCTTTCCCGCTCGCCTTCATGGGAGAGTGTGGGGAACTCCTTTTCGCCGATAAGTTCAGCCATGCCACCAGTCGCGGCGACATTCCCGGCCGCCAGTGAAGCGAGGCTGGTGGTGTCAAGATTCGCTGTTTCCCCCTGGGAGGCTATTTCTTGACCGTCCTTGTCGACCAAAAAAACCACCTTGGCAGCCGAGTCCATTCGGAGTCGGGCAAGGACGGCCTTAATCTGGTGATACTGCTGCTCTCGGAGCAGTAGAGGAGTGTCTGCCATTAGTACAGCCTTCTTTTGAAATTAAGGGAGGGCAAGAACAAGTTGGCGGGTTGATTTGAGAAACCGAAGCCTCTTGCGAGTCAAGCCGCTGAAGGCAAAGCATTTTTCGGTTACGTTGTTCTCGCCGATACGGCGGGGATCCTGTACCCCTGTAGCCGCAAGGCACTGTAGCACAGCCAACAATGTGCTTCAAGTGTTTTCCTTTGTTAACCTTTTTCGGGCTTTGAGCAGTCAAAATGGCAGCGCCTGCTGTTGTTAACCGCACTTTCCGTTGATTTAGCATCGATGCTATGTTACTCTGCCACGGCAACTTCCGGAGCGCTTGGTCCACATTGCCCTTTCAAACATAACCTTCGAAATGAGCGCAGTCACCAAAAGTTTGAGACGTTCCTCGTCACGTGCAATCGCGCGTCGTGCTTCTCCGAAGTCGAAGGCGAAACGACGCACAGCTGTCCCGAAGATCGCCCGTCCCAAGGCGAAGCGGGCAGTTGCGAAGAAGACTACGACGCGCAAAGTGGCGAAGACTAGAGTTTCTTTGAAGACTAAGGTCGCACTGAAGAGCAAGGTCACCAAAAAAGCTGCGGTCAAAAAGAAGGTTCTCCTTAAGAAGCCCGTACCAAAGAAAGTCACCAAGAAGGTAATTGCGCGAAAGGCGACAGCAAAGAAGGCCGCACCCGTAACGCCCCGAAAATCTTTGGTGCCGAGCCTAAAAAAGACTCAGAAGCTTGCAGCGGTGCGTGCACAACGACCCGCGATCACAGTTCAAGCTCCGCCTCGACAGCCTACAGTTGATGAGTCTGCTGCTCTCAAAGCGTTTGACCGAGCCCACAAAGAATTTATCCGCGGACGTTTCGGTGAGGCACGCAATCAGTTTCGCGCTCTGCTGGACAAGTACTTTCAGGTTTCTGAAATCGCCGCCCGAGCTCGGACCTACCTCGCCGTTGCCGACTCCCGGTTACGCACGGAAAGTATACTTCCGCGTGATGCGGACTCGCTCTATGATCGCGGCGTAATTGAGTTGAACCGAGGCGAGTACGTCGCTGCGCAGGAAATGTTTGAACGCGCATTGAAGCGCGAACCGGAAGCCGCGCACATTCACTATGGCCTGGCTGCAACACGCGCTCGCTTAGGTTCGGTCGACCTGGCGCTTCAATCCCTTCAACGTGCCTTGGATCTTCAGCCGACCCTTCGCGTTCGTGCACAACACGATCATGATTTGACGGCACTTCGTAACGATCCGGATTTCGACAGACTCGTTTTCCAATATCAGGTTTAGTTCCTTCTAGAAGCTTGCGTTCCGCTTCCTTCTCCCACTCAGCTTGTGCAGTTTCAAAGCCTTCGCCTTTTAGGTATCATTCTGCAGTCGCGCCCGCTCAGGCCTTAGCACTTCCACGGAGAATTAGAATTTGCCTTTCTCGTCTGAAGAAAATCGCGGTCTCAACCTGGTAGCACTGGGCGGCGGCACCGGTCTGTCGACCTTGCTCGCGGGACTCAAATGTTTAGTCGGGGCTGCTTCCTCGGATGATCTGTGGATTGCCAGTCTGTCTGCGATTGTCACTGTCTCTGATGACGGCGGAAGTTCCGGACGTTTAAGAGAAGAGTTGCGAATGCTGCCTCCGGGCGACATCCGAAACTGCATGATTGCGCTTTCGGAAGATTCGACTCTGCTTTCCCGCCTGTTCCGCTACCGGTTTCGAGGCCAGGGCGAACTCGGAGGTCACAGCTTCGGCAATCTCTTCCTGGCGGCGCTTACCGAGGTTACCGGCGACTTCACCGAGGCGGTGAGATTGTCGTCTGAGGTGCTCGCGAGCAAAGGTCACATCTATCCGGCCACGATAAGCGATGTGCGCCTGGCGGCCGAACTCGAAGACGGAAGCATAGTGCGCGGCGAAACGCAGATCTCAGCGTCTCGCGTGCCAATTCGCCGCCTGCGTTTGGAGCCCGAACAGTGTTTGCCGCTGCCCGAAACCTTGAAAGCGATCCGGGCTGCGGACGTTATAACTCTCGGACCTGGTTCTCTCTATACCAGCATCCTGCCTAACCTTTTGGTCTCGCGAGTCGCCGCTGCTATCGGTGAAAGCTCCGCGACCAAAATATTTATCTGTAACCTAATGACTCAGCCGGGCGAGACGGACAACTACTCCGCTCGCCAACATCTGGAAACTACCAAGAGCTACGCTCCGGAGATTCATTTCGATTTCGTAATTGTTAACGATCGCCGCATAACCAAAGAACAAGAAGAGCGTTACGCACTGGAAGGAGCATACCAAATAGGAATTGATGACGACGCAATCGATTCGGCCCTTGACCAATCGACCGTGGTCATTCGCACAAACCTGCTTGAAGATGGTGAAAAGGTGCGACACGACTCGGCGCTACTCGCGCGCGTTGTGCTCGAGTGCCGCCAACAAGCCTGCTCGCAACCAGCTGTTCCCGTGTAACTCATGGTACCCATCGAGAAAGGCCAGCCTTTGCCATCCCGCCAAACTGATCAGTCGTTAGTGATTCTCATTCTCGCAGCCGGACTTGGAACCCGGATGAAGTCCGCGCGCGCGAAAGTTTTGCATGAACTCGACGGTCTGCCGCTGATTACTTACGTTTGTCGCGCCGCCCAGTCGCTCGAGCCGGAAAAGACTTACGTGGTGGTTGGTCATCAGGCGAACGAAGTCGAACAGGCGGTTAAGTCTGAAATTGGGGACCACGCGGCCTTCGTCGTCCAGGTTGAACAACGCGGAACGGGCGATGCCGTTAAGGCTGCTCAATGGCAACTCGAAGGTAGTGAATCTCTGGTGCTGGTTCTTTCTGGAGATGTGCCACTGATTCGCGCCGCCACGCTTAACAGCTTCGTCAGCCAACACCGCGCCAGCGATGCTGTTTGTTCAATCCTCAGCGTGAGGCTTGAAAATCCCACGGGATATGGCCGCGTCATCCGCGATGAAAGCGAACAATTCCAGCGGATCGTCGAACAGAAGGACGCCAGTTTGCAGGAGCAAAAGGTCAAGGAGATCAACTCCGGTATTTACTGCTTCGACGCCCGCAAGCTGTTCGCCGCACTCAAGCGCGTTGAACCTTCGAACCAGCAAGGCGAGTATTACCTGACCGATGTTCCTCAAATTCTTTTAGCCGACGGCGAGAAAGTAAGCGTGTATCTTCACGGCGACTCGCGTGAAGTTTCTGGAATTAACACGCGGGCAGAGCTGGCAGAGTTTGAGAATCTCATGCGCCGGGGGACGATTCGCAAATTAATGATCGAGGCCGGCGTAACTTTCGTCGATCCATCAAATGCTTACGTTAGCGCTGAGGCCCAGGTCGGCCGCGATTGCGTCATCTATCCAGGCGTTTCGATAGAAGGAAAGTCAGTTATTGGCGAAGGCTGCGAGATAAGAGCGAGTGTGCGAATCACTAACTCGCGTCTCGGAAATAACATCGTCATTAAAGATCACTGTGTAATCATCGATTCGGAGATTCAGTCGAACTGTTCCGTGGGCCCATTCGCGCATTTGCGCATGAATGCTCTGCTCGAAGAGGGATCGGTGGTTGGCAATTTTGTTGAGGCCAAGAAATCGCGCCTGGGGCGGCGTTCAAAGGCGATGCACCTGACTTATCTTGGCGACGCGACTATCGGGGAGAATGTGAATATTGGCGCCGGCACCGTCACCTGCAATTACGACGGCAAAGACAAACATCCAACTACTATCGAAGACAATGTGCGAATCGGTTCAGATACAATGTTGGTCGCGCCCGTTACGGTTGGTAAAGGTGCAGTTACTGCGGCCGGCTCGGTGGTCACGCAGGATGTGCCGCCCGACACACTGGTCGCCGGTGTTCCGGCAGTGGTCAAGAAGAAACTCAAGAGCAGTGAAAAGTGAAGAGTAACCGGTGAAAAGTAAAGTGAGATTAGTCGTTTATATCGGCGCGACTCGTCACTCTTCACCTTTCACTTTTTACTGTTCACTTTTCACCAAAGGAAACTTATGTGCGGAATTGTTGGTTACGTCGGAAACAAGCAGGTTGTGCCGCTGATCATTGATGGCCTGCGTAAACTCGAGTATCGCGGTTACGACTCCGCCGGCATCGCCGTGGTTGGTGAAAACCACGACCTGGAAATACGTCGTGCCGAGGGTAAGCTTCGCAATCTCGAAGAAGTTATTCGCCTGAATCCGCTCGACGGCACCTATGGGATTGGTCACACCCGCTGGGCCACGCACGGTCGCCCGACCGAAGAAAACGCCCACCCGCACCGCGATTGCACCGGGCGAATCGTCGTAGTTCACAACGGCATCATCGAAAACTATCTGCAACTCAAAGAACTACTGCGTCAGACCGATCACCAGTTTGTTACCGAAACCGACACCGAAATCATTGCCCATCTGATTGAAGAGTACCTGCGCTCCGATCATAACTTCGAGCAGGCGGTGCGCCGTGCGATGCTGGATCTAAAAGGTATTTTCGCTCTCTCAATTATCAATGCTGATGAACCCGACGTGATTATTGCCGTCAGGCAGGGACCTCCTGTCGTGATCGGTCTTGGTGATCGTGAATTTTTTGTGGCTTCAGATATCCCGCCGATTCTGCAACACACGCGCGATGTCTTCTTTCTCGGCGACGGGGAGATGGCGATCCTTAACAAGGATGCTGTGCGTGTTACTGACTTCGAATCCAACTCGGTCCAACCCGCCATTCAACGGATCACCTGGGACCCGATCATGGCGGAAAAGGGCGGCTTCAAACATTTCATGCTCAAGGAGATTTATGAGCAGCCGCGCTCGGTTCGCGACACCATGCAGGGCCGAATTTCGCTGGACACCGGTCGCGTGTTTCTTGATGAAATGAAAAACATCACGGAGCCCGACTTCAAACGTTTCACCTCTATCAAGATCGCCGCCTGCGGAACTTCCTGGCATGCCGGACTCGCCGGCAAGTACATGATTGAGCAACTGGCGCGGATTCAAGTAGATGTTGATTACGCTTCCGAGTTTCGTTACCGCGATCCGGTGATGGATGAGAACACCTTGCTGCTGGTCATCACGCAGTCGGGCGAGACGGCAGATACAATCGCCGCGTTGCGCGAAGCGAAGGAGATTGGTTCCAAAGTTCTGGCGATCTGCAACGTCAATGGCTCGATGATTACGCGTGAAGCTGATGGCACGATCCTCACGCATGCCGGCCCTGAGATTGGCGTTGCCTCCACCAAGGCCTTCACTTCTCAGATGGTCGCCCTCTATCTGCTGGGTCTCTATCTCGGTAATCTGCGCGGCACCTTATCAACCGATGAGGCCAAACATCACGCGCAACAACTTGCTGAATTGCCGGTGAAACTCGAACACTTGCTTAGTGACTCGGATGATATCGAAGACCTCTCCAAGGAGTTTTTTCGCTCAACCGACTTCCTGTATCTCGGTCGCGGCATAAACTTCCCGGTGGCTCTCGAAGGCGCGTTGAAACTAAAAGAGATTTCCTACATTCACGCGGAAGGATACCCGGCTGGGGAAATGAAACACGGTCCGAACGCGCTCATCGATGAACGGCTGCCGGTGTTGTTCATCAATTCGCGAGAGGATGGAAATCGGTCGTCTGAATTGCGTTACGAAAAGACGCATTCAAACATTGTGGAAGTGAAAGCACGCGAAGGCATTGTCATTTCGGTTTTGACCGAGGGTGACACTATGTCTGCCACGATGTCCGACTACGTTATCAGTATTCCACCGTCCAGTGATTTGTTGTCACCAATTCTCTCGATCATTCCGCTCCAACTCCTGGCTTATCACATTGCCGTACGTCGTGGCTGCGATGTAGACCAACCGCGGAACCTGGCGAAGTCAGTTACGGTCGAATAGCGTCAATCGATTACTCGTCCGCCTCTTCTCAGTTCGTTCGCCTGTCTGGGCGGTTCCCCCGGGACTAACGCCCGTTGTGCGATGGTCAGGTAGGCGAGGATCTGGACTTCCTGGCGCGCGAGCCGATCGGCAGCAGTCTTAGCTCGATCAAAGTTTACTCGCGACAAAGTACCCAAAACTTCAAGCAGCTGATTGCCGACTTTGCCCAGGCCAGTATTCTCTCCCAATTGCAGTTCGCCGTCCTGATAGATCTCTTCCCCGAATCCGTCCAAGACCAGAGCTGCCGCGCTCATTTCATTGAACTGATCTAACAGCGGCTCAACCACTTCAAACGCGCGCTTGGCATCGTAACGAGAAAAAGCACGTGCAATCTCAAGGAGCGCACTCATCTGTTCCTGGTTCTCAACCCGGGCCGAACTGCCAACCAAACTCCGCGCTTGCTCCAGGAGTTCCAGAGCCTTCGCTCTCGTAAGCCCCGGGCCAATCAAGTTGACGATTTGGCCGATGATCGTGGCGCGCTGGCGGGACGTTCGCAGGTTGGGCACCGCCCTGAGGGCTTCCTCAATTTTGCCTTTGCCAGCGTCTTGAAGAATTTCCATCCACTCTAACTGCGACAAAACCTGCCGGCGCTGCGCCGGGTTAGCAACCGTATCCTTCAGGAGCTGTCTGGCGCGCGCGAAGTCTCCAGTGTTCATCGCTTTTTGTATGACCATCTGGGAGAGGCTCTCCTTCATTTCATCAGGCGCGTGAGCCACTTCTTCCATGGCAGCGTCTATCGAACCAGCGCTGATTTTCTCCTGATACTTTTGCCAGCTCGCCATCCCCGGATCTTCTTCAGGCTCGGTCAAGTCCGCTATTTTCTTATCAACCGCCGCGACGTTGCCCGGTGCGTAAGTGGTCATTTCGGAAGTCAGCGACGATTTCACTGTCGACAAAATGTTTTGCGCTGCGGCTTTTTCCGGGGAGTACTCATCGCTGGGTGTTGCACCCAGAGACAGGGCTTCATTGAGTGTCTTCTCAAACAAGTCCTTGTAATCCCGCTCGGATAGCAGCGGGATCTCAGGTTTGGCCGGCGGCGGAGTGGCCGGGTAGGGTGGAAATCTAACCACGGGAGCATGTGCAGTTTGCAGAAAATTAACGGCGAGAGTGGCTGCCTCCGGATCTTTCAGCAGTTTCTCGGACATCAGTTTCGCGGCCAGCTCTTTCGCTAACTGCGCCGCTAGCTCCGGTTCGGGAGCTCGCAGTCTAACGATGATCTCGAGGATGTTTGACGAGTACCCGTTCTTGAGGGAGTCTTGCGCAATCCGAACTGCGATTTTTGCATCCTTGGCGATGATCTGATTTGCCAGCGTAAGCTCAAGCTGACTCTCCATCGCTCCCTGTCCCGGTTGCCCATCCGGACCGATCGCCTGGCGAGTCGCATGCAGAAACCCAAGGGCCATCTCCGGGTCATGCTGAGCTAAAACATTTAGCACCTCGGTGCGCAGCTGTAATCCCAGCGAATACGTTTGATAGTACTCCCCTTCCTCGGACTCCACATGAGCGAGAAACTCTTTCACCTCGTCAACCGCCTCCGCAAGCAACTTGGTTGCGACTTTTTCGTTAGTCGGCCAAAGTAGCTCGGCCGTCTGAAGTTGAGTTTTCACCCGAGTGCGCAGCACGCGAAGTTGAGAGACGCTATCAGCTACCTGAGACAACAACCCGAGAGCGCGGGCCTTAAAAACCTCTTGGTTCTTGGCCACTTGCAACTCTTGCTCGGTTGCGGCGCGCACCTCCAGGACTTTTATTTCATAGCGTCCCGGCGGCGGATCGACCTGTTGCCCTAATGGAGAGACTTCGATGCGATAAGCGCCGGCCTCCACGGAAGTCAGCGAGAAGTTTTCCGGACCTTCTTTGCCATTCGGAGTATCGAATTCTCCCAGACTCTTCCCTGCCGGTGAAAAGATACGAACGATTACGTCAATGCCATGCTGGTCTACTACTAGTTGTGCAACCTGATCGGACTCGAGGTTGAGCGTAAAGCTGTGGCTTTGATCAGAAGCGAGAGTGCGTTCAATTGGCTTACCGGATTGCAGGGCGGTTGGCGCTTGAGCCTTCGCTGGTTCACTGGACAGAAGACACATGAAGACCAGTGGGAGAAGTGAAACCGCTGAACGGCGCATTGGAGGGACCTCCTGGGACCGAAACTAATAATTGGTTACTGGTCGAATCAGGCAAGCTAGTGGTACGTCCTTTAGACGCAAACTAAGCCAATGAGTTCCAGTATTCTGGGCTTGGTACGAGATTTCCGACAGCTTAGGAGAGCATATTACCGCGAAGGTTGCCCGCCTTGCCAAGTGGCTGGCAAAAAGAAACAGCGCGCCTCGGGAGCGCGCTGTTTAGACATGGTCGAGAGGAGTTTAATTAGTTAACCGTTCTGAGCCGCTTCATGGCCACGGTCACCAACAATACGATCCCTAAGATTTCACCCACCACCGCCACGGTTCCAATTAACCATACGAAACTCCAGTGCTTTCCGGCGGTCGCATAATTGAGAAGCGGCGAGCCGCCAGCGGCACTTTCTTGGTAGGCCTGCGTCTCCGCAGTTCGAATCACGGACTCCAATCGCTCACGACTGGTAGCGACCAATTTGAGTTGGGCTCGCACGCCATCTCTTTCAATAGTCAACTGACGACGCCGTGCTTCGCGTAACTCTTCAGGCCTGGTTGAGCCGATTCCCGCCAAGGAGTGCTCGATATTTTCCGGCTTTAACGCGTCGTTAAGTTGCTGCTCCCGCACCTGCAGTTCCGCTTCCCTGTTTTGAGCGTCGAGCAATTGCAGACGAAGCGTTTCAATGTTCGACTCTGTTGACGCTGAGCTACGAGAATCTTGAGCTGCAGTGCCGGGCAAAAACGTCGCGGCCACAACCATGAATAGAACCAAAGCTAATGCGCGTTTCATATCGAATACCCGACTTTCCCGGTCGCCTCCCATCCAGCAAAAACTTTCCGTTGGTGTTCCTGAACTTTCTTTGCTCAGAATCGCCGCTTACTGATCCGCCCGCGTGGTTGGTGTGTCGCGAAGCTCTGTCCAGGATCGCACCAACACATCACTTACAAACTCTGCAACCAGAAAGTGGCCTTCAGCTCGCTTGAACTCGTAGATAGTAATCACGAGGTCGCTTTCGGTTCTCTCAGAGGTAGAGGTTGGTTTTCCCAACAACCGAATCACTTCGTCGGTTCTCAGCCCCTCTTTGAGATATGTAGTCCGCGGACCGACCTTCACGACGCCCGGCTTAAAATCATCCACTGAATAATTGTAAGACGTACCTGGGAGAAAAGCTTCTGCCGCTGCCGGAATGCCTAATTTCGAAGCCGCAACCTTGTCATCGGCGTACTTTGTCCGATCCTGTGTCGTCTGAGCCGAAACGCAAACCATCGCTGCCAAACTCATTATTACAATGCCTAATACTTTACGCATAAACTGCCTTTAATCCTTCCGTTGAACCAAGTTGTTCACGAGACTGTTTTGTCTTCACTTACTAACGCGCAGTCTGAAAGGAAAAGGGGCCAAGTAGGACAGACATTCCTGTCTGTCCCAGCTGAAGGTCCTTCCGCAGGAGAGGAAGAGAGCATTTTTCATTTGTCATCCGCGAATTCAATTTTGAAGTGCAACGGTGCAACCCGGAGGGTTGTGCGAAAGTAGCCGGTGGTCGTAGCGCAGCGAAGACCACCGGTGGTAGGGAAGAGTAACCGCACCCCGACGGGGTGCCAGATAAGAAGTGACCGGAAAAGATTGTCCAAAGACTCTTGCACCACTTCGTGGTGCGATCCTTTTCGGGATCTGTTCCGGTGGTTTTCGCTTCGCCCCAACCACCCGGCTACTATCTGCGAGCCCTCTGGGCTGATGCGCTCGCAGCTATCACGCTGTGGCACTTCCAAGTTGAATCCAAAGATGACAAATGGAAAATTTCACTTCCTTCAACCGACCTTTGAGCGCAACGCAAGAGTACAGGCAGGAATGCCTGTCCTACTTCGTCCGCGCTTCCCGTTCCAGCAACTTCTTCTTTCGCTCCAAACCCCAACGATACCCGCCCAGACTCTTATCTTCGCGAATCACGCGATGACACGGAATCACGAGCGCTACCGGATTCGTTGCGCAAGCGCGAGCAACTGCGCGAACGGCCTTCTGTTGCCCGATAGTTTTTGCTACCTCGCTGTACGAATGAGTTTGACCATATGGAATGGCGCGCAACGCTTCCCACACCTGCCGTTGAAAAGCCGTAGCTCTTATATCGAGTGGCAGTTGGATGTGAGGACTGTTGTTTTTCAAGTGTTCGACTATCGCCCTGACTGACGAACGAAGCGGCTTCTCATCCAGTCGAATTTCCGCTGCCGAAAACTCTTTGAACAAATCCGCCTTGAGTGAGGCATCCGAATCGCCCAGCATTACCGAACACACGCCCTTGCTCGTCGCCGCCACCAACAATCGGCCTAATGGCGTTTCGACAATCGCATAATTGATCACGGCGCCACGTCCGCCTTTTCCGTAAGTCGCCGGCGTCATGCCAAGTTGAGCGGACGCACTTTCGTATAACCGGCTGCTTGAGCCGAATCCAGCGTCGTAAATTGCACTGGTAATTGCGTCGCCTTTGCGAACCCCTTGCTTGAACCGGTTAACCCGCGACGTCTCGGCATAATCTTTCGGCGTAATGCCCATTACGCTTTTGAAAGTTCGCTGCAAATGAAACGAACTGACGCCCAATTGCGCGCTCAAGGCTGAGAGCGTGATTGCTTCCCCGCCGCTTTCGTCGATCAGACGACAGACTTCCTGCGCCATCTGAACTTGTGGATCGCCGGCTCGCGAGTCACGCGGACGGCAACGAAGACAAGCGCGAAAACCCGCTTGTTCAGCCTGTTCCGGCAGCTGGAAGAAAGACACGCGCTCTCGCCGCGCCCGCCGCGAAGGACACGACGGACGGCAGTAGACGCCGGTTGAACTAACGGCAAATACAAACTGGCCATCAAAACGCGCGTCCTTTGTGAGAACCGCTTGCCATAGCGCTTCGTGATCGTCGGGCAACAAATTCATCTGCTCTTTCATTAATGCACTCATGATATCACCTCCAACAGTTCGCTTCATTCTAAGCAATCAGCAATCAGCAATCAGTAAAATCGTTGCCGATATTATCCAGTTGGCCGGGTCATTTCTATCCGATTCTTGCGGTCAAATTGCAAGAAATTGAGCAATAAGCTGTCAGCCATCAGCAATCAGCCGCCATTCCTTTCAAAGCGGAAAAATCTGAAAATGGGGCCAAGTTTTCATTGATCAGCAAGGACAACAAACGATGCGCGATTTCAGAGAAATCAAAGTTTGGCACAAGTCTCATCTATTGACGCTGGCAATCTACACAGCAGCTGCCCAGTTCCCCAGAGAGGAAATCTACGGCGTTACGAGTCAGATGCGGAAATCATGTGCGTCGATCCCAGCTAACATTGCCGAAGGTTTTGGTAGAGGTAGCAATGCAGAGCTCGCGCGGTTTCTTCAGATCGCAATGGGATCTGCGTGCGAGGTCGAGTATCATGTTCTTTTGGCCAAGGATCTGAATCTCCTATCAAAAACGATTTACGAAGATTTGAACGAGAGCATCGTTGAGACTAAGCGCATGTTGGCGTCCCTCTTAATGAAAGTTCGACGAGATCGCTGAGTGCTGACTGCTGATTACTGATTACTGATTACTGATTACTCGCTGCTTACTTGAATGACTGACTACCTATCTTCTCTCAACGAACAACAACGTGAAGCTGTTCAAGCAACGGAAGGAGCGCTACTGATCCTTGCCGGCGCCGGCTCCGGCAAGACGCGCGTAATCGCCCATCGCATCGCCTACCTAATTGCTGAAAAAGGCGTCGCCCCCTGGAATATTCTGGCGGTTACATTTACCAACAAAGCCGCCCAGGAAATGCGCCAGCGCGTGCACCGCCTTTTGCGCGACGAGGAACTCGCGAGTAATCCTTTCGTCTCCACGTTTCACAGTCTCTGCGTTCGCATTCTGCGCCAGGACATCGAAAAGCTCGAAGACAAATACACGCGGACGTTCACGATTTATGATCAGGACGACTCGATCAGGCTGATCAAAAACTGCATCAAAGACCTCGGTTACGACGAAAAGCATCTCGGCTTGCGCGCCACTCAATCCACTATTAGCTCCGCTAAGAACCGCGGCGAAGATGTCGCCGCCTTTGCCGCTCGCGCCGAGTACGTCGACGAACGCCGCGCCGCGATCGCGCGTGTCTACGAGACCTACGAGCAGCGCCTGCACGCAAACAATGCCCTCGACTTCGACGATCTGATGATCAAGGCCGTGCGTTTGCTGCGAGACGTTCCCGAGGTGCGCGAGAAGTACAACAACAAGTTTCGCTACATTCTGGTTGACGAATATCAGGATACCAATTCACTGCAGTTTGCCCTGATTAGTTTATTGACTGAGAAACAACAAAACATCGCGGTAGTGGGTGATGAGGATCAGTCGATCTACAAGTGGCGCGGCGCTGACATTACTAACATTCTCAACTTCGAGCACCATTTTCCCAACACGAAAACAATCCGGCTGGAGCAGAACTATCGTTCGACGCAAACGATCCTTGATGTCGCCGGCGCGGTCGTAAAAAACAACGTCGAGCGCAAGGGGAAAAATCTGTGGACGTCTAACCCGCGTGGTGATCGAGTGCGCTATTTCCAGGCTTTTGATGCTGAATCCGAAGCGCGATTCGTTGCCGCGAAGATTGTTGAGCATCGTCAGGATGAGTACGACTTGCGCGCCGCCGTCTTGTATCGCACCAATTCGCAGTCACGTGTATTTGAAGAAGCGATGCGGCGTTCGGGCCTGCAGTACAACATCGTCGGGGGCTTTTCGTTCTATGAGCGCATGGAAGTGCGCGACATCATCGCGTATCTGAAGCTCGCGCTAAATCCCAACGACTCCATCGCACTACAACGAGTCATCAACAGTCCAACACGTGGCATCGGCAAGCAAACTCTCGATGAACTCTCCCGCCGTGCAAACGATTCCGGTCTCTCGCTCTGGGAAACGATCGAGCTGGTAATCAAAGAGCCACAGGGTCTCAGCCTCCGCGCCGTGTCAGCGCTCAAGAGTTTTCGCCGGATTATTCGTCACCTGGGCGAAATGGCGGGCGGTTCTGATGCTCCCTCCCCACAAGTGGGGAGGGTTGGGGTGGGGTTGGACGAAGGCCTGGACCTCGCTCCCAACCCCTCTCCGCTTGCGGAGAGGGGAGAAGGAGTCGTCGCTCTCCCTTCAGACATCGTCAAAGCCGCAATCTTCGAAACGGGCTACGAGAACGCGCTCAAGTCGGAAAAGACTGACGAAGCCGAAGCGCGTTTGGAAAACCTTCAGGAACTCGTGAACGCCGCAGTCGACTACGACGAGCAAGGCATCGATGGCTTGCGGGAGTTTATCGATCACTCCGCTCTTGTTTCCGACACTGATCAATACAAAGGCGATGCGCCGGTCACACTAATGACCGCACACTCGGCGAAGGGTCTTGAGTTCCCTTTGGTCTTCATCGCCGGTCTCGAAGACGGGCTCTTCCCACATTCGCGTTCAGCAACGGATCCGGCGGAACTGGAAGAAGAGCGTCGCCTTTGTTACGTCGCCATGACCCGCGCCGAGCGATTTCTCTATGTCACGCACGCCATGAAGCGTCGCGTTTACGGCGAGGAGTTGGCTTCAGAGCCGTCGCAGTTTCTCAATGAAATGCCGTTGGAGCTGATTGAAGATCTTTCGCGCGGCAACTCCTGGCTCTCTTATGCGCGCGGCTCAAGCAAAATCGACTACGAGCATGGCGAGTATCGTGATCAGGACTCCAACAAATCCGGCCCATATCGCAAAGACAAAAGTAACTACGCGGGCAAGACCTACAACAGCGTTGACTCCATTGCCGAATTCTTCAAGCAACGCGCAACGCAACTCGGCAATACCGGCGGTAGCTTCCAGCGCCAGGTCCATAGTCCTAAGTCGAAAGTCCCAGGTCCTAAAGCGGAAAGCAGAAGCTCTGAAACTCGAAACTCCAAACTCGAAACTCCTGCCTCATCATCCGACTTCGTCCCCGGCTCATATGTGAAGCACGCAAAATACGGCCGCGGCCTCGTTCTACGTCGCGAGGGCGTAGGCGATTCACTAAAGCTTACCGTCACCTTCCCCGGCTACGGTCAAAAGAAACTGATCGAAAAATACGCTGGGCTCGAAAGAGCCTAGCCCATCTGATTGGTGATTGCAGATTGCGGATTGGATCGGTGACAGCCGATTAGTTTGCCGTCTTACGGTTTGCTGTTCGCTGACTGCTGATTGCTATTTACTGTCTACCGTTTACCGTCTACTGTTCTTCCAGGAGGCAACTAATGAAAACCCTACTCGTATTCACCCTTATCTTCGCGTTCACGACCCCCAATCAAGCGCAAACCAGGCGAGCTGCACGACCGGCAATAACGACCACGCTCGCCAGCAGTCCGTCCCCTCGTGGCCAACTGGCGCAGTCACTTCCGATTCGTCGCGTGATTCTTTACAGCAACGGCGTCGCTTACATCGAGCGACGCGGCCTGGTTGACGGCCACGCGGAGATCAATCTTTCATTCAAGCAGTCACAGGTCGATGACGTTCTCAAGTCGATGGTTGTGCTCGACCTCGGCAAGGGACGTATCGGCGCTGTGAGTTACAACTCCAGCGCGCCTTCTTCAGCGAGAATGGCGGACATCCCTTTCTCAATTGCTCCCGGCACGAATAGCGCGAACAGCGGCGGCCTGGCGGCAGTTTTGTCACAGCTCCAGGGCGCGCGCGTCATCGTCACCGCGGCTACCCGCACCGCCGCCGGATCGATTCTTACTGTCGAAGAACGCCGATCGCAGATCGATGCCAACAAGCCTCCGCTGGTTACGCACGCGCTGGTCATTTCATCGGAATCAGGCGAGTTACTGAGTTTTGATTTAACTGAGGTGCGGTCAGTGAAGCTCATGGATGAAGGCACCCGACGTGACCTTACTGAATTCGCGAGCGCGTCTGCCTCCGCTCGTCGCCGCGACGCCAAGACGATCGTAGTAACGTCTGACGGCGCAGGCTCGCGCGAGATGCTCGTGAGTTACACAATAGCAGCGCCAATTTGGAAAACAACTTATCGTGTCGTGCTTGATCAGGCGGGCAAGCCGTTCTTCCAGGGTTGGGCGATTGTCGACAATGTCGGCGACGAGGATTGGACGGGCGTTTCGCTGTCGCTTATTTCGGGTACACCGGTTTCGTTCATACAGCCAATCCAGCAACCATTCTATCGTTATCGTCCAATTGTTCCCATGCCCTCGGATCTCCGTTTAGAGCCACAGGTGTACGAACCTGCCGAACGGGAAGCAGAAGCCTCAGGCGGCGACGCCGGCGGACGAGTCAACACCCGTGCCAACCTGGGATACCTCATGAACAGCGCCGACGCCGCACGGCTTCAACAAAGACAAGCGCTGGATCTGCCGATGAATTCGCGCAATACCGTCAACGATCTCGCCCTGCTGGCTCCTGGAGTCGCTGGCGCACCTCCTCCACCGGCGCTGACTTTGGGAGAAGCGATGACTGCTACAGATTCAAGTGTGGAGACTGCCGCTACCGGCAGCGAAGTTGGCGATCTGTTTGAGTACAAGATCGATCAGCCAGTCACCGTGCCGCATGATCGTTCGGCGTTGATTCCTATCGTGCAAGCGCGCATGGACGGCGAACGGGTCTCAATTTACAACGAGGGAGTGCGTCGCGATCGCCCGATGGGTGGCATGCTTCTGAAGAACACTAGCGCGCTCACGCTCGAAGGGGGCTCGATGACCATCATCGACGGCGACGCCTATGCCGGTGAAGCGCTGATGGAACGCTTGAAGCCTGCGGAGCAAAGGTTGATCTCCTTCGCGCTCGATTTGGGCACGTTAGTCACGGCGCGCATTAAAGAAGATCGAGCCCCCACTTATCTGGTGCGCGTGGTCAACGGCGTCTTCCAGGCGCATTACCACCAGACGAGCAAAAAGATCTACACACTCACAAACCAGACTGACAAACCTCGCGTGGTCTTTATCGAACATCCGGTGCGCCAGGACTGGACGCTTACGGACGACACGCCGAAGCCTGATGGCAAGAGCGCGCGTTACTACCGTTTTCGCGTTCCCCTCGAGCCACATCAAACCGCCGAAGTTCCCGTGACCGAGCATCGCGCGTTTGTCGATAGTTATGTCCTGCAAAATTTCACGCGACAGGATTTGGAAGTTTTCATTGCTCGCGGTTACCTCGACGCCCCGACGCAATCAGCGCTGGAGAAACTGATCGATATCAAGACCCGCATGGCCGCCAGTGAAACGCGCCTGGAGGCGATCAACAACGAGGCCGCCGAAATCGCGACGGACCAGGCACGGCTGCGTGAAAACATCACCGCCTTGAGTTCCACGGCCGAAGCGCGACAACTCATCACTCGCTACGTCGCGAAGGCTGACACGCAGGAGTCACGTCTGGAACAACTGGAAAAAGATCGCCGCGCCGCACTGGAGGAAAATTTGCGCCTGCAAGCTGAATTGAACGCAGCGATCCGCGGCTTCTCGCTGGATAGACAGCTGAACCAATAACACAACGCTTGCATCAACTCCTTGGAGTGCGCCGACCTGTCGGCGCTTTGGCCCGTGGCGGCTTGCCGCCACAACTTCGCTTCAAGTTTCAACTCGAACTTAACGCGTCTGTGTCCAAAGCGCCGACGGGTCGGCGCACTCCAAGGAGGAGCCTCGCTTGGCCCGCAAAACGTGTACGCCATCCCCTTCCCGAGATGCTTAACCTCTTGCATTTCGGTAACGACTACTTCCCGCCGTCCTCCTTGACCCTGGACTCTCCGGCGCATTCAATCCCATCTCATGCAGGCAACAAAAGATTGGCCTCACGCGCCCATTCACCGTCTTGATTCGGCAGGGATCTATATGGTCACCGGAGCCACTCTGCACAAGCAGCATTTTTTTAGAACAGCCGAACAGTTGGGCTTACTTGAGCGCAAATTGCTTTCGCTTGCCCGCGGGTACGAATGGCAACTTGAAGCTTGGGCGGTCTTTGTTAATCACTACCATTTCGTAGCGCGTGGTTATTCGGCCGCTCAGCCGCTTGACGTCTTCATCAAGCACTTGCATTCAGATACGGCGAGAGAATTGAACGAGCTCGAGAATTCTGCTGGGCGTGAAGTTTGGTATAACTTTTGGGATACCAAGTTAACTTATGAACGTTCTTATCTGGCTCGTCTTAACTACGTGCATCAAAATGCTGTGAAGCATGGGCTCGTTGCCGTAGCGAACCAATATCCCTGGTGTTCAGCACGTTGGTTTGAGCGCACCTCGTCACCAGCCTCAATCAAAACAATCTACAGCTTTAAGACTGATAAGCTAAAGATCGCGGATGACTACTGACCAGTGCGTCAACTCCTTGGAGTGCGCCGACCTGTCGGCGCTTTCACCTGCCTTAACGCTTGGGTCACACTAAAACAAGATTAGGCCAAAGCGGTGACAGGTCACCGCACTCCAAGGAGTTGACCCTCAGGACCTCACATCCCATACCGGTTGATGCGCACCTCATATCGTCGCGTCGTGTCGCTCGAAAACGCCTCCACCCGCTCCATCATCCGCTGGAACGGTAGTTGCCAACTAGTCGTCTCTCCTCCCAGAGCTAGCTACATCAAAGGGGTAAAGAAATGAAAGTGAATTACAAGGGACTCGCGACATCCTTGACGCTCGCCTGCGCGGTTGTGGTGGGTGCCAGCGACATCAACGCCCAGGGCCGCCGCGGCCGTGAACGAGGTCAAGACAACCCTCAGGCAAATCAAGATCAGAGCAACCAGCAGAGAGACCAACGGCCCCCCCAGCAGGAATCTCGGCAGGACGCCCGCCGCGACTCCGAGCGGCAACAGCACGATCAGGCACAACAGCAGCAGGCGGCGCAGCAGCGTTCGGAGCAACAGCGGCAACGCGAGACTCAACGTTCGGCGCAGCAAAATGAACAGCAACAGCGGGCGCAGCAGCAAGAGCGAATGCAACAGCGCCAACGCGCTCAACAGGATCAAAATCAGAATCAGGAACGCCAGCGTGCAGAGCAGCAGCGTGGAGAACAGAACCGTCAACGCGGAAGCCAGGACGAAAACAGACGCCGCGGTGAAGAACAGCAACGCGCAGCGGAACAAAATCGTGCAGCGGAGCAGAATCGAGCGGCGGAGCAAAATCGTGAACGCCAGCGCCAGGACGAATCACGCCGTCGCACCGACGATCAGCAACGACGTCAACAGTCGGAACAACAGCGACAGCAACAACAGCAGTCGCAGCAGAACCAGGATTGGCAACGTCGTCAGCGCGGGCAAGAACAGCAGGACGTTAACCGGCGACAACAGTCCGATCGTTCGCGCGACTCCAATCGTTCAACCGATGCCAATCGTTCCAACAACGGCGACTGGAACCGAAACAACCAAGGCAACAACAATCAGCAGCGCGACTGGCGCCGCTATCAGGAGCAACGCGCAAACCAGTATCGTCAGGAATGGTCACGTCACCAGAATTATGCTTTGCAGCGACAGCGAATTCTGGAGCAGCAACGACGCCGCTCACAGTTGCGTTATCAGCAGCGTTACCTCGATCGCTTGCGCCAGGATCAACTGCGTCTGCAAAGCTGGAGCTACAGCGATTACGGCCCGTCCAACTATCGCTACTCACGTGGCGGCAGTTATTACGAGACCAATCAGTACGGCGCGCAGATGCTGCGGCAGGCGGTCAATAATGGATATGAAGAGGGCTTCCGCGCCGGCCAAGCCGATCGCGAAGATGGTTGGAACTCTAGTCCACAGGACGCCATCGGCTATGAAGATGCGAGCTACGGCTACGACGGTTATTACGTAGACCAGAGCGAGTATCAGTACTACTTCCGCCAGGGCTTCGAACGCGGCTACGAAGACGGCTACAACAGCCGCAATCAGTACGGGAGTTACTCCAACGGCAGTGCCAATATCCTCGGCACGATCCTGGAAGCGATACTAAACTTCCAGCAGATCAACTGACCAACGCTTAAGTGGTAACACAACAAAGCGCCTAGCTTCCGTTAACCGGAAGTTAGGCGCTTTCTTTTGGCTCGGACCGATTGCTCTTTACCGTGTGCTGATTACTTTTTCTGCTTGACTATTTCCTTGGAAGTCGCCGGTCTCCCTATGACTTCACATCCTTCCGCACCGTCAACTTTCACTAGCGCGCCGTCATTCGGGCTTCGGCACATTCATGAGGATCCCTCAACTATGGTGATCTCTTCGGGAGTTAGCTTGTAGAGTTCGTAGACGAGGTTCTCGATTTGGCGATCGAGGGTGATGCACTTGCTTTCGTAAAAGTTCTTGTCGCGCTCACTACGAGCGGCAGTGAGTTGTTTCTTTGCTTCGAGCATGGGCAGCCTGGAAGGCGTGGACCACTGTTCGCCGTTCGCGCTCATTGCGGGCGAGTCGAGCACCCCAACGGATACAAAACATCCGTCTGGGACCCCGCCCGCCCCAGGTCCCAGAGAAGAGCTCGACTCGTGTAGAGTCAGCGGCAGCCGATGGCGCATGACCCGCCCGCTATCGCAGGCGGTACTGACAAGGTCGTCGAGCTCGGACGGCGGCGTGTGGACAGACTGGAAAGTCTGTCCTACCCCTTCATCAGCTCGGTGACGATCGCGTTGGCGCCGAAGACGTTGCGCAGCACTTCCAACATACCACGTGAGTCGACGGAGATTGAGCGATTCACTGATTCGTCGTATTCAAAGTTACCGACCAGCGATTGGATGTTGCCGTCGAAGATCAGGCCAACCAGTTCGCCTCGCTTGTTAATCGTCGGTGAGCCGCTGTTGCCGCCGATGATATCGTTGGTAGAAACGAAGTTGAACGGCGTCTTTAGATTCATCACCGTGCGTTTGCTCGTCTAGCGCGGTGGCAGATTGTAGCAGAACGCGTGATGATACTGGTTCGAACGCGCGAAGAGCGCGCCCAGCGTCGTGAAGGGTGTAACAAACTTGCCGTTCTCGCGACACCCTTCACCGCGCCATATGAAAGTCGCAGTGTGAACGAACGGTAACATTCCCGTTAAGACTCGGTGGCGGTGGAGGACTGCTGGTTCTCCACCACCTGTTACCGAGCGTGTTAGTGATTGGTTAGGGTTAGTGGTTAGGTTTTAGGATCTTCTTTGCTGCCTTTGTTGCCTTTGCGGGTTGGGTTTTTGTACTCAGACTTCTTCTTGAGTTTCATGGACTGCACCTCGTTCGAGTCCTTACCGAATTGTGCGGTGATCTGATCCTTGACGCCGAGTAGCGCGTTATGAAGTTCCCATTGCACGGCGACGTGATCATCGCGCGCGGATTCGGCCGCCGCACTGGTTTGCACTTCGGTGTCGTGCGCGGCAATGCGGCGATTGTTAATCGCGTCGATGGCAGTGACTGTGTAGGCCGAGTTGGCAGGCGTGTAGTTTGCGACGTCCTTCAGCGCGGCGAGAATTTCCAGGTCTTCCGCAAGCACTGCAGGGTTGAGGCGGCGGGTTTCATTTTTTCCCATTTTCGAATCTCCAGAGGTTGAGAAGGATGGTAAAACCGTTATGAGACGCGGCAGTCTACACATTGCAAGATCGCTGCGCAATCAGGGATTTCCTTAGTAAAACGAGGAGAACTAAACGAAATGAGCGTTTGCGTCAGGCGTGATTCCGATACATTTGCACGTGGTTGCAAAGCAATCAGGTGTTCCTGGTTTGGAGTCGCGGTTGATTGAATTGGAGCTACGTCTGGTTGAGTTCCAAGCGAGCCATGCATGGCTTCTAATCGAGGCAGAATGCTTCGCTGGCGGTGTAGGTTGCAAAGGTTGCGAGGCGTGATTATTTTGCAGTCGACAGTGACGGGAAAGGAGTGCGTCACCTCCTTGGAGTGCGGTGACCTGTCACCGCTTTGGCCTAATCGTCTTGTGAGTTCGACTCGGAAAGCAAAAGGTCAAAGCAGGGGAAAGCGGCGACAGGTCGCCGCACTCCAAGGAGGGGCTCGGTTGCTCCTACCCCTTCATCAGCTCGGTGACGATCGCGTTGGCGCCGAAGACGTTGCGCAGCACTTCCAGCATGCCGCGCGAGTCAACTGAAATCGAGCGATTCACTGATTCGTCGTATTCAAAGTTACCGACCAGCGATTGGATGTTGCCGTCGAAGATCAGGCCAACCAGTTCGCCTCGCTTGTTAATCGTCGGTGAGCCACTGTTGCCGCCGATGATGTCGTTCGTAGAAACGAAATTGAACGGTGTCTTCAGATTCACCATCGTGCGTTTGCTTGCCCAACGCGGTGGCAAGTTGTAGGGGAACGCGTGATGATATTGGTTCGAACGCGCAAAGAGTCCGCCGAGCGTCGTGAAGGGTGTAATGAACTTGCCATTTTCCCGGTAGCCTTTCACCGCGCCATAGGAAAGCCGGAGCGTGAAAGTCGCATCGGGATAGAGCTTGGTTCCCTGATCTTCAAACAACGCGTGCGCAATCTTTGCGTAACCTGTGCGCTCAACCGCCAACACTTCTTCGTCGTAACGCTTGTGCACCGCACGTGCTTCCTTGTCGATATCCTTCGCCAGGTCGATCATCGGATCGTTAGAGTTTTCGATTCCCTTTCGACCAGCAGCGGCAAGCTGTTTGCGATAGTCGACGTCCTTAAGTTTTGTGCCG
>DASYLB010000005.1:0-171788 GCA_036009765.1 Pyrinomonadaceae bacterium | reverse complement strand
GATCCCCAGTATCTCCGCCGCTTGAAACCAGGTGATCCGCTTTGCCATCGCCCGTAACATTACGTCTTGTAGTTTCATCGCCCGCTCCACTGCGGTCACTGTCATTTGCTTCATAACAGCATCCTGTCATGCTGCTCTGACCTTCCCCGCTCAGATCGGACACTTCATGTGCTAATGGAACCGGACATATCATGTGCTAACGACAGTTTTTGGCCCCCTGATTGACACTGTTTCGGGGCGTAAGTTATAAGTCCAAGGTTGAACTGCCAGAGCGCACCCCGACCATTAGGTTACATTCAATGGCCTCTACAATTTTGATTGCCGACGATCACGACGATAACCGCGAGCTACTTCAGCTACTGCTCGCGAGCGCGGGCTACGATGTGCGGGAAGCAAAAGACGGACAGGAATGCCTGGCCATGGCCCGCAATGAACCGCCAGACCTGATTGTGATGGACCTGTCGATGCCGGTGCTGGATGGCTGGGGAGTCTTGCAGGAACTCCAGGCAGATCAACGAACTCTAGCCATACCATGCATGGCTGTAACTGCCCATGCGGACTTGAATCGGAATGAAGCCCTCGAGAATGGGTTCCGGGCCTACGTGTCGAAGCCTTACACCGCTGAGAACCTCTTGAAGACAATTGCGACGTTGCTCGCTAACCGAACGACTGCCACCTGACGGCGTGCGCAACAGGTTGTTAGTTACCACCCAACAGATCGGAGATGGACAATCCGAAGGACTCTTCCACGAAGCGAAGCGTTACCGGCTGACTCGCTAAAGATGCGCGAATAAGCTGCGTGGTAAAAAGAGCCGCCTTTGCCTTAAACTTAGCCTTCTCACGCGGCACCGAAGCAACCCACTTCACTCGTGCAAGGTACTCCGACTTCTCAGAGTCTTCAGCACACTCGTAAATGTTAGATTGGCGAAGCGAAAAACTCGATAGTGGACGACCACGATGCAAGAACTGGCCGATACGAATGGCTGGCTCCTCCACGATGCCGACGCCGACATAACCCTCGCCCTTGAGGTAAGCGATCACCGCATCCCTGGCTTGTAGTGCCCGGATCTGATCGCTCCACTTCTTCCCCTGCCCAGCGGAAAGGAAGCCATAGGTTCGGCAATCTTCCCATGACCTGTAGATACCATCTCCGACGTTCAAGTAATAGATGCCATTGGCAAAATCGAAACCCGGCAGGTCTAAGTGAAGCGTATTGTGTGGGCGAAACTTCTCGGCAAAGTGCCCAGAGGAAACGTTTGTAAGCGTGCGACCCAGCTTCCAAATGAGGGTTTTCTCGACTAGTAGCGCCTCAGCTTGGGTAAGACCAGCGGCAACCACCTTGATCATAGGTGACCGCCCGGCTGCCTTGATTGCTTCGATGAGCTTAACTTTTCGATTGTCCCCCTCTTCATCGAGGTGAATAACTTTGCGACTGCCCCTTCCCTTGCCATAATAAAATTCCTCAAGACTGCGAGGATCTATGTACACGTAAACATAGTAGTCGGCTCGTTCCATCGATCAACCTCCTGTGAGGCACAGGTTGGCATCACGTCTGCATTGAGAGGTGGCCCGTGGAGACAGGCACGTCAACGCTCTCCAGATATAAAGTCTCGGGGCTGATGTCCTGATCATGCGGCCATTGGACTGTGCCAAACGCAAGCCCGACTTGTTTGAAGTAATTCGGATCCTTCAACTCGCGGAAGAACTCGTATTCAAAATAAGGCTTGACGTCAAATCGCTTGACACTGCCGTCGTTGAACTTCAAATCCAGTGAGAAATCCTCGTTGGCCGTCACGGCAATTACTTTATTCATCCTTTATCTCCTTACTTGAGGGGCTCAATCCTAAATATCGACTGCCCGCTAACTGCTAGCCTCCAATCCGCCATTAGTTCATCCTGATGTATCTCAACCCAAGCCTGCACTAACCTGAGTTTAGCAGTTCTAAGCGAGCCTTCGATAACATTGCCATCCGGGATTGAGACCACTGCTTCCTCGTCGCTGCACTGAACGTGAATATGTGGTTGATGGTGTCTTCTGTTATCAAAGTAGTACATCAACACGATGATGCCGTAAAACATTGAAATGACCGGCATCGCTTAATCATTCTCCCCGAAATGTCGACAGCCGTCCCGAAAGTTGAGTTGCCTTCGTCAAACCACTACTTCTGCGAAATCACTACGCGCTGAACTGATGGTGGCAATGGGTGCAGCTCGCTCCTGGCAAAGCCTGCGTTTGCAAACATTCTTTCCAGCTCGGCAAACGTGTAAGCGTCACCAGCTTCGGTGCTGCCAAGCATCTGCACGCTGAAGGAAGCTTCCGGCGGCGAGATGCGATCGTCATTCGGAATAAACTCCAGCGTGATCACCCGCCCGTCGTCCGCGAGCGCCGCGTGAACCTTCCGCAAGAGCGTCTCATTTGTCGGCGGATCAAAGTGATGCAAGAAGTTTGTCAACAAGATCAGGTCATATCCCGATCCATAGTCAACATCGAAAGCGCTGCCGCCAATGGTTGAATACCGATCAGTAACCCCAGCCGCTGCGGCGTTCTCCTTCGCAACTTCCAGCACATTGGGCCAGTCGAGCGCAACCACATTCGCTTGCGAGTTATTTTTGGCAAACTCAATACCGTAAAGTCCGTGACCGGCAGCAATGTCCAGAATTTTGAGTTTGCGATCTCCTACCGGGTCGACCAGTTTCGTCATCAACTGCGCTGGCAGCGCCATCATTGGCGCCATGGCCCGCGCAAACTTCACCCAGATCGGATTGTCGGGAGAGACAGTGCCTCCGTCAGGCATCGTCGTGCCGCCTTTGCGCACTGCCTCAGCGAAATTCTTAAACGGCTCGGTGAGCATCGGCGCCGAGATGAATTCAGTGACACCACCCAAATAGGCGGGCGAGCGTTTGTCGAGAAACACTGCGGAGTCGGTAGTCAGGCTATAACGATTTTCCGCTTTCGTAAGAAAACCCATGATGCAAAGGAAATCGCAGAGGATACGCATTCCGCGCTCCGACGTGCTGCACCGCTTAGCGATTTCGGGAGCGGTCGCATTGCCCTCACCAATGGCGGTGAAGACTTCCAACTCGATTGCCGCCTTCAAGCCTTCCGTTTGCTGATAGGCGTTGATGGTTTGGAAAAACAGTTGCGGTGTTGGTTGTTTTGCTGGACTGGACATTAATATTGCTCCTTATGAATAAAATGGTCTTTGGTCTTGGGACTTTGGTCTTTGGTCTTACGTCTTTGGACTTTGAATTCTTTTCGCAAGAAGTCGACTCAAACCTCGACAGCGAGCAAAGGCCAAAGACCTAAGGCCCAAGACCAAAGTCCAGCGTTTACGGAGTGAACGTTCGATAAAAATCGATTCCAACGACGTTCGCATGGACCGCGCGGCCGTCAACAAAAGTATCAAAGGTTACCCGATCAACCCCTGTATCGCCATCGAAACGAAAGACTCCCTGACTCACTTCGACTAGCGGCTGGTCGCCACCAATCCACAACTGTCCCTTGCGATTGACGATGCGCGTACTTCCATACCAGGGACTATCCGAATGAAAATGTCCGGTGAAAGCGTCCCAGGTTTTTGGATACTCAAACTTCTTCGGGCCTGAATAGTGTTCATTGATCCACCAACGAGAACCATGGAACGCCTCAACCACCAAATCTTTTTCGCGGCCAAAGCTAAGCGTGAATAACTCGAGGTCCGGATGCTTCACCAGAAAGTTGTCCCCGCCGACTCGTTCCAGAACGACACGCGATCCGGCGTGATCCAAAATCAGTTGCTCGCCTTCGCGCACCAGAACAAGCTTCCCGGCGTCTTTTGCCGTGGACGTCTCGGGTGATGATGCGAGCGAAAAAGTACCCACGTAGTCAGCTGCGTTCTGAACCACAATTGGCGATGGCAGCGGCGGAGGGGGCGGCGGCAATTCCCGACCTTGCGAGGCAGCGCTCAACAGGGCGAGCGCATAGCGGATAACTGGAATTGGTCTGTAACCACCGGGCAACCTGGCGGCATTCACTGATGCAAACGCGGCCAATCCATCCGTCGTATCGGCGAACATCGCCGAGCTGAATGCAACCATGCCGCCCGTGTGTCGCAAGAGCGCATGGCCATTGGCATCACCAACCCATAGCCCGTATGCATAGCTCGCATCTTCACCGCGAAACGGCGACTTGATGACGGGCTTCGTAAACAAATCAAAAGCTTTGTCGGATAGCACTCGGCCCTTGGGTCCCACGCCGTGGTTGAGAAGCATCTGCAAGTAGTTCCCCATGTCTTTGGCCGTCGCGGCTATGCTGCCGGCCGCCTCCGGAACTTCAATCCACGGCGCCTCTCCAAGTTTGCCTCTTAGTGGAAAAGGACGATCGGGATGCAGCGGTCCATAGCCAACCGCCATACGTTCGCGAAACTCATTTGTAATAACTGGAGCACTCGTTTCCATGCCGAGCGGAGTCAACACGCGCTGCTGCATTGCATCAGCAAACGGCCGCTTGTCAACTGCTTCAATCAGGAGGCCGACCAAGTCGTAACCAACATTTGAATAAACCCATCTCGTTCCCGGTTCCGTGCTGACGCCTAAAGTTGTTCCGGCCGTTCGCAGCAACAAAGGCACGCCGGAAAGGCCGGAGGTGTGGCTTAGCAAATGATGCGTGTTGAACGGTGAAAACTTCGATTCGATCTTGAGCCACGGCAGATAAGTCGTTACCGGCTTCTGCAGGTCGAGCTTACCTTCCTCGGCGAGTTGTAGTACCGCGATCGCTACAAACGACTTCGAGATTGAGCCAATCTCAAAAAGAGTTTGGGGACTAACTTTGACACCGGCTTTCACATCGGCAAAACCATATTCAGAACTGCGCAACAAACCCGAGCGATCAGCCAACGACAGGGTCATTCCCGGCACGCCCATTTCAGCCATGTGCCGCGCGATGAAGTCGTCGAGACGCGTGTAAGCAGCGGCGAAACGAGCAAAGTCCCTTTGGAAGTTTGTCGCGGCAAACACTGGGCGAGCGAGTCTATCCAGTTGACTAAGAACGACGAGGCCCGTGCCTGCCATCAGTCCCCGGCTGATTAACCTACGCCTGCTGATCAAAGTCGACGTCATTTGGGTAACCCCTTCGCCGCGATTGTTTCCATTAACCCACAAAATCTATCGAGCTCACCGAGCGTGGTGTAAACGTTCGGAGTGATTCTGATTCCCTGAAACTCCTCGTGAGCTATCGGCGTGATAAAGATCTTGTGTTCGCGAAACAGGTAGCTGCCAACCGCATACGGATCTGTGCCTTCGATGTGCACGTTGGCGATTGCGCACGATTGATTCGGATCGAACGACGTGTTGAAACGAATCTTCGGCACGTCCTTGAGCCGGTTCATCCAATAACGAGACAAGTATCTGAGCCGCGCTTCCTTCCTTTTCCCGCCGATGCCGTTATGAAACAGCAAAGCTTCGCCGATCGCGAGTTTGGGTGCGGCCGAGTGCGTGCCAATCTCTTCAAACTTGCGAATGTCTTCAGCTTGTTTCGTCTCTGCCGCCATCAACGGCCAGATCTTCCCAATCTTGTCGCGCTTGATGTAGAGCAGGCCGGTGCCTTTGGGAGCGTAGAGCCACTTGTGCAGGCTGGTGCCAAAGTAGTCGCAGCCCAGGTCTTTTTGTTGAAAGTCAAACTGCGCAAACGAGTGGGCGCCGTCTACTATTGTTTCGATTCCTTTGGCGCGGGCCATGTCGCAAACAGCTTTAACCGGCGTGATCTGGCCAGTGATATTTACCTGATGGGCCATCAGGATCAGCCGCGTGCGATCTGTGATGCCGCTTTCAAACGCCTTGGTAATTTCATTCAGGTCTTTCGGCGGAATAGGAATTTTGACTAACTTCAGAACCAGCCCTTCGCGTTTTTCGCGCTGGCGCAAAGTGGTCAGCATGCGCGGGTAGTCCTGCGTAGTTGTTAGTATCTCATCACCCGCCTTGAAGCTCATTCCCATCAAAAGAACTTCGAGCGACTCTGACGCATTGCGTGTGATGGCGATCTCTTCGCGATCGCAGCCAAACAACTCGGCCAGACCAGTACGGATTGTTTCTGACTGTGGCTCGAGCAGCTGCCACATGGTGTAGGCGGTGGCGTCTTCCTGTTGCCAGATGTAACGGACGAGCGCTTCGGTGACAATACGCGGGCTGGGCGAGACGCCGCCATTGTTCAAATTGATAATGCCGCGGGTGACGGTAAAAGCGTTTTGGATCGTGAACCAGAAGTCTTCATCCATCGCTGCCTGCTCCGGCGTCAGCTGCGCAATGCTCTTCGTCGCCGCGTGAACCTCTTGCAACAGCGAAGCGATCGTCGCCGAAGAAAGTGCGGCAAGCCCAAGGCCTTTGCCGGCGAAGGACAAAAAGCTGCGACGGTCAACGTCGTAACGTGTGTCATTTGAAAGCGTCATTGGGCTTCTTTCTGCGAAACATTTCGCGCCTCGGAGATGCACGACTTAACGGCAACAGAGGGCGCATCGGAGATGCGCGACGAAGGTAGCCAGAGGTGCAACCTCTGGATCATGCGCCATTTGAATTTTATCGATTTCCGTTACCAGAAGTTCCACGTCTGGCTACCTTCTCATCGCGGCTCTGCCGCCAGTCATTCTCTTCTACTTCGCCTCGTAAACTACCTCGCCGCCAATCACAGTCATCAGGCAACGCGTTTTCAGAATTTCCGCCTCCGGAATCTTCATGATGTCTGCCGAGAAGATCGTGAAGTCTGCGAGCTTAGCGATTTCGATCGAACCGCGCTGCCCTTCTTCGAAAGCAGCGTAGGCCGGCCAGATTGTAAACATCTTAAGCGCCTGTTCGCGCGTGGCCGCTTCTTCCGGGTGCCAGCCTTCGCCCGAGAAACCTTTCATATCCTTACGCGCCACGGCGGCGTAAAACTCGATCATCGGTTCCCCGCGTTCAACCGGCGCGTCGGAGCCTCCAGGAACTATAGAACCGGATTTGATGAAGCTCTGCCAGGCATAAGCGCCGGCGAGTCGGTCGATTCCCAAACGGCTGGGCGCGAAATGTAAATCGCCGATAGCGTGCGACGGTTGCATCGAGGGAATGATGCCGAGTTTTTTGAAACGGGGAATGTCAGCCGGGTTGACGATCTGTGAATGCTCAACGCGCCAGCGCGGTTGCTTAATTTTCCACTCCGCTTTTGGCACTGCGTTCATCGCCTTTTCATATTGATCGAGTATGAAGCGATTGCCGCGGTCGCCAATCGCGTGCGTCTCGATTTGAATTCCCTTGCGCAGTGCTTCCTTCAATAAGGGCTGTAGATCTTCTTCCTTGATGGTTAAGAACCCGGAAGTGTCCGGTTTGTCGGAATACGGTGCGAGCAACGCCGCGCTGCGCGAACCGAGCGAACCATCGGCGTATAGTTTCAGCGATCGCACCGTGAGGTGGTTCGCATACTTGCCGACTATTGGTCCATCATGAAAAAGCTGCATCGCCTCTTTGCCTGGAGCAGATAGAGCTTTGTAAATTCGCAGCTTGATCTTGCCTTCACTGAAGAGCTTCGAGTCGATGGCGACATCCTCGTAGCTTCCGCCCGGATCCTGCACCTGGGTCCAACCCAGTTCGACGTCGCGTTTCACTCCGAGAATGATTGCCTGTTCGGCTTCGGCCAATGTTGTACTGGGAATATGCCGTTGAATCAGATCCTGCGCCGCGTCCAGGAACATTCCGTTTGGCTCGCCGCTCTGTTTGTCTTTCGAAACCTCGCCGCCAAAAGGGCTGGGTGTTTTTTTGTCAACGCCGGCAATTTTGATTGCCGCGCTATTTGCCACCGCTCCATGGCCGTCAGCGCGATCCAGAAATACCGGATTGTTCGGCGCGATCTTGTCGAGGTCCCAACGCGTCGGAAATACTGGCGGCGTCCAAAACGTCTCAATCCAACCTCGACCCGTGACCCATTCGCCCGGCTGTTTCTGGTCCACGCGCTCTTTAACCTTCGCGAGAAACGCTTCCAAGCTGGTGATGCCTTCAAGGTTAAGCGTCATCTCGCGGAAGCCGACGCCAGAAAGATGATGATGCGCATCCGTCATTCCCGGAACCATCGTCTTGCCGCCGAGATCAACGACGCGTGTATTGCTTCCCACGTAATTTTGCGCCATGCGATTTGAGCCGACAAAGATAATGCGATCGCCTTTGACGGCCACTGCTTCCGCCATCGGCTGTTGCTGGTTGACGGTATAGATGTTTCCGTTTTTGAAAACCAGATCGGCCGGTTCGACTTTCGCCGACGCGGGCGTTAGCAGGAAAGCGGAGACAAGCGCAATGAAGAGCGTAGTAAGAGCTTTCATATATTTTTTTGACGACAGCGCGGAAGATATTTGCAGAGCGAGAGTCTTATATCACTTGCCTGCAAAGAATTGTAGGGTCGAGCGACTGGCGTTGCGCTACCGGTCCGAAGGATCGGAAAGCGAACGAAAGTAATAGCCCGTTGGAATGAGGTCAGTACCTGGACGAGCGAAGTCTTACGTCGGTCTTCAGTTCGCACTATAATCATCCTTCAACGAACCAACTCAGATTATTCAGGGAGTCTTGCTATGAAAACTGAACTTCTTAATCTCAACACTTCACATGGCGCCACAACTGCACATGTTGCTCGCCCGGACTACGATGTCACAGCGGCAGTGATATTGATTCAGGAATGGTGGGGCATCAACGATCATATTCGCGACCTCGCCGGCCGTTACGCCAACGAAGGCTATCTTTGCGTCGCGCCGGATCTCTATCGCGGCAAGCTCGCGAAAGATGCAGGCGAGGCCGCAAAGATGATGCAAGGATTGGCGATCGAAGACGGCATCGAGACAATTCGCGAGGCTGTTGCCGAAACGAAGCGCCGCTACGGCGTGCAGAAGATCGGGATCACCGGTTACTGCATGGGCGGTACGTTTGCGTTGCGCGCCGCTTGCGAGTTGAGCGGTCTTTCCGCCGCCGCACCGTTTTACGGCGACATTCCTCCGGAAAGCATTCTTAAGAATCTCAAGGCGCCGACGCTATTCATCGCCGGCAAACTCGACGCCTGGATCAATCCCGCCAAAGTAAACGAACTAACCGAAGCCGCAAAGAAGTATGACTTGCCGGTCGAGGCTGTTAGTTACGACGCCGATCACGCTTTCTTCAACGACACTCGCCCACAGGTTTACAACCCGGAGGCGGCGGCAGATGCGTGGCGGCGCGTGCTTGAGTTATTTCAAAAACACCTCACATAGACTCTCACGCCAGGCCCATAAATCAAGCGCTTGTCTGGGACCGCGGGCGGCCCGCACGCAATGAGCGCGAAGCGCGAAAAGATCTTCGCACCTTCGGTGCGTTGCGGGCGGAACGCCCGCGGTCCCAGCCAATCACTTGAGCGACTGATGAAACTTCGACGGCACGTTTTCTCGTCCCCACTTTAGCGTCCGGGCCATCCAGACGAGTTCATCCAAAAACTCCTGCGCCCGTTTTTCATAAGCTGGATCGAGTAACTTCCCTTCCGCGTCGAAAGTCCTTTGCACCTTGGGAAAGTTAAGGTCCGAAAATGTCACCGCCAGGCCAAGCTCACGCACGGTCGTCACCATTGCTTCAATTACGCGGGTGCCTCCCCAGGGACCGGCCGAGACGCCGACAAACGCGACGGCCTTGTGAATATACTCCCGCAACAGTAGATCCAACACGGCTTTCAAACTGCCCGGGTATCCGTGGTTGTACTCCGGTGTCACAATCACCAAGCCGTCTGCCTTGATGATCGCATCGCGCCACTCAGGAAAACGATCCTTGATCTCCTGACCGTAGTCGTCGTGCGGCAACGCGAATTCACTCACGTCAAATAGTTGCGTCTGAATCTCCGCGCGCTTCTCCATCTCAGCGACCAACCACCTGGCTGGATGTATGCTGTGACGTAGCTTGCGATTCGTGCCCAGCAAGACCGGCAGGAATAATTTTTCCACTACGATGTCTCCTCAATCCTATTCGTGATCCGAACTCTATTCCCAGTGGCCGACTGGCAAACGCCCGCAAACTAACAGTTTGCGTTACAAAGGAATTCAGTCAATGTTTGTTCGTTCGGCAATGCGGTGCGCGCGCCCAATTCGCGACACTTCAACGCGGCGACTGCGTTCGCAAACCTCAAACTCGTTTCCACATCCTTGCCGCTCAACAAGCCGTAAAGAAAGCCTCCATGAAACGCGTCGCCGGAGCCGGTTGTATCGCGGCAACCGCCGGGAACCGCAAACGCTGGAGACTCGATGAACTGTCCGTCGCAATAAATAATTGCGCCTTCTTTACCTTTCGTCATACCGACGAGCGGGCAGCCATAGCGGGCCTTCAATTCGACTAAGGCCGCGCGCGGATCAATGATTCCAGTTAGTCGATGCGGAAATTCACGCGAACCGATTAGCACGTCGATCAGCGGCAGCAGATCCGGAAGTCCGTCGTAGATGTTGTCAATGTCTGCAGTGACGATCGCGCCTGCCGCGCGAGCAGCGCGAGCCATGCGCGCACAGGCTGGCGGATCGTGAGCGTCGAGATGCAAGACACGACCGCGAGCTGCCAATTCAATTGGCGCTTCGTCGGCGCCGTATGACAATCGCTCGTCTCTGTCCCAGATGATGGTGCGTTCGCCGTTGCGCCCATCAACGATGATGAAGGCCACTTGATTGCGCGCGCCTTCAATCACTTCTGCGAATTCCGTGTTTACGCCTTCCGACTTCAGCGCCGCGAAACCAAACTGCCCTTCTGCGTCTGATCCAAATCTTCCCGCATAAGCGGTGTTCAACCCCAGTCGTTGCAAGGCCGTCATCGTGGTTGCAGCCTGGCCACCGCTGGTCTGTTTGTATTCAAGCAAACGGATCTTGGTGTCGAATGCCGGATACTCAGGAACGACGATTAGGTGATCGACCGCATTCAGTCCGAAGCCGACTGCATCAAACTCGCGGTGATCAGGAAGGTGGAATGGAAAGTTCATGTTATCGGCTGGGACCGATTTTTGGCTTCGTGGTCTTCACAGCATTGGTGCGTTAGAATAGAGCAGTGACATTAGCCGAAAAGCTCAAGGAAATTCCAGTTTCTGCCGGCGTGTATCTCTACAAGGACAGCGCCGGCAAAATAATCTACATCGGCAAGGCCAAGCGGTTGCGCAGTCGCGTGCAATCCTATTTCCGCGAAGCCCGACCTTTCGATCGCAAGACCGACGCGCTGGTCAGACAGATTGCCGACGTCGAGGTCATTGTCACTGACAACGAAGTCGAAGCGTTGATCCTCGAAGCAACGCTCACCAAAAAACATAAGCCGCGTTACAACGTCAATCTAAAAGACGACAAGTCGTACCCGCATCTCAAACTGACAATCAATGAGCCCTTCCCGAAAGCGGTAATCACCCGACGCATTCAAAAAGACGGCGCGCTTTACTTCGGACCGTTTCTGCCGGCAAGTATGGCGCGCCGAACAATTGACGTGATCAACCGCACCTTTCAATTGCGCACCTGTGATATCGAAATCAACGGCAAAGCGCCGCGCCCGTGTCTTGAGTATCACATCAAGCGCTGCCTCGGCCCGTGCGTGAAAGGACTTTGCACCGCGGAACAGTATCAGGAAGCGGTGCGCGACGTGCGCTTGCTGCTTGAAGGACGAAACACGGAGCTTGCTGACACCTTACACGAGCGGATGCAGCAGGCGTCGGGTGAATTGCGTTACGAGATGGCGGCAAAGTATCGCGATTTGCGCAAGACGGTAGTCAAACTTTCCGAGCAACAAAAGATGGCCACCGTAACTGAGCGCGACGTTGACATCTTCGCTTACTACCGCGAGGGCTCACGACTGGCTTTACAGCTCTTCACCATGCGCGAAGGAAACATCGTTGGTCGTCGCGAGTTCTTCTGGGAAGATTTGTCAGAAGATGATTTCGATCCGGCGTCATTTCTGGGCGAGGTGCTGGCGCAATACTACGCTACTGACTACGTGCCAAACGAGATTCACGTCCCGGTAGATTTCGAGGATCGCGAACTATTGGAGAAAGCGTTGACGGCGCGCAAGGGTCGACGCGTCAAGATTCATCACAGCCAGCGCGGTGAGAAGCGCGACATGATCGACCTCGGCGAGAAGAACGCAAAGCTCGCGTTTGAACAGCGCTTTCGCATCCTCAAGCCGGACATGAAACTCGTGCTCGAAGAACTGCAGGAGACGCTGGAGTTGCCGCGCTTTTCCGCCCGCATCGAGTCGTTTGATATCTCTCACATCCAAGGCGCAGAGAATGTTGCGGGCATGGTTGTCTGTGACAACGGCAAGATGAATCGGAACGAGTATCGCAAGTTCAAAATCAAAACTGTGGAAGGCGCGAACGATGTCGCTTCGATGCGCGAGGCTGTGGTGCGTCGTTATCGACGATTGTTAGACGAAGGAAAGCCATTGCCCGATCTGATTATGATCGACGGCGGGAAAGCTCAACTCGGCGCGGCCGGCGACGCGATGCGTGAATTGGGTCTTGAAGCTGTCCCGATGGTGGGCGTGGTAAAGCCACCTTTGAAACACAATCAGGTTTCATATCTGTTAGTGAAGGGGCGCGAACACGAACCCATCTATCTCGATCCGCATTCGCTGATCCTGCGTCTACTACAAATGATTCGCGACGAAACCCATCGCTACGCGTTGACTTACCATCGCAAGCGCCGCGAGCTGCGTGATTTCACCTCTGAACTCTCTGCGATTCCTGGCGTCGGTGAGAAGCGTAAGGGCCGACTACTGAGACACTTTGGTTCGATCCACCGGATCGCGGCGGCGGCAGTTTCTGAGTTAACACCTTTTGTTGGCAAGAAGACGGCGCAGGAGATCGCAGATCACTTCGAACGGCAACGCGCGTTGGCTACAGACGGTGCTGCAGAGCCTGCGGAGGCGACAGCATAAAAGAGCGGGGGCAAGCCCACCTTCCTGACCCTGAGACTCCGAAACATTCCTGACTGCTTCACATTGAAAGCCGTTCCAGCTTAGATCACAATCTCAACGCTAATCAGCTCTGGGTGAGGAAGGTGGGCTTGCCCCCGCTCTTCTTGCCTTTTGTGCAAGCCCGGCGCTTTGGGCCTGGACATTCAACCTTGGGGTGCTTGTCCTTTCGTTCCCGCGAAGCTGTAGGTGATGTGCAGACGCAGCGATCCGTCCTGCACTTCAGAGCGCACGTCTTTCACCTCAGCCTTAACCGAACCATTGCTCGCCTGCATCGGAATGAGCAACTGCAATTGCTGCGGACGCAGAAACTGGATCGGATTCACTTTGTCATCGATCGCCGATCGGACAAAGACCGTCACGAAGTTACTAGCCAGCGGATTAACGCCTTCGAGATTTACCGCTTCAACATTCAACCGGCCATACAGCGTTTGATTCGGCTGATCGAATGAAAGCTGAATTGTCGTCTGCGCCCAGCCTTTAAACTGCGTGCAGTTTCCCAGCAGGTTGTAGTTGCCGCTGAAAACCAGCGGCGCAGTTATCTTGCCGCCGTCAAACTTCACCTGCGTCTTCGCACCGCTGCCTTCAGCCGCGAGCGTCATGGTGTTCGCGCAGCTGCCGGCCTGAAATACAGCCTTTTCAATATTCACAGGGCCCGATCCGGTGCTCGCGAGTTTGAACGATGGTGGTCCCAGATCGCGAAAGACCGTTCCCAGCATTTCGTTTAGGAAACTATCGCTCAGCGACACCACGACCGTGCTCGGCGGATCGCCGCCTGGCGGCGGAGCCTGCACGGCAACACCAGGTATAGCCTTTGCGCTTGGCACGCCCAGGAAGAAGATCGCGGCGGCCGCGCCAATGACGAGACCAACCACGAGCAGCAAAACATATTTCATCCGAAGCTCTCCTATTGTTAACGTGCCGGCGAAGCTGACGGTGATGCAATTGGTGGCGCCGTCGAATTCATGTTGCTCAACAATACCTTACCGAGCGCCATCAACGTATTCGTGATTGAGTCAATCTGCTGTCGCACCTGTTCCGGTGGCACTTTACTAAACTCAGCGGGGACTTGAAACAGCGCATCGTCTACTGTGGTGCTGATATCACGCATCTCCGCGGCGATCCGCGCGCCCTTTACTCCTCGCACGTTTCCGCTAGCTTCTGATTCCAGCTGCGCTCTGAGCGGTAAGCCGGTTTCCTTGTCAACAAAGAAGAACGCTTCGCTCTTGACCTCGCCGGCAGACGTTGAAGTGTTTGTCGTGGTTGCATAGCGATACTTATCGGCAGCGCGACCGTTAATGGTGTCGTCGCCCACACGTTCGATCCCGCGCAACTTCTGAAGGTAGGAAACGATCTGGCCGGGCGTCATCAGTTTTTGCAGTTGAAAGCCGGTCGCCTCGGGTGTCAACTCCGCATATTGCTTGCGGGCCGGCGCGATCACGATGTGTTTGTCGCCTTGTTCGAGATAGATAAGATCAGAACCGTCCGGAAGCTTGAACGATACGCGGCGATCAGCTCCATTGCGTGCGACTTCCGCAGACAGAGTCGGAATGCCGATAGTTTTTTGTCCACCTTCGGTTTCAGCCGAAAAGACGAGGACCGCACGATATTTCTCGGGCTCGCGCGCAGCGCTTATTGGCGTTGGCTCTACTGAAGGACTGGCCATTGCCACCGCCGGTGAGCTGTTGGTATTAGCCGGCGTATTTATATTGGTGTCGGATCGTTGGCACCCGCTTCCAACCAGGCACAACAGGCTGGTTATCAAAATAAACGTAAGTCGTCTGGTGGTTAAGAGTTTTGACTTTGATCGCGCAGCGCGACCACCGTTACAGACAGCGGTATTCATAAGTTTCTCCAAAAAACTTGAGCGCAATGCTCCGTTGTTAAGAAGGGGGTTGTTTGAGGGGACTCGTAGAATACCACGGAGGGGCCCACGTTTGTAACGCAAACTGTTAGTTGGCGTTTTTCTCGTCATGAACCATCAAGGTAACGACTACACAAATCAGCACTTTGCTTTACTAGAAGAACAGCAGGCGGGCTTTGCCTTAATAGTCGTTGTCAACAGCAGGAGTTCGACGCGTAGCGTCGATATGAATTTAGCCCGGCCTTTCAAGGCCGGGAAACAATAATCAACCCAACGACCTCCGCCGCGTCGCGACGGAATGAAATTGGTGAGATCCATCTTTATTGCGTCGCTGACGCGACGCTTGGTTTAAAGTGCCGACGTGATCCCACCCTTGAAGGCCGGGCTAAATTCATATCGACGCTACGCATCGCAATCACTGATCGCGGCTTTTAGGGGAAAGTCCACAGGCGGTTGACTTACTACCCCTTTTTGGCATAGAAGCGCACTGCTCTTTCATTTCCCTCTTTGTGAGTGTGGCTATGAAACATATTCCCGTTCTGCTGGTCCTCGGACTTGCGCTCTCGCTTTGCAACTTAAGTAACAAGCTGAAACCCTCGAGCAACACCGGTGGCCCAGGAAAGACTTCAAGCTCCGACAGCGGCGACACCGCGGAGAAGGCTGCGCCAACCGCGGCTCAAACTGCGGCTCTGGCGGGCGGGTTCACTGCCAAGTGGGACCAACAGGGAATGTCCTGGACTGTGCCACCAAAGTGGACTGAGTCAACCAACGAATCGAAGATGCTGATGTGGCGCTCGCCCGGTGGTTCAGATGCAGCAAATCTCATCGTCAATATCTCGCCGATGGATGAAAGCTTCCCAACTGAGATAAGCATCAAGGCGTTTTACGATGGCGCCAAGACGCGCGCGAAGAATGGCGAAGTAGATGAAGTGAAGTGGCTTGAGATTGACGGACTCAAAGGCATCGAGTTTCGCGAGGCAAATCCGGAAAAGCCGGACGACTTCAGGCGATTGCAGTGGATGGCTTACCGGAAATACAACGGCCAGGTACAACTCGTAAACTTAATGCTCTCGAGCAACGGCAGAGGGTTTGCCAAACATCAGGACGAGATGTACGGAGTAATGTTGTCGACGAAGATTGTCCACTAAAAGATTTTGGGGGAATAGGGGGAAGGGGTAAAGGGTGATTCCCATTACCTCATCCCCTTTTTCCCTTTCCCCTGGGGCCCTTGCCCTTTTTCTGGAGTTAGTTTTTCTTAATGTAGTTTCGGTGAATCCACGCTCCGTTTTCTTTCTTGTCGCGAGTCTCAAAGAAGATGTTCTCATCGTCTTCGCGAGTCATGAGATTCACGCGCGCGTTCACGTCCTTGTCTGCGCCTTTCGCCTTTTCTGAATCGGAAAGAAAGCCCTGCACGCTTTCAGCAGTAGTGGGGTTGAATTTTCCAGGTTGCAACTCAGCAATGGCTTCGACGGCGTTTGCCTTCAGCAACTTCGGCCAAAGTTTTTTGAAGAGCACGTTTGAGCTGTAGATATCAGCGCTGTTCACCTTCCCGTTGATCGCAAACACATATCCGATCACGTCGTCGCTGCGGCTGGCAATCCCGGTGAGTGCCTTTACATAGCTGCCCGCAGTCTCCTGCACCTTGCTGTTTTCAACCGCGAGTTGCAAGCTCGACTCTGAAACTTCCGAGTTAACCCGCGCGCCAACATTGCGGCTTAATTTGTCCTGGGCCACCGTCACGCTCTTCCAAACTTCGCCCTGGGAAGTTGAACGTTTGGCTGCCAACTTGATTTCTTTTGTGCTGGCCGCGTCTGCCGAACTACTGAACTCGCCGGCGCGTTCATTTCCGCGACCACTCCATCTGCCATGCTCGACGCAAAAAGCTGAGATCGGCAACTTGCCCGAACGCGGTGGCACAATCAGGTCAACTCCGATCATGCGATCCTGCTGGCCGCCTTTCACGATATCGCCCGACTGCACGTAGACATCTTCATCAGAAAAGTTCTGGATTGAGAGTTCGTTTACGCTCCTTGTCTCGTAGACAACCACTTTCTTTTGCACCAGCGCTTCCTGCAGCGTTAGAAACGACTTGGCCTTGATCAGGTTCTTTCCGTGAACCAAAAATATTGAAAGATTCTTATGCGTGTAAGGTCCGGAGAGACGGTAATCACTTCCCTGATCGCTGCCGCGTCCCTGTCCCCAACTTCCCTGGCCCACCACTCCCCTGGCGTTCAACACCACTCCCATGGAAGCGATAACCGCAAATAGCACTACCCCGACTGTCAGAAAAAAGGCTTGTTTCTTCATTTTCTTGTCTCCTTAAAGAATTGCCCGGGCGGAGATGTTGATTAATCGCGCACCTTACCCAAAGCCAAGTGAAAAATCTCAACGGGGAGCGCTCTTCATAGTGGTCCTATCGTCTTAGAATTCTGGAAAGACGCTCGAAGCTGCGGGAGACGCTAACCAGAAACCTAACTGCAAAGTAGAACGGCGCCTGGGAAACTTCTTGCGTCGTCTGACGAAATGATGGTTAGCGACGGTTGTCTCCCTGGCTTCATGGAGCTCTGATTAAGTAGGCGCCCCACACCAGGAAGCCAAAGGAAGATGTCGCCGGCTTGCCAGAGAAGGAAGGAATGAGCAGCCAACATTGGCGCGTTCAAGTATGCGAACCGAAGAAGACCCGGCGCGGAGGGTTTCTCATAGACCTCGGCCTCACTGTCTCGATCCGAAATACTTTCGTAGATCTCACCATTACGAATGGGAAGTCTGATACTGGCGGGTGGCATTCTTGCTTGCCAAATTACAGTTGACACAATTGCCGCTTCCGAATAGCCTCTGCTGCCTCGAACTTCCTTTTCGGTCGAAACCGATTAAATCGCCCGTGGTTTCGCCAAGGATCTTCAAACCCTTCAATGAGTTCTGGCCGGGCTTTTGATCGAGATGAGTTGCACTTTCGCATCTTCGCGTAACTTCGTCACCTTTACTAACCAATCACCATGGAGAAACTCTCATGCTTACCCCCCGCGACTATGACACCAAATCACAAAACTCTATTGCCACCGAGCCGAACAACAACCCCAACGGAGCGTCGAAGAGCGATTGGAACATTCTCTTCTACCTCATCGGAGACGGGTTGATTTCGGCGAGCATGATTTCCCAACTGAAAGAAATTACCGATGCCGGCTTTGAGGAAAACACGAACGTCCTCGCGTATTTCGATCCCAACTGCAATGGCAAAGGCGCCCGAATCTTTGAAGTGAACGCCCAACGGAAAAGGGATTACAAGCCAGCCAAGAAAAAGAAAACAATCATTGGTGACGGGAAAGATCCATGGGTTCGCGATATTGCCGAGGACTGCCATATTCCCGGGCTCCCGCAAATCCCGGCAGAGATAACCCTCCGTTATTTTCTCGAGTATTCGAGAACTTATTACCCCGCAAAAAACTACATGGTGTTTCTCATGGGGCATGGAGTGATCGTCGGTAATGACGCCTTCTTGCCGGACCCGGACGACAATTCAGCGATTACGTTGGCCGATCTGGGTTGGATCCTCAGAAGGTTCTCCGACAATGTTCGAGCTGATGGCGACGAATTTCACCTGGTCGGGTTTCACAGTTGCTCGATGAGCTCGGTAGAGTTGATGTATGAACTAGAGGGTACGGCCCAGTACATGATCGGGACGCAAGGCGCAGCTTTTCCAGGCAGTTGGCCCTACCGGCAACTTTTGAAAAAGATATTTCTCACCCTTGATGTTGCCAATGATACTAAGGTCGGGATTGACACTCCGTTGTCCGCCAGCAATGGCGCCAATAACGGTTCCAAGACGACCGAAAATGACGCTGAACAAAAGAACCTGGTTAACAAGATTCTGACAGGCATGCAGGATCTAAGTTTTTACAATGGCGAAGACTTTTGGCTTGCGGGCTTCTCTTCAGACATCGCTCTGTGTAGCCTGGAAACCGATAAGGTGAATAACCTCAGCACGGTCATCGACGAGCTGTCGGAGGAGTTGCAGAGAGGCCTCGAGGATCCAGTTGCCCTAAATTGCATTCGGCTGGCGCATCTCGAATCTCAAGCTTATTGGGAGGAAAACTACACTGATCTCTTCGACTTTTGCTCCTGTCTCTGGGAGCGATGCCAAACTGGAAATAGCGCTCAGCGCGCCATCGCGACGGCCTGCAAAAACGTGACCCTGGCGATAAACGGACGAACGCCGGACGCGCCGAGGTATGGATCCGCAGCGGCGAAAGCTCAACCAATAGCAAACCAATTTAGACGAGCAACAACTGAGGAATTTGACGGGCTCGTTCTCTTTTCGGACTACTACGGACCAGCCTACCAGTTTTCACATGGACTCTCGGTCTATTTTCCCTGGAAGAGTCCGTCAGACCAAATCATCCAGAACTACCGGGGATACAGGTTCACCCAAGAACATGGTTCCAAATCGTGGTGGAGTTTTCTACAACAGTATTTCAAGAAGACGAGGCGCGCTGCCAGGCAAACCATGAAGCCAAGGCGCAGCACACCGTCAGTGTCAACCCAAGTGACCTGGCGTTCCGAGGGTAGCCTGCTTAGGTCGCTATCCGACGAGCGACTTTTGCAATTGGGGCCACCGCCGGCTGACCGGGTCAAGGCTGAAGGTAGTCGCGCAATGAAGGCAGAAGCCGATCCGTCGAAAGTCGCAAATAATCTGTTGAAAGTCGGTGGCGATCTGACAAAGGCTGGCGAAGATTTGTTGAAAGTCGGTAGCGGTTTGTCGAAGGTCGGTGGCGATCTCACCGCTAAAGTCGGGGGCGATCTATCGATGATGGAAGGCGATCTGGCCGACAAAGTAGGGGGTGATTTATCGAAGGTGGGAGGCGACCTGATGAAGATCATGGGGACTCTATCGAAAGCGGGTGGCGATCTGTCCAAGGTGGGGGGTGACTTGTCAGTGGACAAAGTTGGCGGCGACCTCTCGAAAGTGGGCGGCGACCTCTCAAAGGTAGGGGGCGATTTATCCAAGGTCGGAGGCGATCTGGCAAGCAAAGTCGGCGGGGATCTGGCGAAGGTGGGCGGCGACTTGTCGAAAGTCGGTGACGATTTGTCGAAGGTCGGAGGCGACTTGGGCGGACTCTACGGGCATACCGTTGTTAAGAATTTCGATTCGCCCGAAGGTCAATTTATTACCTCTCGCCCGAATCGACGAACAGAACCGCAAAAACCGGAAGGGCCAGCGCAGGAGAGGGCTGCCAGCGTCATCCATCCGGCATGCGCAGATAAATGATTATTCGCCACCTTAAGGTCTTGTTACTGGTGTCTTGGCTTGCGTTTGCCCTCTTGCCGCAAACCCAGGAAACCGGAGATGCGCAAAGCATAGAGGACGACTATCGCGTAACCGGCATTGAAGAACGTCAGGTCGCCGTTACCAATCTGCTGAACACTAGTGAAGACCTTCAAAAATCCGGACAAATGGTTGAGGCGGCCCGCACCCTAAATCGAGTAGGCCGCTTTCAAATTCGAATGTTTGTTGCTGAGCAGGCGGTCGCAACTTTTCAGCGGGCGCTCAGACTCCTGGATCAACAGCCAGACTCTCGGACTTATATCGAGAGCTTGAATGGACTGGCCTCAAGCTACGCCAGCCTCAGTAAGTGTGACCTTGCTGAACCTCACGCGAATCAGGCATTAACTCTAAGCGAGCAGAACCACGACGTTGCGGGACACGCTGAGGCCCTGCAAACCCTTAGCGATTGTCAGGACCATCGCGATCATGCGCTTGCGCTTGAGAGCGCGCAGGAATCGCTTGCGCTTTGGAGTTCCATACATCGCCAGCGAGGAATGGCTGAAGCTAGTCTGATGATCGGAGACTACCAGCTGGCCCAACACAAGCTCGTGGAGTGCGCCGTGACCTTGGAGTCGGCGCTCACTCTCTTCCGCGAACTGAATGACCGGAACGGACAAGCCGGGGTTCTGATCGATCTCGGCTACATCGAATATCGTAAGGGCGACTGGCAAAACGCCTTGGCTTTCTATACTCAGGCGCAATCGTTAGTTGAGGAAAAGGCTGAGCCCTTCAAGATGGGACAGATAGCCATCGGCGTAGGTGATGTCTTTCTGGAGAGTGGCCTGCCTGAGGTGGCTCTGGTCAAGTATCATGAAGCCCTGGACCAGTTTCGGCTAACGAAAAACCAGCGTGCTGTGTCGATCCTCAAGTGGAGTATTGGGAAAGCGCACTACGTTGCCGGCCAATACCCGGAGGCAATTGAGAACTTGCAGGCTGCGCGCAGCGACGCTGAACTCAGCGGAGACATTCCACTCCTTGCCTTTTGCGACGACTTTCTCGGTCGCACTTATCACTCGTCAAATCAGGAAGCAGCCGCACTCAGCCATTTCCAGTCTGCGCTGGACGGTTACACAAAAGCCAACAACAAGCGGGAGGCGGCGCGCACTCAAGCCCTGATGGGCCTGGTTTACCAACAGCAGGGCGCCCGGCAGAAAGCCAGAGACAATTATGAAACGGCGTTGGACACCTTCCACTTGCTTGCCGATCGTGTAAACGAGTCGGCCACGCTGTTTGCAATGGGCGAGCTGGAGTTACAAGAAGGGAACCTCGATAGGGCAGGCGACTATCTCCGACGGTCCATTGATGCGACTGAGCAAATGCGTCGCGTCGCGACTAGCAGCGACTTGACGGCGGCCTTCTCCGCGACAGTGCACGATCGCTATGAAACTTACATCGAATGCCTCATGCGCCAGCATCATGCGAATCCGGCCGGACATCTTGACGTGCGCGCCTTTGAAACAAGTGAGTTGGCTCGCGGGCGTTCCCTCGCAGAGTTGTTGCGAAACACGCAGACAAATTTTTTCCCGGGACTAGATCATCAGTTAGCAGAACGAGAAAAATCGCTACGTCAATCGCTCCGGGTAAAAGAAGACTATCGAGTCAGACTGCTGGGCACGACCTACAAGAAAGAAGAGCTCGACTCGTTGGAGACCGAACTGTCACGACTAGAATCGGAATACCAGCAGGTAACTGCAACTATCCACAAACAGTATCCCGCTTACGAGCAAGTCACGAAACCAGTAGCCTGGACGTTGGCGCAAATTCAAAAGCAGGTTGTGGTCGACGACCAAACCTTGCTATTGGAATTCAGCTTGGGAGCGCAGCGAAGTTATATTTGGGCAGTATCTCGCAACGAGGTCTCAAGTTATGAATTACCGCCTCGTTCCGATATTGAAAGTGAGGCGCGGCGGTTCTACGATTTGCTTACGGCAAGTCAACCAAAATCGGGCCTGACACTTGAGGAGCAGCAGGAACGTCTGCGGCAAGTGGAGGCACAGCTACCCGCCGCGACTGCAGCCTTCAGCAAACTGTTGCTTGGACCAGTGGCCGACAAGCTTGGGACCAAACGCCTCCTGATAGTCGCGGACGGCGCGCTCCAGTACATTCCGTTTCAGGCATTATCACTTCCAGTCAAAACAGATCCGCTGAAATCCAGCGCCAGCACCAATGAACAACGGCTCTTGATCAGTGATCACGAAATCATCAATGAACCCTCTGCTTCGATACTGGCACTAGTCTTAAGTGAATCTGCCACCCGCAAGCCCGCGTCGAATAGTGTGGCAGTATTGGCTGATCCGGTTTTCGAATCCGACGATCCCCGGATCGCGTCCACTACTAAAACCGCAACCAGTGAGTCCGGACAGAGCCAGCCCAGCGAATTTCATCAGGCATTGCGTGACGTAAACCTCTCCGGCGATGGTCACATCCCACGCTTGCTCGCTTCTCGCGCTGAAGCGAAAGCGATCATGTCTGTCGCGCCGTGGCGCTCGGGTTTTGAAGCAATGGATTTCGAAGCCAGCCGCGCAACGGTAACGAAAACTAATTTGCGGGACTACCGCATTGTGCATTTCGCCACGCACGGTCTTCTCAACAATGAACACCCGGAATTATCCGGCATCGTGCTCTCTCTCTTTGATAAACAGGGCCAGCCACAGGACGGATACCTGCGCCTCCAGGATATTTATAATCTAAAACTTCCGGTCGATTTAGTTGTCCTTAGCGCCTGCAACACCGGTCTCGGTAAAGACGTGAGAGGCGAAGGCTTGATCGGGCTGACGCGCGGCTTCATGTATGCAGGTGCTTCGAGCGTCGTCGCGAGCCTGTGGAAAGTTGACGATGAAGCGACCTCTGAATTGATGCAACTTTTCTATGGCTACATGTTGCGAGATGGTTTGTCACCCGCCGCAGCGCTGAGAAAAGCGCAACTGACAATGTCACAGCAGAAGCGTTGGCAGTCGCCTTACTATTGGGCCGGCTTTGTAATCCAGGGGCAGTATGTCCCCAATGAAAGAGTCACCCGTTTTTCAAGTCAACGTCTGCTCGTAGGACTGATTGCAGCAACCGCGCTCGGAGTTGTCGGGTTTTATGCCTGGAGGCGGAGACGGAAGATCGTTCTTTAGTCTACAATGCCCGGGTTTTGTAAAACCGTTTTCTGCAACTTGGCTTTTAGAGTTCGATCAGTTCTCCTTCGAGCCGTTTTCAATGAACAAAGATTGGGTTCTAACTAAAGAGGCTTTTGACGCGCTGCTCGCTTGGCTCGATCCTGAACGCGAGGAGGCAGGACGGAAGTACGAACAGATTCGTGAACGCTTAATCAAGATTTTCACCTGTCGCGGATGTTTCGAGCCCGAAGACATGGCTGATGAAACCATCAACCGGGTGAGCAAGAGGCTAAACGAAATCCAAAGCACCTATGAAGGCGATCCCGCACGTTACTTTTATGGCGTTGCCAGCAAGGTGCTTATGGAATACCAGAGACCGAAGCCCACCCCGGCGCCGCCACCTATCAGAGAAGACACAGACAGGCTGGAAAGGGACTATGCGTGTTTGGAGGAGTGTGTTGAAAAGCTGACGCCGTCAAACCGGGAGTTGGTCATGCAATACTACCAGGAAGAGAAACGGGCCAAGATTGAGCATCGCAAGGAACTAGCCGAGCAATTTGGCATCGCGTTGAATGCCTTGAGGATCAGGGCACATCGAATTAGAACCGCTTTGCAACAATGCGTCGAAGGCTGTGTTCGTGAAGAAACTATATGAAATAGTCCAGGCTTTGATCGCATTGTATATAGAAGTGGTTTTCGTGGGGGCGTGAACCTTTGCAGTTAGAATCCAAAGATCAAGAAACACTCCGGCAGTACCTTCTGGGAAATTTACCACCCGAGGAGCGTGCTTCGCTCGAAGAGCGTCTGCTAACCGATGACGAGTTTTACCAGGAATTGCTGATAGTTGAAGATGAGTTGGTCGATCAATATCTAAGCGGTGATCAGTCAAAGGCTGAGCGTGAAAGCTTTGAAGCCCATTTCTTGTTGGCGCCGGAGCGGCAGCAGAAAGTACGCTTCTCGCGTACGCTGAAGAAATACTTACACCATGCAGAGCAGACCGCTGCAAACGCAAACGTCGTAGCCAGAGTGGCCGCCGCGGAGCCAGTTCCTGTTCCAGCCGCTGATCGCGGCTCAGTGAGAATGCCGTTCTTTTCGTTTCTGAAGAGCAACCCAGTCCTCGCTTACTCGCTGGCTGCCGCCGTCGTCCTTGTTATCGGGTTAGTCTCCCGGACGGCACTGAGGAACCCTGTTTCGCAAGGTCCCTCACAAGTGTTGGCTGTGGCTTTGACCCCTGGTCTAACTCGCGATAGTGGCGAAGTCACCAAGATCTCTATTCCGCCCGGCACTGATACGTTGCAATTGAAACTCCAGCTTCCCCAGGCTGATTACACCAGCTATCGCGCCAGACTAGTCGCTGCGGATCAATCAGAACTTTGGTCGGCAGAAGATCTCAAACCGGTGTTCAGCAATGACACAAGGTTCATCGAGGCAAATATCCCGAGCCACGTAGTTAAGCCGGGCGACTACGAAATCAAAGTCGCAGGCCGCCTCAGCTCAGGGCAGTTCGAGGATGCCCAGCGCTTTACATTTCGCGTCAACCGGTAAACCAGGAGTTGGTTGACCAACAGCGCCACCCTCGAATTGGCTGATTGTTAATGACTGTCCTCTCAACAGATAATTTCTCCGCATCCCGAACCCCTACTCTTCAACTCCAAGCTTTGAATTTTGTATTTTGAGCTTTGAACCTGGGCAATAACTCCCTCCGACAACGCTAGCCTCAAAACACAGAGTTCCAAGTCTAAATCAACTCTTACGTTTATCCTCTCTCTTACAAACACGCGAACCCCAGCTACTCGCAAACCTTTCCCGCGAAATGAAATGTCGGTTGCCGTCATTATCAGTGTAATGCCCAGAAACTAAACACATACAAAGGGAAAGGAATCGCCGCCCCATGAAGAGATTCATTCGATTCTCGTTGCAAGCCACCCTGTTCATCGCTCTTTCCGCTTCACTTTTACCCTCCAAGGCGCAAGCACAATGCACGTTTGTAAATGGCACCTTTGAAGACGGTACTACAACCGGCTGGACCATCTATTCGCGGCCTAGTCCCGGACTGATAGTCAGCTTTTATAACTACACTGGAACGAGTTCGCCCCTAAGCGCGCACGCCATTTCAGCGCCGCCACAGGGAACACACGCCCTGGTTTCAGATCAAAACGGGCCAGGCACGCAAGCCTTTTATCAAGACGTCGTGGTTCCCTCCGGACCCTTCGCAACCCTGTCGTTTTACCTCGCCTACAACAACACCTGGACTAGTTTTGTGAACCTGAATACGCTTGATTACAACGCGAATCAACAATTGCGGTTCGACCTAATGAAAACAACGGCTGGCCTGGAGTCAATCGCCTCGACCGATGTTATGGCGTTCCTTCTTCGTCCCAAGCAGGGCGACCCTTTAATACTGAGTCCCACGATCTATACCTTCGATCTTTCCGGTTTTGGCGGACAGACCGTGCGCTTCCGTTTCGCTCAGGCTGTTGGACTGTTTTATTTTCCCGCAGCGATCGACAACGTTTGCCTGTCAACCACCGCTCTCAATAACAGTCGCCCTACTGCCACTGGTTCAAACGTCGCTCTAAACTTCGGAAGCGTGCGAATGGTCTATAATTCCGTCGCGGTCGCCGGAACCACCACGGTGCAACAACTAGATTCTTCACTCAATTCCGGACCACCAGTAGGCGACACCTTCGTTGGTCCAACTTACGACATCTCAACGAACGCGACGTTTGTCCCGCCGGCAACCATTTGCATGCAGCTTCCCTCTATCACTGATCAGAATACCTTCGCCCACCTACGCATGCTGCATAAGGTAGCCGGCATTTGGACTGAGCTGACTCAAAACACGCTCAACTATTCGACCAAAGAGCTCTGTGCTATCAGTCCGACGCTTTCGCCATTTGCGGTCGGGATTAGTTCGGGATCTCCGACTAACGCGCCCGCACAGATCAGCGGCGCCACTACAACTCCCGACGGCGCACCGCTCGCCGGCGCAACGGTGACCCTGAATGGCGGAAGTTCGCGTAAAACAATTACGGACGGCAACGGCAACTATCGCTTCGAGAGCGTTGACACTAACAACTTCTACACGGTTGGTGCATCGCGCGTGAACTACACCTTCAGTCCGGCAAGTCGATCGTACTCAGTCCTTGGCAACGTGTCTGACGCCAGTTTTAGCGCCGCGCGCGATTCATTTGGAGCGAATGAGATCGACTCACCTGACATCTTCGTCCGTCAACACTACGTCGACTTCCTCGGACGTGAACCTGATGAAAGCGGGTTCAGTTTCTGGAGCGATCAGATTCTTTCGTGCGGTCGCGACGTTGCTTGTATTGAACGGCGACGAATCAATGTGTCAGCCGCTTACTTCCTGTCGATCGAATTTCAACAGACCGGCGGCTTGGTTGATGCGCTCTACCGCGCAAGTTACAACCGGCGCCCGATGTATGCCGAGTTCATGCCTGACGCCGCAACGGTCGGGCGCGATGTGGTTGTCGGTCGAGCTGATTGGTCGGGACAGTTGGAAGCCAACAAGGAAGCCTTCATTGCTGCCTGGGTCGAGCGGCCCGCTTTCCGAGCTGCATACGACAACCTGGCAAACGACGCTTTTGTCGATACCTTGATCAATCACGCCGGCGGCTTCAACGCTAATCGCGCGGCCCTGGTCAACGGCATAACTAACGGAACGCTTTCGCGGCCTGGCGTTTTGCGGCAGATAGCCGAGAACGAAGGATTCGTTAGCGCAAAGTCCAATCAGATGTTTGTGATGATGGAATACTTCGGTTACCTGCGTCGCGACCCGGACGAGACTGGCTATCAGTTCTGGCTCAACAAGCTGAACCAGTTCGACGGGAACTTTGAACAGGCTGAGATGGTTAAGGCCTTCATTGTTTCGGGTGAATACCGCGACCGCTTCGCAAGGTGAGCGAATAATCATTGGCCATTTTTTGAACACCGGCCGCGCAACATTGGGAGGGGTCGTGCGATTTTTTCGCGCGACCACTTTCCAATTGTTACGTGAAATGGAGTTGCATCGGTCCCGAAGTCCTTTAGCTACTCCCCTCATTTCCTCCGCTTAGATCCGTTCCACTCGCTCACTCATTCCGCATTTCCTTGGGCAAAATTCCTTGCTTTTAATTGACAGTTTGGGATAATTTCTCGCCGTCCTCAGTCAAACCGCATCAAGCGGGAACTCCAATCGAGTTATGCTGGCGCTGAATCAGGAATAATTTGTCAACCCCCCAGGATCCATTCGATGCATTGTTGGCTTGGCTAAGTTCCGACCGCGAGATAGCGGCGCGGAAATACGAAACCATTCGCGCCGGCCTCATAAGAACCTTCATCGCCAAGGGACGTAGCAACGCCGAAGATCTGGCTGACGTTGTAATCTCGCGAGTGTCCAAGCGCGTACCGGAGATTAGCGACGGATATGTCGGCGAACCAGCGCGTTACTTTCACGGGGTTCTTCGCAACGTTCTTCGAGAAACTTACGACCTAAAAGAAATCGCTACAGACGATCTCGAAATAGCCTGGATTCCGACAACGGCCCAAAGTGACCTGTATGAATGTTTGCTGCGATGTCTGCAATTCTTAAGTCCAGAGAAAAGTGACCTGGCCCTGGATTACTATCTCTACACCGGACACGACAAGATCGAGCATCACCGAACCATGGCCGCGGAACTCAGCATTTCGGAAGGGGCTCTGCGTGGGCGGGCCTATCAAATCAGAACCAAATTGGAGAAATGCGCACTGGATTGCGAGCAAAGTCTTACAAATGCGAAACGAAAGGAGTCACGGCAAGCATAGTAAATAGCGGTGCCGTCACTCGGAGCGTCAATCATGGCGGGGGCAGAACGAAACAAGATTAGAGAATACCTGCTCGGAAAACTCACCGATCCCGAGGAGGAGCAGCTTGAGTTGCGTCTACTTACCGATCCCAACTTTACCGAGGAGTACGACATCGTCGTCGATGAAATAGTTGACGACTACATTTTGGGTAAATTCGCCGGGGAGGCGCTGGGGCTGGTTGAACGAAACTTCTTCAAGTCCAAAGCGCGGCAGGAAAAGTTGAAGTTCGCGCTGGTCTTAAAAAAGCGAAAGGCAGAATTGCGCCGTGAAAAACCCAAGAATTTCAGGCCCTTCCTTGCAATAGCCGCGTGTCTCCTGATAGCTGCAGGCGGCTTTTACCTGTGGCGCATGCAGTCCAATTACACCGACCTCAACCAGGGACTGGCTGCGCTGCAATCCGCCTTTCGAGACGAACGACCGCTTGAGGCGCGCCTATCAGACTTTAACTATGCACCATTCTCAACCAGACGTGGACCGGGAACCGGGACGATCGACCAAGATGAATTGCGCACGGCAGAACTCAAATTGCGCGAGGCCGTGAAGAAGAACCCGACCGCAGCAGTTCATCACGGTCTCGGCAAGGTATATCTAGCGAAACAACAATTTGACGAGGCCATCACTCAATTTGATGCAGCGCTGAAGACCGACAACAAGAATGCTCAAATCTATAACGATCTGGGTGCCGCATGGTTAGAGAAGGGCAAAATCGATCGCGACGGCAAAGAACCAGGTAAGGGAATGGAAGAGTTAGGCCGCAGCCTGGAGAGTCTCAGTAAAGCGCTGGAATTGAATCCCAACTCGCTCGAAGCATTGTTTAATCGTGCTCTCTCCCGGCAATACCTAAGGCTCTACACTCAAGCTGAAACTGACTGGCGAGAGTATCTCAAGCGGGATCAAAGCTCCCAATGGTCTAACGAAGCCAGACAGAATCTCAAGTTGATCGAGGACCGAAAAACAGGGCAATCCTCAGATCAAAATCGACCAGTCGACAGTTTCATGCAAGCTTACCGCGCCCGCGACGATCACACAGCATGGGAAATCTATAGGCGAAGTTTTGCTTCAGCCGGTAACAACGTAACGAAGGAATTGATCGATACGTTTCTGCGTGAGAGTGCAAGCGACAACCCCTCTGAGAGTCTTCCCGCCATAAATTATCTTGCTCAACTAGAACTGCAAAAAACAGGTGATCCCACTACTGTGGAACTCGCACGAATCTACGGTTCGGCCTCAGCAGAGACAAGAGCCGCTCTGGCGCGAGCTCGAGAAAACGTCAAAAAGGGGTATGACCTATTTAGGCAGTCGAAAATCACTGACTCGATGGAACTGCTAGCTAGCGCCCGCGACAAATTTAACGCCGCCGGCGACAGCGTTGAAGCCCTGCTTGCTGAATTTGCCATAGCACACGGCGCTACCATCCAGCCGGACCTTGAGAAAAGTGAAGCGATCTTTGCACGAATCATCCCAATTTGTGAGGCGAAAGGCTACAAGTGGCTACTTGCAAAATGTTTGAGAGAGCGTGCTCACCTGCAAACGAATCTGAATAATTACTCAGAAGCAATCGACGACAGTAATCGCGCCCTAAATCTTTCACGAGAAGTGCGGGACTACAACGGAACACTGCAAAGCTTAGTTCAACTTTCAAGTATTCACCTTTCGCTCAACGACAGCCAACGGTCACTTTCTTTCGTGCATCAGGCAATGGCACTGGCGGAGGAAGAACAACCCGCCTCGATGGATGAGTGGGGACTGTTCATTGCCGCGGCGCTCAATTTCGACAACTTGAACATCAATAGGGCAGCCTTTGATTTCCAAAACGAGGCGTTGCGTCTTGCCCTCAATTCTCACCTGCCACTCTACCTGTCTCGATCCTATGAATACCTGGGACTCACAAACGGGAAGTTGCAACACTATGATGAGGCGATTCAAAACCTCAGATTGGCTTACGAACAGGGACACGCTTTAGCCAAGGATCGCAATGGCCAGAACATGATGGCCAACGCCTCGCTCATACTTGGCGATCTCTATCGAGCTTCCGGAGATCTGATGCGGGCTCATGAAGCCTATGACGAAAGCGCCCGCCTTTATGAAGGGCTCGGCTTCGCCCACTACAGTTATGCAGCGCATAAAGGTAAGTTGCTTTTGTACCTAGCGGAGCATGACGACGTAATGGCTTCGCAGGAGTTGGCAGTTGTTCTCAAGCTTTTCGAAGGATATCGCCAGAAGATTCTGGAAGAACAGCAGCGAGAGTCCTTCTTCGACAAGGAACAGGACGTCTACGATCTGGCGATCGACTTCGCCTATTCGAGAGCTAACGATCCGAAGCGCGCATTTGAATATTCCGAGGCATCACGCTCTCGCAGTCTGCTCGATTTGCTCCAGCACGGCGGCTTAGTCGTCGACCGCGAAGGCCGCTCTGAACTGCGACTGCGGCCACAGGTAGCGGAGTCTTTGCCGATGGACCAGATCCGGGCGCTGATGCCGGATGGCGTACAACTGCTTCAATATGCAGTCCTCAAAGACAAGGTAATCATATGGGTTGTCAACAAAGCCACCGGCTCCAGCGCCCAGACTAAAGAAATTGACTCGAAGAAATTGGCAGACCAGGTGTCGGGCAGTCTCAAGCTGATCTCCAGTGGAAACGAAGCGCAAGCGGCGCAGGCGTTAAAGGGTCTCTACGAAATTCTCATCAAGCCGGTCGAGAGTTTGCTGAGTAGAGAGCAATCTCTCTGCATCGTACCCGACAAGGATTTGAATTACGTTCCCTTCGCGGCCCTCATCTCGGCCTCCGGGAGATATCTGGCGCAGGACTACCGACTAATGCTCTCGCCGAGCGCCAGCGTCTTCATTTATTGCTCAACTGAAGCGAAAGCGAAGGGAGCAAACAAGACCGAACGTCTGTTGGCGGTCGGCAATCCGAGTTTCGATCACGAGGCTTATCCGGAATACGCTGACCTGGAAGCGGCGGAGCGCGAGGTTGGCGCAGTAGGCCTGCTCTACCCGTCGCGGCGCGTGCTCGTCAAGGAGCAGGCAACGGCTGCAGCAGTCAAAGCTGAACTCCCACGGTCCGATGTAGCACATTTCGCCGCTCACTATGTGATCGACAAGCAGTCAGCCCTGTCATCCAAACTGCTGTTGGCAAAGTCTACCGGCGATAACCCTCAACACACGGACAACGGACAACTTGAAGCACGGGACGTTTGCCGGATGACTCTTTCGCACACCAGGCTGGTGGTCCTGTCCGCCTGCCAGTCGGGAATCGAACGAGAGTATGGCGGGGAAGGTCCCACCAGCTTCGCGCGACAATTCATAGTGGCGGGCGTTCCGGTAGTCGTGGCGAGCTTGTGGCCAGTGGATTCCGAAGCGACCGCCGCGCTAATGATCGCCTTTCAGCGTCACCGCAAGACCGACCATCTGCCAACCGCCGAAGCGCTTGTCCGCGCCCAACGCGAAATGATTGGCAGCGACGATCCTCGCTATCGTCGTCCGAAATATTGGGCGGCGTTCGTGCCTATCGGCGGATACTCAGCCTACTAGTTCGCCCTGAATCGCCTAATCATTCTTTCGTTTGAAGAGCCAAATTGTCGATCGGCCCGGTGAGCAAGCTTAAGGCGTAGTAGGAACCGCCGGTCACCTGCTTTTCCACTTGTAACGAATCGATGCTCGATTTACATAACTCACAAAGGGAGATTCATATCGAGGTGACTCCGGAAGCCCACAGTTCCTTCGGTCACAAATTCAGGAGGAGTGAAACTATGCCCGGTTTATGCAATCATCGGAACACGCCACGAAGAGTGAGTTTGCCCACGCTCTGGATCGTCATGCTGTTTGTCGCTGGTTCGTCAATTCTTCCTGCTTGCCGCCGTGCCAGCAAAGCCAGCTCCATATCGTCGGGCCAGAATGATCAACAGGTACAGGTGGCCACCCAGGACGTACCCGACCAACCAGTAGCAGAACTTTGTGTGACGCCCGGACCTCCTCCGGTCGAACCTCAGCACCGGCAAAAGCGATTTAAGCGTTTCAAACATACCGCAAAGACTCCAGCGCAACCACAGTTAATAACGGTTGTCTTCCATGTTATTAACAACGGAGACTCCCCGGCCAAAGGTAACGTCTCTGAGCAACAAATAGTTGAACAGGTACAGGTACTTAATGATGCGTTTCGCCCGCTCTTCGAGTTCAAGTTGGACCCGAAGATCGATAGGTATACTAAGCTTGATTGGTACAAGATGGAGCCCAAATCAGACGAAGAAACAGCGGCAATGGCAACGTACGGCGTCAAAGATAAGGCTGTGCTGAATGTCTATACCGCAGGGATTTCTGTGTTGGGTTGGGCCGTTCCCCCATGGGAGGCCCTTTCAGCTAGTCCTTATCGAGATGGCGTTGTGATTCATTTCAGTACCCTCCCGCATGGCACTCACTTCTCCCACGATCAGGGTAAGACGTTGATCCATGAATTTGCCCACTGGCTCGGGTTATATCACATTTATGAAGGCTGTTTTGATCCCGGCGACTATGTCCTCGACACGCCGCCTGAGGAGGCAGAACCGAGCTCGAGTTGTCCCTTCGACCGTGACAGCTGCACTAATGACAATCTAGGAGACTTGGCGGACAACTTCATGGACAGTATCCCCGATACTTGCGCAACCCACTTCACGACCGGGCAATTTGAGCGCATGTGGACGAAGTTCAACGCGTGTAGACGGCCAGGCCTCGGACCTTGCTCACCATATTGATACCGGTAAGGCCGAAAGCGACAAACAAGATCAACGTTCGTGATCTTTGTACGTGCGCGCCTAAGAAATTGTCGTGGAATTTACATAACCTGCGAGGCCCGGAATCGCATAACACCCCAGGAGAGATTCAAATGAACTTCAGGAGAACAGCTACCCCACCCACCGCCAATCCGCCTGTCACAATCGAATTCAGTGGACTGATGATATTGAGACCAGGTGCAGACAATACCTGCAACGTTGGTATCCATCGTTGGAATTATATGCACACATTCCAGGTAATCCTAGTCGTGTACAAACCAAATCTCCCACCGAGTGTGGTTCGCTTGCTAACGGGACCCTTGACTGATCCTTTCACTATCAGTGTGGTGGGCGACCCTAACAATTTCCAGGCTTACGCCGCGACGGACGGTGACTTGGAGCGCAGCGTTGAGAACGCTCGGGATTATCCTAAGGACTACCGCTGGGCACTCAACTTAAAGGAACGGCATCACAACGCGGAGTGGAATGAGGGCATTAAGCCAATGGTAATCTTGAATACCGGGACGCTCTATTCTCTTAACCTAACCACTCGCGCGCTCAATCCCAGGTATGTGAAAGATGATCCTCCCAATCCGCCAACAACTGAATATCTGAAATACTTTGCAGCCAATCTGGCCGCCTCGATTGTGCCCCCCGAGGACAAAACGGTCAGACTTGAGTGGACCGAACAGGGAGTGCTACGAGGCCTGGACCTACCGCGATGGGAAGACGATCCGGAGGAGATGCCACGTTACGTAGTTTCGCTGATCAACGAGCCTCCAATGAGTTTCCCGCCTGCGCACGACGAGCTAGCTCTCTACTACAAGGTCCTTACGATCGGAGGTACGGAAATTCCTGCCAAGGCTCGCTGGCATCTGAAATACGGGGAGGGCATAAGCACAGACCGGATTCCATGTATGCCGACAACTATGGAGCCGTCTTAGACCGTGCCGAGTTAATGGCACGTGCGCCGTGCAACCAGGGGGGCGACGAGTTGCGATTTCACACAAACGGCTCTTCGCCAAGAGAATCATCAGTCTCGGTCCTTGACTGTTCAAAAGGTTCACTCTGCGTGCACCGTCGGCGCGTCAGCGTGCGGTACGAAGCACTGACGGCACCGTGCTTCGTACATGCCACCGGCGCCGACGGCCACGCGTTCTTCGGATTCGAAGGTGCGTTGTGAGTAGTTTGCGGGCTGGCCGCACTTCATACAGATGGCGTGAGTTTTAGTTATGTATTCGGCGATGGCGAGGAGTTGCGGCATCGGCTCCCAGGGTTTGCCGGTGTAGTCCTGGTCAAGTCCCGCTATGATTACACGCACGCCGCGACCGGCTAATTCGGTTGCAACATCCACCAGGCCGTTGTCGAAAAATTGCCCCTCATCAATACCAACAACTTCAGTGTCAGGCTCGATCTTCGCGAGCACCTCTGCCGCACTGCGAGAGTTGGCGGACTCGTGGCGCATCTCTGAATGCGAAACGATGTGGTCCTGCGAATAACGCGAGTCCACTTCCGGTTTGAAGACCTGGACCTTTTGCCGGGCAATCTTGGCTCGTCGCAGCCGGCGAATTAGCTCTTCTGACTTTCCCGAAAACATCGAGCCGGCGATCACTTCAATCCAACCGACGCTTTGACGCGACTGGTGCGTGGGCTCGCCGTCGTTAACTTGTGCAATCAGTTCATCCATGTGCAACTTTCGGCGTTTCAGCCGTGATCCTAGTCCTTCCCACAAAGGGCCTGAGCCTGCAGTCTAAACGTCAGTGTACATTGATTTGTTATAGAACGGCGCAAAGGCGGCAACCAGTGCAACTTCAAAACTCATCGCGCGCGTCACTAGATCGCGCGACAGAATTCCCCAGGCTCCCTGCCGGCTGCGCACGTCGTGAATCCCCGCAACTTCATCTATAACTAAACCCAACTCGCGCCGCCCTTCAACTACTTTCTTGGTCAGGCTGGCAGGAACGCTAATCGAAGGAGTTCCGCCAAAAGCTTCGGTCTTGCCATCAGTCGCGTATGCCCAACCCCTTAGAAACGTGTGCCACTCCCCTTCAATCGAAATTGAGTGAAACCCACCTTCGAGTCCTACATAAATGTCGGCCTCTCGTCGCTGGGCCAGAAGTTGGTCGCGCACCGCCAGCGCTCTTTCGCGGGCGCCTTGCATTAGCTCCCAATCGTTCAGCGGCATCGCCGGTGCGTTCGTTTCTACGGCGCGCGCCAGCACCGTGGCCTTCGCCCACGAAGAATCTATGGTCGCCACCCGCGCAATGCTTGCACGCACTGCCATGATCTTCGCGGCGCGATCTGATCCCAGCGCGATGGTCTTTTCTTGAGCCTGAGCCTGAGGAGTCAAAGTTATCGGTATAGAACGCGACCCGTGCTTGATGAAACGGGTGAGAGGCTATAACAGAGCGACGCTTGACGTCAAAAGGACGGTGCCGGTTCCGCTATCCGATCAGCTTTAGCTTCGCGACGAACCACTCAAGAGATTCTGTTGCCGCAACCGGAGCAATACTAATGTTTACGGATAATGCGAAACTTGACATTGCCTAGGGCGCGTTGCTGTAATCGAAATCTGTTGCCTTGCAAGACCGAGTTGAGCATCGGAGGTTTATCGAGTGTCTCTCGCGGAATTAGTTTACGACTGGAACACGATTGATCCGGCCTTAGTCTTTCCCAATCGTCACATCGGTTTCGACGACGAAACCCTGCGTGATGGTTTGCAATCGCCCTCGGTTAGCGAGCCCACGGTCGAGAAAAAGATCGAGTTGCTTCATCTGATGGATGCGCTGGGCATCGACACTGCAGATATCGGTTTACCTGGTGCGGGTGGTACTCATGCTGCGGGTGTAGAGCGAATGGCTCGGGAAATCGCCGAAAAGAAACTCAAGATCCGGCCAAACTGTGCGGCGCGGACCCATCGAAACGATATCCTGCCAATAGTCGAAATATCACAGCGGGTGGGAATTCCAATCGAAGCGTGCACCTTCATCGGCTCCTCCGCTATTCGGTTCTTTGCGGAGGATTGGACGCTCGACAAACTGTTGCAGCTAACGGAGGAAGCAGTTTCATTGGCGGTCGGTGAAGGCGTGCCCGTGATGTACGTCACGGAAGATACTACGCGCGCCCACCCGGAAACTATTCGCGCGCTCTACACGACAGCTATCCGCTGCGGCGCCAAGGCCTTGTGCGTTTGCGATACCGTGGGACATTCAACTCCGGATGGCGCACGTGCGGTGGTTCGATTCGTCAAAGAAATTATCGAGGAACAAGGCGGCGGCATTCGGCTTGATTGGCACGGTCATCAGGATCGCGGTCTTGGTGTGATCAATTCAATAGCCGCGATCCAGGGTGGCGCGGATCAAGTTCACGGCTCAGCGCTTGGCATTGGTGAGCGCGTCGGTAACACACCCATGGATCAACTGCTGGTGAATCTAAAGCTCATGGGCTGGATTCAAAACGACCTGTCGCGTTTGGGCGAATATTGTGCGGTCGCGTCAAACGCCTGTGATTGGGACATCCCCGTCAATTATCCCGTGTTTGGTCGCGACGCCTTTCGCACGGCAACCGGAGTCCACGCGGCGGCGGTGATCAAGAGTTACCGAAAAGGGGATCGCGAACTCGCGGACCTGGTTTATTCGGGAGTGCCAGCGGGACAGTTTGGTTTGGAGCAGGTCGTGGAAGTTGGGCCTATGAGTGGTAAATCAAATGTGATCTACTGGCTCGAGAAACGCGGCTTTGAAGCAAACGATGAACGCGTTAGCCGGATTTATGACCGCGCCAAGCAAGCATCTTCAGTTTTGGACGACGATGAGATCATGCGGTTAGTATGAAACGGATAAAGGGTCAGGGGGAAAGGGTAAACAAGCTTCTCGGCGTTTCCCTTTCCCCCTGACCCTTTACCATTTTTTGTTCTTAGTTTATCGGAATCGTTATCGTTGCCGAGCCGGCTTTGCCCGCGGGAAAGCGTTTTTGCCGCGCAATCCTCACGGCGCTAGCGTCGCCACCTGAGGCCTGTGTAACCCGGCCTGATTCATCATAAGTAACCGTTACCGTAATCTTCTTGGCCCCGGCTTTCGTAGACTCTGGAGCCGGATTGACTGGAGCTGGCGCACTCGAACTGATGGCAGACTGAGTTAAAGCAGTTGCAGCCTTCTCTTCACGGGCTTTCGCTTTGTCTTTCTCATGCTGTCGCTTCGCAGCGAGTGTAGCCTCATCGATGCGATCGTTCGCATGTACCGTTTCCGCAGGTGCTGCAACTTCGCTCTCGGCTAATGCGGGAACCGAAGGCTCCACGACGGCAGCGGCAGCAGCTGGCTGATTCGCAACAGCTGAAGCCTTGGCCCGGCTATACCATCCAGCCGGAACGCCTATCGCCGCCACGCTGGCGACAACCGCCAGAGCGACAGCACCGGCAATCACCATCCTTCGCTTGCCCATTGATTCGGAACTCATAAAAGAGAGGAAAGAGGGTACACGGAGGCTTTCAAGTTCTTGATATTCCACTTCTGGTTCGCTCACGCTGGGAGCCTCACCGTCCTCGCGATAGTCAGGTGGATAAGCGGTTGTAGGAACGATTCCTTCATCGAGCCGACGCAGACCTTCAAGAACAACCTGCGTCCAGGGTTGATTGATAGTGCGTTCCGCAGGTTCCGATTCGCCACCGAATTCAAACTTCGCATTTGGCAGTGTCAACGCGTAGTAAACAGCATCAATTCCTCGCAGCACACCGATGCGCGCGTCAATCACCGAACCCGTCTGCAGATAGAAATATCCAGGACCCTGGGGATAGAGAACCTTGAGCTGTCCCGTCTTGCGTTGGTTACAGAAAAACTCGATCAATTCGGAAAGCGACAGGTCGCTCAAATGTCCGGTTAATGCCATCAGAGTTACTCCTCTTATGATTGAAACGTCGCGCGAGGATGCCAGTCGAAGCAACCGGCCAAGAGGCTCGGCTCCCTCGACTGTTGAGAATTATTGGGCGAGGGCGAACTTGTAGTTGATAGAACCAGCAACCTTCACCGGCTGCCCCGAGAGTTTGGTCGGAGAGAAACGCGCTCGGAGCGCAGCTTGCACGGCAACTTCTCTTAGAAGCCCAGGTCCGGAAGTAGCCACCGCTGAAATTACTTTTCCAGTTTCATCAAGAACAACTTCAACCGTGACAATGCCGGCCATTCTTACGCGTCTGGCTGACTCCGGATACATCGGCGCGGGCAAACTGATCGCGATGCCGTTAAGCACGCCGCCAGAAACCGGCTTGAGAATCGGCCGCGGAGCTGGTGGCGGCGGTTCGGAATCGATTTTGACTAACGGTGTGGCGCTATTTGTGTTGGTTCGGCCACTCAGTTCCACTGATCCCAAGCTGCTCAACTGCTCGGCAGCGTTCGACGTGGAACCTGGAAGTAACGGCGAGTTTTTTTGACTTGCACCTGCGGCATTGCTGTTATCTGTGGGTTTGGGAACGACTACGGCCGACTTGTTAGCGGAATTCGCGCCGCTCAAGTTTGCAGCAGGTATTGAAGCGGATGTGTTCTGTGGCGCAGCTGTAACTGCTGGTTGTGAAGCTGGCTGGGCCATCTTCATCATATTCTCGTCGAGGTAGTACATGATCGATCGGTAGGTTACCTCGGTTGGTTCAAACGAAACCTTTCCGCCTTCGATCACGGCAACCGCAGTAGTCATCTTGTTCCAATTCCCAGCGAAGTCGAATTCGTATTTGTAGACTTCTTTGCTCAACAAGGATCCGTCCTCGTTTAGCAGAGTCATCTCGCTCAGATTTCCCTTATCGTCGTACTTGTAAACCTCTTTACCCGTCAGGTTCGCGCCGGCGATGGGGAAGTACTGGTTCTCGACCTTGTTTCCTTTAATGTCGTACGACACAACTTCCAAAACGGCGTGTTTACCTTCCTGAGCTTTTCCTGCCTCGGTCAAGAGTTTGGCGACTTCTGTTCGCACCCTCCGCACAGGTCCAACAAGTCCATCCTTGATCCGATCGGTTTCCACGACGGGAGCGGCGGCAACCGGTTTTGGATCCGTCGCCTTTGCCGTCAGGTTAGACTGCGCTAACACCTGAGTGTTAAGCGTACCCAGCGCCAGCGCGCATAAAGTGAGTCTTCCTATTCGTCTTACCATTGATTTCGCTCCTGACTTGAAGAGGTGGGAGATTCCCAAAAACTGCGATATGAGGGGACGATGACTGCGAATAGATGGACTACCCGCAAACCCAACAGGGGTGATAATAGCTGGTTAAACGTAGTTTGTCCAGAGCCAACATTGGCTGGATCGTGAAAGAATTACTCTGATTTTCGACTCTTCCCGGGAGGAAGATCTGGGTAATCCGCCAGCAGGGTAACAATTTGATCGATTACGCGGATGCTGCTGGCGTGGCCAGTCTGGTCATTGCACATGATTGAAAACACCAAAGTCTGCCCTCGAGAAGTGGTGAGATAGCCCGAAAGAGAGTTGTCGTAAGTCAGAGAGCCAGTCTTTGCGGACACGTTGTCCCTGATCGATTCAAGGCGGCCCGCCAGGGTTCCATCGTGTCCTGAAAGCGGCAATGAGTCCTTGAATACATTCCCGGCGCTGGTGCGAGTGAGCGCCAGGAGGTAACGCGCGCTGGTTTCCGGCGTTACGAGATCGAGCCTGGACAAACCCGAGCCGTCATGCAAAGCGAGCCGACCAGTGGGGATTCCTGCGCGCTCTAACCACAAGCGAATGACCGCAAGGCCCGCCTCATCGTCACCCCTTTCTCTTCCGGGGGCCTCCGCCAAGGCCGCCATCTCACCGCGCTCTCTTCCGAGCGTGCGAAGAATCAACTCCGCGAACAGGTTGTTGCTTTCCTTATTTGTCTTTCTTGCGATCTCGCCCAGCGTTTGACTTTGCACGAACACGAGCTCGGCTGAGTGTGAAGGATCAAATCGCTGACTTGGCGCGCTGCGCGAATCACGTGACAGCGTTTGACCCTCGACCTGTATGCCACGTGTCTTAAGAGCCCGCGCAAAGAGTTTCGCAGCCCAAAGGGCGGGCTTGTAAACTGAAAGTCGAGCGCCGAAACCTTTCGTGTCCGGGGCAAACTCACCCCACACCTCGATATTGTTATCTGAGAGTCCACGGTGTACCCCGATGGTAGCTCGGCCGTTCCGCCCGACCGCAGCCATTCGGTTTTGCACCGTCACATAGCTCTCGGTATCGCTTGTTCTCACCACGGGTGACGCGCCGGCTTTTTCTGCCGGCACAAAGTTAACGTCAACTTCATTGCCGTTGATCGACAAGGCGCTGGCTTCAGCTCCGAAGTACCACTGAAGATCGGTCCACTGCCAGCCATCCCCCAAAGGCTCGCCACGGAAATAACTTTCGTCGCCAACAAGGTTGCCGCTTACGCTTCTGACCCCGCGTGCGTAAAGATCAGCTGCGAGTTTTTGGAGCGTGTCACGACTTTGGTCCTGGCTGCTCGCAATCAGATCAGGGGCTCCGCGTCCGTAAAGAATCAGGTCTCCACGAATTCGGCCATTTCCGTCCGGTTGAGAATCTGCGTAAACGGAGGTTCGCCAGCGGTAGTCTGCTCCCAATAGATCCAGAGCGACGCCGGTGGTGTAAATCTTCATGTTCGAGGCTGGCGTAAAAAGTTTGTCGCTGTCTCGCTGGTAAACCGTTGAGCCGTCAGCGATGGAGATTAAAGAGATTCCCCACCGGGCCGCACCCAGGTCACTCTGCTCAATCGTGCTATCGATTCGTCGAGCAAGTTCAGTGGGTTGTGACGATGAACTTTCAGAAACCGGGGATGACTTCGGCGGCTCTTTGTCTTTGCCATTGCTGGCAACGAGCGGTCGCAACAAGCACAGGCTTACTGTCGCAAGAAAAATGACTAACAGGATCTTTAGCGGAAGACCGTGACTGGTGGTGAACACTGTTTTCATGGCTGCCTTAAAAACATTGCGAACGAAACCTCGCGGTTAGCTGGCAAACAGCGCGGCCGTCCGCCCTGATGCCAGAATCGATCTGGTAGCTTCGTAGACTTCATCTACAGTGATGTCCCCAATCACGCTGTTATAGATCACCTGATGACGATCACCTTGTGGTAAGTAGCTTTTGGGCGCGCGTTTATCGAGTAGAAGAACAACCGGCGTGCCGACCGCCGAGGCGATATGCATGGGGCCGGTGTCGTTTGAAACAAAAGCAGCCAGGCGGGCCTGCGCTGCTGCCAACTGGGGAATCGTAAGCTGATCCAGAATCACAACCGACGGTGGAAACTGCTTGCGAATCTCTTTAACGTAGTCCTGCTCCTCCGGTCCGACAAACACAAGAACTCTTACCTGATCGTTGCGGATCAAGTAGTCCGCCAGGTTGGCAAATTGTTCGAGTGGCCAACGACGGCTCGGATGACCAGCGCCGGGGAAAAGCCCGACCAGCGGCGCTCCAGCATCTGCCTTGGCTTTTACCAAAATGCGCTCGAGCGTCGCGTCATCCACTCGTCTAATCTTTAACGCCGGCAGACGCTCGGCGTTTTCGATGTCGAGCGGACGCAGAACATCTAGATAGCGATCAATGAGATGTCGCTGACGATGATCGGTTTCTACGGGCGGAGCTGGTTTGAAATTAGCCAGATAATCGAGCGAGCGGCCGGGACGCCGCGAATACAGACGCTTCGGAGCGCCAGATAAAAACCCCAGCAGGTTTGTTTCGGAGAGACTGTGAAGATCGATGACAAAATCAAACTTCTTTGCCCTGACTTCTTTGACGAGCTTGAAAACGCGAAGGACAGAAAACGGTTTGAAGCCGTCACGCAACGCCACTCGATCCACCACCAGTGTCTCGTCTGCGAAACCCGACAGGGCGATCACTTCAGCCCCGGGTTTACCGACGGCCACCGTGATCCGCGCGCGCGGAAACCGCTTTCGAATGGCGCCGAGCGCCGGCAAACTGAGCACGACGTCGCCGAGTTGACCGAAATCTATTACCAGGATGTTGCGAGGATCGAACACTTGCAAATCTTTCCGCGCTAATCTAAATCTCGCAGGTCGCGTCCAGTCATCTCGTGCGGCTTTTCACTCTCAAGCAATGCCAACATCGTTGGCGCAACATCTTCCAACGCTCCGCCCTCGCGCAATTTCAAACCGCGCGACGCTTCGTCAATCAGGTGGAACGGCACCGGATTGAGGGTGTGCGCGGTATGCGGGCCGCCCGACTTGGGATCGATCATCTGTTCCGCATTACCGTGGTCCGCGGTGATGAGAGTTGTACCTCGCGCGTGTCGAATGCCCTTGGTGATCCAACCCAGACAAGTGTCCACATACTCGCAGGCCTGAATCGTCTGCTCCAGTTTACCGGTGTGTCCCACCATATCCGGGTTCGCAAAGTTGATGATGAAAACATCAGTCTCTTGTTCTTCTATTCCGCGCAGGACTTTGTCGGTGACTTTGAAGGCTGACATCTCAGGCTGCAAGTCGTAAGTTGCAATCCGTGCCGACGGAACCAGCAGACGACGCTCGCAGCCGTATTCCTTTTCCACACCACCATTGAAGAAATAGGTCACGTGGGCATACTTCTCCGTTTCCGCCAAACGATAATTACGCACGCAAATATTTTCCCACACTTCCGCCAGGACGTTTTTGTGACTGTGCTGAGCAAACGCAACCGGAAGTTGAAAGGATAGGTCGTAGACACTAAAACAGACCAGGTGAATTTCAGGACGGCCGGAAACATCAAACTCTGCGAAGGGTGAAATCGCGAGCGCTCGAGTAAGCTGTCGCGCACGGTCGGGGCGAAAGTTGAAAAAGATAAGCGCATCGCCGTCCTTGATTGTCCCCAATGGCTCGCCATTAGCGCCGACAATCGCAGCCGGCTCAACAAACTCATCGGTAATACCTCGTTCGTATGAGCTCCTGATTGCGGCAACTGGATCGGAAGCGCGTTCGCCTTTTCCCTTCACCAGCAAATCGCAGGCGCGCTCGGTTCGCTCCCAGCGCTTGTCGCGGTCCATGGCGTAATAGCGTCCGATGATCGAAGCGATTTGACCGCACCCGATCTCCTCGATCTTCATCTGCAGCGCGGCGACATACTGGACGGCGGACGAAGGAGGCGTATCTCGCCCATCAAGGAAGCAATGTATGAAAACCCGATCGAGTCCGCACCGCTTGGCTAGCTGCAGCAACGCATAGAGATGCTCCTGCGAGGAATGGACTTGCCCATCAGAAATCAGCCCCATGAAGTGGAGCGCTGTGCCTCGCGTTTTTGCGCCATTCATCGCGGCCAGCAAGACTTCATTGCGAAAAAACTCTCCGGTCGTGATGTCATGATCGATCCGCGACACGTCCATGCGTATGACGCGGCCAGCTCCAATATTCAAATGTCCCACTTCGGAATTGCCCATCACGCCGGCGGGTAAACCAACGCGCGTACCTGACGCTTCCAACAGCGTCTGCGGATAGCTTTCGCAAAGCTCGTCGTAGTAGGGAGTTTCGGCAAGCGCAATTGCATTACCCTCACGGCGCGGTGAATACCCCCAACCATCAATGATGATCAAAGCCAGTGGTCCACGTTTTTGATTCAATAGACGACCCCTACTCAGCGCTTCGTTCGATGGATTATTTTTTCCAGTAGTCCGGACTCTCTTGCATATCAGGGTCCCGACGCTCCATCCAGCGTTCCGGCCGGTGCAATTGGATAAACCCAAAGCGCTCGTAGAGCGAATGAGCATCCTTTGTTGCCAGCACCCAACGACGGAATCCCTGTAGACTCGGATACGACAGCATGACTTCCATCAGCCACTTCGACAAGCCGCGACCGCGGTGTTCCGGCAAAACAAACACGTCAGCAATCCAGGCGAAGGTCGCATAGTCAGTCACCACGCGTGCGAAGCCGACTTGTTCGGTATTTTTGTAGAGTCCGAAGTTTAGGGAATTGTCGAGCGAGCGCTGCACTACTGCAAGCGCGCGGCCCTGTCCCCAGTAAGACGTATTTGAAATAAAGTCGTGAATCAACTCGACGTCGAGACGCGAGCGATCCGTGCTGATCGAATAATCGCCGCGCTCCCAGGATTCAACCATAGACGTCGAAATCAATCGGACCAAAAACTATGCAGGTATCTCGCGCCGCAAATAGAACAACAAATCGGTAGCTGGTGGGACTGCGCCAAGCTGGCGAATCATGCCCACCACCTGGCCGCGATGCAGTGTCGCATGATTCACAACGTGTTGCATCTGACTCACCAGCGGCATCGAATTCGAATCACCATTAAGAAGCGTGAACGACAACTGGGCACGCAAACGCGCTTCGTCCAATTCACGCATGAAGCCTGCGCGGCGATCGACTAGCTCGTGCCAACGCTGCTGCAAAGTTGGAAGATCGGCGCAGGAGTCGGCTGTCCAGAGAGCCCATGCTTCCTTCCCCGCGGGCGAATGCCCATGCCAGCGCTCGAGCCAAATCCATTCCGCGCCCGCCATATGCAACAAGGTTCCGAAAATCGAACTGTGACTGATCTTAAAATCACGACGAAGATCATCGTCAGCTAGTTGAACGGCGGCACTAAGCGCTAGTTCGTTAGCCCATTCTGTGTAATCAAACAGATGCTTGATGTCTGACACTTCCATTAGTCTTCACCTTAAATGCAGCGCGTCCCGGATAACGCGCCGCGCCACGAAGGTCTTCTTCGATGCGCAGTAGTTGATTGTACTTGGCAATCCGATCCGTTCGCGAAAGCGAGCCGGTTTTAATCTGACCCGCGTTAGTAGCAACTGCGAGGTCGGCGATAAAAGGATCTTCGGTTTCACCCGAACGATGGGAAATAACAGCGGTGCGCCCGTCGGTTTTCGCAAGTTCGATACAATCCAAAGTTTCAGTTAGAGTCCCAATTTGATTGACTTTAATCAGTATGGAGTTTGCTACCCCGAGTTCAATTCCCTTGCGCAGGAATTCAGTATTGGTCACGAATAGATCGTCGCCCACCAGTTGTACGCGCTGGCCCAGTTCATCGGTCAACGTCTTCCAGCCGGGCCAGTCATTTTCGGCCATACCGTCTTCAATTGAAATGATTGGATAAGCTTCAGACCAGGTTTTCCAAAACGCTACCATTTGTTCACTCGACAATTCTCGCTTGTCGCTTTTCTTAAATACATAGGACTTGCCGTCGTAAAATTCGCTCGCGGCCGGATCAAGCGCCAACAAACAATCCTTCCCAGCGGTGTAACCAGCTTGAGCAATCGCTTCGATTATCGTCTCGATCGCTTCTTCGTTCGAACGCAGGTTTGGCGCGAACCCGCCCTCGTCTCCGACACTCGTGGCGTAGCCCTTCTTTTTGAGTACTGCTTTCAAAGTGTGAAAGATCTCGGCGCCGACTCGCAGACTTTCGCTAAAACTCTCAGCGCCGACCGGCACGATCATGAACTCCTGAAAGTCGACGTTGTTATCGGCGTGCGCGCCTCCGTTGATTATGTTCATCATCGGGACCGGGAGCGTGCGCGCGTTTGGGCCACCGAGATACTTATAGAGCGGAACTTCCAGGTAAGCAGCGGCAGCGCGCGCGGTAGCCATTGAGACGGCGAGCAATGCGTTCGCCCCTAGCTTCGACTTCGTCGGCGTGCCATCGAGACTGATCAAAGCGGCGTCTATCTCTGCTTGATCCAGTGCATCCATGCCGTCCATTTCCGGCGCGATAATCTCGTTTACATTGTGAACAGCTTTGAGCACGCCCTTACCGCCGTACCGCTTTTTGTCGCCATCGCGCAATTCCACCGCCTCGTGTTCGCCGGTCGAGGCTCCGGACGGCACAGCAGCACGGCCCACCTCGCCCCCAACCAAAGTCACTTCGGCCTCGATGGTGGGGTTGCCACGTGAATCCAGAATCTCGCGCGCAGTTACAGCTTCAATCCAGCTCATCTTGTTGGGCTCCGGGTAAACAGGGAACTTTGGGCAAAGCAGCGCAATTTGAACTCGGCAACTTTACCATCGTCACTGTTGGAATCGAAGTGGCGGAAACGCCGGTGAATCAGCCGGCGGCGCGTGCACCTTCACTCGCATGCTCGGGAGTCTCGTCACTGACGGTGGGTATTTCCAGGCGTACTGTTATGACGCGGCGGCGCTCGACGCGATCAACTTCAAAAAGAAACCCGTTGTAATTTACTTTGTCGCCTGGTTTAAGCACGTGACCGGCTTCAGTCATTAAGAACCCCGCGATGGTTGTGTAACTCTCTGACTCCGGAAACGAAAGCTTGAGCCGGCGGTTCAAATCTCTTACTGCCAATCCGCCGGCAAGCACGTAATGGTTCACGTCGACGGCGACAATTTGCTCGTTGACTTCTTCATCATGTTCGTCAGAAATATCGCCGACTATTTCCTCCAACAAGTCTTCGAGCGTGATGATGCCTTCGAGTCCGCCATGTTCGTCTACTACAAATCCGAAGTGCGACTTTGCCTTTTGCATTTGCCGCAGCACATCTTCCAGTCGAGCCGTGTCAACAACGTACAGCGGCGGTTGCAACGCTTCCTGAAGCATGAATTTCTCGGGGCAAAGGATGAAGGGCATGATGTCCTTACTATGTATGAACCCCATCACGTTATCGAGCGACTCCTTGTAAACTGCGAGGCGCGAAAAGCTGTGGGTTTGAAAGGCCCTGGTGATCTGTTCCAACGAACAGTCGTTTGAAATTGCCGCCATCTCGGTGCGTGGCACCATCGCTTCACGCACGACGGTGTCAGAAAACTCAAACACGCGATGAATTAAGCGTCTCTCTTCCGCGCGCAAGTAGCCGCTATCTCGAGCTACATCGATCAACTGACGAAGCTCCGTTTCAGTGTAAACGGCCGCGTGATCGAGGGTCGACTTCAGGCCGATTATGCGACCGAGTGCGGCGCCCACCGAGTTAAGTACCCAAAGTGGCGCGCCAAAAGTTTTTGCAAACAGCTCGAGTGGCCGGGAACAAAACAGTGCGACTGGTTCGGCACGTTCGAGCGCAACCATCTTCGGCATCAGTTCACCTAATACGATATGCAGGAAAGTGATTGCTGAAAAAGCTATAACGATTGCCATGGCGTGGGCGACATATCCCGCCCGGCCCGTGTCGGCGATGCTCGCAGCGATTGGTTCGAGCCACGAAGCGACTGTCGGTTCCCCGATCCAACCAAGTGCTAACGAGGCGAGCGTGATACCGAATTGCACGGCCGAAATAAAGATGGTGGGATTATCGAGGAGCCGAAGTGCAGATTTCGAGTTCTTACTGCCGGCGGCGGCGCGCGCTTCCAGTCGCGCTCGACGCACCGATACCAGCGAAAACTCCGCCGCGACGAAGAACGCGTTAGTCGCAACGAGGAATACGATTGCACCTAATTTTAGGAGTGGAATCATACAAGCCGCGTTGCTGATAACGCGCTCTGTAGAAAGCTTCGGGTGAGATTACTGCCGGGTTCGTCCATTGGTTAAGGCGGAAATTGTTTCAGGCTGGGATTATAGCAGCGAGCGACGGCAAATAAGTAGCGGTCGACTGGCTACTGCCCTCTGAAAGCCGCAGACAGATATAGCCAGCCAACAGACCCTTCCGATCCGTTGAGCGTTTTCACCAGGATGTTGTGCTGAAAATCAGTGGCCCGTAGCAGCTCCAGCAGCGCGTGCGCGCGCTGGCCGGCGATCATGTTTCATGCAAGCACGATTGAGCGCTTCTTCCACGCGTGGCTCAATGTTGCATTCCGGCTGGCGACAAACAGCTGCTAACTCAGAAATCACTAGATAGCGCGCCCGCTCGAGCATTCGCTGTTCACGAAACGAAAGGGGCTTTAGATTTCCGAGATAGGTCAGGTGCTTGAGCACTTCAGCCGCTTCAAAAACGTCGCCGGTACGCATCTTTTCGGAAAAATCCTTGAAGCGATCCTTCCAATCATTTGCGGGGAACGAAAAATCATCGGCTAACAATTTAAAAAGCAGGTCGCATTGACCGGAGGAGATTGGCGACCGTAAGCCTACTTCCAATGCATTTGAGACAGGAACTAAAACGAGTGAGTTGTTAGCAGCGAGCCGAAGCGTATAGAAAGGGAGTAGGGTAGCGCCTATTTGCTTCTGCTCAATCTGCTCGATGGTTCCGATACCGTGATTAGGATAAACAACCTTCTGGCCGACTTTGAAGCCCACCGCAGCACCTCCATTGAGTTTGAAAATCAGACTGCGCCGCACGCGCGGGTCTGGGGGAAATCCGAGCGACGCATGATAAGCGCCGGGCCCAAACTGGTAAGTGTTTTGAGTCTAGCAACTGGTCTTGGCAGCGTCAAGCGATTCACATCACCACGCTGGCAAGTAAAACCTGGCGCAAACATTTTGAGTCTGTGACCTTGACTTTTTCAAATCGGTCGTTGTTCGCAATCAAAGAGTGACGCCGCGCTTAGCAGCCTGCTGGCTAGTTCTTGACTGAACTCTTGAAGGGCATTTGGTAGTCGACAACATTCTGGCAAGGCTTGAACTCGACTTCGGTTTTGGCCGCCTCGGCAGCGCGCCGCATTTTCAGGCGCACATCAGTTTCCTCAATCGCGCGTAATTCTGCGTCTGATTGCGGTTCGCTGTCCGCCACCTGTCGAGCAACCAACCAGTAGCGTCCGGGCGGCAGATTGTTGAACGCAAACTTTCGGTCCGCGGCCACCGCTGTAGCAAAGAATCGCAAAACGTCGTCGGCGTTTTCTTTCTCCGCGGGAATCAGGTGCAGATAAAGCCGAGGTGGCAAGCTCTCGCCTTCAGCCAGCGTCACAATGCCCCGCAGCGATGCGGCGCCTGCTGCAAGCGTGACGGTCACGCCACTAATCCGCTCGCCAAACTTTAGATTGATCCCGTTGCGGGCAAGGTCCAGTTGCCGGCTTGCAGCTACCGTTCTTGTCGGCGCGACGGCAGGACTTTCTCGGAGGATCGAACGAAGGTACCAATATTTGGCGTAGAAACGTACATTCAACTTAAACTGACCGGGAGCCAGATTCCGCAGCGCAAAGTCGCCTGATTGGTCAGGAACGCTCTGCCCGCGGTCAGCCCGCCGACGCGAAAACTTCCATCACCATTGATGGTTGCAATGTTCCCAAAATTTTGCATTGGACCGTCGCCGCGGACGTAAGCATAAAGCCGCAGCTCGGCCAGTTTAGCTGGGAGGTTAATCTCGTTCTTTCCCTCAACCACAACAAAGCCGCTGATGCTCAGCCCTTTGAAAGTCTTGACGAGCAATCCCGTTACGTCCTGATCCACTACTTCAAATGTCACTGGGTCGGCCGCGTTTCAAGACCCTGTACCGGCAAAATCATCACGGCATACTTCCCGGGTGATAAGTTTTCCAGGCGAAAGTCTCCCTGCCTGTTCGCGACACCCGCCGAATTAACGCCTGCGTAGTCATTCTTCATCGTTCGGCGCAGCCCGATCCTGAGACCAGACACCGCCTGACCGGTTTCAGCGTCAACGACTTTTCCGCTCGCGACAAACGCCGGCAAAGGCCGGCCAATCGTAATGTCTACGTTGGTGAGCTCGGATCCTTCCGTGACTTCGATAACTTTGGCGCTGGCTGTGTCAATGGTGTCGGGAAAATAGGTTCGCTGGTATGTCGGTCGACCAAAACCGCCGCTAAAATAGTAGCCATCGTCATCGCGGCCCACCGAGATCTTGTACCGGCCCGGAACCAGGCCGTAGATTCGATAGACTCCGCGATCATCCGTTTGCGCGCCGGCTACGTTGATCAGACCAAACATCTGTTGGTTCTGTTGGTTCTGATCCGCGAGTACCAGCGTAAGGCGTTCTTCTACTATCGGCCGTCCGTCGGCATCAGTCACTCTTCCGCCAATAACGCCACCACGTTCCAGCGCAAAGTCGATGTTTTGAACATCTTCACCGTCAGCCAGTAGAAGCGACCTTACTCTCGCAGGGCCCGACAGGAGTTCCGGGACCACGTATGCCGCTGCCATCGGCGCAACTTGATAGTTTCCCGCCGGGAGTCCCGCGATTCGGTAGTTGCCGTCAGGATCACTGGTGGTCTTGAATGCTGCCAGAGGCTGCGCAGAAAAGCCGGAGCCACGAAAACCTACAACGATTCCCGCGGCTCCCTTGCCATGAATGGTGATGCGGCCCGAGACGCTACTCCCCACTGGTTTCTTTGCAGCTTTTGTTTGAGAGTTCGCGGCGGAGTGGAGTCCGACACAGCAAAAACAGAAGGCCAGGAATAAGCTGTAGCGAAGGAGCCTGCTCATAAAGATGACCCGCAGTTCCAGTTACCGAGGAGGCACTGATGATACTCAATCAGGTTGCGGTTGTCTCGATCAAAAGAGTATTTCGTATGCGCGTGTAACCTGTTTAGTTGTCTCAGGTAAACCATGTTAGGATCACGTCGCACAGTTCCATTAGTTCCCTGAGTTAGTCAGGTACTCTTCTCGCAGACAGACTCCGGCTGATTAAGATTCGATTCGATTCGCTTGTCATGGCACTCCTGAAAGTCACCGACGCCAGCGGCCGCCAATGGGAATACGGCTTCTTGCCTGACGGCGCCTGCACCATCGGCCGCGCGCCGGACAATACCGTAGTCCTGGATGACCCGCGGGCTTCACGCTATCACGCGCATATCAAACCCGCCGAAGATGGTTCGTTCATGCTGGTCGACGGCGCGGTGATAAACGGCGAACTTCGTCGCAGCGCCAACAAGGTGTTTGTTAACGGTGGCCCACATTACGAGTATCAACTCAAGAACGGCGACCGCATCACAATCGGCGCCAGCACCTTGCGCTTTGAACAGCGCGCCGAAGAACGCACCACAGATGTGCGCTACGACGACAGGCCGCTTGGCCATACGCAACTGGTTGTCTCTGCCAACGACGTAATGGAGACCGTGCTCCACAAGTCAGCGGAAAATTTACCGCTCGCCGCAACGAGCCAGTCCAGAGACAAAGTGCTCGAGGCGTTGCAACGAAAAGCAAACATACTTTCCGCGCTTTACGAAATGAGTAAGACGCTAGGCTCGGTATTCGATCTCGAAGCGATATTTGCGAAAGCTACTGATGTTATTTTTCGTTCCACGCCTGCCGATCGAGTTGTTGCCCTATTGGCCGAAGGTGACGGAAAAGGGAATCCGGAAGATGTGAAGTTGAACCCGATCGCCATGCGTGCTCGCGATGAGAGCCTCAATAACCACGCTCGCAAGCTCTCGATTGGCCGCACCATCACGCGGAAAGTGATGCGAGATCGAGTGGCTTTGCTCTCGCAGGATGCAGCCTCAGACGAAGAGTTTGCTGGAGTGGATTCGATCGTTTCTCAAGGAGTGAGATCAACTATCTGCGCGCCGCTGGTGGGTGAGTCGAGAGTTCACGGCGCAATCTATGCCGATAGGCTTGATCCTTTTGCTGCCTTCAAACCTGACGATCTCGAGTTGATCAGCGCAGTGGCGGCGCAAACCGCAATTGCGGTTGAAAACGCTCGCGCTCACGAGCGTTTAGCGCGCGAGGAAGTGGCACGCGCGAACTACAGCCGGTTCCTTCCCGAGTATGTTGTGAAACAGATGCTCGAGAATCCCGAGTCGTTCAAACTCGGCGGTGTGAATCAAACCATCACGATCCTGTTCGCTGACATTCGCGGTTTCACCAGTATCTCCGAACACGCGCCACCCGAAAAAATCGTCAGCCTCCTCAACCGATATTTTTCCGCGATGACCGACATCATCTTTGCCCACGGTGGAACGCTCGATAAATATCTCGGCGACGGTTTGATGGCGCTCTTTGGCGCGCCGACTGCAACTCCGGAAGATGCGTCCAACGCCCTAAATGCCGCGGTCGCAATGCAACGCCGGCTGCTCGGCATCAACACCGAATTGCGAAATGATGGCTTATCGGAAGTCGGAGTCGGCATCGGCCTGCACACCGGCGAGGTGATCGTCGGCTACATCGGCTCCGAGCGGCGTTCTGAATACACCGCAATCGGCGACGCCGTAAATACCGCTTCCCGACTCGAATCCAACGCCAAGGGTGGCCAGATTCTCATAAGCGAAGCGACCGCAAAAGCGGCACGTAGTCGTTACAAACTGCAACCGCGCGATCCCATCACCGTCAAGAATCGCGAGCAACCAGTGGTCTTATGGGAAGTTGATTGGGCTAAGGCGAGTGGCGCTTTCTAAATAAATTGTTCCCTCTCCCGGAGCGGGAGGAGCGCGCGGGAGTGTGAATCTACTTCAGCTAGTCAAACGACAACTGACCATAGCGCGGGTCTATGGCATTCCAGTACGCATTGACTATCGCTGGTTCGCGGTTGTAATCCTGAGCGTTTGGCTGATCGCCAGCAACCTGCAATACCACGCCATCCAGGTTGGCAATGTCCGCCTGCCTCCACATGCACCGATAACAGCCTGGCTCCTCGGATTAATTACCACCCTCGGTCTCTTCCTTTCCGTCTTTGGCCACGAACTCGCACACGCACTGATGGCCCGAACCGAAGGAATTGAAATCGAGGAGATAGTCTTACACCCCTTCGGCGGTCTGGCCCGGCTCAAAACCGAACCGCAAAATCCGCGCGCTGAATTTCGCATTGCTTTCGCAGGTCCCGCCTCGAGTTTTCTGTTTGCCATACTTGCTTTCGTGGCAGCAAAGATCGCGGCACTGGGAAGCTTCGAAGCGACGGTCGTCGTCTTCTTCCTGATCGCCTCGGGTAATCTGTTGCTCGCGCTGTTCAACCTTTTTCCCGGCTATCCGCTTGACGGCGGACGAGTGTTACGCGCTCTGCTTTGGAAAAGAAGCGGCGACATCAAAGACGCCACGCGCAAAGCAGGTATCTGCGGAGTGTTGATCGGGGGGGTGCTGGTTCTTTTCGGAGTCTACATTCTGATTTCGCCAAACTGGCGAGCGGCCGAGCCCTACTTCATGGGTACGTGGTCAATTCTGGTTGGACTCTTCCTGCTCGATACTGCGATGAAAGTGGTGAAGAGCGCGCATCACGCCAGGTTAGTGACAGTTGGTGAAGCGATGTCTCCGCCGATCGCAATCGAGCCCGGCCTGATGGTCACGAGATTTGTCGACGACATTCTTCCGCTTCATCGTCAGACAAGGTTTCCGGTGGCGGTCAGCGGTCGACTTCACGGGATTCTGTCGCTCGAGGATCTGAAGTTACTGCCGCGAGAGCGCTGGGCAAACACTCAAGTGCAAGCGGTTATGCGTCCCGTCGAGCCAGGATTTTTTGTTGAACCCTCAACGACCCTAGACTCAGCGCAAGCCGTGATGAAGGAAAACGGTGTCGGTGCACTCGCGATAGTAAACAGCAACGGCGAGTTATTAGGTTTTCTGCAGAGCGGAAGCATTAAGCGAAGATCAAAAACCTGACTTCAGCCGATCCGCAATCATCATTGCCACACGCCCGATTTTTCGCGATAATCCAAGCGGAGCTATCCATTTCATAACCGAAGGATCCTGTTGATGCTCGCTGTACTGGGTGCGCTCTTTGCCAACGCAGTAATCGCGATTCTAAAGCTGATGGCGGCGGTAATGACTGGCTCTTCGGGCATGATGGCCGAAGCGCTACACTCCATTGCCGACACCACAAATCAAGTGTTTCTGCTGCTTGGATTGCGGTTTTACAAGCGCCCGGCCTCAAAGAAACATCCCTTCGGTTATGGGAAAGAACGCTTCTTCTGGTCTTTCATAGCGGCCATATTTATTTTCGGTGTGGGGGCGACCTATGCCATTTACGAAGGCATCGTAAAGCTCAGTCATCCGCACGCTCCGGAAAACCTGAAATGGGCTTATTGGGTACTTGGCTTTTCGTTTCTGTTAGAGGGTGCTTCGATAGCGCTGGCAATTTATCAGGAGACGAAAGAGGCCAAACATGAGGGCCTGACGTTCTTTGAATACATTCGCGAGTCGAAGGATCCGACAGCGAAAACCGTCATCTTGGAAGACTCCGCAGCGCTGCTCGGAATCATCATAGCGGCGGCGGGACTCTACCTGACTGAGCATCACAGCGGTCCGGGTGATGGCGCCTACTGGGACGGCGTTGCCTCGATATTGATCGGTCTGGTGTTGGCGGTTGTGGCGTTCGTCCTGGCGCGCACCTCGCGAGGCTTACTGCTTGGCGAGGCCGCTAATCCGAAAAGCCGACAGGCAATCAAAGCAGCGATTGAAAGTCACCCGAATGTGGTGAAGTTAATAGAACTACTAACAATGCACCTGGCGCCAAAACAAATATTGATCAACGCCCACGTCAACCTGCGCGACGATCTGGTTACCGATGACATAGAGCGAACTAACGAAGAGATCGAGAGTTTGATAAAGCAGGCCGAACCTAAGGTCGAATTGATCTTTCTGGAGACGGCGAGAGAGAGTCATAGCTTAAAAAAGGAAGTGCTCCCGGAGCACGTTGGTTGAAAAGGCATCGAGGATTTCGATTACGGTTGGGTGAAACTAAATTGCAGCTCTTGAATCGCAAATCGCAAATCCGAATTCTCAAAGTAAATGTTATTACTACTGCCATACACGGAGTATCTCGGAAGGCTTAGTGAGCCGCGTAATATCGCGGATGTCATTCTTGTCTTCTTGCTTGTGTATGCGGTTTTGAAACTCGTCCGGGGAACCCGCGCCGCTCCGATGGCCGCCGCGATCGGGGCCTTTGCCCTCCTTTACTGGCTGGCCGTTAGACAAGACCTGACAACCCTTGCATTTATCCTGCGAGGCGCATTGCTCTACATCGGCGTCGCCATCATCGTTCTCTTCCAAAACGAGATTCGTCAGGCATTGACTACGTTCGGCAATCGCTTCCGCATGCCCTTTACGCGTGGGCAACATGGTCAATTCGGCGAGGGCGTCTATGACGAAGTGATTCTGGCTGCGACTTCGCTGGCGTCTACTAAGACAGGTGCGCTGATCGTGATCGAGCGCAACATCGGACTGAAGAACATCGTTGATGGCGGCGTAAAGCTCGATGCCGAACTCAGCTACGATCTGCTGGTGAGCATTTTCAATCCGGAGTCACCACTTCACGACGGCGCCGTTGTAGTTCGCCGGCATCGCGTTGCCGCCGCTTCCTGCTTTTTGCCATTGACTTTGAATCCGCGCCTCTCTCGCGATCTGGGGACCCGGCATCGCGCCGCGCTCGGGGTCACAGAAGACACAGACGCGGTCGCAGTGGTAGTTTCCGAGGAATCCGGGTTGATTTCTATTGTCCAACATGGAGAAATCAAACGAGGTTTAGACGCGCCCAGACTCAGGGCCGCGATCTCTGAGGCACTCGAGATTTCACCGAAACGAGAAAAGCCTAAGCCCCAGGAGAAACCTGGTGAACCCGACGCTGAGACTGAGGAGATTGCGTCGATCTGAAGTGGAGAACGGCTGAGTAGAAACAGCCTTCGATAGAATCCCGATCTGGGATTTGAAATTTGAGATCTCGGATTTGAGTTGCCTATGCCCTATCAAGACACTGAAGACACCGAGACAACTGCCGCGCCGCGGAGCCCGACTCCGCCTGAACGGTTGCTGCGCAAGGTATTCCTCGAAGACTGGGGCTTAAAGTTACTGGCCCTCGCGATAACAATTGCCCTTTGGCTGGGCGTAACTGGGCAAAATAAGCCGGTGACCCTGCGCGTCACTGGAGTCCAGCTAAATTTTTTGCAACCTGATGGCTTGGAAATAAGCAACGACCCTCCGGGCACAGTTGATGTGATTCTTACGGGAAGCAAAGACAAGCTCGATCGCATTGGACCCCGCGATCTGATCGCGAATGTTGATTTGAGCGATCAGCGGGCCGGCGAGCGTGTGATAAAGCTGACTCTTGATCGCGTTAAAGTAGATTTGCAGGAAGACGTAAAGATTCAGGGTTTCCATCCTGCAAGTGTCCCTATTCGTCTCGAGCCAGTCGTAGAAATTCCGGTTGATGTTGAAGTGAAATTTGAGGGCAAGCTACCGGAGGGTTACGAAGTGACAGGTGTCACGGTTAATCCGGCGAAGATCAGATTACGTGGCCCAGCGGATCGGGTTAACGCATTGCGGAAAGCTGTCACCGAAACGGTTTGGCTCGACGGTAAGAAGGAAAGTTTTAGTGTTTCGCATGTTGAAATCAACATTTCGGATCCAAAGATCGATATACTCGATTCGGCAGTTGATATTCGTGTTGACGTTAGTGAGAAGAGACGAGGCGATCTTCATTTAAGATTCGTCACTGCCGATCACTCGCCTTACGTAGCGCGCTTTGTCGCGCCTGCTCGTCACCCTTAGTCCCTCTGACTTCTCCTAATTCTTAATGAAGAAACTTTTTGGCACGGATGGAATGCGTGACGAGGCCGGAAGTTTTCCGCTTGACGCTGCAACAATTGAGACTGTCGGAGCTTCCCTCGCTCGTCGTCTTAGGGAAAGTCTTGGCCGCCAGCCGTTGGTTGTGATCGGCAGAGACACAAGAGAGTCTGGCGAATGGCTGGAACAAGCGCTGGTGGCAGGATTGACTCGGGCTGGAGCAGAAGCGAAATCAGCTGGCGTGATTACAACGCCCGGTGTCGCTTTCCTTGCTCGCACCTTGCCGGCAGATGCAGGCGTTGTGATCAGCGCCTCTCACAACGCTTATCGAGACAACGGCATAAAACTCTTCGCTCCTTCGGGACGCAAACTAGCTGAAGCGACTGAGCGGCTCATTGAGGGCGACGTGTTTGCGCAACGCGATTCCGATGCGGGCCGGCAGAACAATGCCTCAACGCCGCCTTACGTAATCGACGCCGGTGAAGCCGTGGATTTGCGAGTACGCTATGCGAACTTCCTCGCCGACGAAATTGGCAGAGACTTATCACTGCGGGGAATTCGACTGGTGCTTGACTGTGCAAACGGCGCGGCTTCAAGTCTGGCGCCGGAGTTGTTTGAACGCTTGGGTGCTACCGTAACTACAATCAACAACTCACCCGATGGCCGCAACATAAACCTGGGCTGTGGCTCCCTTCATACCGAAGTACTGCAGGCTGAAGTTCTAAAGCAGCGAGCAAACCTGGGTGTCGCGTTTGATGGCGACGCAGATCGAGCATTGTTCGTCGATGCAAATGGCAGCTTGGTAAACGGAGACGGAAGTCTTTGGGTACTGGCCGAGTATCTTCGCACGCGCGGCGAACTAAATGACGATACGGTGGTGGCCACCGTGATGAGCAATATAGGCCTCGAAGTGGCTTTTCAGGCCCAAAACATTCATTTAATTCGCACGGATGTTGGGGACAAATACGTGTTGGAAGAACTGCTGAGGTTAGGCCTTAACCTTGGCGGTGAGCAGTCTGGCCACATCATTTTCCCACGCTTGAGCCTCGCCGGGGATGGACTGATCACGACACTCAGCATGCTGCGAGCAATGACTGAAGCAGGCAAAGACCTTCACCAACTTACAGTCGGCTTTCAAACGTTTCCGCAGATCCTCGTTAACGTAGAAGTGAAAACTAAACAGCCGTTCGCCGAGGTCGCGGCAATCCAAAGCGTTGCGGAAGAGATACAAAGCCAACTCGGTTCCCAAGGGCGACTACTCCTCCGCTATTCGGGTACCGAGCCATTGGCACGCGTTATGATTGAGGGAAAGAGCCAGAACGAAATCGAAGAGTACGCCGCTACTTTGGCAGGCGTGATTCGAAAGACGCTGGGTGTTTAAGAGAGGTAGTGGTGTGAAAATTTTACGCGTAGCTTTGAAATAATTACTCCCTTTTTTCAAGTGAGGCGCTCAAGTTTTTGAGGGTAAATGAAGAGCAACGTGGAGAACAATAGTAAATTCTCAGCTTCGCATTTGTGAATTTAGTGTGTCTTGCACGGCACGCGCGTTGCGATGTATATTGTGGGGCAAGAAGAGATGGTTGGTGAATCCTCCATCTCAAGTGGTTGCTGGGGTGAGGACAGTGACCACAAATATGGATGGGCGCGACGTACTCCCACGTTTGTCGCGCCCATTCGCTTTTCTACTGCGCCTTCAATTTTCAAATCCAACTGACAATTTACTAAATACGCAAGACCATTTCGGTTGCGTGTGCTCTCAAACTACCATAGTCTCAGTTGATACAGGTTCGTGACGCGTTGGTCCAACGATGAGTATGGAGTTTGCCCCTTGAAGCGAGTGGAAGTTCGCATAAAAGAGCGAGCACACAAATACGAAATTCGGGTAGGTCGGGAGCTCCTCTCGCGGGTTGGCTCCGTGGTCCGCAGTTGTATCGGAAAGCGGGCCCAGCGCGTCTCTATAGTCTCCAACAAACGTGTGTATTCGCTTTATGGAACTGTGGTCCACAACAGTTTGCGTGCGAGCGGCTTTGACGTCCGACCGTGGCTAATTGGCGATGGCGAGAGCTATAAGTCGATCAAAACAGTTCAGCAGACACTTAATTTCTTCTCTGAGAGCAGGTTCGAACGAAGTGATTGTGTGGTTGCGCTGGGTGGTGGGATCGTCGGCGACGTAGCCGGCTTTGCGGCTTCAGTCTACTTGCGAGGTTTGCTGTTTATTCAAATTCCCACGAGCTTGCTGGCACAGGTTGACTCTTCCGTCGGTGGTAAAACCGGCGTCAATTTATCAGCCGGCAAAAATCTTGTCGGCAGTTTTCATCAACCTGTAGCGGTCATAGCCGACATCGAGACGCTTCGAACCTTGCCTGAGCGAGAGTTAGTTGCCGGATGGTGTGAGTGCGTAAAACAAGGCGCTGTAGGTGGCCGAAAACTCTTCAAAGCAACGACGGATTTTCTAAGATCCTCTGGAAACAACGAGGATTTGATCTCGTCCCGTCTTGAAGAACTTATTGCTGGCCACTGTGCCTTCAAGGCTTCGATCGTAGCGGCTGATGAACGCGAGGAACCTGGTCGCTCCGATCACAGTTCGCGCCGGATTTTGAACTTTGGTCACACCATCGCTCATGCGTTGGAGACGGTCACGAGGTATCGACGGTTCCGACATGGTGAAGCAGTTGGACAAGGAATGTTGGTCGCTGGCGAGCTTTCAAAAAACTTAGGCCTGCTCAGCCAAACGGAGTTAGAATTGCTTCGCGAGGCAGTAAGTCTGTGTGGGCCTTTGCCATCCGCTCAAGATCTGGACGAGCGCGCGGTGATAGATGCGATCGCGCATGACAAGAAACGATCAGCTGGTCACGTACAGTGGGTGCTGCTCGAACGGATCGGCCGCCCGCGCATCGTAGATGGAAAAGAGATTAGTGCGGCGCTGTTAGCAAAATCAGTGCGCGATGTTTTTCACCGGAGCTAGTGAAAGTTAATGAACAAAAACACAACGCCGAGAAGATCTGAGCGGGGCGGGGCTCGTCTCAAGTTTTTGATTGTGGCAGCGATTCTCGTTAGCGTAGCCTACGAAGGTTATCAATTCATTCCTGTCTTCTATTTGGACTATCAAATCAAGGACTTGATGCAGCATGACGTTGACACCGCAGTCGCCTTGGGCAAACCCCCTGATTGGATCCGCGAGCAACTGGTGAAGAGTTCCGCGGAATATAGCATCCCTTCGAATGCGGTTATTAATCCTCAGCTACTGGACAATCGAATTGAAGTAAGAGTGCAATTTGTGAGGCCAATTGAATGGTGCCCGGGTCTTGTTTATGACTATGCCTTCGATCACACTGCGAAGAGCGCCACTTTCTTCTCGACCAAGTAACCACAATCAAGTCGCAAAAACCTTGGGGGGCGCAGGAAGTTCTGTGCCCTTTCTCATGCAAGCTTGAAATCTATCTCTGTGTGTTTTCGAGAAAAGCTTTAAGCTTGCGGGAGCGTGATGGATGACGGAGTTTGCGTAGGGCCTTTGCTTCGATTTGGCGAATGCGTTCGCGTGTAACTGCAAAATGCTGCCCTACCTCTTCCAGGGTATGTTCGGATCCCGTCGTACCCAAACCAAACCGCATCTTAATCACCTTCTCTTCGCGCGGTGTCAGGGTTGCTAACACCTCGTCAGTGATCTCACGCAAATTGGAAGCAACTACAGCATCGGCCGGATTCAGAATAGACTTATCTTCGATGAAGTCGCCGAGATGTGAATCCTCTTCCTCACCAATGGGTGTTTCCAGTGAAATCGGTTCCTGGGCTATCTTCAGGACCTTGCGCACCTTTGCCACCGGGATGTCCATCTTCCTGGCGATCTCTTCGCTGGTCGGCTCGCGGCCAAGCTCCTGCACCAGCGAGCGCGAAGTTCTAATCAGTTTGTTAATGGTCTCAATCATGTGCACGGGAATGCGAATAGTGCGTGCTTGATCGGCAATCGCGCGCGTTATTGCCTGGCGAATCCACCAGGTCGCGTAAGTCGAAAACTTATAGCCGCGGCGCCACTCAAACTTATCAACCGCCTTCATCAAACCAATGTTGCCTTCCTGAATCAGATCCAGAAACTGCAGGCCGCGGTTGGTGTATTTCTTGGCTATCGACACTACCAATCGTAAGTTTGCCTCCACCAACTCGCGCTTAGCCTGGCCGGCCTGCTGTTCACCAATAATGATTGCCTGTAAGGACCGCCTTATTTCAACGGGACTGATGTAGTGTTCAGCTTCAAGCAAAAGAAGACGCTTCTTTGCTGCCGAAACACGTTGCTTAAACTCTTTTTGATCATCTGTTTTAAAACGCTTGCGGCTAAGCTTTTCGGTTAGGCTATCGATTTCCCGTTCAGCGTCGCGAACTTCCTTCTGCACGGTCCGAATGGAACTGATCAAACGTTGACGAGCGCGCTCGGTAACGTTTAGCCGGCCTATCTCCTGCGCTATTTCCAGCCGCAGGCGAGCTACCTTGCGTCGCAGGCGCAACATTTTTTTACTCTTCTTGCCGTGGACGGCCTTCTGTTCGTCTCGCAGCTTTTCCCAATCATTCAATCCTTGCTTGAAGACCTTGCGGATATTCTCGATGCCTTCGACAGTCCAGGCCCTATACTCGTCCGCCTTATCCACGTCTTCGTCGCCGGTGAGCTCCGCCTGTTCGGCGAAAATAACGATCTCGCGGATATTGGTCTTGCCCGCTTCAAGTTCTTCGCCGATTTTCAGAAGTTCTTTGACAGCAATTGGCGAGCGCGCAATGGCTTTTTGAGTCTTGAGCTGACCTCGTTCGATGCGTTTGGCAATCGCCACTTCCCCTTCGCGCGTAAGCAGTGGAACAACGCCCATCTCACGAAGATATAGTCGAACCGGATCGTTGGTTTTCTCAAGAGCCCCAGCAGACAGATCGAGTTCGACATCTTCGTCGGCCTCTTCCTCGTCAGCAGCCACGGCCGCAGCCTGTTCCAGCAAACGCTCATCAGAATCTCCAACGGGAATGTTTGAACCTTCGAGCTTTTGCAGCACGTCTTCAATGTCGTCAGGAGAGACGACATTGTCCGGCAACTCGCGATTGAGGTCATCGAACGTGAGATATTTCTTGTCGCCGCCCAACTCCAGGAGCCGCTCCATAACGTCATCACGATCTTTGTCTTCGATACTCAAATCAATCCCTTTGCTATGAACTTGTCGTGTAAACCAGCGATTTCATCGATACTTGTAGCAACGAACCAATTCAATGGTTCCCTTTGGACCTTACTTGGCGCAACAACCTTGGGTGTTCCTGTCACCTCGCTGAAACGAGGCATGAGGGCCGTGTTAGGCATTTTCCGCTTGAGCAATTTGACTCTGCGGTTCAAAAGACTTTCGCAGCTTGTTCAATTCACCATATTCCGCGCTAAGGCGAATCAGGTTAGCTTCATCGCCGGCCCGCTCGGCGTCTGCGAGCTCAGCGTGCAACTCTCGAATCCGACTGTTTATGTTCATAAGTCGGAGCGCGTCCAAACATTTCTCAGCCCTGGGTCCCACCTCACGATCCGCGCCATCGCCTGCAGGTTCATCACCCATCAGCAGCATTGGCAGGAGTTCCGCTACCGGATCCGCTTCATCAATGCGTGAACTCAATCGACCAAAGTCTATGTCGCCGCCCTCACTACTGATTCCCATAATCGCCTTGAAAATTGCGGCGGTCGGTAGATCTTCGTAATCAGCCGGTTCCAGTTTTGGCAAAATCTTTCGTCGCACTGTTTCGTCATTAACCAGAAGTTCCAGTAACTGAATTTCCGCCACCGTGGGTTTCGCCGTTGTACGTTTAATGGTTGTCTTAGCGGTGTCGCTGTTACGGCCGGCTTCACCCGTTCCCTGGCGAATTGAATGCCACAATTCGCGTCGCAAAGTAGCATCGCCGATTCGCAGCGAGTCCATCGCGATATCAAAATATTCGCGCTTCTGAAGACGGCTGCGGACGACGCGAATATACGGAAGCACTTCATCAATCGCAGCCTCTTTGTCAGCCGGATTGCTAAGTTTGCGATCCCGTATGGCCTGGTCGATGACGAATTGTATGTGGGGTTGTGCAAGCCCACGTTGCTTTTGATACTCACTGACGCCGGATTTTCTGATGAACTCATCCGGATCCGAAGCCTCTGGCAGTACCAGAATCTTCACTTCGAGGTCTTCCGCGAGCAGAATTGAAATTGCCTTTTTTGCCGCCTGAATACCTGCGTTGTCGCCATCATAGTTGACCACAACTTTGCGGGCAAACCGGCTTGCTAACCTCGCTTGATCACCCGTTAACGCCGTACCCAAACTTGCTACTACGTTGCGAATACCGAATTGATAAGGAACGATCAGATCCAGAAATCCTTCAACCAGGATCACAAATCCAGCACGTCGAATTTCATCGCGAGTCAGGTTGAGACCAAAAAGATTGCGTCCTTTTACGTAAGCCGCGGTCTCCGGTGAGTTGATGTATTTTGCATCTTCATCGTGGAGGGTGCGACCACCAAAGGCGATCGGTTTCCCCTGAATGTCCATCACTGGAAAGATTAGTCGCCCTCTGAAACGATCGTACGAGCCGCCTTCATCCTTCTTAACCACCAACCCGCTGCGTTCAATCTGATCCTGGCTCGCGCCCTTTTGCCGGAGATAAATCGAGAGGGCGTCCCAACTATCCGGCGCGTATCCCATGCGAAATGTCTTGCGAGTCTCGTCCGTGATTTCTCGCCGTTGCAGGTAGTCACGGGCGATCCGCGCTTCGGCACTCGACTCCAGTTGTTGTTCCCACCACTCAAGCGCCCACTTGTTAAGTTCAATTACAGCGTCCGCTTCGTTCCGTCTCGCTTCAAAGCGACTATCGTCGATCAACTTCGGCAGCGGCACGCCTGATTTTTCCGCAATCAGCTTAATGGCTTCAGGAAATGAGACGCGTTCCATCTCCATCACAAAGTTGAAAACTGAGCCGCCTTTGTGACAGCCAAAACAATAGAAGATTTCTTTTGCCGGACTGACGGAAAACGAGGCGGTCTTCTCCTTGTGGAAAGGACAACACGCCATCCAATTAGCGCCTTTTTTCTTGAGCTGCACGTAGTCCTGCACGACGCGGACTATGTCGGCCTGGCGCTTGAGATCGTCGATGAATGTTTGGGGGTAACGCATTCCTACTGCTTCAATTCTACAACTGTCGCACCACTTCCACCCTGGTCCTGCGGCGCCGCAATAAAGCGCGCGACGTGCGGATGGTCTTTCAATAATTCGGCGATTGCTCGTCGTAGTGCGCCCGTGCCGTGCCCGTGAACTATTCGCACTTGACTCAAACCAGCCAACGACGCTTCATCGAGAAACTTATCTACGGCGTCTGCTGCTACATCCGTCGTCTGTCCGATCACGTTCAATTCCGTGCGACCGTTTCCCTGCACCGGTTTGAGTTGAACTTCGTTTCCGCGAGCGGCCCTTAGACTCGCAAGCTTTTCTGTTTTCACCTTCGCTGAGGCCGACAACTCCACCAGCTCGAGATTCACCAACTTCTCCCGAAACCGAAGTGATTTCACACGCACTTCCGCTTCGTCCCCTTTAAGACTATCCACGATTCCGACTGAACCAAACGAGCGCAACTTCACCGTATCGCCCACCGCAATCTCGCGCGCGTCCGCCGATGTATACTCCTCCTCGTCGGGTCTGCTTTCCTCAATTCCTTTTTCTTTTTTGACGACGAGCCCATCGCGCATCACCCGCACGCCACGTCCGCTTGTATCGACGGTCGCAGACAGAGTTCCCCTTTTGCCTCCGGCATAAGTTGCTTTTTGAGCTTCTCGCTTTAGTTCTGCCACCCGGCGCTGTGATTCGCGGTCGACCTTGAGACGTTCGGAACGATCCTGAATGGTTGCAACCAACTCACGCGAACGCTTCTCAAAATCGCGGATGATCGCGTCGAGGGATTTTTGAAACAAGACTTGTCGCTCACGTTCCTGCCGCTCTGCTTGCCTGTCGAGCCCGGCAAACTTCTCCGCTACTGCGGCCCGCTCTTCTTCAAGCGCCACGCGCAACGCCTCGGCCTCTTCCGCCTCGCGTTTAATTCGGCGTAAATATTCCGCCGCCTGTCGCGAGGAATCCTTGACTAACTCCAAAGCGACATTAATCACCTCGCCGGGTATACCAAATCGACGCGCGATCTCAAGACCGGACGACGAGCCGGCTACGCCAACAATCAGCCGGTAAGTCGGTTGCAACGTTTTCTCATCAAACTCAACGCTCGCATTGAGGACGCCCACTTCATTCCCGGCATACATTTTCAAACCGCTGTAATGAGTTGTTGCCATTACCTGCGCGCGGCAAGCTTTGCGAAAGTGATCGACTACCGCAACACCCAGCGCTGAGCCCTCTTCCGGGTCGGTGCCGGTGCCAACTTCATCAAGCAAGACCAGCGCTGGCGCTTGGCAGATCTCGATCATTCGCGAAATGTTAGCGACGTGCGAAGTAAAGGTAGAAAGATTTGCGGCCAACGATTGGTGGTCGCCAATGTCGGCGAGGACTGAAGCATAAAACGGAATTCTTGCTTCACGAGCCGGAACCGGCAGGCCGGAAAGTGCCATTAGCGAAAGCAGTCCAGCAGTTTTGAGAACGACCGTTTTGCCGCCTGCGTTAGCGCCGGAGATCACCATCGAGTTGTTGTTTTCGTCGAGCGCGAAAGAAACTGGTACCACTGCAGTTCCGGAAGCACGCAGGTTTTCTTCGAGGAGCGGATGGCGCGCGTCGATGAAATCAAGACCGCCCGAACTGATCTCAGGAATTACACAGTTGAACTTTTGGTAGAAGACCGCCTTCGCGTTAACAAAATCCAGTTCAGCAACTGCCTCAGCAGCCAGCACGAGCGCAACCAGCTGCTTGCGGACCTCCTGAGTCAAGCCAAACAGGATCTTGTAGATTTCTCGAGCTTCCGCCTCATGCAGCGCCTGCAACTCGTTGTTTGCCTCAATTGTTTCAAGCGGCTCGATAAACGCCGTGGCGCCGGAGGAAGAATAACCATGGGCCACCCCGTTTACGCGGGCACGGTGATCAGACTTCACCGGAATTACAAACCGGTCGTTACGAATCGTAACCAACTCATCCTGGATCGCCTCGCCCGATTTGCGCATCAGGCTTTCAAGGGCGCGCGTAATACGCGAGCGCTGCGAGGTGATCTCGTGCCGGATGCGGGCCAGTTCAGGACTCGCGCGATCATCCAGTTCACCAGTTGGCAAGATCTTGTTGGCAATCCGAGCACTAAGCCGACTTAGCTCAACGGGCAGCCTTTCAACCAGACTCCACAGCACTGGCGATGTCTGACGCTCCGCAAGAATGGACGCCCGCGCGGACATCGCGTGATCCGATAGCGATTTGATCTCGAGCATCGCGGCCGGTTCGAGAATCGTGCCCTCGACGCGCAGCAGCGCGAGTTTTTCTGCCGGATCGCCCAGCTCGCTAAACGTCCATGTGCCGCCTCGCTTTCTTAACTCGACACACTCCGATACCGCCCCAAGTTCTCTTTGCAGTTCGGCAATACCTGCAAAAGGACGTAGTGCGTTTACGCGCGCTTGCCCCATGGGCGTTTGCGCGCCACGCCTGATCAAGCTCCGCAGTTCGTCGTACTCAAGAATGTTGAATGCCTGTTCGTGCATGTCTTTGGGTAAAGCTATTGCCAACTGAAGCGACGAGTAATCCACCGGGAACACGAGCGGCTCCCGTGAAGACTCTTCACTTTTTGGATTCGATTTCGATTCTAACACTCGGGCAGGATTTTCACATTCCACACGCAGAGTCACCTTAGCAACTCTGGAACTACTCAAGCAAAACGTCACGCGAAGATTCTAGAATTGCCGTTTGCGTCGCTGCCGTCCCTGCAACGCCGCGGGAAAGAGTCCCTTTAGGTTGAGAACTCTTACTTCCCTGCCCTCATGTTGGATTACACCAAGCACGGCGGGTGAGTCCGTTTCGCGGTTCTTCATCGAATCATCGGACGGTTGGACGAGATCACCGAGTGCTTCGGTCACCAACGCGAGCTGTTCATCACCGCGCAGGGCGATCAGCTGTGCGGGAGAGGTCCGCGAATCATTACTCGTAATCGGGTCCGTGGAAAGAAGAGTGGCAAGATCCAGTACTGTCAACATGCGACCTTGAATGCTGACGACACCTAGCACCGAACTGGGAGCGTGCGGCAGTGGAGTTGGTTCCTGCCAGGGCACTATGGCTGAAATCTCATTTGCGAAGATCCCAAACTGCGAAGATCCAACTTGAATGAGTTGCAGGTTGCGGTTCCTACCTTCGGGGCCAGCATCGTCGTTTTCGAGGGGTTGCGTGTTCATGTGCGGATCAAGACTGCGAAATAAGCGACACCATTCTAACCAAACCGAGCGGTTCTAGTCGAAATAAACCGCTCAAGCGATTGGCTGGGATCGCGGGCGTCCCGCCCGCAAACGCGCTGCAGGGCGCGCGGTTTGAGACAACAATCTATTATTCGCGCTTCGCACTCATTGCCGGCGGGACGCCCGCGGTCCCAGCCAATCACTTGAAGGGTTGGGCGGGCTTCTGTCTAGCGAGTTTCTTTTGGCGCAGCTAGAATAGTCGCAATCTCAAGTTTGATAGACATTGATTTGGATAACAATCGTTACATGGTTCGTTCAAACAAGGTCGCCCGGCTTATTCTCCTGTCGGCCATTTTGTTCCTCGCCCATTCATTCGGTTCGATCATTATGAGAGGTTCTGCCATGTCTGCTCAGGAAAAGGTTCGCGTACGCGCTCCGGAATTAACCGGCGGCCGCGGATGGCTAAACACCGATAAGCCGCTTACGCTCGCCGCGCTCAAAGGCAAGGTGGTGCTGCTCGACTTTTGGACTTACGGCTGCATCAACTGCATTCATATCATTCCCGATCTCAAACGGTTGGAACATAAGTATGCGAATCAGTTGGTCGTCATCGGCGTGCACTCCGCGAAGTTTGAAAACGAAAAGGACACCGAAAACATTCGCCGCATCATTCTGCGTTATGAGATCGAGCACCCTGTTTACAACGACGCGGATTTCAAGGTTTGGCAAAGCTACGGCGTGCGCGCCTGGCCAACACAGGTCTTGATCGATCCGGCGGGTTACGTCATTGGCGCCGTTTCCGGAGAGGGAAATTACGAACTAATCGATCAGGTAATCGCCAAGGCTGTCGCGGATTTTCGCAAGCGAGGTGAGCTCAACGAAACGCCGCTCAAGTTGACACTCGAGCGCGCTAAAGTTGGTGATCTGCCGCTGGCTTTTCCGGGAAAGATTCTGGCGGATGCAAAAGGCGATCGCCTGTTTATTGCCGACTCAAATCACAATCGGCTAGTAATCACCAAACTAGACGGCACTCTGTTAGAAACGGTCGGCACTGGCGCATCAGGCGCGACGGATGCAGCTTTTGATAGGGCGAGTTTCTATCGTCCACAGGGATTGGCGCTGGAAGGTGACAGTCTCTACGTGGCTGACACCGAAAATCATTTGATTCGCCGCGTGGATCTCAAAACAAAGACCGTGGAGACAGTTGCAGGCACCGGACAACAGACGCGCGATTACTTCAAGCAGGGTCCGGCGCGCACGATTGCACTTAGTTCGCCCTGGGATCTGCAACTTGTCGGCAGACGGCTCTACATCACCATGGCCGGAACACACCAGATTTGGAAACTTGATCTGGACAAGCAGGAGGTGTCGACGTTTGCCGGTTCCGGACGCGAAGCGCGCGAGGACGGACCGCTGCTCGATGCGGGATTTGCACAACCATCGGGAATAACGTCCGACGGCAAAAGGCTCTACATTGCCGACAGCGAGTCGAACATCATTCGCGCCATCGATTTCGCGAGCGGTCAGGTCGAGACGCTCGTGGGCGGCGATTTGTTTGAGTTCGGCGACACCGACGGCACTGGCGATGACGTCAGGCTGCAACATCCGCTCGGCGTAGTCGCTTCCAACGGCAAGATATTGATCGCTGATACATACAATCACAGGATCAAAGAACTCGATCCAAAGGAGCGTACTGTCAAGGCTTTCCTCGGTACTGGCAAACCCGGCCAGGCTGACGGCGATGTGGCATCGTTCTATGAACCTGCGGGACTCGCTATCGCAAATGGGACACTCTACGTTGCGGATACGAATAATCACGCCATTCGTGTGGTTGACTTGAAAACCAAGCAAACGACGACGCTGAACATCAAAGGGCTGCAACCACCTATTTCTCAATCGGACAATTCTGAATTGGCGACAACTGGCCCTAACGCGGATGAAATCAAACTGCCTTCGCAGACGCTGCGCCTGGGTCGTGGTGCGTTGCTGGTCAATCTTGATTTGCCGACCGGTTACCACCTCAATGCTGCGGCGCCGCAGCGTTATCGCGTTTCCGTTCAAGATGGAAGCAAGCAAGTCGGTCTGGAGTCGGATTCGCGACTTGGCGTGATTGGTCACGAATCAGTCGTCAGCCGCTCACTCAAAAATCCGGCTCTGCCGCTAGAAATTCCTATGAGGGTGTTCGAATCCGGAAAGGCAAGTCTCCGTTTGCAGTTCACCGCCTTTTATTGTCGCGAGGACAACACGGGAACGTGCCGGATCAAAACGTTGATCTGGCAAATTCCGATTGAAGTGGTGAATACACAAGCAAGTGGCGCTAACGAAATACAAGTTTCGGCGAAGCTTTCTGCGGAATGACCGGAACAAAGCTCCGAGAGCTGGTGTCTCCTAAGTCATGGTGTCTGACTGCGGAGGAATGGGCGTTGGGGATCTTCAGGAGAGCTTCCTTACAGCGATGCCCTTTATCATCACCGTTGTCGCGTTCTTTTCCGCTATCTTTACACCGCTCCTGATCTGGACGCGAAGAAAACGCACAGTCCGCGTCCCATCAATCAAGATATGAAGCGACGCAATAGTTAGTATCCTCTGCAATTTAGGACTGGTGTCGTCAGCCCACCCCGTTGCGCTTGCTCCTCCTCACAGTCGCGAGTACCATCATCCTTCCCCCTATTTCATCTGAGGAGTGAAAGTCGTGGCTGAACAATCAGGAGCAAAAACTGTGTCTGATAAACCATTTCTAACTGACGTAAAAACATTACGTGAACGCGCCCGCAAACACATTCAAGATGGCGCAGTTACTGAAGGCTATTCCGCTGATCGCGAGACCGCCGTCAAAATTTTGAATGAAGCCCTGGCCACCGAGATTGTTTGTGTGCTCCGGTACCGGCGACATTACTTTATGGCTTCCGGCATCCACGCAGAGAGTGTCGCTGCCGAGTTTCTTCAACATTCCAATGAAGAACAGGGCCATGCCGACCAGATTGCAGCACGTATTGTGCAACTTAACGGCGCGCCGGACCTGAATCCGGCAGGCTTGCTAACAAATAGTCATGCCGAATACGTCGAGGGAACTACGCTGCTCGATATGATCAAAGAAGATCTTGTGGCGGAGCGAATAGCGATTGATAGCTACCGGGAAATGATTCAGTACTTCGGAAACGACGATCCGACTTCGCGTCGCATGCTGGAAGGAATTCTGGCAGTCGAAGAAGAACATGCCGATGACCTGGTTAGCCTGCTTGAAGAGGTTGGCTCATAGTCGATCACGGCTGGCCGTTCGGAGACATAGGTAGAGTTCCTTTGAGTTAGCCGACTCTTAGAAATCACGGGCGTGATGCCGGTTCTCTTTGAGAACAAGCATCACGCTTGTGAGTGTAAACACCTTGCTAATTAACTCACGTAACGAAAAGACGCAACCAGCCAATTCCGGCCGACCTACTATGTGTCGCAATTGCGGCGCAATTGTCGGCAGCGGCCAACAGCAATGCGCTGTTTGTGGTGCCTCGACTACTGGCCCAGCCGGCGCGCGACAGCAACAATCGGTTCCCGGCGAGAGCGAGGCAGTTAAATTTGCGCGTTCAGTTTTGAGTCGGCCTTACAAGTTCACCATCGTTCTGCTGGTTGCCAATATTTTCATCTTCATATTGATGTGGCAGTCGAGCGGAGTTCCATTAAGCATGACCGCTCCCATACCGGCCGAAGTACTCCTGCCGTTCGGAGCCAAACTGAATTCCTACATCTACAATCAACATCAATGGTGGCGTTTTGTCACGCCTATGTTCCTGCACGTCAACCTGCTGCATGTCCTCGTAAACATGTATAGCTTGTGGATTGTTGGTCCCTACGTTGAGAAGCTTTACGGCTCAGCAAAATTTGTCGTCATTTGGGTGTTGACGGGCGTGGCCGGTGTGGTGGCCAGTTATCTTACCGTCAGACCGGGCTTGGGTGCCGGGCCAATCACCGGTTTCATTTTCAAAGCCTCCGACACCCCGTCGGCGGGAGCTTCAGGCGCCTTGTTTGGACTGGTGGGTGTTCTTTTTGTTTTTGGCATCAGGTTTCGCCGTGAGTTGCCTGAAGGTTTCAAGCGCGCGTTTGGCACCGGGTTGCTGCCGATGATCGTGCTCAATCTTTTCATCGGCTACGTGTTGCGTGGCTTCATCGATAACGCCGCGCACCTTGGCGGCATGCTGTCCGGCGCCCTGTTGGCGCTGGCGATCGATTACAAGCGGCCAGGCGAAGGATCAGGCGGCGCTGTCATCTGGCGAGTTTTCCAGACAGCCGCAATTGCCCTTGTCGCTGTGAGCTTCATCATGACCGCACGGCACTTCCGCGATCCCTGGCCGCCGGAGCTCCTGGCCCAGGGCCAGACTGCTGAACCACAGAATCCGGCTTACGTTAATTACGCGAAGGCTATGAACGACGCACAGGAAGCGTTTGTCGTCGCCGTGCAGGACAAGAATTCGAGCAACATCGACGCCGCAGTAAAGATTCTGGAGGAAGCGCCTTCGCTTGATGAGAACGCAGACGATTTGAGACAAAGACTAAAGGCCTTACTGTTGCGAGCGAAGGAACCAAAGCCGGCTCCAGCAACGTCGCTCGCGACTGACAAGAAGAGACCTGTCCCGGCCGATCAGCTTACGCTGGATTTTTTCGCATGGCGAAAAGAGTACAATCAGTGGCTCAAGACCGGAGCAAGAAATCATAGTGGTTTGAATGATCTGATTCAGGAGGAACCGCAAAAGTAATGTATCGCAAACTGTTAGTTTGCGTGTGACTGGCGGCAGCAACCGATCGTCTGAAGCAGGCAGGTTTAGGTTAAGAGCGCAAACTAGCAGTTTGCGTTACTACAAACAGGAGAAGCAGGAGAGATGGAAATTAAGAAAGTTGGAGTACTGGGCTGTGGGCTGATGGGTTCAGGTATCGCGCAGACCGCCGCTTCCGCGGGATTTGAAACGGTGGTTCGCGAAGTTTCTGAGGAGCTCCTACAAAAAGGACTTGTGGGGATCGAAAAATCGCTGGCGAAGTTTGCTGAGAAAGGAACCATCACCGCCGAACAACAAAAGGCGGCGCGTGATCGTCTGTCAGGCACCACATCATTTGCTGATTTTGCCGACTGCGACATTGTGATCGAAGCGATCATCGAAAACATCGCCGAGAAGCGGACGACCTACGCCGAGCTGGATGGCATCTGCAAGCCGGAAACGATCTTCGCCTCAAACACGTCTTCAATTTCGATAACGGAAATGATGACTGCAACCTCGCCGGAACGTCAGAAACGCTTTGTGGGTCTGCACTTTTTCAACCCAGTGCCAATCATGAAGCTGGTTGAAGTCGTGAGGACGATTCTTACCGATGGCGACGTTTACGAGCAGGCTTTTGAGTTCGGCAAGCGGCTGGGCAAAGTACCGGTGCGGGCTAACGACACTACGGGCTTTATCGTCAATCGCCTGCTGGTGCCGTACATGCTCGATGCCGTGCGCGCTCTCGAAGAAGGCGTTGGATCGATTGTCGACATCGACGCATCCATGAAGCTCGGACTTGGGTATCCGATGGGCCCGTTTACGCTGGGTGATTTCGTTGGCCTGGATACGACCTATTACATCGCCGAAATTATGTTCAATGAATTTCGCGAGAAGCGCTTTGCGCCGCCACCACTACTCAAGCGCATGGTGCTCGCCGGCTTGTATGGTCGCAAGTCAGGACGCGGGTTCTATGACTATACAAAGGATCCAAAGAACCCAACACCGATGAAACTTGTGTAGGGATCAAAAAGAGCGGGGGCAAGCCCACCTTCCCGACCCCGAGCTCAATAGACCTGAATCGGTATTCAAGTGTTCAGAGCTCTTCAAGGTAAAACTAAACCAAGCTCGATCCTAATCTCTCAGGTAAGGAAGGGGGCTTGCCCCCGCTGCCTTTGATTTGTTCTCAGCATGATTTCGCCCTTCATCTTTGTTGAGCAAATTGATTCAGTTCAGATAATTCATCTGAATCGCCCCGAGAAGCTCAACGCTCTCTCTCGTGAGATGATTCGCGATCTCATCGATCTCTTCACAAACCTGAACAGCCAACCCGGCGTTCGTGCCATCATCCTGACTGGCGCCGGAGACAAAGCTTTCTGCACAGGCACCGACCAGGCTGAACTCGCTGGCCCCGATCACCATCGAGCGCTTGAAATTTCTGAGCGCGAACAAGCGCTCTGCAATCAAATCGAAAACTGCAGCGTGCCCGTGATCGCGGCGGTGAACGGCCTGGCAACCGGCGCCGGCTGCGAACTAGCGCTGGCATGTCATCTCAGAATCGCTTCAGATAACGCGCAGTTTAGCTTAACTGAAAGGAAGCTGGATGGCCGAAGACAACGTTTGGCGCGCGAGGTTGTTGAGGAAAGCGCACTTGAAATCATGCTCTCCGGCAAAACCGTTTCGGCAGCTGAAGCGCTTCATTTTGGTTTAGTTAACGATGTTGTCGCGGGCGCCGAACTAGCTTCCCAAGCTAAACGTTTGGCCCGTGAAATCGCGCAGCTGGCGCCACTCGCAATCCGCGCCTGTCTTGAGGCCGTCACTCAGGGAACCAAGTTATCGCTCGCGGAAGGATTGGCGTTGGAGTCGAAACTGTTCGCGGGCCTGTTTATTACCGACGATGTGCGCGAAGGCACAAACGCATTTTTGGAAAAGCGCGCGCCGCTCTTCAGAGGAAAGTAGGACAGACATTCCTGTCTGTCCCTCTGCGACGAGAACCGTCGATCGTTTCTCGCTTAAAGCTGGGTAGAACTCGGACAGGCAGGAATGCCTGTCCTACAAAACACCCTAACTTGCCGCTCAGAATCGCATCACCTATACTCAAAATGATTCCGCTAGATGAAATGCGCGGTACGAAAGTGAGCAGGTCCGCTCTTGCAGCCAGTAATTCACGAAGGACATCTTAACGGTCAGGGATTTCGTTTTGCGATTGTCTCCAGTCGTTGGAACGACTTCATCAGCTCCCGTTTGGTTGAGGGCGCGCTCGATGCGCTCGAACGCCTCGGCGCTGACGAGAAGCTGGTGGAAGTCTTCAGGGTCCCCGGCGCATTTGAAATTCCCCTGCTGGCTTTGAGACTCGCCGAGTCGGAAAAGTTTGACGCAGTCATCTGCATCGGTACGATTATCCGTGGTCAAACTCCTCATTTCGAATACATCGCCGGAGAAGTTACTCGCGGAATCGGCGAAGCGGCTTTACAAACTGGCGTGCCGGTAGTTTTCGGAATTGTAACTGCCGACACCGTTGATCAGGCGATTGATCGGGCCGGAGTCAAGTTGGGTAACAAGGGTTTTGAGGCCGCCACCACGGCGGTCGAATTAGTTAATCTTTATAAAGCAGTAAAAGGTGAAGAGTAAAAGTTGACTAGTCAAAGACCTGGCGCTTGCTACTTTTCACTTTTGACTTAATTCTTTTCACTGGTGTTTTATGGGTTCGCGACGTAAGGCGCGTGAATGCGCCTTGCAAATGCTCTTTGCGGCTGATTTCGCCGAGGCTGTCCCGGAAGAGGTTTTGAAAACCTACTGGGTGGAGCTGGGCGATTCCGACGTTGAGGAATCGGCGCGAGAATTCGCGACCCGACTCGCGGCGGGAACGCTCTCGCGCCTTGAGACTCTCGACGAGCGCATTCGTTCGCGCGCTGAACACTGGCGTATTCCGCGCATGGCGATTGTCGATCGTAATATCCTCCGACTCGCCGTTTACGAATTCCTTTACGAACCCACCCCGCGCACTGTAGCCATCAACGAAGCCCTGGAAATCGCTCGACGGTTTTCTACCTACGAAGCGACGCAATTCATCAACGGTATTCTGGACGCCATCAAACGTGATCTCGACGAGCAACAACCTCAAGTCAACGTCGAACATGAAGAAGTTGAACCACCGTCTGATGATGAGTTGGACGAGTCGGGCGACGAACACTCCGAAGCTTCTTCGTGAGACTCCGGACTCTGGTGGGGCGCCCGCGACCTGGAATAACTATTCACTATTTACCATTCACTGTCTTACTATCCTTCTGTGGATCAAACTGAGCGCGAATTCCTGATTGAGATTGAAGAACTCGTCGAGCAAATCTTTGCGGACCTCGACGAATTGCGGGCGACCAAAACTGAGGGCCGGGCCCGACGCGAATTGATCGATCAAGTCTTCCGTCGCGTACATAGCGTGAAAGGTTCCGCTGCGTCATCGGGGCTCGAGGTGGTTAGCCACATCGCCCATGAGTTTGAGAACCTGCTCGATGAGGTGCGCGCCGGACGGGTACTGATCGACGACTCGGTCGTAAACACTTGCGAAAGTGCTACCGAAGCGCTCTCGGAGAGTTTAAGTTTGGCCGCGTCCGGGATCGTCGAACCCTCTCGCCGGGCACTTTTTGACCAACTACAAGCCGCCGCTCAAGCAAAAATACCAAGCGAACTCGCCGACAACGAAGCGGTCCTTAAGAATATTCCTTTCGAAATCTGGGAGTCGCTCACGGAAGCCGAGAAACAAAAACTGCTCAGCGTGGTCGGCGAAGGCAGTCCGCTTTTTGTAGTCGCTACCAGTTTTGATCTGGGAAATTTCGACGCCGAGTTCTCGCGGCTGAAGGAGAAATTACGCGAGTCAGGAGAAGTGATTTCGACCTCACCAAAGATTGACCACGAACACCCTGACAAGATCAACTTCCGCATTCTCTACGCCGGCACAACCAACCTGGAAACTCTTCAGGAATCAGTCTCCGATGTGGCCAAAGTAGTGTGCCATGAACTTGTCAGCGCAAGTCGGGAAACCGAAGTTTCGGTAACCGAGGAAATCGTTTCAGTGTCGCGAGTGCCCACTTCGCTTGCGACCCTTTCCAATTTCGTTCGCGCCGACCTGGACAAACTTGATCGGCTCATCTCGTCGACCCACGATCTTTGGCGAACGACGTCGACGACACTCGCGCTGACGCAGATGAACGCTCCGGTGAGCGATGAACTCAATCGACTGACGCAACAAATCCGCAGCTCCTTCATCAGTCTCGAGGACCAGCTGATCAACCTGAGGCTCGTGCCTCTCGGGCCTACGCTTCAGCGCGCCCTGCGCGCGGGACGAGCTGCCGCGCGTGTAGCGGGAAAAGAAGTCAACTTCGAGATTAGCGGTTCTGAGATCCGTTTAGACAAGTTACTCGTCGAGTCTATGGCCGATCCGCTGATTCACCTGGTGCGCAACGCACTTGACCACGGGATCGAAACCATCGAGGAGCGAACTCAAACCGGCAAGCCTCCGCGCGGCACTGTGCGTATCGAAGCAGCCGGCGAAGGAAGTCAATCCCGACTGCGCGTCACGGATGACGGCCGTGGCGTAGATCCGTCGCTGGTTTCAGCGGCAGCTCAGAGGCTGGGCATATTTACCAGCGATGATCAACTCGACATCGAGCAGAGCCTGCGTCTCATCTTTCGTCCCGGATTCACCACACTTACTGAGGCGTCAGAAACTTCTGGTCGTGGTGTTGGTCTCGACGCAGTCGAAACCGCAGTTGAGCAAGTCGGTGGCGAACTGCGAGTTTCGAGTAAACCCGGACTAGGCTCTACATTTGAAATCCTCCTGCCGGTTACATTTGGTCTGGTCAAAACTAACGTGGTGGTCTCGGCCGGCACTCGTTACTGTATTCCCACAAGCCAGACTTTGGGCATCGACGCTATCGATCTCGTCGACGGCGCGTCTGGCGCGAATCAAATACCACAGGTTTCCATGCGTGATTTGCTGGGCCAACCAGATCAGGCCGACGATTCGATCAGCAGGCTACAGCTGATCACCTGCCAGTTTACCGACGAGCGAATCAATCGTGGTCAGACGAAGTGCGTTGGCATTGTGGTTGATCAGGTTGAAGAACCGCAGGAAGTTTTAGTGAGGACACTGGGACGTCACGCGGGTCGCTGGTATGGAATCGCCGGGGCGACTGAGTTAAGAGACGGTACTGTCGCGCTGGTGCTCGATCTCCAGCGACTGCTTTAGTCACTAAATTAAACAGTTCGCTAGACCCAATCCATTTTCGGATGCATCGTGTGCCACTGCGTAGCGCGCTCGTAGGCCAACGCCACGCGCAGCGGCGCGCCTTCGTCATAAAGTCCACCGGTAAACATGATTGACTGCGGCAGGCCGCTCCTCGGAAATCCACACGGCACGCAAACCGCGGGATGACCAGTTAGGTTTGTTACGAGCAAACTCTGGCTACCCGGCGCCGGCGAAACAAAGACGTCCCACTGCGACATGAGTTCTTCCATGTCGTGCATCAACAAGCGTCGCGCTCGTTGCGCCCTGATGTATTCCACCGCCGGGATGAAACGTGAACTGCGAAACGTGTTTGGCCAATCGTTCTCGGTTTGTCCGGAGAGTTCATTGACGCGGCCGTCGCGGGTGATATCGTCAAACGCAGTCGCCGCTTCCGCAACCAAAATAATTCGCAAAGCGGCCACTGAAAACTTAGGCAACTCGATCGGCTGCAGATTTGCGCCGGCAGATTTCAACGCGTCAAGCGCTTGCTGGTAGATAGTTTTTCGTTCCGGATCGGTTTGTTGGTCAAACTCCGTTTTGAGATAACCAATTCTCATGTTGGCAACCGACCGCGACGGTTCCCAGTGGAAAGGAACATCACCAACTGTAAGATCTCGTCCGTCAGGTCCGTACGCGCCGCTAAGTGCGGCGGCGCAATCTTCAACACCACGGCAGATCGGGCCGATCTTGTCCATCGTCCAACTGAGTCCCATCGCGCCATAACGGCTGACTCTTCCGTAGGTTGGTCGCAACCCCGTAACGCCACAGCGCGATGAAGGCGAAATTATTGAACCCAGCGTTTCAGTGCCGATCGAAAAACCAACCAGTCCCGCCGCAGTAGCTGACGCCGGGCCGGCGGACGATCCGCTCGAACCGATCCGGTCTTCTTCAACCTGCCAGGGGTTGCGCGTCACGCCCGCGAACCAGCGGCCGCCCTGCGCGAGCGCTCCCATTGAAAGTTTGGCCACCAACACTGCGCCGGCGTCGCGCAAGCGCTCGACTACTGTCGCGTCGTAGTCGATAACCTGATCGCGATATGGTTCAGCTCCCCAGGTGGTGCGGATTCCCTTAGTCGCAAAAAGATCTTTAGCACCCCAGGGAATGCCGTGCAGCGGTCCGCGATATTTTCCAGCTTTGATTTCGCGTTCGGCATCGCTCGCCTGGGAGAGCGCCAGATCTTCTGTCAGCGTGACGACGCAGTTGAGTTTCGGCGCATACTTTTTCAAACGACCCAAATACATTTTCGTAAGTTCAACCGGTGAAACTTTGCGCGTGCGAACAAGTTCAGCCAATTGTGTCAACGGTGCAAAGGCCAGGTCCTCAAGTGAACTGAACTTCGGCGTTTCGACTTTGCTCAATTGGAACTTAGCCGGCCGGACGTTGAATTTCCTGCCGGGAAGCGCCGGATGGAATAGTGTCGCGGGCTCCGTATCGAGTGGGACTTCAATCTTGCGCAGTGCTTCATAACGGTCGAGGTTCGTGCTGACATTCGAAAGCGCCATCGCTTCCTGGGCCTCGGTGAGTTCAATGCCGATAAGTTTCTCGGCTTGATGGAGCATGTCCTTGGTTACACGCAAAGGCGCCGGCGTAGGCGAAGGTGACGGCAGCGGACTTGGAGTTGGAGACGGCGATTGGGCCAAAGCTGAAGCGAGGTTTAGACGCGGTGTTGCCAGCGCGGCAACACCGAGCGCCGGAACGAGCTTTACGAAGTTGCGCCGGTTTAAGTTTTTGCCTTCAGGGCCCCCGGGTGATTTTGCCAAATGCTTTTTCTTGCGGTCCGTCCTTTTCATCATGCTCTCCTGATCAGGCTCTTTGGAGTGCGGTGACTTGTCACCGCTTTGGTCGGTCGCGACTTGTCGCGACTGCATTTGAGAGAAACCACTGGAGCTTTGGGAGTCAAGCCAAGAAGGCAAAAGCGGTGACAGGTCACCGCACTCCAAGGAGTTGACGCTCCCACACGCCGTCGCTATCTGATTTTCCACGACTGCTCACCGCTCACTGCTTCCCTACGGCTTCACCATTCCCTGGTTGCCAGTTGCCGCAACTGCGCTGCCGTATTTCATCTTAAGTAGTTTTGCCGAGCCGTCGCTTTCAATCGTGAGGATGTAAAGGTTGTCATACTCCGTTTCCGGGATGATTGGTAACTTCGGCCCACCCAGCGCGGCAATTATTTCCGGCACCGTATTGTTGTGTCCGGCGATGAAGATCACCTCACCAGCGCTACGCGCTCGAATCTGTTTGACGAGTGTCGCTGTCTCTTTCGCCTCAACTCTATTCACGGTTAGCCCGAGTTTGTCGGCGAGCGGCTTTACTGACTGCTGGGTACGCATATACTGCGTTGCGAAGATAGCGGTGACGCCCGAGTCACCAAATATTCTCGCTAACTCCTGTGCGCGCGCCTCGCCCGCCAGGCTCAAATCGGGATCCTTATTCTCAGGCGGCACAATTGCTTTTTCAGCGTGGCGAACCAGAATTAACGTCAGCGGCGGAGCATGGTCAACAGCGCCAACGCCGGCCGGAAACGCAGCGGCTGCGAGCAAGGTGATCACGAGGAGACTACGAACAGTTATCGGACTAAATTTGCAGAAACTCATTTTCTTTTTTCCTGTTGCGATTCTCTGGTTGATTGACTGAAGTGGCCGCCTAAGATACCACCCCGCAGCGGCAGTAGGACAGACATTCTTGTCTGTCCGGGCCTTCATTTTCATCCGACAGCCAGGAATGCCTGTCCTACAAAAGGGCCGGATGCAAAGCGCTTCCGAAGGTGCTAATCTATTGGAAAGCATCTATCAACCAAACCAGCCGGGCCGGGTCGCTTATCGCTGATTATCTGAAAGAGGTGAGAAGAGTTGGGTCAGCCAGTAAGAACTGATTTATCTGAAGTCATCGCCGAAAACTTTGGCGCCAATGCTACCTATGTCGAGGGGCTGCTGAGCCGCTTTCGCAGCAATCCGGAACTGGTTGACGAATCATGGCGCGCCTACTTTGCGGAACTACTTGGCAACGGCGATTCCAGCGAAACAGCCACGAGCGCAGCCTCCATTACCGACCAAACGCCCGGGCAAACGCGCGTTGCCGACAACGGTGGAAGCGCACCGGCTGGCGCTGCCGCGGAAGCTGCCGCCCCAGCAAAATCTCCAAAATCTGAAGCACAACCCTCAGCCGCCGCAAAGCAACCAGCAGTTGTCCCAACGAATTTGAGCGAGCCAGCCGAACTAGTTCCCATTCGCGGCGCGGCACTTAAAATAGTTGAGAACATGGAAGCCAGTCTTACAGTTCCGACTGCTACTTCCCAACGACGAATTCCGGTCAAGCTGCTGGATGAGAACCGGCGAATCATCAACAAATTTCTTGAGGAGAACGATCGCGGCAAGGCTTCCTATACGCACTTGATCGCCTGGGCGCTTGTCCGCGCGCTGGATGAGTTTCCTCAACTCAACGACGGTTTCGATGTCGTCGACGGAAACTCGGTCAGGCTGAAGAGAGCAGACGTTAACCTCGGCGTGGCCATCGACGTAACGAAGAAGGACGGCACCCGTACGCTCTTAGTCCCGAATATCAAAGCCGCCAACAAGCTTCGCTTTTCGCAGTTTCTGACCGCCTATGACGATGTCGTCAAACGCGCTCGCGAAGGTAAGCTTCAGATCGCTGATTTCCAGGGAACAACAATCTCACTAACTAATCCGGGCACCATTGGCACCGTGGCTTCAACGCCACGCTTGATGGCTGGGCAATCGCTCATCATTGCTACCGGCGCGATTGAGTATCCGGCTGAGTATCAGGCGATGTCGCCCGCAGCTTTGTCACAACTCGGCATCAGCAAAGCGATAACGATTAGCAGCACTTACGATCACCGCATCGTGCAGGGGGCCGAGTCAGGCGCGTTTCTGGCACGCGTACACAAACTTTTACTCGGCGAATCAAAATTTTACGACGACGCGTTCGTTGAACTCGGCATTGCTCACGTTCCCTTTCGTTGGAACATAGATCGTAATCCTTCGTTCCTCGACAACACCCGCGAGCAATCGGCGAAGGACTCCAGCGTGATGGAGTTAATCAACTCCTATCGCGTGCGTGGGCATCTGATTGCCGACATCGATCCGCTCCACGCGATGCCGGTGCTCTATCACGCCGAGCTCGACATCGAAACTTATGGGCTAACGATTTGGGACCTCGATCGCGAGTTTATTACGGGCGGTCTGGCCGGCACGGCCGTCGCTCCGTTACGCGAGATTCTCGACATTCTCCAACGTGCTTACTGCGGCAAGGTAGGCATCGAGTATCGCCACATCCAAAGCAAGGAAGAGAAAGTCTGGATACGTGAAGAGATCCGTAAACAGTTTGTTAAGCCTGAGCCGATTCCAGTTGAGGTAAAGAAGCAGCTCCTTTGGAAGCTGATCTCGGCGGAACAATTCGAACGCTTTCTGCACACGAAGTATCTCGGTCAAAAACGATTTTCGCTTGAAGGTTGCGAAACGATTATTCCCTTGCTGGATCAACTCATCGAAGGCGGCTCTGCGCGTGGAGTTGAAGACATCACCATGGGAATGGCGCATCGCGGCCGGCTGAATGTGCTGGCGAATGTTATCGGACACTTTTGCGAACGCATCTTCGCGTCGTTTGAAGGTTCGGTTCACCCTTCATTTCCAGCGGATGAAGGCGACGTTAAATACCATCAAGGCGCCGTAGGTGAACGCGAAACCGCAAACGGCAAAAAGGTTAAGTTAACGCTGTCGCCGAATCCAAGTCACCTCGAAGCTGTCGATCCGGTGGTTGAGGGAATGGTGCGGGCCAAGCAGGACGACTTGAAAGATCGCGTGGGCCGGCCGCGTGAAGAAGTTATTGATCGCGCCTTGCCGGTGCTGCTTCACGGAGATGCCGCGTTTGCCGGACAAGGCATCGTGATGGAGACGCTCAATCTCGCCAAGCTGAAGGGTTACCGCACCGGCGGCACGATTCATATCATCATCAATAACCAAATCGGCTTTACGACTTCGCCGGAAGCCGGACGCTCAACGATCTATTCGACTGACGTGGCCCGGATGACTCAGTTGCCGATCTTCCACATCAACGGCGACGATCCGGAAGCGGCTTACCGCGCGCTGCAAATTGCGCTTGATTACCGCCAGGAGTTCAACAAAGACGTGGTGTTGGATGTAGTGGGATTTCGAAAACTCGGTCACAACGAAACGGACGAGCCCAGCTACACGCAACCGCTGATGTATGCGCGCGTGAAAGCGCACACCGGCGTCCGCACGATTTACTCTGAGCGGCTAATAAGAGAAGGCGTCCTCACCGAAGCAGAAGTGAAGGACTTAATTGCAGAACGAGTCCGACGTTATGAAGATGCGCTCGCGCGCGCCAAGCAAGTTGCTCCCAAAAAAGAAACGCCGGCTGAAATTGTAATAACTGAAGACGTCGATGGCTCCGCCGTGGTTGAGACGGCGGTGACGGCGGAATTAATTCATATCATCGCCCACAAGATCGCGGTCGTGCCGGAAGACTTCAATATCAATCCGAAGATGGTTGGCCAACTCGCGCGCCGCGCGAAGATGGGCGCGGGAGAACTGCCAATCGATTGGGCGTTCGCCGAAGCGATCGCTTTTGGATCTCTCGTGCTTGAAGGCAGCCGGGTTCGTTTGAGCGGACAAGATTCAGGACGCGGCACTTTTAGCCAACGACACGCAGTCTTGTACGACACGCAAACCGGAAAGTCCTGGACTCCACTGTCTGAACTACGTTCCCAGTCGGCCCCGGAAGCTCGTTTTGAAGTTTTTGACAGTTCGCTTTCAGAGGAAGGCGTGCTGGGCTTCGAGTATGGCTACACCGTGGTGGCGCGGGACGCGCTCGTAATGTGGGAAGCGCAGTTTGGTGACTTTGTAAACGGCGCCCAGACGATCATCGATCAATACATCGCGGCCTCGGAAGACAAATGGCGACAAACGTCGCGCCTGACAATGCTCTTACCGCATGGCTACGAAGGTCAGGGGCCGGAACATTCGAGCGCACGCCTGGAACGCTTCCTGCAGCTCTGCGCCGAAAACAATCTGCAGGTTTGCAATCCAACTACGCCGGCGCAGTATTTTCATTTGCTGCGCAGACAAGTGCGACCGGGCATGGAGCGGCCGCTGGTTGTAATTACGCCGAAGAGTTTGCTGCGTCTTCCTGCTGCCGCATCAGCGCTTCCCGACTTTACCAGCGGCGGTTTTCTGCCGGTGATCGACGACCGTGAAATCGAGAATGCGGCGGCGGTGGAACGCGTCGTTCTTTGTAGTGGCAAGGTCTACTACGATCTCGTTGAAGGGCGAAAGAAGGCCGGCGTCGGCAATGTCGCAATCGTCAGGATGGAACAGTTTTACCCGTTCCCGGGAAATCGACTGCGCGAAGTGTTGGCCAAATATCCGGCTGCGAAACAACTCGTTTGGGCGCAGGAAGAACCAAAGAATATGGGCGGCTGGACGTTTGTTGAGCAGCGGCTTGAAGACATTTTGGCGAAAGGCGAACGCGCAATCTATGTTGGCCGCGTGGCCTCGGCGAGTCCGGCAACCGGGTCGTACGCGATTCATCAGGCGGAGCAGGCTGAACTAGTTAACAAGGCCCTGGCGCTGATTTCGTAATTCCAGCAAACGGCAAGAAGGAAAGCTAACGCTGAAGGCAAGCAATGCCTGGCTCCATTGGGCCAGATGTTTATAGCCAGGCCATTTCGAATCCACCGCTCTGGCAGAGCACTGGGAAAACATTCCGCTCCTCCGGAGCTAGGTCTTAGGATCGGACGCCGGACTATAAACATTTCGCCTCTCCGAGGCGAGAATTCCGCGACCCATCAATTACAAAATGAAAAACAAACCAGTGAAACCTATGCCCGCGATCGTAACGACCGCGCTCGTCATCTTTGTGATGTTAATGGGCGCTCGCTCGATCCCATTTGCTCAGGCCGGCGAGCAGCTCCGGTTACCGGACGAAAAACATCTCAAGAACATCAAGCAACTTTCTTTCACCGGCGAAAACGCAGAAGCCTATTTCTCCGCCGACGGCAAGCAGCTTAGTTTTCAGTCCAAACGTGATGGGCGCCAGTGTGATCAGATCTACACGATGAAAATCGATGGCAGCGACGTGCGTATGATCTCGACCGGCGACGGCCGTACTACCTGCTCCTACTTTTTCCCGAACGGTCGCCGGCTCCTCTATTCCTCGACGCACCTGGGCTCGAAGCAGTGTCCGCCCGCTCCTGATTTTTCGCAGGGTTACGTTTGGCCTATCTATGCAACGTTCGACATTTTCACTTCGCGGCCGGACGGATCTGATTTGAAACAGCTAACCAAAACGCCAGGCTACGATGCCGAAACCACGATTTCTCGTAATGGCAAACTCGTGTTCACGTCAACGCGCAACGGCGATCTGGACATCTACACGATGGACGCGAACGGCAAGCATGTTCGCCGCCTGACGAATGAACTCGGATACGACGGCGGTCCTTTCTGGTCGTACGACGGCAAACAGATCGTCTACCGCGCTCACCACCCGCAAACGGAAAAAGATAAGTCAGACTACACGAAGTTACTCAAGCAGAATCTAGTTCGCCCCACGACTTTAGAGATCTGGGTTATGAATGCGGATGGATCAAACAAGCGTGAGGTGACGCACAATCGCAAAGCCAACTTCGCGCCTTATTTCTTTCCTGACGGCAAGCGAATTCTGTTCGCCTCAAACATGGACGATCCCAAGGGTCGCAATTTCGATATTTACAAAATCAACCTAGACGGCAGCGGCCTCGAACGCATCACTTTCAACGACACCTTTGATGGGTTCCCGATGTTTTCTCCCGATGGAAAGAAACTGGTCTTCGCCTCAAACCGCAACGCGAAGACTCCAGGCGACACGAATGTTTTCATCGCCGATTGGGTGGAGTAATAAACCAAACGGGCCGGTTATCCAGGAACAATCATGAAGCACCAATCAATATCGCGATTCTCTGCGTTGACTTTGATAGTTGCGATTTCTTTCGCATCCTTCGGTCAACAATCATCCAGCCATGAAGCGCCGAGCGTCGAGCGCCTGCGGGCACACATCGAGTACCTCGCTTCTGACAAGCTCGAGGGTCGCCGCACGGGAAGCCCCGGCGCTACCCTCGCCGCCGAATACATCGCCCGTGAGTTTTCCCGCTACGGCCTGCGTCGCAGCATCGGCCAGGATCTACCCGGCATGTCGATTCTCGAAGCCGACTCACCCAATCGCTACTTGCAAAAGTTTCCCTACGTCGCGGGAGTTGAGCTGGGCAAAAGAAATTCGTTGACCATTAACGCTGTGTCGGGAAACTCAGCCGAGACCCAGGGGTCTTTCAAAACACAGTCGTCGGAAACTCCCCGAGTTGGAGAGGATTGGATGCCACTTGGTTTTTCGTCCAACGGCAAAATTCAAAATGCAAAATATGTTTCGGTAGGCTATGGCATAACTGCTGCTGAGTTGAAGTACGACAGTTATGCCGGTCATTCACTAAAGGATACGGTGGCAATAGCATTGTCAGGCACGCCTGACGGTGACAACCCCCATGGACAGTTTGCTCGCTATGAGGATCCACGATGGAAAGCGATTGCAGCGCGCAACGCCGGCGCACAAGCGCTTTTCATCATCGCCCGTGAAGAAAACTTTAATGACGAACGGCTTTCACGCTTACGCTATGACAACGCCGGCGAAGCCGGGATTCCGGTTGTTGTCATCTCAATGCAAATGGCTGCCAGACTTTTTTCTTCGGGAAGCCCCAAGGATGTGGTCTCGATGTTGACCGCGGCTGCCAAGGACAACCCCGTGGTTACAGCCACACCATTGAAGGCTGGAGAAGATCCCAATATTACTCAAGCGATGATCCTCAGTCTGCCGCTGAAGAGAGTAACTCTTTCTATCTCTATCGACGTCGTTCGCCGCGAAGTCGAAGCGACTAACGTCATCGGCATTCTCGACGGTTCTGATCCAACTCTCAAAAACGAAGTCATTGTCATTGGCGCCCACTACGATCATCTCGGCCGCGGCGGCGAAGGCAGTCTTGCTCCGCGCGAAGGCGAGATACATCACGGCGCTGACGATAACGCTTCCGGCGTTGCCGGAGTGCTCGAGCTGGCGCGTTTGTTCACTTCGCAAAAACTCCGACCGCGACGCACGATCCTTTTCATGGCCTTCAGCGGTGAAGAAGAAGGATTATTAGGTTCGAATTACTACGTCAATCACCCAATCATGCCGCTCGCGAATACCGTGACGATGCTGAATATGGACATGATTGGCAGGACGAAAGACAACAAACTGATCATCGGTGGTGTTGGGACTTCTCAGGAATGGCGCCAGCTGATCGCGGCAGCCAATGCCCCGGAGAGGATAAAAGTCGCGGTCACGCCGGCTTCACCTCAAGAGACGGGGAGACCAGTACATACTGTGTCGCGCGCGGAAATTCCGATGGTAACGGGAACCAATGGAACTCCCGTGGTCACACTTGCGTTCGAGAAACCCTTCGAGCTGACGCTGAACGAAGATGGCTTTGGCCCAAGCGATCATTCGTCGTTTTATGCCAAGCAAGTTCCCGTTCTTTTCTTCTGGAGCGGAACCCACGACGACTATCACAAACCTTCTGACACTACGGACAAGATCAACTTTGCGGATGAAGCACGCATCGTTAACCTGGTAGAACGAGTTATCTACGATATCGATACCAGCGATAAGCGTCCGGTCTATGCGGTAGCGAAGTCGGACTCAACCGGTCGCTCGATGGGTTTTCGCGTCTACCTGGGAACAATTCCCAACTACGCTGATTCAAATGATGGCTTGCTGCTTGATGGTGTGCGCGATGATTCGCCTGCCGCCAAAGCCGGACTCAAAGCCGGCGACAAGGTTGTAAAGCTTGCGGGGCGCGAGGTGCGCAACGTGCAGGATTACACCTACGCCCTTGGAGAAATGAAGGCCGGGCAGGAATATGAAATTGAAGTGATGCGCGGTGGCGAGCGTGTCAAGCTCGTGATCACGCCGGCAGCCCGCAAGTAGAGACGTGGGAAATGGTAAAAGGGGAATGGGGTAATGAGGGAGGGATCGCTCGATCCTTTTCTCTGTTACCTATTCCCCTTTTCACCCTTCGAGTGTTACCAGCGCGGCTCGCGTTCGTAACCGCCACTGCCGCCACGATCGTCGCCGCCGTAACTGCCGCGATCGCGGCCACCGCCGTAGCCCCCACCGCGTCCGCCACGGTCAGCTCTCGGCTTCGCTTCATTGACCGTCAAATTCCGACCGCCAAACTCCTTGCCGTTGAATTGTTCAATGGCTGCTGCGGCTTCTTCCGCAGTTCCCATTTCCACAAAAGCAAAACCGCGTGAGCGGCCGGTGTCGCGATCTTCGATCACGGAAGCTGATTCTACTGTACCTGCTGCGGCAAAAGCGTCGCGCAGTTCCTCGCCCGTTGTGCGAAACGAGAGGTTTCCTACATAGAGTTTCGTACCCATCTCTCTTCTATCCTTTGCATCGTGAGAAGCGCGGGCGGGAAAAATCGCAAGACTCAAGCGGGGAACTACTTGACCTCTTCTTCGCGAATCGCGACAAGCCCGTTTGCTCTAAACTGCGAGAGCGGCTTCCAACCAGTTAACAATTGCCTAACTCTCTCCTCAGCCGAACGCGGGTCGCTCACGATCACCGACAGGACAGGCGCAGTCACCAATGATGCGCGAGAGCAGGAACTTTTGACGGGAATAAGTATGCCTCAGCCCGCATTTCGAGTTCAAGCCCACTTTGGAGCGCGGTGACTCGTCGCCGCTTTTGCAAGTTGCGACTTGGTACGACCGCCGCTTGGCTAAACAACTGAAAAAACTGGGCGTCGAGTCGCCCAGAACAGAGCGGTGACAAGTCACCGCACTCCAAAGAGTCGCCTCGGACTAATCAGGCTGATTATCTCGTGTTTGCGTGTGCCAACCTCATTGGAATATATTGCTTTCCCACAATTCATCATCCGCGAAAGGTCTAGTTCTGAGTATGTCTAAATCTGTCCCCATTACGGTCGCGCACGGCGACGGTATCGGCCCGGAAATCATGGCCGCCACCCTGCATATTCTCAAAGAAGCCGGCGCCAATCTCGAGATTGAAACAATAGACATCGGTGAGAAGGTTTATCTCGCGGGTAATAGTTCCGGCATTGAGCCGAGCTCATGGGATTCTTTGCGTCGCACTAAAGTTTTTCTTAAGGCACCGATAACCACACCCCAGGGCGGTGGCTTCAAAAGTCTCAACGTTACCGTGCGCAAGACGCTCGGCCTTTTTGCTAACGTTCGTCCCTGCGTTTCCTATCACCCGTTTGTCGACACCAAGCATCCGGTGATGGACGTCGTCATCGTTCGTGAAAACGAAGAAGATCTCTACGCCGGAATCGAGCACCGGCAAACCGAACAAGTGATGCAGTGTCTGAAACTAATCTCGCGACCGGGCTCTGAGAAAATTGTCCGTCACGCTTTTGAATATGCCGTGAGAAACAACCGCAAGAAGGTTACGTGCTTCACCAAAGACAACATCATGAAGCTCACCGACGGTCTGTTTCATAAAGTGTTTGACGAGATCGCCGCTGAGTATCCGGACATTGAAAACGAGCATTGGATTGTCGACATCGGGGCCGCGAAGATGGCGGATACTCCCGAATCTTTCGACGTTATCGTAATGCCAAATCTATACGGCGATGTGCTGTCTGACGTGGCAGCCCAGATTGCCGGTTCCGTTGGACTTGCGGGTTCGGCAAACATCGGTGAGCACGTTTCCATGTTTGAAGCGATTCACGGTTCGGCGCCGCGGCGCGCCGGGCAAAATTTAGCGAACCCTTCGGGATTACTTTTGGGCGCGGTGATGATGCTGGTGCATATCGGCGAGACGGCGGTCGCGGAGCGTGTGCACAATGCGTGGCTGCGAACCATCGAGGACGGCATTCACACCTACGACATCTATGAAGAAGGCAAGAGCAAACAGAAAGTCGGCACTAAAGAATTCGCTGAAGCTGTGGCCCAGCGCGTCGGCCAGACGCCGCAGACGCTGAAAGTTGTAAAATACAAATCTGCCGATGAAGTTGCACCCGCCAAAGCGGCTGCGGCGCGGGTGCAAACGCGGGCGAAAAAGGATCTGGTTGGCGTCGACGTTTTCCTTGACTGGACTAAAGGTTCAGCTAACGACCTCGGCGACGCATTAAGCAAACTGAGCGGTGACGGCATCAGGATCGAGATGATGAGCAATCGGGGAGTGAAGGTGTGGCCCGGTGGTCACCCCGAAACTTTTTGTTCTGACCACTGGCGCTGTCGCTTTCTTTCCGAAAACGATGGCACGGTTTCTCACCAACAGATAATCTCGCTGCTCAAGCGCTTCGACGACGCCGGATTCGATTTTATCAAGACCGAAAACCTTTACAACTTCGACGGCGAGCGCGGATTCTCACTCGACCAGGGAGCCTGAGAATTTCGGATTGCGGATGGTCCCAATAAACAGACAAGCGAAGAAGGGCGAGCAGCAATGAACCAGCAACCAAGTGGAAACGATAACGATCAAGCGAAGGATGCGGCTGATAACGAGGTAGGACCGACCGAGAAGATCCGCGAAGGCGAGAAATCGGACGGAGAACTCTCAGCGCCGGGATCCCAAAATCCCGATAGTGAAGAAATCAAAGACGAGCGGGGTCCGAACTCGGAATAAGTCGAGTTTCGAATTGCGGATTACGGACCCTCAGGCCGATTTATACTAAGAAGGAAATCGAGACGATGCCAAGAAAAGTCGCTGGATCAGAAAATCGCAGCAGTTCTAAAACTCGCAATCAGCAGTCCGCAATCAGCAAGCCGCTGGTTGGCGTGATCATGGGCAGCAAATCTGACTGGGACACCATGCGTCACACCGACGAAACGTTGACTGAGTTTGGCATTGCGCATGAATGTCACGTGATGTCAGCTCATCGCACGCCGCACCTGGCGTCAGAGTTTTCCGCAGGCGCCGCCGCGCGCGGCATTGAAGTGATCATCGCCGCCGCCGGCGGGGCAGCGCATCTCGCAGGCGTCGTAGCCGCTCACACCATCCTGCCCGTACTTGGCGTGCCTATGAAAAGCGATGCGCTCAACGGCATGGATTCGTTGCTGGCAACGGTACAGATGCCCGCCGGCATTCCGGTTGGAACACTTGCGATTGGCAAACCGGGCGCTGTCAACGCGGCCCTCTTAGCGGTCGCGATACTTGCCACCAGCCGGCCCGAGCTTCGCTCGAAGCTGCAGGCCTTTCGTCAGCGTCAGGAAGAAAAAGTTCGCGCTGCAACTCTGCCCTAGTCAAAACACTTCTCTCCTTGAAATCTCCGCGCCTTTAGAGCAGAATGCGCTCACTGAATTCCGCACTCGGAAGGTGACCTGATACCCCAGCCCTTCCGCTGTTTTCACATACTCCTGTCCCGTTTTGTCGGAAGTCCTAAAGATGATCGGTGAAATAGTCTCCCAGTATCGGATCATCGACCAACTTGGCGAAGGTGGTATGGGAGTGGTTTACCTCGCGGAAGACACCACGCTGGGCCGGCGCGTGGCGATGAAGTTTCTATCGACTACCACTAAAGAATATCGCGCCCGGTTTTTACGCGAAGCACGCGCAGTTTCTGCACTAAGTCATCCAAACATCGCCACGGTTTTTAGCTATGGCGAAACCGACGACTGCAAACCTTACATCGTGATGGAGTTGATCGAAGGTCAACCCTTGAACGAAATACTGCGCGAAGGATCATTGCCGCTGCCGGAAGCGGTGCGCATCGTTTCTTACATCGCTGAAGCACTCGGTGAGGCTCATCGCAAGGGAGTGGTGCATCGCGATGTAAAGCCGTCGAACGTGATCGTAACCGAGCGCGGGCAAGTGAAGGTGCTCGACTTTGGTTTGGCAAAACAAATCTCGGAGCAGGCCACGATTGGCGGAGATTCTGCTCAGAAGACGTTGCCGTCAACCACGACCCGCAGCGACGTAATCGTCGGCACGCCGCTTTACCTTTCTCCCGAGCAGGCCACCGGAAGAGCGATCGACGGGCGCAGTGATCTTTTCGCGCTCGGCGCTGTGCTCTATGAATGTATCACGGGCCAATCCGCTTTTGGTGGCGGCAGTGTAATCGAAATCGGCGCCCAGGTGATTCATGTAACGCCTACCATTCCTTCAAAACTCAACGATCACATTCCGCCTGAGCTCGATCGCATCACCATGAAAGCGATTGAGAAGAAAGCGGACGCTCGTTACCAATCAGCGGATGAACTGGTCGCGGATCTGCAACGTCTTCTTCCCAGTCTTGCTGACGACGGTTACCGCCGCGGCAGGATGACTGAGTCGTTACGGAAGCAACCCACCGGTTCGGTCACGGCGTTGACCACGCTGATCGAACCATTTCGACGGCCGGGGCCCAATGTGGGAATCTTTATTCTCGCCATCGTGGCCGTAGCCTTATTCAGTTGGTTCGCTTTTCGCTGGTGGAAACCGGCGCCCTACAAACCCAGTAGCACGACGCAGGCGTGGTATGACCAGGGCACTGACGCCTTGCGCAATGGAGCTTACTTACAAGCGACCGTAGCGCTCGAACAGGCGGTGGCCAGCGACGAAAAGTTTGCCCTGGCGCATGCGCGACTTGCCGAGGCGTGGTTCGAGCTCGATTACGGCGACAAGGCCAAGGACGAGATGTTGCGCGTGCAGTCAGTGGCGCCGGACCATTCGCGGCTCGCAAAAAGTGAGGCACTGTACCTCGAAGCGATCAACGCTACCGTGTCGCAACATTTTCCCGAGGCGGTGCCATACTATTCGGAATTGGCCAAGCTGGCGCCCGATGAACCTCAGGTATACGTCGATCTGGGACGGGCCTATGAAAAAAATGAGGAGCTCAAAAAAGCGCTTGAGAGTTATCTCGAAGCGACCAAACGAAATCCACAATACGCGACTGCATTCCTGCGAACGGGAAATATCTATGCGCGGCAATTGGAGCAGGCAAACGCTGTCGCGGCTTTTGATCGAGCCGAGACAATTTATAAGGCGGGAGGAAACTTTGAGGGACAAGCGGAAGTATCTTTTCAGCGCGGTTTCCTTTTCGATAAGGTCGGCAAACTGGCAGAAAGTCGCCAACACCTGACGCGAGCTCTGCAGTTGGCAAAAACTACAAATAACGACTACCTGCAGGTCAAGACATTACAGAAGCTTGGTGACATTGAAGTCGAGAACGGCTCAATCGCGGACGGGCGCAACTACATGCTGGAGGCATTAACTCTCGCGCAGAACAAAAGCATCGACAATCTCGTGAAGCGCGGTTTGATCGACCTTGGCAATAGCTATCTCGTCGAAAGAAAAAACTTGGAAGCTGAAGAATACTTTCAGCAGTCACTAAAACTTTCGCTAGCGCAAAAAGATGCGCGTAATGCTGCACGGGCCCACCTGTCGCTTGCCAGTGCCGCGGCGCAGGAGGGTAAAAGCGATCAGGTCATTACTTTGGTTGAACAAGCCCTGCCCTTCTATCAGCAAGGCGGCTATCAGAAGGAAATGCTACAAGCATTGGCCCTCTTCGCTCGCGCGAAAGTGCAAAAAGGGGAATACGATGCAGCGTGGCCGGCGTTTGAGCAGGTACTAAAACTAGCGCAACAGCTTGGCGATCAGGCGCAGGAAGGATTGGCTCATGAAGATCTGGGCCTTCTGCTGCTGAAGTGGAGCCGGCATCCCGAAGCGCTACAGCATTTTGACGAAACCTACCGGATTGCTCGATTGCAGGGCATGAAGCGGAATGTCTATCTGAGCTTGATCAATCGCGCGAGCTCTCTTTGGCACCTGGGTCGCTATGATGAGGCGCGCCGGGCTTTGGACGAAGCCGCACCCTTCGCAACTCAAGCAGAAACGGCCCCAGCTTTGGCTGCCAATTATTTCATCACCCTGGCGCGCATCGCGATGAGTGAACGCCATTTCCCTGAAGCGATAACCAACAGTCAGCGAGCTTTCGATCTCGCAACGCCGAAAAGCAGAACCGCGATCATGGCTACCCTTACCGGCGGTCTAGCTCGGGCCAATTCCGGATCCTCAGATGGTCGAACTAAATGTGAGCAAGCTGTGCAGTCTGCCAGGGAACTCGGAGATCCACTGATACTTTGTGAGGCGCTGTTGGCGCTGGCGCAGGCCCAGCTTCAGAGTGACGACGCAGTTGGAGCGCTTAAAAACTCACTCGAAGGTCAGCAGTTGGCGGCGCGCCTTAAGAGTACCGAACTCGAAATAGTCGCCTTGCTCACAGCCGCGCGCGCGAGCAGCACCTTAGGCGAGTTGCAAGACTCCCAAAACTACTCCACTGGCGCTGACAAACTACTAAGCGGCTTTCAACAACTCTGGGGGCAGGAGAATTACAGCTCCTACCTCAATCGACCCGATATCCAATTCTCTCGCAGGGAAATCAACCAGCTCCACGCCCAGGGAGCTAAACCTCAATAACTCAAAGGAGCAACAACATGGCAGACGGTGGCGACAGCAGCGGTTCGATTATCATCAAGGGCGGCTCGGTGGAGCTGAGCTTTGACGGCACCCTTTATCTGAAGGAATCCGGAACTGCAGGTCCGCACAAGCATGCAACCCGGAAGATAACAAGAATTCAAGTGGATGACGAAAGTGGGAAGTCGCAGTTTGACAGCGGCACTAACGATGAAGGGCTGAAGTGGACAATCAAAGTGTCCACTTCCGCTTAGTAGCCAAACGAGCTTCAGCCTTCCGGGCAGCTCTTAAGTTTGCGACTGCAGTCTAACCGGTCTTACTCCCAAAAACGGTCGCTCCTGCAGTCGGCCAAGATGAATTCCAAGCTGTCGCCCGATACTCAAGGGTGACCGGTGAGAAGTGTGCCTTCAGGGCTGACGTCTGGTGATTAAGGTAATCAGCGCGACAAATAGAGCTGAACCAATGATCGACCAGATGACGGGAAAATTAGTGGTGCCGATACGAATCGAAAAGAGTTCCGGCAAATGCAGCTTCGCGGACAACCACATTCCCAGCACTGCACCAATGAAGCCCAGGGCAATCGATACCAGACAGCCGCCTCGTGAGTAACCGGTGATCGCCTGCCCGAGCGCGCCGCAAAGTCCGGCAATAATTAATAGAACGATTAGATCGAGTATAGTCATGATAAATCTCCTCTGAAATCCTGGACTTTGGACCTTGGTCTTTGGTCTTTGGTCTTGGGAACCGCAAGCTGGGTTCAAGAGTCGTGTTCATAATCCAGGTGCAAAACACGAAATCCAAAGTCCAAAGACCCAAGACCAAAGTCCAAAGCATTCATTTCTCGTTGCGGTAAACTTCGCCGCCTTTCATCACAAAGCGCACGCGGCGCAGAGCTGCGATGTCTCGTGTTGGGTCGCCTTCCACGGCAATCAAATCCGCCAGCAGCCCAACCTTCACTTGACCGAGCCTGTCATCAAGATGCAAAACGCGAGCGTCGATTGAAGTTGCCGACCGCAACGCATCGACGATCGGCATTCCCCAACTAACCATGGCTTCGAGTTCACGCGCGTTGTCGCCATGAGCAAAAACACCAACGTCGCTGCCACTCGCAATAGTCACACCGGCGTCCAACGCCTGCTTAAACATAACCTTCTTCTTGTCGATATTCGGACCGCTGGCCACCGATAGCGTTGGGCAAAGCGCAGTCCCGTGTTCCTTCATCAACTTCAGAAGTTCAGGAGTCAATCCATCGCCGTGTTCAACTGTCTCGACACCGGCAAGAATTGCGCGACGTGCGCCTTCGCTGCTGGTCGAGTGGGCCGAGACGGGAATGCCGGCGCTCTTCGCCACTTCGACGGCCAGTTTCAATTCTTCGAGCGTAAACGTCGCATGGGCCGTACCGCCCGCTCCCCAACGATAATCGGCGTAAACTTTGATCCAGTCTGCGCCCTTACCAATTTGTTCACGAACAACGCGCGACAAGCCGTCAACTCCATCCGCCTCCTCCGCGCCTTGCGGCACGTTCCACTCTGAGGCGTAGCCTTTGGGACCATAACTTCCGGTCGCTACGATCGCACGAGTAGCAACGACCATTCTCGGGCCGGGAATAATTCCCTGCTGCACCGCTTGCTTCAGTCCAACATCCGCATAGCCGGCGCCTTCTGTTCCCAAATCGCGAATCGTCGTGAACCCGGCCATCAGCGTGCTGCGCAGGTGATTCGTCGCGCGCGCTACGCGCAGACTCAGCACTTCGCGCGCGACTTGGTCGTTCCAAATCGTTTCGCTGTAGGGATGAAGCAGCACATGTGAATGCGCGTCGATTAGTCCCGGCATCAGCGTCAAGCCGGGCAAGTCGATTACCTTTGCGTTCACCGGCACTTTGATTTCGCTCGCGTTGCCGATGGCCTCAATCTTCTCGCCACGCACCAGCACGACCCAACCGTTGTGCAACTGTGCCGACTCACCGTCAAAGATGTGCCCTGGTTTGAGCAGGTAAACAGCCTCGGGGACTTTGGGAGTTCCGGCTTGAGTCTGGGCCGATGGATTGATCTGGGCGAAGGGACAAATGACAGCAAGGACCAGGAGAATCAAGGGTGCAAATCGCATTTCGGCTACCTTTCAGAAAAATATGAATCGACCGTCTTGCAGCGGAGCGGGGGCAAGCCCGCCTTCCGACCTCGAGCTCAATAAACTTGAATCGTTATTCCAATGTTGAGAGCTCTTCGAAGTAAAACTAAACCCAGCTCAATCCTAGTCTCTCAGGTTAGGAAGGTGGGCTTGCCCCGCTCTTGTACCTCAACCTAGAGACCTTTGCGCTTCAGCCATTCGCTCACCACCTCAGCTTGTCCACGTTTGTTACCGTCCACTTCATAGTTTAACTGACGCATCTCGTCCGTCGAGATTGAATGCGCCAGTTTCGTAAGGACTTCATTTAGCGCCGCCACTCGAGCGAGCGATTCCTGACGCACCAGATAGACCGCTTCGTACGGCGGGAAGTAGTGACGGTCGTCTTCAAGCTGCACCAGATCCAACTTCGCAATCCTGCCTTCAGTTGAATTACCCGCAATCAGATCGACTTTGCCTGACGCTAATGCAATATAGGTCAGCGAAAGATCCATCTCGCGCGGTTGATCCGCAAACTTCAACCCGTAGGCTTTCACAAACCCGGGATAACCGTCAGCGCGCGACATGAAATCCTGGCCAAACCCGGCCCGCCAGGCGAGCGCATGAGAGACTGCAGCGGAAATAGTTTTCAGATTAAGTCGACGCGCTTCAGCGCCCCGCACCAAAATTGCGAACGTGTTATCAAAACCCAGCGGCTCGCTAACCGCAATCTTGAACTTCTCGGCGTATTCCTGCTTCACCTGATCGTAAACTGTACGCGGATCGGTAACCGGCGCATGTTTCAGTATTGCCGTATACGAGGTGCCTGTATATTCCGGGTAAAGATCAATCTCGCCGGCAAGCATGCCCTCGTGCGGCAGGGTGCCACCCAACTCAAACTTGCGTTCAACTTCGACGCCACGCGCCTCAAGCATCTGTGCAACGATCTCGCTGAGCAGCGCCGATTCAGTAAAGTCTTTTGAACCGACAACCACACGGTTGCTTTTGGCAGGTAGAGTTTGCGACTGCTTTGCACTACGCCAACCGAGGTAAGCTGTTCCGCTCAAACAAACAGCAAGAGTCACCCAGCCAAGTGCTTTCAGGAGCCACGCATCGCGCTTCGTCTTAGTGCCGTCAGTAGAGAAATAACTTTCGAACAATCCCAGTCCGAAGTCAGCAGTTAACGCCAGCAGCGCCGCCGGGACTGCGCCCGCGAGTAGCAGGTTGTTATCAAACTGCCTGATGCCGCGAAAGATGAAGACTCCAAGTCCACCGGCCCCGACAGCCGCCGCGATCGTTGTCACTCCGATAGCGATCACTAACGCTACTCTCACTCCGGTAATGATCACGCTCATCGCCAGAGGCAACTCAACTTTCCAAAGTACCTGAGTGCCCGTCAGTCCCATCGCCACCGCTGCCTCGCGCACATTAGGATCAACTCCAAGTATTCCGGTCACCGTGTTGCGAATAATTGGCAGCAACGAATAAAGCACGAGCGCCACGATCGCGGTGCGCGCACCGATGCCGCCGATAAACGGCAGAGGAATTAAGAAGCCAAACAGCGCCAAACTCGGTATCGTTTGCATCACGTTCGCGATTCCCAGGATCGGACCGCGAAGAGATTTTTGCCGCGTGAGCAGGACGCCGGTCGGCAGGCCGATCGCAACCGAGATCAGAGTCGACAAGAACACCAGCCACAAATGCTCGCGCAGGTGTCCCCATAGTTCGACCCAATTCTGTTGGAGGAAATGCCAGAAACTCATTTGCTTTCCTCCGAAGGTGAATTACCGGAAGCAAGTCCCAGTGTTTCTATGTAAGCCAATGCCTTTTCGTTTTTCGATTTGAGGAAGTTTTCGGGAGTCTCGAGCAGCAGCAATTTTCCCTGGTGCATTAGCCCGATGTGCGACCCAACCAGCAACGCTTCGCGCACGTCGTGAGTGACAAAGACAGCCGTCTTGTTGAGCCGTTGCGTGAGGTCAACAAACTGACGCTGCAAACTCGCGCGCGTCAAAGGATCGAGGGCGCCAAAGGGTTCGTCTAACAAAAGCAACGGCGGCTCGGCAGCGAGTGCACGCGCTACACCCACACGCTGTCGCTGCCCGCCCGACAATTCTCGCGGATAGCGGTCGCGAAACTCGCCTGGCTCAAGACCGACGACGGCCAGCAGTTCATCAACTCGCTTTTCGATCTTGCCGGTCGTCCAGCGTTCAAGCGAGGGAACAAGTCCGATGTTTCTCGCAACAGTGAAGTGTGGAAAAAGTCCGCCTTCCTGGATCACGTAACCGGTGCGGCGGCGCAGTCGGATCGGGTCCCATGCGGTGGTAGCCTTGCCCTCAACCATCACCTCGCCCGATGTCGGTAAGAAAAGCCGGTTGATTAGTTTGAGAGTCGTGGTCTTGCCGCAACCGGATTCGCCCAGCAACACGAGCGTTTCCCCTTGCTGGACCGAAAAACTGAGGTGAGAAATTATTGGAGCAGCGGCGGTGGTGTGAGCGAAACTGACATCGTTGAATTCAACCAGCGGATTGTTATTTGATTCAGACACTTACAATTCTCGCGACAAGAATACGGAAAATAGTCGGATTTTCCTTTGAAACCAGCTTATCAGTCCGCGAAGCGAACGTCAGCGTGTATAGACCGGAGACATAGGTTACAACCGTTCGGAGACGTGGGTAACACTTTTACGGTACGAGTTTCAAAATATCTTCTTAGCCCGCGGAGCGGGCGGCAGCTTTTACGACCGAGTGACTGTCGCCCGCTCCGCGGGCTGGGTATTTTTCTAACGACAAAACTTCGTGGGGTTTCGCTGCTGCTTCACCCCAGGCTTTATGCTGACACCCGCTTCGCGGGTTAAGACTTATGACCTATTACTGGTAAAGGTCTCAATGCACGGTGCCGGCGTATTTCTTTTCGCCGGCTTCGATGCGTAACGGCAGATGATTTTGTTGCGGCGGCAAAGGACAGGTAGCAAAGTTTGTGAACGCGCATGGTGGGCTGTAGGCTTTGTTAAAGTCGATCACCACTTTGCCGTTTGCGTCCGGCGGCTTCACATAAAGGTAACGACCCGCGCCGTATGTTCCCTTGCCGGTAGTTTCATCGGCGACCATAACAAAGAAATCGGTTTCGCCTTTTTCAAGTATCGGATCAATCCGGTAGCTCTTGCCGTCAATTTCAAACACCAGGGCGCCGGGCGAAATCTCGTCGTCAGTCATGCTGAGAACATTGGTAATCGAAATAATTTTTGGCGGCTGATAAGGTTCGAAACGCGCTTCGACGCGCCACTTCGGATCGATCGGATAGTACTCCAGACCTTTGAACTCACGGCGCGTTCGGCTTTCGGTATCTTTAACCCTGACGCCGATGCGCTCCCCTCGTTTGATGACATTAATCAAAAGCGAGCCCAGCTTCACGATGGTCGGTCCGTTGTCGTCGTTATCATCCTTAAGATCCAGCGTTGTGGCGGGCTTGCCATCCGCCGTAATCTCAACGCGGGGCTGCGCAATCAGACGCACGTGACCTTTCTCGAGAAAAAGCGAGCCCGCGATGTTTGGCGCCTTGTCTTTCGGCAGCACGACAACGCCCTTTGGATCACTGCCGAACTTGTTTTCGCCTTCATTGAGCCAGTAAAGACCTGCGAGCGTCAGCCAGCCGTCATCTTTCGTCAAGCTCGCCAAACGTTCGCTTTGCCATTTCTTAATGTCATTCTGGTAAGCGTATTCCTCAATTACTGTTATCGACTTGTTAGAGCTCGCTGACTTGCGGCAGCCGGCGGCGAAGAGAATCGACGCGATTAAAAGAAACGAGAACAGTTGGACCACCGCTACTTTGAGTTTCATTGATACTCCGGAATCCCTCTGTTCTGACAGATCATGCTTGACGTTTCGCTATGAAATCGGCGATCGCGCGCAGCAGTTCGGTTGGGGAATGAATGCCGTTCAAGGAGGCGCAGGCTGTTTCGTAAGCGTCAGTTAAGTGTTGCTGCGTAGCTTCGACACCGTACAGCGCCGGATAAGTTGCCTTTTGCGCGCGTTGATCTTTACCGGGTGTTTTGCCAAGCATTTCGGCTGTGGCGCTCATGTCCAGCAGATCGTCGGTGATTTGAAAGAGCAGACCGAGTTGAGCGGCGTAGTTGGTGACGGACGCCAACTCAGTCTCCGAAGCGTCGGCGATGATGGCACCGCATCTTGCCGCGGCTATGATCAAGGCGCCGGTTTTCAAGCGATGGATTTGTTCCAACTCAGCCGGAGACACCGCAAGCGATTCCGCCTCGAGATCGCAGGCCTGGCCCGCAACCATTCCCTGTGGCGTTCCCGACGCCCGCGCAATCTGCGCAAGCAGCAAAACTCGCTTTTCGGCTGAGAGAGTTTCGTCTTCGGATACGATCTGAAAGGCGAGAGTTTGCAAGGCGTCGCCAGCCAGTATTGCGGTCGCTTCCCCGAAGCGAATATGACAGGTGGCACGTCCGCGCCGCAGATCGTCATCATCCATCGACGGCAAATCGTCGTGGATTAACGAGTAGGTGTGAATCATTTCCAGAGCGCAGGCGGTGCTCCGGAGTTGTTCCGGCACAGCGCCAAATGTTTCGCCAACCGCGAACAGGAGAATCGGGCGAAAGCGCTTGCCACCGGCAAATACGCTCCAGCGAATCGCAGCATGAACTGTTGTGGGAGGAGTCGACTCCGCCGGCAACACCCGATCGAGCGCGGCATCTACCAGCTTGCGAGCTTCTGCAGCGAAATGCAGAAAGCCGGCCGTAACGGATGTTTCCAGAGCCACTGTTTCTGAGGACCTGTTCATTCGGTATTGCCGTCGTCGGAAATTACTTTCTCAAAGGGACTGACCATCGGTTGCCCCTGGTTATCGCGAAGCAGCACTTCGATGCGGCGTTCAGCCTGATTGAGACGATCCTGACATTGTCGCGAAAGGCGAATGCCTTCCTCGAATAATTCCAAACTCTTTTCGAGTGGCAGGTCGCCACCTTCAAGTTGGTGGACAATTTCTTCCAGGGCTTCGAGCGAAGCTTCAAATGTTTTTGGTTGTTCTTCGGTTTTCATTTCTATGCGTTTGCCAGTTTCGCGGTTGGACATGACGAGATCTCCAACTGCATCAGTACTCAGACGCACTATTCTTCGACGTCGCTTACCGTGGCGCCAATCCTTCCCGTCGCCAAACGAATCTTCACTCGATCACCAACTGCAACCGTCTTCGCATTGCGCAGCAGCTTCCCGTCTTCGTTCTGTGCGATCGCGTAGCCACGTTGCAGCACTGCCAATGGCGAGAGCGCATCCATTGACGCCGCCGCCAGCCCGAGACGCCCCTTCGCTTCTTCCAACTGCTTTTCTATAGCAATATTGCAGTTAGTATACGCTGAATCAAACCGCACCCGGGCTTCGGCGAGGCGCGCTCGTAATTGCGCCGGCGCCAGATTCGCACCGAGCGCGTCGTTGCGGAGCCGGGCGCCGCGCAATACCTGGGCTATCAAGATCTCCAAACGATGGCGCGCTGAACTGGTCGATGTCGCCGCGTCTCGGATCCTGCCACGGACTTCGTCAAACACCTGAGAAAGTGCCTGCTCCTGCACCCGCGTTCGCGCGCGAACCACTTTGTAGCGCATGAGTCGCGCCAGGCTCTGACCTGTTTGCGCCAGGGTTGTGCAAAGCTGATCTTCGCGAGCAGCCACCAGTTCCGCAGCGGCAGATGGCGTTGGCGCGCGTTGATCGGCGACAAAGTCGGCAATAGTAAAATCGGATTCATGACCGACCGCTGAGATTACCGGAATCGCAGAGGCACGAATCGCGCGCGCTACTTCCTCAGTGTTGAAAGCCCAGAGGTCTTCAGTTGAGCCACCGCCACGACCCACGATCAGAACATCGACTAAATCTCCGTCGCGTCCTTCTGCCATAGCTTGCCTATGATGATCGTTCAGTAACTTGATCGCACGCGCGATGTCGCTCCCCGCGCTCTCGCCCTGCACCCGGGCAGGCGAGAAGAGCACGTGAACTGTACGGGTGCGGCGAGAGATGACGTTGAGGATATCGCGAATGGCTGCGCCGGTTGGCGAGGTAACAACGCCGACACGCCCAGGGAAAACCGGAAGTGGTCGCTTGCGATCCGCAGCGAATAGACCCTCGGCCTGAAGTCGATCGCGAAGTTGCTCAAAAGCGATTTGCAATGCGCCGGCGCCAACGGGATCAAGCGTCTCAACGATGAATTCATAATCGCCTCGCGCTTCGTAGACCGTAAGCCGGCCACGCGCGCGAACGTGCAAGCCGTCTTTAGGTCGAAAACGAATCCGAGTATTCGCCGAACGAAAACATTTCGCGCGCAGTTGCGCCCCTTCATCCTTGAGCGTGAAATACCAGTGCCCTGATGAATGCGCTTTGAAGTTTGAAATCTCGCCTTCAACCCAGACCGCATTGAAACGCGCCTCAATTGCTTTACGGACAGACTCAGTCAACTCGCTGACGGTCAGCGGCCGGCGCTCAGTTTCATCAAACAATGATGCGAAAAGTGGTTCGGACATTGGAAGGAAGAAGGATGAAGGATGACGGAAAAAAAGTAAACCCGCACCACTGACTCAGGGCGTCGCGACGTTGACCACCGGACTCAAGCGCACTGACGCGCCTTCCCGATTCGCACGCACACGTACGCGCGGATTACTCGCTGGAGTCATGTTTGAAGCGTAAGTGATTGTGTAGGCCGTGCGGAGTTGTACGACCACGTCGTCGTAAGCGCGCTGCAACTCTTGCAGGTGGCGAATCGGATAGTACACCCCTCCCGATGCCGTCGCGAGTTTTTGGCCCTCTTCGTGAGCACGCGTGGTGAGTGTTAGATAGCGTGTGCGCAACGGATCGATTGTGACTTCCGGTTTGGGAACGCTGGTTTCGGGAATCAATCCGGAAGGAACGTAGAGAGGATAGATAAGCGCCCCCGATTCCGTGATCGCTTCGAGAATCGCCGGGAAGGGAACAAAGGATTTGTTGTCGTCGCCGTCTGAGAGGACCACAATCGCGGTCCGTTCGCCGCGCAGTTGTTTTAGAGTGTCGGCCAAAACATAGCCAAGGGCGTCGTAATAGGCGGTACCGCCGCCGGCGTCAATCTCGTCAAGTTTGCGAGAGAGCAGCTTGCGGTCGGTGCTGAAGTCGGAAATGATCTGGATGTCGTCCCGAAAACTGATGATCGCGATACGATCCTGCGGACTGGCAGTGTTCAAAAAGTCGCGCGCGGCCTTGCGAATGAACTCAATTCGTTCCTCAACACTTCCGGAAACGTCCAGCAGCAAGACGAGATTAAAAGGTTCACTCGTCGGCACCACCTTCGTTACTTCACGCTCGACACCATTTTCATAAACAGTGAAGTCTGACTCCTTCATGCCGCCAATCGCGCGTCCGTTGCGATCCGTGACGCTGGCATTGAAACGCAAAAGCTGGGGCGCCGACATGCTCACAAGCTGGCCCGGCGGCGCGCGCCGCACCAGCGTCGGACCTCTTTCCGGCGGCGGCAGCGTTTTGGCAAAGTCGCCAAACATCCTCGGTGAGACCTTGCGAATAGCGTCAATCAGCGGTTGATCACCGCTGCGGACAATCGCGCGCGCTGCTTCGGTCAGCGGTCGTTCGCGCAGATCGCTCGGCGCCATGCTCGGGTCGACATTTAGCAGAACCACTCCGCGCTGCGTCAGAAAATCGAGTTGCACCCGCTCTTCCTTCGGAGATTTCTTCTCGCCCAGCTTGCCGGAAATAGTAAAAATGCCGGCCGCTTTTTCTTTGATTTTGGGAAGCTCCACGTCGCTGAGATAGCGCGGCTTGCTGGCGCTCCAAACGAAATCAAACTTCAAAGCGTCAAGAGGAACGTCAGCGTGAATAGTCCCAGTGTTAGTTGTCACTGTCGCCGACTCAATATTGCCGACGATATCGACTGAGCCCGCCTCGGTATCAACGGTAACTTTCGCCCGCAGTGGTATTCGCACGACAACATCGATGCGATCCTTGTCGCGGCGGTCGCGTACTTCAACGTTCACGCTATTCCCTTTGGCTGTGGCGTGTACATCAGTGGGATCAACCAGCGCTCCGCTTGAGCTGGCTTCGATCGTGACGTTTTTCTTCTGCTCGTCCGCAGCGATAACGCTGACGCGGCCACTACGGCTTTTCACGGTTAGCGTCACCTTTTCGCCGGTATCCAGCTCGCGCCGGTAGGTTTGCGCAAACGCGGAGCTACATCCCAGCAGCAGCACAACTACGCAAACCAAGATTGCGAGTTTTGCCTTCCGGTACTTAGGGTGCGCCAGACTTTCCATTCTGTGCTTGTGCTTTTCCCGCTTGGGGACAGGCAGGAATGCCTGTCCTACCTGGTGGGGCGGGACAGGCCGGGGATGACTGCGACCTGAAGGAATCCCAGGGGATTGGGCGTAAAACATAGGGCTCGATCTTGCCCAAGCCGATGCCGGCGGTCAAGCAAGATCAATAGTGATTGAGTCCTGAAGACGGAATGTCTACTGGCAAAGACTCCTCGACTATTGCGAATACTAGCCGTCTAGCCATGAACGCTAGTCGTCTAGTGATGAACGCTAGTCTTCTATTCGTGGCAACGTTGCCCTCGGAGTTGCCGTTTTGTTCAGTTGTTTAACTAACGAGCGTTTCAGGCGGTAATCCAGGAGACAAAGGTCGAGCGGCGCACCCTGGTTGGTATACGCCGCTCACTTGATTGACAGATTTCTAAAGCCCTAACCCTCTCTGATAGTTACGCTCCTATTTCCGCGGCGCGTGGTTGGGAAGGGGGGTTCTGGCGGAGTGCCAGCGCATTGCCATCTGGGTCTTGGAAGAATGCCATTAATACTCCCAGTCCCACATCCTCGATCGGGCCTACTTCCACGTGATTGTCGATCAGGCTTTGCCTGGCAGCCTCTATATCGTCTACTACGAATGTAGGAACCGATCCTCCCGAACTCACGCTGCTACTTAGCGACAATCCAATTGCCACCTGATCTATGCCAGGGAGATTGAACTGCATCCAGGTGGGCGTATCAAATTTGGGGTCATGGATTAAACCCAGACCGTTTTCGTAGAACCCGGCGCTCGCCTGCAAATTGGAAACCTCCAATTTGATGACAAACGCATATTCTCCAATAATGTCTTTTAGTGACATAGTGTGCTCCTTTGTGATGAGGCCCACATGGAATGTGAGCGGAGGTAAATCGATGCCTGGCTTTGAGGGCGAAGAGTGTATTCGGAGAAATTTATACACCCGTCACCGCATTAGTAAACCTTTTAAGGTCCAAGCGTGCTTTGTAATTCCTGCCGCCATGCTGGCGATACTTGGGCCCTGGTCGTTGAGTAGTAAGAAGTAATCGGCTACTTTTGCAACTCAATCGCCTGGCTAACATCTGACCATTCTTGCCGAGCCACTGTTTACTGTTACCGTCTGCCACTTCGTCCCCTGGAGCTCAGTGGGCGGTCCAGGATAGTTGCTAATCGAGGTTGATCCGCTATCATAACCAGACCCCCGCTAGCAGACAGCAATACCTTCAGACCTCGTAGGCGGCGAAACGAGGGACCAACGATGCAGGGGGCATGACAACATGTTAGAAACCGAAGCGGCCACGACCGTTGAAGAGAAGTTCCTCATCCACAATCTGGTCAAGCGCGAGCCGCGAGCCGGGCTGGCTGAAGATGTGCGCCGTGGGCTCTCAACCCAGCCCAAACGGTTTCTGCCAAAATATTTTTACGATCAACTTGGCTCACAACTGTTCGAAGCGATTTGCCTTTTGCCGGAGTACTACCTTACCCGCGCCGAGAACGAAATTCTTGATCGTTATGCGGATGAAATCGTGGCGGCGGTCGAGGGCAACATCACGCTCATGGAGATGGGCAGTGGCAGCGCTTCGAAGACACGTTTGCTTATTGAAGCGCTGCTGCGGAAACAATCCGAGCTTCTTTTCATTCCAGTAGATATCTCCGCCTCGGCGCTCGACAGTAGTTCGCGCATACTGTTGCAGTCGTACCCGCAGCTGCGAGTGGAAGCTTACGCTGCCGACTATTTTGCCGGCCTGGCCGAACTTGCAAAGAAGGAGCTGGGACGCACGCTGGCGCTATTCCTCGGTTCAAACATCAGTAACTTTGATCCGGATGAGGCGCTGAAGTTTTTGCGCGCGCTGCGGCAGGTATTGCGTGCGGGCGATGCGTTGCTGCTTGGGGCGGATTTGAAAAAAGATAAACGCGTGCTCGAGGCGGCCTACAACGATGCGCTCGGCGTGACGGCAGCGTTTAATTTAAACGTGCTGGCGCGAATCAATCGGGAGCTTGGCGGCAACTTTGACCTGAGAGCGTTTCAGCATCGCGCTATTTACAACGAAGAGTTGGGCCGCGTTGAGATCTACATTGAGAGCACGCGCGAGCAAACTGTGGCCATTAGTGAACTTGAAATGGAAGTCCAATTCCATGAGGGTGAACAAATCCATACCGAGAACTCCTATAAGTATGATCCCAACAACATTGCGAGGCTGGCTTCGGCGACCGGATTTGTGCATGGCCGCACCTGGCTCGATGCTGAGGAGCGCTTCAGCAGCAACCTATTGCTGGCGGTTTAGAACCCGCGAAGCGGGTATCAGCGTAAAGCCTGGGGTGGTGCGAAGCGGAACCCCAGGGCCAATAGCGAGGCATTTGCTAACGCCCGCGAAGCGGGCGACAGGGCGTCATCAAACATATCGTTCGTCGTATTCAATGCCATTGGATTTTAGGAATTGAATAAACTCGTCGCGAAACGAAAGTTTCGCATGGTGTTCTTTCTGTCGGGCTATGTACTGGCGTACTTCTTCAACCTTTGACTGACTTACGGTGAAGGCTCCATACGCGCGTTGCCAGGAGAAATCCTGAAGCGTCGGAAAGATGTCGTGCATCCATCCAGTGGCGTTGGCTTTGAGATCGCGCAACACCTCGGACAAAGAACGGTCGGGGCGCAGCTTGGCTAATAGATGCGTCGAAAGCTTTGATGGTGCAATGACTCTTCCGGCGCGATCTGCTGGTGCCGGTGCAGAATGGCGGTGATGGTACTGGCGGCTGGGACACTTGAGTGACCGAGAGCTAGCCAGCCGGGCTCGAAGCTTGCGGCCGCCCCAAGCCGGGTGCTCGGTACGCAGAGCGAGCACCTGTTCTTCGATGCTCGCTAAACTGCGGCACGGAGATCGATGCGGACGGCGCGATCGATCAGCTAAAGTTTCAGCATCACCAGTTTGAAATCTTGAGCGCCATTTGTAACCAGTCTTTCGACTAATGCCAAAGCGCTCGCACAACTGGTTCAGGTTGGCATTAGAAACATTGGCTAACAAAACGAACTCCCGACGTTGTGTCATGCAGGTACTCTCTTTCCACGGCATTGGCTATCCTCCTCGACTGAGAAAGATAGTCGACCGTAAAAGTGTTACCTATGTCTCCGGTCTATACATGCTGCCGCCCGCTCCGCGGGCTGGGATTCTAGTTTCCTAGTTCTCTTTATCTTATTAGGCGAGGGCTTCCGGCACTACGAGCTGAGGATCGGCGTTACTACTTCCTCCCGATCACTGCTTCGTGGTTTTTTCCTCAGAATCGCGGCCGAGACCAGGGTAATAATCAAACCAACCGGGAGTGGTTCAATAAACGCGAAGGCGGCGTTGATCAGCGGGTTGTCCAACATCACCTTCATGTTCTTCGTTTCCTGTCGGATCGCCTCGATCGCTTGCTGGTTCGCGCCTGAGGCCCTCGCTTTCTCGACCATGTAAGCCGAGTATTTCTCACAGAAGTCTGGCAGGAATTTGAAGTAGAGGATCTCCCACGCGATGACGTAGCAGATGCATGAAATGACGGTGATGAGAATGCCAACCGCGAAGGCCCTGCCGAATGTGATCTGGCCGCCGCCCACGTTTTCGCGATATGACCGAATGCCGAAGGGCACTAAGAGCAGGGAGATGACGATAGTCGTATAGCCTACGATCAGCCCCCTGTCGAAACCGATCCGATCGGCAAATAACATCGTCGTGAACATCAAGACGGCTGCCACTGCCCCGGAAATCAGTCCGAAAGTTAAAACAGTTTTCTTCATGAAACAGATTCTCCTAATCGGAAGTAGTTGTAACTAACGGGCAGCACAGTAACGCTATTGCGCGATCCTGTCGTCATACTTTCGCATGATTTCGTGTGCTTACCTGGAAAATACTACTTTAGGGTTAGTCGAAAACAGCACCTGAAGGGCCTCAGCGCCAAGGGCGCGAAGTGTAAAAGTCTGAGTCATTGACCTCTTCACGGAATCAGCCCGAGTTCTTTCCCGATCTGCACTGCTTGCGTTCTGCGTTTCGCGCTGAGCTTGTCGAAGAGCCGGCTCGAATGCGTCTTAACAGTGTTCTCGCTGACGAAGATTTTTTCGGCAATCTCGCGGTTGCTCATCCCCGAGGCGATCAACTCGAGTATCTCCAACTCGCGACGAGTAACACCCAGCTCGCGAAGTTTTCCATCATTAACGGCAAAAGGCATAGCAGTCGAAACGATCATCTGCGAAACGACTACCTCCTTGAAGACGACGACCTCTTTCTTCTTCGTAATTTTCAACCCCAACCAGATTCCCAGGCCGGCAAACAGCAGCGCAATCAATCCACCGTAGATCTCAAGCGAATGCTCAACGACCAGAAAGCGGTACTCGACAAGCTTGAGCACAGCGATCAGTAATCCGCCGCAAAAACCGTAAATGAGAATGTGCTTTTTCACCTGGAATTCCTAAATGGCTCAAGCGCGAGATCACTCAAGCAGTTCAGAGTTGCTCTAAGGGCGCAAACAGCAATTCCGACGCGTAGCGTCGGTGTGAATTTAGCCCAGCCTTTCAAGGCTGGGATCACCCGCGTCCCTTAAACCCCGCGTCGCGCCAGCGACGCAATGGAAGTAAATCCGAGCGAATTCATTCCGTCGCGACGCGACGGACGGTGTTGAGTTAATTATTGTTTCCCGGCCTTGAAACGCCGGGCTAAATTCATATCGACGCTACGTGTCGAGCTCTTGCTGACGACAACGACTTTTCGGGCACGGGCGCTTGAACTCTTAGCTGCTTGAGTCTATTCGATCAGCCAAGGCCCGCCTTCTTCTGCATCGCTTTCAAAGTTTCAGGGATAAACGATGTGATGTGGTGTGTTTCTTCGTGGCCGTCCGCGAAGGCCTGGTAGAGCGAGAAGTTTGGCAGCGAGAGACAACTTAGCGGCGACTGCAGGTTGTAACCGGTATCAATACCAATCGCGCTGTGAGAAATGTAGATGCCATGGCGGCCTACGCGCCCGCGCAAAGGCAGCAGCGGCGTTGGTGTATGCCCAAAGATGCAGGGCTTGCCGCGGTAGTTTTTGTAAAACTCCATGTCGCGCATCCAGAGCAAAGATTGTGGCGCAGTGTCGCGCGGGTGCTTAGTGCGATCTAAACCCGCATGTACGTAAATCGCATAATCGTCTTCGTGAAAATAAGGCAGCGCGTGCATGAAGTCGAGGTGCTCGGTAGGCATACTGTTTTCAACTTCACGACGCGCATCGTCGAGATCCTGTTCCTTCGTAACGTTCAACGCTTTTTCGGTGTACTGGGCAAACGTGCGCTCGCCGCCGGTGACCGGAGTAATCCAAAGGTTGGCGCTGCCCTCGATAAAGTCGAGCAGCATCTGTTCATGATTACCCCGCAGGCAAATTACGCGTTCTGGATTCTCACGCTGAAGTTTCATCACCAGATCGACGCAGCCCGGCGCATCGGGGCCGCGGTCAATCAAGTCGCCTAAGAACACGAGCGTGTCCGCTGCTTCGTCGCGCGGCAGCATTTCCAGCAGGGCATGGAGTTGGGCGCGGCGGCCGTGGACGTCGCCAACCACAAAAGTTTTCATGCAGCGGTTCCCTCGCGTTTCTGAAGCGACGCTCTGACCCTTTGCATCATTTCCTTAAAACGCGGGTCGTTGTGGAGGTCAGTCCAATTCGGATCTGATTCAAACCAGAGATAGTTGTCGTTGCCTAGATTGATTGCCTTTTGCAGCCAATCAAGCGCCAATACTTGTCTGCCTTGTAGCAGGTAAGCCGAAGCCAGCCAGTAAGCAATATCGTGATCTTCGGCGGCAACGACCTTGACTCGTTCGGTCAGTTGCTTGTTTGCCATTTCGTGTTTGCCTTGAGCACTAAAGCAGGTCGCGAGAATCGGGCGGATTCCGTCCATCTTGGGATGGCGTTCGAGCACCTGCTCGAGAATTCGCCTGGCGGCATCAACCTCGCCACGATAATACAGCACGCGCCCACGGAAGGTTTGGATCATCGGGTGGTCAGGTTCGAGTTCCCCGCCTTGATTGATTTCCTGCAACGCTTCTTCATAACGCGCCTGGTACATGAGAATGCGGGCCCGATTGTAGCTGGTTACGACCAGTTCGTTCGGATTGAGGCGCACCATACGTTCAAAACTCCGCATCGCGCGATCGTAGTCACTGTCGAGCCGCGCCAAATAACCCCGCGCGAAATGGACGCCTACATCATTGGGATACTCCTCGCGCAGCAACTCAACTTCCTCACGCGCCTTCGGCTTTTCCCCGGTGCTGATGTAAATGAAGATCATGTGCATGCGCGCTTCGAGCAGCTTCGGGTCAATTGCCAGTGCCTTGGTGAATTCAGCCTGGGCCTTGTCGTGATCATGCGCCTCGCCAAGTCCCTTTAGAACTCGATTGACGTAGCAACCTCCCAAAGCAGAATGCGCCAGCGCGAATTTTGGATCCAACTCAGTAGCGCGCTCAAAGTGATTAATCGCAGACTCTAAATCCGCGCGACTGATGGTGTGATAGATAAACTGGCCCATGCAGTGACGCCCGCGCAGGTACTCTTCCGAAGCGGCGGCGTCAGTTGTCGATCCTTTGGCTAGATCAACTCGTTCAGCCGGACTGAGTTCAATACGCAAGCCGTCGACGATGTGCTGGACGATCGTGTCCTGCACCGCGATGATGTCGCTGGCATCGGCATCGATGCGATCGCTCCAGAGAATCTCGCTGGTACGCACATCCAGCAACTGCACCGTCACGCGCAAATGATCTTTTGCTCGCAGGAAGCTGCCCGTCAGAATTGCATCCACATCCATCTCGCGGCCTGCGTCGCCGGGATCAAATTGTTGTCCCTGGTATTTCGCGATCACTGAGGAGGGTCGAACCACGAGCGCCCGGACCCGTGCCAGTTCAGTGATAACCGCGTCAGCAAGTGAAAATTCGTAGAAGGCTGTCTCTGGATCGTTACCCAAATTTTTGAAGGGCATGATAGCGACGCTCTTGCGTTCGCTTTCACCAAAGGTAGTTGGCGTTTCATGTGCTTCACGTGGTTGGGACACACTACGACCGCGGCCTGAGGAACCGGCCGAGGTTTCACTTCCGGTAATGCTTCGGAACCAACGCTTCGCCCGGGCCATCGGACCATCCGGGTTCAGGTGACGCGGGGCAAACGTTCCGGTTGTTTCGTCGATGACAGCCCCGCCTGAGGCTGCCAGGTCACGTGCAACCGCGCGCAGGTCATCGCGAAACTGCGAGATCTGCTGGTAGCGATCGCGGGGATCTTTCTTCAGTGCGCGGTTAAGGATTTGCTGCAGCCGGTCGGGCACCGGATCCGATCGCGCTTCATTGATGGGAACCGGCTCTTCATGCAGGACCGCGTGGCGAACATCGATCGCCGTCTTTCCTTTGAAGGGCCAGGTCCCCGTGAGCATTTCATACAACAACACGCCAGTCGAGAAAACGTCGGCACGTGAATCAACTCGATCGCCGCGCGCCTGTTCCGGCGCCGCGTAGGTTGCAGTGCCATAAGGGATGCCCACTTCCGTTAGTTCAGTGTGATGTATTCCTGAAGTTCGCGCCGCATCGTCGTCGAGTAGTTTTGCCAAACCAAAATCAAGCACCTTTGCCTGGCCCTGGCTGGTTACCATCACGTTGCCCGCCTTGATGTCGCGATGGATTATCCCTTGCGCGTGAGCAACTGCCAGCGCGTCAGCCACCTGGATAGCGATTGACAGCGCGCTCTGAAGTTGCAACGCCTTCCCGTTTACCAGTTGCCGCACATTGCGGCCGGGAATGTATTGCATGGCGATGAAGTGGATATCGTCGATGATGTTGAGATCAAAAATGGTGCAGATGTTGGCGTGATCCAACGACGAGGCCAAACGTGCTTCGCGCTCAAAACGCTTAACATTTGCGGACTTGGCCACCAACTCTTCAGGGAGAACTTTGATTACGACGGTGCGTCCAAGCTTGGAGTCGACGGCTTTATAGACCGTGCCCTGTCCGCCCGCGCCGAGCTTCTCCAGAATCTTGTAGTTTCCCAGAGTTGATCCAACCATGAGGTTTATTGCTTTCGCCTTATTAAACTCCCGAACCTCGTTACACCGCAACCCGAAGGTCCTCAAGCTTAGCTTTGCCTCAAAGTTGTTGTCGACCAACAAAAGTTCGACGCGTAGCCTCGATATGAATTTAGCCCGGCCTTTCAAGGCCGGGAACCAATAATCAACCAACAACGTCCGTCGCGTCGCGACGGAATAAAATCGCCAAGATTTGTCGTGATCCTAGCCTTGAAAGGCTGGGCTAAATTCATACCGACGCTACGCGTCGCATTCACTATCGTGCGACTTTTAAGGCAAGCCACTCAACTTTACCCATTAGGACGTTGCCTTAGAGCGCGGCAGACGTTATCTTTTGCCCACTGACAAGGGACGTCTCTCCACCCGCTGAGCCATGCGCACCAAACACGCCTTCCTAGCTGTTGTTTTCTGTCTTTCGTTACCGCTTACATCTGTGTCCGTGCTCGCGCAGGTGAGCGAGCCAGAGAAGTCAGAAAAGGAAGCCGCGCGCAAGCAACAGCTCGAGCGGAAGACCTACTCGCTGGTAGAAGAAATTGCGAGTGGTGCGCTCGGTCTGAAGTTACCTGAAAACCGGGTGTTTGTTTTGTCCTCTGCTGCCGCGTTGCTCTGGGACCACGATCAGCCGCGCGCGCGCAATCTCTTTTGGGATGCGCTCAACACGCTCAACCTGATAAACACTTCCGTCGCCGGAGACCCAAACGCTCAGACGAACAAAGGCGCAAAGCCAACACCAAAGGAAAAAGAACAGACTCTCAACCAATACTTTGAGGTCTTTCGCGAACGCCAGGAATTATTACAGCGCGTCGCCCGTCACGATCCATTTCTGGCGCTGGACATGCTGCGCAGTTCTCGGCAAGTGCCAATCGATCCTCCCGAATGGATGCGCGATGGTTATTCGCTGCCGGACGATCGCTTGCTTGAGCAACAGATTGCGTCCCAGGCTGCGTCGCGCGACCCCAAACAGGCACTGCAACTAGCGCGCGATAGGCTGGCGAAGGGCTTCTCCTTTCAACTCAGCGATCTGCTGTACCAGCTCAATCAGCAAGACGCTGATATCGGGACGAAGTTTGCCGGAGAAATTATCGACAAGCTAAAGACCAGGAACATTGCCGCCGATCTACAAGGCTCGACCATGGCCGTTTCACTTGTCACGTTCAGCCGTCCGCTCACGGACGGAGCTACAATGAGTCTTTCTAACCGAGCAGTCACCCGGCAACTGAAACTCGATGAAGAGCAACGACGCGACCTGGTAGCCCTGATCGCAAATGCTGCCCTGACTGAATCCGCGAATGGAAATCTGCTGCATGACGTGTCTGCGATCCTGCCGGAGATTAAGGAGTTTGTGCCCGAGCGGTTGCCGATGGTTCAGAGGAAACTCGCCGCGTTTAATCAAACACTCAACCGAGAAGAGCGGCTTTCTGACGAATTTGATTCTCTCACGCGAAACGGCACGCCCGAGGAAGTGCTCAAACTTGCCGGCACCGCTCCTGACAAACAACGAGACTGGATGCAACAGCAGGCCGTTGTGTTGGCAGCGATGAGCGGTCGCGCAGACTCGCTGCGAGAGTTTATTAATACTGATGTTGCGGATGAATCGCGACGACAACGTTTACTCGATGCCTTAGACACTGAACAGATCACGGTCGCTGCTGACAGAGGTAATACTGAGGAATTGCAAACGCTGCTGCCGCTGATCCGGCGTAGAGAAGAGCGCGCGCGCGCGATGATCGGGATTGCTGTAAACCTGCAAAAGAAGGACAAGCACGATGATGCGTTGAAGTTGCTGGACGAAGCGCAAGTTTTGATCAAGACCGATCTTGACAATGAAACTCAAACCAACGCGCTGCTCGCATTGGTAGGGGCTTACGCGTTAGTAGAACCCGCCAGGGCCTTCGGCATAATTGAACGGACCGTCGATCGCGCCAACGAGGACATGGCGAAACTACTGCTGCTGGACAAGATCGTGAGAAGCGGTCTGGTTAAGAAAGGCGAAATCAAAATGCAAAACTCGATCATGATGCCGATCGACTTCGCCCTTTTTAAGTACGGCAAGAGCGTCGCGGCACTGGCAAACGCAGATTTCGATCGCACCAAGGCAGCGGCTGATCGCTTCGAACGCCAGGAACTACGGCTGATGGCGCGACTGCTGCTGGCAGAAGCGCTGCTGCGCCGCGATGATCAGCGGTAGCGCGGTCGTAAAACTTCATTTAGCCAGCGTCACCAATTCCAATGGAAACCGAATTCAATCACCTTTACACCGTCCCTCGCCTTCTCGTAAACTGACCTGCCCAAGACTGCCAGGATTCCTCAGTAATAACCGGCAAACCCAGGAGATCTAAATGCACTACCGCGCGCTACGCTCGTTTAACGCCCTGATACTTGCTGCTTGTCTCGTTCAACTGATTCACGTCAATTCCATCAATGCGCAAGGCCTGAAACAACCGGCGCCTAAACCCGCGACCACGCCAAAGGAAGCACCCGAAGTTGAGAAGGCCCCTGACTATTCTCAAGAAGCGATTGTGATTGAACAACTCAGGATGTTCTATCGCTTCGAGAAAGACGGCACCGGTCAAAGAGAGTTAACCGTCCGCGTGCGAGTGCAAACCGAAGCCGGCCTGGAAAGGTTTGGTCAACTGGTATTCGGCTACAGTTCCGCGAATGAGAATTTGGATGTTGATTTTCTGCGCGTGCGAAAACCGGATGGCACCGTGATCAGCGCTGCGCCGAGCGACATTCAGGATCTCTCTGCACCAATCGCTCGCGAAGCTCCCATTTATACCGACCTCCGGCAAAAACATTTAACTGTGCGCGGCCTACGACCAGGCGACCTGCTCGAGTATCACGTGGTTTGGCGCGTGCACACGCCGCTCGCGCCGAACAACTTCTGGCTCGAACAGGATTTTTCGAACCCGCAGTCGGTGATCATGCTCGACGATCAGCTTGAAGTAAGCATACCAGGCGAGAGTAAAGTTAAACTTAAAACGGCCCCGGGGATTGATCCGACAATCAAGGAACAGGATGGCCGGCGTATCTATACCTGGACCTACAAAAACCTCAAGCGCGAGGAGAAAGACGAAAAAGCAGAAGCGGCAAAGAAGAAACCGGATGACGATGACGACCCTAAACCACCGCAAATCCAACTGACTACTTTCCAGAATTGGGATGAGGTAGGCCAGTGGTATGCAGGGTTAGAACGAGACCGCATCGTTGCCGACGAAAAAGTCCGCGCCAAGACTGAGGAACTGGTGCGCGGACTTACGAGCGACAAGGACAAGATCGAAGCGCTCTACCAGTATGTCGCCAAAAACTTTCGTTACGTCAGTCTTTCTCTGGGCCAGGGACGTTACCAACCGCACGCGGCGGCAGACGTTTATGCAAACCAATATGGCGACTGCAAAGACAAACACACGTTGTTGTCGTCGATGCTGATTGCCGCCGGCCTCCGTGCATCGGCGGCGCTGATGAATTCGTCGCGCAAGCTCGACCCTGACGTGCCGTCACCCGGTCAGTTTGATCACGTAATCACGGCGGTTCCGCTGGCAAATGAAACCCTCTGGATGGATACCACTGCCGAGGTAGCGCCCTTCCGGCTCATCTCGCCGCAATTACGCGACAAGAAAGCGCTATTGATTCCCGCCAGCGGCCCGGCGCGGCTGGTATCAACTCCCGCCGAACCTCCGTTTCTTTCAACCGAGAATCTGCAGATTGAAGGCCAGGTCAATGAACTCGGCAAGATCTCCGGACACACGCAGCTGGTGGTACATGGTGACGCAGAATTGTATTTGCGGTTGATGTTTCGCGGAACGCCGAAGAACGAATGGAAGAAGCTTAGCTACTACCTCTCAAGAGTCAGCGGAATTGCGAATCAGGAAGTGACAGAGATTAACCCCGGCGAACCTACGGCCGTTGAAAAACCTTTCGAAGTCAATTACGACTTTACCAGCGACGACTTTCTCGACTGGTCAAGCAAGAAGGCGAAAGTTTCGATCCCGCTTCCCTCTCTGAATTTGGCGCAGGTAGATGCGGACAAGCAGGAGGGTTCCAAGCCTATTCAATTGGGTCCACCGATCGATATTGTTTACCGGGTGAAACTGACGTTCCCGAGTCAGTATCAAGCTCGTCTTCCGTTACCGTTGAAGGTAACCCGCGACTATGCGGCGTACAGTTCGACGTACACACTGGAAGGAAACGCGGTGGTGGCGGAGCGAAAGTTTCGTTTGCGCCAGCACGAGCTGCCGGCGACGCGCGTGCAGGACTTTCGTGCCTTTGTCGCGGCGGCGCGCGCCGATGAAGGCCAAACAATCGCACTTGAAAAAAGCGTGGCGGGCACGCCGACTCTTCCGGACTCGGTTAAGGTCGAGGAATTGATCCAGGCCGCAGACGCTGCGGCGAAAAACCAAAACTATCCGATGGTTGACGAGTTGCTAAAGCGCGTAGTCGAGAAAGAGCCCAAACACAAAGACGCGCGGCGACAGCTTGGTTGGGCGCTCTTTGCACAGCGTAAGTTGGAGCCCGCGATAACCGTACTGCGCGAGCAAATCGCGATCAATCCTTTCGACGACTATTCTTACAACCTGCTCGGTCGCGTTTACTGGGCCCAACAGAATTACACTGAGGCTGAGACTGCCTTCCGCAAACAGATCGAAATTACACCGCTCGATCCGTGGTCGCACAGCAATCTCGGACAGATGCTGGTTGAGTGGCGTAAGTACAAAGAAGCTGTGCCTGAGCTGGAGCAGGCAATTTCTTTGAACCCGGAAGGCGAGTCGCTTTACGTTAGTTTGGGTCGCGCTCATCTCAGTCTTGGCGATACCGCCAAAGGTATTGAAGTTCTCGATCAGGCAGTTAAGCGTTCGCCAGGACAGCGAGTGTGGAATGATGTCGCCTACTTCCTGGCGGTTAGTAAAGTGCAGCTCGACAAAGCCCAGCAATATGCTGAGTCGGCAGTAACCGCGGTCGCCACCGACCTGCGAAATGTCGAACTGGAAAACCTGACCATGGAGAATTTGAGCGATGTTTCCTCGCTCTCCGCTTATTGGGACACGCTCGGCTGGGTTCATTACCAGAATGGAAATCTTGAGGCGGCAGAAAAATACGTAAGTGCTGCGTGGTTTCTGGGCCAACACAGTGAGGTCGGTTATCACCTCGGGCAGATACTGGAAAAGCGCGGCAAGAACGAGGAAGCCATACGCATGTACGCACTCGCCAGCGTTGCGAATCGGTTAGTGCCGGAAGCTCGCGAGAGTTTGGAGCGGCTGGCGGGCAAGGAAAAAAGCGAGGCGCTGATGAAGTCTGCCAAAGCCGAACTTGGCAGTTTCTATACGCTTCAGCTGGGCGGATTGCTCAAGAACGTGAAGGAGAATACCGAGGGCGAGTTCTTCGTCGTGCTCGCACCCGGCGCTGCCGGCAAGGCACAGGTTGCAGATGTGAAGTTCATCAAAGGCGACGAGAAAATGCGGACGCTGGGCGGCTCCTTAAAGACTGCGAAGTACAACTTCATTTTCCCTGACGACGCGAGAACTAAAGTGATTCGCCGCGGAACGCTGCTTTGTCAGAAGACCGGGGAATGCTCGTTTCTGATGCTGAGCCCGGAATACGTTACGTCGGTCGACTAGCTACGCGAAACGATCCTCAAATGATTCTACATTCGTGCTTAACCTTGATAATGATCACGTCGCTTTGGCAAAACACAGCGCGCCTGCCTTCCGACTTCGCAGCGCTGCAACGCGACAGCATAGAGGAACTGAAGGTCAAAACAGATGCTCACAAGCAGGTCTGGGCCGATAGAATCGATCATTGGGATCTTAATCAGGAGTCAGGCAACCTGGTCTTTTCGCTCAAGGATGGCATGAAAGCAGTCTGTCCCGCGCAGATCATTGGCACTTACAACAGCAAGGATCAAACCTGGCTTTGGGCGTGGGCCAACCCCTCAATCGAGGAAAAGTTGAAAGTCGATGCACTGAAGTTGAAGAAGTACGGCGAAGACCATCACCTCGATCGTTTGACCACGTGCAAGTGGGTCGGCACTGAAGAAGACGCCTGGGCAATGGTATCCCTTGCCGTGAAGTTGTGTGAAGAACAAGGCGCCTACCGCGGCCCGTCAGGTTCGACATCCGTGTTTATGGCGTTTGGTGAAGTAGCATTGAGCAAGAATTGACGACGAAGGAGCGTGTCGCGGATGAAGAAAACAGTCCTGCTATTGATCGTATCGTGCTTCTTTCTCTCAGCTTGTGGAGGTAGTACGCGTCAATCTACCAAGCCTCCACCGCCGTTGAAACCCGAGACCGACTTTGCTCGCGACGCAATCGTCCTCTTAACAAAGGGCGACCTCGCTGTCGAAGACATGATTGACTGGGAGACCTTCAAAGTCTTTGATACCGATGTTGGCTCGAAGTATTGGTATATGCCTGGTGAAGACGCGAAGAAGTCGTTCCGTAAGTCCTTCATCGAGAGTTTCGCTTCATCTTTCCGCTCGTCAGGGCAATCAATGGAAGTGCTGCGCAATTGGAAGATCGAATCAAAGGACGGCGCCAAAACGACGGTTAGCGCGGATCACCCGAATGGCAAGACTCTCGTCTTCACTGTTTTGCTTAAAGACGGCTGGCAGAAACTATCGAGTATGAGCGGAAGGTAGAGTATCCACTCAGCATCCCCCTCTCCGCTTGCGGAGAGGGGTTAGGGGAGAGGTCGAATGCTCCGCCAACCCCCACCCCAGCCCTCCCCACGAGTGGGGAGGGAGGAAAGCCTTTCCAAACTGCACCTCTAGACTTCTTTACGCTTTACCCTTTTACGCCCATCTGCCAAAGCATATAGGAGTAGTCGTAAGCTACTTCGTGGAGGTAGTCGTAACGCCCGGATGAACCGCCGTGACCGGCGCCCATGTTTACCTTTAACAGCAAGGGATTGTTGTCGGTCCTCATATCACGTATACGAGCAACCAGCTTTGCACCTTCCCAGTACGGCACCTGGCTGTCGTTAAGTGAGACCTTCACCAGCATCGAGGGATAGTTTTTCCGGCCCACGTTATCGTAGGGCGAATACTGCTTCATGTAATCATAAGCAGCTTTCTCGTTAGGATTTCCCCACTCAATGTATTCGCTGGTGGTCAGGGGCAATGACGCATCGAGCATGGTGTTAAGTACGTCGACAAAGGGCACCTGCGCAACGACTGCTTTGAACAAATCGGGACGCATGTTGGTAACCGCGCCCATCAGCAATCCGCCCGCGCTGCCGCCTTGAATGACCAGGCGATCCTTCGAAGTGTACTTGCCTTTAACCAAATACTCAGCGCTATCGATGAAGTCAGTGAAGGTGTTCATCTTCTTCATCATGCGCCCGGCTTCGCGCCATTCTTCGCCCAACTCGCCGCCGCCGCGGATGTGCGCAATTACAAAGACGACGCCGCGGTCGAGCAAACTCAAGCGATTGGATGAGAAGGTCGGCGGAATTGAGTAGCCATATGATCCGTAGCCGTAAAGCAGCAGTGGCGCGGACCCATCAAGCTTCGTGTCTTTGCGATAGACAACCGACAACGGAATCTTTGTGCCGTCCGCGGCCGTGGCAAACAGACGCTCAGACTTGTAATTCTTCTTATCGAAGCCACCAGGCACTTCGACCTCTTTCAGCAGCGTCGCCTTGCGCGTGTTCATGTCGTAGTCAAACACAGAACTCGGCGTCACCAGCGATTGGTAGTTATAGCGGACAACGGCGGTATCGAATTCTCGGTTCTGCGACACGGAAGCTGAATAGACCGGCTCGGGAAATTCGACTCGGTGCAGCTTCTTCGTGTTGAAATCGTAAATCTCGATCCTTTCCAGGCCTTTTTCCCATTCCGACAGAACTAAGTGATTGGCGAACAGATCGAGGTCGTCAATCTTAACTTCCGGACGGTAGGCTACCAGCTCCTTCCAATTCGCCTGGCCAGGGTTTGCGACGGGCGCAGTCACCACGCGAAAATTCTTCGCGCCTTTGTTAGTGCGAATGTAGAAGAGGTCGCCGCGGTGATCCACGTTGTACTCATGATCTGCCTCTCGCGGGCTGATGATCGTCAATTCCGCGGTTGGCTTATTCGCCGGCAGGTAACGCCACTCAGTAGAAGTCTTGCTCTCTGAGCCCAACATTATGACGGCCTTATCACGCGAACGTCCGGCGCCGATATCAAAGAGTTCGTCCTTCTCTTCAAAGATCAAATCAGTTGTTTCACTGCCCAGCACATGCCGGAAAAACTTATCAGATCGCTTGGTGACCGCATCTTCCGTAGTGAAGAAGAGCGTTTTGTTGTCCGTCGCCCAGGCTACATTCCCCACACGTTCAAAACTCTCCGGCAATATTTGCCCAGTGCGCAGGTCTTTGATCTGCAGTTTGTACTGCCGGTATCCGGTGTTGTCGGTAGAAAAGGCAAGCAGATCACCATCATCGCTGGGAACGAACGCGCCGATGCTGAAAAACTTCAGGCCCTTCGCCATCTCATTCTGGTCCAACACAACCTCTTCCTTGGCGTCGAGGCTGCCTTTCATGCGGCAGTAGATGGGATATTGCTTACCCTGCTCGGTGCGCGTGTAGTAGTAATAGCCGCCCCAGCGATAAGGTACGCTGCGATCCGTCTCTTTGATGTGGCCGACCATTTCTTTGTACAGCTTGTCCTGCAAGTCTGTGGTCGGTTTCATCATCGCGTCGGCATAGGCATTCTCTGCCTCCAAATGGGCGATAACTTCCGGGTTTGATTTCTCCCGCAGCCAGAAGTAATCGTCCACCATGGTGTCATCATGAATCTTGGTGGTCTTGCTTTTCTTTTCAGTCATAGGTGGTTGAGGCGCATTTGCCGCCGAATTGAATTGAGCCAAGCTGATAACAGGAAGCGCCGCCATGATTGAAAGAACCATTAGCAAACGCGCGGCGGGGGTTTTTCGTTTTTTCATATAGGACCTCTCTGCTCCGTCAGTAAATAGGAATTTTTTGGGGAGAAGAATGCGTCGTTATCTTTTGAGCGGCGCCCGGCCGCTAGTCGTGGACAGTTCAACCGCGCGGGGGATCACCCCAGCCGGATCCTTTGTACTTACCGTTTTCAACGATACAAGGCACCGTCGGATCGCCGCCGGAGAAGGCAAGCATTTCCTTGCGCCGCGCGCGATCAGTCTGTGCGTCGTAGTCGGTAAACGGAATCCTAAGAGAGTTGTAGTGGTCCCGGGCCTGCTGACAATAAGGGCACCCAGGTTTCGTGTAGATAACCAGTGACAAGAAGACTTACCTCCGAGTGAGGATATTCTAGCAAAACCAGTGGGCAGTGGGCAGTGGGCAGTGGGCAGTGGGCAGTGGGCAGTGGGCAGTGGGCAGTGGGCAACGTGAAGGGCACTCGAAAGTTTCATCTACTCCGCCTGCTTTGCGCTCACTGCCCACTGCCCACTGCTCTTTGCTATACTTTTGTCCAATGAGCGAGCAAACCTGCGAACCGCTGCCGTCCCCTGTCGACAACGATTTGCTAGACCCTTACGAGCGGCTGGTGGCGATCGAGGTGCTTGGCAAGCAGGTTGAGGTGCCGGAGAAAAATCGCTTGCTCCGTTGTTTTCAATTCCTGTCGCTCAAAACGATTTCTTACGGTGACTTTTGCTGGAATGGTGATTGTACGAATTGCCAGGTTTGGTATCACACTGCCGGACAAACTCAAGCTGACGATAAACCTGCTCTGTCCTGTCGCCTTGAAGTGATCGAAGGAATGACGATTACTTCAATGGCCCCATTCATCAAACTCGAAGGAATCACGGACCGGAAAGGGTAAAGGGAAAAAGGAACCTTGGGTTTTCTCTCAATTCCCGTGACCCATTCCCCTTTTCCCCTTTGTCCCTTTGCCCCTTGGTTTCTTAGTGTCTAGCGTCCCGGCGGTCGCGCCGGAAATCGCGCCGGTCGCCGCGCAAATCGCGATGATCCTGTCGGAATTCTCGACGATCACCAAAAACTTCACGTCGATCGGATCTGACCTCGCGCCGGTCCGCGCGCAACTCTTGTTGCGATGCTCCGTCACGGCGGTCCTGCCGGTACTCGCGAATGTCAGAACTTGTTTCGCGACGGTCTTGCCTGATTTCACGTCCATCGCCGCGAAGCTCTCTCCCATCACTGCGAACCTCTCGACGATCAGAACGCAGTTCCCGGCATTCTGCCGGCGAAAAGCGGCAACGATTCGAGTCTTGCGCAAACGCGATCGCCGACAGTCCTGCCAATGAAATTGCAACCACAAACAGACTTCGTAATAGTGTCCTCATTTGATTTCCTCCGTAACTGAATTACTGGCCCCGAGCGCCAGCATGGTTTGAGTTCACCGAGATCATCGGAGGAGAGACCACACTTCACCCTGAGGAGCGCATGAAAAATGTAATTCGCGCCCCCCGGCAGAATCGTCGGCAATTACTACGGAGAACCCCTTGCTGAACCTTAGACGCGTCAACTGAGCGGGTGGACGAGATTTTGTAACGCAGCCTGGTGGGTTACGGTGTTGCGTGACACAAAAAGAACTCGCGGATTCAACTGAGAAGTGCAACGGAATCTTTTTGCCCTTCGCCCCATAGGGGCGAGATGTTTAGAGAACTGCGACGTGCAACACATTTCTCCTCGCTCCAGCGGAGCGATACCGGAGGTCGGTCTCACGACCAATCAGCGAAAATATTGCGCTGCTCTGGAGCGCGAGTTATTGGGTCTGGCATTATCTATAAACATCTCGCTCCTATTGAGCGAAACGAATGGCACAGTTGTACTTCGAAGTTGAATTCAGTACTAACAGCTTGGGTACCCGGATTAGTACTTCGGCACGGTGGGATCGACGTCGTTCGACCAGGCGGTGATGCCGCCGGCGAGATTGGTTAGGTTGCCGGTGAATCCAGAACGCATAAGTGCTTCAATTGCTCGCGCGCTGCGGCCACCCATCTTGCAATGCACGACTGTCTCGCGCGCCGGATCGATCTCCGACATGCGATTCACGACTTGCGCGAGTGGAATGTGAATGGAGTTTGGCAGCTTTGCGATTGCAACTTCATTGTCCTCGCGCACGTCCACTATTTGAATATCGTCGCCACTATCGAGGCGCTGCTTGAGTTCAGTTGCGGTAATTTCCGGCATGGGTTGAATGGCTCCGTTCATGATTTTTGGAATAAGATCCCCGACTTTGCGAGTTAGCATTCTACATTGTGGTTTCGGTCAGTACCACCTCGCAGCTGGTCGGTCTTGCCTCTGTGGTGCTAGTACTGACGGCTTATCTTAAATGTCATTGTTGACGGCAAAAATCCGACGCGTAGCGGATATTTGTCTTCATTGCGTCGCTGACGCGACGCGTGGTTTAGGGAACGATGTGATCCCAACCTTGAAAGGCTGGGCTAAATTCATATCGACGCTACGCGCCGCAATCACTGATAGGGACTTTAGGGCAAACTCGTACTGCCCTCATCTCGATTATCGGCTAGACTATCTCTATCGTTTGAATATTCACGATCCCTTAATCGCGAGGAGTTGCCCAATGCGTTTTGAGTATTATCACGCCGGCCTTGCCGACATTCCCAAACTTTCCGTTGACGGCACTGTTGATAACGCTGTTCATTTTTCGCACTGGCAGGGAAACCAAACTCCCGCCGCGCTAAAAGCCGACACCTCAACCGAGATTGCTCTAAATCTGGTTGCCGCCCCAAATCGGAACGAACTGACGCGGGGCATTGAGTTAGTTACTAACAACCATTTCGATACCGATGGCGTGCTTTCCGTTTGGACTGTTCTCACCGGCGAGCGCGCGTTGGAATTGCGCGAACCACTCATTGGCGCGGCGGAAGCTGGCGACTTTTCAGAGTTCAGAAACGAGGCGGCAGTGCGCGCCAGCATTGTGATTCAGGGTTCGGATCAACCAATTCCAGATTCCGACTCGCGCTCACCGCTAGCCGCGAAGTTGGGAGGCGGCGAAGTAGATGATGCCAAAGCGTATGAGTTAGTCCTTCCCGAAGTGGACCGCATACTGACGAGGATCGATGAATACGAGCCACTGTGGCGCAGCGCCTGGGACAAGATTGCCGCTGCTATGGAAAGCTTTGAGCGGGCCACTTCGACCGTGGAAGAATTTGCTGAGGGCCTTTCACTCATCAGTCTGGCCCCGGAAGTATTTAGTCCGTCAGGCTTCAACCCCACTCGTCATGCGGCTCCCTATACAGCAATTTCGCGCTACGCTAAGGGTCGGTTGTTTCTCATATCAACTCCGCTTAGCAATGCCTGGTCGTATCGAATCGACTACCCCTACTACTCCTGGGCAGAAACGATCGTCCGTCCCCGCATTCCACGCCGCGATTTTTCCAGACTAATCGCCGAGCTCAATCAAGCTGAGGGCGAACACAACGGTGTTTGGAAATTGGATTCGGGCGAACTGGCGTCGGCGGTCAAATTCCTTGGAGACGATGGCAAGCTTGGGGCTTCAACGCTACGACCGGACGCGGTCGCGAAGGCTGTTCGCTCGGAGATGATGAATGGTCGGGTTAGTGTTGCCGCTGATGCATGACGTCATAATCATTGGCGCTGGACCGGCGGGCCTTTCGGCGGCTCTTTGGTGCGATGAACTTGGACTCGACACCGTCGTGCTCGAGCAGAATGAGCTGACCGGAGGACAGCTTCACACAATCTACGGCCCGGTAGAAAACTATCCCGGCGTACATGCTAAGAATGGCCAGGAGTTTTTCGAACATTATTCGGATCGATTAGCTGAAGCGGAGTTTGATCTCTGGACAAGCGTTGAAATCGAAAACGTTGACTTGAAAGCAAAACGAGTTCGGCTGCGCAGCGGCGAAGAGTTGCAGTCCATCTCTATCATCATTGCCACCGGTGTAAGACGCAGGCAGCTCGGCATTCCGGGTGAAACTGAATTTGTCGGGCATGGCATCATTGAATCGGCAAGCCGGGACCGCGGTGAATTTGCCGGCAAAGATGTCTGTGTTATCGGTGGGGGCGACGCCGCTGCGGAAAATGCTCTTCTGTTAACTGAGGTTTGCCCTACCGTGACACTGGTTCATCGTCGGAAGACTCTACGGGCGCGACCTACATTTGTTCAGCAGTTGCAGAGCCACCACTGCTTAACCGTTTTCACCGAGTCGGTGGTAACTCGCATCCTGGGCGACCGCGAAGTGGAGGCGGTGGAAATACTCCGTAAGGACGCTTTGAAACCTTTTCAGATGGCGGTCCAGGGAGTTGTCATTCGTATCGGCTCTCAACCAAACACTGAAATCTTCCAGGGGCTACAATTGGATGACGCAGGTTACGCTACCGTAAATAGTCGGCAGGAGACTAACGTGGTTAACGTGTTTGCGATCGGCGATGTGTCGAGTCCGCTGGCGCCGACAATCAGCGGCGCCGCCGGCGCCGGCGCCACCGCCGCAAAGGTTATCGCCTCACGTTTGCGCAGTTAGTTTGAATCCTCAGGACTGACAAAAGGAGAGTTATCCCGTGCTGCTGAAAGTTCTTTTGTTAAGCGTAGTCGTTGCATTTGGGGCAGGCTTTGCTAACGCTCAAAGTGATCCGCCTAACCTGAACCCGACGCCTTCGACGGGACAACAGGGCCTTATGATTGAAGAGGGGATAGCGCAACATGATCGCGGCAACTACGACGCAGCGATCAAGTTGTATGAGGCAGTACTCGCTAAGAATCCAAATAATGTCGAAGCTCTTTACGAGTTGTCGTCCTCGCTTTCGCAGAAGAATGATTTTCACAGCTCCCTGGAGACGGCTTACAAGGGCGCTAAGTACAAATCTGACTTGCTGGGCGCCTTCTACCTGCAAATTGGGAATAATCTTGATCTGCTGGGCGAGCCGGAAAAGTCGGTAGAAGCCTACAAAGCCGGCATCAAGCTCCTGCCTGGAATGTACATGCTGCCCTTCAACCTTGCGGTTACATACCGCGGGATGGGCCAGCTGGACGATGCTCGCGACGCCGCAAAGCGAGCTATCGCTCTCAATCCTGATCACGCCGGTAGCCACGCCCTCCTGAGTGCATTGTGGAAAGAAGGTGGGTACAGAGTGCCGGCCTTGCTGGCCGCCTGCCGCTTCCTGGTATTGGAAGGTCGGTCCGAACGGGCGCCCGCGGTGTTGCAAACAGTAATGGAGAGCATGGCCGGGACAGCTACCACCGGGGCCGAAAAACCAAACCAGATCAATATCTTAATCAATCCCTCTGCGAAGAAAGACGAGGGCGACTTCGGCGCCACCGAGATGGCGCTGAGTCTCTCAAAGGCCGTCAGCATGACGGAAAAGAACAAAGGCAAGACTCCGATACAGTTGCTGGTAGCGCAGTTCGAGTCGTTCTTTGCAGTGATGTCTGAACAAAGCGACAAAGGAGATCGCGGCAAGTTTGCCTGGAAGTACTACGTTCCTTACTTCAACGAGATGAAGCAAAAGAACTTTGTCGAATCCTTCGTTTATTACATCACGCAGTCTGACGGCAATGAAGAAACGCTGAAGTGGTTGGCAGCCAACAAGGCTCGGGTAGGAGATTTTTTAGCCTGGTCCAGGTTGTACGCCTGGCCGCGGGCTGATTGATTTGAGGACTCAGGGAAATGATCGCTAATCTCGAGCAGTTGCCTTATTCAGACGCTCACATCGCCGCTTATCCGGTTGAGTACATCGCCGGAATTGATCTCTACAACGCCGGAGAGTTTCATGCTGCGCATGATGTGTGGGAAGAACGCTGGATGGGCGAGGTCGGCCCGCAAGAGAAGCTGTTCCTTCAGGCTATGATTCAATCGGCAGTAGCGTTTCACCACCTGGAGATTGGCAGGCCAGGGGCGGCCCGGCAAATGTACACGCGCGCCAAGGAAAAGTTTGCGCGTCTCGGGACCAACGTTTTCATGTCGCTCGATCTCGAAGAGTACCAGGCCCAGCTCGATACCGCGCTCTCCTGGTTATTGACTGTTCCCGATCCGCGCGAACTCGAGCAGCCCAACTTTCGCGTCCCCAGAATCAGACTGCTGGCGGAAATAACTCAGTTCGATTAAGGCAAGGCTTTGCCCAACAAATTGATGACAGCTAAATTCGACGCGTGGCTTCGGGATGAATTTAGCCCGGCCTTTGAAGGCCGGGGAAACTGTAATTAACCCAACAACGTCCGTCGCGTCGCGACGGAAGGAAATTGCTGAGAACGACGTGATCCCAGCCTTGAAAGGCTGGGCTAAATTCACACCGACGCTACGCGTCGAATCACTGTTTGCGACTTTGAGGGGCAAAGCCCAGGAGCAACTTCTGCAAGTTACTAATCGCATACGAATCGCGCTACTCGCGGCCTGGCTTGGGCTTGCTGTCTACTTCAGCGCCGTGGTTGCCCCCAGTGCTTTTGGCGTCTTGAGATCTTTTGATCTTGGCAACGCTAACGAGATTGCCGGCACGATTGTTAGTCGTGGCTTGACTGCCGTGAATAAGAGCGGACTGCTATTGAGTGCTCTTCTGCTCATTTTTTCGCCGGCGGTGAAGAAGTACTATGGTCGCCGAATATTTATTCTCCAGGGCTTGTTACTCTTTGTTGTGGCCGCCGCAACCACCGCTGGAGAATTTGTGATTGCAGCCAGGATGCGCAATTTGCGCCTGGCGATGAATGGTCACATCGATCAGGTGCCGCTTACCGATCCCAATCGCATCGCCTTTGCATCATTGCACGGCTATTCGGTCACGGCTCTCAGTATTGCCATAATTGCAACGCTAGTTCTTATTCTGGTTATGATCGTAGCGCGCGAAAAGGTCGACTCAATTCCCACAGAATGAACCGCTTCATTTCCATAGTTCGCTCCGCCTTATTTCTAGCATTCTTGCTGGCAGCTGTAGCTCCGCAAGCATTCGGGCAAGAACCGAGCGCGCCGGGTGCTCCCCCTTCAGCGCCGTTGGTGGAATCGGACTCCGCCAAACGACAAGAGGCTTTTCAAATTGTCTGGCAAACAGTGAATGACAGTTTCTACGATCCTAAATTTGGCGGCGTGGACTGGGCCCAGGTGCGTGAACGCTACCAACCTCAGGTAGCGAAAGTAAGTAACGACCGCGAATTTCACCAGCTGCTACAGCAAATGCTGAATGAACTTCACCAGTCACATTTCATGGTGATCCCGCGGGAAGCAATTCCCAAAATTCGAGTGGCCAAAAGCCGCTCAAGTAAACAAGCTGACGAACCTGAGGACAGCGCCGGCGAAGAGTCGGAACCGGAGGAACCACTTGACAGTCTCAACTACAAACTCGCTGATCGTTTGTTGACAGGGATTGGAATTCAGATCCGCGTTCTCGATGGATCGGCGGTTGTAACCCGCGTGGAAGCGGGTTCCTCAGCAGCTAGAGCTGGCCTGCGTCCCGGTTTTGTAATTAAGAAGGTTGATAGCCGATCGTTGGATTCCGTCATTTCTGAAATCCAGAAGCACCCGCTTTGGGGCGAGATAATTCGCCCGGAGCTTCCTGCCTTTCTGGTTGCTGGATTCATCAACGGCGAAGAAGCGTCTCGGGTGAAACTCGGCTATCTCGACGCTCGAAACCGATTGCGCACTATCAATATCAAGCGCGAGCGACTTAAAGGTGAGATGTCGCGCCCGGTCGGTAACTTACCAGCGCTCTACACCGAGTTTGAAGCTAAACGACTGGCAGGTCGCGTCGGCTACATTCGTTTCAATGCTTTCGTTCCTTCTTTGATGGAGAAGCTGTGCGGCGCGCTTCGCACAATGAAAGACGCGCCTGGAGTGATCATCGATTTACGCGGAAACCAGGGCGGGCTGCTGGGGATGGTGGGCGGGTTGACCGGCCTGTTGGAATCAAGTCCAACCTTGATGGGCACGATGCAAATGCGCAACGGTCGCATTCCCTTGTTTGGCTTTCCGCAGTCAAGTCCCTATTCCGGACCACTGGTAATTTTGGTTGATGGATCAACTCAATCAGCGGGCGAAATGTTTGCGGGTGGACTTCAGGAGGCGGGACGCGCAACCGTGGTGGGCCAGAAGAGTGCTGGAAATACACTGCCGTCCGAAATCAAAAAGTTACCGACGGGCGCCATCTTTCAGTATGGCTTTGCTAACTATGAAACCCCGAGTGGTTACCGGCTTGAGGGTCGGGGCGTAGTCCCGGACGTCACAGTACAACTCAGCCGGAAGAGCCTGCTTCGCGGAGCGGACCCGCAGCTTAGTGCGGCTTTGCAGCGTTTGCGCGAGAAAATTCGACTCAGTTTGAGGCCGACCGAACTGATTGCGGATGTGACAGAGGTTTCCCCACCGCCTCAGGCTGCGCGAGTCGCTCCTCCAGTTCAGGTCGCAATAGCAACGCCGCCTCCACATGAAAACATAGTTGTAAATGAAAATTCTCAGCCGCCGCCTCCCGCGTTAAAAGTAGAAACAAGATCTGCGAACGCAACGGACAATGCCACGCTGCCTTCAGTGGCTACAATTCTTGAGAAATATCTTGAAGCCAGCGGCGGTCGCAGCGCGCTGGAAAAAGTTAACAGCCGAGTTTCAACAGGAACGATCGAGATGACATCGCTCGGCATCAACGGAACTGTCGAGATTGACGAACAGTCGCCTAATAAATCAACCGTGATCATCAATGGTCAGGGGTTGGGAGTTATGCAAAGAACATTCGACGGTAGTCGTGGGTGGTTGCAAGACCCGCTTCAGGGCATTATAAGATTGGCCGGACCCGGACTTGAGATGGTAAAGGACAACGCTGTCTTCAATAAACCTGCGAAGCTCCAGGAGCTTTACCCCAAGCCGGTGTTAGTAGGGAAAGAAAAAGTGGCGGGGAGAGAAGCTTACGTAGTCTCGCTCGGATTCGAGAAATGGTACTTCGACGTAGAAAACGGGCTCCTGCTCCGCAAGGGCAATACCTACTATGATGACTATCGTGAAGTAGATGGCATAAAACTGCCCTTCGAATTCCGTGACGAAGTTTTGGCTGGCGCCGGCATAATCTATCGACTTACAGAGATCAAACACAACGTGAAGATCGACGAAGCAAAGTTCATGACGTACCCAAGTTGCTTCACGAAACCGGAGTGAGTTGTAACGCAAACTGTTAGTTTTGCGGACTGCTGTTAGCAACAGTCGATCGAGGAGAACTGAGACAAGTTGGAAATTATCGAAAACATCGAACAATGGCGTGAGCGCTATTCAGCCTGGCAAAGTGAAGGCGGTCTCGCGGGCAATGGTGATGAGGTCTCGCGGTCGTATCCTTTTGTCCAAAATAAGCGCGCGCCCTTTGTGCCTGCCCGCCGTGCTCTGCCGATGCTAAACCTGGCGCTGATTTCTTCGGCAGGCGCCTACGTTGACGGTACTGCGCCTTTCGATCTCAACCCGCCGGATGGAGATATCAACTTTCGCGAGATTCCGTCGCAGATAGAAGCGGAAGATCTACGCTTCGCGGCGCGCGGCTATGATCCCGCGGCCGTGGGGAGTGACAGCAATTCCCTCTTACCTCTCACCCGGCTGTTTGAGTTTGAAAACAACGGGATCATCGGCCAACTGAACCAGGTGTTTTGGAGCTGCTGCGGGTTCATTCCCAATGCGGCGAAGCTTGTTGACGAGATGGCGCCACCGCTGGTCGAGCGCGTTAAGCGTTACGAGGTGCAAGCAGCACTCTTAATACCCGCCTCCCGACTGTGTCATCAATCAATGTCGCTGCTGGCACGCGCTCTCGAGGACGCAGGCATTCCGACTATGACCTTGGCAGTCGACAAGGAAGTCGTCGCGAATGTGCGCCCACCTCGCGCAGCGCTTTATGCGGGGAAGCTGGGTTCGGTGGCGGGCCTGCCAAACTGGCCCGAGCATCAGCGCCGAGTGCTTGATGAAGCGCTGCGCCTGATCGAGCCAATGGATCAACCAGGCATACAAAACCTCGGGGTAGTACTGGAAAGCCAGGTAGAAGTAGCGCGCGGCGAACGGTAATACTCAACATTTTGGAGTGCAGTGACCTGTCACCGCTTTGGTCGGCTGCGACCTGTCGCAGCCGTCGCGCTTTGATTGGCTCATTAAAGCAATGTCAAAACTCAAACGCCTCGTTCTGATTCTCACAGTGTTGCTTGTAGTCGTCGCTCTTTACCTTTTCTTTTGGCCGGTTGCGATCGCTCCACAAGCATGGAACCCGCCGGCGGCGCCGACTCTGTCGGGGCCGTATCAACAGAACACGCTCCTCGCAACCGTCGAACGCCTTTCGTTAGGCATCGGAAGATCGGCTCCAGGCGCCGGCTTTGGCCCCGAAGATGTAGCGCTTGACGCTGAAGGTCGTATTTACACTGGACTCGACGACGGCCGCATCATGCGGTTACAAGCAGACGGGACGAAGCCCGAGGTTTTCTCAAACACACACGGTCGGCCGCTGGGATTGGCTTTCGATCCTACTGGGAATCTGATCATCGCCGATGCGATCAAAGGATTGTTATCCATCGCTCGCGATGGTTCGATAACAGTGCTGACTACCTCCGCAGATGGTGTGGCATTTGGTTGCACCAACGACCTTGATGTCGCCGCTGATGGGACGATTTACTTTACCGACGCCTCCAGCAAGTATCCGCTGACAAATTTCACGGCTGACTTGCTTGAGCATCGTGGCAACGGACGCTTCTTCGCCTACGATCCTAAAACCAAAACAACGCGCACGTTGTTGCGTGATCTATGCTTTGGCAACGGCGTCGCTGTGAGTCCGGATCAGTCATATGTGCTGGTAGTTGAGACTGGCAGCTACCGGGTACATCGGTTTTGGCTGAAGGGCGCCAAACAAGGGCAGGCAGATATCTTCGTCGATAACCTACCGGGATTTCCCGACGGCATTTCCTCAAACGGGAAAGGCGAGTTCTGGCTGGCACTAGTAACGCCGCGCGACGCTGGTCTCGACAAACTGCTGCCGCATCCGTTTCTGAGAAAAGCCGTGGCGCGTTTACCTAAGTTTCTCCAACCAGCACCGAAACGCTACAGCTTCGTGCTGGGCCTGGATGTTAACGGCGCGGTCATCGATAACCTGCAAAATGGTTCATCGGAGTGTTACGCCGAAATTGCGAATGCAGTCGAACGCGAAGGGACACTCTACTTCGGAAGTATTGGAGAGAGTTCTGTGGGACGCTACCGTCTGCCCAAACCGGTTGGCACGCCGCGTTGATCCGGAAATTAGGCTTTATCTCCCGATACTTGCCGCCGCCAAACCCCACCTCCTCGATCTTATTAACCGAGCTTGTTAACCTTGAGATTGTGATCTCACCTTCGAACAGCTTTCAGTGTGAGCAATCGAGAAAGTTTAGGAGTCTCAGGGTCGGGAAAGGGGCTTGCCCCCGCTCTTCTTAGATTTTTGTACAAAGCTGAACCGCTGAACCGCTGGGTACTAGATACACATCTGTATACCTGAGTACCACATACGCATTTTCGGATTCGCGTGCAAAAGCCTTTGAAAGAGACTTTGCAAGGATTGGGTGGATACGCCGTATCCAAATTGAGCCAACCACTGTCAATTCCAATTCTGCGCGTTAAGTCTTACTGTTTCTGCAGTTAGACCTGATATGCGCTTGGCCCGCTTAGTGGCACAGGCCTTGATATGTACAAGCCCAAACAAAGATCTAAACGGCCGCTACCCCCGAACAAGGCGGACTTAGTAACATGATGCAGAACTCAGGGAGATTAACGATCAAATGATTAACCTTTTATCAGCAGCCACTTCAACGCCAAAGCACGCATTTCAGACCACCGAGCTCACTAACGCGCTCATGCATAAATTATCTCCCGAACTTATCAATACACTGAATTCTTTGGGCGTCGATCAGCGCTACTCGGTAATGGACAACTATCCTGACTTTCTGGCCGGCAAACCGATGAACGCGAGAAGTTCGACGACAGAGCTTGGCGTCGGGGCTACCAAGCGTTGCATCGAGGAATGGCAGGGCGATCCGACGCGAATCGGTCTGCTGGTTGCCGCCACAAATACACCTGACCAGATGCTTCCCTGTTTGGCCTCCGAAGTTATGGGACAGACTCACGGTCTCCTGTCTCGGTCACTTCGCACCGTCAGCATGCAAGCTCAAGGCTGTTCGGTGTTACTCAAATCCATTGAAGTTGCTCAATGGTATCTCGCCGCCAATCCCGGAAAGTTGGCTATGGTCCTGATGGCGGAAGCACATACTCCCTACGTCGCGCCGCTCTTGCGCGACGAATATCACGGCTTTCGAGAAGTCGTACGCTTGCGGAAGGAGCAGAATCTTAATGAAGACCAGTTTGCCCAGAAAAGGTTGGATACCACCTTCGTCATTCAATCGATGCTTTTTGGCGACGGTGCAGTAGCTCTGCTGGTTGGCAATGAAGAAGGAAAGCCAAGCTTCGGACCAATCTGTCACTTAACTAACGAAGACATGGACGATGTGAATCTTCTCTCCATGAATAGCAACAGCTCTCACGAATTCCTGAAGGGCCGGCCACAATACTTTATGCGGCCGAGCGTCCCGAATCGCGGCGCGCACTACGCCGTAAGCACTGTCAAAGATGTTCTTCAGCATCCCGACTCGCCAGTGTCAAATATGGCCCAGGTCGATGATTGCTTGATCCATACTGGCAGCAAGAAGATCCTCGACGGCGTCTGCAATCAATTGCACCTGGAAAAGGATTCGACGAAAGTTCAGGGTTCCTACGAAGTTTTGAAAAACTATGGCAACCTCTCCAGCGCCTCAACCGGCTTCATGCTTGCCGAGAAGGACGATTGGACAGGTCCTACGATGGTAGTTGGATTCGGAGTGGGATTTACGGCAAGCGCGGGGATCATGAACTACAACAACTAGGCATCAGTTCATCGCACTCGCATTTTCCAGCAATGACTCATCGGCCAGGATACTCGTAATCGTTTGGCTGATCTGCGAAAAATCAAAAGGCTTGCCGATTATTCCGTCGACTAACCCGTCCTCACCCGGTGGGGGAAGAGTTCCAGTTCCGTAACCCGTCACTAGAACTACGTTCATCCCGGGCCAACGCTTGCGAATTTCTCGCGAGGTCTCCCAGCCGTCCATTTCCGGCATCGCCAAATCAGTAAAGACCAGGTCGCACTCATTTCTCGCCAGCGTTAACAAAGCATTCTGCCCGCCGTCAGCCACCAGCACCCGATGACCCATGATCTCCAGCATCTCCGCGAGGGTTTCTCGTACTGATGGCTCGTCATCGATCACGAGAATTGAAAGCGACGGCACTTCAAGATCCTCTACGATCGCTTCAATGGCCGCAGACTGTGTCGCCATGGCTGGCAGGTCGATCGTAAACTTCGTGCCGCCACCCATCTCTGAGGTAACGCTGATCAACCCTTCATGTCTCTCGATAATGCTGTAGCTGACTGAAAGTCCGAGACCGGTGCCCTGTGCTCCCTTGGTTGTAAAGAAAGGATCGAAGATCTTTTGTCTCACATCTTCGGGCATACCGGTTCCAGTATCGGCAAACCGCAACAACAGACGAGCGCGCTCCTGCGCACAACTGATTGAAAGTCGCCCGCCGTTTGGCATTGCATCGACCGCATTCACGATCAGGTTGACGAACACTTCCCGCAGCTCCGACGCACTACCGAAAGTGTGCTGTTCGCCGGCAGCCTCGAGCACTACCTGGTAGTCGAGACCGCGCAGTCGTGCTTCGTTTTCCCAACGCGTACGTGTGATTTCTATCGCGTCATTGAGCAGGCTGACTACGTTGAGCATTTCAAATTCCTTGGCCGGAGACTTCCTCGCGAAAGTTTGAATCCGGCGAACAGTAGCAGCAGCGTCTTCCGCAGCCGTTTGAATGATCTCGACGTTGCGCACCATCGCTTCATCTTGTGTTTGCCGGCGCAGCAGTTGCGCTCGACCCAGGATCGCAGCCAGGGAGTTGTTAAAGTCGTGGGCAACGCCCGAGGCCAATTGTCCCAGCGCGCGCAACTTGTCAGCTCGCGCGGCCCGCTCTCGTTCCTCTTTTTGTTCAGTAATGTCGCGGGCAATCCCGAGCACGCCGGTAGTGCGGCCTTCAACGACCAGCGGCGAATTATCAACTCGCGCATAACGCAGCCGGCCGTCGCCCGAAACATAACGCATCTCATAGGTCTGCGCCTCTCCCGATAGTGCCAGCTCGAGCTTGGCGCCGACGGTTTCGCGGTCCGGTTCGTAGACCAGGTCAACGAGGCGACGCTCGATGAATTGCTCGCGCCTCAGACCCAGGGCGAGCAGGGTAGCGCTGTTACACCACTGGAAGCGTCCGGCCATATCCACGGCATAGATGGACTCGCGCGCGCTTTCGAGAATGTTGGTAAGCAGCGACTGGTGCTCGCGAGCTACCGCCTGCACTTGCCGTAATTCGGAAAGGTCGCGAGCGGTACAAACTGCGCTTGTTACTGCGCCCTGCTTATCCACGACCGGTTCAATTGAAACCAGGATGGGCCGCGCAAGATGATCAGGGGTTACCTCAATGGTTACGCTTCGCCCTTCGGCAATGGCCCTCTCCACCGCGCAAACGGAATTTTCAGCAGTAGTGCGCAGAACATCGCAGCACTTACGCCCCAGCAACGCGCGTGGATGAGACTCTTCCATCGCGGCGCCGGCCCGGTTGACGCGCTTCAGACGACCGGCGCGATCAAAGATGAAGATGCCATCAGACATCGAGTCAAATGTTGCTTCCCACTCGGATTTGGCTTTGGCGACCATTTCAAAGAGTTCGGCTTGAGCCATGCCAATCGCCAAACGTTCAGCGACAGATTGCACCAGCGAAAGCTCATCTTCAGTCCAATCACGCAAACGATCAGTCTGGTGGATGCAAAGCACGCCACGAAACAACCCCTTGATGATTAGTGGATAAGATATCTGTGAGCGAATGCTCACCAGCTGAGCGTGTTCTCTAACCGCGAGGCTGACATGCACTGGGCCCTCGTTATAGTTAAGGCTGTCGCTGATGACCAAGGGCCTTGTCATTCGTAACAACTGTTGACCAATGGCGTCGTCATAGTTGGCGTGAAAAGGGCCAATGCTTTCACAGCCTGGGGCCAGGTATTCGTGCTTGACCGGCGAGATGGGATCTTCCGGATCGTATAGATGCAAATGAACGCGCGAAGCAGCGAGCGCAAGACCAAGTTCGCGAGTGGCCGTGTTCAAAACTTCTGGCAAGCTTAACGATGCGCGTATGGCCATGGTTACGTTGTTAACCAGAACCTCTCGTTTAGAGGTCGCTTCCGCTTTTTGATATAGCTCTGCCTGACGGATGGCGATGCCCGTTTGATCGGCAACAGCCTTTGCCAGGGCAATGTCCGATTCGCTCCAGTTGCGTAATTCGCGAGTTGTCGACAGCGCGAACGCCGCGATGACCTCTTCTCCAACCCGAATAGCCACGTACATGATCGAACGCACTGCTGCGGGTGAGAGGATGCGCTTATAAACGTCGGCTATTCGAGCGTCATTAGCCGCATCCATGAAGCAGAGAACACCTTCTGCCTCGAGAGAACGAATTAGAACTTGCAAGTCCTCGAGCTCAAATTTTGAGGCTGCCGGCAACACCCCTTCGGCGTGATATTCGGCTGCGTTTACTGCCTTGCCGCCTGCTTGCTCTTTGATGAATAGAGAACAGCGATCAGCGTTCAAGTAAGAACCGAGTTCGTGAACCGCAGTGTGGAAGATCTCTGAGCTATCCAATGAACAGCGAATTGCCTGAGAAATGCGGTGTGTCATCGCCTCACGTTGAGACTGCTGCGCCAGCACTTCCTCAGAACGTTTACGATCCGACAGGTCGCGACCAATGCCTTGCACCCCAACGGGCTTTCCGTCCTCGCAAATGAGTCTGGTGCTGACCTCCAGTCGCACGCGACGGCCATCCTTTGCGATGATTTCCAACTCGTACACCGTGGGCGTTTGTTCATCAGTCTTCTGCGCAATCATTTGCCGGGCAATACTGACAAACTCAGGCGCCAGCACATCCGCGATGTTCATCCGCAGGGCTTCTTCACAAGAATAGCCAGTTATTTCCTGACCAGTTCTGTTCAGTGAAGTGAAATTTCCCTGGAGCGTATGCGTGTAGACAATGTCATTGGCGTTTTCAAACAACTCACGATAACGCTCTTCGTTTTCACGCAGGGCCTGTTGCGCTTTTCTGTTTTCAGTGATGTCGGTGGCTACGCCGATTACTCCGACAAAAGCGCCGGTCTCGTCGGTAAGTGGCGTGAACCGCGTCTCAAAGGTCAATTCCCCGATCTCAACCGCCGCAGAAAACGCTTCGCCGATCAGGGCGCGAGTAACGCGTTCAAGCATTTGAGGACTGTCGCGATAGACTTCGAAAACCGACTTGCCAACCACTTCGCCGGGTGTCAAACCAAGGGCCTTAAGTCCTTCGCCCTCCGAGAGCGTAAAAACACCTGTCTTGTCGAGCGCGAATATGATTAGTGAGACACTGCCAACCACCATGCGCAATCGAGCTTCAGTCTGGCGCAAGGCTTCACGGCCGCGGCGACGCTCGGTGATATCTCGCATAACAGATTGAACTGCCGGGCGACCGCCAAACACGAATGGTATTCCGGCAACTTCAACATCAATCACATCGCCATTCAACTTTACGTGTTTCTGTTCATGCAACTCCGTTGGCGAACCAAACTCCTCGAGTTCGCGAACGCGTCGCTTGACGATGTCGTGGTAGTCGGGATGGACAACATCCATTATGTTGCGGCCGAGCAACTCTGCGGCACTGGATGCACCCCAAAGGCGCTCCGCCGCGGGATTTACGTAGAGGAATTTTCCGTCACTGTGAACAACTATCGCCTCCGGTGAAAGCTCAACCAGACGACGATAACGCTCTTCACTATCCCTAAGAGCAGCCTCTGCCACCTTCTGGTCGGTAATGTCGCGTATGACGCCGCGGATTCCAGTGGGACGACCCTGGCGATCGCGCTCGATAGTTATCACACCTTCCAAAAATCTTCCGTTCTCGTGCGAGTCCTTAAGATGGTAGGTTGATCTGAGTGGCGAATCAGTAGCGGCTCGTCGCGTCTCTTCGATATCTCGCGCTGCCGCTTCTTCGCCAATAAGGTTACTGAGATGGCCACCGACAATCTGCTCAGAGGGCTTACCGAAGAACCTCGCGCCGGAGGCATTGAGGCTCGTGATATAGCCGTCCATGTCACGCGTGTAGATGATGTCTGCCGCATCTTCGACAATCTCTCGATAATGTTTCTCGACGCGACGCCGCTCCGCCAGCCTGGCAACCTTCACCAACAACTCTTCATTGCGGAAGGGGACAGGAAGATAGTCGTCTGCGCCTGCTGTTAATCCCTCTATGCTGTCTTCGAGCGTATTGCGTGAGCCACTAATCAGGATGACAGGAATGTCGGCAGTGCGAGCGTCGTTCTTCATTTTCCGGCAGAGCTCTATGCCGTCGACAACAGGCATTACCACGTCGCTAATCACGACGTCGGGTTCAAACGACCCCACCATCTCGAGCGCACTAGCACCGTCGGAGGCACAAGCAACCTCATAGCCTTCATTCTCGATGATCTCGGTAAGAAGCTCAGAGAGTCTCTGATCGTCATCTACGATCAGCACTCGACACTTTTCTGATGAAGGTTTGATCATTGCTCTGGTTTGGGACAGGTCACGTGGTTCGGCAGGTGTTGAGGCGCATCACCACTGTGCGGTGAGGAAATCTGCTCCGGTCTGCCTCTTTGAGTTCGGAAAACTTTTGTCAGGGACGAATTCAGGCGAGGCGGTTCGACAAAACCGCCCGGGCAGTATAACAGGGTTGGCCGAGGTTTGTCATCGAATAAGATTGGGCAAAATCGCGGGATTTAGGCGGAAATTTGACCTTTTTGGCCTGCCGCTACGGGGGAAGAGGGCTACTTTGAGGTTGATGGGCCGTCGGTCGTCTTTGCGAAATAGCCCGGGCGGTAGTTGAGTTTCAGTTTCTGTTTGCGCAGCTCCGGCTCGACTACCTCGATCTGAATGCGACGATAGGAGCCATCGCGGGCCTTATTCGAAGGAGAGTAGGCGAGCAAGTACTGTTCGCGCAGGTCCCGCTGGATCTGAACGAAAGCCTCTCTCAACTCTCGCTCGCTCTGCGGAAAATAGGCCCGGCCCCCTGTCTGCTCGGTGATTTTTTTGAGCTTTCCTTCATCGACACCGCCCTGATAACTATCGCCGATGCCGATGGCATAAATTAGAGCGTCAGCTTTTTGTGCCCGCTCAATCGCCTCATGCATCTTCACCTGACTGCTGGTATCCTCGCCGTCTGTGAGCAGTATGATTGTGCGGCGAGTGTTGTCGGCTGAGACGGAAAGTAGTTCCTTCGAAGAGGCCCAAACCGCATCCCAGATCGCGGTCGAACCCGTGAGACTTTGGTTGGTGCCCGATATCGGCGGTGTACCGCCCACAACTACGCCTCCCCCAATGTAGCCTGAAGGCGCTACGAATTCGACGCGATCGATAGCACGTCGTAGGCGGTCCAGGTTTCCAGAGAACCCCTGCTCAAGCGTCACTTCGCCGGTGAATGAAATTATTGCTGCTTCGTCTTTACCGGGACGCATGACTGCTTCAAGAAAAGAGCGGGCGGCTGCCTTTTCGTCCGGCAAGGTTCGCTCTTCCGAGATACTGGTATCAATCAAAATCGCAATCGAAAGAGGTAAATCAAGATTCTGTTGGAAGGTGAAGATCTCCTGAGGTTGGCCATCTTCGAGTACGCGCACATCTTCCTTCGTCAGATTATTAATCAAGCGCCTGTTGCTATCGGCGGCGGTGAAGAAAATGCTCGTGAGATTCGTCTCAACGCGAACAACGTCATCGGAGTCTTGAGGCGGTTCGTCCTTTTGAGACGGCGGCGTGGGAGTCGGAGACGGAAGTGGCGATGCAGAATCGGAGACTCGTCTCGAGCGAGATTTATCCGTCACCTCAGTCTGAGCGAACATCCGACTCGGAACTACTGCAGCAGTTACTGACAGGACTACCAGACTAGAGAGCAGCACCAATTTCCTTGCAACTTGAATTGACATCTTAAGGCCTTACACTATCTGCGATCGCTGTGTATCCATTCTTCGTTCGTACTTTTAGATCTTTCCTGCCCTCAGCAAGCTTCACATCAATCTTACGGAAGTTGCCATCGTAGCGATCATTAGTCGGTTTGTACGTAACCAGGTATTGAGCGCGCAGCTCCTTCGAAATCTTATTGAATGCTCGCTCAAGTGAAAGCATATCGCCGGTAAAAAATGCTGCTCCGCCAGTCTCCTCAGCCAAAGTTTCAAGGGCGCGATCCTTTTTGTCCTGCACCTGTCCAGCTTCAACGCCGGGAACGGTGGAGATGAATCCCGCTTTAGTAGAGATGGCGAAAATGGTCGTCTCCGTTCGCTGGGCGATGCTAATTGCGTCGCGAATGTCAGCCCGGCTGTAAGTGTCTTCACCATCGGTGATCACAACCATGACACGTCGGCCGGCAACAGTTCGCAACTTTTCGTCACAGAATTGCCAAACAGCATCGTACAGGGCCGTTTGACTTCCGAGTTGTTTCACCCCAGAGACGGCGCGATCGAGCAAGTCAAGTTTGTTAGTGAAGTCCTGGCGCAAATTTATCTCGTGGTCAAACGTGGCAAATAAGACTTGATCCTTCCGCGCGCGAGTCACCGTGTAAATGAAATTCATCGCTGACTCTTGTTCAAACTTCAGCTTGCCTGCAGTGGAAGGAGAAGTGTCCATTAACACTGCCACAAAGACCGGTTGAGACTGCCCGGTGTCATCGTCGAAATCGTCAATCTGCTGAGGCACTTTGTCTTCGAGTATTATGAAATCGTTTTTGGTGAGTCCCGGAACGAACTGCCCTTTCTTATCAATCACTGTGATCGGCAAGCGCACGCGACGGATGAAAATCTTCTCTGACTGGTCAACCTGATCGCCAGTTCCGGGAGGCGTTGGGCTTGGCTTTGGCGCCGGTCGTTGCGCTTGAGCAACTGCAGCTAACGCGAAAACGGCCAACAGTAATAGTCGTGTTAAGGAATTGGGGAAATTAAGATTCATGGAGTTAATCAGGTTTGCTGCGTACTTTTCTGCCGGAGACTGCGCTTTGATGCCCGCTCAACTCAGCCCCGTTGCCCTTGGAGCTCGATCAGGAGGCAGTCGCCACAGACCGATAATAAGACCATACATCTGAGAACAAACCAAATCTACCGCTTAGGAGGACAAGTCGGCGTTCCGCAACGGTCAGCGCCCCTCAAGCGCTTCTAGAAACTCGCTTAACTCCAGCGGCATTGGCGCCACAAACTTCATTCGCTCGCCGGTCTGCGGGTGCTGAAAACCTAACTGTTCTGCATGAAGAAACTGTCGCTTCAGCTTACGAATTCGGGCCCGCAATTGAACGTCCGGCACGTTGTTGTCGCGACCGCCACTATAAAGTTCATCAGCGACAACTGGATGTTTTAACCAGGCAAGATGAACTCGAATCTGATGAGTCCGCCCAGTTTTCAACTCGACATCGACCAGCGTAAAGGCATTGTAGCTGCGTCGAACCTTGTATAGCGACAAAGCCCCACGGCCACCCGCTACAATTGCCATACGCGTTCGATTTCGTGGATCACGCGCAATCGGTTGTTCGATGCGTCCGCTTGCCTGCTTGACCACTCCATAAACCAGAGCCACGTAGCTCTTGAAGACCTCACGCGCGCGAAACTGATCACCGAGGTGTTCATGTGCTAATTCGGTTTTGGCTGCAACCAACAATCCGGAAGTGTCTTTGTCGAGTCGATGCACAATTCCGGGGCGGACGGAGCCGGCATTTGCGAGTTGTTGAAAATGATAAGCCAACGCATTCGCCAGTGTCCCGGAATGAACACCGGCAGCGGGATGAACCACCAACCCCGCCGGCTTATTGATCACGATGACGTGATCGTCTTCGTAGACTATCTCGAGTGGAATATTTTCAGGAGTGAAGTTACTTGCCAGCGAGGGCGTGAGTTCAACTTCTATTTCATCATTCCGAGCAACTTTGTAAGATGCCTTAGCGAGCTCGCTGTTTACCAGTACGTCGCCGCCTTCAATCAGGCGTTGCAAACGCGCGCGGCTCCAGCCGTCAACATGTGCCGCAAGATAACTATCGAGCCGCGTGCCGGCGTCAGCTTCGCCAACCTCGAGCGCGATAATCTCATTATCGTGAGACGTTTGGCCTTTTTGCTTTTCTGAGGTCATGCCTGTGATTCTAACCGCAAAGCCCGCCAGCTTCTCGAAAATCAGTGAGACGCTTTGCGGGCTTTGGCAAATAGTCGGAGTATTCGATCTCGTATTTGCGGTTTAACCGTTCTTCCTTTCAAAATCTTTCATGAAGGCGACCAGCGCTTCCACGCCCGCGAGTGGAAACGCATTGTAAATCGAGGCGCGGATCCCGCCTACCGAACGGTGACCTTTTAATCCGTCGAGTCCTTGTGCGGTGGCTTCGACAGAAAACTTCTTTTCGAGTTCTTCGGACGGGAGGCGGAAAGTGACGTTCATGATCGAGCGTGAATCGGCATCAGCGTGGCCGCGATAGAAGTCGGTCGCATCAATCGCATCGTAAAGCAGGCCGGCTTTCCTGTCGTTCTCCTGTTGCATTGCGGGCAGCCCACCCTTATCAAGCAACCACTTGCAGACAAGGCTAATGATGTAGATGCCCCAGGTGTTGGGAGTATTGTAAAGCGATTTGTTCTCGACGTGAGTGCGGTAGTCGAGCATAGTGTGCAATCCATCCGGTATCCGCTTTAACAAATCATCGCGCACGATAACAAGGGTGACTCCGCTTGGCCCCATGTTCTTCTGGGCGCCGGCATATATGAACGCATACCTCTCGACCGGAATTGGATGCGACAGGATGTCAGAGGATGCGTCGGCAATGAGGGGCACATCGCCAACCTCAGGTTCCGCTTTCCACTCAACTCCTTCGATCGTTTCATTCGTCGTCATGTGAACGTAGGACGCCTTCGGATCCAACTTGATCTCATCGTTGCCCGGCACGCGTGTAAACCCGCCGTCTGCCATATTCGCGGCAACATTAGTCGCGCCCGCGCGTTTGGCTTCTTTGAGTGCCTTCTTTCCCCAACTTCCGGTGATGACGTAATCAGCACTGGCTTCTGCCGGCAAGAAGTTCATCGGGATCATCGAAAATTGGAGACTCGCGCCACCTTGCAGGAACAAGACGTGATAGTTATCCGGGATGCCGAGCAACTGCCTCAGGCCGGTCTCAGCGCGATTGAAAATCTCGTCAAACGTCTTGGAGCGATGGCTGATTTCCATCACTGACATGCCGACGCCCGGAAGGCCCAACATGTCGCGCCGGGCTTCTTCTAAAACTTCAACCGGAAGAACTGCCGGGCCGGCGCTGAAGTTGTGTATTCGTTCCGTCATCGTTAACCCCCGTCAATAGTGAATCGTAAATAGTAAATAGTTTTTCTACTATTTACTATTTACGATTTACTGCTTCTGCTTTTCCTGTTGCGCCCGCATCATGCGCCCGGCAACTCGTGTGATTAGCGATCGTGAAACCAGGCGTTCACTCTGGGTCATCAGAAAATTCGTCCAACCCGAAATAATGTGACTCTTGCCACGTTCAAGACCGCGCAGCGCTGTGTCCACAACTTCTTCCGGAGTTTGCGAGGCCCGCGCCGGAGGCTTAAATCCGCGAGCTGCTTCAAAGAAATTAGTATCGGTAACCCCGGGGCAGAGCGCCAGCACGTTGATCCCGTGTGATCGATTCTCTTCCCAGAGCGCTTCTGAAAACGAAAGCACAAACGCTTTCGTAGCCGCATAGGTGGCCATGAAAGGAACCGGCTGAAACGCCGCGGTTGAGGCAACGTTGATAATAGCCCCCTTTCTCCGTTCAATCATCGGCGGAAGGAAGCGGTAAGTTAGTTCCACCAGCGACTTAATATTGAGGTCGATCATGTTTAATTCGCGCGCGAGATCAAGGTGACTAAACTCGCCCATCGAACCAAACCCGGCGTTATTAATCAGCATGTCAACAGACAAGCCGCGCTTCGTTGCTTCTTCAAACAAGCGCGCGGCAGATTCGGGTTTGCCGAGATCGAGCGCCACGTATTGTGCTCGAATGCTGTTGGAACGGCCGAGTTCGTTGCAAAGCGTGATCAGTTTTTCTTCAGAGCGCGCGACCAACAAGACATTGCGGCCCCGCGCTGCGAGCTTACGCGCAAAGACTTCGCCAATGCCGCTGGATGCGCCTGTGATGAGGGTAGTATTCATTTAGAGCTTCTCAAAAACGCTTCACCAATTACGCTGCCGACGCTTGAACTTAACTGATTTCCAAAACACTCAGCTCAATGACGTCGGCGTTACCTTCCCGCACGCGGTCCAAAGTAGCTTGCGAGGGCGCTTTATCAAGATTGATGCGCGCCACTGCCGCCTCAGCCCCTTCGAAAACGATGTTCTCCATTTCCTGAACGTTGATGTGTTCGCTCTTGATCGCGTCCAGCACCGCCGCCAACACGCCGGGTCGATCGAGGTGACGTACCACCAGTCGATGCGTAGCCGGAGTTTGCCTTGCCAGGTTAACAACATTCGGCACGTTGCCGGTTTCTTTAAACTCGCGAACGATCCTGACTGTTTCCGCAGCGATGGCTTCCTGCGCTTGATCGGTTGAAGCGCCAATATGGTGCGTGCCGTAAAGATTCGGCTCGCGGGCGATCTCATCGGTGAAGTCAGCGGTCGCGGATGTCGGCTCGCCAGCAAACACATCGAGTCCGGCGCGAATGCCGCGCGCCTTCATCGCCGCGACCAAAGCGTTTTGATCTACAACCTCGCCGCGCGCGGTGTTAACAAAATAAGCCCCGGCCTTCATCGCGCTGAAAAAGTCTGAGTTCAGGAAGGCTTTCGTAGCTGAGTTCAGCGCCACGTGGACACTAACGATGTCCGCGTCGCGCGCAACGTCTGCTGTTGTCGCTTTGTATTCAACGCCCAGCTCGGCCGCCCGTTCCGGAGTTAGACTGCGACTCCAGGCGACTACGCGCATGCCAAAAGCCTGGGCGCGCGGAATCATCTCCGCGCCAATCTTCCCCACGCCAATCAATCCTAATGTTCTGCCAAAGAGTCCGCGCGCTTTTGAAAACTCCTTCTTATTCCATTCGCCGCGCCGCAGAGCGATCACGTTGTCGGCAATTCGCCGGTCAAGCGCGAGCGCCAATGCAAAGGCGAGTTCAGCTACGGCGATGGAGTTTTTGCCTGGACAATTTGAGACGTAGATGCCACGCCGTGACGCTGCCGGGACGTCAATCGTGTTGAAACCTGCGCCGGCGCGAACCACCAGCTTGATCTGTCCCGCAGCAAGCATTGGTTCGGTAACTTTCGTCCCGCGCACGACGAGAACATCCGGTGACTGCTGCCCGATTGCTTCGATCAAAGCCTCGTCTTTAAGGTCGGGTTGGAACGAGACATCGCAGCCCAGTGCCTGCAAGCCGTCGCGTCCGGATTGTTCAAATTTGTCAGCAATTAATACGAGCATGTTCTTTGTAGGACGGACATTCTTGTCAGTCCGTCACCAATTCCTCTTCACTTCTCAGGACAGCCAAGAATGTCTGTCCTACTAAATTTTATGAACCAGTAAGCCATCGCGCAGCTTCGGCTCAAACCAGGTTGACTTTGGCGGCATAATCTCGCCCGCATCGGAAACGCGCAATAAGTCTTCAATTGTCGTTGGATACAGCGAGAAGGCCACCACTGCCTTGCCTTCGTCAACCAGTCGCTTCAATTCTTCGCTACCGCGCACGCCGCCGATGAAGTCGATGCGCTTGTCAGTGCGCACGTCCTTGATACCAAGAATAGGATCAAGCACACGATCCTGAAGAATGCTGACATCCAGCGACTCTACAGTCCCCTGAGGCGGCGCCGCGTCAGCAGGCAAACTCAGCGAGTACCAACTTCCATCCAGATACATTCCCCATTCTCCCCGGCGTTCGGGTGTGTCGTTTCCATCTTCCTTAACTGCAAAACTCTTTCTGAGAGCTTCAAGAAACTCGCTTTTCGATAGGCCATTCAAATCTCGTACAGCGCGGTTGTAAGCTAGTATTTGCACCTGATCGTCCGGGAAGATGACTGCGAGAAAAAAGTTGTACTCCGCGTCACCAGTGTGTCCAAAGCTCTGCTCCCGGAGTTCCGCGCGCGCCCGCGACGCACTGGCGGCACGATGGTGGCCGTCGGCAATGTAGAAAAATGGAATCTCGCGAAACGCATGAACAAAACGCACGGCATCGGGCACGTGCCAAACTGTATGTTGAACTCCATCTTCGGCAGTGAAGTCGAACAGAGCGTTGGTCATGGTGGTTTCCATCACCATCGTGTCAATTTCGCGGTTGGCTCGATAAGTAAGAAATACCGGTCCAGTTTGAGCGTTAAGCACCAACATGTGTTGCGTGCGATCGTCTTCTTTGTCGCGGCGCGTGCGTTCATGCTTACGAATTAGATCCTGGTCATACTCATCGACCGAGCAACAGGCGACTATGCCAATCTGTTCGTGATCACCCATGATCAGACGGTATAAATAGAGACTGGGAGTCTTTTCGGTGACCAGGGGGCAGTCTTTTATCAGTTGTTCAAAATTCTCCAGCGCTTTGCGATAGACGGGATCGCTGTGCGTGTCAGTGCCCTCCGCCATGTCAATCTCCGGACGTGACACGTGCAAAAAACTGAAAGGATTATTCGCCGCGAGCGCGCGCGCTTCGTCCGTATTAACAACATCATACGGAACGCTAGCTACTTCGTTGGCGCGATTGGCCTCCGGACGCAAACCACTAAAAGGACGAATGACTGCCACTAGTTCCTCCCGGCGCAGACCCCAACAGCAATTGATCCTGCAGAAGATTCCGGCTGCGCTCACTTTGCCGAGCGTTTTGATTTTGTGGAGCTTGTTGCTAAAGACTATCCGTTCCCGCGTGGTCTAGCAAGTCGGGGTATCGCACCTGAACGGGCGATTGAAAACAACACTTGAGCGGCGATAGCTGCTTTCAACTGGCGCGCATGAGAACCAAACTGCGTGTAGAATATTGCTGTGTCACCTACGGAAAGCGCGTCGCTGGCGGACGCGCAAGCACAGCTCGAAGAGAAGCTACGAGAAGTCGAAAAACGGCTAGTTAGCGAGTTGCGCGCGCGTGGCTTCGACCCGGCGCAGGGCGAAAACCTGGCGCTGACTGGCCCCTTGGCTGAACTTTACATGGAACGAGGCAGGCTGCGAGAAGAGTTGGACATGTTAGTTGAATCCAATTCAAACACTCGGGGAAATCGATCATGACGGAAACGGAAAGAATAGCGGATCAACTCAACCGCGCTTTCGTTGGTAACGCCTGGCACGGCCCGGCAGTAATGGAGATTCTCGAGGGAGTAACGGCAGAAGAGGCTGGAGCGCGACCCTTCGCGAGTGCGCATAGCATTTGGGAACTGGCGTTGCATATCGAGGCATGGACGCGGGCATGTCATCGCCGGTTGCAAGGCGAGCGCGCGCAACTGTCGGACGCCGAAGATTTCCCCGCGGTCCCTGGCTCGGATGAACAAGCCTGGAAGCAAACGCGCGAATCCATCATGGAAGCGCACGATGAACTGGCAGCAGCTATCCACGAGCTTGAAGATTCTCAACTCGAACAGCCGATCATCGAGGAAATGAATTCCGTTTACGTCACCCTACATGGAGTGATTCAGCATAGCCTTTATCACGCGGGACAAATTGCGATATTAAAGAAGGCATTTTCTGAAAGGCAAACAGCATGAGCGAACTAGCCGAACGACAATGCGTACCGTGCCGCGGTGGTGTACCACCGCTACCAACGGACGAGGTCAGAAGATTGCTGGGCCAGCTTGCTGGCTGGGAAGTTGTGGCCGAGCATCATCTCCGCAAGGAGTATAAGTTTGAAGATTTCAAAGCTACGCAGGCATTCGTAAATCGAGTGGGCGAACTCGCAGAAGAGCAGTGGCATCATCCCGATATTTGCTACGGTTGGGGTCGAGCCGAGATCACAATCTGGACCCATAAGATTGATGGGCTCACCGAAAGCGACTTCATTCTCGCAGCGAAAATTGATCGCCTCTAAAACAGGAACGTTGGGAACGGCCCGCGACCAAGGTTGTCCGATCTTCCGATTTAAGCCTCTTCGACTTCAGCACGGTAAATCGCTTCCGTTTCAGTAATCATTCGCTCGGCGTCAAAGCTTTCCGAGGCCGCAAGCTGTGCAGCGCGGCCAAGCCGAACCCTCTCGCCCTCTTCTTTCAGCAATAACAAGATCGACTCTGCCAACTTGTCGACATCGCCAACGGGAACTAACAGACCCGTTTGGCCGGCTGCGATTAATTCAAGCGCGCCTTCAGTTTCAGTTGCGACAACAGCTGCGCCGCTGGCCATTGCTTCTGCTATCGCGAGTCCAAAGGATTCTGTGTGCGAAGCTGAAACGAACACGTTGAGGGCACAGTAAAGTTGGGCCAGATCTTCTAACCAACCAACGAGCCTTACGTTTGTCGAGAGGTCCAGTTCAACTATCAACTCTTCGAGGCGGATCCGATGTTTGTCTCCGCGTGAATGATCAATGCCCGCAATGACGAAGTGAGCATTGGGAAATTGCCTAACGACTTTCAGTGCGGCGCGAAGAAGTTCTTCCTGGCCTTTGAGAGGTGTTAACTCGCCCACTGTTCCCACCAACAAGCTATCTGCCGGCAATTTCCAACCAGCCAGAAACCGCTTGCGATCAAATGCAGTTTTGGCTCTCACAAATCTGTCGGTATCAATTCCGTTCAAGACGACACTTATTTTTTCAGCCGGCGCCGTACCGTCAGATCTAAGTTGAACCGCCACTGCCTTTGAAACGGCAATTATCCGCGCGGCTCGAGAGAGCGTAATACGATGCAAGCGGTTCAAAGAGAATAGAACGTGCCGGGTGACTATCAACTTCGCGTCCGGGTTTCGGCGCGCCGCGTAGGCTGCCAGCGGATAATCGCGAGCCATGTGTGCATGCACGATTTGAATTCTGTTTCTGCGAACAAACCGCGAAAGCGCCTGAGCGCTTTTGGCGTCAAGTGAATTGCGCAGCGGCAGCGTAAAAACATTTCCGGCGGGGACGCCATTCAGTTCCGCTATCAATGGCGAATTGGGCCGCAGCGCAACGTAGACGTCATGCCCGCGGCGGGCGAGGCCGTTGGCGAGATCCGCAAGATGGCGTTCACCGCCGCCGAGAGACTGAGCTGAACTGATCTGGAGAATTCTCAACGTGGAACTTTTGGAGCGATCAAACTAGAGAGCTTCTTGGCCACCGAATGTACACAAGAATTCATTTAGCATCCAGAACAAACCTTACCCGGTACTGGTTCAGTTTAAGGGCCGCAGTTCAGAGTTCAAGCTCTAGCTTGTGGTTTTTGACTACCAACCGGCAGCCTAAAGGCTGAACTCTAAACTGCCGGCCTCAAGTTTCGAAATCACGGTATGCGCGTATTGAACCGGAACATAGCGCGACGTGACGGTGTTTGCTTACCGGTTGGCTGTCTGCCCAGATCGACCGAAACCAACGTGATTTCATTCAATATTGGTCGGCACACCTGTTGCCGTTATATACCTTTCCTGACGACGTTCGCGAATGGAAACTTGAAGGAGGATGAAATCGTATGGCGAAACCAAAACTAATAACCGGCCTCTTTAAGAATCGTCTCGCTGCTGAGGCGGCGGCGGATGCAATAATGAAACGTGGTTATACTCGGGATGACATTAGCGTGCTGATGTCTGACGCGACAAAAAGCAAAGAGTTTGCGTTGCAGGCACGCACTCACGCTGCAGACGGCGCCGGTGTTGGGGGTGCGTTGGGAGGCGTGGTTGGCGCGGCACTGGCAACGATCGTTGCGGTCGCCAGTACCATGGTGCTGCCGGGATTGAACCTGGTAATTGCCGGTCCCATCGTCGCGGCTCTCGCCGGAGCCGGCGCCGGCGCAGCGACTGGAGGCGTTATTGGTGCGCTAATAGGCGCGGGAATCCCGGAGTATCGCGCCAAAGTTTACGAGTCTGGCATTCTCGGTGGCGGTATTCTTTTAGGAGTTGAGGCTAAATCCGACGAGGAAGCAGACAAACTTGAGGAGCTGCTTGAAGCATTAGGCGGTGAACACGTGCGGGCCGAGTAGCCGAGCGAGCAACTGCTGAAATGAAAACAGGGCTTACGACGATACAAGAAGTCGTAAGCCCTGAGTGCATATGAACTGTAACAACTATTTGCGAATTGATTCGCCGATATCTTCAATCGCCTCGCCAACATTGCGCTTCACCTTGCCGAAACCCTCCTGGACTTTCCCATCCGTACGGTCGGCGTTGCCCTCTTGCTGAAGTTCGCGGTCATTGGTTGCGCGCCCGATAGTTTCTTTAACTTTACCCTTCGCCTGATCGAGCTTGCCTTCAAGTTCATCCCGGTTTGGTAAACCCATTTTGCTCCCCCTTTGTTGATCGGTGACGAGTGATTTCGTCGTTGATGTAACAAGGTTCAGAGCAACGCCTGTTCCGCGGAACGATGCGGTCGGATGTCCGGCGCGAACCGACGATCAGCCTGCGTTTCCCGTAGAACTGATCGTTTGCACGATTAAGTTGTGTACGTTTAAGAGACTCGGGGATCGGCCTATCTTGAGACAATTGTAACAAGACACTTCAGAGACTATTAGGTTCGGGCTGATTAGACTTGACGAACCGATCGGCTTTGTCGCAGATCGCGAGGCGCACTTCAAAGCGCGTGCCGTCGCCGGGCTCGCTGACAACGAGGATTTCACCTTTGTGCCGCGTGATGATGCCGTGAGAGGCTGAAAGACCAAGTCCACTTCCGAGTTTTCCTTTAGTTGTAAAAAATGGCTCGAAGATTCTCAGGGCGGTTTCTGGCGGCATGCCGCAACCGCTGTCAGCTACCCAGAAGCAACCGCTTTCAATCTCAGCCCGGGCCCCGATTTCCATAACACCACCGTCGGGCATCGCATCCACAGCGTTGAAAATGAGGTTGAGCACGACTTCGCGTAGTTCCGCCTGTTCGCCCATTACGTAAACCGAATTCCCGCCTTCAACTTTGACCTCAATGGTGCCCTTGCGCGATTTGCTCTGCCACTTTGGCCGGGCGATATCGATGCTCGAAGTAATGAGATAGTTCAGTTCAACCGGTGCGAACTCACTCGCAGAGTCGCGGCGCGCAAACTCAAGTATGCGACGCAGCGTCTTAGTACCGTCTTCGACTGCGTTAGTAATCACCTGCAAACTCTTGGAAGATACTTCGTCGGTAGCGTTCCGGAGCAACAATTGCGCGCGACCCTGGATGACCGTCAGCGAGTTGTTCAAATTGTGAGCAACCCCCGCGGCTAACTCGCCTACCGCGCGAAGCTTGTCAGATTGGGCCATTAACTCGTGTTCGCGCTTGCGGTCAGTAATGTCACGTAGAAACACGAGCGCGCCAACAATTTCACCGTTTTTCCAGAGTGGCGAGGTGTGCGCTTCGGTATGGCGGATCGAACCGTCGAGACCGGTGACGCGAACCTCATGCTGTGTATCATCCCCCTTCAAGGTCCGTTGCAGATTCACTTCGGTAAGGTCGCGAGAGTCTGGAGACACGAGATCCAGAAAACTGTTGCTTGGCGACATCGAAGTTTTGTAGGTTTGGGCCCGCTCATTCATCCAGGTGATGCGGCAGTTGGTGTCGAGCGCATAGATCTCGTCGGGAGTACGATCGGCGATACTGGCAAGAAACGATTTGTGGGCGATTGCTTCAGCTTCGGCCCGCCGCAGATCCGAAATATCTCGCGCGATCACGAGGGCCGCCGGTGGCAGGCCGTTACGTTGCAGCGGCTCGACAATAATAGAAATCGAATTCTTGTCATCGGGAGACGCCTGGATCTCAACTTCCACCTTTTCCAAGGTCTGCAAAGCGCGATCGACTACACAGGTATCTGCGCCCCCAACATGCCAAAACATTTCGCAGCAGGCGGTTCCAGGCGCCGTCACACCGTCTTGTAACCGCGCGGCCGCGCTATTCGCTTTAATCAGACGACGATCACCGCCAAAGAGGTACACGGCATCAGGGAAAGTCGAAAAGGCGGCGGTCAGCAGATCGCCTTCCGCCTCTCCTGCAAGGAGCGGCGAATCGTCAGGCAAATTTTCGAGCAGGCTATTCACGTCTTGCGTTTGCATTGATGGTGGACGAGTCAGGCGAGAGATCAAAGGGATTGCCCTTCAGATGGCGCAAAGATAGTAGCAAATTCAGTGATTGGGGTGCTAGCGGATTGTGTGAAGGCAAAAGAATTCGGGCGTGTCCCTGCTTGAGGAACACGCCCGAATTGGTTGGTTTATTTCCTGTTTGTTTAGAACTCGAAGCGAACCGCCAATTGGACCTGTCGCTCGCGGAAGAAGAAACCATCAGCACCAGTCACTGTGCCGAACGCGGGATTGAAAGTCAGATTCGCGGTCGAGCCGGAAGTGGTGATGTTATATATCGTAGTGTTTACCGAGGTGACCTGGGTACGATTGAACAGGTTGAAGCCTTCGGCCAGTAGTTCCACCTTTGTCTTTTCGGTAATGCTAAAGCGGCGCGAAAGACGCATGTCGAAATACCATACTTTAGGCTGCTTGAAGAAGTTGCGCGGCAGCAGCGCGAACCGCTGAGAGCCATTCGAGCCGTTGATTCCGCCAGCCTGGCTGGTGCCGAAAGCACCGCTCGGATTTCCTGAAAGGTTTGCAGTGTAGCGCGCTCCCGAGAAAGCATTCACGATTGGCGCGATGGTCCAGCCGTTAAGAATGGTGCGGGCAGCCTTGTTGTCCGTTTTGAAGTTAGTGTTGTAAACAGCACTAACGACAAACTTTTGGCGCCGGTCAAAGTTTGACAGACCGTTCTCGCCCTGTTGATCGAAGGGATTGTACGGAACTGAAAAAGTGGCCACGTTGGTTTGCGAAAGCTGGCCGTTGTCATATGACCTGGAAAGCGTGTAGCTGGTCTGGAACTGAAGACCGTTGGTGAGCCGGCGGTTGGCCTGTAGAACCAAGGCGTGATACTTGGAAGAGATATCGCTGCGAATCTCTTCGATCAGGCCGAAACGGGTGTCGGGCCGGCTGGCGCCCAGAAAGTAAGGAGTCGTAAAGGTCTGACCGCCAAAGGGACCGTCGAGGATATTGTAAGTGCGCGGCACGGTCACCGGGCTCAGATTGGTGTCGACGAAGTTCGGAAGATTTTTTCCAAAGCTGAAGAGGTACGATGCAGAGATAACCGTATTGCGAGCTACCTCACGTTCAAGCACAACGTCACCTTGATGAATCAGCGGATTCTGGAAATTTGCCGCGAAATAATCCACGGCGCCTGAACCCGCGGGCGCGCTGGTCAGGACAAGCGGGAAAATAGGCGACGCGGCAGCGCTTGACTGCAGCGAAGAAACACTTTGCCCACCGGGATTGCCGGTGTTGATTAGAGCACCCAGGACCGTCGAAGTTACGATGGGCCCGTAATACATTCCATAGCCGCCGCGGAGAGAAGTTTTGCCATCGCCATTGAGATCCAGGGCAAATCCAATGCGCGGGCCTATGTTGTTCTTGTCGTCGGGACGATTCCCCGTCTGTGGCAAAAGCGGATTAACCAAAAACGGCTGTGGCAGGCGTTCGTAATCGTAGCGCACGCCGAGGTTCAGTGTTAGCCGCGGGGACACACGCCAATCATCCTGGAGGAAGAACGAGAGATTTTCAGTGTTGAAGTCGAATAACGACCGGCCGAAACCCTGCGAGTAGTTACTGGTGTAACACTTGCCCGCGAGTCGCGTGCTGGTGGCACACTGCTTATTCGCTGTTCGCAGCGAGCCGGCAGTCGTCCAGTTGGTGTAGTCAACGATGAAGTCGTTGATATTTCCGTAGGTGTACTGACCGCCACCCAGGAACAGGTTGTCCTGAACATCTTTAACGCGGCTGAAATCGCCGCCAAACTTGAAAGTATGGCTGCCGTTGGTAAGCGTCACTGTATCGGCAAACTGGTTGCGGCTTTCAAACGGAAACTGCGGACGCTCGAGAAAGTTTGCAATACCAAACTCAAGACCATTGGTAAGCACAACCGACGGAGATCTCCCGCCAATTGAAGTTGTGGGTTCACCCGCAAGCGGCGGCTGGCTAAACTGACTTTCATCGTCGCGGCCCCACTGGAATCGCGCTTCGTTGATGAGCGTGGGCGAGATTGTCGATGAAAGTCGCATATTAACTACGTCTGAAGTCACGAAGTCGTTGCCGTAGGCCTGAACACCGCGCGTAACGGTTGCCGCTGTCTGGACCCCGGCGGGCGAAACCCAGCGCAGCCGGTTGTAGGAAGCGGTGAAAGTGTTCTGATCATTGATGACCCAATCGATTTTAGGAAGAATGAGTCTTTGATCGCCCCGGCGAGGCACCAGGCCGGTCTCGCTGTTAAGAAAATTCACCGCCGACGTAATCTGCGCGGGCGTAACGCCTCTAATAGCATTGGTCAGCAGCGTGCTATTGACGGTGCTCAGATAAGAAGGACTGGTGAATACCGAAACGCCCGGGAAGTCGCGCTTTTGCTGGTCATAACTGAAGAAGAAAAACAGGTGGTCTTTTACGATCGGGCCGCCGATGGTTCCACCAAACTGATAACGCACATCCTTCGCCTTGAAGGCAACCAGCGTGGGTACACCTCCGACCAACTGGCTGACGAAGCTGCGTGGATTACGAGCTCCCCATTTGTTATTGCGGTCATACAAGAAGCCTGAGCCGTGAAACTCGTTTGTTCCGGACTTGGTAATCGCGTTGGTAACGCCGCCAGCCGAGCGGCCATATTCGGCCGAGTAGTTTGAAGTGTTGACCTGAAATTCGCGAATAGCCGACTGGCTCAGAGAGTAGGCGCTGCGTGTGCGGCCGCGCTCTTCAGAGAAAAAAGCCTGGTTGTTATCGCCGCCATCGACTGTATTGCTGTTCAGCAGGCCTGAGATACCGCGAAAACTGATTAGACCAAACGTGCCGTCCGGAGTCGTGCCCGGGGTAAGAATGGCGAAGTTGGACCAGCGACGGCCATTGACTGGCAGCTCATTGATCGAGGTCTGATTCAGGTTGCTTGAAAAATCCTGCTGGGTCGTGTTGATGACCGGAGCTTCCGAAGTCACTTCTACCGTGCCGCCAGAAACTGGACCAATGGAGAGCGCGGCGCTGAGAGTCGTCTCGCGGCCAATCTCAACCGTGACTTGTTCCTGAGTGTAGGGACTGAATCCCAACCCATTGATAGTGACGGAATAAGTGCCGGGCTGAAGTCCTGCTACTTTGAAGCGACCTTGTTCGTCGGTGGTAGCCGTGTCTTCTTTGTTTGTTTCGGTGTTGCGCACCGTTACAGCAGCATCAGCGACAACTTCCTTGTTCGGGTTGGTAACGACGCCGCCGATGGCGCCAGTCACTGTTGACTGTCCAAACGCAATCGCACTCAGCCCGAGAATAAACAAGAGCACGAAAGAGAGCTTCACAAATTTCGACATACTGGGGAACTCCTTAGCGATGAGATAACGTTGAAAGAGTCTGCGCGACCGGCTTGGGCGCAGGTTGCGACCTTTGAAATTGAAATCGAGAGCAAATTGAATTTATGTCCTGAAGGAAGTGACTAACACCCTGATTATTTAAGCGAACTTTCTATCACGCTTGACTGCCCTGGCGCAAGCCAAATACAAGTTAAGTTTGAGTAAATACAATGTTGCCGGTTAGCTTTCGAACTACGAATCGCGAACAGACAGCATCGCATTTCTATTTCGCAAGCTGCATGCCGGATGAGGACCAGGATCTCATCAAGAGGTTAGTGCTGACTTTTCAACACTTAACTCGAAATGTGGTCACAACCTGACCGCATGATTAGCCAAGATTTTGGATAAAATCGGAAAATCCGTAAATCGATGAAAAATGTATTCGAACTGGGATCAGCAACAGGCGTTAGACGCGCTCCACAATCATTGCTATTCCTTGCCCGCCACCGATGCATGCGGTTGCCAGCCCATATCTCGCCTGTCTTCGATGTAGTTCATGCAGAACTGTGATAACCAGACGCGTTCCGGTTGCACCAAGTGGGTGCCCAAGCGCTATCGCGCCGCCGTTTATGTTGGTGCGCGAACGATCGAGGCCCAACTCTTTTTCAACGGCAAGATACTGCGCCGCAAAAGCTTCATTGACCTCAATCAGATCAATCTCCGATAACTCGAGTCCTGCTTTTTCTAAGGCCTGGCGCGTCGCCGGCACCGGCCCAATTCCCATTATTTCCGGTTCAACTCCCGCATATGCCCAACTTACAATACGCCCCATGGGCTGCGCGTTGTGTTTCTTCACATAGTCTTCACCACAAATGACTAACGCCGCAGCGCCGTCGACAATTCCCGAAGCGTTTCCCGCCGTGACAAATCCATCCTTGGCGAACGCTGGTCGTAATTTCCCCAAACCTGCCATCGTCGTTTCTGGCCGCAGGTGATCGTCTACGGAAAAAACAACGGTGGACTTTCGCGTGGTAACTTCCACGGGAACGATCTCCTCCGCAAAATAGCCGGCATCCTGAGCTCGCTTGGCTTCCTGCTGCGACCGTAACGCGTACTGGTCCTGCTCTTCACGCGGAATCTCAAACTTCCGCGCCAGATTCTCGGCTGTTCCAGCCATTGGTGTGTTGCAATAAGTATCGAGCAGCGCAACCATCAAGCTGTCTTCGAGTTTGCCGCCGCCAAGCGGGAACCCCGAGCGTGCGCCTCTGATGACGTGCGGAGCCTGCGACATAGATTCCATGCCACCCGCCAGTACCGTTTGCGCTTCCCCAAGCTGAATCATTTGCGCACCGGAAACGATCGACTGAATTCCACTGCCGCACAAACGATTGACTGTCAACGCCGGTCGATCAAACGGAACCCCAGCCTTGAGGGCTACATGGCGCGCGCCATAGATGGCGTCGCCCGACGTTTGTAACGCGTTGCCGATCACCGTGTGATCAATTTCTTCGGGCGCAACTCCGGTCGAATCCAGCGCGCCCTTCGCGGCAATCGCCCCCAGATCAATTGCTGAAATGTCTTTTAGCGCGCCGACATAATCTGCCATCGCAGTTCGCTTACCGCCCAGTATGAAAACATCTTTCGCCATCTGTTACTTCACGCTCCCTTGTCTGAACTTTCCTCGTGTCAACAAACAAAAAAGCCTAACAGACCGAAATGACTCGGTCAATTTAGGCCGCGCTGTTAGTCTAATTGTGCCTTATTCAGTGAAGCGATGGTGCGCGCGATAGCGATGCAGCAATTCCTCTAAGAACCCTTCGTAAGTAAAAGTGGCGAGGTCGTAGCCTGGACGAAGTTTGTACAGGAGTGGCAGCGATACTCGCCAGGCCATCCACTGCCGCGCCATCTCAGCCAGGTCCCAACGGCGCCGCAAAAAAGTTTCCACAACCTGGATCTCGGATTCAGTCAAAACATTCAAGTCGGCAACAAACTCTACCGGCTTAAATGAACGACGCAATGCCGGGTCACTCACTGGCGAAGCAAACACCTGTGAAAATGCCGGAGCTTCTGCCTCACGCTCGCGCACAACGACAGTGCCAGCCACCATGTCTCCCACACGCTGATCAGACAAACTAACAAAAACTGAGACCAGACCAATCGAATAGAACGGAGCCGGCATCATGTCGAGGGTCCGCAGCAGGTTCCTTACTGCTGCCTCCCAAAATGTTACGGGGCGACCGTCTTCCCGAATGACGCGTAGCTTCAACCAACGCTTACCGGGAGTTTGCCCGTTCCAAATCCACTCGAAGAAGGCGAAGTAGCTGGAGAAGATCAAAAAGACAACCACTACCAGGATTGCCTGTATCCATTTGGGCAATGCCAGCAAGCGATCCCCGACACTGGAATAATTTGCGAGGACCGTGAAAGCAATTATCATCAAGATAATTGCCATAGCTTGCAACGCGTGATCGATTGCACAAGCGAGGAAACGATTACCGATCGACGCCAACGCGAAATGAAGCGGCACGCGCTCCGGCGTTTCAATGATCAAGATGTCTTCTGTGGCTAGTGTTGCAGACATAGAAGGTCTTACTCAGGACGAAGCGAGTGTAACTCGGCGGAGGTGACAAATGGGACAATTATTTGGAAAAAGTACGCCTTAACGATATAGTTACAGTAGATGAGGTCATTATGTCGAGCGTGAATATTTCACTACCCGATAGTTTGCGTGCGTTCGTGGAGCGTCGCACCGAAGAACAGGGTTACGGAACCATCAGCGACTACTTCCGCGAGCTGATTTTGAAAGATCAGAAGCGGGAGAGCGAGGCCAGGTTAGAAACGTTGCTTCTTGAAGGGCTTAAAAGTGGCGATCCGATCGAGGTGACGCCTGAGTACGTCGGCGCGAAACTTCAGCATCTTGTGGAACAACATACCAACCAAGGGAAGTCTCAATGACGTGGCGCCTTGCCCTCAAGCCGCAAGCTGACCGCGACATCAACAATCACTTCGAGTACATCGCAAAAGACAACCTAGAGGCCGCTATTCGTTTTTACGAAGCGGCTTTTCGCGCCTTTGATGTTCTACTGACAAATCCTCATATCGGACCTGCGCGTGACTTTGAAAACCCACAGTTGAAGGGACATCCGAATCTGGGTTGTGAATGGTTTTGAAAAATACCTTATCTTCTACCGCGCAACGGATGAGCTAGTTGAGATCCTGCGACTTCTTCATGCGGCCCGAGACATCGATAGCATTTTGAGTGGTCAGGAAAGCGGAACCGAATTATAGTCGCTTTACATTGTCAGCGACGAGCCTGACGGACGGCGTCTCGCCACTTGGCAGCCCTGGCGGGAGTCAGACTAAGACTGCACTGCAATTCCTTGAAAGCTGCTGACCAGTCTTGTTTGGTTGGTGAGTTTGTTGCTGCATTAGCTTGTCCAACCGCACGGCGAACGGCCTCCTCCTCCGACAAGCCCCACCTTTCGGCAAGACGGGCCAGAAGTCGGACGGTTATCGCATCCAGCTAAAACGATCTTATAACCCCGTTTCGGTTCATGGCGAAATCCTAACATCGTAAGCTTATGGAAACGACGGCCCATCGCCAATGGCGCCAGAAACTTTTAGAAAGAGCCTCGATCCTATCTGAAGGAGGATTTCCTGATCTTCGCTCAAGTCAATGACAAACTCCGCCTTAGTGCAGCGTTCGCGGTTAACATAAACTCCGCCCTGGGCGATCAGCCTGCGAGCCGCGTTCTTTGAATCCACGAGAGTTTTTTCTCCTATTAGATTGGTGGTAACTAACAGGTCGACTAATTTATAGCGGCCGTATGGCACAACCCAAGGATCGAACTGCGGTTCTTTGAACTTAAACGCCCGATCGAATTGCTCCAGTGCCTGTTGAGCTTCAACCGGCGAATGAAAATCTCCGACGATCATTTTGGCTAAATCAGCTTTCATGTCACGCGGGTTACGCTCTCCTCCGGAGGCCTGCATGCGCAGCGCAGCGATCTCGTCCGGATGCAAATCAGTCAGCAGTTCATAGTAACGCCACATCAACTCGTCAGAGATCGACATCACCTTGCCGAAAATTTCTGCAGGCGGTTCATCGATCCCGATATAATTGCCGAGCGATTTCGACATCTTCTGTACGCCGTCTGTTCCTTCAAGCAGCGGCGTGATCACAGCGACCTGCGCTTCCTGCCCGTACTCGCGTTGCACATTTCGCCCCATCAGCAAGTTGAACTTCTGATCCGTGCCGCCCAGTTCGACGTCAGCTTCCAGCGCTACCGAATCGTATGCTTGCGTTAACGGGTAGAGGAGTTCGTGCAGCGCAATCGGTTTTTCTTCCGCGAGCCGCTTGGCAAAATCGTCACGCTCCAAAATCTGTTTGACGGTCACGTGTGCAGCTAAGCGAATAAAACCGTCGGAACCGAGTTTATCCATCCATTCGGAATTGAAACGGATCTCTGTTTTCTCCGAATCGAGCAGCTTGAAAATTTGGCGCTTGTAGGTTTCGGCATTTGCGGCGATCTCTTCGCGGCTGAGCTGGGGACGCGTGGCGCTCTTGCCGGAAGGATCGCCGATCAATCCAGTGAAATCGCCAATAAGGAAAATTGCCGTATGGCCCAGTTCCTGAAACGCGCGGAGTTTACGAATGACGACCGTGTGACCGAGATGAATGTCCGGCGCTGTGGGATCCGCTCCAAGCTTTACGCGGAGCGGCTTGCCGGTCTTCGCTGATTTCTCTAGTTTCGCGCGCAGGTCCGCTTCACGAATGATCTCCGTCGTGCCCTTGCGCAAATACGTCAGTTGTTCCTCGATCGTCATCGGTTGCATGGTAAATCGTAAATCGTGAATAGTGAATCGTAAATAGTGAAGGCTGGTTCTCGAACAGAGACTCAGTATTCGTGCGTTTGAGTTAACGATTGAGAGAGTAGCGCATCTCAGGAGGCTGCGCTATGCTCCCAGTTAAATTTTTTTGACGACCAAAGCGCGTGATCGTGAGCATTGCGCGCGCCGGATTGAGGTGAGTATGTCCGAGACTGAGATCGAGAAACACAACGAAGAGATTAATCCGCTGGCGAGCACGCGCCTGGCTTTCATCGGCTGTGGCGTGATGGCCGAAGCGATCATCGCTGGACTGTTGCGAAAACGGCTGGTCAAAGCTGAGCAGATAGTCGGCAGTCATCCCCGGGTGGGCCGGCGCGAAGAGCTCTATACCAAATACGCGACTCGGATGTATGAAAGTAACCGTGAGGCGGTGCTCGCCGCTCACCCTGACGACTCAGCGGCCGGCTCACTGGTTATCATCGCGGTGAAACCGCAACGGCTAAATAAAGTATTAACCGAACTGAAGGGTGCAATTCATCCCGATCAACTCGTCGTTTCGATCGTGGCCGGCGCTCGTTGCGAAGACATTGCCGGGCAACTGCTGCACCCGGCTGTGGTGCGGGCGATGCCAAACACACCGGCACAGATCGGACAAGGAATGACGGCCTGGACCGCGACTGCCGAAGTGAGTAAATCACAGGAGTGTGAAGTAGGCGCGATGCTCGCAGCGCTCGGCAAAGCTATGCGCGTCGAAAACGAAAGACAAATTGACATGGCAACAGCGCTGAGTGCGACTGGGCCAACCTACGTTTTTCTGATGATGGAAGCGCTGGTGGACGCCGGCGTGCACATGGGCTTCTCGCGCCATGTGGCCCAGGATCTCGTGCAGCAGATGATGCTCGGTTCGGTGCTCTTCGCAAAGGAGTCGCAAAAACATCCGGCGGAACTTCGCAACATGGTCACCTCGCCGGGTGGCACTTCGGCTGAAGCGATCTACCAAATGGAAAAAGGCAGTTTGCGAACGGTACTTTCAAAAGCAGTTTGGGCTGCCTATCAACGCGCCGAGGCGTTGGGCGGAAAAAGATCAAAGTCATGAGCGATGAGTAGAATTCCTTTAGGCAATCAGTCCTTACTCATCAATGGCTTTGCCTTAAGAGTCGTTGTCAGCACAGTTCGACGCGTAGCGTCGACTTGAATTTAGCCCGGCCTTTCAAGGCCGGGAAGCCTCTTCAAGCATCACTCGTCTTATTCCGGACGCGCCTTCCAACAATCTTAAATCGTCCGGCTACAACTAACCCGAGCGCCTCTGCATAAAGTTGATGTTCCTCTTCCAGTATGCGAGCGGCGAGCGTTTCCTCCGTGTCATCGTCATTTATCAGCACGACTCTCTGCGCGACGATTGGCCCACCGTCCAAAGTTTCATCAACAAAGTGAACGGTGCAACCGCTCCATTTCACACCATGATCGAGCGCCTGCCGCTGTGCTGCCAGTCCGGGAAACGCCGGTAACAAACTTGGATGAATATTGAGAATGCGATTGCGATACGCTTCGATGAAATAGCTGGAGAGCAAGCGCATGTATCCCGCGAGACAAACAAGATCCACGCGGTGCTCCTGTAAGGCAGCAACGATCGCGCGCTCGTGTTCCTCTCGCGAGCGACCGTTGCGTTCGATCGCGCTGGTCTTGAGTCCACGTTCATTCGCGCGCTGTAAACCGGCGCTCTCGGCGTGATCGCTAATTACCAACGCGATTTCAGCGCCCGGGATGCGACCCTCGTCGATGGCCTCTGCGAGCGCAAGCATGTTTGACCCGCGTCCGGAGATTAAGATGCCGATGCGTTTTGTCACTACCGAATTGAAACTTCCCTGTTGCCTTCGGTGACTCGCCCGATTTGATAAACGCGCGCGCCCTGTTGTTGCAGATGAGACTCAACCGCGTCTTTATCTGCCGGCGACGTCACAACCACCATGCCGACTCCCATATTGAACGTACGGTACATCTCGGCTTCAACTACGTTGCCGATCTGTTCCATCAGCTTGAAAACCGGGAGAACCGGCCAACTACCCTTATCGATCTCAACCGCACAATTCTCCGGCAGGATGCGCGGAATATTGTCCGTCAGTCCACCCCCGGTAATGTGCGCGAGCCCCTTGATCATTCCGGTGTCGAGGAGTTTGTCCAACGGTTTCAGATAACTTAGATGCGGCTGTAACAAAGCCTCACCGACAGTCATTCCCAGATCATCGAGAAAAGTATCAACCTGATAACCGGCAACTTCGAGAAACAACTTGCGCGCGAGCGAGTAGCCATTCGTGTGTAGTCCCACCGCAGGCAGTGCCAACAACACGTCGCCGGCTGTAATTCGCTTGCCATCGATAATCTTCTCGCGATCTGCGACGCCAACGATGAAACCCGCGATATCGTATTCGCCAGTTGCGTAAAAATCCGGCATTTCTGCCGTTTCGCCCCCGAGCAGCACGCAACCATTTTCGCGACAGCCATCCGCCACGCCGGCGACGATTTTTGCTACAACGTCCGGTAACAATTTGCCGGTGGCTATGTAGTCGAGAAAGAAAAGCGGCCGCGCGCCCTGAACCAGGATGTCGTTAACGCAATGGTTTACAAGATCGCGTCCGACAGTGTCGTGAACCCCGGCAAGGAAAGCGATCTTCAACTTCGTCCCGACGCCGTCAGCAGAAGCTACCAATACCGGTTGCTTGAGATTCGGAAACGCGCCATCAAACATGCCGCCGAAGCTGCCGATTTCAGAAAGCGTTCGCTCATTGAACGTGCGGCGGGCCAGCTCTTTAATCTTATCGGTCGCTCGTGTCGCCGCATCGATATCGACACCCGCATCGCTGTAGCTGATTGGTTGGGTCATGTGGTGGTGAATAGTAAATCGTGTGGCTAGTGAATAGTAAATCGTGAGTCGTAAATAGTAAAAACTCCGATCCCGCAGCTCGATCTCGTTCCTCTCTTGAAACCAGGATCGCCGCACAACCTCGATCTTCGATTCACGATTTACTATTTACTACCTGCCGCTCTTCTTCGGTGGCGGCCCAAAATCTCCGTAGGCAATAAAACCCGAACGCGACGAATCGTCCTTCTGTGGCAGTCGTCCAACCCAGACGTCGCTCCCCGGTTCTTTAGCAGTCTTGATGACATAGTCGCCTTCTTTGCCTTTCGTAGTGATTGTTATCTCGCCTTGAAGATCCGTGCGGTAGAGTTTCGCATTCGCCGCACGCAAACGATCGAGCACCAGTTGCGACGGATGTCCGTAACGGTTCCATTCACCACACGAAACGATCGCGACTTCCGGTTTCACCCGGTCAACAAAGTCCTGAGCGGTTGCATACTTCGAACCGTGGTGGGCCACTTTAAGAATCTTGACCTTCAGGTTTAGATCTTTGGTTAGTAGATGATGTTCAGTCTGTTCCTCAGCATCGCCCGGCAAGAGCATTGAAAAGTCGCCGTAGTCGAGTCGCACCACAATCGAATTCGCGTTCGGAAGGTTCCCGCCCGATTTCAGCTTGTCTTTCGTAAAGAGCGGCTCGATCGGCGCGAGGATGGTCAGGCGGGCGCCACCGCCGAGATCATACTTTGCGCCGGCCAGGGCTTTCTCGTAATGCGCGCCACTTTGCGAGATCGCTTCTTTGTATTCGTCGTAAAACTTCGTAATGGTTGAAGACTTGCTCGACTTGCCGGATGACGCGGTTTTTTGTTTCTTCCCACCAGGCGCGATGGGCTTAGTTTGGGCCAGCAACGATTCCGGCACGTCCGGTTCCTGGCCATTGTCGATCACGTTGAGAACCTTAGTGGCCTTGAAAACTTCGTCTGCGCCGCCGATGTGATCCGGATGTGGATGCGACGCGATAAAATAGTCGAGCTGTTGCACGCTGTAACGCTTGAGCGCATCCAGAATCACTTTACCTTTGCCGGTGTCCCCCGCATCAATCAAAACTGTCTTACCACCCGGCGAAATAATCAAAATCGAATCGCCTTCGACCGGGCCAACGTCAAGCACATGAACCTGGAGTTCTCCACCGGACGGCGGCGGCGGTTTTAGTTTCCACCACGGTCGCACGTATTTCACGCCGACAAACGCCGCAGCTCCCAGCACAACTACCAAAACGGCAATCGCACATCCGCAACCTTTCAAACGTCGCTGCATTAAGCCTTACCCTCAAATGTTGCTTTGGCATCCATGGCAACTCTGCTCGTTTTGTTCGTCCTAAGCCTTTATCAGAATATTGAATCCAGCCTGCTCAAAGTGCTTGTCAGCACTCAGCGCGTCAATAATTCCAAGCTCTTTCATAGTTACGAACGACACGCAATCAATTAAGCCCCACATCTTATCTGAACGGGATTTGTAGAGATCGAAAGCTTGTCTGAAAGGCAGCGGATGAAGATGAATCACTTGGACATCATCAGAGGTAAGAAAATCTTCTATTATTTCAACTGATTCTCGTTTGAAGTTTCGGGATAAGGCGTTGCCAATTTCGAGCAGGATAGCATCAGTCGTAACAAACCTTTGTTCGGTGAATCTTTCAGTGGGGTCCAAGGCGAGGCTATGGTTCTGATCCTTTTCGTTGACCAGCGCTACTACGAACGACGTATCAACGAAAACGTCAGTCAATCGTTTTCTCTCCGCTTAAATACAGATCAAGATTTTCAGAGAAGTCTTCAGGTCCATCAATTTTGATCTTCTTTAACTTAGATAAGAGGCTGCTGCTGTTGCTCGGAGTTCCTGGCCTGCTGTAAAGCTTCACGACCTCGTAAACCTCTTCGAGTCGCTCTTCCGGAACTCTATCAAGTTCGGATTTGATAATTTCTTTCGTTACCATGGCTGCCCTTCCCGCCACAAAAACAGCAGAGTCCACTAACCATCAGTACCAACTGCCTCATGATCGCGTTCCCAAAGCGTTTCAGCGTCGTTGGTTATGCGCGTCGGATATTTCTCGTTCCAACAAGCAACGCAGGAAGCGTCGGCACTAAGCCCGATCGCTTCAATCATGCCTTCAAGCGAAAGATAACCAAGCGAATCAGCTTCGATAAACTTGCAAATCTCATCGATCGACATTTGCGCGGCGATCAAATCAGCTTTGTTGGGAGTGTCGATTCCGTAGTAGCAGGGGCTGATGGTCGGCGGACAACTTATACGCAGGTGAATTTCTTTTGCGCCCGCTTCGCGCACCATTCTGACGATCTTTTTCGAGGTGGTACCGCGCACAATCGAGTCGTCAATGAGCACAATACGCTTGCCCTCGATTAGGTGGCGCACCGGGTTCAACTTTATCCGCACTCCGAACGAGCGAATAGATTGGCGCGGTTCAATGAAAGTGCGGCCCACATAATGATTGCGCACCAACCCGAAGCGAAAATTAATCTTACTTTGCGCCGCGTAACCGATCGCCGCGACGGTGCCTGAATCCGGAACCGGCACCACCAGATCAGCCTCAGCGGGATGTTCGATCGCGAGACGCTTGCCCATTCTGTGACGCGACTCGTTTACTGATTGACCGTAGATAAGTGAGTCGGGACGCGCAAAGTAAACGTGTTCGAACAGACACATCGATGACTTTTGTTCCTTTAACGGATGGGAAGAACGCAAGCCCCATTGATCGATCACCAGCATTTCGCCTGGTTCGACGTCGCGAACATATTGCGCATCGATGAGATCAAACGCGCAGGTTTCTGAAGCAACGACCCAGGCGTCGCCCAATCGTCCCAGCGCCAGGGGACGAAAGCCGCGCGGATCGCGAACCGCGATCAACTCCGTGGGCGTCAGAAAAAGCATCGAGAAGGCGCCTTCCGTTCTTCGCAATACTTCCGGTATCGCTTCTCGGACTGATCCTGCTTTTGAGCGCGCCACGCCATGCAGGATAACTTCTGTATCGGAAGTCGCCGAGAAAATCGCGCCCTCGCTTTCCAGCTGGCGTCTTTCCTCGCGCGCGAAAGGCAAGTTGCCGTTATGGCAAACGGCAATTTGTCCGTGTTGACAGGTAACTAAGAAAGGCTGGGCTTCGCGAATTGAAACTTCGCCGGCGGTAGAGTAGCGAACGTGGCCGATCGCGCTGGCGCCAGACAAGCGATCTAGTGATGACTGATCAAACGCGTCGGCAACGTGACCCATCGCGCGTTCGAGGCGCAACTCAGATCCGTTTGACGCAGTGATACCACAGGATTCCTGACCGCGATGCTGCAGCGCGTAGAGGCCAAGATAGGTCAGGCGCGCGGCGTCAGCATGTCCGTAGATGCCGAACACGCCACATTCATCGCGGAACTTGTCTGAAACTATTTCCAATACCGATCCCTCGACGCAACTATCGCTTCCCAAAAACTCCCTGAGCTTACTTCGCAATCGTAAACCTTTCAACTCGGAAGCGAACACCAATCGTGAATACACAAAACATCCGGGCTTCGGTATCATACGTCGGCGATAACTGACTCGTAAGTTTCCAGGCCCGAACCATCGAGAAAGCATCGCCGCTCCCCACGAAGCCTGTCCAGTTTTAAATCGGAGAAGCAGTTAGATGAAATACGCTTCCTTAACCCTGCTGTTAATCATGATGCCTGGCGGCATGTTTGCAATCACATCCCCTGGCGGCGAGCCGATTTCGCTGGAGGCGCGGAGCGCGGGGTCGTTGTATTCCAATAATTGTGCGTCGTGTCATGGTCGCGATGGCGGCGCCAGGACTTCAAGAGGACGCCGCAATCACTCACGTAATCTCAAAGATCCGGAATGGCAAGAGAGAGTAAGCGATGAGCGGATTTTTAATTCAATCATGAACGGCAAGGGAAAGATGCCGGGGTACAGCAAGAAACTGTCTGAAAAAGAAATCGACGCACTGGTTGCTTATGTGCGAGGTTTAAGGAAGTAGGACTGGCATTCCTGCCTGTCCTTGTTCATTAACGTAGCGTGACCCGCTAAAATCGATAGACAGGCAAGAATGCCTGTCTTACAAAGAAGTGAAGACAAAAAGTTTTTCGTACAGTTTGCTAACCGTCTTCCTGCGTGCTGCGTTGGTGGCAGCGCTCTTCGTGTCGGGCTGGCTAATCTACAGCAAACTCCCGCATGAGGATTCGCCAAGTCTCAAAGCAAACAACGACCAAACCAGGTTACAGATTGTCTTGCGCCCGCCCGCAAACGGCGACTCCGCGCCGCTCGACATTTCAGTCGAGCTTTATCCCGTCGATATTGTCGCTGCGCGTCACGAATTCTTTACCGAACGCCGCGCGGGTAAGCGCTTCGATGACTTTCTAAACGAACGAATGAAGGTTCGCGCCCCGGTTTCTGCCAAGCTGGACAAGCAGGGCGGGACTTCTGTTGTAGTTAGCCCGGGCAGTTGGTGGTTGCATGCACAGCTGGCGGGCGAAGAGAACCTAGAGTGGCGCCTGCAGCTTGACGTTGCCGGACCAACTCAGACTGTTGAGCTAACGACGGAGAACATTTACACGCGAACGAAAAGTTTCTGAACACCGGCGGTCAGAGAACGGAAGTCAGAAGGCGAGATCTGCCAGCGGTTACTGACTGTTGGTAACATCCGATCTTAACTGGAGGATCAAGCATTTACTCCGCCGTCTGACCTCTGATCTCTCACTTCTATTCCTATGAAGGCCCTTAGAGTCGACAAGAAAAATTTAGCGGTCAAGGAGATTGCCAAGCCCGAACGCGGCGACGAGGCGCTCGTGCGCGTTCACCTGTCAGGCATCTGCAATACGGATCTTGAAATTGCGCGCGGCTACGCCGGCTTCAAAGGCACGCTCGGTCATGAGTTTGTTGGAGTGGTGGAGGAATCGCCCGGCGATAAGTTGTTGGGCCAAAGAGTTGTCGGCGAGATCAATGCCGGCTGCGGAACCTGCAAACTTTGCGCGGCGGGCGATCCGCGCCACTGTCCGACTCGGACTGTCCTCGGAATTGTCGGACGTGATGGCGCACACGCTGACTTTCTGCGTCTACCACTCGTCAACCTGCTGCCTGTTCCCGACATGGTAGTTGACGAACACGCGGTTTTTGCGGAACCGCTAGCGGCCGCCTGCGGAATCATGGAAAGAATTTCTATCGAACCCGGCCATCATGTTGCTGTGATTGGCGACGGTAAGCTCGGCTTGCTCTGTGCTCAAGCCATTGCTTTGAGCGGGGCCAGCGTTTTGTTGATTGGCAAACACCCTGAGAAACTGCGAATCGTGGAGCGCCGCGGTATCGAAACAACCACACCAAAAGTCGGCGTGAAACTTAAGCGCCAGTTTGACGTGGTGGTGGAAGCGTCGGGCTCCCCTTCAGGGTTTGTGGGCGCCCTCGAGCTACTGCGCCCTCGCGGCACGCTGGTTTTAAAATCTACGTTTCAAGGGCCGAGCAAGATCGACGAGATCAACCAGGCGCGCCTGGTCGTCGATGAGATCACGATCCTCGGTTCGCGCTGCGGTCGATTTCAACCGGCGCTTGATCTGTTGAAGAAAGGCGCGATCGATATTGACAGCTTGATTAGCGAAGAATATCCACTCAGCCGCGCGGTGCATGGAATGGAGCGCGCCGGCAAAAAGGGCATTTTGAAGGTTTTTTTGAGACCGTGATCAATCATGAGCAGGAGGCCGGAGCAGTCGGCAGGAGGAAAAAGGCAATTTCCCATTTGGCATGTTGCATTTCTCATTTGTCATTGGAGGCTAGGCATGAGTGATACACGCAACATTGGTTCACTCTGCTCAAGTGATTTCGTCCCAGTTGATTCGCTCGCTTCCAATCACAAATGAGAAATGAAAAATGACATATGGAAAATGCTTTTTGTTATTCCACCCCATCCCAAAATCCTCCTCGGCACCCTTTCTTTGCCCCCCGCTCGGCCTTTAGTTATACTTTGGCCCTTCCCGTCGCGCTTCGGTGGTCATCTTATTGCTGACACTAACCCGGCGCCGAACTGCAGTTTTACTGAAGGTGGTGTTTCATGTTCAACCTTACTAAAAACCAAACAACTATCGACGAACGGGCCATTTTGCGGAAGCTCCGCGTCTGGATAATTGCCCTCGGCGGCGCGTGTTTGCTGGCCGGCATTGGAGTTGGGGCGATGCTTTCCGGCCGGCCCACTGGGGCCCAAAGCGAGGCCCAGATCGCACATGCGCCGGAGGCACTCTCTGCTTCGTTTGCAGAAATCGCCAGGCGCGTCGAACCTGCCGTCGTGAACATTGACACCATCACACCTTCGACCGAGGTTACCGAAAAAGACAACGAAGATAAGGACGATGAGTCTGCCAACAATCCACTGCTCGACATGTTTCGTCGTCAGGCCCGTCGACCGGCGCACGGCGTCGGCAGCGGTTTTATTGTCAGTTCTAAAGGCTACATTCTGACAAACGAACATGTAGTCGAAGGGTCATCACGAATAATCGTTGGCTTGCAGTCTGGCGAGAAATATCGCGGCCGGGTAGTTGGTATCGATAAAGAGACTGACGTTGCTGTCGTAAAGATCGACGCGCCGCAGGATTTACCCACGGTGACACTAGGCGATTCAAATGCAGCTCAAGTGGGCGACTGGGTGTTGGCCATTGGTTCGCCTTTCGGTCTGGACCAGACGGTGACTGCCGGCATTATTTCAAAGAAAGAGCGCGAGTCTCCTTTCTTCTCGAATTTTCAGCGCTTCCTGCAAACTGACGCAGCCATCAATCGTGGAAACAGTGGGGGACCATTGGTCAACATGCGCGGTGAAGTGATCGGCATCAACTCGCAGATTGCGACTTCAACCGGAGACTACAATGGTATCGGCTTTGCTCTGCCGGCGGGCGAAGCGAGTTTCGTTTATACGCAAATCATTGCGCAGGGAAGGGTCCGTCGCGGCTACCTTGGCGTCACGCTTGAGTCCGTCAAAGACGAATACGCCAAAGTCTATGGCCTGTCGGAAGCAAAGGGCGCAATCATAATGGACCTGGCGCCGGCGCGCGACGGACAACCAACTCCGGCCGCGAAAGCTGGTCTGCAGACGAACGACATCATCATCGAGTTCAACTCGCAGCCCGTGCTCAGCGCGCAGGATTTAATTCAGAAGGTTGCGAGCACTCCAGTAGGCGGGTCCGCAACGTTTGGCTTCCTGCGGGACCGCGATGGCAAACTCGAAAAAATGAGCGCAAATGTTGTGCTTGGCGAACGACCCGACGTACAGCAGTTGGGCGAACTTGACGATCCCACGCCACCTAAATCAGACGGAAAAGAAGCCGAGCCGAAGAGCGGACTACATCTCGGGCTGACACTTGGCGAGCTCACGCAACAGCTCATCAGCGATAAACACCTGGCGGGAGTGCGCGGGCTTTACGTGAAGGAAGTTGATCCTAACGGACTCGCAGCGGAGGTGCGTGGAGTAGGCGGCCAACAGGCACTTAACGAAGGCGATGTCATTACGCGCATCAACCGCGTGCCGGTAAGCGCACTCGCCGATTTCCAACGAGTGCTTGGCGGTTTGAAGACCGGCGATCCGATCGTGCTCCAGGTTTCGCGTTTCCTGAATGGTCGGGTGCAGACAAGAATTGTTCAGTTTACATATCAATAAGGACCGGTTTCAGGTACCGGGTGTCAGGTGCCGTGGAGTTTTTTTCCAGCCGACACCCGATACCGGATGCCTGACAACCAGAGAATGGCTCAAGCAAAAAAAGCTCTCGCAAAAAGCAGTCGCAAGCAGGGTTCTAAATCATCCTCGCGAGCGTCCGTAAAAACTTACAACAACTACATTGGCGGCAAGTGGGTGCCGAGTGAATCCGGTGAGGTGTTTGAAAACATCAACCCGGCTAACACCGATGACGTCATTGGCCGCTTCCAGCTTTCCACCAGCGACGACGTAAACGCCGCAGTCAATGCTGCAAGGAGCGCCTTCGACGGCTGGCGCAGCATGCCCGCACCCAAGCGCGCGGAGATCTTGTTTCGTTTGGGAGAGATCCTGATCCGTAACAAGGATCGCTTTACCGCAGACATGACGCGCGAAATGGGCAAGGTGCTGAAAGAAGCGGGCGGCGACGTGCAGGAAGCGATTGACTGCACTTACTACACCGCTGGTGAAGGACGCCGATTGCACGGGTTTACCACGCCGGCCGAAATGCCCGACAAATTTGCCATGTGCGTGCGACAGCCAGTCGGCCTCTGCGGACTAATTACTCCGTGGAACTTCCCGATGGCGATTCCGTCGTGGAAACTGATTCCGGCGCTGGTGTGCGGCAATACCGTCGTTATCAAACCGGCTGAAGACACACCGCTGTCCACCTACAATTTGGTACACGCTTGCGAAGAGGCCGGCATTCCGCCGGGAGTTGTGAATCTGGTTACCGGTTATGGCGAAGACGCCGGCGCGCCAATAACCAACCATCCGGCGTTGCGTTTGATCTCGTTCACTGGTTCAACGGAGACGGGCCGCACAGTCGCTTCAGCCTGCGCGGAGCGTAATGCGATCTGCTCGCTCGAGATGGGCGGGAAGAATGTCATCATCGTGATGGACGACGCCGACATCGATCTCGCAATCGAAGGCGCGCTCTGGGGCGCATTCGGAACTTCCGGACAGCGCTGCACGGCGTCCTCGCGGCTCGTGGTCCATAAGAAAGTCTACAAACAGTTTTCGCAGAAGCTGGTCGAACGCACGAAGGCCTTGCGAATAGGCAACGGCGCCGATCCGAAAACCGACGTTGGACCGGTTATCAATGGCGACGCCGTCAATAAGATCATGAACTACATCGACATCGGCCAGGATGAAGATGGCGCCACGCTCGCCTGCGGTGGCAAGCGTTTGACGCGCGGCGATTATGCTCGCGGTTACTTTATTGAACCCACCGTGTTCACCGACGTAGCTCCCGACATGCGCATTGCGCAGGAAGAGATCTTTGGACCAGTCACGGCTGTTATTCCGACGAAGTCGCTCGACGAAGCGGTCGAAATTGCAAACGGCGTTCGCTATGGTCTCTCCGCCGCGATCTACACCAGCGACGTCAATCGCGCGTTCCGGGCGATGAACGACATGTACACCGGCATCTTTTATGTCAACGCCTCGACCATCGGCGCGGAAGTGCATCTCCCGTTTGGCGGCACCAAGGCGACCGGCAACGGACACCGGGAAGCCGGCACTCAGGTGCTGGATATCTTTTCTGAATGGAAATCGATTTACGTCGATTACAGCGGCAAGCTGCAACGCGCGCAGATCGATCAACTCGACATCTGAGCCGTCCGACAACCCGAGAGTTCGCGAGCGAAATTATGTCGTTCAGAGTTCATGCACTTTACGATGGCAAGGTTCTTCGCCCG
>DASYLB010000004.1:0-39951 GCA_036009765.1 Pyrinomonadaceae bacterium | reverse complement strand
CTGTCCAGTTCATGATTAGTCCGAAGCAGCGGAGTTTTGATGACGATGCGTAAATCTAAATTAGCAATACTCTCGATTGCTGTACTTCTACAGGTGCACGTTGGCGCCAGTTATCTTTTTGGCCAAGCTACTCGGGACCCCCGACCTCCTCAGGCCGAAGCTATCACCCGCCAGGAAACACTGCGCGGCTCGGTAACGCCGGAACGCGAATGGTGGGACGTGCTGCATTACCACTTGCAGGTGGAGTTCTTACCGGAAACGAGAAGGTTGAGAGGGTCGAACACGATAACTTTCAAGACGCTAAAACCGGGAAACAAAATGCAAATTGATTTGCAGCCACCGCTAGCAATCACAAAGATCACCTACGGTACAAAGATCGTCGACGGTAGAAAGATCTCCAACGATGAGCTCAAGTTTGTACGCGAAGGAAATGTCTATTGGGTAATGTTTGAAAAGGAGATTCCCAAAGGAGTTGAGGACAAGATCGAAATATTTTACGAAGGCGTTCCGGTTGTAAGTAAGAACCCGCCTTGGGTTGGCGGGGTAACCTGGGGAAGAGACGACCTGGGGGAGCCTCTTATCGTCACCACCTGTGAGGGCATTGGCGCGAGCATCTGGTGGCCCAACAAAGATCATGGCGCTGACGAGCCGGATCGCGGAATGCAAATTGACGTAACGGTGCCTGAGAATCTGGTTGCCGTTTCTAACGGGCGTTTAAAAAAAATCGATCATGACGTCGGTGGCAAGAAGAAGACCTTCCATTGGGAAGTCCTGAACCCGATCAACAACTACGGAGTCAACGTCAATATCGGCAACTACATAAATCTTTCGGAAAAGTACAAAGGGAAAGGTGGCGTGTTGGATATTGAGTATTGGGTCCTGCCTCATCAGAAAGAAGCCGCACTCAGGCAGTTTAAGGAAGTACCGCGCATGCTCGAAGCATTTGAACACTGGTTTGGGAAATATCCTTTTTATGAGGATGGTTACAAGCTGGTTACGGTTCCATATCCGGGCATGGAGCACCAAAGCTCAGTCACCTACGGCAATTGGTTTAGGAATGGCTATTTGCAACGCGACCCTTGTGCTTGCGGGGTCGGTCTTAAATTCGACTTCATCATTGTTCACGAATCAGCGCATGAGTGGTTCGGCAACAACATATCGATGAAAGACGCTGCCGACATGTGGATTCATGAGGGCTTTGCGAATTACGCAGAAAACCTTTTTGTCGAATACCACTTCGGGAAAAAGGATGCTGAGGATTACGTGATCGGTACTCGTCGCGGTATAAGAAACGACCGTCCGATCATCGGCACTTATGGGAGCAATCGAGAAGGGTCAGGCGACATGTATCCCAAGGGCGGGAACATGCTGCACACGATTCGCCACGTCATCAATGACGACGCGAAGTGGCTTTCCATCCTGCGCGGGCTCAGCGCTGATTTTTGGCATCAGACCGTTACAACGAAACAGATTGAATCGTATATCAGCACTAAGTCCGGCATCGATCTCAGCAAGGTGTTTGACCAATACCTGCGGACCACAAACGTTCCCTTGTTGAAATACAACGTGAACGGGAAGAGCGTTTCGTTTTACTACGAAAGAGTAGTTAAGGGATTCGCAATGCCGATTCGCGTAAACATAAATGGTAAGGAAGTTCAGCTAACGCCGAACGAAGTAAAACAGACTTTTGAGTTCCCTGAAGAGATCAAAACATTTGAGTTGAATCGCAACTTCTACATTGAGGCAGCGAAGCAGTAAGCAGTGAGCAGTAAGCAGAAGGCGCCAGAAGGCGTGTTAGACGAGCCGACACCTTTGTCGCGCGAACCGGAACAGTAATTCGGTAAACCGGCACTGTAGTCCCAGGCTATCGCGTCTGCGGTTTTCTTGAATGAACTCGTGAAAGGCTTTCATCGACCTCTTTCGGCCGATCAATCTCGGTGGCCCATAGTGCATGTTGATCTTGCAGCTCGGTCCATAGTTCAAGACCTTTCCGATACCAATGTTCGGCCTCGTCCGGGTTTTTCAAAACGACGAAATCCGCACCCAAATCTGTGTAGAGCCGCGCCAGACCACGACGATAGTCGATGCGCTGCCGGTGCGCTAAAACTATCGGTTCACGAATCGCTCGCGCTTCTTGAAGGGCCTCAATCGCTTTAGTAGTATTGCCAACTGCCGCCAGGGTCTCGCCCGTTAACGTCAAACTTTCCGCAAGGTCGTCTGGATATTCGACGTTGCTGGTGTCAAGGGCAACGAGTTCGCGCCTAATAGCGACAGTTCGCTGCAAGAGCGAAATGGCGCCACGGTAATCGCCGGCCGCCAGCAGAGTCTCGGCAACGTGATGCGAGCAGTCGCCGACATCTTTTGTTCCTCGCGCATTTTGCGGATCCTGTTTGAGAAAGCCTTCGTACAACGCCAGACCGCGCTGGCCATTTTCCAGGGCCTTCGGATAGTTTTTCAACTCGCGATACAAATCACCGACATGATCAAAGGCCGTTGCTTCAGCTCGCGCATAGTCGAGATTTGTCGGCTCGAGCGCAGACAATTCCTCTTCGAGGGCCAACATTTCCAGATGATTATCGAGCGACTTTTGCCACTCGCCTTTGATTCGGAAAATGAAACCGAGCCGCTCACGACAGACAGCAAATCGATGCTTGACGGCGATGTCGGGAAAGGGGGCGCGATTTTCTTCAGCGAGCGACAGACATTTCTGATACATCGCCAGGGCTTCATCGTAGTTGCCCATCTCAGACAATGCATCACCGAGAAACGCGGAGTTGCGGGTCGCGGTTTGATATGTGGTCAAGTCATGCGATCCCGGCACGAGTTTGTCCGTGATTGCGGTTGCCTCACGCATTCTCTCCACCGCCGGCCCCGGTTTTCCCAACACTTGAAAGAGCGGACCAAAGCGGGAAAGCGTTATGGCAAGCCCGAGTTGATATTGCGCATTATTGGGCTCCAGAGCTGCTAACCGCCTCCGAGTTTCGAGCGACTTTTCGTAAGACTGTTGGGCTGCGCCGGTGTCGCCTGTGCGCGAAAATCCAGGCCGCCCCTGTACGTCACCCAGTTTGAGATAAGCAGTCGAAAGCTCCCAGAGCAGTTCGCGGTCATCGCCCGCTTCCTGCGCTAAACTGTCCAGATACTCCTGAGCTTTTTTTACCACCATCTCACGAGCCTTAGTCGCACCGTTCAAGTCTGCGATTGAATCGTGAAAATCAAACAGAAACGAATTGGTCAGGTTGCGCACGTCTTTGAACCGGCGCTGGGCCTTGTCGCGCTCACGGCGGGCCACTCGCGCCTGCGAGGTCGTAATCAGCGTCGCCGTGATGAGCGTAATAACGATCGCGACGGCTGCAATCACACCCGCCGTGTTTCTCCGGACAAATTTTGAAGCGCGATAGGCGAAGGTGTCCGGCGTCGCAGTCACGGGCAGTCCATCGAGATGACGGCGAATATCTGCTGCGAACTCCTGGACCGAAGCATAGCGCCGTTCGGGCTCCTTTCGCAGAGACTTGAGCACAATGTTATCGAGATCGCCGCGCAACGCCCTTGGGTTTCGCGTGTCTGATTTTGGACCAGCGCCTGAGCGCGCAATCTTTTCATTGTCTCTGCGGGTAGCCACGCTTGGTTTCAGCGGTTCGTCGCGGAGGATCGCGGCCACAATTTCTTCCGGCTGGCGGCTGGTCAGATGATACGGATGACTTCCCGTTAACAGTTCATACAAGACGACCCCGAGACTATAGACGTCGCTCGAGGTCGTGATTCCGAGTCCTCGCAGCTGCTCGGGGCTCGCATACTCCGGGGTCATCAGCCGCACCATGCTTGCAGTCGCCTCACCCGCGTCCTCCGGGCTCAGAAGTTTGGCGATACCGAAATCGAGTAACTTGGGCGCGCCTTCAGAAGTGACCAGGATGTTACTCGGTTTGATGTCTCGGTGGACCACCAGGTTCTGATGAGCGTATTGCAAGGCGGCGCAAACCTGGAGAAAAAGTTCCAGGCGTTCGTTGGTCGAGAATTCCTGAGCGGAGCAGTACTCAAGAATCGGCTCGCCCGACACGCTCTCCATCACGAAGTAAGGCAACCCGTCTGGCGTCGAGCCACCTTCAAGCAGCCGCGCGATGTTGGGGTGTTCGAGATTCGCAAGGATTTGCCGCTCCATCATGAAGCGACGCAGGATCAGATCGGTGTCCATGCCCCGATTAACGACCTTGATGGCGACCTGCTTGCGGTATTGATCGTCAGCACGACCGGCCAGGTACACGGTGCCCATTCCGCCATGACCAAGTTCGCGCATGATCTCGTAAGGCCCGATACACTGACCGATGAGCGACGCCGGCGTGACGGATTCCATGACTATTCCCGCATCTACCGCCGCGGCTGACTGCAGGAAGGCGCCGGCTTCATCGTGCGACGCAAGCAGCCGATCGACGCCAGCTCTTAATTCATTGTCTCCGTTGCATGCCTCCGCTAAGAAAGCGGCGCGCTCATCGCTGCTTAGCTCGATTGCAGTTTGAAAAAGATGCTTCAGCTGTTTCCAGGTGTCAGGGGTCATTGCTCAAAAAGTCGAAAACAGTGATTGCGACGCGTAGCGTGGGCGTGAATTTAGCCCAGCCTTTCAAGGCTGGGATCATGTCGTCCTTCAACCAAGCGTCGCATCAGCGACGCAATGAAGATAAATCCCAGCAATTTCATTCCGTCGCGACGCGACGCAGTTGTTGGGCTACTACTCGTTCCCGGCCTTGAAAGGCCGGGCGAAATTCATCCTGACGCTACGCGTCGAACTTGCGGTCGACAGGACTTTTTAGGCAAGCCCTCTCTACTAGGCAACGCGCGACCGCTTGCGCGTTTGGCTCACGATCTCAAATCGGCTTGCGTACTTCAGGGTGATCCAGATCCGGAGCTGTTAGGGCCTGATGTAACCAGGCACGCGCCATCGCCCATTCGCGTTTGATCGTTGCGGGTGAAAGGTCCATGACTTCCGCGGTCTCTTCGATAGTTAGTCCGCCAAAGTAGCGCAGCTCCACAATCCGGCATTGCTCTTGATCGATCTCCGCCAACGCAGTGAGCGCTTCGTCAAGGGCCAGCAAGGCGTTATCGGGCTCGAGCGACAATTCTGACGCTTCGCTCAATGACACTTTTTCTTCAGGCCCACCTCTTTTCGCCGCGCGCCGCTTGCGAGCGGTATCAATCAGAATGCGGCGCATCGCCTGCGCGGCAATTGCGAAAAAGTGCGACCGGTTTTGCCATGCTTCGGTTTGATTGATTAGCCGGAGGTAGGCCTCATGAACCAGCGCAGTTGTCTGCAGGGTGTGACCGGGTCGCTCGTGGTAAAGGAAACCGTGAGCCAACTGCCGCAGTTCGTTGTAAATCAACGGCAGCAGTTCTTCCAGCGCCAGCTGGTTGCCCTGGCGCCAGTCTGCCAGAAGCTGCGTTACTTCGTCAGAGTCTGCCGACATTTTCATCTTCGGGTTACTTCTAACCTTTGCGCCTCAGATTTAGCAAGAAAAACCCATTTGGCATAACTAGTTGAAGCTTTGAGCTAATTGCCGTACGCCTTACGCGTGGACAGATAGAAGCCTAAAACCGATCGAATGCTGGTTGAAAACATTGCTAAGGGGATTCCGATGAGAGATCTGTCTGGCCTGCCAACTAATGCTGCGTGAAAGGGAATCATGAACAAGAAATCTTATTTTGTGATTGGTGCCATATTCCTGATGTTGGGCCTAACGACGACGTCAAAGGCAACTTTGCTCGTGTCGAATACTAACAATAGTGGCGCGGGTAGTTTGCGCGATGCTGTGGACCACTTTAACAACGACATAAGTGGCGCTAGTGACGCGATCATATTTAGCAATGCTTTCAATTCGCCGCAGACGATCACGCTCAGCAGCGAGATCGTTATTTCCGGTTTTGGAGGGTCTCTGTCCATAAACGGCCCGGGCGCGAATCTTCTGACTATTCACATGAGCGGCACAACTGATCGCGTTTTTCGCAGCCGCACGTCGCTGACGCTCAAAGACATGATATTGGAATTCGGCCAGGGCGGCGGTTCGTTAAGCGGAGCAAACGGCAAAGGTAGTGCGATTTATTTTGACGGGACCACCGGCGGCTCGCTTACTCTGGACCGCGTTATCGTTCAAAACAACGACAGCACATTTTTTTCTGCGAGCACCGGGGCAATCTATTTTTTTGGCGGCTCAAACCACCGCATCACTAATTCGACATTCACGGCAAACAAAAGCGCCAACTGCGGAGCGTTTGACGGTCAGAGTTACACGCTCAGTGTTACCAACTCGACGATCTCCGGAAACTCCGTATCTGTTTTCGGCGGCGGGTTGTGCGTTCCCAGCGGCTCGACAAAGTTTCGGAGTTCGACGATCGCCAATAACACAGCCGGAACCGCCGGCGGCGGCATTTTCGTTCAAAACGGCACGCTCGACTTAGGCAACACCATCGTAGCGCGAAATTCGAGTGGCAGTTTCCCTGACTTTCGCTATTTTGGCGGAACAGTCGTAACCGCGGGCACCAATCTTATCGGCAACAACACCAGTGTTGAATTCGTGTTTCCCACCGGAATAAACCCACCTAATCAAGACCGCTCAGGCGACTCAACCACACCACTTGATCCGCTGTTTGCGCCGCTGAGTAATTACGGCGGGACCACACCAACGCTCGCGCTTTCAAACGGTTCTCCCGCAATTGACCACGGTGGCAACATCCCTGGCGCAACTCCCGGCGAAGATCAGCGCGGAGTTACTCGCGACAACTTCATCGATATAGGCGCGTTTGAATTCAACGCCGCATACCTCGCGGTGTTGCAGCACGGCGTCATCGGCCAGGTTTACAGTCTGATAATTACTCAAAACAACAGCGGCTATAACTACTGCGTGTCCTCCGGTGCGTTACCACCGGGGTTATCCGGTATCCCTAATTGTCCCGCGGCTAGACCAAACACTCCATTCTCGCCTCAAGCGGCAGTCGTCATAACCGGAACACCCACGTCAACCGGCCCGGCGAACTTTGCTATCACGACAACAAACGGCAACAGCTCGCAAACGACGAAATATTTGCTCAATATTGTCTCGCCGACAGCAACCAACGGAATTATCAGCGGCCGCATCGTCGACCAGCTCGGCAACCCGCTGGCCGGCGCAGTGGTGAAGCTTGAGGGAAGTGCGAATCGGAAGTTAATCACCGACGCGGATGGCTCTTATCGTTTCGATGATGTCGAGACTGGCGGCTTCTACACACTTACGCCCGCGCGCGTTAACTACACTTTCTCGCCGTCGGCTCGCTCATTCAGCCAAATGGGACAAACTACTGAAGCTGTTTTTACTGCGATAACGGCGAACGCTGCGTTCATCAATCCGTTGGACACCTCCGAGTATTTTGTTCGGCAACATTATCTCGACTTTCTCGGGCGCGAACCCGAGGAAACGGGATTCAATTTCTGGAGCGATCAGCTGCTGGCGTGCGGCGTCGATGCGGGCTGCCTCGAGCGTCGCCGAATTAACGTTTCTGCCGCTTACTTTCTCTCGATTGAGTTTCAGGAAACTGCCGGGTTGGTAGATGGCCTATACCGCGTGAGTTATGGGCGGCGCCCGCTCTACGCCGAGTTTCTGCCGGATCGTTCGGCGATCGCAAACGGCTTAATCGTGGGCAGGAGTGGTTGGCAGCAAGAGTTGGAGACTAACAAGCGGGCGTTTGTTGACGCCTGGATACAAAGGCCAAGCTTCCGCGCCGCTTACGATGGTTTGTCTAACGAAGCTTACGTGGCTCAGTTAGTTTCGCACACTGGAATCAATTATCCGGAAGGCGAGCGCGATTTGCTGATAAGCGGACTAACAAGCAACACGCTCTCGCGGGCTGATGTGTTGCGGCGAATCGTCGAGAACCAAAGCTTCGCACGCGCGAAATTCAACGAAGCGTTTGTCATGATGGAATACTTCGGATATCTACGGAGAGACCCGGACGAGAGTGGCTATCAGTTTTGGCTCCGAAAACTCAACGATTTTGGTGGCAACTTTGAACAGGCGGAAATGGTGAAGGCGTTCATCTCGTCGGGCGAGTACCGCGCGCGCTTTGGCCCGTGAGCGGAAATGACAATTGGTGGATTCAAACTTGAAGTGCAACGATGCAACCCCGAGGGTTGTGAGAAAGTAGCCGGTGGTCGTAGCGCAGCGAAAGATTCTTGCACCACTTCGCGGTACGGATCTTTCGGGATTTGTTCCGGTGGTTTCCGCTTCGCTTCAACCACCGGCTACTATCTGCGAGCCCTCCGGGCTGATGCACTCGCAGCTATCACACTGTTGCGCTTCAAACGTGAATTGCAATTAGTTAATGAGTATTGCCGGCCCTTACCGCAGCCGAGTCCTGTCGTCAGCGTGAGAGAAAAGGGAATTACTTTAGTAATATGACCACTGCCAAAGTTTTATTAGCTTCGGTAGCGGCAGCGCGGCTCGATCGACAAGAAACCTATGATCCGTTCTACCACGACCCACCCGCTACGGCGGGTGGTACTGACCTCATCACGGACGAGAGTTATCTTTTCGTGAGCCAACTAAACGAGGGAGCATCATGAAAGTATCTAGAATCATTCTCGGCTTGTTAATCGCACAAGCCTTATGTCTGTGCCTTCCGCAGAAGGTCTTTGGCCAAACGGAAACGCTTGACATGACTCGTTACACGCCACCGAAAGGTTGGACTAAGACAACAAAAGAAGACGCAGTGGTATTTGTCGCCGTTGATAAGACCAAGAACACTTTTTGTGTTCTGACCATTCATTCAGGTACTGCAAGCTCGGGCAATGTCGAAAAAGATTTTGCCGCTGAATGGCAAACGTTTGTCGTCAAACCACATCAGGTCGAAGCCAATCCAAAAACAGAAACGGAGATCAAAGACGGTTGGACTATGATTTCGGCCAATGCGCCATTTGAAAGCGATGGAATCAAATCCCTGGCGGCCCTTTTCGTTTTCAGCGGCTTTGGAAAAACCACCAGTATTCTCGCCATCCTCAATAGCGATACCTACCTCGCCCCGCTAGCTGCCTTTATGGACTCCGTAAAACTCGACAAGACGCCGATTGCTGCGCGACCTTCGGCGCCCGCAAGCGCGCCAGTCGCTAATTTTCCCGGTTCACCTTCACTTGTCGGAAAATGGGGAACTGGGACTGCAGCCGATACGGTTTCGGGTAACTATGTTACTTACGGAAGTAACGCCACCCAAAAGTATTATCAATTTAAAGCGGACGGAACTTACAGTTTTGTCTACAGTGGTTATTCAGGTTTGGTTGGGTCGGCGGGTGCCTTTCACATTACCACGCAGGAAGTAGGCGTTTACACTGTGAACGGCGACTCGATCACGATCACCCCGCGGAAAAGTCAAACAAACTCTAACAGCGGTGGTCTGAAAAATAATCCACTGGAGACGGTCACCTATCGTTGGACAATTCATTACTTTGAAGGGATAGGGGAGTATGCGTTGATTTTGCATCCTGACCGCCAAACAAACCGCGACGGTGGTTTTGACTACGTACTCGCGTTTCCAAATTCATATAGTTATTCGCAGATAAAATAAGGCCGGCAAACTATGAAAGCAGCTAAGATCATTTTCGGTTTGTTCATCGCGCAAGCTTTATGTTTGTTCGCCGCACAGCCGATCTTTAGTCAAACGGAAACGCTCGACATCGTTCAATACACTCCGCCGCAGGGTTGGGCTAAAACAGTGAAAGAGGGCGCAGTCGTCTATACCGATGTTAATAAGACGACGAACGCGTTCTGTGTCCTGACTGTCTATGCGGGCAGTGCGAGTGCAGGCAGCCCGCAGAAAGATTTTGCCAACGAGTGGAATCGATTTGTTGTCAAACCTTTTAAAGCTGAGGCAACTCCAAAAACCCAAACACAAACAACTCCAGAAGGTTGGCAAGCTACTGTCGGCGGCGCGCAAATTGAATTGGAAGGAGGCTTGAAAGGCGCCGCGGTTTTGACTGTGTTTAGCGGCTTCGATAAAACAACGAGTATTCTCGTCATCTTTAACGACGAATCATATCTGGCCCAGGCAAGTGCATTGATCGATGGGATCAAATTGGATAAGAGCAAAGCGTTAGCGCAAACGGCGCCGCCTATTCAAAGTAATCCGAGTCCGACTTCTCAAGTAGATCCGTTTCCGGACAAGCCGCATGTGCAAGCGCAGAAGCCCTTAGCCGGTCTTTTGAAAGAGTCGATCACGATGGCGGATCTTGCAGGTACCTGGGACAACGGTGGCGCTAGCGTGACAACTTACGTTGATTCAAGCAACGGGAATTATGCGGGAACGGATACCACATTTTTCACGGAGAATTACACCATCAAACCCAACGGCACCTTTGAGCACAGATTCCAGGGACGTACCGGTAACCACACGGTCCGCGAGATGGATAGCGGCACTGTTACCTTGTCGGGCGCGTACATCATAGTCAAGTTCACCGCTGGTGAGAGCAGAGGCACGGTTTATAAATATCAGTTTGTCGCGTTTATGACTTTGCCAAACGGCGGCGCTGTTCTCTCGCTCATTCACATCGGCGACAACGATCCGGCATACGATGCTAACAGGCTTTATTGGTCGTGCTCTCACCCGCAAGGATTCATAAGCTGCGTCAGTGGTGACGTGTGGGCGCTGCGCGCCGGCAGTCGGCGGTAGCTTATTGAGCGGCAGACGATTCCTCCTCAAAACTCTCAGGAAACTTCGGCTCGCTCGTCATGAGATTTCGGCAGAGTAGCATCGCGCTTCGCTCTGGCGAGAACCTCGTCGAAATCCAAGCTGATCAGGACGTTCATGATTTGCCCTGAAAAGCCGTTGACATGGATTTTTTGGGGGGTCTTGTCCTCCTCGTAGGCAATTCTGATAATAGATTCGACCCCCTTCCCCTTTTCTTGAACAATCCTTTGGGGATTATCCGGCTTCTTCCTTTATTCGTGAACGCCAGCCTCCATCTTGGGAAGTTTTGCCGACGTTCCGAAATCAAAGACAAGCTTCTTCAGCGGCGCGAGCTTCGAGGGGTGCCGACCAATCAGATGATTTGTGAAGTTGATCTCGGCGATGGCATGAACGTGACGCCCGACGTTCCTGTCGTAGGCTTCCAAAATTGCTTCGCCTAAGTATCTATTTAATAAGTGGAGCGCCCAGTTCACTGGAATGCCGACCAGCGTTCCGGTTGAGGCTTCCACAATTCTTCCTTCAGTTAAGAGTAGGCCAGTCGAACTTCCCAGCTTTTTCGGCTGAAGGTGTCAGTGTCTTCGTCCTTATTCATTACCTAGGAACAGTGACGTATTTCGTCGTTAGCGTCTGCCTTCGAGGTTTCCCCAGTCGCCTGACTGAATGAAGTTGGCCCAGTAGAAAGGATGGAGTTTGGGATTCTTCTTGAGCATATCGAGCTGCACTTGTCTCAAGGCTTCGCCGCGACCCATCCCCTGTTTTAAGTTTTGGTAGTAACTAGTCATCAAGGTGCGCGTGGTGAAGTCGCTGATCGGCCACAAGCTCATCACCAAAGATTCAGCACCTGCGAGGGTGAATGCGCGGCGCAAACCATAGACACCTTCGCCGGTGCGCACTTCGCCGACGCCAGTATCACACGCCGACAGCACCACCAGTTTCGTGCCCCACAGATTCAAGCCCGACGCTTCAAGCGCGGTGAGAATGCCGTCGTCAGCTTTGCCGTTTCGCAGATTGGCGCCGGCGAAGGCAAGACCGGAACGAAGCAGCGGGTTCTCGATTGCGACGTTCGAGTTAGTCGTTGTTGCAGTTTGCCTGCTGGACCCACCCGGCACCGCGGGTGGTGCTGACTCAAACGCTGTCGGTTCTGACATGAAAAAACCATGGGTCGCCAGATGAAGAATACGCGGCGCGGCCACTTGTTTGACCGCGGTTTCTGTCGCTTTGAACCCCGTCAAGACAGTCGCGTCGGGGAAGAGCGTTTGAATTGATCGGGCTTCAGTCTCCGTCGCGGCGAGTGGCGCAAAATAAGCCGCTGTCAGGGAACGCGGTGAAGTACTGTTCCGAGCTACTGCAAGGGGCGTTTCTTTCAGGACCTGATCGCCAAAGCTTGGGTTTGCGACGACCAGCGGGCCGCTCTGGCTTTCACGCACGACCTGCATGCGCAGAAGGTCCCGACCGCTGGTGAGGTAAGCAAATGAATAGCGCTGAATCAAGTAGCGACCTTGCTCGTCGACCAATGCCGCAAACGGAACCAGATTCAATTCACCGTCAGGCGAGACAAGCAGTTGGGTCGCAGCGCCCAACAACATACGAACAGGCTGCATTACCAACTCGTCGAGCGCGCGGGCAAGCTGCTCCGTATCTTTCCGCTGGGGATTGCGCAGCGCCTGACGAAACGCCTGCACAGCGCCGTCGATTTCTTTCGTCCCGCCCAGTTCTCGCCATCGAATCTCGCCCTGGTTGCGAATGACATAGACGACATAACGGGGAGCGCCGTAGCGTTCTTTGGTTGTAATCCCTTTAGGAGATAACGGCCGATAACTCACGAATTCAAGCAAGGCAGCATTGCTGGGAAGCGCGCGCCGGACAGCGTCGATCGTGACCGGCTGAGACTGCGCGCGAAACTCCGCGCTGCGGCGGGCAATCTCTGCTTCGAGTTGCTCGCGTTCTTCATTGAGCTCTTTGCTGCGTCGTTCAAATTCTTCGGCCGTCAGTTCTTGTGGGCCGGTGAAAACCAGTCGCGACAATCGCGAGGTGGTTTCGTTGAAGCGATCCAGTAGTTTCGCGTCCTCCGAGTTCAAACGCCGGCGCAGTGATACGAGACTCTCTGAAAGCGCGTCCTGCACCCGGCCTTTTCGTTGCAGCACCGTTGTTAGCGCCAGGTCGCGCGCGGCCGTCTGCTCCGGCGCAAGTCCGACGTTGAGTGTGACGGCCCGATCAAGCTGTTCTGAAAGTGAATCAAGGTAAGCCAACTTCTGGCGCTCAGCTCCAGCGCTAAGGGTCAAGGCGGCGTTCCGCTCGCTGATCGCGATGGCCCGAGATTGGAACTTTTCCGCTTCGGTAAAATTGCCTTGGGCCATGTACATCAAGGAGATATGCGAGAGCGTGCTCACTACGTCGGGATGCTCTGGGCCAAGCGCCTGCTCGCGCGTCGACAACGCGCGCCTATAGAATTGCTCGGCCTTTTCATAGTCGCCCTGATCGCGATACAGGTTCCCGAGGTTGTTGAGCGACTGGCCGACATCCGCGTGCAGTTCGCCCAACTTCTTTTCTCGAATCGCGAGTGAACGCAGGTAGAGTGGTTCGGCTTGCGCGAACTGTCTCCGATCGTGATAAACCTCGGCCAGATTATTAAGCGCGAGTGCGACGAGCGGATGTTCCGGCCCCAGCGCTTTCTCGTAGATGTTGAGTGCGCGTTGATAGAGCGGTTCAGCGTGCTCAATATCTCCGCTCAGGTAACGCGCATTGCCAAGACTGAGTACCGTGTTGCCGATGTCAGGAGCATCAGGACCTAACACCTTTTCATAGATCGCTAGTGCGCGCTGACCCGCGCTTTCCATTTTCAAATAGTCGCCCATGGCTTGATATAGAGCCGCAAGGTTGATCAAGGTGTCGGCCACGTTGGAATCGTCCGGCCCAAATACGTGCTGCTCAATTGCAATGGCCCGTTCAAAGTCCTGTTCAGCTGCGGCGTATTCGCCCTTCGCGTAGTAAACCAGAGCAAAATTATTGAAAAGGGCTATGACTCGGCCCTGATCAAGATTGAGGGCCTTTCCCTGTATGACCGTGGCGCGCTGCATAAACTGCTCGGCTTTATCGAGCTCGCCCATGTCGTAGTAGAGTCCGCCCAGACTAACGAGGAGCGTGAAAGCGTCGTTGCTCTCCGGGCCGGAAGTGCTCTCCCTGATTGTGAGCGCGCGTTGTAATGCTGTCTCGGCTTTGGGATAGTCGCCTTTGAGGTGATAGATATTGCCGAGCTGATGAAGTGAATTCGCCACGGCGGGACTCTCTGGGCCAAGTGCTTTCTCTCGCAGCTTGAGCGCACTTTCTTCCTGGGCCAGGGCCGCGTCGTACTTTCCGGCAGCAATCAGCGTAGACGCTTTGTAGTGATAGCGTAGCGCTTGATATGTCCAGCGCTCCTGATCAGAAGCAGGGTGAGAGGTAACGAATCGAATTGTGTAAGTTTGCGTTTTGGCGCTCGTCGATTTGCCTTCAACATCCAATCGATAGGCTCGCGTTGCTTCAGCTACGAACTCAATTTCTTGATTCGATGTGGCAGTCAGTTTGGAGGCGTACTCAATTATTAGCGCTCCCGTCGCGTCAAACAACTTGATGCTCGCATCTAAGTCGCTGGAAGCGATTTCAACTTTTGCATATTGCCCTTCGTTAAGCTCAAGCTGATAGCTCTGCTTTTCTCCTGCTGAAATTTCTCGCGCGACCGGCTTTCCTAATTCCAGCGAAGCAACTTCCGATGTGGTCTGGCTGTTTTTACTGCCCGTTTGGCCTGGAACGGCGGCGGCTGGGACAAGTTGAATCAAAAATGAGAGGCACCATAAAAGAAAAAGTCGCAGAATTGCTTGAGGCGAGCTACTTACAAAACGTTTGAGTGTTCGTGAAAAAATACGGGGCACCCTCCTTGCGCTGGTGGTCAGCCGTGGGTGCTTAGTATTTCACAACCTTAAATGGATAGTCACTGAGAACTTCGGCTTGGCCATTTGTGGAAATGCCGGAGACTTGCAGGGCGTAGCTTTGAGTCTTCATCAGGAGAGCGGAGAAACTGACATTGAGAGACCTATCATCGCCTCTCGAACCAGCTTTGAGTTTGCCGCTGTGCCAAAGCTCTTGATGGTTGGACTGATCGAGCAGGGCGACTGTGAAAGTCTGATAATCGTTTGGTTCGAGGGTCAACCGCATTGTCACGCGAGCGGTGTTAACTGGTATTGAGACTGATTGGGCCTGCCCGACGCCGCGCAATTGCGGGGTTAGAATAAATGAAACAATGGCGGCTTCACTTGCAGGCAGCTGGCCCGATTTGCTTAGTTTCTCTTCAATACGCAGTCGTTCTTCACGCAGCAGGGCCAGCTCTCGCTCAGCCGCTGTGTGGCCGGCTCGCAGCTGGTCAAGTTGCTTCTGCAATTCGATTTCACGTTGCTGGAGTTCGTCACGATGCGCCTGTTCGAGCGACATTTGCTCACGCAAGCGCGCGTTTTGTCGCAGCACGAAAACCCCGGCGACGATGACGATAATAGCCGCGAGGGCAAGACCCCTCAGCAGCGCGGGATACTGTTCGCTGAAAATACTAAGCGTCGAAAGCCAACCCCTCTTTCGCTTGCGATCGAGATCGGCTTGGCCGCGAGTTGGTGAATCCTCCAAGGCCCTATGCGTCCTTGCGAATACTTGAAACGCTTCTGCGAACTCAACCCGTTCCCGTCTAATCGGTGAGGCCAGGTAGTGGGACTCAAATTGGGCCAACATGGCTCCTGAAAGCTCACCCTGGACGTAGGCGTCGATTAAATCCTTTTCGCTCGCGCTTATTGACTCAGCAAACTCCTGGCTGGTAACGCCTAACTCGTCCAGGCGTTCGCTCTCCCCCTCAGGCAAACTGCCGAGCAGGTACTCAGTGATCACCTGATTTTGATCGGTCGAATTACTCATCACAAACACACTCTAATGGCGAAATCATCGAGAGCGTCGCTCTAACCATGCGCGAAAGCCGCTCCAATCATGTAAGTCAGGCAGTCGAAAGTATTTCATTCCCCGCTCGCGCATTCCCTCACACAGTGTTCGAGTCTATCGCGTATGCGACAAGCTCGAATACTCAGCGCATTCACGGTAATCTTCAGAGTTTGTGCCAGCGAACGGCGATTCTCGATCTTCACGCGTTGTTCACCTGAGTAGTAGCCAAAAATAAGTTCGCGTTGGGAGGCCTCAAGTTTAGCCGAACAGCGATCGAGGCACTCCAACAATCTCTCTTTTCGGTCACGATCTTCGGGCGACGTTGCATTTGCCTGGCGACCAATGTCATCAAGCGCGACGATCTCTCTCTCTTTCGCTCTGAGGTATTCCATGAAAACGAACCGAGCCACGATATAACAATATTTGGCGGGCATCTCCGTTTCAATATTGCCGCCTTCCTCCTCGAGTCTGCGCGCAACTCGATTAAGCGTCTCGTCAGCAAGCTCGTCAGCCTGCACACAATTCTTGCGATCAAAGTAACCGAGCAAACGTTCCCTGATGGCGAGGTAGCTTTGACCGTTTGAATTCGCTCCCTGATCGAGCCACGCCAGCAAGCGTCGAAATGTTTGCTCCGCCAACTCGGCGGTGCGATTTTGTTTGGGAGTCGTAGATACCATTGCAAGGCTCGCGCGTCGAAATATTACACCTATGGACAGCTTTGCCCTAAAAGTTGCAGCCAGTAAGTGCGACGGGTAGCGTCGGTCTGAATTTAGCCCAGCCTTTCAAGGGATGTTGTTGGTGATTACTGTTCCCGGCCTTGAAAGGGCACCAATATACTTGACTCACCTATGCCGTCGTACCTGAACTATGCAGCCACTCCTCACGGGACATTAGCATTCAACGAGCTGCGGAGCAGCGGTCAGAATTAAGCCCGAGGCGAGGCTTTGCGAGCCTTGGGTAAGGTTCGCTAGATTTAGGAGCCGCGAAGCGGCGACAGAGAGTTCGTAAACCCGGTACGGTTGATTATCAGTGAACGCTGTCGCCCCTTTGGGGCTCGCGCCGTTTGGCTAGTTGACCCAAGGCTCGCCGAGCCTCGCCTTGGGCTTAATTCTGACCGCTGCTCCGCAGCTCGTTGAACGTTCACGTCCAAGTCGAATGGCTGCAAATTGGATCGGGCATGACGGCATAGGTGAGTCAAGTATGTCGGTGCCCTTGAAAGGCCGGGCTAAATTCATTTTGACGCTACGCGTCAAATTCTGACAAGCGCCTGAAATGTTTTTCCCAAAACGTCTCATCAGGGTGAATGGATTGTTCTGGAGCGGTTCGGAAAAAGGGGAAACAACATGCCAGGTTTGAATTTGACGAAACAAACTGTCCGCAATCTTTGCCTGCTCATCGCAGTGCTGCTCTGCACGTCGCACCAACTTATTGGCCAAATCAACATCGGCGGTATCTCTATTCCGAAGCCTAAACGTCCCGACAAACCGAAAACGAATACCGGCAACAACGGAACGCCGAGCGTAACTTCCAACGCTCCACAAGGCGACCTTCAGACCAACCCGAATGCGCCGGCTGACTACAACGCAAATCTAAACGTGGGCGACCAAGCAGTTGCTGTGGATCGCTTCAGGGATGTCAAGGTAGTCAGGATCGCCGGCAAGTCGGGCGCGGCATACAAAGTCACTGAACTCAAATCACCGGATTCGGTTCAGTGGTACAGCGCCAATTCTGTCTATCCGTATTTCGATTATCAGGCGTTCACTGAAATGATGTTCGACTACAAACACTTCGTGACGCCTTACCTGTCGTGTTACGGCAAGAAACATAATCTGGAAGAGAAGCAAGTCACCGAAGAAGGATATAACGCGTTTGGCGCGCGCCATTTCAGCAATGCGCAGGAGGCACAGAAGACGCTGCAGGCAGAGCAGCCGAAGTTGACTGAACTCGACAGCCAGTTGAAAAGCAAACTCGGAGGTGCAACGGCGAACACATTTCTCGAATATCTATCCAACCCAGCGATTGTCTCGGAGATCGTTTCCGAGCGCGCCGACTATATGAAGTGCGCTGTCGGCGTGGAAGATGAGAAGCCGGATTTTCGACTCCCCGTCTTCCTCAGTGACATCAGGAAAGCCCAGGACGAAGCCGAAAGATACTCGCCCACGGAGGTCTTGTATCTCGTCAGCGCCGGCGGGCCGAGCGAGCAGCTGCTCTACGCCGTGTCGCGACGCGCGCGCGAAGAATGGGCGCAGCAGTGGCTGAAAAATCCCGCATCCCGGACAGAGTTCGACGCCGAGTGGGACAAGCTTGCGGCCATCGCCGCGAAGAAGATTCCTACCTACAAACCTTCGGCTGGGAGTTACCGCTTTCGCGATCCCGCCGGCGAAAAAATGTTAATGGGCGCGCTGAAAAATCCTGCGACGCTCAAGATTTTCCGCATGGGCACCGACACGGCCGGATGGGAAATCCAGAGGGATAGCGACAACCTGCCTAGCTATCGCTACAAGACGATGAAAGTTTACTTCCGCGACCCGAACGACGATCACCCTTTCTGCCGCGTCGTCTCAGCGCGCATCAAGCAGGATTACGCGGGCGGCGGCAGATACAACTCCGAGATTTATCGTTCGAGCGTGAGCGACGAAATCTTCGGCTGCCCCTGATGCTGCTACCATCTGACTCAATTGTTTGCAACGAAAAGTGATGCCGAAGCGCTGCGTCGTTTGGAAGAAAACTGAATCAAGATTTGAGAGGAGACATCAGTCATGAGAACCCATTTAGTTGCTATTTTCGCGTGCTGCGTTTTCGTTGCCGCGTGCGGCAGTAAATCGGATGTTTCGGTGGGAACGAACGCTCCGGCAAAAACAAACGCCCCTGTAAAAAGAGACGCGCCGGCAAAGTCGGGCGTTCCCGTGGAATTTTCTAAGGCTTGCAACGCAGAGAACAACAATAAGACCGTCGAAGTAAAGGGCTACTTAGGCCGTGGTGATGGTGTCTCGTGCGGGGAAATGGGCGGATATTCGGAATGCCTTTACAGGTTGAATGAAATTCCGATCGACAAAAAAGGCATTAAAGTAGGTATCGTGCAAGGAGAGTCGGCGAACCAAGCCGAAAGTTTGCCGATCGCGGACAAGGACATGAAAATTCATGCCGCCGACGGCAGCCTCATCAATATTGCCGACAAGGTAAAGCTGACAGGCGAGATGAGCATCTCGGCCGACGGAAGCTATTGTTCTATGAAGGCAAGCAAGATTGAAAAACAGTAGGGCAAGGCCGTCTAAAAAGGAGCGAGAAGATGCCGGAAGAGATCAAGAACCAGGAGCGATCAGGACACCCCAGCAGACTATGGATTAGTTTAACCGTTTGGCTGGTGTTGCTGGTAGGGTTAATGGCGCTGGATGGTTGCAGTAAGAAGAGCGCGAACCCAAGTGCGGGAACAGTTGTGAAGAACGGCAGCGGGATGGAGTTCGCCTATGTTCCGGCTGGTAGTTTTCAGATGGGATCTGGCAACGCCGATCCAAACGAACAGCCTGTTCATCAAGTGACACTCGCAAGCGGCTTCTACACGGGGCGTTATGAAGTGACGCAAGCTCAGTGGCAGAAAGTGATGGGAAACAATCCTTCAACTTTCAGTAGCTGCGGTGAGAACTGTCCGGTGGAGCAAGTCTCGTGGGATGACGCGCAGGAGTTTATCAAGAAGCTTAACGCGCAGAATGACGGCTACCAATACCGCTTACCGAGTGAAGCAGAATGGGAATACGCATGTCGCGCCGGGACGACTGGTGATTACGCGGGCGATCCGGATTCAATGGCTTGGTATACGGTCAACGCGAACTATAAGACGCACCCGGTGGGACAGAAGCAGGCGAACGCGTGGGGCTTGTATGACATGCACGGGAATGTGTCGGAGTGGGTGATGGACTACCAACATAACAACTATGATGGCGCGCCAACGGACGGCTCAGCATGGAGTAAGGCAGTCTCAGACGATCGGATGGAGCGCGGCGGTTCGTGGACCTTTGATGCCAAGCGCGTTCGTTCCGCCCAACGCGGCGAGGCCACCCACGACTATCGCTGGAAAGATGTTGGGTTTCGCCTGGTGGCGGTGGCGCGGCCGTAGTCTTTAGTGTCCCGTTCCTAAAGATCGCTGAATAAGCCAGGCGCTAGCCGCGGAGCGAGAGACAGGCTTTATGCTGCCGCCTGCTTCGCAGGCTGGTCGAATTTCTTTGCGAACTTTAGCAACACGACCCTGTTAGGTGCTTACATGCATTTAAGCAGAATTTTGTTGGTGGTCGCGTCACTGGTTCTGTTGGCGCTGGGAGTTTCATCTCAGACTGACAAAGCCTCGGCATTTCCGTCACGCGAGTTCACGGCTGCGGCACAAACTCCACCTCCAACTCCGAAGCCAACTCCTGCCGAGGATACGACGCGTTACGTTGCGTGGATGGAGAAGCAGGGAAAACCGATCTCGGACAAGCCTCACGAAGATGTGTCCTTGCGCATTGGTGATTGGAGTTTCTTTTATCACGGTGATCGTCCCGTGGGCAGTTGGATTCCACTTCAGGACAGAGTTGGACTGGATCGATCCGGCCACGCAGTGACTGAAGCAGAGAACTGCGACTGGTACGCATTCCTCAGTAGCGATGGGCTCGATGGCGCCGCCGCTCTCAAACGAATCGCCTGGTCATTCAACGCCGGCGGCCTCTATCCGGAAACCGCGCCCAGAGGAAACCCGGGAAAGATTACGTCGCCGACTTTGACAGCCAATGGCCGCTCGATCACGTTCAGCGGTTGGTGGCAAGCCTATTCAGATCCTCCGTATTCAAGACGCATAACCATCACCGCGACTGCCGCCGGCTCAAAGCTGGTCGTAGATCATTAGTCTTTCAGCGAAGGACTCGCTGGACTGGCGTGGTCCTACGCGAATCGTTTTGGGGTTCTTGCGGACGCTTCATTCCTTGTCCGTACTCCAGAGATACATGCTCGCGTAAGATCTCCAAGGCCGCCAAGCTTCCGCGCGTTTCTCTAATGCCCGTGAAGTTTTCAGACCGAGTGCGCGAAGGAGATCCAAGTCGCCGGTCGGAAACGCGTCCGGGTCACCCAGGGCTCGCATAGCCACGTATTGCGCGGTCCATCGATCAATGCCCAGGGTCTGACGGAGCTGCGCCAAGAAAGCATCTGAGTCAACGATCCGCTCAAAGCAGATCTGTCCATTGCAAACCGCACGAGCCAGAGTGCGAATCGTCTCCTCCCGCTGCTTCGTCAGACCAAGCCCTGCCAACTTGGCACCAGCAAGGATCTCCGGCGTGGGAAACAGATGCGTGAGGTTGTCTACACCGGAGATGCGCTGACCGAACGACTTTGCGATTTCCCCGGCCAGCGCGTTTGCGTCCTTCAAGCTCATCTGCTGGCCGATAATCGCTCGCGTTGTAAGTTCAAAGCCGTTCCAGCAACCGGGTACGCGACGCCCGGGCTCTGCGCCAATCCGCGAAGTCAACTCGGCGTCGGTTCCAAGGCCCTGCGCGATAGCCGCCCAATCCGCATTGAGGTCGAACATACTGCGTATCCGCTCAACGATCAGGTATAGCATCCGCGGGTCGGCAATCTGCACGCGCACTGCCAGGGCATCGCGCTCGCGCTCTTCATCGAGCGACACCTCAAAATAACCGTGGCTGCCGTTCATGGAAATCGAGCGGCGATAGCCTCGCGAGTCCACTGCTTCGACACCGGGTGTGGCGCGCGCGGTCAAGAACCCCAACATGCCCTTCCAGTGATAGGGCGGACGGAAACGTAAATGAAAAAGATAGTGGCCCTCCTGCTGAATCGTCTTTTTCTGCAGGCGCCTGATTTGCGTGGGCGTTCTGTTATAGGTCTTGCGGATGACAGCGTTGAATCTACGCACGCATCCGAAACCAGATGCGAATGCAACATCGGTCATTGACAGCCTGGTTTCATCGATCAGTTTTTTGGCGAAGTGCAGGCGGCGAGTCTTCGCTACCGCGCTTGGCGACGCTCCCAGGTGTTGGATGAACAGTCGTCGAACATGTCGCGAACTTACTCCCAGACGCTCTGCGATGCCTTCCATGCCGCCGTCTTCTTCCAAGCCACTCTCTCCGATCAATCGCAGCGCTCTCGAAACCGTGTTCGAAGTTCCGAACCAGGCAGGAGTGCCAGGTGAACATTCCGGCCGGCAACGCAGACAAGGACGGAAACCGGTTTCCGCCGCCGCGGCGGCCGTGGGGAAGTAGCGGACGTTTTTTTCTTTTACTGTAGGTACAGGGCAAATTGGCCGGCAATAGATTCTGGTGCTGAGCACACCAATGAAGAATTTGCCGTCAAAGCGCGAATCGCGCGACAGCCTCGCTCGCGAACATACCTGCCAGTCTAGCATCATGACTTTTGCAAACCCCCGCACTAACCACAGTCGTTGCCGTGCCATCATACTCGACACAGCCGGACGGGCTGGACGTTTTCGGACCGCGATCACCTGGCATCCAAAACGGCCGCGGAAAGACGTCCGCAAACGTCCAATGCGCACGCATCTATTTCGTTATGTTCACGACTCTGATCAATTCGCATTCAAGGATTTCCCTGCTGCATCTTCGCATTACCGCACTGCTCGCTATCTTTGCTTGTGCGGTTTCGTTAACCGCCACCGCCCAATCGGTTGCTCAAAATACGAGGGCGGACGAGATGGATCTTTCTGTCAGACCGGGGGATGATTTCTACCGGTACGCCAATGGCGGCTGGCTCAAAAAGACAGCCATTCCCGCCGGCAAGCAGAGCTATGATGACCGCGCGGCGTTAGCGGAGAAAACCAGGCAGCGAGTACGGGATCTGATTGAAGCCGCAGCCGCGTCTCATTCCGCCGGTGGCAACGTTACTCAGAAGGTTGGCGACTACTACGCTAGTTTGATGGACCAAGATGGCATCGAAGCCAGGGGACTGGCGCCACTGGATGACGAGCTGGCCAGGATTTCGGCGATCACAAACAAGACTTTGCTGTCCGCCTATTTTGGCGCCACTTTGAATAGTGAGGTGGACGGACTTACCGCCAACGCTGATCATATTCTTGGCGTCTGGGTTAACCAGGGTTTTGAAGACTCGCAGCACAATCTCCCGCACCTGTGGCAGGGCGGCCTGGGAATGCCTGACCGCAACAGCTATCTTGATCCGTCACCTGAGATCGCCGAGTTGCGAGCGCGGTATCAAACGCACGTTGCGAACATTCTGAAATTAGCAGGCGTGACGGACCTGGAGAACAGGGCCGCGCGTATTTTGTCGCTCGAAATCGGAATTGCCCGTTCACACGCCCCGGACTCGGACTCTGCTGACGTCTTCAAACAGAACAACCCGTGGAAACGCGCCGACTTTTCAGCTAAGGCGCCGGGCCTGGATTGGGACGCGTATTTTCGAGCGGCCGGACTTGCTACGCAGTCGGATTTCATCGTTTGGCAGCCGACGGCGGTGATCGGTACTTCCGCTCTGGTGGATCGCGAAGAGATTGATACATGGAAGGACTATCTCCGGTTTCACTTGATCGAACATTACGCCGGCGTTCTGTCCAGAAACGTGCGCGCTGAAGATTTCGACTTCTATGGCAAAACGCTGGCGGGCGCAAGAGAGACTCCTGACCGAAGCACCGTCGCCATCGCCGCCACAAATGCCGCCCTGGGCCAGGCGGTTGGACAGATCTATACTCAACGTTATTTCCCGCCTCAAGCCAAGGCGAAGGCGCTGGCGATGGCCGGTGATCTGCTCACCGCTTACCGCGCGCCCGTATTTCCAATCTCTCCTGGATGTCGCTACCGACAAAGCAAAAAGCGTTGGCCAAGCTGGCCGCTTTCAAAATAGGTATCGGCTACCCTGACACCTGGATCGATTATTCGACCTTCAAGGTTGTGCGCGGCGATGCCTTCGGCAATATGCGCCGCGCGGAAGCCTTCAATCGTTTGCGCAATCTGGCCCAGCTAGAAAAACCGGTCGAGCCCTTCGAGTGGCCGATCAATCCGCAAATTCCCGGCGCAGTCATTATGTTTAGTCCAAACGCTGAATTTTTCTCGGCTGGAATCCTGCAGCCGCCCTTTTTCGACTACGAGGGCGACGCCGCTTCGAACTACGGCTCCGCTGGCGCCGGCATGGCCCACGAGATCAGCCACAGCTTCGACGAGCTCGGCAATATTTATGATGCGCAAGGACGCCTCGATAAGTGGTGGACCGCGGAGGACCTGGCCAGCTATCACGCAGCTGCGGCTAAGCTGGGGACGCAATTTGACGGCTACTGCCCGTTCTCTGATCTCTGCGTTAATGGCAAGCAGGTCTTGAGTGAGAATATCGCTGACCTGGCGGGACTGCTGGTGGCACATGATGCTTACATCCTGTCGCTGAAAGGCAAGACCGATGTTGTGATAGGCGGGCTGAGTGGCGAGCAGCGCTTTTTCGTGGCGTTCGCCCAGAGATGGCGCAGACTTCAAAGCGAGGCCGCGTTGCGCCGGCAGATCACAAACGACACGCACCCACCCGGCGAATACCGAAGCGATTCGGTGCGCAACGTCGACGCTTGGTACAAAGCGTTCGGGATCGCAACCGGTGATAAGCTATATTTGAAACCCGAGGATCGCGTGGGGATATGGTGACAGCGTTGCGCATTGCCTTTGTAGAATGGCCTGAAGGCCTGTCAACTAGTGACGCACAGTGGAAGGCGTTGAAAGACTCCGTCACCGCCGCCGCTCCGGATATGGTGGTTACGAATGAACTGCCGTTCGGTCCCTGGCTTGCTGAAAGTGGAGCGTTTGCAGAGAACGAGGCGAATCTCAGTCTCCGGGCCCACGAACAGGGGCTTGAAGGACTGATCGATCTGGCGCTTCCCGCTGTTATTTCCTCGCGCCCGGTGTGGAACGGAAAACGGCTCGCCAATGAAGCCTTCCTGCTTGAGAACGGAGCCGTGCATCCATTGCACCGAAAACAATATTTTCCGAACGAGCCGGGATGGTTTGAAAGCGAATGGTACTCCGGCGATGGCTCAGGCTTTGGCGCGACGGAGATATTAGGGATAAAGGTCGGTGTGCTTTTGTGTACGGAAGCTATGTTCAATGAACACGCACGGGCCTATGGAAAGCAGGCAGCTTCACTTGTTGTCATACCTCGTGCTTCAGGCGTGGACATAGAATCCTGGAAAATTGCAGGCGCCATGGCGTCGCTCGTTTCAGGCGCTTACGTTGTCAGTTCGAACCGAGTCGGCCTTTCCAGGGGCGCTACGCGTTTTGGCGGAGGCGGCTTCGCCTATGCACCACATGGGCATCTGCTGGCAGTGACAACCCCGACCAACCCCCTGCAGACGTTTGAACTCGATCCAAAAATGCCTGCGCTCGCGCAACGCGAATACCCCTGCTACGTTCCTGAGCTTGAATGAGAGACACTTGGCCTTTTTTGCGCTCTTGGTTCGGCAAAGGGGACCCTTGGTTGCGCACTGCCTCGGCTACTATCGCAAGCGGCTCTGCTTGCTTAAGGCTCGAAGTATTCAGTTCCATCAAGTCCGACGTAACCTAACTTGTCGCTACTGCCGTTTTGTCCCACCTCAGCCAGCCCGGCGTCAGGGGACTTAATCGAGTCATATTTGAGCGGAATTACTTCCTTGCCGTTCCGGTCTATCAAACCCCACTTGTCGTGCAAGCTCACCACTGCAAAGCCGCCGGCGAAATCGCCCGCCGTGTCATACTTGAATGGCGTAACCGCTTTGCCCTTGCGGTCTATGTAGCCGGACTTGCCCTTTAGCTTTACGGCGGCCAAGCCTTCGCCAAACTCAAAGGCTTCATCGTATTCGGCAGCAATCGCCAACGTGCCGCTACGGTCTATGCAGCCGAACTTCTTGCGCACCTCGATCCAAGTTAAGCCGTCAGAAAATCCGCTGACGTTACCTAAAGTCCCGCTCAGATTTCCATATGCGAGCGTGATTACTTCCTTGCCGCTCGGGTCTATCAAAATCCACTTCTGGCTTAGCTTCACCACCGCCAAGCCCTCCGAGAATTCACCGGCCAGGTCGTACTTGAGCGGGATTACTTCCTGACCGCTTTTGTCTACGAAACCGCACTTGCCATTTGCGCACACGCGCGCCAGACCTTCGGCGGGATTGTCGGCTTTCTCATATTTGAAGCTTGTTATCGTCTGCCCATTTTTATTGAGGTAGCCATACGCGCCGTTCAGTTGCGCGACCGCTAAACCATCGAGAAAAGGATCGAGATTGTCATACTTCGGCTGAATCACCTGCTTACCGCTTTGACCTATCGCGCCCCACCTTCCATCCGCACGGACCACCGCCAGACCGTCAGAGAATCCATCGACAACGTCATACCAGGGGGTTACTTGCGCCCCAGCGCGGTCGATACAGGCAACCTTGACGTTAAATTGAATTCGCGCGAGCCCCCCGGAAAAGGGACTGCCGTAAACTGAGAGCGACCCCAGGCCGGCGCTGTCCACATCAAGCCTGAGCGGAATCACTTCCCGGCCAGTCTGGTCTAAGTACCCTGCCTTGCGAGACAGCACACCATCACGTCGCTCTTCCATCAAGACTTCAGCCAGGCCCTGAGAAAACGAGCCGGCGGCCGTGTACTTCAACGGAATCACTTCCTTGCCGTTGCGATCTATGAAACCGTACTTGCGATCGGTGAGACCGCCTTTGCCATTTAACGCAACCAGCGCCAGCCCTTCGGAAAATCGCTCGACGTAGTCGTAACGAGCTGGAATGATCAGCTTCTTACTCGCGTCGCTGAAGCCCCACTGGTTACCTTTGCGATAAGGGATCAAGTCCGGTTTGGTCGGGTCGGATGATTGTTGCGCGACGCCGATAGCGCGAGCGCCTAAGCACCCGAGCATCAGCCCCAGAACTATCAAGCGAATGATCCGAATAGAAGTCATTTAGATATTCCCCATCGTTGCTTCGGTCTTTAGGTTAATTTGTGCAGTCTTGGCGAGACAGGTATCCAAAACTTCCATGACCATAATGGTTGAACTCACTAGGTCATTTAGTGTTTGGCGTCTCATACGGGAGTCTAACCCGTGTCGCCGCCGTGAAAGGGAAGCGACCTATTGTAATTCAATGTAACTTCGCGGCATGGATAGCACTTTGCCGCACTTGAAGGACTCACGAGAACGCCTATTGGACCTTTATTGGACGCGCGAATGTTATCTGAAAGACGCTAGAGTTTCGTTACTGGATCACCGGATTTTGGGTTTCGCCAGTTGAGAACCCTTGCTAGACATTGTCAGCAATTGATCTTGCGGACTTACCTTCCGGATCTGGAAGCGCCAAGGTTGCGATTCAGGATTGCCAGTGGCATCTGCGACTAGCTTCGCTTCGTCCGCACCGAAGTTTCGCGACCAATCACCACAAGGCTACACCGTCAATCGAAGTCTGTCAGTTAGTGACAAAAGCTCCAGGGATGAGAACTCTGGTTCACCGCAGCGGACTCACGTCGCTGCGCTCCCCCTGCTACCCGCGCATATGTTTCCAGCATCAAGGGGACGACGACGCGCGGGGAAAACAGAATTCGATAACGCTTGAGGGCCGCTTCGCCCATTTGCCGGCGTAGTTCAGGGTTTTTAGCGAGCACGATCATCGCCTTTGCCAGGGCTCGAGGATCTCCCGGAGGAACCAGAATGCCAGAGTCGTCATCGATCATGTCTGGAATCCCACCGACCGCAGAAGCAATGATTGGTTTCCCGTTGGCCATTGCCTCGACAATACTATTCGGGGTGCCTTCGGTAAACGATGGCAGCACAAAAACATCGAGGTCGTGCATGAATGAAGTTCTCTCTTCGGGCCGCTTGTAAACTCCGTTGTAATCATAATGAGCAGCGACGCCCAGGGATCGCGCCAGTGCAGCTACCTGTTTCCGCTGCGAACCTTCACCAGCAAGTTTCAAACGAACGTCCGGCATATGATCGCGAGTGGCGGCAAACGCCTCCATTAAAACGATGGGGCCTTTGAGTTCTTCCAGGCGCGCCGCGAACCCGAAGTTGATGTGCCCATTAGATCGTGGCGGCGCCCCGTTGCCCTCGATGATTTCGTCCGACATGATCGGCAACACCGAGAGCCGGCTCGAAATGGGTAATTTCTCGCGGCAGTACTCGACGAGTTTAGGCGAGAGTGCCGCTACCTCGCTGCAAAGCCGTAGCACGGTAGTGAACTCTCGATAGTAGGAAGCGAAGTCAGGAGGGTGATATGGCAAGCCGAGTTCCTGATAAATGACCGGCACGCCCGCGTCGTGTGCGGCGCGAATCATGACCATTGCGCTTGGGTCGGGCGTGATGATGTGCATCAAGTCGGCATTTTGTCGCTTGAGATAATCCCGACACTGCTCGTAGTTACGGCCAGCTAGACCGGTCACCATCCGCTGCCCGCCGTCTCGGATGAATTGTTTCGAAGCCGGGAATGCCCCAAGGAGTTGACGCCCGAGTTTGCGCGCGGTGCCCAAAGACTTGTGCGCAAACTTCGACGCGATCCACGCTATGGGTACGCCGCTTTCCACCAGGCGTTGGGCATAAGGGTCGTTTTTCCCGGAACGGTACATCAGCAGCACCGAGACGGAATGTCCCGCTTTCTGAAGTTGAACAGCGTAGGTTACCAGGGTCTCATCCGCACCACTGATGGGACCAAGCACCTGACCTTTACAGAGCACTATGCGCATTATTTATCCGTAACCAGCGAAGCATTACCGCAGGACTCAAACGTAGTAGAGCTAAGAGATTTTTCGTTGCCTGGACCAGCTGGCCATGTCGTAGCGCGCGCAGCACCTCGTAAGAAAGGTGCGCGCTCATGTTCGCCGAAAAGCGCCGCCACGTCCGACGCTTCATTTCGTGCGAAGCACTCAAAACTCGGGGCAGACGTTCCCAACTCGCTTGGAACTGCTGAACGCTCTTTAAGACTATCTGACCCGCGGCTGAAGTTCCTTGCTTCGACTCCGGGCTTGACCGGCGCCAACACATCACTGGTTCTGCTAAGGCCATGATTGAATAAAGTTCAGCGATACGCACCCAGAGATCCCAGTCGTCGATTCCCGCGAGGCTCTGATCCAGCAGTCCAACGCGGTCAAGACAGGAGCGACGAAATACCGCAGTGCCACAGGGAATGAAGTTTTGAACCAACAGTTCCCACAGGACATCGCCTTGATAACAGATACGCGGGTAGCTTTGATTCGTGGGCTCGCCGGATTGGCCGACCAAAATTGCGTGGCCATAAATCAGTCCAGCTTCCGAGTTTGTCTCAAGTAGTTTGATCTGTCTGTCGAGCGAGCCAGGCAAACGCACATCATCGTCGTCAAGAAACGTAATGTACTGCCCACTGCCGGCAAGCAAGCCGAGATTACGCGCTCCAGCCACACGTTGATTACGCTCGACGCGAACGTATTTGATTCCCGTCAATTCGCGACAGACCTTGGCCGTCTCGTCGGTTGACGCATCATCGACGACGATAACTTCTATGTTTGTTCCGGCGGCGAATGCACTCCTAACAGCGCGGCGCAGCAACGTTGGACGGTTATGCGTGGTGATGATGATACTAGTTAACGACATAGAATGAGGTCGCGCAGCGATAGTCTTAAGCTAGGCAAGCGGCGCCTTACCGGGATTGGAATTCCTGGCATTGACACGTTCGCTGAGTGTCTGTCCTATCCGCTGAGCAACTCTTGGACGCAGCGCGCGAAAAGGATTGAGGCGCAGGGCCGTCGCGATGTTGGCGGCGGCGAAGCCAAATTCTTTTTGCGGTAAACTTTTCCAGGCACTCCAGAGCAAAGTGTCAGCAACCCTATTAATCGTGCGGCGGCGAATCGCCCGGCGCTGCGACTGCGAAAGAGTTTTCACTCTTGGTAACTCGAAGAGCTGCAGCTGATGGGTTGCCGCACGGGCAAGTTGGCCAGATTGAACTGATGATCCTTGTCCTGAGCAAGGTGTTGGTTGTCGGTAGATCCCCACGGGCTCTGCGCTTGTTATGACCGGAAACAACTCGGCTATGCGAACCAGAATGTCCCAATCGTCGATTCCCGGAATGCGACGATTCAATAAGCCAACGCTCAGAAAACATTGCTTTCGAATGACAACGCTCAACGGCATGACCGGAAAATCGAGCTCCAAGAGTTGCCAAAACGCATCGCCATCCTTTTCTGGCGGCGCCGAGACTTTGCCGGTCGGTCGAAAATCTTGATCAGCGATAAGCATCGCGCCGCAAACGAATCCCGCTCCGGGGGCGGCGGCAAGCTGGGCCACCTGGAAATCGAGTGAACCGGGCAGACGCAAATCGTCGTCGTCCAGAAAAGCAACAAACTCCGACGAGCTGGCCAGGATACCTACGTTTCGGGCGCCCGCCACGCCCTGATTGCGCTCGAGACGAATGTGTTTGATGCCGGAAAGCCGGGCGCAAACGGCAGCGGTTTCATCCTGCGAAGCATCATCGACGACGACAATTTCAACTTCGGTGCCGGCCGCCCGGGCGCTCTCGACCGCGCGCGGCAAGAGTTGCGGCCGATTGCAGGTGGGAATGATGATGCTTACCGAGGGCATGTTGACTAAGACTGAATCAGGCTGACGGTAGCACGGTTGATTCGTACGTGTTCGCTGGAAGACTTGCGTGATGTGCTTCGGCCGTCGCGACCTCGTCAAGGTATTCCGCAATCATGTTTTGTGGATTGGATCCTTCATAGAGCCGGCCCGACCGAATTAGGAGGACGCGCCTACACAAATCCCCGATCGCCTTCATGTTGTGACTAACAAAGAAAACGGTGCGACCATCGCGACTCACCGACTTAATTTTGGCGCGGCACTTCTTTTGAAACGATTCATCGCCAACTGCCAACACTTCATCAAGCAACAAAACTTCCGGCTCGAGATGCGCGGCAATCGCGAACGCAAGACGCAAATACATTCCCGAAGAATAGTATTTGACGGCCGTGTCGAGAAATCGACCCACCTCGCTGAAGGACACGATTTCGTCAAAGTTGCGCCTGATCTCAATTGACTTCATGCCAAGAATTGCGCCATTGAGAAAGATGTTTTCACGGCCTGACAAATCGGGATGAAAGCCGGTGCCAACCTGCAACAAGCTGCCGACTCGACCATAGATGTCCACTTCTCCCGAGGTTGGCTTGACGATTCGCGCCAGTATTTTGAGTAACGTTGATTTGCCGGCACCATTGCGACCGATGATGCCGACGACCTCGCCTGGTTCGACATTAAAGGAAACGTCTTGCAGCGCGTTCAGCGTCGTGCCGTCGCCATGGCGGCGCGCTCGCAGAAAAGACACAGGAGAACCGAATGCGCCCACGAGGGCGTCGCGCAACGTCGGGTTGCTATTTCGCAGTTGACCAATATGATAGGTCTTGCTTAAGTTTCTGACTGCGACAATTGACTTCATTTGTAACCTAGACGACGTCGGCAAATTCATCTTCCATACGCTTGAAAACGAAAGTCGAGTAAATGAGTAGCACCAGCGTAATACTTAGTGAGACGAGCAACCCGCGCCGGTCGAAACCAGCGTTAAGCAGAGCGGCGCGAAATCCACTGATAAGCCCGGCCAGAGGGTTCAAATCGTAAAGCCATTTCCACTTTGCCGGAACGAACGTGGCAGGATAGATCACCGGAGACGCGAACAGCCACAGTTGCAGTAACACTGGGAGAACCGTGCCGATGTCTCGATATTTCACATTCAATGCCGCGAACAACAGTCCGAGGCTCAATGCCAGCAATGTCAAGTGCAGCATAAGAAATGGCACAAGCAACATCGCGCTGGTAAAAGCGCGGCCATAGTAGACCATTAAGATGAACAGGATTACAGAGGCAGCAAGGAAGTCAGAGAGCCTGACCAGGACAGCCGCAAGAGGCACCAGCGAGCGAGGGAAGTAGACTTTCGTAATCATCTGCGCGCTGGCGATGAGGCTGTGGCTGCTGGTCGAAACAGAATTGGTAAAGAACGTCCATGGCAACAGACCCGAATAAAGGAAGAGCATGTAAGGCACATTGCTCGAGGGCACGCGCGCAATCTTTCCCAGAAATAGAGCAAAGACCAGCGTCATGAGGATCGGTTGCAAGACAACCCAGGACACTCCAAATAGAGTTTGTTTATAGCGTACTTTCAGATCGCGCCATATCAGAAAGTAAAGTAGTTCGCGGTGGGCCCAAATTTCCCGCAAATCAAGCGGCGTCCATCTTTTGCTGGCCCGAATCCTGATTACCGGTTTCGACGGTAACGGTAGCGACACCTGCTGGTCCGCGCTCTCAGAAAATTCGCCGCCAGATTCCGGTTGTCGAGACACACGCAGACTGACGTTTTCGCTAATGGACATAAGCAGACTCTTTTAGGGAACTAATGCGAAATCGGGAGGGGCGTGCTTAAATTCTGAAGCTGAAAACTCATTCACTTTGCCACTTGAGCTATGGAACTACTCAGTCTAGAGGGCTCGTTCGAGTGCGTCAAGCCGGCTCTTAATGTCGAGTGTCTTGAAGGAGCAAATCTCTGGCTGGATCTTGATCGACCGTTCTTAATAAAGCTGACCGATGAAAATTGCAGTCTGGCATAACTTGCCCAGCGGCGGGGGGAAGCGCGCGCTCTATTACCACGTTCGTGGTTTGGTTGAGCGCGGACACCAGGTTTCGTGTTGGTGTCTGGATACAGCTGATCAATCATTTCTGCCGCTGTCAGAATTCGCTCCTGAGCGCGTGGTGGCCAGCGAGCCTAGAAAACCTCGCGCCGGGCTTACGAATTGGTTGGCGCCGTGGTACAGCGAGGCGCTCGCGCGCATGCAGGAATTCGATGAAGCATGCCGGCGGTGCGCAAAAGAGATCGCGGCGGGGCAATTCGATCTGCTCTTTGCAAACAGCGCGGCTGGCTACAATGTGCCCTACGTCTTGCGCCATCTGCGCATGAAAAAGGTGTTGTATCTTCAGGAGCCCAGGCGGTTCTTGTACGAGGCAGAGCCCATTTTGCCGTGGGTTTCCAGCGCCGAGAATGACTTAGATTCATCGTTATTCCACCCGCTGACAATCCTCCGGAATTATCCTAACTTGCAGACTCTGCGCCTGCAGGCAAAGCAAGAATGGCTCAACGTGCACGCTTGCGATCGCGTCTTAGTTAACTCTTATTTTAGTCGCGAAAGCGTGCTGCGAGCTTACGGCGTCGAGGCGCGTGTTTGCTACCTTGGGGTCGACACGACGCTCTTTCGCGATCTCAAACTGGAGCGGGAGCGCTTCATCGTTGGCGTCGGCTCACTTGATCGAATCAAACACATTGACCTGGCAATCAATGCCGTCGCTTTGCTTCCGCAGCCCCGACCGCCGCTTATTTGGATCGCAAATTCCGGCAGTCAAAGTTACCGCGATACAATAACTGAGTTGGCCCTTTCATCCGGCGTTGACCTTCGTATTCAAACTGCGATTTCGGATTCTGAACTCGTAAATATTCTGAACCGGGCAGCGCTGCTGCTTTGCACGGCGCGACTCGAACCATTCGGTTTTGCAGTGCTTGAGGCGAATGCCTGCGGACTGCCTGTGGTTGGTGTGGCTGAAGGCGGCCTGCGCGAAACAGTTGAGCATGGCAGCAATGGTGTTTTGGTTGATCCTGAACCAGGCAGCGTCGCCAGAGGAATCGAGCAACTGTTGGGCAATCCATCATTGGCGAGAAAAATGGGGAACACGGGCGAGGCTAACGTTGGACGGAATTGGGCGCTGGAAAAAAGCGTCGATCGGCTTGAGACAAATCTGTTGGAAGTCGCAAATAGTTAAATGAGTGAACGCGTACTCTGCACCATCATTGCCAAGAACTACGTTGCGTTTGCGCGGACGCTGGCGCAGTCGTTTCTCTCCCAATACGGCAACGGCAAAGTATACGTGCTGATCGTCGATGATTTTGAAGGTTACATTAATCCGGCTGAAGAGTGTTTTGAGATAATCAAGCTCGCGGAGTTGAGCATTCCTAAACTTCCGGAGTTCTGTTTCAAATATCATCTGAAGGAATTGTGCACTGCCGCCAAGGCCAGCTTCCTCGAGTATCTGGTCCGCGATAAATGCTGTGAGGCCTTGATCTATCTTGACCCGGACATCCTGATCACCGGATCGCTCGATGGACTTTACGATCGCCTTGGCAACCACGACATCACTCTCACACCGCACTTGGACACAGACTATCCCGACGACGATCTGCTGCCGAATGACAGTCACATTCTACGGGCCGGACTGTTCAACCTTGGCTTTATTGCCATCAACTCGAGCGAAAATGCCGGCGCGTTTTTGCGTTGGTGGAAGTCAAAACTATATGGCCACTGCGTCATAGACGTTCCCAACGGTTACTTCGTCGATCAAAAATTTGTTGACTTTGTGCCGCTCTTCTTCGCGCGAGTGCTAATCGAAAAAGGTACTGGCTACAACGTCGGCTATTGGAATCTGCACAGCCGCCGCCTGAATCAAACGAATGGGATCTGGGGTTGTAACGAAGGCCCGCTGTATTTTTTTCACTTCAGCGGCTATGACCCTGACGGTTCGGCCATCTCACGTCACATCCCCGAGAGCGTGGCGCGCTATCGTTTTGCTAACCGCTGCGATTTGACGAATTTGTTCACCGAGTACAAGCATTTGCTCCTTCAGAACGGGCACAGCGAAGCAAGGCTTTGGCCGTATTCGTTTGACTGCTTCAACACCGGAGAGCGCGTGCCGGAGCAGTTGCGGGTTTACTATCGGAATCTTCCAAGTGCGAAACGCGCCGGCAATCCATTCGATTCCGAGGAACTAAAGCAACGAGTTGATCTCTATTCGCGATCCGCCGCGCGATTCGCCCTCCAGGGCGAGGCGACCGCCGCGGTGCAGCTGGACGCAATTCTAAATTCACGTGCGTGGCGTTGGGTGTCGCGGTACGGCCGCTTCAAGAATCGGTACCTAACGCGCGCAACGGAGCGTTTCGGACGTTTCTTTGGGGCGAAAAAGTGATCCTCGTTTCACCTGGTCTAAACGCAGAAGTCCAGGAGGAGGGTTGATTGGCCGCATTGCATCGCAGCTCATTTCGGTTGGTCGTCATCGCCGATGTCGGTGGCGAGAAAAGGCGACATCTGGGCGATGAGGCGATGTTGGAGGCCAATCTCCAAGCCCTTCGCAGGTTGGCGCCGCAGGCTGCGTTCACTGTCGTGAGTTGTGATCCGGCGTGGACCGCGGAACGTTACGACGTCGATTCCGTCCCCACTTTCGGATTCTCAAGCGATCCGTTGGCAGGCCGTGAGCGGGCCGCGATGCTCGACCGTCTCCTGGCTGAGGCTTCCAGTTACGTGCGCGCCAGCAGAGCTATCAATGCGCCGCTCTCGCTGACAAGTGCGACGGCAACGGCAATCGCCGGCGCGGATGGTCTTCTCGTCTCGGGTGGGGGGAACCTCTCGTCAACGTGGCCCAACCTGCTCTACGAACGCGTAGCGCTGCTTCGCCTCGCCCGCATCTTCGGAAAGCCTTCCGTGGTCGTTGGTCAGACTATCGGTCCGAAGTTAGCCGCCGGCGAATATCGTCTGCTGACCGGAGCACTTCCCTTGGCGCGTTTTGTGGGCGTTCGCGAACGGCCGTCGGCCGCGCTCGCGCTGAAACTGGGCGTCCCGAAAGAACGCGTCTGGTATCAAAACGACGACGCACTCTTTCTCGAAACGAATCCCGGGTCGGCGGGGTTTTGCTCGCCGGCTCGAGACGCCCTTGTCACTCCGCACATCGCGGTCACTATCGACCCTCAGATACGAGGCGCAGGCGAAGTTGTCTTCGGCGCCCTCGTCGCCCAACTGCGCGAGATCTCTGTAACCACGGGTGCGCCGCTGCTTCTGATCCCGCATGCTTTCGGCAATGAGTCGGCGGCGGTGCAGTCAGATCTCACTGAGGCGCACGTGCTCGCCGAAGCGCTTGGACTCTCTTCAACCGTCGCGGCTGAAGGTCTCGACGCGCAGCAGGCTCTGCGAGTCACGGGGCAGGCAGCATTGATCATTACTAGCCGCTATCACCCAATCGTCTTCGGGCTCGCCGCCGGCGTTCCCTCACTCGGCATCTACGGCGACGACTATTGCCGCATCAAGCTTCAGGGAGCGTTGGAGCATGCGGGGCTTGAGCGTTGGACGCTTACCTATGAAGCAATTACCCGGAGAGAGATGCTCCCGAAGGCGCTGGAACTTTGGCGTACCCGCGCGCCCGTCCGACGACAGATCGAATCGTGCCGCCAGGCGTGGCTCGAGGAATCTCGCCAGCGCTGGACTGCTGTCCTTCGTGCACTCGATCTTCCAACAACCGCATAGGACTTGAAGCAAAAGAACTCACGCGGGCCCGGGCATGCTGTTCTCGCTACCCAGTGAGCTTCGTCCACCAACGTTGCCATCGACCCTCTGAATAGTCATGCAGCGGTGAGTTGTCGCCGGGCGGCCACATCGTGCTCACAGATCCCGGATGATAAAAAGTTGCGGTCAGACTGCGCCGTGAAAGACGACAGGTCTTTACCACCGGAGAGACTGCATGCCACGAGTCGTCAGAGCGTACCACTACTGCGGAGTTGCCAACGACCGGCGAAACCGTCGCGAAGATATTTTGCGGCTCCAGAGAACGCAGGATGGTCAGGCAGCCGCCGTCCGCGTCGTTCCACGAGCGATTGAAATAGAGCACGTGCGTAACGATTTTGTCTGGCAGGTCAGCGTGCGGTCCAAGCAAGCCTCCGGGAGGGTAATGGAACACGTTAACTTCGAGTGGCGCGACACTCAAATTGATTCCGGTTAGAGAAGACATCGCTTTACGATAAGCCGGTGAGAGCAAATCGTTCGCCAGCTCTCGCCAGACACTGCTAAGGCGATCTCCTCTGGATATAGACCGTTCTCCCATGCCGATTAGCGCCCGGGCCGTGTACTCCGAATCCTTATCGCCGCCATAGTGTGATAGACGCTTGAAATGGTCGCGAGGAAAAGTGGCCGCCAGTTCGGCAGCGTCTTGCGGGGAGAACAGTCCGTCAATAGCAGCCCATCGATACGGTTCCGTTCCGAGATGCTTCGTCAAGATACAGTCAAGATTTATCATTGCGCTTCGCCCTAGCTCGCGTCGATTCGCGATTGATTGCAGCAGCCCCGCTGACAGAGGCGGCACAACTGGAAGGGATTCCAGCCTTGCTTCACCCTTGACGATTTGTTGGCCGGCGCCCTTCTCTGTTCATCGGGCCAGCATTGCCATCCCGATGAACGCAAATAGCAATCGATACCGTCGTTGCATCCATATCGCAGTCTCGAATCCCAGTCCCCGTCGCAGCGCTTGCACAGCCCATACAACATGCAAGAGCCATAGGCCGACACTCCAGAGCAACAGCCTTGGTAGGATGCCCTTCGCGCTTAAGCTGAGAAGGATCGCATAAGCGACCGTGAAGAAGAACAGGCTCGCGAAAAACGTGCGCCGGCAGCCGAACACTACTGCGCTGGTGCGAATCTGGTTGAGCAGATCGCCCTCGTAGTCGCGCACCTCCTGGTTGAGATGTCCAGCCACGAAAACAAATCCAAAGAAGAGGCTAATCAAGACACCATGTACGTCAACGGCCCGCCATAAAGAGTAACCGAGCAGGAAGTGCAGACTACCTCCGACCAGGTGATTGATCGACGCGGCGATTGGGGTGGACTTGCCGAAGCTCGGCGAACACGAATAGATCAGGCTGAGTGTTGCGATTCCGTCGCCAATCAATACGGCTTCACGGCCAATCACAGCGAAGGCGACATTCGCGAAGATGAGTAACGCCAATGCGACTCGCGCGACTTGACGACGGTTGATGCCCTGATCAAATACGAGTGTTACTCGCCGCGAATCACGAGAGTCGCTAACATGGCCCGCCCAGTCATTCAAGACGAAGATGTGTGAGGTCAAAGCGAGACTGCCAAGGATTAATAGGCCGGGGCGAATTACGCCGTCCTTTCCAGGGCTGAAGCCACCGAGCAGAATGCCCAGAATTGGGGAGGCTTGCAGCGCCAGAATCTCCAGCGCGCGAGTAGACCCAAAGTGGCGCACGACTCGCGCGTAATAAGGAATGGACGATTGAGAAGTCATAGAGACTATTCGCTACGCTTTCCCGTTTCGCTCCAAAGCCGCTTCGTAAAGTCGGAGCCACAAAACGTAACCAAAATCCTCTGACCAGTAATATCGTTTTACAGTCGCGCTCAAGTCGTTATGGTAGAGCATTGGCGGCGGGCTACGAAGCAAGGCAAAGTCGTCGCGGCCAAGACGCACCAGAAGGCTGCGAATCGAGAGTCGCACGTTCGCGTCCTGAGGCGAGGCCGTCGCCTGCACGAATAGGCGCACTGCCTCGCTCCAGATCTCTTGCCCCGGCGCAGGGACGTTCAGCCGCTCCGCTGGCAGCGGAATTGCGCAACCGAGTTGCCGCAATTCGGCGCTGCGAAGGTATGGGACCAGCGGAGCTTTGTCGTAGTAAATCCAGATGTCCTCGTTCCCAAACGAGCGTTGGAGCGCGTGGCAAAGGTTCTGCGCGGCAGGCTGATCAAGTTCGCGCAGCATTAAATAGACGTGCATCTGAATAACTACGTCTGCCGGATTCGGATCGGTGCCGGGATCCAAACACTGGTATTCGTTTTGTGGCGCGAGCCAGGTGCGATAAAAGCCCTTCTCGTCACGATACTGAGCAAGCTCTCCCAACATTCGCTGGCGTCTCGGATCAGTAGCGCCCTGACCGGTAATTCTCCAAACTAAAGCTGTGTCGTCGGCGTCAGGTGTGATGACACATCCTAGCGGGCCAATGGTGGGACCATCCGGCAAGCCGTGATAGCGCACTAAGCCGTCGCTTTCGATCTGGGCCGCGAGATGCCGTCGGGCACGGTCCATCACATCGTCGAGACTTCGCTGGCGTGAGATCGGTGCGAGCAAATCCACCAGCATGGAAGTCAGGTACGTGTTCATTTCCTGTTGCGGAGCTTCATAGCGAAGTCCTTGGGTATATGAGGTGAGCCAAAAGCCGGACTCGCTTTGCCGCTCCCGCAACAACAGCGCAGCATAATCGGCCAGCGCATCCAACTTTTCCGCCGCCGCCGGATTCTGCCCTACCGTGGCCGCGGTCTCATTTACAGAGTCCCTCGCTATCACAACTACGCGCTTTTCATAAACAATGCGGATATCACTGCCTGGCTCGATCGTAAGAGCGATCTGAAGCACGCGTTCACCCGGTAAAACGCCTCGGGTGTCAGCAAAGACGCGCCAGCGCAACGACGAGGTTGTCGATAGCGCTTCCCGGTCGCTCCCTCGTGGCGCAAAACTCTTTGTCGAGCCGATTACGATCCCGTCTATCAACACCATCAGCTGAGCCGGAGGACGTTCGCAGGCAACCGCCTCTCCTTCAAGTACCGCGCCGAGTCTGAGTTCAGGCACGTCACGACTCCCAGCAAGCTGTGCCGGGCTCACACGATCAAGTGAGGCGCTCGCGCCGCACTGAAGAACTCCGTGCGGGCGGGGATGACGCAGTTCGAGGAGGAAGGGAAGGCTACGTGGATTCCATGCGCCGCGCATGGATGCGGGGTTTCCCGCGAAGATGCGTTCGTCACTCGCCTTCGTATACCAAAAAGCTCCTATCGTCTGCACGACGACCGACGCCGCCATTGCTAGAATGAGCACCCCGCGGGCCCGCGAGCGCAGGACTAGCGGAGCGGGCGCGATCATCCATACCAGAATCGGCAAGAGGTCGGTGAGCCAACGCGGCCCCCATGACACTCCGCCTCTCCAGTCAGCCTGTGAGTAAAGTAAGAACTGGGCAGCGACGGCAAAAATTAGCGCCACGGCGAGCGCTCTCGAACCTGGTGTGCGCAGGCGCTGCATCAACCCAACCGGAAGGAAAACAAGGAATGGCGTGAAGATGAGCAGGCCGCGTCCCGGGCTTATCAGTAATCCGGCTAGCCCGGACCAGCTGAGATGGAAGAACTTATTGACAGGTACTCTAGCCAGGGCGTACCCACCGGCAACGTGGCCGATGAAGTGAAGGTTGTAATAAAGGAGTGCCGCCAACGGGACGGCAGCTCCGGCGAGAAGCCAGAGCGCACTGCGCCTCCGGCTCCAGAGGACGAAGAGTATGATTGCGCCAGCAATCAGCGCGTCCGGCGGGCGATTTCCCGCCATAAAGACACACACAGCGCCGAGTAGGGCAGTGCGCGTGGGTGAGGCACGAGCGACGGCCAACAGCAATGCCAGGGCGATCATGAGTTCTCCGGTCCCGTGCTGCCAAAGTGCCTGGCTTGAGATCATCCAGGTGTTGGTTCCGAAGGCGAACGCCAACGCGAGCGGCAGACTCCAGCG
>DASYLB010000003.1:0-96254 GCA_036009765.1 Pyrinomonadaceae bacterium | reverse complement strand
GAAGCCGGCAGCGTCGATTGCGTTGCCGCTGCTGCTGGCATCGCGCGTGGCGGTGAATGCCGCGTCCGTTTGATTTGCCAGCAACGAGAATGAGCGACTGTCGGGACCAAAGTGGTAATTGGTCAGCTCCGGAGTGACGGTATAGAACCGACTAATCTCGACATTGGAGAACCGGTAATTGCCGTTGCTGTCAGTGATGGCGCGTGCGGATGCGGAACCGCTCAACGTCATTGTTACACCGGCTAAGGGCGCGCCGTCGGCGGTTGTTATCTGTCCGCTGATTGTTGCCGGGGCCGCGGTTGGCGCTCCGCAACAGACACGTGATGAAGTAAAGAGTGAAACCGTGTCAATCCGCATGCCGGTTAAGCTCGTGCCGGTGTCGTACGCAGTGCGCCATCTCAGCTGCGCGTTTTGACCGTACGAAGCTGGGGGTAAAGTTACGTCTGTGGTGATAAAGCCACCTGAGTTTCCGGTCCAGGCATTACGTCCGGTCAGGACGCTGTCTGTAACTCCAATTGTCCCGCTGTAACCGCCGGAGTTGAAGGTGCCGCCGGCGGTAATGATGTCTGCAAACGCACCACCATTGATGCTGATCTCCAGCACACCGCCATCGAAGCCACCCTCCAGGTCGTAGTTGTTTTTGAAGGTAAGCCGTACGCCCGGATTGACGCCTACGCCTGGCGCCGCCGGAATTGCGATTGTCGGCGTAGTCAGACTGTTATCGCCGGCCACCGCAACACTGGTAGTGGCAGCGGAGTTTGGCGCTGTGTCGCTAAACGATGTGGTGGTAGTCCACAACGGCGCGGCGCCAACTTGAGCAGTGGTCCAGCCTGCTGGAAGCGCTGGAGCAACGACGCCATCGAAATTCTCACTCAACGCCGGCGCGCCGGTGACCAGAGCTCCGAGCGTATAGGTTACGCTCAGGGTGCCGTAATTGATCGCTCCATCCTGAAGTTGGAATGTAGGAGTAAGGCTTCCATTACAGACGCCGGTGGCGGTGAAAGTAAAATTCATGGTTGTTGTGCCACCGACTGGTATCGCACCATAGTTCGCGCTTTGCGGACCGGCAGACAACATGACGCCACCGGTTGGCTGAAGTGTGGCAACCAGGTTCGTCGTTGCCACGGCTCCAATGTTTTTTATGCCGAAGGAAATCGTCACAGTCTCGCCGGAGTCAATTGCACCATTACCTGGAGCACAACTCTCAGCCACTACCTGCGATGCTCCGCCAGGACCGGTACTGCCATCGCCGCCCGGACGAACGACAGCCAGCTTTTGTCCGGGAATGTCGATCTCGAATAGCCCACGGCCGTGAGTAGCAATACGGAGCACGCGCTGAACGTTGTTAATCTCCGCGTCGAAGACCGGTACGCGCGGCAAGCCGGTGCCGAGCGGTGTCCAATTGGCTCCGGCGTCAGTTGATTGGTAGACGCCGATGTCCGTACCCGCATACATGCGATTGGAGTCTTGCGGATCAATGACGAAAGCACTCACCGGAACATTCGGGATACCGTTTCCAGCCGCTGTCCAGGTGGGCGTAGGATTGTTGAGATTTGTTGTTTTGAAGACGTGCTGATCCAGCGGCACGGTCCCATCGAAGAAATGGGTGAACGTGACGTAGGCGGTATTTGGATTGTTGGGATCAATCACGGCGCGCCCGATGGCTTTTCGGGTCGCGTCGTTGGGATTCGCCGGCGGAAAATTAGCGCCTGTTACATTCGTCAAAGTTGCGGAGCCGGTGGTGGTGGCAAAGACCTGTCCGTTTCTTAAGCCAACGATGCGGACGTTATCGTTTTGCCGCGAGATGCCGATGGATGTTATTGCCTGTCCGGCAACGAGGGGAGCCTGACTGGCAAGTGTCATCAGGTCGCCGCGATTGGCTGAGCGGTAGAGGCGATCGGTGCCGAAATAAATGGTATTGGGATTTCCTGGCCCCTGTTCCATTGGAGCATAGAAGAGGGTGGTGTCGGCGCAGGTCATCCCGTTGTTGCTGACGGTTCCGGAACAGCCTCTAAAGGTCCATGCAAAGCCAGTGTTGTCCGCTCGCTCAAAGGCGATCTGATTATTCGGTTGATTAAAAAAGGTGTGATACATCGTGACGTTGGTTGTATCCACTGCGTTATTGTCGATAAGCGTATAGCCGCCATCGCCGCCGCGGCAGTTGGTCCAGGTAACCCCGTCAGGGCTTAGACAGTTGGTGCCGTTGTCCTGGGTGCCGCCGATCGTGAAGAATCGATCGATGGGATGCACTGCCAGGCTTTGGAACTGCGTGGCGCTGTAATCGAAATTATTTTTGCTGACCCAGGTAGTTCCGTTATCGACTGATCTCCAGATACCGCCGTCGCTGCTCGTGTAAACAACATTTTGGTTAGATGGGGCGATAGCCAGCGCATGCTCGTCTGCATGTAGCGTACTGTCGTTGCGCGCGAAACTCGTGCCGCCATTCGTTGAGCGTTTCATTACTTCAATCAAGCATGGCGACGCGCCTCCGCGAGCAGCGCCACCAAGGTGAATGGTTTGATTGTCCTGGGTTGCCGCGATCGCAATGTCGTAGAAACACTGGCCGCCGCAGAATCCGGTCGAGCCGGTTAGGGGAGTCGACCAGGTTACCCCGCCATCAACCGACCTGGTTACATAGCCGGCACGCGTTGCAATGCAAGCAGGACCACCCAGTGCAGCTGACGACGCTTGGGCGACCGCCGCATAAACGGTTACGACGGCGGCATTTCTGTTGATTGCCAATTCCGCGCGACCGGTGGTGGCGCCGTCAGGTAACACTCGCGTGCGGGTCCACGTCGGCGTCGCTGACAGAGCATCCGCGGTGCGATAAATTCCGCCGTCAGCCGCCCCGCCGACGACAGTTGCAATGACTACGTTGGGATCACCCGGATCCATAGCCATATCCACAACGTCGCGGTTTGCGCTGGTAGTACCGGTGATTGCAATTTTTGAGAATATTGGCGAAGCAGATTGCGCATTGGTTGAACGATAAATACCTCGAGGAGGAACTGCGAATGGGCCAGCGTTGGGGTTGCCGGCGGTTCCTTGTGTAGTGCAAACAAAGATGGTGTTGTTATCCGAGGGGTTGACCAGAATTCGTCCAATGGACCGGCCGGTAAAAATATCAGCGCCGACTCCGTCGAGACGAAATGGACCGCTCAAAGTGGGGCTGGCAGTATTGGCGGCACGAATGATGTAGACACCTACGCCAAAAGCGCTGTCTGCCGAGAAACCATTTTCACCGGTTCCCACGTAAACAATGCTGGTATCGGTCGGGTCGATCGTAATCGCGCCAATCGACATTGACTCCAACTGCAAGTCGAAGAGTGAGGTCCAGTTGTCGCCGCCGTTGGTTGACTTCCAAATGCCGCCGTTTGCGGTGCCGACATAGACAGTATCAGGGTCGGTAGGATGAACTGCGATCGCTATCGTTCGACCGCTCACCGGAACGGAAGTATCGCTGGTCTGTCCATTGGGAATCGGGTGTGGGCCAAGCGGCGTCCAGGCGGTGAGCGACTCCGGTGCAAAGCGTCGTTTCAGCGCCGCCTCCTGTTTCTCCATTTCCTTGATGGCTTTTTCACGAGCATTGTAATTTACGATTGACGAGCCCCCACGGCGCATTTCGATGTATTCGCCGCGCAATTGCAGGTAGGTCCCTTTGTCGATCTTGCCTGCCATCCACGAGGGCAGGTCCGGATCTTCATCGCCTTCCAATTCCTCGTCGTCAGAGCTTTGGAACAGAGAACTCTCCTCAACTTTTCCCAGATCGAGCGCGTCAAACGCCTCTTTCGCCCACTTGTCGACCGCAAGGTTTGCCGGTTGTTCCTTCACCTTTTGGTTTGGTTCAGGCTTGCGTTCCTTCCTGGCGTTTTGACTCGTTACCCGCGGCGTCGCGGTCCAGGTAAGAAGAAGAGCGGCGGTGGCTAGCGCGAAGAGTAGAGTCAATCTGGATGCTTTGTTCATGGAGGTATTGTCCTTGAAAAGCCGTCTCGCAAAATTTGGACGGCAAGCTTTTAGGTTTAAAGTATACGGGGTAAACGGCGCCTGATAGTAACTTGTCGATATCGATTGCGGCAAGGAAAATCACACGAAATCCATTCAACAAAAAGGTGTTTGGCGGCCTGGAATGGTTGTCGAAATTTCCTGGGTCCAAAATTCCGGTCGGCAAATTTCGAATTTCTGCGATAAAAAAGGGGGCGCCTCAAGGAGGAGCCCCCGAACGCTGCAACCTCGGCGCACTACAGTGATTCAAGAAACATGATTAGTTGTTTCTTCTGCGTAGACGTCAGGGCAGCAAACGCGGTTGTGACATCTTCAGCCTCGCCGTGATGGGCCTGGATTGCATCCAGGAAAGTTAAAGCTGAGCCGTCATGCAGTAATCGTGTTCGAGTGCGCACGCCCCAAAGTGGCGGAGTACGTACTTTGAGGCGCGTCGGTTGGCCGCCGTTCTGCACGATGCCATCGCCGGTGCCAATGTCGTGTAACAGAAAGTCGCCGAATGGCCTAATGATCTTGAAACCAAGACTAGCTGGAACCACAAACGTTCCACCGTTTATTGTAGTTCCTATATCGGCAGTGACTATGGCCGGAACGTGGCAGACGCTGCAACTATAGCCAGGGCCGTTCGGCATATCTCCGAAGATTGTCCGCCCCGCGTCGACGTCGGTGGCAAACTGAGTTTGAATGTCGGTGTCCTGCGGCGGGGCCTTTGTCGCCCTCATGAATTCCGTGAAGGTGTCAATGTCTCGCTCAGTGTCTTCTCCACAGACTATCCCCGCGTCGTCATCGCACACGGTATCATCGGCTACAGTATCGAACGCAGTTATCGGTCGTCCGAGCGAAGTGTTTTCTTTCAAGATCAGGAAATTCGTGATGCCGATCTCGTTGAGATAAGCGTCTCCCGAAAACGAAAGCAAGCTCGGGATCTGGTTCTTCCAGCCAAAACGGCCGATGCGACGGATGCACGCAGCTTCGGGATCAGCGCAGTCACGATTGGTTTCGAAGTTGGCCTCCAATACCGGGACCGCTATTGCCTGTCCATGTACCTGACCGCCGGTAACGGCATCCTGAGTGTCTGCGATAGCCAGCAATGTGCCGTTAGCTATGGCCTCGACAAAGCCGTCGCCGAGTAGATTTAGTGAGGTGCGGAATGTTCGTACCGGCTCTTCGCCAGGTATGGGAGATGGCGAGGGAGACGGCGAAGGCGTGGGCGAAGCTGCTGGATAGACCAGGGCACTGAACAGTGGCGGCACACGTTCCTGGACCTTTGAGTCGATCGCGCGATCGTTTATAAGCGAGCCGCCAGGCGCGTCAACAAAATCGCTACTATCGTTGTGTCCTGCTCTAAGCTCGGTCACCTGACTGATTCCACCAACGACCGGATTCTGGTGGCATTCGCGACAGGATTGCGCGTTGTAGACTGGCCCGAGACCGTCCGCTTTCTCATCCACTACACTGAAGATGAACTTGTCAGCTTCAAAGGTTCCCGGTGTAGGTCCCGGAGAACACGCCGTGATGGGATCTCCCTGAATGACAAAGCCATTCGTCTGGTCGTCGAAACCGGTGGGAGCCTCCTCGGGCGGAGTTGGGGTTGGACAAGGTCCGTCTTCACAGATTTCATGAGCACCACACACATCGTAAATGTCACATGCAGTTGGATCACTCTTGAATGGATCGAAGGTAAAGGCCCCAGTTCCCTCGTTCGCAACGTTCTGAGGGTCATTGGGATCTACCGTGACTCCAGTCCCTGAGACTTTATCGGCCTGATTAGTTTGTGCATTTGGATCTGGCCCCTGACTGCTGACTGTGGCGACAAACATTCCCGCCAGGATGAATACAGTTGCAAGGAGCAAAGCCAGTGGAATCCTATGATTTTTCATTTTCCTACCTCCTTAGTGAAGCAGCGCTTCCACCTGGGAACCAGGAGGAAATGCTATCGAATTGGTTGGACGAGCACGTGAGTTAACTAGCTGTTTGGATTGTCTTGCGTCCGAAAGTTGAGCGCTGAGAAACTCAAACACATCACGTCGGGTTTCATTCTTGAGTTAATTGTTTCTAGGAAATGAGTTCATTTCACAGGACTGGAAGTTCTGGAAATGAAAGTTATGAGGGAATAGAGCGAATGAAACAAATCACCGCGGTTTGTTTCGGAGGATTTCGTTCCTAATCTTCAGAGGGGGCCGGAAGGGTAGTTCGCAAAGCGCAAAAAGTCAATTACATTTTTTGCAGGGAGTTATCATCAACGGTCGTAATTGCCGGCGTTTGCGCGTTTACTGATTCATCGGTTCATCCGAAAGCGTTGCGGTCCCGCCACCGTGATCGCCGGCGCGCAAAACCTGACTCTGGTCGATGAAGTAAGAGAGTTTGCCGGTCGTGCCGTATTCGATAGGTTCCGCAGTAACCTCAAACTTATCCTTCGCAGCCGACACTTCCATTCTGTAGCCATACTTCTCAAGCATTTCCTTGCTTAGCAAACCCGCTGAGACCAGTTGATCAAACGAGCCGTAGGCACCGTTTCCCGTAGTCGCTTTGAAAGTTTCTTCGGCGCTAGCTACCGTGCGCACCATGCTCTGCGCCACTGCTTCATTGGACGCGGGCTGTGATGCGCTGCTGCCCACCATCATTCCCGCGACTAGCACCTGGAGCAGGTTCTTTGGCATGTGCAGTTCGTGGAGCGGTCCCAGGCCATCGTTGGAAAGTGAGTAAGTCACAGGATCAATCACCGGGTTCACTCCGGTTAGAAACTCGTTCATCTTGTCGCGAAGGGCCACGCCAGAGATGCCGCTTCCGAGGGTGTACTCCTCGATCAGTCCTGGCGCCACATACACTTGACCCAGCACCTGGTGGGATTGCCAGCGAGTATAGTTTCGAAAATGACTATCGGCGGAAAGCGTTTGATGATTCAGGTAAGCATCAACTACGTGACGCGTTTCCGCAGCATCGGAGGAGACGACGAGAAAGTCGCCAACAAACGCGTAAGAGAAAACGCCGGCGTAAGAAACGAGTTCAGTGCCATCGCGTCTCTCGGTTTGCGCCAGCAGGTTCGCGCCTTTCAAGCCAAACGATTCAATTAACTTTGGTATTAGCCGGCTTACTGCTTCGCGATCCTTCACCGCGATCGCGACTATTGGATTCGGCCCGGCGCTCGCATTGTTTTGCGGCGCGTCAGCTGAGTCTTGTTTTCGATCACGCTCGTCAGACGCCGGCTCGTTTACAGCTTTCTTCGCTTTTCTTGGCAACGCCAGGGCGAGTTCACTTCCGAGGAGTGGCAATAGATCATCTTTGACCTTTAACCCCAACTTCTTTTCGTAAACAGCAAACGGCGTCTCCATTTGCTGAATATCTGTTACCGGCCGACCTCCATATTTTTCGCTCGTCTTTCTCATCATTTCTTGAGAGTCCGCAAACGCCTTCAGCATTCCTTCATAGATCTGGGGATAGTCGAGCGAGGCGCTCACGAAAAGATCGACGTCAGCGGGAAATATGCCAGGCGCCTCCGGAGTGATTGCCGGACCGGACGCGAATTGCGGAACAAAGGGAATCGCGCTGGACTTGTTTTCGGCGCTGTTAATAATCAAAGTGCGAACCACGTAAGCGTCATTTTCAAATACCAACGCCGCGCCAATCGCTTCCGGCCACTTGCTCTGCCCGCCGAAGAGCGCGCCGTAGAGCGAAGAGAATGCCGGCGTCATGTCGACATGATTTTCTGATGTTGTGTCTGACGGAGCAGTGGCGCTCGAGTCTGGTGGTTCGACCGTCGCCTCTAGCTCCGCGGGTTGTTCCGAGGGGAGGTCGGAAGGCGGCAGCGGCTGCAATTCAGCCTCAGGCGCCTCCTCCGGCACTGTCTCCGCTTCTTTTGGTGGATTGGCCGCTTCAGCTTCAGAGCGTTTCTGCGCTTCCTCCTCATACTTCTGCCGCTGCTCTTTTTCTTCCTTTTCAATGGACTTCAGATCGACATAAAGAAAAAGCGACTCTGACGAAAAGCGATTGCGCGCCAACAGAAAGTTTTGATCTTCGTCCAGCCCTTTGCTGCCGGGCGGTCTCAAATTCCGAAAGGTAAAGGCGATGTCGCTAATAAACACGAGCGAGCCTGCTTGCTTCATTTGATAAGGAGGCAAAGGCTCAGGATCTTTTTCAGCTTTTGGTGTGGATACCGTGACCTCAGCCCTTACGTGTGCTTCGGAAGGACTGCCGGAAACTTTCGGCGTCGGCGTCGGCTCAGGCGTTGGCGTCGGTGTCGGCAGGAACTTCGGGAGGAAATCGCGCAACTCCGGATAAAACTTCTTCGCTTCCTCGGGAGAAGAAAACTCGACGGCGATGATCACCGTCGGAAGGTTGGGTCGCGAAGGCCAACCAGCGACTAACATTCGCGAGCCGCCGAGTGCGTCGGCGTGAGCGCCTAGCCATTTGACGAGCAGCTTGAATTCTTTTGGCGGTCCGCCGAGCTTCATTACCGGATCAAGCAGATCGTTTACTGCAGGCGAGTGAATCAACCCGCCAACGCCGCGTACCTCGCAATAGACTTTGTAACTGTCCGCAGCAAAAAGTGAGTCGAAGGTTGGCGCCGGTTCAGGCGCAACTGCCGGCCGCTTCGGGACACTACGTCTCTGTTGCGCGAGCAGCGGCGTGGCGAGCATAAGAATCGTGACGAACGAGGCAATTAAACGATTGGCGGTTCTAAGGTTCTTCATCTGATTAACTTGAACGTTGCTGGTAGAGAAAATTTGCGTCCTGTCGTCTCAATTCGCCAAACGCTTCCAAACAGCGGCTTCGCCTTCGCTCTTGATTAGACGTTTGACTTCGCCATAGGCGGCGGCATAGACCGCTCGAGTGTCGTTGGCTGACATCGTCGCTGCCGGCGAGGTGAGTTGTTTCTCAATCTCCTCAACGCTCATCCTTTTTCGCGGCTCATATTGCGCGAGCAAGCGACCTTCATCAGCCAAATGCAGCGCCAACCCTTCTGCTAACCAGCGCGGCGCGCGACCACCACTCACAATGTCGACCAAAGTATGTACGAGTTCGTGGCGGACGGTTGTTTCGAGAATTCGCCGGCGCTTGAGCGTTTCCAGCGGTTGGAGCTCAATCCTGTTTCCTTTGGTTGCCGCTGCTGTCCACGCGGGTAATCCTGATCGGCCTACGTAGTCGCCAGTCGTTTCATTTACAAAAACTTCAAGAGCAGGGAACTGGACTTTGATGCCGGCGGCTGCCGCGCGAGCAAGCAGCGACTTACGGCTCGCCTGCAGCAAACTCAGCAACCTCTCAACGTCGCGTTGGCTGACGTTGCCTGGATAACTGATGCGAAAATCTTCGCTACGCAGACTAAGCCGCGACGAATTGTGGCCGCGACTCTTTGCGGGTTGAGCTCTGTCAGAGTCGATTTCGCGTCCCCAAATCAGATCCGCTGACGCAGCGCCACTCAGATTCGTAAGATGCGTTGTGGGGAAATACTTTGCCAGGATTTGCCGGTAACTGGCGCCGCGTTCCGCCATTACGTGCGCGCCTTCCTGGCAGAGCCCGAGGCCATGGCCAAATCCCTGACCGCGAAAGATGAAATTCGAACCCGCTCGCGCAATCTCAAAGCGAGAACTCTTCAACACGTTCCAACCAAGCACGCGACCAACAATGATCTTGAAGTCCCATCCCTTTACAGTGACGCGCCGGTTGCCCTCGATCGCAATCAACTCGGCGCGGCCGCTCGCGTCCCTCCGCAAGACACTGACGTTAAGCAGCCGGGCGCCAATGTTGGTGCGCGGATCTGATTGCAACGCTTTGAGCAGTCGCGTCTGCGGAATCGTATCGGTCCAACTCTTATGCGCCTCGGTCACGCAGTATTCGTCGCGAACGCCACGCAAATAGGGAGGAGCAGTGCCGCCCCATAGCGTAGCCAGGTTTGCGGTAGCGCCACCACACGAAGCGCTGAAGTAGGAATCGGCCGGCCCGTTATTCTCGTCGCTCAGAATTTCTCCCTTAGTTGTTTCCACGGCCTCGAGCGCACGCGCTGAAGCGTAACTCTCAGAATCCTGATTTACCGGTCGGTATCTTTCGCAGTGGGTGGAATTGCAGAAGTCGTAGCCGTCGCGAGCATGCCGCCCCAGGTTTCTCAGCGCGTAAGTGCGAACTGCGATGGCCAGGGCTTTCAAAGCGTCTGGCTCTGTTTCCATGCTGCCCTCCACCGCTACAACGCCGCGAACATAGTCTTCGAAAGGGATTGTGCGCGTGATGTTTTCGCGGATCAGGTGAACTGTGACTGCAGCGGGTTCCAATCTGGAAGTTGAATTCTGAGATCTCGAATCTGCAATCTGAGATGATCTGGGCGCCACTGACGATTGGCTTAACGGCTTGACAGCAGTCGCACTGTTGTTAGGTTGGGTTTCAGATTTCAAATATGAAAGTTCAGAAGCCGCCTCCGCAAAGATCGGACGGGAAACTTCGGCCGCTTCAACTCCCTTACCTTTCAACAGCAAAACAAGCACAACCAGATTTACTTTATCGGGGGCGGCCTCGGAGCCATCCGTGGATTTGTCCGGAGCTGAAGCGATGCCCACAAACCAGCCGTGCGTGCGAAAGCCGCCGAGTTGTGTAGCGGTGCCGGTCTTACCGAAGACGTAAACGGGTAGCGAATGAAGATTCGCTTTCTCGGCGCTGCCATAGCGGACCGCGCCGCGCATCCCTTTCACAATTACTTCCCGTTCACCGTCTTTGATTTCGATCTTCGCTTGCACTGCCGCCGACGCTCCCGGTCCGCCGATGCGGGGAATGAAGAGCCGGCCACCATTGACCATTGCGACATAAGCATTGATTACCTGGATCGGAGTTGCCTGGAGATACTCGCTTTCGCCGATTGCATTTTGCGGACGCCACTCGCTCCGCTGTAATTCACCAGGCAACTCTCCGGCAAAATTCACTCCGCTCTTTTTGCCGAAACCAAACTCGCTGAGCGTGCTGCTAAAGTTTTCCTCCTTGAGGCGTTCGCCGAGCGTGCTGAAATAGTAGTTACATGAATAGGCGATGGCTTCGGTTGGATTCAGCGGTGGCAAATCGCGTGGGTGCGAGCAGGTTGTTTGAAATGCATGATGCGAATATTTTTCGTGACAGAGAGTGCGCGTGTCTTCGTCAATCACGCCGGACCGGAAAGCCGCCAGCGCGGTAAAAGGTTTTATGGCGGAGCCAAGCGGGAAAGATTGCTGGGTTGCGATTTCCGGATTAACTAAGGCGCGAATGCGGCCCGTTTGCGGATCCATGACGATAACGGCGCCGCGCCGATCGCCGAGCGCGAGAGTCGCCGCTTGTTGCAAGCGCTGATCCAGTTGTTCCGCATTAGTCGTCGTTATGCCAAGTGAAAAACTGGATTGCCGAACTGCGCTTGGTAGCGCGGCCCAGCCGAGAACCGCGACGCAGATTGCGATCGTGGCAATCAATGAGCGCGCGAGACCCGTCCGAAAAGAGCGGGGGCAAGCCCCCTTCCCGACCGCGAGCTGAATGGAGAAGCTCTCAGGTTGGGAAGGGGGCTTGCCCCCGCTCAATGAAACAGGCGACTTCATCAAGCTGCCTCGGTTGCAGGTTGCGCAGGCGGAGTTGAGTTAGAAAGCCCGAGCGCGCGCACCGTTATCACCCAGCCGAACAGCGTTAGAGCAAACACCACCGCCAGTCGCACTACCAGTAAGAAAAGCTCCAGCCAGGCGTGACCCGTTTTAGTTGTCTTGAATAGTAAAAAATAGGGAACAACAGCGAAGACAAGAAAGCCGACGATGTAGATCAGGACTGACTGTGCAGAGAACGCCCGCGACAAAAGACTCGCGATTTTTTTGACCGCCCCACCAAGGCCCTCACTTACTGTGGCCAGCCAGATGTGGATCGCCAGCAACGGCAAGACCAGGCCGAAAGACAGATAGCGAAGCGTCGAGAAGAGCGCGACTCGCCAGTCGACCGGTCGCGCAGCTCGTTGCGAATTTGCAGTCTCAGCCAGCGAGTGGGGAATGTTGTTAAGCGCTTCAGGAGCTTGTCCAAAACGATTTTGTGCTTTGCCGAGAAGATAGGCGATCAGTATCGCGAGCGCGATTAACGGCAAACTGATCAGGATCAACTTCCAAAAACTAGCCAATGATTTCTTAAGCACAAATCCCGGGCGAACCTGGTCCGGCTCGCTAGCGCTGCCGCTCATAATCATCGCCTGAAGAACAAAGAAGAGCAGTGGCGCCGCGACCGCAAACGCAAACGTCAAGGTCACCTGAGCAAACGTCGCTTCTCTGATAGCCACAAACAAATAAATTAAGGCGAGCAACGCGCCATAGACCACAGCTATGAGTAGCAGCGATCGCCAGTTGCCAAACGCTTTGCGTGTGCCTGCGATTAACGCGCGAAATGTTTCAGTCAGCATGTTTTGTCCTCAGTTAATCCAGGAAGCAGGAGCGGGAGCGGAATCAGGGGCAGGAGCACGAGCAGGTGAACGACCACGACATCCTAGTTAGTGGCTTTCGGTGGTTCTGCCTCCTGCCTCTGCTCCTGCCTCCTCTTACTTCCTGTCCAAGAACGCCAGTTTTCCTGACGCCGTGTTTGACTGCGTGGCGGCCCGGTACATTAGTTCCGCACGCGCTGGCGCTACGCGAAACTGTCCCGGTATCTGCACCCGCATCGCATACTGGAACGTTGCTTTTCCGTCAAAGTAGTCAAGGAAAAACACTGTCCGGTTATCGCGAAACTCTCGCGAGCTGTACCAGTCAGTCCAGTCAGTTCCGGTCGTGTAGTCGAGGTTGAGATTACCAACGCTCTCAACTTGTTCCACTCCAGCCGCAATTGGATCTTCAATCATCAAGTGGCGCGCCTTCGCGCCGTTCAGTTTGAGGCGCACCACCAGCATGTCGCCGGAATGAATCTCGCCAGTCAACGGTGTAGTTTTCCACTTGAGTTTATAGCCGTCCTCGACAACTTCAAGCCGGAAATACTCGCGCGTAAGATTCAACTCAGCCGAGCCTCGCGCGGCGACATCTTCTTCGCCGGTGTAGTAGTCGAGCGATGATGAAAAATAAACCATGCCTTTCCCGCGCTTGATTATCTTGATGTCATTCGTTCCAGAAACGTCGCCGGCTTTGCGGTTTATCGAGAACGTCTGCGACGCGGCTGCCGCAGAAACGTGCTGGGTCAAAACGTTTTCACCGTTCAGGTAAACTTCGACATCGTAATCAGGCGACAGCTCGCGACTCACTTTCAGATAGTCAATAAGTCCGAGAATCGCGAACGCCGTGTCCTTAGTCGACTCCCAGTAGTAACCACTGTGACGGTTCGAAACGAGCCAGCGCGCCACCTTGGGCAGAATTGGACTATCGGGGTTTATTTGCGCCAACGCCTTCAGCGAGAGCGCCGTAGCTTCCGTATCGTTTGTTTCCGCGAAGTCGAGCATCGCTTTGCGGTTGGACGGCCAGTACGCCGAAAGATCGTCCGTCGAGACTGTTCTTTCGATCTCGGCAGCGACGTCACGGGCCCGCTTGTCGTCCTTGCGTTGCTTGAGAGTTAGCGCCAGCAGCGCGCGTCCATAGGGTTGCAGGTTGCTGCGTTCGTTGACGATCTTTTCCACATAACGACCATCGCTGCCACCGCTTTCTTCGAGGGCGTAGACCATGAACGAGCGAGTCTCGAGATCGATTTGCGTTCCTGCTTCGGTCGTTCCTGCATCGAGCATTTGTTTCAACTTCTCGCGCCCGCTGGCGACGCGATTGTCGTCAGGTTCATAACCGTTCTGCTTCGCGAGCGTCAGTCCACTTACAACGTAGGCGGTCATGAACGGATCGCTTTGATCATCTTGCCACCAACCCCAACCGCCATCGTTGTGTTGATAGGCGTACAAGCGATCCATGCCCTTTTGCACTTTCTTCGGCAGATCGTTTGAGTCTTTTATTGAAGACGTTTTCACGTTCTTCAATGCCTGCGTCACGATCACGTTAGGCAGAAAACTCGACATGGTCTGCTCGGTGCAGCCATAGGGATAGGCAGTCAGATAATCCAGGGCGCCAAACAACGTGCCGGCGACGGAAGGTGTGACTTCGATTTTGAAATTACGCGCATGCGCATCCGCGTTTGCCGGCAAATTCAACGAGAACGTTTTCTCAGCGTTCTCATCGGAGAAGGCCGCAGACTCATTCTTCACTTGATGCAAACCGCGCGGCACTACTGTCAACGGCAACTCGACCGCGTCGGACTCAGTATCAGTCAAAGCTTTAGCCAGCAGTTTGATCTCGCCGACATTCGGAGCTGATATTTGCCAGTCGATCCGCTGCTCGCCTTGTTTGGTGATGGTGACGGTTTGCTTTCCGGGGTTTTGCAGTTGTGCTCCGTTCACTTCGAGCGATATTTGCGTGGCTTTATCGGCGTTCAAATAGTTGTGGACTATTCCCGACAAAGTGACGGTGTCGCCCTGAGTAACGAAACGCGGCGTTTCGAGACGCATGATTACATCTTTGCGCGCGACTACTTTGTACTTCGTTGCGCCAACTTTAGTGTCTGCGGTAATGCCGCGCGCGGTTGCACGCCAGGTGGTTAGGTTGTCCGGCAGATCAACTTTGACAGTCGCTTTGCCGTCAGCGCCGGTAACCACATTGGGTTGCCAGAAGGCTGTGTCTTTGAAGTTTTTCCTGATAGTTGGTTGAACCAGATCGCCTTCGTTTTTGAAGTCGGCGAGTTGGTAGGAGGGTTTGTTCTTCGCAAGATCGATCGGCTTGTCACCGGCAAATCCGGTGAAGGTGTAATTAATCGAGAGATGTGTTTCGACGGTGCTGTAGCGCATGCCGTAAAACTCGCTCTTGATATTGCCGGAATAATCCGGAGAGACACTGTAGATTGCTTCATCGACCACACCGAGACTCACTTCAGCGCCGGAGACAGGCGCACCGTCCGCATTGCGCGCCAGGATTGTGTAGGACGCAACTTCGCGCGGCTTGTACTCCTGCTTGTTAGAAATGATTTCGAGGTTGAGCATCTTGTCGCGCGCGGGCACGACGAGGCGCTGGTCGCTCGTAAACATATCGCCACCCTTGACGTAGGAGACGTTGAGAAAAACGTCGGGCGCATAGGTGGCCTGGATAGGAACGTCAAGCACAATCGATCTGCCGGGAGAACTAATATGCTGGACGGACAGAACCGTGTTTAGCTCGGTGCTCACCAGGAGATGCGCGTTGTCAGTTGGCAGGATTGCCAGGACGTGGGCCGTATCTCCCGGTTTGTATGACTTCTTATCTGGAACGAGCTTGATTGAGTTGTAGTCTTCGCTGTAGTACGACGACTCATTCCACGGATACTGCCTATCGGTAACCCAGAGATAGCCGCCAATCGTCGGCACCGCGCGGCCATTTTCCCAAATCACCGTCTTGATCGAAATGTTGCCGTCTTCGGTGGTCGGATAGTCGTAACTAACCTGACCCTGGGAATCGGTTTGCACGTCGGCGTAGGCTATCGCGCGCTCATGCATTTCATATTCGGGAGAGTAATACTCATCAGCGTCTTCGGGCTTCGGTTTCTTGGTCCAGGTGCGCTCAACAAACTGCAGCTGAACTTTCGCAGAAACAGGATGCCCTTCGTAGTCGCTGGTGCTAACGCGAATCTTGGCGACGTCGCCTTTATTGTAAACGTAACGATCAGGATCGGCATTGGCAACGACGGTGCCGCGAGTGGCGACAAAACTTCCGGCGCCGTCGATCGTGCGACGGGCCGAATCAGTCACTTGTGCTTCGAGACGATAGCTGTAATCAGAAGTGTCGTTTTCGTCAGACTGCGGGACAGGGAAGTCGACGTTCAGGTGGCCGCGCGCATCGAGCTTTCCCTCGCTCTCCTGAACCATGTCGTCGCCGCCACGATAAAACTGAGCATACTCGTCTTCCGTATCAGACTCGTCAGTTGTGTCGTCCGACTCATCGGCGCCAAACCATGCGTAGTAGCGCGAACGATAGATGTAATACTTCACCTCGGCATTCGCTACGGGTGCGCCGAAGAAATAACGTGCATCGATCGAGAAGTTGGCTTTCTGCCCAGTCTGCACGTATTTGCCCGGCACTGCGACAGTAACTTTGTATTCAGGTTTCTTGTACTCGGCTACTTCGAAGCTGCCGCTTGCTGAACCGTTCTCGACCTCAGCGCCAATGCGATAACTGCCGAGCGGCGCTTCTTCTGCAATGTCAACGTCGCCGTTGAAAGTCCCGCGTGGAGATAGCGGGAGTTCCTTGGTAAGAATGTTGGCGCCGTTGGGATCTTCAACGGTGATGTTCACCGTATTCTGCGAGACCGCTTTGTAGGTTCCATTGGCATCGATCGCGCGGACTATTCCCTTGAAATTAACTTTATGCGTTGGCCGATAAACCGGGCGGTCGGTGTAAATATAGCCCTTAAAGTTTTCTCCCTCGTCTTCGTAGTCTTCATAACCCATCAACATAGAACCCAGATCAGAGATCGCGAAGTTGTTGCTCTGTTTGGCGAGAATCAAGAGCGACTCGGATTCAGTGTCCTCTGCCGGCGCTTCTTCGTCGGTAGCCTCGGCTTCATTCTCCTCAGTGTTCTTATCGGCGGCGGGCTTCTTCTTTTCGATCTTCGTTCGCAGGATTCCCTGACTGTCGGTCACGCCACTGGCAACAGTCTTTTGTTCTTTGACGATTTCGATCTGGGCGCCAGGACGAGGTTCACCGGTTTTGCGATCCACGGTATAGACCAATAATTCGCCGTCGCGAGTGGTCTTGTCGATCATGGTCAAGTCTGTAACCACCACAACTGTGTAAGCGCGCAAATCGTTTTCAACCGCTTCCACCAGGTAGACTCCAGGCGATTTCTTGCCCAACGGAATCATGCGCTGGTCGTATTCGTTTTCCAGCGGCGGCAAAGGCTCGCGCCAACTACTGACGAGCAGATCCGGATTCAGGAGCGGCACGCGAGCGTAGTCGGAAACATTCAAAGGTGTGCGAATGGGATCAGCTTCGTTGCGAAACTTTTGATTGAATGCGGTGCGCGAAGCGTGTTGCAACTGTCCGCGCACGAAGCCCTGAATTCCGCCATACGCCCAACGCTTGAAACTGCGTACTCTTTCCAGAAACGATTTGCGGTGTGGCAACGTGCTCGCTACTTCCTCTTGTTCGTCTTCTCCCATCTGATGCGGATTCTTGAGCCCGGTAAAAAATTTTCGCGGATCCTTCACCTGGTAGACGCGGAAGTCGAGGTGGTCAATTGCCTGATAGTCGACCCACAAGCGCGCGTTGTCGTTGGTGCCATAGGTGCGATGAGTTGACAACGAAAAGAAGGGCTTGCTGGATGGACGTTTTTCGAGATAGGCCTCGGCGGGCGGCGCTTCCTCAACTGGTTTCGCCTTGGCACGGGAGCGAAACGTAGCGATCCCGAGCGCCCCGGCAATAGCCACGAGATAAATCAAAGAAGTAGTTAGAACACGATACTTACGAGTCTGCATTTCAACCACGGCCGAGCCTCCTTGGGCTAGTCGATAAGTTCAATCAAGAATTTTCAGGCGGAAGAAACCGAGGAAATTGGGATTACTTTCCACTGGCCGCCAGCGTTTGTTCGGGTGATGATCGAGCACCGAGAGTTCAACCTTCTTCACCGTTCCGGCGTCGGTTGGCGACGAACCAGTGTGATAAACCACCCAGTCGTTTGATTGAATGGCGCCGCCCAGTTGCGCCGGGCCGAGAAAGATCATCACGTGATAAGGAAACTTCTGTACCCACGGCTGATAAAAGAAAAGCAGATCGCCAGGTTGTGCTTCGTGGCGATCGCGGCTCAGGAATTTAACGTTAAAGCTCTTAAGACTGCGCGCGTCCGCAAATTCCGAAAAAGTTCCGTTTGCCAGTTCGCCGTCTTTGTAGGAACCAACGCCGGTGCGAAATAATTTTTCTCCGAGCGGTCCCTGCTCGAGCGAGTAACGCGCAACGTCGGGCGCAACCGGGGTATACGCGGGACCCATCTTCTGCAGCCAGGCGCGATCGTGATGACGCAAGGCCTCACGCCAGGCAAAACGGACCAGGCCGGCGCAGTCTCTTTGCTCCGCCTTCCACTGTTCGCTTAATTGATAAAACTGACCTTCGGCGACTAGTGTGAACCAGCGGCGAAAGTTTTCGCGGTCCATGAAGCTCTGCAATTCAGCGGTGTCTGGAATGCCGTCGTTGTCCGAGTCTAAGGAAACGGAATGCGCCAGGGCGTGATTCGTGGCGTGGTTGTAGTGGGCAGCCGCGGGACTGTTTTGTTGCAGCGCGCGCCCTTCATTTCGTGCGAGCGAGAAGTAGGAACCTAGAAGCACAAGAACAAAGCAAACCAGTAGTGCCAAGGTGAGTTGTCGTCGTTTCATGAACGCGAGCATGGGGGAATCATCGGCTCTGGTTGCTAAATCTTCGAGGCGGCGCTAATCAGTCGGCGGCCATGTTAACACGTCCGTCACTTCTGTTTGGTACGGATCGAGTCGCTGTGGGAAGCCACAGGACAAAAGCGAAAAGGGTAAAGGGTAAAAGGAAAAGACGGAGTAAATAAATTTTTCGGTTTCCTTTCCCCTTTTCCCCCGTGTTTCTGTTTCTGGTTTCCGATGAAAAGGACAGGCAAGAATGTCTGGCGGATGTGACGGAATAACGAGGAAAAGAGTATTGCAAAAACCGACAGGCGCGGGTAGATTGTTGTTAACGCGCAAACGCCAGGCAGGATCACGATTGTCGGGTGTATCGCTGCCTATTAATTTTTGTTGGAGGTAATGAAGTGCCGACTGGAACATGTCCCGAGTGTGATGCTGATGTCCATGTGGATACGGACACCGATAAAGGCGAAAGCGTTTCTTGTGAGGAATGCGGTGTGGAGCTTGAGGTGGTCGGACTCGATCCAGTGGAACTGGACATCGTAGAAGAAGATGATTTGGATGACGACGAGGACGAAGACGAATTCTGAGGGAAGAGTAATCAGTATTCAGTAATTAGCAATCAGTAAACAGAAGGCAGTGGGCAGAAAATAGAATCCTGCGATTAGGATTTTCTTTCTGCCTACTGCCTTCTGCTTTCTTTTAGTTTTTACTGAATGCTGAGTACTGCTTCCGGTCTACTTCTTCGCCTGAAAACCGGGCCGGCTCTGCTTCAGCGTCAAGCCGGCTGGGCCATCAACCCTTATGTTGTGAAACTGACCATCACGACGCTTCTGCTCCGGCGGATAGAACGCCAGCACGTAAGCCGAAGTAACTTCCTCAGCCAGCGCCCGAAACAGCGGCTCGTAGTTATTCTCTTCAGCATAGACGCTGCGACCTCCTGTCAATTCGGCGAGTCCACTAACATCCAGGGGCGTCGGCAACGGAGTTTGTGTTGACGCTGCGAACACTCGCGAGTAAGACGGCAGGGTTACAACGTAGATGCTGGTGTCCGCTGCATTCGCGCGCTCGATCACGGTGGGCGCAGCTACTGTGTCACCCACGGGAAAGCCATCGGTAACTACCAGCACCGCACGCTTCATCAGTCGCCGCTCGCGCGTCCGCGGCGCCTGGCGAACGAGCATGCGAATCGCATCGTCAACCGCATCGTAAGTGTGCGTCGACATCCCGTTGGGTTCTCGCACCATTCGCCCAAAAGCCCGATCCAGTTTGTTGGTTTCAGCCGTGAACTTCTGTAGAACTTTCACGTTCATGCCGAAGGCCATCACCGCGTAAAGCACCGAGTGATTGGAGAGTTGAGCCGAAAACGCGTTGAGCGCGCCGCGTAAACGCTCTAACTCTTGAGCGGTCATGCTGCCGGAGATGTCGAGCGCGAAAACGACGGCAAGCGGACGCGGTTCACCGCTGCGTTGTTCCAACTGAAAAAACGCAAGCGGCTGTTCAGCTTCATCCAGATAAACTTTGAAATCTGCCTGCTTAAGATTTCGGACCGGAAGGCCCTCGGCGTTGTTTGCCACCACATCTAAAGAAACCAAGTCCGTATCAAACTTCAGGACCTCCTCGGGTTGTGGCTCGTCTCTGGGAAATACCTGTCGCGGACGTTGCGCCTTCTGCGGATCGGCCTCCTGGGAGAAGCCGGGCAGCACGATTCCTGCGCAGCCGAGTATTACGGCAGACAGTAAAACCAGCGGCTTGCTTGTGCGACGAGGAACTTTCATTTGGAACTTCAGTCTGAAGCCCGGGTTTCGGCTGGGGAGAAATCCTTCGCGTGAATTATACATACGTAGGCAACAGAGCAGGAGTTTCCTCGCATCAACGGCAAGAGGAACTTTGAACTTTGTTCTTTGAGCTTGGCGGTTGAGCTACCGGCCACGAATTAAGTCACGGGACACAATAAGGACGCAGTTCAAAGCACGGTAGTGTCTTAATTTGAAATTCTCTGTGCCTCCTCCGTGTGCTCTGTGCCTCGGTGGTGAAGTTTTGCTTAGAGTCCATCCACCACAGAGACACAGAGCACGCAGAGGTTTCAGAGAGAAAATGAATTTAAGACACTACTCAAAGCACAAAGCTCAAAGTTCAAAATAGTGCTATTATCACGCTCAATGACGAGAACCTCTAAGTTAGTCTTAATGCTGCTGATCACGGTCGTTTCGGTTGTCAGCGCATTTGCGCAGGATCGGACCGGCGGGATCAAAGGGAGAGTTCGCGTCGAAACGGGAACGCCTAGCGGTGTTGCTGTAATCGTCCGGCAAGGTGAACAAGAGGTTTCCCGTGGCGTTACCGATAAGAACGGCGAGTTTGTAGTCTCGCGCTTGATTCCGGGCCGTTACGGTGTGACCTTCCGCAAACCAGGACTCAGCGTCGGCACGATTGAAAACGTTGAAGTTAAGGCCGGTAAACCTCGCTCGCTGGGCGATCATCTGGTGCTCGCGATTGACGAAGGGTCCATCGCCTTTATTAAGGGCAGCGTTTTCAATCAGGACGACCGCAGTCTTCCCAATGTTCCTATTGAATTGGCCAGGATCGAAGCCGACGGCAGCGCGAGGAAGATCGATGGCCGCGTTTCAAATGAGATTGGCTCATTTGTATTCCGCCTCCCGCCGGAAGTTGCTAAGTATCGGGTCACCGCCAAACCCAATGGCGGCGATCCTGTGAGCAAGGACGTAGAAATCGACGGCGCTGCCGTGTATCGCCTGGCCCTCTCAGTCAAACCCAAAGCGCAGTAAATCGAAGACTAGTAAATCGTGAATAGTAAATCGTGAATAGATGTTGAGTGAGGTTGACGTCTGTGGTTTGCGGCTCTATGCCTAAGATGACTATTTACGATTCACTATTTACGATTCACTAGTCCCCGATTTACTATTCAGTCATGGAAGAGCGTGAGGAATTCCTTACGGCTCGTCAGCTTGCGAAGGTGTTGCAAGTCAGCGAGTCGACCGTGCGGCGGCTTGCGCGCAAGCGGCGTATCCCCTCTGTTCGAGTCACACCACACATAATTCGTTTCCATCTTGACGCCGTGCGCGAGGCGCTGGACGTGCCTCGTCACAGAATTCGCCACGGCGAATTTACCGAACCAGTCGACGATTCACAGTTGTCGTTTGATGACCTATTGACGCTGAGCTGAACGGGAGTGAATCGTAAATAGTGATTTGTACTTTGAGCTTTGTACTTTGAACTTGGTGGTTTGAGGTCTCAGCCACAACTAAGCTTCGGAACACAAAGTTCCAAGTTCCAAGTTCAAAGTACAAAGTACAAAGCTCAAAGTACAAATCACTGTTCACAATTTACGATTCACTATTTACTGCTTCGGAAGATTGAACTGCACCCACTTGCCGTCTTGTTTCACGTAGATGCGTGGCTGACGAATGGGAAACTTCTTGGCGAAGGTTGGGTTGGCTTTCAGAAAACGTTGAATAGTGGCGCTGTCGCCAGTTGCAACCCGCCACTTTCCATCCTCGCGGACCAGATACTGTTGCACCACGATTTTGCCTTCAGCTTCAAACGGCTTCGCGACTCGGCCAAAAAGCTCGGTATCCGCCACGGCAATATTGCCAGCGACGCGAACGGCGCCGATGCTGATGCTATCGAGGGTGTAACGATCCTGTGAACGCTTCAGGGCGTTGATGAAACGGTCGCGCGAGCTCCGCTTGCGAGTTGAAGAGGGCAGGGAATCGTAGACTGACCCGAAATCTCGCGATTGCAGTTGTTGAAAGACTTGTTGGACAACGCCACGAACATCACTTTCGTCTGAGGCTTGCGCCACACCTGCCGCGAAAAAGAATACCAGCGCGATTAGTTGAGTGACCGCGAGCGTTCTGAATCCTAGTTTCTTATTCATCATCGACTTCTTCATCAACTTCATGCCTCTGGTTGTCGTCCTCAAGATCCGCCGCCTTCACAACCGCTTTCATCTGTACGCGATAACTCAAAAACCACGCCACCATCCCTAACGCTGCCGCTACAAATGCTTTGTCAAAATCCCGTTCCGACAGAAAGGCGACAGCCACGCCCATGGCCACACCAGCAAGGATCATCCAAAATAGTTTCACGAATGTTTGCGCCAGCGACTAATTAATGTTGACCGGGATTGTTAGTTCAAGCGAACCGGGCGGATAACAAACTTGTTCGTCGCATGCCTGGATGCGCAAACGCGCGGGAACAGAACGTTCGCCCTTCTTTGCCGCCCGGTCGCTCTTCAGCGCGATCTTCAGGTCCGTCTCGCCCTCGTAGACAGCCAACCTCTTTTCTGCAAAGACAAACTTTTTTTCCACGCCTTTCGGATACGCGATAAACGAAACCGAAACACCGTCGCCGGCAGAAACGTCCAAAGTTGTCGCCTTGAGATAAGAGAAGGTCGGCGGATTTGCATTGACGTGGTAACCATTCTGAATTGTTAACCGAACGGTGACTTCGGCTGATCCCCCCGCCGGAAGCTCGATCCGCTGCGCCTCAGCTTTTACGACGCCCTCGGAAGTGATCTTTTGAGCGGCAGGCGATCCGGGCGACGGCGCCGATTCGACGAGGGAATTCGGAGCAGGTTTTGAACAAGCAAAGCTGAGCAATGAAATCAGTAAACAGCTCAGGAAGACGCGAGTTAAATGAGTCATCAGTTCTCTCTCGTTATTAATTTGACTTAAGAATCCCCGGGCGGCTCTACCGGAACCTCCGGCGGTGGAATTGTTGTCTGTCGACGTGATTGTTGATTTCTCCGCGCTCGGCGCCAGAAGTAGCGTGCGATCAGCCAGAGTGGAAGTATGAGGAATAACACTACTGGAATCATCACAATCACAAAGCGGATCAAGAACAGCACGATCGCAATTGCGACATCAACGCCATCTGCTATCGCTTCGCGGATGCTTCTACCGAAGCCGGAAGTGTTAACAGTTATCGCCGTAGGAGAAAGTAGATTGACGGTGATGGTTGAAAGGCTGGCGCGGTTTTCGAGAAATCTCTTGCGGCCTTCAAGTTTCTCAATTTCCGTTCTGACATCCGCAATCTGGCTTTGAACTTCGAGAGCATCTTCCACCTTGTGGGCCTGCTTCATGATCTCAAGGAATTGAAGCTCGAGCGCTTTTTGTGTCTTGATGCGAGCTTCGAGATCGATAAATTCCTCGGTCACGTCTTGTCCGGTTATCTTTTCCTGAATCACGCGGTTCCCCGCGCTGCGAATCTGATCCAGCGCCGCGCCAAATTGTGCCGCCGGAACTCGAACCACAAGATTCACTTCGAGGAACTGCTTTCCGGGCTCGCCGCTATCACGCTGCTTAGACTCAGACGTAACTACAAATCCGCCGACCGACTCCGCGATAGAGGAAATCTTTCGTTGGGCATCCTGCGGTGCGGAAGACTCAAGTGTGAGTTGGGCGTCGCGAATGATCTTTCGATCCATCGCTTCGGCAATTGACTGAGATTGACCAGCCTGGTTGAGCGAGACTTCCGAGGTGCTTGCACTAACTTTCCTGGCGTCAGGTTGGTTTGTCTCACCGACTTGGTTTGTTGTGGGGCCCTCAGTGTTCGGCGGCGCCTTGGCCAACTCGGGTTGAGCTGTAGATCGCGTCCCACCTCCGCGATTGCAGCCCACGAACAAGCCAAGACAAAGAAGTAGGAAGAGGTATTTTCGGAATCTCATAACGGGCCTCCAACGACAGGATAGATTTGGCTGTAGAACGTCAACAGAACTCCATCCTTGCGTTCGTGATTCAGTTTTCTTCGGCTGCTTCGTCAGTGGTTCCCGGTTTCTTGATGCCAAACTTTTCCAGGCGGTATTGCAAGGTTCGAAAAGTCAGGCCCAGTAGTTTAGCGGACTTCGTGATGTTGTAGTCGGTTTGCTCCATCGCCTGCATGATTAGATCGCGTTCGACGTCTTCAAAACTGATGCCTTCGGGTGGCAACTTAAACGCGCCTTCCGAGACCGGCTTCGATTCCTGTCGAACCTCCATTGGCAGATCGTCAACGGTTATCTGGTCGCCCTCGCAAAGAAGAATGGCGCGTTCAATGGCTGACTCCAGTTGGCGCACATTACCCGGCCAACTGTAATCCATCATCAATTTCTTCGTGTCCGGAGTTAGCCCGCGCACCAGGCGCGAGGTGTTGCGAGTGTGCTTCTTCACGAAGTAGTCGATAAGAACCGGAATGTCTTCGCGTCGTTCACGAAGAGGTGGGACGTCAACTGAGAGCACGTTGATGCGGTAATAGAGATCGTCGCGAAAACGGCCGTCGGAAACCATCGCGCGGAGATCGCGATTCGTCGCAGCGATGACGCGAACATCAACACTGATTTCGTGAGTGCCGCCAACGCGTCTGATCTTACGCTCCTGCAGCGCACGCAGGAGTTTGGCCTGCATGGCAACGTCGAGCTCGGCGATCTCGTCGAGGAAAAGTGTGCCGCGATCGGCAATTTCAAAAAGCCCTTTTTTCTCGGCGTGGGCGCCGGTGAACGAGCCCTTTTCGTGGCCGAAGAGTTCCGACTCAAGCAGATTCTCGTTAATAGCTGCACAGTTAACTGCCTGAAACATTTCCTGCGCGCGCGGTGACTGATTGTGGATAGCGCGAGCGATCAACTCCTTGCCGGTTCCGGATTCGCCGCGAATCAGGACCGTCGAATTTGAACGCGCCACCTTCAATATCATCCGCTTGACCGATTCCATGTTGGGCGAAGCGGAAACAATTTCTGTGTCCAACTCGTCGAGTTTCTTCAGGGCCCGATCGATTGTTTCAAGCAGCGCTGCTTTGTCGTACGGCTTCTCAAGATAGTCAAAGGCGCCGCGCCGGAGCGCTTCTTTAGCGGATTCGATTGAACCATGCGCGGTTAGCAGGATTACGATGATGGACGAATCAAGCCCGAGCAGATGTTGCAACAACTCAATGCCGTCCATGCCGGTCATCTTTAAATCGGTCAGGGCGAGATCGAAGCGACGGTCTTTAGCAAACTTGATGGCGGCTTCGCCTGACGACGCGGTTGTTACGTCATAGCCTTCCCCGGAAAGAATCGTCTCGAGGATTTCCCGCTGCGGTTTTTCGTCGTCTACGACAAGTATGGTTTTACGCGACATAAATATTTAAGGATGACTGTCTCCACGCCTTCATCTGTCATCCTTTTCCTCTCCTTGATCCTTTTGTTTTACTGGCAGGATGATCACGAAAGTCGTGCCGCTGCCCAGTTTTGAACTCACGCTAATTGAACCGCCATGATCATCAATGGCTTTCTTAACAATGGCAAGTCCGAGTCCCGTACCGGTTTCTTTGGTCGAGTAGTATGGCTCAAATACTTTGGCAATATCTTCCGGCGCAATTCCTTTTCCTGTGTCGCTGATTTCCACTCGTGCGCTGCCGCTCATTTCGGAACTTAATTTGATTGCCACGGTCCCTCCGGCGCCATCAATCGCTTCCAGACTGTTAATTAACAAATTGGTGAAAGCTGAGCGAAGCGAATCTTTGTCAGCCACCACCGGCGGCAGCTGTCCTTCCTGTTTCAAGCTGGTCTCGACGCCTCTTTCGGCTGCCTGTCCGGCAATTACGCGCAGGGCGTCTTCCGCTTGTTCGCGAAGATCAAGCGGCTCGAGCTCCAGTGCTGAAGGTCGGGAGTACTTGAGAAAGTCTGTGATGTGGCGATTGATTCGTTGCACTTCCTGCTTGAGTTGATCTGCCAGGCGCTCGAAGGTTTCGCGCTTCGCAGCGTCTTCCGGCGCATAGGATGAACGCAAGTGATCGAGCGTGAGATTGATGTAGTTCAGCGGATTGCGAATCTCGTGTGCAATGGCGGCAGCTAGGCGTCCAACAACGGCGGCCTTTTCGACCTGGTGCAGTTTTGACTCCAACTCTCGCAAGCTTCCGAGTTGCGCAGTCATGTCATTGAAGGCGACCGCGAGCGCACCCATCTCATCACGGCGATCGGTCGGTACCCGAACGTCGAAATCGCCGGTAGCAACGCGTTGCGCTGCGACCGATAAACGCTTGACCGGACGCGTAAACCGCCAGACGAACAATCCGGTTACCAGTGTGGTGGCGAGGAGCAGCAACAAAGTGTACTGCGCAGAGCGAGAAGCTTGTCGTTCCAGAAGACTAGTCAGCGACTTTGCCGATCCAAGCACCACGATCACGTACAGGCGTCCTTCCTGAGTTCCCACCGGAAAATAAAACGCGCCGGCTTCGCCTGTATCCGTTGCCCGGGAGGCGGTCAGCCAGGCGGGAAGCTCTCCTTCGTCTGGCAACTCAACCGCGCTTCGCAGTGGCGGCAAAGTTATGTCTACAATTTTCAAGTAGCTGTTCGGGCTGCCATCGGCGTTTTTCTTGGGTGCATAGTCCTTACTAAGACTGTCTAAGACGTTTCCGTTGCTGTCCACCACCAGCACGTTGCGCACTCGTCCGTTTGGTTCGTCTAACAGGGGCTCGCGAACACTGGTTCTAAGTTCATCGAGATACTTGTTACTCGAGATGCTGTTAACCCCCAGCGCCACACCGGCCATTATTGCTTGCTCCTGCGCAACCAACATGTGTGCGTTTCGTCTTACCGATTGCAGGTTGACGTAATATTGAACTCCCAACGTGAGCCCCAGAAGCACAACGAGCAGGAGCACCAACCGAGCACGGAAGCTATTGAAGATTTGCAATGTCCTCATAAGAGTTTGAGGGAGAATAGCAGTTGGATGGTTGTCGGCATTCGCATTTTCCTGTATTAAGAGAGAACAGCGAGGATGCAATATGACCAGTTGTGTACAAAAGATTACTTTTGTATTGTTCGCTCGCAGAATCAGATGGTATAGTTGCCGCGGTCTCGAATCAATGTCCCCAGAGGCCGCCAACTTGGGAATTCTCCCGCCTCAAACGTAGCAGGACCCGATAGGTCCATAAGAAAACAAGGGTTTTTATGGGAGGGCAATTGACTCTCAGGACTGCCAAGATAGCTTTTTTGGATTCCACGATTAAGTATTTTGTCAGCCCATTTCTGATGTGTTACGCGGCGTAGAATTTTTCGGCAAGGCTCACGTAGCCGAGCAAGAACCAAACCCGTAGAAAGGTAATAGACCTCTGATGACTTTGACCAATCGGTACCCCCGCCTTCTTTCTTTTGCATTCATATTATTCGTCCTTCTAGTTCTTCCATTTCAAATCGCAGACGGTGCTGCCAGGAAGCGCAGCGAAAAAAGCGCCCGCTCGAAAAATGATCGCCACAAATCCTCGCGAGCCGAGAAGGGCAAAAAGGTTTCGGCGAGAGATCGCCGAAGCAACCGCCGCGAACGCCTTTCCGCAAAGAGCTCACGCCGCGGAAGTAAATCTCATTTATCGCGCAGAGAAGAGCGCGCGCAAAGCGCCAGAGAACAGGCGGCAACGCTAAAAGCTCTTGAGCGCAGGCGTGGCCGACCGCTTAGCAAACGCGAACGAAATGCAGAACTGCGACGGATGGGTTCGAAACGTCGCCGCGAAATTCTCGAAGCTCGACGTCGTGCCGAAGCAGCGCGACGCGCTGCGATTGCTCGTCAACGCGCCCTCGATAAGGCCTTGCGTGACGAAGTCCAGGGAATGATCTCCAGAGACAACACGGCTGGTGAAGATCTTCAAGTACGACGCGTAGCAGTTAATGCTCTTGGCAATCACGCCGGCACTGTGGTGGTCATGGATCCGATGACTGGGAAAGTCTATTCGATAGTTAACCAGGAATGGGGCGTGCGCCGAGGCTTCAAACCTTGCTCGACCATCAAGCTGGTTACCGGTGTCGCCGGACTTTCAGAAAACATCATTCCCCAGACTGATCTGACTACGGTTTCTGAACGCTCGAAACTCGAGTTGACGGGTGCCCTTGCGCGTTCCGATAACGGATATTTTGAGCGCGTTGGTAGCAATCTTGGTTTTGACAAGATGATCCACTACGCGAAGGAAATGGGCCTGGGAGAAAAAACCGGAGCAAACGTGCCGTTTGAATATTCAGGCCGCCTGCCCGAGATGGGTCCTGGTTTCGCGCTGCACCGAATGTTTTCCTATGCGGACGGATTCGAAGTGACCGCGTTACAGTTGGGCAACCTCGTCTCGGCGATGGCGAATGGTGGGAAGTTGCTCGTGCCGCAGCTGCCAAACTCGCAAAACGGCGCCAAGTTCAAACCACAAGTGCGTCGCAAGATGGACATCGACGGCAATGTTCTGCAACGTATGATTCCCGGAATGGTTGGTTCGGTTAACTTCGGATCGGGAAGGAAAGCCTATGATCCGTTGCAGACTGTGGCCGGCAAGACCGGCACTTGCAACGGTGGTGGCGGTAGCTGGGTTGGGTTGTTTACTTCCTATGCGCCGTTAGCTAATCCAAAACTCGCAGTGGTTGTAATTACGCGTGGCACAGACGCCCATCGTCACCTCCCGGCCGCAGTCGCGGGCCAAATCTACCGCGACCTGCACGATCGCTTCGGCACTCCGACAAACCTCCAGATAGCGTCAACTCCTGACGACGAAGAAAAAGAAGTCGGCACTGAAGAAGGCGATGACATGATTGCCGATCAGAATGGTGCTGACACCGCTGACACTGACGACTCATCTGCGGCGGCGGCGCCTGCGCCGGCACATAAGTTGGTGCCGGAATCGGTGCCTTCTAACGTCAAGCGAGTAATTAATCCTATCAGTTCGGCAGCGCCGAAAGGGGAAAACCAAAAGACAGTCACTCCTGCGAAAAGTACGGTGAAACCGGTCACACAGCCTGACAATCGGCCGCGACGGACACAGGACCAACAGCCTTAGTTATCAGGGAAATCCAACGTGCCAAAATCCGCCTTTGCGCCGGACGCTCGTACACTGTACGGGGCCGGCGCAAGACGCTTTGCGGCTCACATTTTTCAAAGTTAGAGCGATACGTTCTCAGCCTTGACAGGTCTGTGAGAGTTGCTGGAATATTGCGGCGTCCTTCAGCTTTGATTAATTTCAAATTTGTTGTAGTTCTCTCCTAACCGCTTATGCGGAACAGCACGCCGAACGGCAACCGGCGTTTCTAAGTGAGCATCTTAATGCCGCTCTTCCCGAACCTGGCACGCATCTTGATACAAGTCGAGAACGGCAGAGAGAAGAGAACTTGGAGGTTGTGAACAACTAATGAAAAAGATTATCCGGGTGATGGCAATTTACGGAATGCTGGCAGTCATTTCAGTGTTCGCAAGTGTTATAGAACTAAGAGCGCAAACTCCCGCTCCGTCGCCGGCGCCGACACAGTGCACTCCCGAAAATAAACTTGCCTGGTACACCGAATTCCGTGCCACATTCAAGACGGACCAGAACAAGGCCTATGACCTGGCGCAGAAGTATTTAGCTTGCCCGGCAGAGGCTGGCGAAGAATCGATCAGGGGCTATTTAAAGAACACCTTTGTTGCGGTTATCGACAAGGCCAGACGCACCCCTCGGGTAAGCGAGTTGGTTTATGACAAGAAAGACTATCCGAAGGCTTTTGAACTTGGAAAGCAGGTCCTGGCTGACGAACCCGACAATGTTAGAGTTCTTATGGACCTCGCGTATGTGGGCTATATATCTGCCGGTTCCAAGGTCGATACGTTCAATCAGGAATCTTTGGTCTACGCGAAGAAGGCCATTCAACTACTGCAGGCCGGCACCGTTCCTGATATCTGGGTTCCATACTCCAACAAGGATGAAGCGCTGTCGTATCTCAACAATACCGTCGGCGTACTTACGATTCAGAAAGCTCCATCAGAAGCTTTGCCGTATTTCATCAAGGCTGCGCAGCTTGAAGGCAAATTGAAGAAGCAGCCGATTACCTATGGCTTAATAGGTGACGCGTATCAGTCCGGTCCCTATGACAAACTATCGGCCGACTACACCAGACTTTACCAGGGCAAAGATGAAACTCCCGACAGCAAGCTGGCTATCGAGAATATTAATCAGGTAGTCGACCGAATGATCGATGCCTATGCACGCGCGGTTTCGCTTTCAGGGAACGAAGCTGCCAATCAAGTTAGCAAGAAGGCCTGGCTGGATACTCTTACCAAGTATTACAAGTATCGCCACAGTGATTCCGACGCCGGACTAACCGATCTGATTGCAGGCGTCATGACGAAGCCGCTGCCACCGGAGCCGACACCACTGACGACGCTTCCGGCTGCTCCGACAACGTCCACGACTCCGGCATCTGGCAACTCGACCACGGCGGGTGCAAACGCTGCGTCTCGAACGTCTCAGCCGTCAGCGACAAACAAGCCGGCAAATACAACCACGACTATGACCCCGTCATCGTCGACCACAAATCCGAAAACGACTGCATCCGAGACGGCCAGTAAGTCTGCGGCCAAACCGAAGACCCGCAACAATCATCGCCCTAACTGAGATCACGATCGACGATTAGACCCATTACAGCCGGAGGCTTTGTCACCAGATTTTGACGATGCTTCCGGCTTTGTTACAGTTAGACTACCTTGAAAAAACAGGGAATCACACTTCCGGATCTCGACCTGCTCCAAACTGTTCTCGCTTACAAGTTTGAAAATCGCGCGCTGCTCGAGCGCGCCATCACCCATCGTTCCTGGGCACACGAACAAGTGGCCCCGGGAGCAGAAGACCAGGCGCGTCAACTCCATAACGAAGCTTTGGAGTTCCTCGGAGACTCGGTGTTGGGTTTGGTAGTTGCAAACTATCTTTGCAACGCCTACCCGGGCGGCACCGAGGGTGAACTCTCACGCATGAAGCACCGCCTGGTGAGTGCGTCTACGTTGGCTGAAGCTTCTCTGCGTCTGAACCTCGGCGATTTCCTGCGGTTTGGTCGAGGCGAGGAAAAGAGCGGTGGCCGTCGCAAGGACGCGTTGTTGGCTGACGTATTCGAGGCGATCACCGGCGCCATTTTTGTTGATGGCGGTCTGCCCGAAGCGACGCGTTTTTTACAAGAGGCGTTGGGCGAGGAGTTACGGAAGGTAACTCCGATCGCTGCGGCGGAAGCGGATTACAAAACAATGCTGCAGGAAAAGCTCCAGGCCGAACGGCGGCCCGCCCCTAAATATTCCGTAGTCGAGTCACTGGGCCCGCCACACCGACGCACGTTTCACGTTGAAGTCAGTTGGGACAATGGAAGCGTGCGGGCGGAAGGCCGTTCAAAGAAAATAGCCGAGGCGGCGGCGGCCAAAGAGGCACTCGCATTGATGAGAAGTGAGGCAGCATCCGTGAAGACCGAGGAATGACCGAGTGAAACTTGACCGCCGCAGCCAACGTATCTAGGATGATTTGATAATGAGCAATCCTTCCAGCCGGCCAATTTCACCCAACGTATCTGAGACGGAAGCGACTCCGAAGGCTTCGGTCTTTTCACGAGTGTTCAATCGCAACGGTCACAACGCCCAGCCAGAGCCCGAAGCAAAACCAACCGGGCCGCCAAAATCCGTGTTGCGCGAATACTTTGAATCCGCCGTTGTTACCGTGATCATGGCTTTGTTTGGAATGACCTTTGTCGTGCAGGCGGTCAAAGTACCAACCGGATCGATGCAGAACACTATCACCATCGGTGATCACTTGCTGGTTAACAAATTTATTTTTGCACCGGGCAAGACGCTGCCGTTTCTGCCCCAGCGGGAAATCAAGCGCGGCGACATCATCGTCTTTAAGTATCCCGGCAATAAGTATGATCCCCGGCACGATGACCGTCCGGATAACAAGCCGATTGTTACCAACTACGTGAAGCGGGTTATCGGCGTGCCGGGTGATCACATCAGCATTGAAGGCCGCAACGTTGTCGTGAACGGAAAGCCTTTGCCGGAACACCGCATCGAGGCGGTTGATAAAAACGACAACAAGTCGCCGCTCGCGATAGATAGTGATCCGGCGCGGAAGCCTGGCGAAAGCTACAATGTCTTCTATCATCCGGGATCCGGCGACGATCAAAGCAGTGAAGATTATGACGCTTTCAAACACGAAGGAAACGGCAAAGAGCTGGTTGTGCCTGAGAACAAATACTTCGTTATGGGCGACAATCGTGAAAACAGCGAAGATAGCCGCTACTGGGGCTTCGTCCCGCGCGACTTTGTGATTGGGCGCGCGATGTTTGTTTACTGGTCATATGACGAAAGCGCGCCCTCAAACGGTAACCCCCTCCTTGACTTCTTTTTGAACACGCGCTGGGGCCGCACCGGCACGATGGTGAAGTAATCAACCGACGGTCCACGGTCGGATGGCCGTTCAAGTAGTTCAAACTTCAGCTGGCGCTCGTTTCGCGATCGCAACCTAAAGGTTGAACTCTGAATTGCTTGAACCCCGAGACGCTGGACCTTGGACAGTTTCAAGGGGTCTTCCCACTTTGGATTGGAAAACTTTTGCCGGCCGCATCTGGACGCGCATAAACGATCACGACCTCCTCGGGCGCGCCGCCCAACTTTCTTATTATTTTCTACTCGCGGTCTTTCCGCTGTTACTGTTCCTGGTCACGCTGCTCGGTTATTTTGCTGAGTCCGGTTCAGATCTACATAACAAACTACTCTCTTACTTGTCTACAGTGTTGCCCTCTTCGTCGGTGATCCTGATTCACACAACTCTCGACGAGATCACCAAGGCTCGCGGCGGCGGCAAGTTGTCTTTAGGTATTCTCGCGGCTTTGTGGGCAGCTTCGAACGGAATGGGCGCAATCAGTTCAACACTAAACGTGGCCTATGCAGTTAAAGAGGATCGTCCTTGGTGGCGAGTGAGGCTGGTATCGATTTTTCTGACAGTCATGGTGTCGTTATTCATAATCGTCGCCTTGTCGATCGTGTTTTTCGGTGGACACCTGGGAGATCGTTTAGCCGCGCATTTTGGTTTTAGCGCAGCCTTTACTCTCGCCTGGAAAATCTTACAGTGGCCGATTGCCCTCTTGTTTCTGGTCCTCACTTTCGATCTGATCTATTACCTAGCGCCAAACGATCGCCGGCCTAAACGAAGGCTGTGGACGGCCGGCGCGTTCACTGCAGTAATTGTTTGGTTGCTGATCTCATTCGGATTCAAAGCGTATCTGCACTTCTTCAACTCCTATAGCGTCACTTATGGTTCGCTCGGCGCCTTGATTGTGCTGATGCTGTGGTTCTATTTTACGGGCCTGGCAATTCTCATTGGCGGCGAGGTCAATTCAGAGTTGGAGTTGCAGGCGAGAAAATCATGACGCTGGGCTGGGCAAAGAGTACGATTCTCGAGGAGTTGCTTCGCCGAGTGCGGCTGTTTGGGGGTCTGCTGTTTTTGACATTCGTCCTGATACCTTCGCTGCTCTGCGCACAAACGAAAGTCATAAATAAAAACGCAGCTGCCAAGCCAGAACGAACAGCGAAATCTAATCAGAAACCTAAAACGGTCAAACCGGTCGACGAACTCTCGCGACTACGCGAAGAGTTCATCAAAGCCACGAACGAGTACAAGGCGAGCCTCGAAAAGTTACGCGCAAGTTATGAAAAAAGTCTCAACAAAGCCGAAGACGAATTGATCAAGTCGAAGGAACTATTTGCGGCCGGCTTGATCGCAAAAAAAACGGTTGAAGCGAGTGAGGCAGCGGTCGCGCAAGCAAAAGAGAAAGTAACGGAAGTAGACCAGCGAATGACTGGCGCTGACTCGCAGATCGCCAACACTGTGCTGGAGGCGGAAGCGGAAAAGACGCTCGCCAGAACAAAGCCGCTGCGCCGCGGCGGCCTGGTAAGCACAACTGCCATGATTCGTTACAATGGCGGCAGTTCATGGAGCTTGTCAGACGCGTGGAAAGTGCAGCGCTTCTTTCTCGACGCATTTAAGAAGCCGTTGCCGGTAGCAGTATTTGGACAGGGCGCGATTCACGATCGCTGGCGCCTCGATCATCGCAATTCGATGGATATTTCGCTTCAGCCCGACGGCCCGGAAGGCCAGGCCTTGCTGGGCTTCCTGCGCGCGAATGGGATTCCCTTTTTGGCGTTTCGTCAGGCCATCCCCGGAACTGCAACCGGGCCGCATATCCATATTGGACGACCATCGCACCGCTACTGATTCGAAGTTTCAACGTAACAATGATTAGGGAGGAGCAGTGTCCAAAAAAACCTTCGCAACGATGCTCGCTATCGTTCTTTTTGTTTTCTTAGCTGTTAGCGCAAGTGCACAAGTGAAAAAATCCACGCCCGCCAATCTTTCGCTCACTCAAGCCCAGGCTTCGCACTTCGCACAGTTGGCACTGAAATGCGTCATTCGAGAGTACCCAAACAAACCGGAACATGTGCTCAACGACGGAGCGGACGTTCTCAGTCCGAAGGTGCTACACCCCGCTTTCTATGGTTGTTTCGATTGGCACTCCTCAGTTCACGGCCATTGGATGCTGGTGCGTTTGCTGCAATTGTTTCCGGAACTGCCCGAAGCCGGCGAAATTCGCAAGGCGCTGGGCGCGAACCTGACCGCGGAGAACATTCTCGCCGAGACTGCTTACCTCAAACAGAAAAATCGCCAGTCGTTTGAACGAACGTACGGGTGGGCCTGGTTGCTGAAGCTCGCGGAGGAGCTTTCATTGTCGGACGACGTCGAGGTGAAAAGGTGGTCGCGCAATTTACAGCCCTTAGCCGATGCCCTCGTTGATTCCTATTTGCAGTTCTTGCCAAAACAAAACTATCCAATCCGCACCGGCGTTCATCCGAACACCGCTTTCGGTCTGGCGTTCGCTTTCGACTACGCAAAAACGAGCGGCAACGAAAAACTTGCCACCCTCATTTCTGAACGCAGCCGGACCTATTTTGCGAAAGACAGAAACTATCCCGGCGCCTGGGAGCCGGGTGGCGAAGATTTCTTTTCGCCGGCCTTGATGGAAGCTGATCTTATGCGTCGAGTGATGAGCGCCGCGGAATTCCGCCGCTGGTTCAATGCGTTTCTCCCGCAGCTCGCTAGCGGTAACCCGCAAGCACTCTTGCAGCCGGCCACAGTTACGGATCGCACCGATCCCAAGCTCGTGCATCTGGACGGACTAAACTTGAGTCGGGCCTGGTGTATGCGGAGCATCGCGAATTCGCTGCCGCCGGCAGACCCGGCGCGAAAGGTGCTGACAAAGTCGGCGCGCGCACATTTGAGCGATGCGCTAAAACACGTGGCCAGCGGCGATTATGCAGGTGAGCATTGGCTGGCTTCGTTCGCGGTGTATTTACTTTCGACACCAGAGCCGTGAAACTGTCGGGTGAGCTCGCGGGAGTTTTTGCTGTTACACTTAAATCAACATCATGCAGAAAACAATCATTGCGGTCGTCGCGCTTGCGTTTATTTCAATCAGTTGCTCGAAAGGCTCTGTAGCCGGACCGCCGCGTAGCTCGACTGCTCAAGCTTCAAGTAGTTCAGTTCCGCCGCCGCAATCCGCGGCGGGCGAGGTGAGTTACAAAGTTCCCTCTGGCTGGACGGTTGAGAAGCCGACGTCTGATATGCGTCTGGCGCAATACAAGTTGCCGAAGGCAGAGGGCGACGCAGAAGACGCATTGCTCATCCTTTATTATTTTGGTTCGGGGCAGGGGGGCACACCCGAAGCAAACATCGAGCGTTGGGTAAAGCAGGTGAAACAACCCGACGGTTCAGACTCAAAAGATAAAGCCAAGACCGCGACGATTACTGTGAACGGCCTACAAGTCAGCACCGTAGATGTGCTCGGCAACTATTCCGGAGGGATGTCGCAGGACAGCGTTCCCAAAGACAGCAAGTCGATTTTCCGTCTTCGCGGTGCAATCATCGAAACGCCCAAAGGTTCTTACTTCGTAAAACTGACCGGACCAGAAAAGACAGTCAACCGTTGGGACCAGGCTTTTGACGACTACATCAAATCCTTCGAATTCAAATAACATAATTCCAACGCCGGCCGACTTGCCTTTACCTCGACCCTTACGTTCACAAGTGTCTACAAACGCCTCCAACCCAATTGTTCTCTACGACGGCGTTTGCGGACTGTGCAATCGACTCGTTCAGTTTCTGCTCAAACACGATTCGCACGATCGGTTCAGATTTGCGTCGCTGCAAAGCGAATTTGCGCAAAGCCTGATGACGCATCACGGCGTTGACCCACACGATCTCGACACGGTTTATGTGGTGAAGAATCACGAGCAACCCGATGAAGCTCTGCTCGCCCGATCCGACGCGATTCTTTATATGCTCAAAAATCTGGGTGGCATTTGGAGTCTGGCCGGCATCGGGCGGGTGCTGCCGCGAGGATTTCGCGATGTTCTTTACAAAATCGTAGCGCGCAATCGCTATAAGGTATTCGGCAAACACGAGTCATGCATGCTGCCCGAGCCAAAGCATCGCGCCAAATTCCTCGACGGCTGAACGCTGACCACGTTTTTGGCATAGCAACTAGCGGGACGAAATCTCGGGTAGTGCTCCGCTAGTGTGTTGGTGGGCTCAGGGCCGAAACCATAGCGATCTTCGGGCTGCTAGTGATAGCCTCCAAGCATGCTCAAACCTAAACCTAGCAGGACCACTCTCTGGGCATTTGTGTGGGCGGCTGGAAGTCATTGGATCACTCTTATGAGCGGCGGCGTGGTAACAGTTGCCGTGGCCCTCTATGAGCGATTGTCAGCTCACAATGTTCCGGTTTGGGTTTACATCGCGATTCTTGTCGGTTTCGCTTTCTGCGCTTGCTATCTGGCATGGCGCGACGCTGTTAGAAAGGCCACGGTCCTAGAGAAGGCGCTGAAAGAGAATAAACGGCAAAAGCTAACATTTCAGATAAATCAGAAGCGTTCTTTAGCCTACATTCATCAAGAGACGGGAGATCTTACTTGTATTCAAGCCGCCGTCACCCTCCAATTCAAGAATCACGAACAATATCCGATCACACTAGAGGATATTGTCTTAGAACTCTATGAACGGTTTGACGAAAAGAGCGAAGAAAAAAAGATCGGAACTCTCATGTATGGAGAGCCGTGGTTTCACAAGCTAGACGCGCTAGAACCTCAAGAGTTTAGAGGGCGGACGCTTGATCACGGGTTTTCAGATTGGTTTAAGTTTAGATCGATGATCGCCATCGCCAACGACATAACGCCAGAGCAATTAGACGGTTGGAAACACCGTCTGCGCCTTACGGTAGTAGCGATGAACCAAGAGCCATTGTCAGCAACTCTTTTTGTTGATTGGGCAAAAGCAGCCGAGAAGCCTACGACCTGCTTTCCTGTGTGGCCCCGTTCTCTTGCCATGCCTGAGCGGTATCACATCATAGGCTCTTCTAAGGGCGACGAGGAGGTAGACAGTCAAGGCTTTGTGATTTTCACCAAAGGAACAACCGATAAAGTGGAATCGTCGGATTAAGTAACAAGCAATTCGCGCAGCGTCCAAACGTGTCCGGTGACGCCTGGTTCCGGCCAAAATCAGCAACACACTAGCGGAGCACTACCAAATCTCGAATGGAATCGTCAAACGATTCTGATACTGATATGATTTATCTATGAGTTCGAATCCAGAAGACCTGATTTTGGGCTTACCCCGCCGACCTCGAGTTGCAGACGCCTCCATCAGTACAATTCTTTGGGCTATAGCCGGCGGGCTCCTCGCAGGCCCAGTCGGCGTTCTCGTGGGTGGGGCGGCTGGAAACTCCATCGCAAATCAGCGTCAGCCGCTGGAGATGGCCATTCGGGAGTACCTTACGAAGAGTGGTTTTGAAGTGGTTTTCTTTTACCCAGCCCCCAGGGCCGTTAAAGTAACATTCCGCTACGATCCGTCTGATCCAGCAGCTTACTGGACAGTCGAAAGTGTGATGCCGGATAACCTGCAACTTCCTTCGGAAGATAAGGATGATTGGCTCTACGGCAACCTTGTCCATAACCGGCTTCCATACGCTTTGCGAAAAATTGCTAGCTAGATGAACCTCGACGAATCAATCGAGCGACTCGAAGAACTCATCGCAGAAGTTAGACAGACCTCACTTGAGGATGACAAGACTGCGCTTGGGAGTGCTCTGGCTCTGAGGAAAGAAGCACGTCTTATGAATGAGGGCGACAGCCTCTTTGAGGTGGTTGTTTTCGGGGACCTCAACGACTTCAAGCAGCTCAACGACGACTACTCGCACGAAGCCGGCGACGTTGCAATCTATTCAGTCGGTCAAGTTCTAGCTAAGCTGGTTGCTCAGATTCCAAATGCGAAAGGGTTCCGACAAAGCGGTGATGAATTTGTAATCCTTCTCCCAAACGAGTCAGTTCCAGAATTCTTGTCCTTAGTTTCAGCCTTAGGCAGCATCCGGTTCTCCTACCAAGAGCAAAAAGGCCTGCGAACAGCGATGAGTCTCGGTTACGCCATCAGTGATGGAAAGAGAAGCTTTAGCGAGTTGCTGGAGCGTGCGGAAGCTGCTTGTCAAAACGCAAAGGCCGTTGGTGACGGCGAATGTGTCAAGTGGACAGAGGACTTAAAGCTAAATCCGCTCGTGAGAAAAAGCGCAAAATGCATCAAGTGCTTAGCCAGAGTCAGCTGGACCGGTCCAAGAACAGTTGCACCCGTGAGACTCAGAAACTGCCCAGCTTGTGGCGAAGGATTCTAGAAGCTTCGATGATTAGCCACAGAGAGCGTCGGGGCCCATCAATCGTAAAAATGTAATCAAACACGAATGCTGCCGGAACCAAAGCATCGAGCCAAGTTCCTGGATCAGTAAAGAGAAAGAGGCCACGGGTGTAACTCGTGGCCTCTAATCATTCAGCAGCCTTAGTGTTATCTGCGTTTACGTGCGACGGCCCGTAGATGGTTAACCTCTTCCTTCAGTTGTTCAATCTCCTTCTGCTGCTCCTTAATCGCGTTGAGCATGGTCCAGATGATCGGATCGTTGTTCACTTGCAAATAGCCGCTATCGCTCGTGGTCACGGCTTCGGGGATGACCTTCTGCAGCGCCTGCGCGCCAAAGCCGATGTGCTCTCCCTTTGACTCAAGATTCAGAGCATTGGTCGGCTTGTATTCGTAGCGAAGCGGTTGCAACTGCATGACGGCTTTGAGTCCGATATTGAAGTTGCCTTTGATGTTCTTCAGCCGCTCATCCGAAAAGACGGCCCAGGATCCGCCGCCGGTTTTGCTTGCGGTCCCATTTACTGACAGGGTCTCGGTCGGCGCCGTCGTCCCGATACCGACGTTGCCAGTCGAAGTGACCCGCATGCGTTCGGACGACAGGGCGATGCCGTTGGTGGCGAAGATGATGTTATTCGCGCTTTGGGCCCAGATAACTGTGTCCACAGCGTTGCTGCCAAAGAACGCTCGATTGGCGAGGATTGGGGCATCAGTGTAACCACTCGAGGTGAGCCCGTAATACGAAAACGATCCAGCATCGTTTACTAACTTGTTCTGAATTTGAGCACCCGCACCGCTAGTGGTATTTCGAACCTGCATTCCCGCTACGCCGGTGCTGTTATCGAGAATATCGAGCTTGGCTCCAGGGGTTCCTGTACCGATACCCACGGCGCCGGTCGCTGAGATGTCAATGCTGCTGGTTGGCGCTCCGGGCCGAATGCGGAAAGGCAGGCGAGAGCCGCCGGTCACATCGCGAACGAAAAAGTTGGCTTCGTTACCGGCGATGTCCCAGGTTTGTGCGGTGAAGCCGCCCGCGTTTGTCTGCTCCAGCCGGTGCGCGGGAGTATCGCTGGTCATAATGTGCAGATCCAGGCCTGGCGTGGCTGTTCTGAGTCCGACTTTACCGTTACTGCTCACCTTGAGCGCATTGGCCGGCGCTCCGGCGTCGACTTCAAACACGATCGTTCCCGTTTCTGAATTACCGGCAGCTCCCTGGTCCACAAAGCCCAGGAAACTAGCGCCACCAGCAGCCGAACTGTTTGCGCGAATCTGCCAGTTATTGAGAGGGAATCCAGCAGCACTGGTATCCTCAAACTGAAGACGTGTGTTGTTCTCTTTTAGTCTGATCGTGTCAAAGCCAAAGACTTCTCCGTTGACGCAATCGAGCCCGACGCAGGCGCTGCCCTGCACGATTAGATCGTCGGGAATCACATCGTCAGGTTTGAACAGAAGTGGATGATGTAACTCGCTTTTGGTAGTTGCATTGTCGCGCGAAGGAACAGGAAGAAATTGTTCAGCGGTTTTGCCGACGCGTCGCGCCCCAGTCTCTTCGGCAGAGCCGGCGACAATGACCGCGCCGTTGAGAATTGAAAAGCTCCCCGACTGAACGAGCCCTGGCAGCACGGCGCGCTTGCGGGCTGCCCGCACAGACTCTGGTTCGTCATCCTTGCCGCGCGCCAACGCCAATTCTTCTTTGGCCCCGGCTGAGATTGCGGGCGTTAGTCGCAGCTCATAAGTGTAGATTCCGTCGGGCAGTCTATTGCCTTGTTTATCGGAGAGGGTGAATTCTGCGGACGTGCCTGATTTGGACTCCTGGCGAAACACTCTGCCGTCCGGCGCGGCGATGGTTATGGAAAGCCCCGCGTTTGGAGTGGACACGTCCCACCTTACGCTCGAACCAAAAGCAGCAATCGTGGCAATCCTGGTCTTGTCGTCGGCGGTCTGTGCGTTGATACCCATTTGAACGCACGCCAGCACAAGCATGGTGAATAATATTGAGAAGAATTGTTTTGAGTTTTTCATAGAGGAACCTCCATTTGAATCGGCAGGCTTGCCGATATTGCCAATGATGGATAAGGCCTGACTTTCCGCGAGAAGGGAAAGGGGACTTATGCTCGTAAGGAAAATCCTTGAGAAGGTGGGTATAGCAACCGTTGCCGGATGTGTCAAGAAACTCTGAGCTGACTTTGGACCACCGGCGCGATAAAGTGGTGCCCCCGGCGCGATTCCAACGCGCGACCTTCCGCTTAGGAGGCGGACGCTCTATGCAACTGAGCTACGGGAGCAAGCGAGTAATCAGCATACAGCAAACAGCAAACAGCCAAAAAGCTCAATCTCATCAATCCAACCTAGCCGTCGCGAAATGCGCCAACTCCAATCGGCAGAATGCTGATTGCTGTGTGCTGTTTGCTTTTCTTTACGATTGATATTTGATCAACGACCGCACGTCGTAGCCGTCGAGTTTCTTTCGACCAGGCAGAAACTCCAGTTCCACGACGAAGACCAAACCTACTACGGTTCCGCCGAGTCCTTCGACCAGATCACAAACTGCTTTCGCGGTGCCGCCGGTTGCGAGCAGATCGTCGGCAATGATGACACGATGGCCATTGCCGACGGCGTCGCGATGAATTTCGAGCGTGTCCTTGCCATACTCGAGATCATACGAGATTGAGGCGCACTCAGCCGGCAACTTTTTCGGCTTGCGTACGGGAACGAAACCAGCGCCAAGGTGATACGCAAGTGCAGGCGCGAAGATGAAACCGCGCGCCTCAACGCCTATTACCGTATCAACTTTTTCACCGTCATACTCGGCGGCCAGCGCGTCGACAGTTTTGCGCAGACCGTCGGGATGCTTTAGCAGCGTTGTAATGTCATAAAAATTAATGCCGGGTTTGGGAAAATCCGGCACTTCTCGGATCAGTTTTTTTAAATCGTCCATAGTTGATTGCTGGAGTCAGGGCCCTTAACTGTTAGAACTTTGTACTTGAACTTAGAACTTTGTACTTTGAATTTTGTGCTTTGAACGTCGAGCTAACCAAGTACAAAGCTCTAAGTACAAAGTTCAAAGCAGCAAGTTCAAAGTTCAGCGCTCTATTCTGAATGATGCGTATTGTCCGGTTGGTTCCAGGTTGATCTCCTCGAGTTGCTCTACGCGAGACCATTGCGGTCCGGCGGCAAGATCTTTCTTAAACTCTTCAACCGCAGCCGCAGGACCTTCTGCAATCACCTCAACACTGCCGTCTGGACAATTTCGTACGTGCCCAAACACCTGATGGCGGGCGGCTGCGCGTTGTGCAAAGAAGCGATAGCCAACTCCTTGCACCTCACCTCTTATCAAGAACTTCCACGCCACCTTCGCTGCCATTCGTGAATCCGGGCCTCAACTTACTTGCACTTGAAAATTCTTACTTTGCCGCCCCGCGTGAGCGTAAAGGTGTCCACGACTTGTTTAGTATCAGACAGCTTAACGGTCAGGGTCATTTTGTCGCCTGTGACAGAACCGGTATAAGTTGCCGGGCTTCCGTTAGATTCCTGGCCCACCCGGATTGGTCCGGGGCCCTCACGCGTATGAGTTCCGCGCCAGGTAAAACGCCCTTTGCTGTCAAACGTTAACGGTCCGGTGATCGTGCCGTGCGCGCAGTCGTAGTCGATCGTTGCCGAGCCTGACTCCACCTGGATTTTGATATGTGGCCCGCCCCATGCGCCTGTCAACAGTCGTTGCATCTTTCGTGGCCTCGACGCTGCAGAAGCGGCAATTACCAAAACCAAACTAACAAGAATTATGAGCCTGGTGCGCTTCTCCCAAAACATGATAACCCTCCTGACTAACCGCAAATTCCATTGTAGCGAACAGTTGGTGTATCGCCCAACGCTCGTCATTCCTGACAAAAGAAGAACGAAGGGGCCGTTCGCTCGTTGCGGCGGTCAGTCGTTATTTGCTAACCTTTCTTTGCTCTGCCCCGGGTTATCTCACTGGCTTCCTGAATCGATATCTGACTGCAAAACCTGTGAGGTAACCATGAGCCCTACCCAAGCCATCGCGACCGCAAAAACTCCGACGTCATCCGAAGCCAGCAAGGCGACAATCCTAGTAATTGAAGACTATTCAGACACGCGCGAGTTGCTCGCAACGTTGTTGCAACGACAAGGCTACCGGGTCATCGAAGCAGAAGACGGCGTGGAGGGACTTTTGAAGGCGGGTTGGACATATCCCGATCTCATAATCACGGACCTGTCGCTTCCCGAGATGGATGGAGTTGAGGCCGCCCGGCGCATTCACGCTCAAGCCAAACTTGCTCAGATACCAATCTTCGTCGTCAGTGCCTATCTAACTGAGGAAGTGAAAGCCGACGTTCGCGCCGTCGGTTGTACGGAGTTTTTCTCCAAGCCCTTCGACGCCGAATTCTTGTTGGGAAGAATTGCCGTTGCGCTTGCCGGAGAAAAGGTTGAAAGCGCGTAAGAAACTTTCGACAACCGACACTTCCACTGAGAACAATTCAACCCTCTGAATTAAACCGAAAACAGCCAAAACCGTTGGGTAGTCCTCCCAATTTGTAACGCAAACTGTTAGTTTGCGATTGGTTATCGGCATTCAGCGGGACGCGCAAACTAACAGTTTGCGTTACAAAATCCACATTAGGACACTAGCAATCGTTGGTTTCTGTAGAAGAAGCCGTCGAATCGGACTATCTTTAGATAACTAGATCTGTCCAAACTGCGAGAGGGTCGTAGAGTTTTGATCCGCCGCAAGGATCGTATAAGTTGGGGGATGCAAGGGGTGGCTTCACCAAAACGGAAAGTAAAATCGGCTGTGAATCAACAAATCAAAGCAGGCTTGAGCGCAGTCAAAGAGTTCCTGGCCGGCCGGTCTAATGATGAGAAAGTGACCGCGCCGGAAGACAAGGCGACTCGAGAAGTGGTCGCCGCGGAGCTTTTGGCCGCGATGTCTTCGGGCGCGAAGAGTGCGGCTTCGCCGGAGAGTCCGGAGAAGTCTGCGGTGGACACTCAGGAGATACCACGCTTTAGCGCTGAAGGAATGTCACCGAGCGTGAACGAATCAGACCACAGTCAGCCGTCCCCCAAAGAATCAGAACAGGAACAGGAACGCGCGCGGCAACTTTTTCTGGCACACGGATATTTCGACGAGACCGTACAGAAGCTCCGCGCCGGGAGTTCAGCGGCTGAGCGGGCAGCGGCGGCCTCTGCTCTCGGATTAGTAGGAAGCCAGCGCGGCACAGCCCATTTGATTGCGGCGATGTTCGATGACGATGAAAGCGTGAGGAACGCAGCGGCTGCGGCGTTGAATCAAATTGGCGAGCCGCTGGGTGAAAAGATTACAGCTACTATTGTCGAGCCGGCGGATGAGGTCAAGAACCTGGTTTCGGCGCCGTCTATCGCGAAAGAACCAGAGAGCATCGTCGAACGGCCTATTGAGAGCGATGAGGCGAGTGCTGAAACTCCGATCGTAGCTCTTGAAGTCACTGAAGTCGCGCCAGCTGCGCCAGAAATTCCGGAGGCCCAAAACTCGATTCAGCTGTCCGTCGTCACTGCGGATGTCGCCCTGACTTCTGCAACCGCGAACGATGAGGACCAACTCCTGGTCGAGGAGCAAAAGATTAGGGAGACGCTTGCGGAAATCGAGCAACAAATGCTGGCTGCAAGCAGTGCTATTAATGATTCGCAAAACGAAATTCGCTGGAGAATCGAACGCGAGGCAAAGTTGCGCGAGGAAGCAAGAGCGCGTCAAGTAGCCGACGCGGAAGCCCAAAAACGGGCGGATGAAGAATCCGAGGCACGCCGGACCGAGGAGCGAGAATCGTTTGCGGTAGAGCACGCGGCGCGTCTCGAGGCGGAAGTTGACGCGCAGCTCTACGCTGAAGAAGAAATGAACCTGAGATTGAGGACAGTCAGTCTTCAGCTTCAGGCTGCCGAAGTCGCGAAGCGCCGATCGGATGCGGAACTAGCGCGGCAAGAGGCCGCCGAAGCGGCGCGTCACGCTGAAGTGACGCGGTTGCGCGATGAAGCCAGGTCGCGACATGAAGCAGAGTTGGAGCGGCTGCGAACCGAAGAAGCAGGATTGCAGCGAGCGACAGATGAACTTTTGCTGGAGCAGACCAGGCTGGCAGCTGCACGCGATCAGGCCGCAAGTGAAATCGAACAGTTGAAGCAAGAGCAGTTGGCTGTAGAGATTGCTCAACGCGCCGAAGCCGAACGGCGCCGTCTCGAAGCGAAAGCGAACAACGATGAGGCCGAAGAACAACTGCGCATAGCGTTGGATGCTTTGCGTGAGGTTGAGGAAGACGTTACCAGGCGCCGGGCGGAAGTTGACGCCGCCCGCGAAAAGGCTGACGCCGAAGCGCAGAGACTGGTTGAGGCTCAGGCGCGGATGCAAGCTGCGGAAGAGGCGCGCGCTGAAGCTGAGATCGAGCGCTCGCGGTTAGAAGCGAGGATCAACGAGCAGGTGGAAAAAGAACTCCGCCGCCTGGAAGAGACGCGCTTGCGCGGAGAGCAAGAGCAGGAGCGACTCAAAGAGGAACTCCACCTGCGCACCGAAAAGGAACAGGAACGGTTGGCCGAACTGGAGTTGATGAAAACCAGGGTAGAAGTTGAATCGAAGGAGCGCGCCGACATGGAGCGGCAGATTCGCAGCCAGATTGAGAGCTTGCGCTTCGCCGATTCAGAGACGCGGCGGCGCATCGAGGACGCTGAGGTAAAACGTCGGACAGCCGATGATGCTTACCGGCTAATCGCAGAAAAAGTACAACGAGTCGAGGCGGAAGCCCACGCACGCAAAAAAGAGGAAGAGCGAATGCTTGCGAAGCTGGAATCGGAGCGCCGCAACGCCGCTATCGACGCCCAGTCGAGGTCTGAACAGGAGAAGCGAATTAGGGAAGAACTTGAAATGTTCCGTCGACTTGAAGAAGAGGAGCGGCCCCGAATTGAAGTGGCGACATTGCAACTGGCTGAGGCGGAGGCCCGCTTGCAGAACCGCAAGGAACGCCTCAAGGGCGATGTAGAAGATCGTTTCCTTGCTGAAGAAGAGTTGACAGCTATTAATGGATCTCAGTCTTCAAGATTTGAAGTTGCTAAGACCGCGGCGCAGACCGTGACGAGTGAGACAAAGGTACAGCCATCGCGGGACGAAAGCAGTAGACCAGCAGGCGGCGCCGGGTTCGCCGGTTCAGGAGCCAGTGGAACAGATGAGATCCCCGCCGTAATCGATGACACACCAAGCGACGAAGAAATTTCGGTTTCAGTTGTGACGCCGGCAATAACAACTTACCTGAACAGCGTCGATCCATATAAACGCGCCGCCGCTGTTGCAGAGTTGGCGCGATCAGGTTCGCCAGATGCTTTTGAACGGATCGCAGAATGTTTTGATGATCACTCGTCGCATGTTCGAAACGCTGCGGCGCGCGCACTTCGTAAGCTCGAACCTGACAAGGCCGTCGATCTATTTAATCGGGCGCTCGACGGCGCCTCCGAGGTGCGGCGTCGCAATATCGGCGCCGCGATCGCAGCTTCGGGAATAGCAACAGAAGCCATCAACAATCTAGCCAGCGAGAGTCGCGAAGACACGTACAACGCTTTGTCCATGCTGTTTGTGATGGCGAAAACGGGAGAGGTCGAACCATTGCTGCGGGCTCACGAAGAACACCATGACGATGAAATAGGGAAGGCGGTTGCGAAACTTCTCACGTTGAGTGGCCATCGGGCCGGGGAACAGGCAGCAGGCGCCGAGGCGGGAACCAGGTAACGGTGATTAAGGGTAATAGGGGAAAAGGGTAAGGGGTAAAGGGAAGAGTTCACTAAGGCTTGCCGTTTCCCCCCTTCCCCTGTTACCCCTTAGTTCTTCAGCCGCAGCTCAATAATTGCAACGCCGCCGGGAGCAATCGACACCGTCAAAGCGTTCTGACCCGTGACTTCAACTTCCTTATCGTCAATCCAATCCACAGCCTTTTGAATCGATTGACCAGGTAGAGTGAGGGTGGCCTTAACGTAAGCACTGCGATCCACCCTGGCCAGACCTTGCTGCGGCTTGAAGACGCCATTGTTGTTAAGAAGTGTGATCACCCAACCGTTCTCGTTTCGGTTAACAAGATACTCGACATCACCGCTCACCTTAACCGGCGACGCGTCAGCAAATACATGCGCGAGCAGGTGTGCAGCGAAAGTTGTTATGCGCTCGTCCTCGCCAAGCAGATCGGGAACGGCGACAAACACGACGGTCCCTTTGCCGACTTTGTTAACTGTAACGAGCGGTTCGCCGTTGGTGGTTGTGATCAGCGCACTCGCTGTTTTCAAGTCCAGCTTGTCGTAACGAAAAATCTGGCCATGCAGATCTTGTGCTGCTTCGCCCGTTGAAAGACACTGAGCGTTGTGGGCCAGGCCGGTCTCACCGGTGACGCGTAGCCCAATAAGGTCGATCGGCATGCCCTTGATCTGTGCTGAGTTCAGCACCAGCGTGCCGCCTGATTTTACGTAGCCTGCGAGTCGCTGAATCCATTGTGGGGACCACTCAATCTGGCCACCAACGACGATCGCCCGGTAAGACTCAAGCGGGTAAATGGGGGAACGGGGAACGGGTAGTGGAGAAGGTGCGGGCTTAGGGGCGGCAGCGTCACTGCCTTCGTATTCCAAGGGTTTGTTCGCGTTCGTGGAGTTGGCGGGCGCGGAACTCCCTTTAGTTTTTACTTTGGATTTTAGAGTTTGAGTAACGCCGGAGTCGGCCTTAGCAGTCGAGCTGGTGCCGGAACTCTGCGAATCGGATGCGACCAGGACGTCGAAGATGTCGCCGAACACTCCGTTAACAAACGCCTGACGATCGCCCGTCGCCGGTTCGCCCTCGACCACGAGCCCGGGGTAATAAGCGACGCCGAAGAGTTCACGTAGCGCGCGATCGCTGCGATTGATTTGCGACACTTCAAACGGCCATTGCGGATAGTCGGTCATCTCCCATCCGTGAGCGGGGTCAAGCAGAAATGCGATCGGCGTGTAGGGAGTGCCGCGGTCAGGATGCTTCTCCGCGAAGCGCATGAACTCATCAGTGATGCGACCGAGCGGGTTTAACTGAAACTCATGATCCCCGGGACCAGGCTTGAAGAATTGATCGAAGCCCTGTTCGAGGTAGATGCCCGAGGCGCCGGACATGTAATAGAAGTAGTAGCTCTTGCGGTACCACGAAAGCGACGGTCCCATCGTGGCGCCGTAACGCGAATGGTAGAAATTGTCCGGTCCGGCGAAGTTCTGTTGCTTGGTAAAGGTCGTCGCAGTGTCGCCGAAGTTTGGCGCGTGATAGTAAAGAAAGTTTCCGCCAAACTGCCGCGCGGCACCGCGTGTGAAAGCAGTCCGCATTCCAAACATCGGCTGCACCGCTGCAGTCTCCACGCCCAGGATACGCACGCCCCAATCGGTTAGCGCGTGCGCAAACGAAGTGCTGGAAGTAGCCTGCGCCGGGACGAGCTTGTCCCACATCGCACCGGTTTCGGTGTGGAAGATCGCCGCCCACTTGCGGGCGATGGCGTTGGTGTAGAAGACGCGGTGCGCCTCGAGTAACTCGCGTCGCGACATCGAGGCTGAGATCTTTAGTTCCGCGGCTGATTGTTCCCAAACGTAGCCCACGCTCTCGCCTGACATCCAACCAAGAAACTGGTCGTTGAATTCACCAGTCAAAAGTTTCCAAGCCGCCTGACCATCTGTTGGCGACATCTCGGCCGATCCGTAGTTAATCAAAATCGCAAACGGAACTTTCGTTTCGCGTAGGTAGCGAAGGAAGGGGCTGCCTTCTTTCAGATACTCGGCGAGGTTGTTGATGTAGATGACTGGCACGACGAACCTGGAACTGAAGAGCGGCACTTCGCGGACGCCTTTGTACTTCTTTACAAACTCCTCGATCGGCTCAGCATTGAACGGATAGAGCGGGTGCTCCGCGGCGGGCTGGTCGTACAGCTTCCAGAATTCCGGACTAATATTCCAGGGCATTACGAAGTCGCGGCCGGCGATCGCTGGCCGTTGCCACGACCGTGGAACTGCTACGCTTCCCATTGCCGGCGCCTGCAGCAGTGATGAGAGCGATGTGTGCGAAGCTGACCACTCGCGCAGGTAACGAGCGGCGGCGAAGTCGGGCTTGCGTCGCCCGTCAGGGACATACGCCAGATCATTTGTGAGCAGCACGCAATCGACGTGACGCCGGGCTGCCGCCGGCTTTTCAATTTCAATGGAGAGACGAGCAGGACCCTCTTCGAGTGGCGCTGCCACACCATCCCATGCAAATGACCAACCCCAGTACATGCTGATTTCATCGTGAGGATCAATGACATCATTGTTTCCGAACTCATGACGTAAAACTTCGCGCTCGCCTTGAGTAATGCGAACGGTGAAAGTTTCAGTCTTGTTGGCCCAGTCGGCGTAACGCACCCAAAGTTTGTAATTGCCAGCGCGCGGGATTTCGACGTCCTGATAGATCTTGCCGGCGGTTTCATCAGCGCTGGCTGCTGCTGAGTTCCATTCGCTTTCGCCACCTTGCGACCATTCGGCAGAAACGCCAGGACCATTCATTCCCCAGCCCGGCGCTTTGGCGCGAGGCAAGTTCAGCCACGAAGGATTCTGAATTGGTTCGCCGCTGGGTTTGGCGCCGAAGCCGCGCATGTTCTCGGCTTCATACCAGAGGTATTGCGGATTTGGTGGTTTCTCACCCGATTGTAATTGTGCTAGCGAGGCCGAGGAGTAGAAGGAAATGAAGAACAGCACTAGTAAAAACGAAACAGCGGGGGCAAGCCCACCTTCCCGACCACGAGCTGATCCGAGTTGAATTAGCAGATTTGGTTGAAAGGCTTTCAAGCTTGGATCAACCCGCCGAGGAGTTCAGCTCTCAGGTTGAGAAGGCGGGCTTGCCCCCGCTCGTCGTTATCCGAGCGCTTCAAGACACTCCGCCAATGTCCGCTGCCTGCAAGTGAACATGGGCGTGTCGCGCAAGGTGTAGGAGCTGGCTTTCGTCTCGCGTAGCTCCTGCACCAAGTCGAGAAAATCTGCGGGGTTGTCAGTTTCAAACGCGACCACAAATTCCTGATCGTCCAAACCAAACGAATAGGTGGTGTGAAGTTTGACGGAGCGATACTTAGTGCCGATGCGAATGTGTTCGTCCATCATCTCTTGGCGCTGGTCGGGCGTCCGAGAATACCACTCACGAGTCTTCACGAAGGGATAGACAAAAAGATAATCTGACTTACCAGGAACGATGTGCAGCCGGTCTTCCACGTGCTTGGGATTGTCTTTGTCGATATACATCGATCGCTTCGTCATTGACAGAAACGATTGCGCCGGCTCGAGATACTTCGCCATCTGCGTGTGATTGAGTCGCGAAGTCATTTCCTGAATCGGATCGAGTTCCGAACCGATGCGCCAAATCATGAAATCGACGTTGGTACGCAGTCCAATCGTCGAGTAAGTATGAATCATTAGCTGTGGCCGAGACTCATTCACCGAGCTAATAAACTCTTCCTTGCTCTGCCGCTTGTCGGCATCAGCTAACATTCGCCACTCAGGACGCGCGCGATAGAAAGTGAAATTGACAAACTGTCGCGGCAGCTTCGCTTTTTGCTCTTCGATTTCATCACAATTAGGGGCGAGCCGGAGCGACCCTCTCGCCGCGATGCCTGGTTCTTTATCCGTACTCATTGCAATAACCTCTGAAAAGTGTGACGAGAATTCGCTCTGGTAATAACAGCGATGGTTTGTTGACGCGCACTGGTATTCTGCCTAGTCTCAGGGGTGATTGCAACCGAGCAGAGCTGACTGGTAGATACTTTTCACTTTCGCTCTTTTGACGCTAACCCGTTCGTCGCTGCTATACTCCGGTACCCCCTGAATAAAACTCGTAGAGCCAGGAGAGATTCCCGTGAAGCTTTGCATACTTGCGTTGGTGATTAGTGCGGTCCTTCTTGTTAGCGGTTGTAGCAAGAGCGAGAATCCGAATGTGAATACTGCGGCTGGATCGCCGGCGGCCAAAGCTACTGCGACGCCAGACGAATTCCTGGCGACGCGCGCAACCTACGCTAAGCACTGTATAGAATGTCATGGCGCCCAGGGCGAAGGTGGTACAAAAACCGTCGACCAGGTGAAGCTGAAGGTCCCGAACTTCAGCGAGGGACACGCGCTCAAGCACACCGATGAAGACTTTGTAGAGCAGATTGAAAAAGGCGGCGAGGGCATGCCGCCCTTCAAAGATAAACTGTCCACGGAAGACATCAACGCGCTCGTGCGCTTTGTTCGTCATGAATTCCAGAAAAAGCAGTGAACGGTGAAGAGTGAAAGCTGAAAGGGAAATCGAGGCGCGTTTTCAGGGTCCCCGGATTTACTATTCACTTTTGACCATTTACTATTCACAGGTTTCGCGCACCCGTAGCTCAGTTGGATAGAGCGTCTGACTTCGGATCAGAAGGTCGCAGGTTCGAGCCCTGCCGGGTGCACCAAAAAAATTGACGCTAAAAGGCGGCCCAACAGCGGGCCGCATTCGTTTGCCCCTTCGCTGTCTAGCCTTCAAGTAGTTTTCCCGAAAAGTCCAAAGACGTGATGTCGTTAGCGGCCCGTGAAGCGGACGACTGAAGCGCTCGATTTCCCGGTGATTTTTCAGTGGTCCGTTTCACGGACTCAAACGTCTGACTGCCGCTAGTCCCAGCAGTGAACTGCTGGGCTACTGTCATTCGTCAGCTAACGCGGACTAAGGGAAACGATTTTTCGGACCAAGCCCTTGCAAGCGTGAACTGCGGAGCCGCTCCTTTCATTGCGGAAGAACGCTACGTTTTTTTGTTCCTTTGCGCCCCACTCTGGCGGCTTACTCTGAAAAAACCGTGAGCCTACAGCGGTATGACTATTGCCCCTCCATCTCGGGCCGGTTACCGGCAAATTTGAGATTGAGGTGAATTATGTACAAGACTAAGTTCCTAGCAGTAGTAGTACTAGCTATCTTATTTGGTGGAGTTTTTATCAGCGCTGAAGCGCAGAAAAGAATGTCGCCGACATTTTTCATTGATCCTCCACCTACTATCTTGAGCGGCGATTACAGCATGAATGTCGACGCTAATGAGCTCTCCGCAGGCGACACTGATTCCATCGCTGGGCCAACCTATGGATGGACCTGCTATGGCACTACCGAGGGTGATTTGTCCGGATTCCTGTTTATCTCGATGGACTACGCTTCGGACGTCTTGACTCCAGGGTCGGCCGATCGCAGCGGTGTTAAGAATGTAATCGGCGGATCGTGGTCAAAGCTGATCTTCGTTGACGGCGTAAATACCGGCTCGGTCCACGGCAGGATTGTCGGCGGACACTTGGTCGTCAACAACTTCGATGGAACGACGAGCATTAATCTAACGTTAACCGCCGAGGATGGCACTGGAGATTATACTGGCAGCGAAGGCTACGGAACGTTTGCTGGAGTACTGAGTCAGAGCGCGAAAGCCAGGAGCGTGACTGGGCAGTTGATCCTCAACTACTGAACATCTCTCTAAAACGATTTAGGCGAGCTGGCTCAAGGGACAGCTCGCCTTTTTCTGTTTCTCCCGTTGGAATCCGCTCACCGTTTCCAGCAACTACGCCGTTGAAGCGCAGTTGAGTTTGCACCTCCGACGCGTCATGCTCGGGCCGCGTCGCCGGCCTTCGCCTGCCGTTGGGCAAGCGGAAGGTATTCACGGGTGCGTTCGCCCAGGTAGATCTGTCGCGGTCGCGCAATCTTCTGGTCCTTATCTTCCAGCAACTCGACCCACTGCGCCAGCCAACCCGAAGTTCTGGGAATCGCGAACAACACCGGAAAGGTGTCGACCGGCATTCCGATCGCCTTGTAAATAATTCCGGAGTAGAAATCGACGTTGGGATATAAGCGGCGCTTCACGAAGTATTCATCTTCAAGCGCGATTCGTTCCAACTCCAGCGCGATTTCGAGCATTGGATCTTTACCAGTAACTTCAAACACTTCATCGGCCACTTGCTTGATGATGCGCGCGCGCGGGTCGTAATTTTTATAGACGCGATGGCCGAAACCCATCAGCCGAAACTCGCCGGCTTTCACTCGCTTTATATACTCGGGAACTTTGTCGATCGAGCCAATCTCGTTGAGCATACGCAAGACCATCTCGTTGGCGCCGCCGTGCAGCGGGCCGTAAAGTGCAGCCGCCGCGCCGGCTAAAGATGAAAACGGATCAGTCTGGGCGCTTCCGATGCTGCGCATGGCGTTGGTGCTGCAATTCTGTTCATGATCGGCATGCAGAATGAAGAGCACACTTAACGCACGTTCAAGCACAGGGTTGGGTTTGTACTTCAACTCCGTCGTCTTGAACATCATGTTTAGAAAGTTACCTTCATAGCTTAGATCGTTATCCGGGTAGGCGTAGCGCATTCCAATCCGATGGCGATAGGCGAAGGCCGCGATCGTTGGCACCTTTGCGATTAGCCGATAAATCTGTTTCTTGCGGCACTCAACGTCGAAAATGTCCTTCGCGTCCGGATAGAAAGTAGACAGCGCGCCGAGGGTTGCTTCAAACATTCCCATCGGATGCGCGTTGTAGTGGAAGCCGTCGATAACTTTCTTGATACTTTCGTTTATGAACGTGTGATAAGTGATGTTGTGAGTCCAGGCCTGTAACTCTGCTTCGGTTGGCAATTCACCATTGAGAAGCAGATAAGCAACCTCGAGATAGGTACTCTTTTCCGCGAGCTGGTCAATTGGATAGCCGCGGTATTCGAGAATGCCTTTGTCGCCGTCAATAAACGTGATCCGGCTCTTGCAGGACGCGGTATTCATGAACGCGGGATCGTAGGTCATCAAGCCAAAGTCGTCGTCAGACGTTTTGATCTGGCGCAGATCCATGGCCTTGATGGTGTCGTTTTCAATCGCGACTTCATACTGCTTTCCGGTGCGATTGTCGGTGATGGTTAAAGTGTTCGCACTCATGGCGTGTCCTCTTTCAGGGCGGCTCGATTTAGCAAACTTTTGAGTTATACAGCAGATTATCTCTCAGGTGAGTAACTAATCAAATCGCAGCTGGGCCGCGCGCGAAATTGGGTTCACTTATGACGACCGAGCGGCTACAATGCGCGACGCATCGCGCAGTTTCACCTTCAAACACCGAACCCAAATCACGTTCGGACGTCAATTCTCCAAAGGAGACCCCCATGAACCTCAAAAAAGGTATACCCACGATAATCGTCGTCTTTATTGTGGCAAATGTTTTTGGTTTCTTAATTCACGCGATCCTGTTGAAACCTGACTATATGCCGCTGGCGGCGCACTACCGGGCGCTGGGTGAAGAAAAAATGCTCTTCATCAGCCTCGCGTATTTGTCGTTTGCGATTGGTTCAGTTTGGGTTTACGCGAAAGGCGTTGAGGACAAGGCCTGGCTGGGGCAGGGAATTCGCTTTGGCATCGCGATGTGGTTGGTCCTTGCAGTTCCCTCGTTTCTGATTGCTTACGCGGTGCAGCCAGTTCCCGGAATGCTTGCGGCAAAGCAGGTATTGTTTGAAGGCGTTGACAAGATCCTCTTGGGCATTCTTACCGCGGTGCTCTACCGCCCTTGAAACATTCAAGCGATTGGCTGGGTGCGCGGGCGTCCCGCCCGCAAATGAGCGCGAAGCCCGAAAACAGATTGAGTACTGAAGAACTGCGCGCCTGCGGCGCGTTGCGGGCGAGACGCCCGCGGTCCCGGTAAATAAGTTGACCGGGGGCGTTTCGGGTTACTTCACGTTAAGTAGTTCAACGTCAAAGATCAACGTTGCGTTGCCGGGGATGTCTGGCGGCCTGCCGGCCGGACCGTAACCAAGGTTTCCCGGAATAACCAGGTGTCGCTTGCCGCCAACCTTCATCGACATCAGTCCTTCGTCCCAACCCTTAATCACTGAACCGACGCCGATGCGAAAGTCGGACGGCTTCGCTCCGGGGTGATCGTAAGAACTGTCAAATTTTTTGCCGTTTTCAAGTGTGCCGGTGTAGTGCACAGTTACGGTCTGGCCCCGCTGTGGTGTGGCGCCAGTTCCAACAACCATGTCCTTGTATTTGAGTCCCGACGTAGTAGTGACTTCAGTGCCTTCGCTGCCTTTGCGTTTCACCAGCACGTAGATGACTGCTGCACCGACTAGCGCAAGCACGAGGACGAAAACAAGTGTTCGCGCGTTGCTGCCGGCTTCGGTGGACGGTTTTGTTTGAGCTGAGGGATAAGTGCCCTTAGGTCGTTTCTTCGCCTTGTTAATCTTTCGATGTCTACTTTGCGGCAAGTGTGGAATTCTCCTTCGTGTTCCTGAGTGTCTCCATTTATATCCGGTTTCGCCCGGCGGTTCAATTGAGGCCGTGAGGTGGTACGGGTCCACTTTCAAAAACAAACATCTCCAGGGAGTGCGTCGACAGGTCGCCGCTTTGGTCGCCGATGAACTGGCGCCGCGTTTCCATACTTGATTTACTCCAGTGACGCGGTGTCGGGCCGGAACAAAAGCGGCGACAGGTCGCCGCATTCCAAGGAGAGGCATTTTCGCGCTTCTCTTCGGGCTTCGATGATAAACTTTCCGCCCGGTTACCCAAGCTTCACGTTTGCTACCCGTCAGGTGTAGGAGAATCAGAAAATGTCTCTCTGTGAACGAATCTTTGGTTGTTGTCTTCTCGGCGCTTTGTTAATGCAAAGCGGTGCTCTTAGTTACGCTCAGGACCTTACCGCCACGCCCTCGCCCAATCCAGCAGAAAGTCCTTCGCCGGCAAGCGACGCTAAGCCGACTTTCGAAAGTGCATTCGAACGGCTTGAGTGGCGCAGCATTGGTCCGGCAAACATGGGTGGACGCACGGCTGACGTTGAAGGCGTGCCGGGAAACGCGAACATCGTCTACGTAGCTACCGCTTCGGGCGGCCTATGGAAAACAGCGAATGCGGGCGTTACCTGGAAACCAATCTTTGAACGACAGGGAACGGTTTCAATTGGCGACATTGCACTCGCGCCGAGCAACCCGGACGTGGTTTGGGTGGGCACCGGCGAATCAAATGTCAGAAACAGCGTTTCGTTTGGCGACGGCGTTTACAAGTCGACTGACGGTGGCAAGAACTGGCAACACATGGGACTCCGGGACAGCGAGCACATTTCTGCAATCGCGATCCATCCGCAGAATCCCGACATCGTTTACGTAGGCGCATTAGGTCACGCCTTTGGCCCCAACGAAGAGCGCGGCGTGTTCATGACTACGGACGGCGGCAAGACCTGGACCAAGACGCTCTACATCGATCGCGAACACGGCGTCTCCGATCTGGAAATTGATTCTACAAATCCAAATATTCTTTATGCCGGTATGTGGAGCTTTGAGCGCAAACCCTGGACTCACCGCAGCGGTAGCGAGAAGGGCGGACTATACAAGTCGATCGATGGCGGGCGGACCTGGAAAAAACTGACGAACGGTTTACCGAAGTTGCTGGGAAGGATCGGCGTCCGCGTAGCACCAAGCAATCCAAACGTAGTCTATGCAATTGTGGAGTCGAAAGAAGGGACCCTCTATCGTTCGGATGATCGCGGCGATACTTTCAAGCAAGTTTCGAAACAGGCAAACATCGTCTCGCGCGGTTTCTATTACACGCGTGTGCGCGTCGACGCGAATAACGAGAACCACGTTTACGCGGTGGCCTCGACCTTATTTGAGTCGATCGATGGCGGCAAGTCGTTCAAGTCAATCACCGGAAAAGTTCACATCGACTATCACGCGTTCTGGCAGGACGCCAGGGACCCGAAACGCATTTGGGTCGGACAGGACGGGGGCATCGCCGTAACCTACGATGGCGGCGAAACCTGGGAACCGGTCTACAACATGCCGCTGGGCCAGTTTTATCAGATTCACGCCGACAACCGCCTGCCCTTTTATTACGTGATGGGCGGACTCCAGGACAACGGCGCCTGGACCGGACCGAGCCGGACGCGTGAGCCGGCAGGGATCATGAACGACGATTGGCGCATGATTAGTTTTGGCGATGGCTTTTACATCTTCAACAATCCCGATGAGCCCGAGCTTTATATTTCGGAATCGCAGGGCGGCAATATCCTGCGCACTGACTTTCGTACTCGAGAGCAACAGGAAATAAATCCCTGGGGCCGTGGCAGTGGCGCCGGTCCGGCACTTGGCGAGAAGTTTCGCTTTAACTGGAACGCCCCGATCATACTTTCACCGCACGATAAGAACACGATCTATTTCGGGGGAAATGTTGTTTTCAAGTCAACTGACTTCGGCAAGACCTGGGAACAGATTAGTAAAGATTTGACAACCGACGATCACGAGAAACAGAAAGACGCAGGCGGGCCGATAGCATTTGAAAACTCGACGGCTGAATATCACACCACGATTATTACGCTTGCCGAGTCTCCAGTGCGCAAGGGTCAGATATGGGCCGGCACGGACGACGGAAACCTGCAGCTAACCAACGACGGCGGTAAAGACTGGGACAACATCATCAAGAGCGTTTCCGGCCTGCCGGCCAATTCGCCCGTTTCGCACATCGAGCCTTCGCGGACAAATGCGTTAAGTGCCTACGTCGCTTTTGATCGGCACATGTTCGACGACTTTCGTCCTTATGTTTTTCGCACCAGCGACGGCGGCAAGAGTTGGCAGAATGTAACCGGGAACCTACCAGCAACAGCTTACGTGCAGGTTGTTCGCGAGGATCCGAAGAATCCTAATCTGCTCTATGCCGGCACCGAGTTGGGATTGTTTGCTTCATACACTGCCGGGAAGGAATGGATCGCGCTCAATCTGAAGAACCTGCCAAATGTTTCCGTTCACGACATTCTGGTCCATCCGCGCGATAACGATCTGATATTGGCGACTCACGGGCGCAGCATCTTTATTTTTGACGACGCCACGCCAATTCAACAAATGACGCCAGAAATTCTGAAGCGCGATGCGCATTTATTTTCGGTGCGGCCAGGGTTGCGTTTCGCGTCGCTCATGACGCGGTACGGAATTGGTGACAAGGTGTTTACAGGTCCAAACCCACCCTACGGTGCGTTGATAACTTACTATTTGAAAACCAAGCCCGACGACAAAACGAATTTCAAGATTCAAATCTTTGACGAGAATAACAAGCTGGTGCAGGACCTGGACAAACCGGTCAAGGAAAAAGGACTGAATCGCGTGACCTGGAATCTTCGTTATGGCGGCGCGGAGGTGCGTCGCCCACCAAGCGAAGAAGAAGCCGCGTTTGCTGGACCGCCACGCGGTCCGCAGGTCTTGCCCGGCAATTACACGGTCAGGCTCACGATTGGTGACAAGTTAATTGTGCAACCAGTTGAAGTCCGACTTGACCCAACCATAACTGTTCCCACAGCCGATCTGCAGGCGCAACTGGATCTGCAGATGAAGGTTCGTGACATGCAGTCTGCCGCGAATAACGCGCTGCGTTTTCTCGACAGCATCGAGGACCAACTAAAGCACTCTCAGGCCACCGCAAAGATCCTCAACAAAGAACCGGACAAAGACATGATGAAGGCGCTCGAGGATTACATTAAGCAGATCGAGACGCTGGAGGATCGACTTACGCGCAGGCAAGGTGGTCTCGGGCTTCCCGGCAGGTCGCAGGTTGTGAACGATCTCGGCGACATCTTTTTCGGATTGGATGGCACGAACGCAGCCCCGACGGCCGCTCAGCGCCAATACTTCGCAGAGATACAACCGGAGTATGCCGAGCGCATGGAAGAAGTGAACAAGTTCATCAACAACACCGTACCGCAGTGGAGCGAGAAACTGCGCGGCTGGAATTTACCGACGTTGACTACCAGAAAGCCGCTTGAGCTTTAAGGAGCGGGGCAAGCCCCTTCCCAACCGCTAGCTGAATGGAGAAGCTCTCAGGTCGGGAAGGGGGCTTGCCCCGCTCTTTCAAAACCAGTCTTTAAGGAAACCAAAATGTTTTTCCGTTCACTTAAGATCAGTTTAGTTAGTCTTGCTTTTTTCACGGTAGCCCTGGCTCAGGGACCGCCAGCAGAGACGGGCCCTTTTCGCCAACCGGATTTAGTTGAGTTAATCAAACTCGATCCCACAATCCGGCTCGACATTCGTTATGCCACCAGGAACAACTTTCTCGGCAAAGCTGTTTACAAACAGCCGCGCGCCTTCTTGCAACGTCCAGCGGCTGAGGCGCTGGCGCGCGTAAACCAGAGTCTTAGAAAACGAGGCTACGGCCTGGTTGTATTTGACGGTTATCGTCCGTGGGCAGTTACCAAAGTCTTCTGGGATGTCACGCCCGTAGACAAGAAGATTTTTGTGGCTGACCCGAGCAAGGGTTCGCGCCACAATCGCGGTTGTGCGGTCGACCTGTCGCTGTTTGATCTGAAGACTGGCGAGCAGGTGAGATGCCGAGCGAGTATGACGAGATGACGGAGCGGTCGCACGTCAACTACGAGTGTGCCACGCCCGAGGCTAAGCGACTGCGCGAACTGTTACGCGCGGCCATGACAGCCGAAGGGTTTGCGGTCTTCGAACCCGAATGGTGGCACTACGACTACAAAGATTGGAAAGAGTATCCAATCATGAACATCAAGTTTTCCGAAGTGAAGTAATGCTTTGGTGGACAGTAGATAGGAGTCAGTAGACAGCAAACCTTTGTGGGTTAGTCTGTTTTTATACTGACTACAGGCTACTTTCTCGTTACTGATCGCCTGCCGTTGTCGCACCCGTCATTCGCGTCAAACGAATATTGCCGTTAATCCCGCTGGCTGAAATCAAGCCGCCGCCGTTTCCAATCTGAGCGCTATAGTTTCCGTGGTTGCTCTTGTCGACCGACACGTTTGGCAAATCAGAGGTGACCTGGCCATTCATTCCGTGAGCCTCGAGCTTGGCGTTCACATCCGCGCTGAACAGCAAGTCGATGTTCCCGTTGATACCGCTGATGTCTACGCCTTTGCCGATTTTGGCCAAACCGACCGAGACGTTGCCATTGATTCCATTAAGCTCAGCCGAGCCGGAGGCTTGGGCGATGTCAACTTTTCCGTTAACTCCGTTGACCTCGAGCGCCCCATCGATCCCACCTGACGTAACTGAGCCATTTACTCCATTGGTGACCAGCGAAATCTGCCGTGGCAGCTTTAAGGTGACTTGTTCGGTCGGGTTAGAACCAAACACGTGCGAGAGAAAACCACCATCACCCTTCTCGCTACGAATCGTCAGGCCTCCCGCCGTGTTCTCGATAATGATTTTCCGCCGGTTCAAAACTTCCTGGCTGTCACCGAAGCGTTCGATGTAAACGTCAGCGGTTTTGCGATCGGAGGTTTCGATTTTGACCCAGCCGTTGATTCCTGAAACCTCAACCCGGGCGCCGGCTGTCAGGTCAAAGCTCTTGCGAATCTCATCGCGCACACTCTTGGTTGACTGCTTGTCGTGGTGAACAACCAGCGGCCAGGCCGAGTGTCCGTTCTTCGTGTAGGAGCGTACAACACCTGCAACTCCAGCAATTCCCAGCAGCAGGATGACCAGCAGTATTTTCTTCATGGTGTGTTTCAGGCCTTTCGAGAAGTTAGATTCCTGTTGTTGAACGATAGGGCGCAGCATTTGGTTCACTGGAAATGACGCAAATTCGTGCCTTTGTGTTAACAGAGCAAATGCTTTTAGGCCTCTCAGACTGAATTTCTTGACATAATCCGTGCGGGCGACATAAAGTCAAGAGCACTCCAAAGACTTAGAATTTTCAGTTAAACCCAGCAACCGCGCAAGATTCTTGCGGAACCGGGTGGCGGCGAGCAATGGAAAAGGACTCCAGGGATCGAACTGTTCTAATCGTCGAAGACTCCGACGATGCCCGCTATTTCATGCGGCTGGCACTGGAACAATTAGGTTACATAATCATCGAGGCGGAAAACGGCGCCAAAGCCGTCGAGGTTGCGGAGCAGGAGCGTCCGGACATCATCCTCATGGATCTTAGTCTCCCGATAATGGATGGGCTGGCCGCTACGCAGAAGATTCGCGCGACCAATGACCTGAAGGGCATTCCAATTATCGCGGTTACCGCGCACCAGGAAACAGATTTTCGCATGGGAGCGAAGGCCGCCGGCTTCGATGCGTATGTTACCAAGCCAATTGATATCGACTTTCTGAGTGACCTTATCCGCGGCCTGCTCGCTTGATCCAGATGACTCAGCACGCACCAACCGCCGAAGGCGTAAACTTCACGACGCTGCTTAAATTCCTCAACGAAACCCCAGACAAACTCAAAAGCTTTGCTGCCGAACTGGGGAGCGCGGAAATCCGTTGGTCGAGTTCGCCGGATGAATTCTCAGTGCTCGAAAACATTTGCCATCTGAGAGATCTGGAGCTTCAGGGTTATGGTCCACGAATCAGGCGAATACTCGCCGAGCCGGCTCCGGCTCTGGCTGACTTTGACGGGGCGCGAGTTGCAGCGGAGAGTAATTACAACAGCGAGCAGCTGGATGCGGCGATGCTTTCCTTTGAAACGGCGCGAAGAGAAAATGTGGAGATCCTGCGGACTTTGAGTGACGGAAAACTAAACCGCACAGGCACGCTTGAAGGCGTGGGAAGCGTCACGCTCAGACGACTGGCTGAACTGATGCGTGAGCATGACGAAGGACATCTTGATGATCTGAGAGTTCTGAGTGAGCGCTTGAGGCAAGCGCGGGAGGAGTGACAATCGCCGCGGCAGCGGCGAGAAGAAGGTAGCCAGACGTGAAACGTCTGGTGACTAGATTTTGATAAATCGTTTGCGCGTTGAAGGCGCGCAGAGATTCTGGGCGCGGTTCCACCGCGCGAACTTGAAATGGCGTCGGGATCCAGAGGTTTCACCTCTGGCTACCCTCTCAGCGCATCTCCGATGCGCCGCTAACCTTTCTGTAATCTCACAATCGTCGCGCCCAAACCTCCTGCTTCCGGCGGCGCATCCGTCCAATCCATCACAAACGTGGTTCGTCCTAATATTTTCCGCACCATCTCCCGCTGCACGCCAATGCCCTTGCCGTGAATTATTCTCACGCTCGGAAATCCCAGGCGGCGAACTTCGCTCAGATATTCTTCAATTACACGTTTCACATCGCGCGGTTGGATAGTGTGAAGGTCGAAAACATCGGTGATGGGCACTGCGACCGGATCGGGAAACGGATTGAATGGGTCGATCAGATCTTCTTCGTCGGACATTTCTTCGCTCGATCTTGCTGGTTCCAGTGAGGGTCACAACTTCGAAAACTCTAAGATGAGCAACGCCCCCGAGGTGCATTAATCTAAATGATGCTTATGATTGCCCCATCTTTCATTCCAAAAAGCGGCAGTTAGAATGGGGTCTCTCGTCACGACTCTTACTGGGGAGTGAGTTATGGTGTCGACTAAAAGCCAATTGTCGTGAGTGTAAACGATTCGATAACGAAGTGTTTTGGTCAATAAGCCTTTAATGACTTTTGCAGTGTCAGCAACTGTTCGCGTTACGATAACGCCGCGCGCGACGCCGTCCATGGGCGAAGTCTGAAGCGCGAGAGGATGAACGGCTCTGAAAGTTAGAGCTCTTCTCTCCAGATTGACAATTAGCTTCACCGTATATTCCCGTAGATCTTCACTTACGTTTGGGTCGTAACCGTGCTTGAACAACTCCATTTCGATCTCTTCGACGCCAACGTTCTTGAGAACGAGTCTCGCCTGTTTTGCAACAACAAAAGCGATAACATTCGATAACGACCTGTAACGAATAAGGAGCGACTGCGCCTCAGCCTCTTTTAATATGCCATTGTCGACCAGGGTCGACAGGAACTGCTCTCGTCTTGTTTGAACCCCTTTGTCGAACAATGCGTAGAGCTTTTTCATTTTTGGCTGACTTTCAAACAGCCGCGTCACAAATACCACTACCGGTTTACCTTGTGCCATCGTGACACCGGCTTCACAATCCTTGCCAAATGTGTCGGACTCCTGCGCGTGATACACGGTTAGTTGTGCCCGTTTCAGCATCAGGCATTCCAACAAGCCAGTCTGAATTCGATCAGCCACAAAAGCCTGAGTGGGGTCGAAATAGCGCAGTCCCCAATTCTCAAGCGCCCCGGAGTGAAATAATCCCTGCACGAACGCCCAATTGGTGGTGAAATGCAGCGGCTCGCGCATAGATGTAGCAACGTAAACGCTCAAGTCATGCATAGCGCGGTAGATCGCGGCATTACTAATTCCCGACCGCTGAATTCTTTCAACTGCAGTTTCGTCGATCGTGTTACAGCTGTCGTGAAGCTTTTGCAGAGTGTTGCGATATGAGCTTGCGCCATGGTCCTTTTTGAGAAGATTTTCGGCACCCGGAAGTCCAACATTTGCGATGAGAGAAGTGAAGTTGTTGACCTTCTGTTGCTGCGCAATTTTCTTCAGACTCGCGAAGCTGTTTACCTTTCCAGCTAGAGCAGATTCCAGCAACTTTTTTAGGTGCTTACGCGCTGAATTGACGACCTCGGTATTGTCGCTGTCGAGATCTAGAGCGAAAAGCTCGCCGGGTTGGATGGGAATCAATCCAACGGGAGCCGGTTGTAGACGGACCTTAACACCCCGAGTGATGCGAGTGTCACCTGGAAAGTGCTCTTCCCACTTGTCCTGAAGTAATAGTGCGTTTCGTCTAAAGCTTTTATAACCATATCTAAAGTTTCCATATTCAAGCATGCAGAGGATGCGGAAACTATTTACTCGAGTTTCGAACTCTTTGTGATCACTGAAATCGACGTTGCCAAATATGATTCTAAAGACCTGGGGAGAAATCGACATGATACCCAGGCTGAGTAACAGACGATTGAATAAGTCAGCGCGTGCCTCACCATTCTGCCCATGCGCGCTTTTTAGCTTGGAGCATTTCGTGCTTTTCAATTTGGACCATAAGGCGTGGAAGCACGAATCCAAGGCTTCCAGTTCGGCCAGCTTGGTCGCTAGTAGTCCTTCGCGTCCCGTCAGCAGCAGGATCTGGGTAAGAAAATCGCCTTCATCATGTGCATGAATTGGCTTCTGGGAGGGTGACGCAGGTTTCTTTTGCGAGGAAGTTTTTTTTCGATTCATGCGAGGATCAAGGTTGTGAGAGGCGCGCCATGAAACGTGACGCGTCGAATTGGAACGAAGTTGAGTGACGCTTACTTGCGACGGCGAGGTTTCGCTATTTGCATGGAATGACTCAACAAGCGCGAGTTATCCACGAAAATCTGGATCCCTTCGATTCCCTCGAACTTGTTGAAAAGACCAAAGAGGACTGGCGTGCGGTAAGCTGCCCGGTAGGCACTGGGGGCCACCCGGACCGTGTACCTAACTCCAGCTCCTTTCAGGATTTTCTCAGCCTTAGTGCTCGACGGCGAATTGTCGACGTAAAGAATGGCCTCATCGTCTTTCATGGCATATCTCCGATGTCCTTTTGAGGAAATTGGTTGCGGCGAAGCATTCCGGGGTTCGACTGAATCCGCCTCTCAAGGGGCTTCCAAAGCGCAAAAAAAACTATACGCCTTTGAATTGAGAAGATCGAGCAGATCGAATAAGACGAACTCATCCCACATAGAAAAGAATGAATTTCGCAGCAATACCAGTGAGCAGCAACTAAAAGTGAAAGTTACAGCGTGGGTCTTTAACATAGGCGCAATTCAAATGCAACTTGCGCCGATCGAAAAAAACCGAAAAAATCTTGTGCCGCCCAAATCATCGGGAGGGCGGTCCTGAACTTCGACGCTTGAACCCCGCACCGGCGGTGGGCCACCAGGCGTCATTCCGCTGGCCTATCAATCGGCGGCGACCTGTCTTATAATGCCCAGCCTCGTTGTTCAGCTTGATGTCCTATTCGTTCTGAGATGTTCACTCAGGTGTCGTCGCCCTAACATTCGAGTCATGCTTAGGCATGACTCGGAATAACCATGAATTCTTCGCTGTCCTTCGGCAGACCTCATGAGCCGAGTGTCAACCTCAGGAGTCCGGTAATGACCGATCCCAAGATCTGGTGCGAAAGGGCGCTCTCTTCACTCTTCTCGCTCTGGAATTCCGAGAGTGGAAATCACCACGCGTGGCGTACTTCCGAGCGCGTGAGCAGCGACAATCGGAACCATCATTATTTCCCCACCGCAACTTTCCATTCCGTTATGGCCTTTGGCGATTGTGGCGTTTGGGACCTGGAGAAGCCTTTTGATCCCGGCAAGAAAACTGTCAAGACTCCAGATCTGAAGATTGTCGACGTGAACAACTTCTCGTCCTATGACGAAGTCTTCGGGACGCTGGTCAATCAAACTTCAGGATCTTTGGGCGGTGCCGATTGGGTATCGGCCGTCATTGGATCTTCAAGTCATTTCATGCCGCCTGCTGATCAAGGCGACAGCAATGCGCCTTTGGATGAACCAAATATGCGAACTCACTATCATCCTCGGCAGGCATTAGTGATTGGTCGTCTGTTTCAAGCGCTGCGGATTCTGGCTGGTCTCGCCATTCACGAAAAGGAACGCCTGCTTGAGTTCGTAGACTCGGACAGCACCGAGCAACAGCGAGAGCAACGCCAAACAAGACTGGTACTACTAAACTCGTTGTTAGCACGCGTGGAGGAAGGACTTCCTTCTGCGACCCAACACCTGTGTGGGATCTTGCGAAAGAACATTATCACCGCGCCGGTCGCGCAGACTAGTCAACAACAACCCGCTGAAATGTCAGAGATCGCCACAGCAGCTGAATTGGCAGATAGTCCCTTGGTTTCCCCATTTATGCTGTTGCAGATCGCAATCGGCCTCATCGAACGTGACGTTCTCCTCGAAAGATTCGGCCTGAAGCCGCGAGGTGAAGCAATTCTCATACTCCAGCTCAACAAGGACGTCGCAACACTCAAGGCGCACCTGAAACAATATTTTGCCGGTGAAGTGGATAAGCTGATGAGCAGACGTCAGATCCCCCTGTATCCTCACTATGATCCCGCTTCGCTCGCCTTCTCAACGCATGGCCGCAATTTGCTTGACGACTCTTTCGCCTCAGAATCCGTCTTTCGAGCTTGCATCGAGGCTGTTATTGGGGATCAATACGCGGACGGCACTTGGCCCGCCGGAAGGTCACCCACATTTGATGATACGGGGACCTCAATTCAGCAGCCGAGCGTCGCTATCGCGTTGAGTTTGGCTGAATGTCTTTTCGAACCGAGTCTGTTGGTAGACTATCGCTCCGAGAGTTTTCAATTGGTCAGCGATGGTCTAGGCGCCCTCCGCAAAACCGGCCTCTATCTAGTCAACTCCTTTTCCGCAAATTGTCATAACTCTTCGTCCGGATGGGTGAGTGATCGAGTTAGATGGCCAAAGGTGAGTGAGACCTGGATCACAGCAATGACTGCCAGGTTGTTTCATTTGCTTTGGCTAACGGAGCGTGCGTTTGCCAGGCATGAGCGATTGAAAAAATACAGCCTCAGACCACCGGTCAGGTTGTCAAAGGCCCGCAGGCGATCGATTCCTGGTTTGCCTGAAGCACCTCGCCTTGAAGTGGACCTGAGGAGTGAATGGTCGAAGGCGATCATTGAGCCCGACCAACATGCACAACCTGCAGAGTTCTTGGCCAGGAAAGTTCTGGACCCTCTCCAAAAACAATTGGACCGGGGGTCGAATTTTGTCCGACCAGCCGAGGACGGCGTTTCATTCATTATATTCGGGCCACCCGGCAGCGGCAAAACTTTCTTTATTGAGCACTTTGCAAAAGTTCTTGGGTGGCCTCTGATAACTTTGAACCCCGGCCACTTCATTAAGAAAGGTCTTGAGTTTATAGAGGCTGAAGCTTCAGGAATCTTTGACGACTTGATGCATCTCGATCATACAGTCATCTTGTTCGACGAATGCGATGAGTTGTTTCGGATGAGGACGGAGGACGCTGGCGCGCGTAACATACTGTCGTTTGCAACTGCATCGATGCTTCCCAAACTTCAAGATCTTCATGACGCGAGGAAGGTGGTATTTTTCCTTGGGACAAACTACTTGGCGCACGTTGATGTCGCGGTGCGGAGACCGGGACGCTTTGATGAAATCCTTTTTCTTGACAGGCCCGATGACGTGGCCCGGCGAATACACATTGAGCGAACTCTGCCGGCGGCACAGTTGGACGGTTCCGCCTTCTCCGAGGCCGACATCGAGTCGGCGGTGGCAGAAACGCGGGGGTGGATGATCAAAGACATAAAGAGTTACGCGAGAGCACACTTGTCGAAATCGGCGTGGACGGAGATTAACATCGAGGACTATGAACGCTGGTTGGCCAAACACGGCGATGAAGAACTGCGCGCGTCGCGTTTGTCGCCGGAGGCCCAGGGAAAGATTCGAGGCCGTTGGCTGCCCTTCGGTTTGTATGCGGATCGCGAGAAGATGTAAATTTGTACAGGTCACTTGGGTTCAGATAAAGTTACATGTCGTTAAGCCATAAAAAGGTTTGTTACCTCACTAAGCGTTTCGCAAAAAATGATCGCCTCTGCGAGCAGTGCCAGTGTTCAATCTGTGCCGAGTTGCGCGGCACAAGCACCCCGCTTTTCAAGAGTTTCATTCCGGCGGCAGCAGCGTCGCGCGTGTTGCAGCAAAACAACGAGTGGGCACTTTTGCCTACCTTAGGTCCATTGACGCCAGGACATCTAATGCTGGTGCCCCGAGAGCATTACTATTCTATTCTCGCGTGCTCTGAGGAGACTTTGTCTACCTCTCGGGAACTTCTAAATGCATGTTCCTTGAAGTTGGCGGCCAGCTACGGTCAGGAGATTTTGTTCTTTGAGCATGGCGCTACAGCCGAGTCGGGACGGTCCTGCGGAGCCTGTATTGATCACGCCCATCTCCATATTGTTCCTGGCCCGTCCAGTTTTCTCGTCGCAGCCATGTCAGAGTTCGAGCCCTGGGTTGCAGCGGATTCTCTTGGCGACTTACAACCTTACGCTGCGGGCCATCCTTATCTCTTGATTGGTTCGTTGACGACAGCCAAGTGCTGGCTCTACCGCTGCTCTCGCGATGTGCCTTCTCAGTTCCTCCGCCGCGTGCTAGGTGACGAACTAAAGAACCGAAGTTGGGATTGGCGGAAAGAGCCCAACGCCGCTGCGTTTTTCCAGACCCTAACCGATTGGCGGGCATGACTCAACTTCCGAAACTTGTCAGAGATAAGATTCCGGATATTATCCGCGAGCGCGGCGCTACACCTCACGTCCGGAGTCTTGATGGCGTCGAGTTCTACGCGAGTCTGTTGGCCAAGATTCGCGAGGAGCTATCAGAGTTTGAAGCGGATCCTTCAGCCGAGGAGCTGGCGGACCTTGCAGAAGTATTACACGGGCTAGCTGAGAGTCTCCAAATTCCCTATAAAGTGGTTGAAGAAGTGCGAGCAAAAAAGTATGAAGCTAAGGGCGGATTTAACAACCATATCTTGCTTGAGAGTATTGATGAATGATCAAAAAAAGTCCCGGACCTTTCCTTTCAGATCAATCCAGATTTTTAATGCTCATCCAAAATTTTGGAGTTCCTGCATTGCGCCGCTGAACAGCGTTGAACTTGAGCGGCAACTCGATTAGAGTATGGGCGTCCACACTGTTTTCCGTTAAGCGAGTTTTCCTTTATCACCCGATAGAGGTTTCCAGTTTCCAATCACCTCAGGAGATGATCCGATGAGAATTAGTTTTTACTATCGCGCTCTCAGTTTTCGTCGATTGCTGTTGCCCTTCGCAATCATAGCCTTGGCAGTTTCGCTCTTGTCCATTTCGCAGTTGACGCCGCAATCGCGCGCGCAAAATGGACAGAAGATGGCGCCTGCAGCTTCAAGTGATAGCGGTGCGGGCTCGCCAAGTCTTGTTTATCCCATTACTAAGAAAAGCGAGACCGTCGAAGACTACTTTGGAACCAAAGTAGCCGATCCGTATCGTTGGCTCGAAGACGACACCTCGGTTTCACCCGCAGTGGCTTCGTGGGTTGAGGCAGAGAACAGTGTCACGTTTGCGTATCTGGAAAAAATTCCGTTTCGCGCAAGAATCAAAGATCGCTTAACTCAGCTCTACAACTATCCCAAATACTCTGCGCCCGCGCGTCGTGGTGATTATTTCTACTTCACCAAAAACGATGGATTGCAGAACCAGAGCATTTGGTACCGCCAGAAAGGTTTGGACGGAACTCCGGAAGTGCTGCTGGATCCAAATAAACTTTCCGCCGACGGCACGACGCGTCTCGGAGCGTTCTCGCTTTCGAAGGACGGAAAATACGTCGCTTATGGTGTGTCTAAAGGCGGTTCTGATTGGAACGATGTTTTTGTGATGGATGTCGCTACAAAGCAAGTGGAACCGGAACACGTTGAATGGATGAAGGCCTCAGGCGTTTCCTGGCAGGGTGACGGTTTTTACTACAGCCGTTATCCGGCGCCGGAAAAAGGTCATGAACTCACCAGCAAAAACGAGAACCATCAGGTTTTCTATCACAAGGTCGGCACGTCACAGTCGGAAGATTTGAAGGTTTACGAAGACGCGGCGAATCCGCAACGCTTCCACAACCTCGGCGCCAGCGACGACGAGCGTTATGCGTTTCTTTCGATCTCTGAACGTGGCAAAGGCAAAAAAGGAAATGCAGTTTTCTATCGCGAAGTTTCTCAGCCTGGCACCACGTTCACTCCCATCGTCGCCGAGATTGGCGACGACAATTATAACGTTGTCGACAATGTGGGCGATAAGTTTTTGGTGTTCACCGATCACAAAGCGCCGAATGGCAGGGTCTTCCTTTTTGATCCCAAAAATCCGGAGGAGAAAAACTGGAAAGACGTCATTCCGGAGAAGCCCGAGCCACTCGATAACGTCAGCGCTGTGGGCGGCAAGCTGTTTGTTACTTACCTGAAAGACGTTGCCAACCGCGCTTACGTCTATAGCCTCGATGGCAAACTCGAAAACGAAATCAAGTTGCCGGGGCTGGGAACTGTCGGCGGCTTCGGCGGCAGATGGGACGACAAGTTTACCTTCTATACGTTTACGACGTTTAACTTCCCGCCAACGATCTACAAGTATGACATCGCGACGAAGCAATCAACCTTGTTCCGTCAACCGGAAATTCCCGGCTTCAAGTCAGGCGACTACGAAACGACCCAGGTCTTCTATAACAGCAAGGACGGCACGCGCGTGCCGATGTTCCTCGTTCACAAGAAGGGTATCAAGCTCGACGGAAGTAATCCGACGGTGCTTTATGGCTACGGCGGTTTCAATGTCACAAACTCACCAGGCTTCAGCTCTCTCCGCCTGGCGCTACTCGAGCAGGGCGTTATCTGGGCTTCCGCAAACATGCGCGGCGGCGGTGAGTATGGCGAGCAGTGGCATGAAGCGGGAACGAAACTCAAAAAGCAAAACGTCTTTGACGATTTCATCGCCGCGGCTGAGTATCTGATTGCGAAGAAGTACACCTCGCCGGACAAGCTGGCGATTCAGGGTGGTTCGAATGGCGGCTTGTTAGTCGGCGCCGTTTCCAATCAGCGACCGGAATTATTCAGGGCGGTGGTGGAGCAGGCTGGCGTGATGGACATGTTGCGCTTCCACAAGTTCACCATCGGCTGGAACTGGATTGCAGACTATGGCTCGAGCGATAACGAAGCAGAGTTCAAAGCTTTGCTGGCTTATTCGCCGATTCATAACATCAAGGTTGGTGCGAAGTATCCGGCCACTCTTATTACTACCGCCGATCACGACGATCGCGTGGTGCCGGCGCATAACTTCAAATATGCGGCGGCGCTGCAGGCAGGGCAGGGCGGTCCTAATCCGATCCTGATTCGCATCGACACTAAGTCGGGCCACGGCGCGAGTAGTACCACCAAGCAAATCGAACAGACGGCGGACATCTATTCGTTCTTGCTGACGAATCTGGGGGTAACGCCGAAGTAGGAAGTGGGTCAAACGGGAAGCGGGTAAAGGGGAACGAGGAATGGGTTCCCCTTTACCCGTTACCCTTTTCCGCTTGTTCTAGCCCGATCGTCACCTGTAACCCACCACCTACTGCGTTCTCAGCTTGCACTATGCCGCCGTGCAGCCGCACCGCGCGTTCGGCAATTGCCAATCCCAAACCAACACCGCCCGCTTCCCGATCGCGCGCTTCGTCCACCCGGTAAAACGGACGAAAGATCTCTGAAAGTGCTTCGTCGGGAACTCCGGGTCCGTGATCGCGCACGATGATAATTACGCTCTTGCGGTTTGGTTTGTCTGAGGTTTCTTTTGCATTCGACTCGATAAAGAGTTTGATTTCAACCGCAGTTCCCTCGGCGGTGTAGTGAACGGCATTCCGCACCACGTTCTCAATGGCGCGTCGAATCAAATTCGGAATGCCTTCGATAACAGCAGGCTCAGTAACGCCAAGTTTGACAGACCGGTTGCGCGCGCGCGCCTCGAAGTCAGCGTCTTTCACCACATCGCGTAAGAGCGGTTCCAGATCGAATTGAGTTTTCTGAATCTCCTCCGCGCCGCTTTCCAAACGAGTCAGCGCTAGTAGCTGGCCAATCATCTCATTGAGGATTTCCGCTTCGCGTTGAATCCGCTCGAGCGCGCTGGTCGCTTCGACGCCGGATCTTTGTCGCGCTAACTCCAGCGCCACATTCAAACGCGCCAGCGGCGAACGTAATTCATGAGAGATGTCGCCCAGCAAACGCCGCTGACTTTCAATCAGCGACTGGATCTTCTCGGCCATCTCGTCAAAGTCGGCGGCCAGTGATACCAACTCATCACGGCGACTCCCCATTGTTGGTCCCACACGCGCGCTCAAGTTCCCTCCGGCAAATTCTCGCGTCGCCTCGCGAAGTTTTGTAACCGGCGATGTCAGATACCTGGCCAGCCCGTAACAAAAAAGCGCGCCCAGCAGACACATAAAGAGCAAATGCACCACGGGCGGCACCAGGAAGCGATCCGGCGGCCGCGATGGCATTTCCGCGACGATTACATATCGATTGCCGCCGGTTGTCTGCACCAAGCGCGCGCGCAAGGAATGCGGGCCCTCGAAACCTTCCGGCTCTCGTGTCTCAAGAACTTGCCGTACTGCATCCGAGGTTCCAGCAGACGATGATCGGCCGGATAGCTCCTGGACCTGGTTGTTGTATAACTGTACTCGCAAGTTGGATTCTCGTTGAACACGATCGAGTTCGGTGGCGAGCGCACTCTGGCCGCCGCGCTCGTAACTATCGGCCGCCAGTCTGCCGTAGGCATCCAGCGCGAGATCCAGTGGTCTCCGAGGCTGCGCTTGCGGTTGGCTGCGGTGAACAAACTCGCCAACGATAAACGCGCTGCCGATTGCCGTCAGCACGACGGCGCCAAACCATACGAAGATTTTCAGGAACAAGCTTCTCGGCAAAATTTTACCTTCCGTCGCTGGCGCTGGGTTGCGCGTAAATGTAGCCCACGCCTCTTACTGTTTTTATGCGCTCGGTGCCTGCAACACTGGCCCCGAGTTTTTTGCGCAGATTGCTGATGTGCATATCGATGCTGCGATCGAAAGGCGAAGAACTCCTTCCCAAAACTTTCTGCGATAATTCTTCGCGCGTCACTATCTCTCCCGCGGCGCGCAATAACTTTTCCAACAGATCAAACTCAACGGCCGTAAGCTCAACGTTTTCTCCGGCCCGCGAAATAGCGCGGGTGCCGCTATCGAGCTCGACGTCCCCCACGCGCAGTCTCTTTTCCTGGGCCCGATCGGCTGGTGCGTCGGAACTTGTCCTTCGCAGGATCGCGCGAATGCGAGCGGTCAATTCGCGCGGGTTGAAAGGTTTCGGCAGGTAATCATCGGCGCCGATTTCGAGTCCCACGATGCGGTCGATATCATCACCGCGAGCGGTGAGCATCAACACCGGAATTTTTGATTCGGACCTTATTCGTCGCAAGACTTCAAAGCCGTTGAGGCCGGGTAACATGACATCAAGGACAACCAGCGAATGTTCACCCGCAAGCGCGCGTTCTGCCCCGGCGTCGCCGCGATGGATCGACTCGATCCGAAAACCCAACGGCTCGAGATACTCCGTCACCAGTTCACAGAGCGCAACGTCGTCGTCGATGATCAGTATGTGATCCATTGATTCAGTGGGACAGACATTCTTGTCTGTCTGATTTTCGCGGACAGACTGGAAAGTCTGTCCTACAGGCCGGCGATTGTAGCGCATAGGGCGTCGCGGCCTTTGTAAAGAAGTGTCAATTCCTTGGCGTGCGGCGACTCGTCGCCGCTTTGGCCGTCCACGACTTGTCGCGGAAATGGGTGCGCTTGAATTCAAGAGCGGAGCGGCGTCAAGCCGCCGCAGGCAAAAGCGGTGACAGGTCATCGCACTACAAGGAGTGGCCCAGTCTTTACAAAACTTTACAAAGCTAGACTGACTCTTTACGTCCGCGCCCGCCAGGATGGCGTATAACAGTCGCCGAAGAAAGCGGCTCGACAGAATCGCGTATGGCAGACTTTCCAGTCTGTCCATGATAACGAGACAGACAAGAATGCCTGTCCTACTTACCAATTCAGAGGAGAGAAGCAGAAATGAAGAAAAAAATCTTAGTGATGGCCAGCATCGCTGTCCTGGTCGTGGCCGCGACGGTTTTCGCGCTGGCTCAGGGACATATGGGCGGGGGCGACAAGATGGGTGGCGGGCCGGGCGATATGGTTGAACATATCGCGCGTGAGTTGAATCTAACAGATGCCCAAAAGGAACAAGTCAAAGCAGCGTTTGAGGCTCAACACGCCATAGAAGAGCAACGCCACGCTAAGCTCGATGAGCTTCGCAAGCAAATCGACGCGGCGACTGCAAACGGACAATTCGACGAAGGTGTGGTGCGACCGCTTGCTACCCAGCAGGCCCAACTGCAGGCCGAGTCGATGATTGATCACCTCCGCATGCATGCGAAGCTTTACAGCATGCTGAACGCCGAGCAAAAGGTGAAGGCCGATGAGATGATGAAACAACACGGCGGACCTGGCCATGGCCCAGGCGGACCCGGAGGTCACATGCATCACGGGCCGCCGCCACCGGCACCCGGCTTTTAACAAGCTGCACTGCAGTTGGTTTAGCAACAAAAAGGATCATCGGGAGTTCCCGGTGATCCTTTTTATCAACTGCGAACACTCCCGTCATGTAGCCGGCCGATCGATACCGTAAACCAGCACATCGATTCCAACTACCCGCGCGGTTCCCTCGAGCTTTTCACCAAGCCGTTCAGCGACGCGAATCGAGCCGTGGTTGTCAGCATGTATCAGACTAATGACGTGTGGCTTGTCCAGTTCATTGAACGCATATTGAAGCGCGCGGCGTGCGGCTTCGGTGGCGTAGCCCTTTCCCCAAAACTCTTTTTTGAGCGTCCAGCCAAGCTCAAATGCCGGCCAACCCGCAGGGTAAATGCAACCAATTCGTCCTGCCAAACGACCGCTGCTTTTTTCCTCCACGGCCCAAACACCATAGCCACGCAGTTGCCAATGTCCGACGAGCGATGCCATGTGACGCCAAGCCTCGGTGCGATCGAAAGTCTTGCCGCCCAGAAAGCGCATTACTGCCGGATCGGCACATAGCTCCGCATACTCTTCGAAGTCGTCTTCGCGCCACATCCGCATGATGAGGCGTTCAGTTTCGAGCGTGACGTCGTTCATTAATCAGCGTCCTGTCTCTGTTTGGTGGATCAACTTTGAAGTGCAACAACAATGTTCTGTCGCGCTTCCAGGTTAAATCCACCAAGGGCAAATGAGAAACGAAAAATGACCAATGGAAAATCGGCGAATTTCTTAGCTGAACACTTGTGAGCTACCAAACCCTGGACAGACAGGAATGTCTGTCCTACTTGCGCTTCCAGCGGACGCCGTCTTTGGTGTCTTCCAGCACAATGCCGCGCTCCGCGAGCTCATCGCGAATTTCATCGCCGCGCGCGAAGTCGCGACGGCGACGAGCTTCCTGGCGCTCGTCGATCAATTTCTGGACTTCACTGTCGAGAATTTCGCGTTGCTCATCACCGAAGATATTCAAGACGGTATCGAAGCGCTTCAGGAGTTCAAGCAATTCCGTCTTGTTCTCTTCCTGAAGTTTTTTTCGTGCGAGCGCGGTATTGACGACGCGCGTGAGGTTGTGAATTACGGCGAGCGCAACGGAGGTGTTGAGGTCATCGTCCATGCCTTCTTCAAATTCATGCGCCGCTGCCAGCGTCGTTTCATGCAGCGCTTCATTCAATCCCGCAGAAGTTTTCGCCTCGCCTAAGCGCGCCTTGAAATCTCGCAAGCCGGCAACTGTTTTCTCGGCGCCCGCCAGCGCGTCGAAGGTGAAGTTGATCTGTTTGTTGTAAGGAACGCTCAACAGGAAGTAACGCACCGCTGTCCCGGAATAGCCTTTGGCAGCCACATCGCGAAAGGTGTAGTAATTGCCCTTCGACTTCGACATTGTTTCACCCTCAACCTTGAGGTGTTCAAAGTGGATCCAGTAGCGCACAAAATCTTTTCCGGTTGCGCCTTCACTCTGCGCGATTTCGTTTTCGTGATGGGGAAACACCAGATCGATGCCGCCCGCGTGAATGTCAAAAGTTTCGCCGAGATACTTCATTGACATTGCGGAGCATTCGATATGCCAGCCCGGTCGGCCACGCCCGAGCGCAGATTCCCAGGCGGGTTCTTCCGCGGACGCCGGCTCTTTCCACAGCGCGAAGTCGCGCGCGTCCTCTTTTTCGTAGCGATCCGTGTCAATGCGATCGCTCGCGCCGGCGATGTTGCCGGCAAAATTGATCTTCGAAAGTTTGCCGTAGTCGGGGAACGAAGCGATGCGATAGTAAACAGAACCATCCGACTCGTATGCATGACCGCTTTGCAGCAGTCTCTCGATCAAAGAAACCATTTCGGGAATGTGTCGCGTGGCCCGTGGGACAATCTCCGGTCTTTCGCAACCGAGGGAATCAAAGTCTTCCCAAAGCGCTTCGATATACTCCGCCGTGTAATCGTCAATGCTCAGTCCAGCCTCCTGCGACTTGGCAATGATCCGATCCTCGACGTCGGTGATGTTCATCACGTGGGTGATCTTGAAGCCTTTGAACTTCAGGTAGCGACGCACAATATCTACTGCGATGGCCGAACGGAAGTTGCCGAGATGGCCATAGGCCCAGACAGTTGGGCCGCAATAATAGAGGCGAACTTCGCCTTCCTTCATGGGGCGAAACTCTTCAACCTTGCCGGATAGTGTGTTGCGAAATCTAAGCATGAGGAGTGAGTCTAAGAAAGGACTGGAGGCGAGTCAAACAGCGCTTAAGATAAGACTGCCTCGCACGACACGGCTTCCTTTACAAGCCTCCCTGACGCGACCATAATTCCCGACGACCGAGATCCTTCACAATTGACTCAAGCGCAATGTCAGACCAACTCGAGAAACACGAGAACAAGTGGGTTGCGATCGATGAATCGCAGGAGAAGATAGTCGGGGTTGGCCATGATGCGTTTGAAGCTACGAGGGACGCTGAACGCCACGGCTATCAGGATACGATTCTGTTCAAAGTGCCATCCTTCGATTCTGCACTGATTCCTTTGCGATGAAGACTTCGTTGCGCCGGAATTCCCAACCAGGCAGTTTGCAGAGTATCTCAAAAGTCCCCCTAGAAAAGCATGGAGCGAAGACGATGGCGAAAGTCACCTACCGAAACTACATCAAGCATCTCAAATCGATAATTCGTATGTACGAAGAGGGGGCAAAAGACAATGACCTGCTCGATGACAGTGATGCGCAGGGCGTGCTTGCCCGCGCTGAAGCAGCCATCAACAAGATATGTGGACAGGATTCCGCCTACACAGCAAGGTTCAAAGCAATTCTGGAAGGAGCGTACATCGATCGGTTTAGGGCGGAGTTAGTTATCGGGATAATAAAAGCGCTGAAGAGCGATCTTGAGGATGGCTACCTGTATTCGTTTTCCGAACTTGTTCGGGGCGAGATGTTCGAGAACCTGATTGAAATGGCCGAACACTTGGTGGAAGAAGGTTATAAAGATGCAGCGGCGGTAATAGCTTGCGCTTCTCTTGAATCTCACCTGCGGGAGTTGTCCACTAAGAACGGTATTTCGCTTGACTACGTCGCGAATGATGGCAGCTCCAGGAAGAAAAAGGCGGAGCATCTGAATCAAGAGTTAGGTAAGAATGCCTACAGTCTATTTGACCAAAAGCAAATAACTGCTTGGCTCGATCTAAGAAATAACGCAGCGCATGGAAACTACGCCGAGTATGACGCGGACCAGGTTGCTAAATTGATTGAGTGGGTTAGGGACTTCATTTCAAAGTATCCCGCGTAGTAGTTTGGCCGGTGAATTCACGAATCCAGCGCTCGTAAGGTTTTCGCCCCTCGTCACCATTCGCATATTCCGCCCAGTCGGAGCGACCTTAACTATGAGTGCGCTCAGGCTTTGGATTTGAAATGATCAAATCCCGCAGCCTCCAAGTCCCAAACGTGATCCTTCTCAGCAATGCGAATCTTGCCGAGCTCGCTTGTAATTTCACCGATCCTACAAACGGAAACGCCGTCGACCCTTCTTGGTAACCGCCCAACGTTCTCTGGAGCCACGGTAAACAGCAGTTCGAAATCTTCGCCGCCATGCAGCGCGAGCATGAGCGGGTCGAGTGCGCGCCGTCCGCTTAATTCCGCTACGAGCGGGTCGATCGGAATAGCGGCAGCGTTGATGAGCGCGCCGACTTTGCTTTCGTCACAAAGATGATTCAGGTCTGACGACAGCCCGTCGCTGATGTCGATCATTGCGGACGCAAGTTGTTGTTCACCAAGCAGCAGACCCCAGCCGACGCGCGGTTCCGGTTGTAGGTGCCGCAGCAGCAGGTAATCGAGACGATGAACTTCGTCTGCGTTGGAGTCAGAAGCAGCATCGTCCGTTGCCGGCTGGCGCAATCGTGCTCCACGTTCAATCAAACGCAGTCCTGCGGCAGCATCGCCGAGAAAGCCGGTTACAAAAATTTGATCGCCCGGTTTAGCGCCCGAGCGAAACACCGAACCACCATTTGGAGTTTCACCGATAAGAATTGAATCGATAACAATTTTGTCGGGAGTGCGCGAAAGATCGCCGCCGATCAAGGTGACGCCGTAGCGTGCTGCAAGCCGGAAGAACCCGGCGTAGAAGCCATCCAGGAATCCTGAATTCCAAACTGCCTCAGGAACTCCAATCGACAATAGCGCCCAACGCGGCCGCGCGCCCATGGCAGCAACATCAGAAAGCGAAACGGCGAGGGCTTTGTGGCCCAGCAGATCAGGTTGCGTAGTTTCGCGGCGGAAGTCGACATCCTCAACGAGTAAATCTGTACTGATGACAACCTCCGCGCCAGCCAGCGATTTGAAGATAGCGGCGTCGTCGCCGATGCCGCGTACCAGACCAGAAACAGCGCCTCGCTCTTCGGCCCGCGCTCTTAAATGTTTGATGAATTCGAATTCGTTCATAAGGCAGAAGTCAAAGATCACAAGTCAGAGATCGACGCAAAAAACGCTGACCCCTGACTTCTGACCTCGTTTCACAGGTTGCGGCGAAGTGAAGCGAGGCCGGCTTCGATATTTTCAACTGTAGTGGAGAAAGAAAATCGCAGGTGACTCTCGCCGTGTTGGCCGAAAACTACTCCCGGCACCGTGGCCACTTGCGCACGCTCGAGCAAAATCTCCGCGGCCTCGCGGCTGTCCTTGCTGACGCGTGACACGTCGGGGAAGGCGTAAAAAGCGCCGGCTGGTTTTTCGCAGGGCAGACCAAGTTCGTTGAGCCCTGCTAAAAGTAAATCGCGCCGCTGGTGATATGCGACGCGGTTCGTTTCCAGCATATCTGACTCAGTGGTAAATGCTGCCAACGCTGCCCACTGTGAAGGAGTGGAAACGCCGTTGGACGAATAAAGCGTGGTTTTGCGTAAACCTGTCATCCACGGTTCGGCAGCGACGGTGTAACCAAGACGCCAGCCAGTCATCGCATACGACTTGGAAAGCGTGAAGACAGTTATGGTGCGCTCAAACATTCCGGGCAGAGATGCAATTGAGAAGTGCTCGCCGTCGTAAATCAGATCTTCGTAAGCCTCATCCGCGATTACGATCAAGTCTCGCTCTTGCGCAAAACGGGCCACCGCGTTTGCTTCGTCACGAGTAAAGACAACGCCGGTTGGATTCTGCGGCGTGTTGTAGTAAATCGCTTTGGTGCGCTCGGTTGTGTAGCGAGCGAGCGTGGCTTCAAGCCCTGCTGAACGCGCTTCGTTCGTCGGCACCAGAATTGTTCGTCCCTGCGAGTAAGCCAGCAGATCTTTGATTGGGGTCCAGAAAGGCGAGAAGACTAAAACTTCATCACCTGGATTCACTACTGACTGAAACGCGCCAAACAAACCCTGCATGCCACCGTTCATCACCATCACGTCACTAGTCTCGGCAGGAATGTTGTTCTTCACGCGCAGCTTGTCAGCGATCGCAGTTCGCAGTTCTGGCAGGCCCGACGAAGGCGCATAACGCGTTTTGTTTTCATCGAGCGCGCGAACCATCGCTGCCTTAATGTGGTCCGGCGTGTTCAGGTACGGCTCGCCGCCCTCAAACTGGTAGACAGTCGCTCCCTCCGCACGCAGCTTCATTATGCGATTGCGAATATTAACGATGTCAGAAAATCCGATGTCGGCGAGTCGATCTGCTAAGTGGAAAACGCTGGGAGACGCTGGAGACGTAGTTAGCGGCACTGTTTGAAACAACCCTCCGGACTTACGGCGATGACAGTTGAGTAGAACGCGGATTATAACTTGACCGTGAGGAACCGTCTATCGATGCGATGTCGCTGAGGTGCAAGCCGCGACTTGGAAAGGATCAAGAGCTTAATCGGAGCCGCACTCCAAGCAGAGGCTTTTTCTTTAAAGTGAACGCCAGGATGAAGCTCATACCAACCCTGAAGCGATACCTTTAAGAATCAGTTTTAACTCACCGCCCCTAAGTGTAAGCATTGACACGCTAAACCGCTGGCAGTAACATGTCGGCTCGTTGGGCTCTATGCAAGCCCGCCAGTAGTCTTCCTTTAATTTCTACCCCGAATATTTACCAGGAAGAACCGTCGTCGACATTGGTAATTATGAGCCGTTCTGCCGTAGCCATACCGGAAAAGCTCTTCTTCAAGATTGGTGAGGTCTGCGAACTCGCCGGCGTGCAGGCGCATGTGCTGCGTTATTGGGAGTCAGAGTTTACGATGCTGGCGCCCCAAAAAAACCGCGCCGGGCAAAGGGTTTATCGCAAGCGAGATGTTGAAATCGCTCTGCGAATAAAAGAACTCTTGTACGAGGATCAATACACCATCGCCGGAGCCAAGAAGCGACTGGCAAACGATCTGCGCGCTGGTGGCAAGCTGAGAATTGTTTCGACCGAGGATGGCGAGCAGGATTCCGAGTCAAATGGTTCCATGGCGTTATCGGAAGGAATGGCTGCTACGGCTGGTTCATCTTCAGGTGAACGCACGGCTGAAGATCGCAAATCACTTCGCGAGCTCAGCAAGGAATTGCGTGAAATTCTGGAACTCCTCGACGGTCCTACCAAACAACACTGAACGCAATCCGTAACGCAAACTGTTAGTTTGCGATGAATGAGTGGCATTCAGCGGTGGACGCAAACTGACAGTTTGCGTTACCTGTTTTTTGCGGAGATACTAGGGGCGGCTTTTTACGGGACGTGGCGCAGCCTGGTAGCGCGCACCCTTGGGGTGGGTGAGGCCCCGAGTTCGAATCTCGGCGTCCCGACCAAATTGGGCTTTCAATCAACTTTGATTGGAAGCCCTTTTTTTGGAGTGCGGCGACCTGTCGCCGCTTTCGCCCGCCTTCGCTTTGGGTTTCGAAGGACTCAAAAAACGACTGGGCCCAAAGCGGTGACAAGTCACCGCCCTCCAAGGAGTTGACGCTAATCTTTGAGTTCCGTGATTACAATTGGCGATGTGAGTGTTTTGTGTACCGGACACTTATGTGCAATCTCCTGCAGTCGCGTCAGCTGTTCTTCGCTCAGCGCTCCTGCAAACGAAACCGAACGCTCGATGCGATGCACATATCCTTCAGGTGCGTTCACACATTCGGCACAGTCTTTGGCGTGAATGCGATTTTGCCGTAAGCGCACCGTAACTCGATCGAGTGGCCAACCCTTCCGTTTTGCGTACAACTGTGTGGTCATGGAAATACAACTGCCAAGCGCTGCCAGTAGCAACGTATAGGGATCGGGCCCTGCCCCTTCACCGCCGGCTGACAAAGGCTCATCAGTTACCAGCGTTTGGTTTTCGCTGTGGCGCACTTCATTCTGCAAATTTGAAAGAGAAGTGACTGTTACTTCGCTCATCATGCACACTCCTGCGGAGATCAGATTGCAATGCGAACATTCTGCTCCTACTCGCCGCTTGCAGTCATCTCTTTTGTACCGCTAAACTCCATGCGCGCTCTAATCAAACCACATTTCTTGCGGATCGATATCGATCGCCGAGGCTCCACTAATGAAGATTCATGAGTATCAAGGTAAGGAACTGCTGAGAAAGTTTGGCGTGCCGGTGCCGCGTGGGATTGTCGCGCGCACAGCAGATGAGGCATTTCAAGCGGCTAAAGAATTGGGCACTGATGTTGTGGTCGTCAAGGCCCAGATTCATGCCGGTGGTCGTGGCAAAGGTGGTGGAGTAAAACTGGCGAAGAGTCCGGAAGAGGCGCGCGAGCTTGCACGAAAAATGCTCGGCATGCAGCTGGTCACTCACCAGACTGGGCCCGAAGGCCGCGAGGTGCGCGTGCTGCTTGTCGAGGAAGGCTTGCCGATCGACAAAGAGTTTTATTTGGGCATTGTTTTGGATCGCGCGTCGGGCCGGCCGGTGTTCATGGCCTCCGAAGCAGGCGGCATGGATATCGAAGAGGTTGCCGCAAAGACGCCGGAAAAGATCTTGAAGGAGACGGTTGATCCGGCGGTCGGCTTTCGTGGGTTTCAAGCGCGCAAGTTGGCGTTTGGGTTAGGAATTGGCGCCGATTTGATTGGCCAGGCGGTGAAGTTTATGCAGGCGCTCTATAACGCCTACGAGCAAATGGACGCTTCGCTGATGGAGATCAATCCATTTCTTTTAACTAAGGACAATCGGTTAATCGCGCTCGACGCGAAAGTTAACTTCGATGACAACGCGATGTTTCGTCATAAAGACTTCCTCGAGCTGCGTGACCTGAACGAGGAAGAGCCGCTCGAAATCGAAGCTTCGAAATTCGACCTGAACTATATCAAGCTGGACGGCAACATCGCCTGCATGGTTAACGGCGCTGGTCTGGCTATGGCGACGATGGACATTATTAAACTTGCGGGTGGCGAACCGGCAAACTTTCTTGATGTTGGCGGCGGCGCTTCACAACAGCGCGTGGAGGCAGCGTTTCGGATTCTACTCGCGGACGAAAACGTCAAAGCAGTTTTGATAAACATCTTCGGCGGCATTGTTCGTTGTGACATGGTGGCGCGCGGTGTGGTTGAGGCCGTGAAGAATCTGGGGATACAGGTTCCGGTGGTGGTACGACTCGAGGGCACCAACGTTGAAGAAGGCCAGCGGGTGATTCGCGAGTCAGGCTTGAATTTTACCGTTGCCAACGGAATGAAAGACGCTGCGGATAAAGTCGTAGCGCTGGCGGCATAGTGGCGCTGTATCAACGGATCACTATGGCAGTAGGCACCTTGTTCCTAATCATCGTTCCTGTCCTTGGAACTGGGCCAAGGAAATCCTGTAGCTCTAAGCCTGCTGCCGAAGACGACTCGGCCCATGGTGCGAATATTTTCATTCAGGACGCGACCCAGTCGGTGAGGCAGATTCGGGGAACTGTGACACTGCCAACGGGTGACCCGGTGGAAGAAGGAATCGTTGAGGTCTATGACTATTCAGATCGAGACAAAGACGTTCCCTTATATGAGATTGACGATTCGCGCAAAAGAAGAACAGCTCGTTTGACGAATAAAGAGGGCAAGTTTTGTTTTGATCGGCTTCCAGCTGGAAAGTATTTCCTAAAAGTTGGAACGCTCTATGAAAGTGGCATGAACAGCACCTACCTGATCGTTAAACTCGTCCCCCAGCTTCGTAGCAAGAGAAAACTGAAGATTGGTTTGGAGCCAGGAATCTAATTGGTACAAAGGCAACAAATTGTTCGTTGGCTTGTGCAGGTGAGTCGCTTCGGCATGGCGGCGCTGTTTCTTATTACCGCCGGCGCCAAGCTTTGGATCCTCAAGACTTTTGCTTCCAGCGTTGCAGAACTGCTGAGCGCCTCCGGCGTCAATCCAGTTCGCTGGATGTGGCCCACCACGATTGCGGTCATCTCAATTGAAATAGTAACCGCGGCCTTCTTGTTGCTGCCGCGAACGGTGCGCCTTGGCGCATTGCTAGCTGCGGCGTTGTTAATCGGCTTCTCCGCGTTCGCGTTGTATTACGTTTACGTACTACACGGGGAGCCGCTCGAGTGTGGCTGCTTCGGCAACATAATCGGAAGCCAGTTAGGTTTGAAAACGGCGCTGCGGAATCTCGCTTTGCTTGTTCCCACCTTCATCGTCTTCTTCGGATATCGACGACGCACTCAAGCAAAGACTGAGAACTTTGGAACAGCTGATGTGACCGGTTGATTGGAGGAAAGCTTTGGCTAGCCTAACATTCTGGGGCGCGGCGGGTACGGTAACCGGTTCCAAATATCTAATCGAGAACAATAACCGACGCCTGTTGGTTGATTGCGGTCTTTTCCAGGGTCCGCGTTTGTTGCGCGAACGAAACTGGGAGGAAGCGCCTTTTGCGGCTTCGTCGGTGGATGCCGTTTTATTAACACACGCGCACATCGATCACACCGGCTACCTTCCGCGTTTCGTCAAACAGGGTTTCCATGGTCCGGTTTACTGCTCTCGCGGCACCGCGGACCTGTTGCGAATTTTGCTTCCCGACTCGGCCCGCCTTCAGGAAGAAGAAGCCGACTATCGCAATCGCCACAAAGTAACGCGCCACAACCCGGCGCTCCCGCTTTACACCGAAGAAAACGCGGAGGCGGCCCTACAACTTTTGCAGGTTGTCCCGAACGACGGGCAAGTCATGAATGTTGTGAAGGGCATCACCGCGGAGTTTCGCATCGCCGGACATATTCTGGGATCGAGTCAGGTGCTTGTGTTTGTTGAGACCGATGGCGGAACTCAGCGAATTTTATTTTCCGGCGATCTTGGTAAATACGATCAACCAATCATTCGTGATCCAGTAGCTCCTCCTGCCTGCGAGTATCTGGTTGTCGAATCAACTTATGGAGATCGAGTACACGATCCTGAAGAACCAAAGATTGCGCTGGAGCGTGTCATCAAGAACGCTGCTTTGCACAATAGCGAAGTCTTGATTCCAGCATTTGCAGTTGGACGAGCGCAGGAACTGCTCTATTTGATTCGCGAACTGGAAGACGAGAAGCGCGTCCCGATCCTGCCGGTAATTCTCGATTCGCCGATGGCCTCCAAAGCGACGAAGGTGTACACCAATCGTCTGGAAGAGCATGACGAAGAATACGTGTTGGCGTCTGCGGGCAATGCGAATCCGCTGCGCACGCATTCGATGACTACCAGCACTTCGCGAGAGGATTCAAAACGACTAAACAGTGAGCGCGGCGCCCGCGTAATTATCAGTGCATCCGGAATGATGACGGGTGGCCGCGTGCTGCACCATGCGCTCCGTGTCTTGCCTGATGAGAATGCGACGATTGTGTTTGTCGGTTACCAGGCAGGCGGGACGCTTGGCCGGCGCGTGGCTGACGGGGAAAAAGAAGTGAAGGTCCTGGGACAATGGATTCCGGTGCGCTGCCAGTCCGTGAAAATTGGTGGTTTCTCCGCGCACGCCGACTGGCAGGAAGTGATTCGTTGGTTGCAGGATTTGCCGGCGCCGCCACGCCGCGTGTTTGTGACGCACGGTGAAGTCGGATCAGCGACGGCGATGGCCGGGCACATTCGTGAACGTTTTGGCTGGGCGGTGGAAGTTCCCGAGCACGGACAAAAATTCGAACTTAGCTGAACAGAAAATTTTCCATTCTCATTCGCGAATTCAATTTACAAGTGAAACGGGTGAATTCGTTTTCGCTCCAGCGGAGCGAGATGTCTATAGCTACTGTTACGCTCCTACGGAGCTTCGGAGTAAAAAAAAATCTCCACGGTATACAGCTCGCCCCTCGGGGGCGAAGCGACAACAACGATCTGTTGCACTTCGAAGTGGAATTCACCAATGACAAATGGAAAATCTTTTGTGCGATTTGCGAGGTGTACTGACCCCATGTTGGGCGCGTGCTATACTGCGCCCTCATTTTTTAATTCAACGGACTAGGAGTTGTTGCTTGAGCATTCTCGTTGATAAGAATACGCGTCTCGTCGTGCAGGGACTCACGGGCAAAGAAGGTACGTTTCATGCCAAACAGATGGTCGAGTATGGAACGAACATCGTGGGCGGCGTGACGCCTGGTAAAGGCGGAACGACCCACGAAGGAATTCCGGTCTTCAACACCGTCGCCGATGCTGTAAAGCAAGCCGGCGCAAACGCGTCTGTGATTTACGTGCCGCCGGCATTTGCTGCCGACGCGATCATGGAAGCTGCCGACGCCGGCATCCCGGTTGTAGTTTGCATAACTGAAGGCATTCCGACGTTGGATATGGTGAAGGTTAAGGAATACCTCAGCGACAAAGCAACGAGATTGATCGGGCCAAACTGTCCCGGAATCATCAGCCCCGGCAAATGCAAAATCGGAATCATGCCGGGCCACATTCATCGCGAAGGAAGAATCGGCGTCGTGTCGCGCTCCGGCACGTTGACCTATGAAGCGGTGGGACAGCTGACATCGTTGGGAATGGGCCAGTCCAGCGCGATTGGCATTGGCGGCGATCCGATTGTCGGCACTACACATGTCGACGCGCTGCGACTGTTTCAGGATGACGACGAGACGGACGGCATCGTAATGATTGGCGAGATTGGCGGCTCGGGTGAAGAAGAAGCCGCAACGTTTGCGAAAGCGAATGTTACGAAACCAATCGTCGCCTTTATCGCTGGACAGACAGCGCCGCCGGGACGCCGCATGGGCCACGCTGGAGCAATCATCGCTGGAGGCAAGGGAACTGCAGCGGAGAAAATGAAGGCGCTCGCAGATGCGGGGATTCACGTCGTGAAGTCGCCTGCGGATATTGGGGCGGGGATGAGGAAAGCGCTAGGACAAAGCTGAACTTAGAACTTTGACGGCCCCAAGCCCAAAAACATTAAGCTCAGTTCAAAGTTCAAAATTTATTTAGAGAAGGAAACGAAGAACCTTGGGTAATCTGACATTTGCAATTATCAAACCTGACGCGGTGCGCGCGGGCCACACTGGTAACATTATCCAGCGAATCATCGACGCTGGTTTCAAACTTCGCGCGATGAAAATGTTGCACCTGACTTTGCGTGAAGTAGAAGGTTTCTACGCGGTGCATCGCGAGCGGCCGTTTTTCGCCGGCTTAACCGAATTCATGTCCAGCGGTCCGTGCGTGGTGCTGGCCCTGGAGAAGGAAGGCGCCGTAAAGGCGTGGCGCGATTTGATGGGCGCAACCGATCCGGCAAAGGCTGACGCTGGCACTATTCGCAAAGAGTTTGGCGGGTCCGTTGGAGAGAATGCTACTCATGGTTCCGACTCTGACGAGAATGCCGCAATCGAGATTGGTTATTTCTTTAGCCAACTCGAGCTGGTGTGAACCTTTGAGTAAAAAGCGTTATTTGTAACGCAAACTGTTAGTTTGCGATCATTGAATGGCATTACACGTTCCCGCAATTAACAGTTTTGCGTTACAGCAACTAAAAACAAATGAGGCGCTGTCCCAAATGCAATCAGGAATTTGCCGATGAGTGGCTGACCTTCTGTACTCAAGACGGCACGACGTTGGTAGATGCCGGCGCTTCGACGGTCGAACCGCCGCCGACATTGGTTCAGCCAATGCCGCCCAGCGTTAGTCCGACCGAACAGCCGACGCTCGACATGCCCGGTCGTTATACGCCGCCCGTGGCGCAGTACATTCCTCCCACTCCGGTGCAATCGCCGGTTCAGTCGGGTTGGGCCCCGCCGCCACCGCCGGCCTATCCACCAAAACCACAACAAACTCTCGCGGTGACATCGCTGATTTTGGGAATAGCCAGTGTCACACTGGGGCTCTGTTGTTACTTCGGAATTTTGACGGCGCCGATTTCGCTGGTGCTGGGAATTGTTTCGCTGGTGCAAATCAAGAACGACCCGACAAAATTTGGTGGCAAGGGTTTTGCCATCGGTGGGATTGTCACCAGTGGGCTTTACTTCGGAATTTTGCTGCTGATAATTTTGTTTTATGGAATTGGGTTCCTCCTCAGTGCGGCCAACTCGATCTAACCTCCAAATCGTCCGCCTAAAGCAATTCGGATCTCGCAGGTCGCACCGGGACCAAAAGCAAGATAAAATTGTAGGCGTCCCGGAAACTAATTCTGATAACTGGAAAGCGAAGCGACAGTGAAACGCTGCCCGACCTGCAATAAAACATTTACCGAAGAGCACCTCCGTTTCTGCGTCGAAGACGGCACGCCACTGGTTACGGCTAACGCAGTCGACGATGAAGCAACAGTCGTTAGCTCCGGATCAGCGGACAGTTCAACTGGTTCATCCGGTTCTTCCGGCGCGTCAACCGGAAGCGAGCGCGCATACCGACCCCCAGGCTCATACGCTCCCGCTGGCTCCTACGTTGAACGCAGGCGGCGAACCTGGCCGTGGCTTCTCGGCGTCCTAGTGGTTGTTGCGGTGCTTGCGGCGTTTGGAATTGCGGCAGTGTTGGTAGGCAGAAACGTCGTTAAGCAATACGACCGTGGTGAGCAGCACAATAGTCCTACCGCCAACACAAACGAGCGAGACTCCAACTCGAATTCGAACTCCAATTCGAATTCGGCAAACTTAAGTCAGCCGGCTAACAACAATTCGACCCTGGATGAGTCGACACCGCCGCCAACCGATCAGGCGCAAGTTTTATCGGACCTGACTGATCTTGAGCATGAATGGACGGTCGCCAATATCAATGCGGACAAAAAGAAATTGGATCGAATCCTCGCCGATGACTACGTAGGAACAACTGAAGGCAGAGCGCAAGGCAAGGCGGAGTATCTGAAAACGATCAGCCGCGACACTTCTATTCAGAAATGGAATTTTGCGGACCTCAAGGTAAATCTGAAAAGCGATCGTGCTAGTCTAACCGGAACAATACGACTGGATGTCAAAGACGATCAGGGTGAGGTTCGACCAGTAGCATTTGTGTTCACCGATAAGTTTGTGTGGCGCGACGGAAGATGGCAGGCTACTGGGTCGGAAGTGAATCCACTCAAGGAATAAGAATGGTGTTGGGACTTTGGTTTTAGGCTTTTGAACTTAGTACTTAGTACTGAGTTTCTCGGAAGGGAGAGCAAAGGGGACAAGCGTCAGAGCACAAAAGTTCAAAGCACAAAGTTCAAAGTACTAAGTTCAAAGACCAAAGACCAAAGTCTAAAGACCAGATTTGAGATTCCAATCATGTCAATCATCAGCGACGTAATCGATTCAACTAAAGCGATCATCCAGGGGATGGGCGTAACGCTGTCCTACATTCCCAAACGAAAATGGACGGTGCAGTATCCGGAAGAACCGGTCACCGTCCAGCCGCGCTATCGCGGGCAACACTTGCTACATGTTGACGAACTTGGCCGCGAGAAATGCGTCGCCTGTTTTCTGTGCGCAGCTGCTTGTCCCTCCGAATGCATTTACATTGTCGCCAAAGACGATCCGCGGTTGCCGGAGGAAAGGGTCGGTGTCGATGAACGCTACGCCGAGGTTTACAACATCGACTACGGCCGTTGCATCTTCTGCGGTTACTGCGTAGAAGCCTGTCCTAAAGACGCAATTACCCACGGGTACAACTTCGAACTTTCGGTTTACAACCGCGCCGACCTGCTGAAGACGAAAGATGATTTACTGATTACCAAGCAAGTTCAGTCGCGGAACTACCGCGTCGCCTCATCCACGGAAGATGTTGACTCGGAGTACAAAGAGGTCTAGCGTCTGAAGGTCAAATCTTTGGAGTGCGGCGACTTGTCGCCGCTTTTTCCCAAGGCGGCTTGACGCCGCGCTTCTGCTAAACAATTCTAAATTGCGGAGATAGTTCGCCGGCCAAAGCGCTGACAAGTCAGCGCACTCCAAAGAGTTGAACTTACCGTCGCTTTCCTATGCCGTCGCGCGAGCTCCACTACCACTGGGAATACACCTTAAAGGCCAGCCCGGAAAAGTTGTGGCCATTCGTTGCCGACACGAATCGCTTCAATCGAGACACAGGTGTGCCGTCAGTCGAGCCTGCTAAAACTACGCGCGAACGTTTACGAAATGCGCGGCGGCGACTGCGCCTTTCCATGTATGGGATGGCGGTTGAGTGGGAAGAGCAGCCGTTTGAATGGGTCAGGCCCAGCCGTTTCGGTGTGGCGCGCACGTACAGCAAAGGTCCGATTACTGAACTGCGCGCGCTGGTTGAACTGAAAGCCGGAGCTGCGGGTGGTACGAATCTGAGTTACGACTTTCGGGTACAACCGCGATCGCTGGTTGGCGCTTTTTTAGTCTCGATGCAGGTGAAGTTTTCCAGCGCCAGCAGGTTTGCGAAGGCGTTTAGAAAGTATGATCAGATTGCCAGTGCCGAACTTGAAGCAGCGCCGGAAGACGAGGTCGAGTTAGATGCTGCGGTGCGCAGCCGGCTGGAAGTAATAAGCCAAAAGCTGCTTGCTGAAGGAGTGAGCGTCGAGATTGTCGATCGTCTGGTGAGCTTTGTCGGCAGCGCCGATGATTTCTCGTTGGCGCGCATTCGTCCCTACGTGCTGGCGGATGAATGGAAGTTGCTGCGCCGCGACGTGTTGGAAGCTTGCCTGCGCTCGACTCGCTTCGGCTTGCTCGATTTGCAGTGGGAACTGTTATGTCCGCTCTGTCGCGGCGCCGGAGAAACTGGTAAGTCGCTCAGCGAGATTAGTTCGCAAGTGCATTGCGAGACCTGCCGGATCGATTTCACAGTCAACTTCGATCGATTCGTCGAAGTAACGTTCCGACCTAACGCATTGCTGCGGCAGGTCCAATCGCAGAACTTCTGCATGGGTAGTCCACAGAAAACGCCACACATAGTTGCGCAACAGTTGTTGCCATCGCATTCGCTGCGCGAGCTTACCTTGCCGCTGGAGCCGGGGCGTTATCGCCTGCGCGCGCTGGAGCTCTCCGGCGGACAGGACGTGAGCGTTAGCGAGGAAGGGCAGGCAGCGGCGAGCGTGACCATAGCTGATGCGGGCTGGCCGATTCCCGAACTCAGGCTCGCGCTTCAGTCTTCGTTGAAAGTGGAAAACGCCACCAGCGCCGAACAACTCTTAATACTTGAACGGCTGGCGTGGAGCGATCAATCAGCGACGGCCGCCGAGGTTACTGCCTTCCAGATGTTTCGTGATTTGTTTGCCAGCGAGGCGCTCAGACCCGGAGAGCAAATCTCCGTGGGAACGCTGACGGTGTTGTTTACTGATTTGCGAAACTCAACTCAGCTGTATCGCGAAATCGGCGACGCCACCGCGTTCGGGCGGGTGATGAACCACTTCGATGTACTGAAGCAAGTGATCGCGGAGGAAGATGGCGCTTTGGTGAAAACGATCGGCGATGCTGTAATGGCTGTCTTTCGTAAGCCGTCGTCGGCGTTGAAAGCGATGTTACGCGCGCAGGAAATGCTGGCGATGCCGGCCGCCGGTGTCGAGCCTTTGACTCTGAAAGCTGGAGTTCATACGGGGCCATGCATCGCCGTAACCTTGAACGGTCGCCTTGACTACTTCGGCTCAACTGTAAATATGGCTGCGCGGCTTGAAGGTCTTTCGACGGGTAACGATGTGATCATTTCGCAAGTGCTTTACGATGATCCGGAAGTGCGGACGTTTGTAGCGAGCGAGGACTTACAGGCCACTCCGTTTGAAATGTTGCTGAAGGGTTTTCAGGAAGAACGATTTGAGCTGTGGCGGATTAGTAAACGGTCTTAGGGCTTGGGACTTTGGTCTTTGAACTTGGTGCTTTGAGCTTTGTTTTTAGTTTTGGTCTGAATCTGTTCCAACCACCAAGTACTAAGTTCAAAGTACAAAGTCCAAAATCCAAAGACCAAAGCCCTAAGACCAAAACCAGAATTCAAGATTTAAGATTGCAGATTCAAAATTCAGCTTCAATGTCGCTACTCGAAGCCAAAAACGTTTCAAAGATCTACCAGATGGGAGCGACGAGCGTTGCGGCGCTCGACGATGTTTCCCTGGCATTGAATGAAGGGGAGTTCGTTTCGATCCAGGGAACCTCCGGTTCAGGCAAAAGCACTCTGCTCAACATGGTCGGTGGTCTCGATCATCCCACGAACGGCGATGTGTTTTTCAATGAGAAGCCGTTGGGTCCTTTCAGCAAAAAAGAAATGGCCCGCTACCGGCGTTTTTCTGTAGGTATGATTTTTCAAAACTTCAACCTGATCCCGACGATGAGCGCAGAAGAAAACGTGGGACTGGCTCTGGCTTTCGGCGGCATTCGTGGGACACAACGCCGGCAGCGCGCCGCGGAATTGCTGAGTCGCGTAGGCCTGGCTGATCGTTTGACACATCGTCCTTCTGAACTTTCCGGAGGCGAACAACAGCGCGTGGCCATCGCCCGCGCCCTCGCGAACAATCCCAAAGTCTTGTTGGCGGACGAGCCTACCGGCAACGTTGATTCGACGCGCGCGCACGAGTTGCTTGCGCTCCTGCGAGAAATGGTTGATAAGGATTCTTTGACGATATTGATGGTCACGCACGATCGCGAACTCGCCGGCAGTTTCTCTGATCGCATTGTCTTGATGAAAGACGGACGGGTGGTTAGGAATGAAGGGGAAAAGGGTAAGGGCTAAAGGGTAAGGAGTTCCTTTTCCCCATTACCCTTTTCCCCAGTGACCCTTTCTTGCGAGGTTTCTATGTCAAACGAAATGACTCTTGAAGCACTGCGATCAGTGCCGCTCTTCGCGTCGCTGACGGATGCGGCCGCGATCGAGCTGCGCAGTTTGCTGGCGATCAAACAGGTGTCTGCAAACACGCAGCTCTTTCGCAAAGAAGATACCGGCGATGCCATGTATCTCATCGAGACCGGTCGAGTGCGGATCAGCATCGTTGATGAAGACCGAAAAGAGATAACTCTTGCTGAGCTCGCGCAGGGCGACTTTTTCGGCGAGATGTCGATCATCGACGGTCGCAAGCGGTCGGCTGACGCGCGAGTGATCGAGGACGGCCGTCTTGCCGTTCTCGCCAGGCCCGACTTTCTAGCTTTCGTGCGCGCAAATCCGGACGTGGCTCTTGGAATGTTGGGCGCGCTCACTGACCGGCTGCGGCGCACCGATGAACTTATTCGTTCGCGCGTTTCTCGCAATGCCAATGAGGAGCAGGCGAAACGTGCCACGATGGCTGATCGCGCCGCGGACTTGATTGCGGAATTTGGTGGCAGCTGGAAATTCATCGGCGTATCCATCGGCTTGATAATCCTGTGGATTGCGTTCAACTCCTACATTCTCTTTAACGGCTTCGATCCGAAGCCATATCAAATGCTTAACTTGGTGCTGGCGGTGATCGCCGGAATGCAGGCCCCCATCATCATGATGTCGCAGAACCGGCAGGGCGAGAAAGATCGTTTGCGCGCGGATTTAGACTATCGAGTGAACTTAAAGAATGAACTCTCGCTCGCTGAAGTACTGCGACGGCTCGACGTCCTTGAGAGCGAGCGCCTGCCAAAGTTGTTTGAAGAACAAAACTCGCGGCTCGCTCCGGCGCCGGAGTCTCAAGTCCCGGCTCCAGAGTCTCAAGTCTCAAGTCCCAAGTCTCAAGCAGGATCCAATTCTGCTTAGACTCCACGTGCTTTGGGAGTCGAGCCTCGTGAGAGCTGAGACTCTTGAGACCTGAGACTTAATTAGATGATTCAAGCAATCTTCTTCGATTTCAATGGTGTCATCATCGATGACGAGCCGGTGCAAATGGCTGTTTACCAGGAGGTCCTGCGTGGGCACGGGATTGAGTTGACGGAAGTTGACTACTACGACACCTTAGGCGTGAATGACGAAGGGCTGGTGCGATTCGCGTTTGAACGGGCGCAGAAGACCCTGACGGATGATGTTTTGAAAAAGGTGATTGAAGAGAAAGGCGTACGGCATCGCCAACTGATCGCCGAGGAGTTGCCATTGTTTCCCGGCGTGGTTACTTTTCTGAAAGCAACCGCGCGGCATTACTCGCTCGGGCTCGTCAGCATGGCCACGCGCGACGAGATCGGCTACGTCCTTGGTCGCGCTCGTTTGTCCAGTCTGTTCTTAGTAATTGTGAGTGCTGAAAATGTAGGCGTCACCAAACCGGCGTCGGATTGTTATGTTGCCGCGCTCAAGAAGTTGAACGAAAAGCGCCGGGAGGAAAGGCTGTTGCCGCTGCTCCCGCGTGAATGTCTGGTGATTGAAGACTCGCCACCGGGAATTGAGTCGGGTCGAACTGCCGGCATGCGCACGCTCGGCATCACGAATACTGTTTCGGAGCAACAACTCCGAGCTGCCGGCGCTGAGGTGGTGAGTTTCTGCCTCGTTGACTGGGGTATCGAGGCAGTCGCGCGCGTATTTGACTAAATCGCCTGAATTCTTAGGTTACCGCGCCTTCGAGCATGTGCTGAAGATATTTCGTTAGGCCTGGCGCTATTATCGGTAGGATGGCTTTGTTTGCCAGTAAATCATCCAGTTCACTTGCAGAAACCCATCTCTGGTTTATTCCTTCGCTAGTAGCCCGAAGCTCACCACCCACTACTCGACAGACGACGAATATTCCGATGAAGGGATGATCTCCAGTCTCCTCGGCGACGGCAAATGGCTCAAACAAACTCGCTTTGCTCTTATGTAAGGTATATGAGTTCTCTCTCGACAGCGATTCGCTGGCCACTACATCCAAGCCACATTCTTCCTTAACCTCTCTTTTGAGCGCTTCCGCAATCGTCTCATTCTTCAGTATCTTGCCGCCGGGTATTTCGATCACACCGTAATACTCTTTGTCGGACTCTTTTACGCGTTCCTGAATTAGGATCTGCACGGAGCCCAAGTGATGGCGTTCAATAATTGGGCAGATCACCGGCACCTTAAAATCTTTAGAATTATCAAACAAGTCTGAAAGCATAGCGAGCCCCTGAACAATGGAGTGCTCCTTCCATCCATGCATCCAATAGTCCCAAACTGTTTGCGGCCGCAAGACTCTCATACGGTGCCGCTCGGCAGTATCAAGACTCAAGCCGAGGATCTCTTTTCCCGCCCGTTCCGCGTAGCCTAATTCCCAGGCTGAGTCCATCCCGTAGTCGTCAACGTACACTATGACTATCTGCGACTGCTCTATCGCCTCGATGCAGTTGTGACGCGCAACGTGCCACGACTCCCGGGCTGTCGAGAGAAGGTCGCAATTCATAATGGTAAGCGGGGTGTGTAGCTTGTCAGCGTAAGGTTCCAGTGCTTCCTGAATCTGGAGGATGGCCTCTTTACGTCTTACCGGAATGCTCAGATAAACAGTTTTAGATCGGATTCGCGAGTGTAGCGGTTCGAACCCGGCAATCGTCACATGCTCTTGCCAACCGTGCATCCAATAATCATCGACGCTCTGCGGCTTTGAGATTCTCGCACTGTTCAGCCTATAGTGATCGAGACTTAACCCGATAATCTTCTTCTTTGCCTTTTCCGCATATCCCAACTCCCAGGCACAGTCCATTCCATAATCATCGAGAAAACATAAGACTGCGTCGGCGCTCTCGATAGCTTCGATACACTTACGGCGAATCGTCTTCGAGTCTCCTACTTCGTCTTCGGAGCTGCAAAGATCGGCCGGCAGGTACACCGTGTTGCCCAATTGTGTGAGGGCATCTGAGATTGCACGGTTTTCTTTTTCGAGTCGATGCGGAGAACAGATATAAACGTGACTCATACTCCTACCTCTTCTCAGTTATACGTAGGACTTGTTAGGGGGGGACGCATTGCCGGGTTCGCTGTCAATTGGACGCTCAGCCCTGTTCGGGGGTTGACTGGTAGTATACCCAACGGCTTGGTTGCCATCCACCTTTCGCACCAGGTTCACGAATTTGGCGACAGCTTGATCCGATAGACCGGTGCCTTTGTCTATCAGACATTGCTTCAGCTCCGCATCGGTGAGGTGGCGTTTCTGCTGCAATTCGTGAATAGTATCGCTTCTGTAAAAGTAGTTATCTTCCAACATTAGACGGTCTTCGTCAACTAGCAGCTTGATAATTTGATGCGTTATTTCGTCTACCGGGACATGAAACGAATCCCGAATAATTTCCCTAAGCCGATCTAATGGCCCCGTCATTTCCAGATTTTCCATGGCCCGCTCGATGGTAAATTTGTTAAGAGGGGTAGTAAGAGGATTATTCCATAATTTCATGAACCGATCGTTCAGGGTGTCGGCAAGCATGTAGCTTTCTATCAAGAAACCACGTTCACTTTCGTTTGCTAGCGGCCCCACGCCGATTACTGCCGTTTTGTCATCGACAACCTGAATACGAATATCATAATTCTGAACATCGCCTGAGACTCTCACCTCGCAACCCTGCAATTTTCTCTCCCAGAGGCCGCCGATTTTTTCTCGCAGATTCGGCCCCAGGATTTTTACGTCCGGTTCACGGTCGGGCCCTGATAATTTACTGCAGGCGGATTTTAGAGAGGCCAGGAAGTCGACGACTCTTCGCTGTTCCTCCTCCTCTCCGCCGGTTGAGGTAGACTGGGCGAACGAAAGATGATGAATATATATTTCTGCGCTTTGCGCGCTGCCTATTAGACGAAGGTAGACCTTGTCTCTTTCAAGAAGCTTAACCGATTTGCCAATCATGTCCACGGCCGCCTTGGTCGTGTCTACTGAACCCTGAATCGTCTGCACTGCCGCAGTCGTGGCTGTTACCGATTTATTCGTGGTCCTTACAGCCGCGTCCGTTTTGAAACTGTGAACAATCAATGCGACCGTCTCCAGCACTATGACGATTATCAGCACCGGATCTATGACGCCTGAGAGGTGACTCATATCATTAAGAGGAATGTTACAGGCATAATGAAGTGCCAAAGCACATCCGAGCACTAAGCCGATTGCCGCGACGAGAAGGATAAAAAGAAATATGGGAATGGTGGGACGCATATTGATGACCGTTGCCGCTGAGACGTGATTCTACTTGAGTGTGATCCGTATCGTTGGTCTGCCGACCGACCTGCGCCCGCGAGAGTTGGGCATGAGTCAGAGCTTGTTTTCGCGCAGAAAGATATTCCTAGAAAGTAATCAAGTCAACTATGAACAGCTGTCATGTCGTTAGCACATGATATGTCCGGTTCCATTAGCACATGAAGTGTCCGATCTGAGCGGTGGGTGTCAGAGCAGCATGACAGGATGCTGTTATGAAGCAAATGACAGTGACCGCAGTGGAGCGGGCGATGAAACTACAAG
>DASYLB010000002.1:0-8436 GCA_036009765.1 Pyrinomonadaceae bacterium | reverse complement strand
CTCAATGCCGGATGAAGTTTCCGCCACCAGCGAAATTGTGCCGGTGGGCGCGATGGTCGTCACTTCATAGTTTCGTGGCGTGAGCGGCACATCGCGAGGGATGCCCACCTGGTTGTAAAGGAAGTCTTCATAGGCTTCCCTGTTTGGTTCAAACTCGGGGAACGTTCCCTTCTCGGCGCCAATCTTGATACTCGCCTTCCACGACTCGCGGCGAACAAAGCCCATCACCTCGTCCATCAAATCGATTGACGCGGCCGAGCCGTAGGTGATGCTCAGGTTCACACACAGATCGGCGAAGCCCATGATGCCCAGGCCGACCGGACGCGTGCGCGTAACCACGTCATTGATTTCTGGCAGCGGCCAGGCGCAAGTGTCAATCACGTTATCGAGAAAGCGCGTGCACAGGTGCGTAACTTCGCCCAGCCGATCCCAATCAACGCGGTTAGCGGGATCGTAGAATTTCGCCAAGTCGATCGAGCCGAGGTTGCATGAGTTTGAGAAGTGAAGAAACTGCTCGCCGCAGGGGTTGCACGAATAAATCGGCCCCATCGACTTCATCATGTGGTTGTGACGATTCACTTGATCGATGAACGCAATGCCCGGCTCGGCATACTTGTGGGCGCTGGCGATGATGCGGTTCCAAATGTCGGGCGCGTAAACCATGCCCGGGCGCGGCGCCTCTTCAATCGTGCAGCCGGTTAGATCTGCCGTTGCAAAAGCTTGCTTGTCACAGAACGTGACCGTGGTGCCGTCCGCCCGGCGATAGATTACGTAGTCCTCGTCGCGTAGCGGATCGTAAATCGAATCGGTCCAGGGTTCGCCGTCAAACTCGAGCTGGAACCACTCACTATCGTCGACTGCTTTCAGAAACTTGTCGGTAACGTTTACCGATATGTTGAAGTTGGTCAGCGAGTGCTGGTCGTTTTTGGCGTGAATAAAGCGCAACACGTCAGGATGGGTAACGCGCATCATGCCCATGTTGGCGCCGCGACGCACGCCACCCTGCTTCACGACGTCAGTCACCTGATTGACGATGTTCATGAACGAGACCGGGCCCGAAGCGACGCCACGCGTCGAACCAACCAGCGCGCCGTGAGGCCGCAGAAACTCGTAGGTCATGCCGGTGCCGCCGCCAGTCTGATGAATCGTGGCCGCCGCTTTGGCGTGCTCCATGATCCCGGTTATCGAGTCAGGCACGTCAAGCACAAAACAGGCTGCCAGTTGGCCGTTGGTTTTGCCGGCGTTCACGAGACAGGGTGTATTGGGAACAAACTCACGCGCGAGCATCACCTCGCTCATGGCATTAAAAAATAAATCCCGCTTGCCAGCATCTTTTTCCGCAGCCGACACATGCCCCACCACACGACGAACGATATCCGGCCATTCCTCGAGCGCCCGACCCTTCGCATCTTTCAACGAGTAACGTTTACTAATTACGCGCTTCGCGTTGAGTCCCAATGGCTGGGTCTTGCGACGCGGGATGGTCGTGGTGGCCGGATTCGAGGATACGTCTGCCGCGGGGGTTTGTTTGCCAATTGCTGCGCTCATCTGTTTGCCTTTCTCGCGCCGGGGACACGAGTATTAATGTTTTCTGCGGTCTCAAAAGACAGTCCTGCGGCTACATTATAGTAGACGCGCCATCTCTTATCATGTGTAGCGGATACTTCCGGTTGGCTTATTTCGAAGCGCGAAAACCCAGGTGGAGAGCAGTACAGGGGGCCTGCCGCTGCTCCAAGTCAACCCGCTTCGTTCCAAGCGCAGCGGAATATACTCCCTTGGAAGAGCGTTGTCAATATGTTGTGGTCATCTTTTTTTTCAACGCCTTATAGTGTGTTAATTGAGGCGTCACCTTAACTCCTAAACTACTGAAAAGCGGTCGGTTTGAGGAGCGCTGCGCGTGGGAAAGAGACGCTAACAACGGCCGTACAATAAACAAAGCGGAGCAATGACCGGAGATTATTTTTGAGACAACTGGTTCGCGCTACGCGCTCATTGCGGGCGGGTCGAGCACCCCAACAGATAAACCACATCTGTCGGGAACCCCGCACGCCCGCGGTCCCCGCACTTCACTTGAGTGATTACTTGGAGCTGTTGGAAAGAAGTAGTTCGAACTTGCCGATATCGCGATTGTGACTGTCGAGGGCGGCGAAAGTATCTGAGGTTTCTTCGAGCATTTCCTTAGTCATCGCAATTGAATCACTGAGCTGCTCGAAGTCCAAAGAAGAAACACGCTCAGGCGTCGGTAAGGCAACTACCTGATCGTTAACCAAGCCGAAAAAGTTTTCGATCGATTGCAGCTGACCCTCAACCAACTTCACCGAACGCTCGATGTCCTGGAAGGCGGCTACCCGGCGCTTGAGGATCTCCACATTCGACTGCTGAATCCGCCGCTCGCGGTCATCTCGCGCCGACGCCACCGCTCGTTCAGCCTGCAGCAACTGATTTTGAATAGCCTGGCGATTAATAGATCGCAGGTGGTGTTTTCTCCGCCGGTAAACGTCGAGAAAATCCACAAAGTCTTCCCAGCGCTGATCCAGGCTGAGAAGGTTCGAGGGAATTTGTTTGGCGTTAGTAAACTTCTTATAGTTTGAGTAAATCTGGTTCTTCATCCAGCGGAGATACTCCACTGCCTCGCGTTCGCGTGGATCGAAAAGCTTGATGGAGGCTTCCCGCTGCTGATCACGAAGCTTTAGCAAACGCTGTTTCTCGCGTCGGTCGACTAGTCGGCGGTAGATGGAACTTGCTGGCACGGTTACCAAATAAACTGTTTCTGCGGCCAAACCCGCGGCGAGCGGTATGACGTCCCCCGCGGACGCGAAGGTGTAAACTCCCACAATCCCAAAGCTCACCAATCCCAAAAAATTTAAGGGTTCGTTGAAGGCCTCTTTCAGATATTTGAGATCAATCTTTGGGAGCTCGGGCATAACCTTGGAACACTGAGAAAACCGATCGCTGGTTCACTGGCACTCAATTTATTCGATTACTGTTATTAACGACTTTTTCGCTTTGCTCGTTCGAAGTGGTTTCACCTTGCGCCGGCAGCGCCTGCTGGGAACCAGCCGGCAGCAGTCCCATGTCCTGCTTATAGGAGAGCAACTTGTCCTGCAGTTGCATATCCATCGCCTCGCGCTCGATGTCCTGCATCTGGTTGTCTACCGATGCCGAACCAAGCTGCAATTTCGCCTCAGCGGCTGCGGCGCGGCGATCAATCTTGTCGCGCATCTCGTCAAACGTTGAAGCGTCGTCGCCAATTTGGAACGACTCCATCGTCTGCGCTAATTGCTCTTGAAGTCTTGCCTGCTTCGACTGGTTGATCAGCTGCATCGCTTCAGCCGTGCGTCGCTGCATCTGCAAAACGTAATTGTCGCGAGCCTTGAGTGCCTGTTTCGATGCCAGGGTCGCGTGCTCCAGTTGCTGCGAAGTTTTTTGCAGATCCATCTCCGCCTGCTGGAGTTGGCCAATGTAGGCGGTGGCGATGTCGTCACGACCGAGCTTCACTGAGGCGCGAATCTTCGAGTCCAGATCTACGCGTTGAGCCTCCAGCCGTTCTTTGCTCTTAGACAGGAGTTTTTCGGTAGCCATTACCTGCGCCACGGAGTTGTTCAACTCCGGCACGCGGTCACGCATGTCGCGAATGGTTTGTTGCAGTATGAGCTCGGGGTTCTCAGTTGACTCGACTATGCCGCCAAAGAGAGCTCGAATTGAACGGGAAATTCTGCTCATTAGTCCCATATTTTCACCGATCCTTAACCAAGAGATGTGCGATCATTTTTCGTGGCTCTCAAATTCCCGCGCCCGTATATGTACGTCGAACGGCTGCCAAGGGTTCAAAATACAGCTGCGTAGGTGAAACGCAGTATAACAGGTGTGGTGCGCTACCTCCCAGAAGGCTCCGGTCGGCTAATAAGCCTGCAGTATTGTCCGAAAAGGCGTCAATTATTTGTCTCTTGGGTCGCGCCAAAACGGCCGATATCGCGGCGATACTGCATCCCCTTCCACCCAATCTTATCGACGGCGCCATAACACCTGGCGAGTGCTTGTTCCAGAGTGGCGGCGGCAGCGGTTATCGCCAAAACGCGACCGCCAGACGTACCAAATTCGTCGCCAGATTTGGATGTGCCGGAATGGAATATCTGCAAATCATCCGCGATAGCTTGCTTTAAGCCTGTGATGGGCACGCCGGTTTCGTAAGGACCTGGATAACCCGCGCTCGCCAGTACGACACAGGCTGAGGATTGCTCACTCCACTCAACTTTTAAGTCTCGAAGATTTCCCTCGATTATTGCCTGAAAGATCCGAAGCAAATCAGACTTCAGTCTCACCAGGATTGCTTGCGTTTCCGGATCTCCGAACCGGACGTTGTATTCGAGCACTTTGGGACCGTCGGACGTCAGCATTAACCCGATGAAAAGAATGCCCCGAAAAGGAAAGCCTTCTTGAGAGGCTCCCTGCAACGTCGGTGCGACAACCTCACGGACAATTTGATCGAGAGTAGCCTGGTCGACAATGGACGGGTCGGTAATGGCGCCCATGCCTCCAGTGTTAGGACCAGTATCGTTTTCTCCAATACGCTTGTGATCGCGCGCGGCGGGCATCAGCACATAGTCGCGGCTATCACTGAACAACAACACTGACACTTCTCTTCCTTCAAGCGCCTCTTCAATCAACAACTGTTTCGCAGCGTCGGCCGCGACCAAAGTTCCAGTCGCAATATCTCTGATAGCGTTCGCGGCATCCTGGTGAGAAGCGGCGACTACTACGCCTTTGCCGGCTGCGAGCCCATCCGCCTTAACTACCACCGCGGAACTGGCTGAACCGAACTTGCCACTGCGCAATGCTGCAAGTGCTTGATCCGCCGAATTCGCGACCGCGTATCCTGCGGTTGGTATGTTGTGCCGGCTCATGAAATCTTTGGCAAATGCCTTACTCGATTCAAGCCGCGCGGCCAGAGAACTCGGGCCCATAATCTTCAGTCCCTGACGCTGAAACTCATCGACAATGCCGGCAGCGAGTGGGCCTTCTGGGCCAACGATGGTGACATCGATGGCGTTGGCCCGCGCAAACTGTACCAGCGCCTGATGGTCGTTCGCGGGAATTGGGACGCATTCGGCTAGCTCCGAGATGCCGCCGTTTCCCGGGGCACAGTACAACTCGAGCGGTTCGACAGAAGTTCGCTTCAGGGACCAAAGTATGGCGTGTTCTCTACCGCCAGAGCCTATGACTAGCAATTTCATGCGAATTCTGGAGTTCCCCTTTCCGGACCTTCTTGTGATTCCGACCAGAATAGTCCGCTTTTAACCTTGACACAATTTCGCCATAGTTATACTTTTCAAGACATCCGCTCTACCTGTTCGAGGGCAGCTAAGGCTCACCCCGATACTCGCCAGGATCATAGCGGCTCCTCTTTGAACAACAGCAGAACAGCTTCCAGTGACCCCGCCCTAACAATTGGGATCATAGTCGAGATCGGACCAGGGAGAACGCGTCATGTCAGAACCGGAAGAAGCCCGTGAACTGGGAGCTACCCCAGATTCCGAATATCAAGATCGCAGCATTAAGTGTGTAGATTGCAACGAGCCCTTTATTTGGACCTCAGGCGAGCAAGCCTTTTTCCATGACAAGGGATTGAAGAACGAACCGAAGCGGTGCAAACCCTGCAAGCAGGCAAAGAATGAGCGACTGGCTGCCATCACCGCAGCCCAAACTTCCGGAGTACGCCAGCGCGTCGAAGTTTCGGTTCAGTGTGCCCAATGCGGACAACAGACCACGGTGCCCTTCTATCCTTCGCAAGGCCGACCTGTGTATTGTCGCTCGTGTTTTCTGGCCGGCCGGACCGATGGCACTAATGGCGCTGCAAGTGCCTAAGTGCGATCGTCAACCACCGACATGAACGATCGGTCGCCGCGTTGGATCCTTTTCCGCTTGTCGCAAGACTTCATGCGTGACTGGAGCCGTATCGCCCTCGCCAAACGCGATGTACTTCATCAAATAAGACAACGGATTACCCTCGCTCCAGCCAAAATAAACGTGCGGTAACTTGCCGGTTTCATTACGCAGGAAGAGCAGGAAAGCCGCGATCGCGTTCGGTACGGCCGGCGATACAGTTCGGAGCACCTTAAACCCGTCCACCTTCTCGCCGCGAATTTGCAGTATCCCGGAAAACTCTGATGCATCTCCCGGCGTTACCTCAAAGAAAAGGATTGGTTCTTCTGGCGGGATGTGATTATCGGTGCGCTTCTCGCGTTCCTTGATTTCGTATTCAAGGGCGTCACCGGTGTCGAGACGATTAGCGATGATGCGAATAGTGCCCACTCCGGCTTTCCGCACGAACTCCCGTGCCAGGTCGTCAAGTTCAATCTTGTCCACCCTGAGTTCAGTTGAACGCCAGACGCGCGAGACTAATGACGCAGCCACTATTGCCAGGATGAAGAACGACGCGATCTTGATTCCCTCGGGTCGCTCGTGAATGTTCTGGATAGTGGTATAGGCAAAGACCAGAGCGATGACGAGGAACGGTTTCCAATTCTGTCCGCGGCGGCGCATTGCGAGGGTCACCGCTATTGCCGCGGATGTCATCAATACCAACACACCGGTGGCGTAAGCGCCGCCCTGCGCATCCACATCGGCGTTGAAAATCACCGTAACGGCAAAAGCGATCAGGGTGAACACTAGTGCGAGCGGGCGGGTCGCCTGGGCCCACTGTGGCGCCATGCCATACCTTGGTAGATAACGCGGTACGATGTTGAGCAATCCCGCCATGGCCGAGGCTCCCGCAAACCACAGAATCGCTATGGTGCTCATGTCGTAGACCGTACCAAAGATGTCGCCAAAGAAATGGTGGGCCAGATAAGCAAGCGCGCGTCCATTTGCCTCACCGCCTACTTGAAACTTATCGGCAGGTATCAACAAGGTAGTTATAAGGCTGCTGGTAATGAGAAATACGCTCATGATCAGAGCAGCGGTGCGAAGCAGCTTGCGAGTATTTTTGATTCGGCCTTCGATCAGATGTCGCGTGTGTGGCTCCGGCGGTCGGCCTGTCCTGGTCGAGTGGATGTCGTCCCAGTCAGTCTCGCTTAGATCTTCATCGCCTTTGACGAGCGGCATTACTGCCACGCCCGTTTCAAATCCGGAAAGGCCCAACGCGAGCTTGGGAAACAGGATCAGCGAAACCCCGATGACCAGCCAAAGACTTCCGTGCGTGCGCGGGTGCGTCCACAAAGCTTGTCGCCATTCCGGAAAATAATGAGGATGTGTCACCACTTCGTATAGGCCGTAACCAATGACGACAAAATTCAGGAGCAGATAAGTCCCCACCAAAATTACGGCAATGCCAATCGCCTCCTTAAAACCACGTAGGAAGATGGCGCCCAACGCGGCCACCAGCACCAAGGTGATTCCCATCTGATGTTTCAGTAGTTGGGGCGTAAATGGGTTTTCGATGATGTGGGCAGTTGCGTCGGCAGCCGAGAGCGTAATAGTGATAATAAAATCTGTCGCTACGAAACCGAGCAGAACAAGCACGAAGAGTTTGCCCTTCCAGCGCGACAACAAATGCTCCAGCATTGAGATGGAGCCTTCGCCGTAGGGACTTTCCTGAGCAACGCGACTATAGATTGGTAAAGCGCCTAAAAGTGTGAGGAGTACGAGAATCAAAGTGGCAATTGGTGAGAGTGCGCCTGCCGCCAGAAACGCGATACCAGGTTGGTAACCTAAAGTTGAAAAATAGTCTACACCCGTCAAGCACATCACTTTCCACCAGGGATGTTGCTTGTGAGCGCCCGGGCGATCGTCGTTGGAAGCCGACTGCCTGCCGCCCTTGTATAACCAGAGCTTAAACTTGCGCCTTGTTCGGTCGAGTAGAGGCATTCTGATGGCCAGGCTCACTGGCCCAAGGTCAATTCCTTAAGTTCTCTCCATGTCTCGCCGCTAACCGGCGGAATTTTACGCTGCTGCGATCCTGCGTCAAGCGTTTCGAAGTCTCATGCGAACCTGTTTGCTGCGCAAAAACAAAAGCGGGCGGGGGCCTCCCACAGCCCCCACCCTAAGGCCACGTGTCCTCACCCCACGCGACCACTTCGTCCACCGGGGAGGCGGACGCAGGCGGATTATGCAACAGTCCGATTAAACTTTCAACCGCATTTCTTTACTAAAAACGCAATAAAAGTTAGTTATGAAAGCTACAGTAATTATTTGTACAAGCTCGCCGGCGGTATCCAAGTGCCTCTGGCGCAGCGAACCGGATCGATTACTTCCCGGGCGAACGCAAGCTGCCGCCGATAGCCGCGGAATCCTCACTGCGACGGGGATCGTTTGTGAGTTTCTCCGCGTGGGCCAGATCGGACATCCCTACTACAACTAAAAGCGCCGTCACGCCAAGCGTGGCAAGAATGTACAGCAGCGCCGTCTGTTCCTTGTAAAGTAAAAATATCGTTCCCG
>DASYLB010000001.1:0-55657 GCA_036009765.1 Pyrinomonadaceae bacterium | reverse complement strand
CGATTGCCAACCTCATCGTAGCTATAAGAACCGCCGTCACTGCTGCTTGAAGTGAGGCGATCAAGCGGATCGTAATCGTAAGAGTCTGTAGTGGAAGCTACATCAACCTTCTCCACGATCTGGCTCGCAGTGTTATAGCTGTAATGATTGTCGAGGATGGCGCTGGTGCCGACACTCTCGTTCAGATGAGTCAGCCGGTTCAAATTATCGTAGGTGTAGGTGGAAGCGACGCCGTTGAGAAGTGACCGCGAGGTCAGCTTATTCGTTCCATCATAGGAATAGTCCACTACCCTACTCGCAGCATCGTTGACGCGTGTCTGCCGGTTTACTTCATCGTAGCTATAGCTCGCATAATCCGAGCTGTCCAAGCTCATCGCCACGCGATTTCCGTTTTCGTCGTAGCTGTAGCCAACTGTTTTTCCCCAGACGTCGGTCGTTTCTGAAACTCGGCCCCGACTGTCATAGCCAAAAGTGACCGTGCCGTTTTCATTTGTGGCCGTGGACAATCTCGAAAGCACGTCATAGGCATACGCCACGGTGGTGGAATCAGGATAACTAGTCGTCGTGAGTCGATTAAGATCATCATAAGTGTAGTTCGTGGTGACCCCGTTGTAGTCGGTACGTGAAGTACTGTTGCCGACCGCATCGTAGACATAACTCATCGAGACCGCGTTGCGAGTCATTCCCGTTCGTCGCCCCAACGCGTCGTATGCGAACTCATATTTCTGATCCAGCGCATCCTCAATCTGTGTGGTCCGCGAAAGCTCGTCGTATTCAAAGGTGGTGGTTTTGTCGTCGGCGTCCGTACTGCTGGTCAAGCGATTGATGTCGTCATACGCGTAAGCCGTAACTCGTCCGGCTGTATCGGAGCGCTCGATAACATTCCCGGCATCGTCATAGCCGATCGTCTTAAACAATCGGGTGGCTCCGGTGGTTGCCGCCGGATACGTTACTTTTTCCAGGCGGTTGAAATCGTCGTAGTCGTAGTCAGTCACGCGCGACAAGGCGTCGGTCATTGAGGTGCGGTTCGACATCAGGTCGTAGCCGAAGCTGGTAACGTGAGTCAACGCATCGGTAACGCTGGTCAGACGATTAGCGTCGTCGTAACCAAAGGCTGTCTCATTGCCGCGCGGGTCTTTCACGATGGTTCTTCGGCCCGCCTGATCATAGGTAAACAATACAAAGTTCGAGTCCGGAAAAATTACTCTCTGGAGGCGGCCCACCGCGTCGTATTCACGACTGGTGGTTTCACTGAGGGCGTTTGTGACGCTGGTGACGCGTGCGCGGTCGTCGTAGCCAACAGTGGTAACGTTGTTCAGTGCGTCTTCTACCTCAGTCAGGCGTCCACTCGTATCCCAGGTGAAATGAGTAACCTTGCCTCGCGCGTCGGTGATGGTTAGTAGCTGACCACGTGAGTCGATGGTGAGGGCGGTAGTGTTTTCCAACGCGTCCTCAGTGGTAAGCAGGTTCCCTTCCGTATCGAACGTGTTGGTAGTAACGCCGCTTAACTGATCGGTGCGCGTCAATACCTCGCCAAACTGATTGTAGGTGTAGGTAACGGTGCCGGTGGCATTGGTCCTGGTGAGCCTGTTGCCATCGCCGTCGTAGGTGAAAGTTGTGGTGTGATCTAAACCGTCGGTCGTTGAAGTAACGTTAAATTGATTATCGTAAGTCCAGTGTTGTGTTAGCGAGCCGCTACCTCCGCAACCGCAAACCCCTTCTAGTTGAGTGACGACGTTCCGCCCCTTGCTGGTATCAAACGTGTATTTGCTGACATTGCCGAGGGCATCGGTCACATCCGTTTCTGTAGCACTCACATAGTCAAGATCCAGGCGCCCAACGCCGCCATCGCGTTCCGAAGTAAGGGCGCGACCTTGTGAATCGTAGGTGTGCGACTCGACAACATGTTCTAACGCGTCCGTAACCGTGGTGAGACGGTTGCCGCTATCGTAGTCAAACGTAAAACTCGAGTCGTCAGCGTAACTAACCGACGCCAGGTTTCCACTGTCGTAAGTGTAGGTTGCGACGGCGTCGACGGCGTCAGTTATCGATGTCACTCGTCCATTACTATCCGAGACCAATGAGAGCACCCGCCCAAATGGATCCGTGATTGATGACAGGCGGTGCGAGGTGTACGTAAGCGTCGTTTGATTGCCGTTGCGATCTGTAATCGACTCGAGCTGACCGCTGATGTTGAATTGATGAACGGTGCGATCCTTCATTGTCAGCGTGAAGCCGCTAAGGCTTTGCGTCAGCTGGCCGTGGAAATCACCCGCGATTGCCACCAGCGGATCTGAAGAGTCCGCTCCATTTCCAAGATAGATTGCCCGGCCATCGGATTGAGTAAAACGGGCGAGATGGGCGTCATAGCTGGTGATTGATTCGTCGTAAGTACTGGACCAGCCTCTACCAAACAGACCCATCCTTGCAGACATGCTGTTATAGGTCCGCGTCAGATCGATCATGGGACCGGCGCCGGGCAACGAGTAGTCACTCTGCTGCAGGTACATGTTTCCGTTGGTTACGTTGACAGGACAGCCTACTCTGCTGTTAAGCGGACTCCATCCCAAGTTTCGTCCATTATCGGAGCCGTCTCCCGGGTAGATCACCCACAGAGTGACCAGGGCAGGGTCGGAAAACAGACTACCAAAGTCCCAGAGATTGTAAGTGAAGCTGTCGGACCCGATGTAGGGGTTGTCCATGTAGTAGATAAATTGGCCCCCACCGTTATTTACGATTCGCCCATGCGTCGATGGAGTTACAACTCCATTAACGCCAAACGGGTCGTCGTCTACATCGTAGTCGTTAGTCAACACATTCTGAATGATGGCGCTGGATCCAACGAAATAGGGCTCGAAGAAATCACCGCCGGCAAACGGAGGATGATTGGTCAGCGGTGCGGTTGCGACACTCCCGCCTTTCAGCTCTAACGACCGAGACTTCTTCCCAACCTTTGCAACGGTTGAAGAGCTACCGCTGCTGTTCGGACTGGAAGATTCAGCCTTGCTGTGAACAGAAGTTGAACTGGCGACGAGAGAGATCGTTATCAAAACGGTGATGACCGTGATGGCGAGGCGAATGCTTGTCATGGAATGAGTCTCCAGCAGCAAGGGTGAGAGTGGGCGCGGGCCGTCCAAAAGATATTGAGGCGACGGGTTTTTTCTAACACTCTGAGACAGAACTACACTAAACAATCGCTGAGAATTATTGAGACTAAAAGCTGCGCGAGTGAACTGTCAACTCCCATTTCGGAAATGCCGCCAGGTCGCGCTCAGAGAGGCGCTGACCAACTTGCAAAAGCTGGCCAGCGATCTCTCAACTTTTCAAAGCGCCGTTACCTAATGCGCAAACCGCGCGCGATATTCACCCGAGACGATGAAGGCCTTGACCATCTCGGCCTGCTCAAAGTTACCGTTGAACTGATTCAGCTTATTGAGCCAGAACGCGTAGCCCGCAGCGTCGGGATCGCGGCGCAGGTAACCGAAGTATTGCATCATCACAAACATCTCGTTGCGCTTGGCGCTAACGAAACTTCCGTCTTCGGCAATACTCCTGAGCACGTCCGCTCGCGTAGCGCCGCTGTTATTCAAACTATCCACCAGCGCGTCGCGTTCGCCTGCAGAGAAATTTACTCCCGTATGGCTGATTAGCGCATCGACGTATTGACTGTTCGTCAGCCCGTCATACGCGGCCCGGAAATTTGGCCGCTGCACCCAGGCATTTAGAAACGCCTGCTTGTTCATAGTTAACTGTTGCGCCCAACCAGCAGCGCCCACACGCACATCTTGCGCGACCACGCGAACATCCGGCATGAACTCCGCATATTGCGGCCTCACTCCATAACTCGTGCGACCAAGTCCATCAACGAAACCGCCTGTCTCCATGAACTCAATCGAGAGGAAGTAAGCCGCCGACACATTGATCGTGCGCCGCTCGTGACAAGCGCTGTCGCTGCCGCACTCTAGTATCTGATCGCTCCAGAAGTTGAAGCCGCTTTCGTCAGGTTCACGACTGAGAAAATCGAGGTAGTGCTGACGCACGAAATACTCAGGAGTGTCCAGGGGATAAACAAATCCACCTGCTGAACCCGTGAACGTTGCTTCGGTGCTGTTACCAAGCTGGCTGAATGAACGTTCAGCCGGACTGAATGAATAACCAGCGCGCGAAGGCCTGACGGTGTAGAAGCCGCCGGTTTCTACGTTTTCGAAACGGTAGTTGCCGTTCGCATCGGTAATGAATTTGCGATTTTGGGCGCCGATCAAATTCACGACGGCGCCTGCGATCGGAACTCCATTCGGATCGGTGACGCGTCCAGTCACCTCACCGTTTGCGGCAGTCGGCGCAAGCGTCAGGCTGAAGTAAGCGACCGGCTGATCGTGATCGGAGATGCGCAGCTCGTTGGTGCTTTCATAGTTCTTGACTGCAAAATCAGAATCGTTTCGCGCGTAGGCAAAGCGGGTCAGGAACACCAACGCTTTGTGATTCAGGATAATGTGATCCAGTGTCTGCGCGTTCCCGTCAAAGTTGTAGGAGTACTGCTGCGCCGCCGGCAGGGTGTCGATCAGGTCAGTCAAATCCGGATTGACTAGATCGCTGCTCGCCAGTGTTACCTGGCTCGCGGGCGCGGGTGTGCCCTTGATCGTCCCGATCACATCAACGTAACCATCGTTAACGTTGAACGCGTTCATATCGCCTACGGTAATAATCAGTTCAGTCGGGTCAGCCACCTGCCGCGCTTGAATGATGTTGGCAAGATCTTCAGCTTGCGCGCGTCGCTTAAAGCGAACGCGTCCGCCAACTGTTCCCGTTCCATTTGCCGTTTCGTCATCAATACTGTTGAGCGAACGTAAGTGGTTCACGATAACGGTGAATGGCAGATTCCCCCCGCCGGGACGCGGACAGGTAGCGCGCAGCACGAGTGGTGGACGATCGTTGAGGACCTCCTGCAGTCCGTTGTTCGGATTGGTGTAAGTCTTGCAAGTTGCGGGGGTGAAATGATCGCAGCCCGGTAATTCCATCTGCGTTACATCGACAACGGAGATGCGTGATTGCTTAACGAGAAAGCCCACATCGATTCCGCCTATGTCGTTACCCTCAACCAGGTAGGCCGTATAGTTTGGATTTGGCAGCGCATCGATTGCCACTGCGTCGCTGTTGATCTGAGCTGCCACTGCCTGCAGCGTCGAAAGGTGTTCCATCTCTTCCACCCCGATGACGTCAGGGTAACGCTGGACCGTGCGTATGATCAACGAAGCCTTGGCAACGCGACGATTAAACGCAGCTGCGGACAGCACCGGATCCGCAACCGGGTTGGTCGGATCGACTGGTGGATCATCAACCGTATCGAAGAAACGCTCCATGTTGAATGAAGCAACCGTTACCTCGTTGGCCGTTGCTAGCGGGGCCGGCACTGAACCCGGCTGCACGCCAACCACTGGCGGCGCGGCCAGGTCGGGATCAATCGTGTAGCAACGGAACCCATAATCGAGCGGCCCGGTAATGTTGGTTATGACTGTGCCGGCGGTAACGTCAAGCGCAGTGGTTCCTGGTTGCGCGTCGCTATCAACGCGAACCCTTTCCGGGTTCTCGTCAAAGCGAGGGATCGTTACTGGCGCACCGGCCGGCAGCGCGTCGCTCACATTGAGTCCCGGCTCGCGGAATGGCCGCGCCACGCCGGTCACCACGCCGATGAAAACGCCGGCTGATGCAACCGTGGCGGTACTTTCGGTAATAGTGCCTTGCGTCGCGCCGGTGACCGTGAACGATGGCACTGTTACGCGCATCCCTTCATACTCTTCGAGCGAGTCGAGCGGGTTCGACGTTTCCGAAGCCTGGGTGGTTTCAGCGGCCGTAATCGTAATGGGCACTGGCAACGAATTGCCGGTCGTGAGAAGAACTACTGAAGGCGTGATCAGCTCCGTCGCCGGCGGACTGAACAGATCCTGCGAGGGAATGAACTCCTGAACCGTGGCGGTCACCTGCACCGAATTTCCCAGGGCCGCTGCTGCCGGCGGCGCAGACGACGTAAAGACGAAGATGCCTTCAGACGTGTTTGGGTCAGCATCAACTGACGCGTCCGGCTCCTGCAGAAAGAAACCGTTGCTCTTCAAACCGGTGACGATGCCGCTGGTGCTGACTGAGGTACTGACTAGCGGCGAGGTACTGCCGTTGCCCTGAATGTTGTGAATGGGAGTGAGCGATACGTCGTCGTTATTAATCGTGCCGAGGCCCTGCACGTCTGAGCCGGTCGCACCGACGATGTTGGTAATGTTCACGAAGAATGTCTCGTTGGTCTCCACAGTACCGTCGCCATTGACCTGCACGGTCACGGTGGTAGACGTGTTGCCGGAGGTGATACTGAAAGGCTGGTTGGTAAAGCCGACGAAGTCGCTGCCGGCGTTGGCCGTACCGTCGCCGGTCGAGGCGTCGAAGGTCACGCCAGCGGCACCCGCAGGCGCAGACAAACTGACAATAAAGTTGAAGTTGGTCGTGCCGGCATTAGTTTCAACCTGAGTTACATCGTTGATGGAAAGCGTGGTGCCGCCACCGCCGACGCCTTGCGGTGTTATGGAGAAATTGTCGACTGACAGACCGTCGTCTGCGCCAGTGGCATCAACGTCGTTCAAGCGGATGAAGAAGGTCGCGCCGGCGGGGATGCTCAGGCCCGTGATGCTCGAGGAGACGGCCGTACGGTTGGCGGCGGCGTTGCCATCAAGCGCACCGGCAGTGCCCGTGGTTACGGGCGGATTGAAGTCCAGGGCGTTAGCGTCTAAGTACGTCCCCGTTGATAAGTCCGTTGCATTAAGGCTGTACTGAAAGTCCAGGCGATCTGCAACCGTGGAGTGAACCCCGCCGAAACGCCACTGCTCGCCCGTGTATGAAACGTCGAGCGAGGTGAGGGTCGCGCCGGTGTTGTTGGTAAACTTCGCGCCGAAGAGGGGGATGAGCGTGCCGCTCCGCAGTTCACCGAGCGCACGATCCGTGGCGGCGGCCGCTCCGTAACTATAAATATCCCCGGTGGTGCTCCCGCCGGTATCAACCGCATATTGTTCATTGTCTCTGGCGCCGCCACCCGTCTCGGTAATATACCAACCAGTGGGCAGAGTCGTATTCGTCGTCGATCCCGCGGTATTTGACAGGGTGTCAAAATTTTCAGAGGCCGGCGTGCCCAGCGTGACTAAGCCCACGCTGCCGGCGCCGGTATCCGCGAAGGCCGTGCTTTCTACCAACCGACTAAGAAAACTGCTCGATGGCAAGACCAGCGACAGAGCTACGATAAACACGGATATCATCGCAACCTTGGTGCGGAAGGTGATGAGTGGGTTCCTTATTGTCATGAAATATATCGAGACCTCTCCTAACTTTCAGATTGCGATGAGTCAAACAGATGGATCTGAAGACGGTGTAACGAACGTCTTACAGTAAGTGGAAATCCAGGCTGATCGGAAAACACTAAACGGGTGAATGGGGCGGCCTTTTTTTGCGCTAGCGAATTTTGAGCGACGGATCGCCAAAGAAGATCCAGGTGCGCTTGACGTCGATGTCAAACGTTGAATGCTTGGCGATCTTGATCGCGTCACCGAGCGGCATTGGCGCACCGGAGTAAAGCTGCGAATAGAACTCGTGTCCCATGTCATGCTGGCCTTGAGCGATAGTCAACCCGGAAGAAGCAAATGCCGCGACCGCTCCGCCATTTGGCGCGCGCATCCACGCTTCGGATAGCGACAGTATTCCGGCATCCTGGAAGTAACCATTGAGGCAGTCCATCACCACCACAACGGGAAGGCGGCTACCATTGGTTAAAGCGAGGGCGTCCTCAGACAGGAAGATGCCGCCGCCGCTCCACACGTTTATGTTTCCGTGACCCGAGTAATTCACCAGCGCCGGTCCCGAGTTGAACCCATTAACGATGTCTGCCTTAACGACGGTTTGAGAAGGAACTCCGGGAGGCTGTGGCGCGCGGTTTAAGCGCAGGACGGTCATGCTTCCCGGCAGCAAACTCTGAAACGCATCGTTCGTCTCGGCGAAGCCGTAAATATTGAACTGATCGTCATCCGCAACCAGCATCGCCGTTTGGGGTTGCGGCGGCACAAAGTTAACTATCTTGGAAACCATTAGATTGGCCTCCGTAACGTTCGCAAACGGCAAACGACCGATGCAAACATCAGCAATGCCATCAGGGCCGCCGCCCGGATCACCAGTGGTATCAGCCAGCCAATCGTCGGACGACGTTTCGTTATAGGTTGCATCCACCAGCTTGGTTGGGACGAAATCGAGGTCGCCCTGTCCCTGGTAGTTTCGCGGGTCAAGCGTGGCATCGCCGGCAAAAATGATGTAGTGCGGCTTGGTAACCCAATTTGTCGAGGTCAAGGTATAGGAAATGAAATCCTTGATGGCCTGCGGCCCGTGGAAGCCATAGCTGAATTCGTCGTAAATGTCGTCAACATCAACGACTGCGGCAATCTTGCCCTGGGCCAGTCTTTGATTCACGAGCGGCGCCAGACTGGGAATGAAACTCTTGTGGGCGATAATTAAGAAATCAGCGCCACTAGTAATGGTCGGTGAAACGACGCCAAGGTTCAGGCTTGAAGGCTGACTGAGGGAGAGTGCCGCCGGCTGATCGAATTGTCCCTGCGACAGCGCAAGCATCAAGCGCTGCGCTTTTCCGAGCGTTTCGCTCCGCGGCACCGTAATCTTGTATCCCAGGGCGCTCGTCTCTGAGGCCGCTCTCCTGATGCTGACGTTCAAGGGATCCGTGTAGTCGATCAGTCGCACTGAAGGCGAAACAAAGCCATCCACCTGCAATGTCTGCGAACCTCGAAGATTGAACTTCAAAGAGTTGGCGTCTGCTACGAACTTATGTGGGTAAGTCAACTTAATGTAGTCGACGAGCGAAACATCCGGAGGTCCGATTGTGGTTCTGGTAAACGTCAGACTGTTGTTGCCGCTTTGCAGTTGCGCAATTGGAATCGCAAAGGTGCGCACGGGATGTTCCAGCGGACCAAACGACACGATTCCCACCGGAAAGCCATTGAAGGTTACGCTGACATCATGAGAACTTGCCGAAGGGTTCAGTGCCCCCTGCAGCGCAAACTCGAGCGTCGCTGTTCCAGTCGCAGTCAGGTCAGGATTTGAAACGTTGAGAGGTTGTGTTACCGGACTCGATATCACGCGCCCAAAGAAATTATCCGTATCGCCGTTCAGCAGGCTCGAGTAATAGATGAACCGTTCCTTGATCTGAATTGTGTAGTCATAGTTTGGCAGTTGGGCCGTCACGGCCATGGCGGCATGACTGTGCTCCTGCCTCGGTTGGCGCTTGACTGCGCGCCTGGCCCGCTTGCGATTGCGACCGCGTTTGCGCGACGCGGACTTCACAATCGAGGGCGGCGAAGGTTTCGCAACGTTTGGTGCGGCCGGGCCACTAGAAACCGCAGGGCTCGCCGAGGTGGTTGAATCATTCGCACTTGCGTCTACTGATTTTGCAGCCTCGGGCACAATGCTGGATCTCGAAGGTTCACGATCGCGAACACCATCGCGCGAATCACTGCCGACCGCCACAGGATAATCCACCGCCGCATTCTGGTTAACGCTAACCGGGTAGGCATTCGGAGTGTTAGAAGTCGCAGCCGGTTTAACTTCTAGATTGTCAGTTGAGTTGCCTGGCTTCCAGCCCAGCAAACTGAAATCCTGGATCGAACTGAAAAAGATTGGGTCGCTCAACACTGGTCCGGTGGACTGCGGCGTCGCGGTCGGCGAAATAGACCCCGGCGGCGTAGACTCCGGTGGTGGCGATGGCAACCGCGTTGGCGGCGGTGATGGCACCGGACTCGGCGGCGATCCCGGATCACCATCCACTTGAATATCACCTGCCACGCGTTTACCAGGCGTTGTTCCGGCGATCAGGTAATAGATATGCCGGTCGCTGGTAGGGGTGTCGAGGCCGCGCCCATAAAATTCAATGTAGTCGCTGCTGCCAAACTGTCCGGTCTGCTGGCTGGTATTTATCGCCACCTCATTGGCGTCGACAAACAACTGTAGGTTCCGGATGTCAACGCTGGGATTGAAACCTGCAGCGACCATTTGTGGCTGCGTTACGCGATACCACCCATCCTTGTTGATAGCAATTTTTAGCGCCGTCTGTGCTGCGATAGCCCATTGAGTTTCAAGTGGGTTGCTACCAAAATTCGGCTCCTGTCCTTCCGCGGCGGGAAAGCGTTTTTCAAACGTGTCTCCGCTTTCAGGCGAAAGCGGATTAGCGCCGCTGAGCGTTTGCGGCGTTTGATCAAACTCTGAAACAGCGTGACTAACAACCGGACTAATAGCGCTGTGCATTTTGGCGGCGCCATTCAAACTCACTGACTCGATAAAATAATTTGAGTCTGCCGAACCGCCGCGATCGAACCAACCGTATGAATACCCCGCCGGCATCATCGCTGGGGTCCCGGGTCCGAACAGCGCGCCAGGAATGATTTCTTTATTCGCGCGCGTACGTAATCCGTTTTTCAAGCGATACACGTTGAAGCCAAGATTGTCTTTTACGGAGTTAGTACGCCAGCGCAGGAGTACGCCTGTTTTGGTGGCGGTGGCGCTGGCGGAAGTCAGCTGTAGTTCGTTTGATGCGGAATCCGTCTGAGTCAGATTTCGTGGGTTCGGGTTTGGCGCTGACTTGGGAGAAGATGCGATCGTGAACGCATAACTGGATAGCACTACCGCAACAGAAACGGATAAAGCCAGCAGGCGTCGAGCCAGGCCCAAACGTGGGGAACAACACTTCATTGCGCGCTGATTTTAGAGCAGAGACTAATTGAAAGTCGTACAAATTTCTAGCCGCGATCGGGAGACGGGCTTTTATACCATATTTCAAGTCCGAGGCAGTAGGCTGAAGGCGGTATTTTCGGCAGCAACATATCTTGACTCAGCACGATGTTTTCAGTCCGCGGAGCGGAGGTCAGCATAAAGCCTGGGGAGTGAGCCCCCGGTTAATCACCAAAATGTGGATTGAACGCGAGGCGGGTGATAGCCGAAGCGCTTTCGTTAGTACAATTGACGCGGCTGTCGCCCGCTGCGCAGGCTTTGCTCGCTTTTCCTGATTAGATCCTGGAGCTCAGGCCCCAGGCTTTTTGCTGACGTCCGCTCCGCAGACTGAAAAGAAGGGCGCTACGAGAGCTTCCGCTCCCGAGCGCCCTTCTTACTGCTCCTGCCTCTGCTCCTGATTACCTCGGGAAGCGGTCGCGGTATTCACCACTGACGATGAACGCCTTGACCATCTCCGCCTGTTCGAAGTTGCCGTTGAACTCGTTCAGCTTGTTTAGCCAGAACGCGAAACCACCGGCATCCGGATCACGCCTGAGGTAGCCCATGTATTCCATCATCACAAACGTTTCGTTGGACTTCGCCTGCACGAAACGGCTGTTCTCCGCAATACTCTGGAGCGCCTGAGCGCGTGTCATTTGTCCCGTTCCCAAGCCACCTACTAACGCATCGCGTTCAGCTGCTGTGAACGAGACACCGGTGTGGGCTATCAATGTATCGACGAACAGGCTGTCCGCCATGCCGTCATACACCTGATGGAAAGCGGCCCGGTTAACGAAGCTGTTAACGAACGTTTCCGTGTTCGACTGCAGTAGCGCCTCCCAACCTTCCCTGCCAACCTGGACGCCCATTCCGATCGTGCGTGTGTCAGGCATGAACGAGGAGTATTGCGGCGCCGCTCCATAGCTGGCCCGGTAGAGTCCATCAACCAAACCTCCGGTCTTCTGGAACTCTATCGAGAGGAAGTATGCAGCCGAGACATTTTCTCTCCGCCGCGAGATGCACACCTGGTCTCCGCCACACTCGAGTATCTGATCGCTCCAGAAGTTGAAGCCGGCTTCATCCGGTTCACGACCGAGGAAATCAATGTAGTGCTGACGGACGAAGTATTCAGGCGTGTCTAATGGATTGACAAACCCGCTCGTCGCGAGCGTCGCTCCAAACGATGCTTCAGTGCTTTCGCCCAACTGCGAGAACGAACGCGTGGCCGGGCTGAAGCTGTAATTAACGCGCGATGGCGTCACCGTGTAGAAGCCATTAGTCGGAACATTCTCGAAACGGTAGAAGCCGTTTGCGTCAGTGATGAACTTCCGATTCTGCGCTCCCTGCAATCGCACGACGGCGCCTTCCACCGGCACGCCATGGTCGTCAACGATACGACCCGTGACCGCGCCGTCGGATGCTGTCGGCGTGAGAATGCTGAAGGTCCATTGTGTCGGCAGATCTGTACCCGAAACTCCGGGCGCTTCGATCCAGTTGGCCGAGCCGTCTCTCGTCGGTATAGCCGGCGGCGGCGGTGCTGCCACCCAATGACCGTCACCGGTCCTGAGCCGGCGCAGACCGAGGCTAGTTTCCGGAGTATTGCCGTTCAACTCGCTATCAAGATAGTGGAGTCTCACGACCGCCGTGGAAGTATTCGCTCCGGTCTGGCTAATGGTGTAGTTGCGTTGCACGGCGCTGGTGAAACTGGCCGGCGCTGCCTTCGCCAGAACCACCGTTAGGGCTGTTGGCTTGGTACCTGCAGCTCCGAACGTAATCTGATTGTTCGGATTGCCGAAGGTTATCGTCGTCGTGCCAAAAGCGGCCGTCCGCGTGATCGTTCCAACCACATCACTGACACCCGTGGAAGCAGTTGTGTTCGGTTGCGACAATACAAACGCACCGGTGCTGAGATCGCTGCTGGTCAACGCCAGAACGCCGTTGACGGTGGCATTGCCAGTCAACGTCACGCCGGTCACGTTTGTGCCGATGCTGTTGTTGATGGTCAGGTTGTTGTAAGCAATGCCCGCAGCTGTTTGTGCGGCCGTGCCATTGAACACCACCGTGCTGCCGGTGGTTGTGAACGTGGCGCCGCCGGGTACGGCGAGCGCTGCGCCCGAGCCATTCAGCGACAACGTGCGGTTGGTGATAATCATCGAGCCACCCGCATTAACCGCCACTGCACCAGCTTGCAGGGTTTGATTTAGGGTTACGGTTGAACCGCTCAGCACTGTCGCCACATTAGTTGCCGACAGGCTGCCGGTGCCACCGGCATTGTTGATGGCGTGCGTGCCGGTACCGAGATTCAAGAAGCCGCCGCTGATGATGCCATCTAGCGTCAGGTCGCCTCCCGGCGCCCCGCCAATCGTCAAAACGCGCGGATTGGTGATTGTCAGCGTGCGTCCATTGGCGAGGCTCAAGCTAAAGACGCCAATGTCGGTCGCGCTGATGGTTGGCTGGTTGCCAACGTTGGGAATAACCACATCGTTGACTGCGGGATTAGAAACACCTGGAGCGTACTGTGTTCCACCTGCAGGCGGTGTCCAGTTGGTCGCCGTATTCCAGTCAGTGCTGGTTACGCCGTTCCACGTCATCAATGTGTCGACGAGCGTGACGGTTGCGCCCACGAATATTGGTGGTCCCGGATCGGTGGTCGTCACATTAAAGGCGCCCGGCCCGTTTCCGGTTACCGTTCCCAGCGTGCTTACTGACCTCGCCAATGGCGGCGAATTTACCGTCGCCGAGTATTTAATCGTGAGGCTCTTACCCGCGGGCAGTGTGATTGGCGCATTGAGCGTAATTGTTTCACCACTCGTCGGCGCGTTCGGTTCTTGTGCCATGCGAACGAAGTTATTGCGAACTGCATGATGCGACAGCACTCGTTCGCTGTGATAGATCCTCGCGACTTCCGCCGCCGATGCCTTCGGCGTCGTCTTAGCCAGCACGGAAGCGATGTCATCCTTCGACGAAAGCTGGACAACTGGCACTGACGCTACCTGAACCGGCGCCAACTCCGTCTTCGTCTGGGCCATCGTAGCCGTAGACTGATCGCCGTCTGAACTTTCCGCACGATCGATGCCGACGGGTTCAGGCCTTGTTGGAACGCTCGGTGCCGCGCAAGCCGCACCACCCGCGAAGCTGCCTGGCGCCTGTGTCGAAGCGCTCCCCGTTTCAGATCCGGTGTTCTGATTCTGGATGAAAGTCACGATGGCAGCGGTACTGGCCAGGTCTCCCGCAGTAGCGCCGGGAAGCCGGACGGTAGTAGTGAAGCGCTGCCGCACGCGAAAGTCTTCACTGCCGATACCACTGTTTGTGCCGCCGCCGCCAAGCGTATTGGTTTTCAGGTCATAGCAAACGGCATTCGCGCTGGGAGGAGGACCCGAAGTGTTACCGGAGTTGAGTAATACACCGGGTTGAGTACTCGCCGTGGTCGCATGTTCCGTCACCGTGTTCCCGGTGATCGTTACGTCCATGGTGCCGTTGGTTCCCGGCGTGGTGACATTCGTGTTGATGCCAACCTGGAAGTACTGGCGAATGTTGTTGCCGGTGATTGCGACAGTATGTGCGCCGCTGCCGTTTTGTTCGACGATGATCCCGTCAGATTGTGACGCGCCCGAGCCATTTACGCCCGTTGCGCCGATGATGTTGTTTGTGATCTGGCCGGTGTAGGTTCCGGTTCCCGGACCGCCGGCGGTCACGTGAATGGCGCCACCCTGGACGGTGCCAGTCAGGTTGTTGTTTGAAATGTTATAGCGAATCAGCGCGGGGGAATTGAAGGCCGAGGAGAAAATCCGGATACCGCGACCGAGATCGCCTGGGGAGGCTGGCGCCGCCGCTCGAGTGCCGGTGCAAGTGTTGCCCGTGATCACTACGTCGGCACTGGCCGTATCAGTCGTCGTCACGTCGATATGATCGCCGAGGTGGTTGGAAAGCGAGTTTCCAGTGAGGTGCGTTTTGATGACCGACGTTCCTTCAACGTCGACGGCGATGCCGTCGTTACCTACCAAATTATCATTGTCATGGAGACTGCTGTTGGAAACGATGAAGTCCGTATTGTTTACGCTGGTGTTGTCAAACCGAACGTCGTTTGCTTTTGAACCGGTCATTTCGCAGTTGTCGACTGTGGTTGTGCCCGTCATCGAGAGAAACCGGACGGCGCCTTCACCCTGGCCCGTGTTGTCACCCTGCGTACCGTTAAATCTGCAATATTGGACAGTAAAGGTCGGTGAGCTCTCGACTTCCAGGCCGAAGTTCGAAGTGTTGGTAACGGTCATGCGGCGTAGTTGGATGCCGGTCGCGTTGTTCACGTAGATGCCGATGCCGATGCCATTGCTGGTGCCGTCGTCGCCAGTCGAACCATCTGCGCCGGTGACACCAGAGATCGTACCGCCGGTGGCGTTGCCACCCTGCGACGTGTTCGCATTGTCGCCAATGACGCTGAAAGAACCGTTAACATCTTGTAAGGTCAGACCGGTGCTTGCTGAGTTAGTAGAGGCAACTTTTGTCAGCGTCATTCCCAACGTGGTGAGTCCCGCGGGACCGTCGATTATCATCGCCCGGCCGTTTGTCGAATCAACTGCCGAGCCGGAGCTGCAATTGATCGTCCCATCCGCTCCGGTGGAGTTGAATCCCGTGGTGTTGTTAGTGAAGATGCTGAAGGTACCCAGCCCATAGGTGCCAGTGCCGTTCGTGATAGTCAGCGCCTGGTTGGTCATGCGCGCACCGGCCGTTCCCAGGTTAACCGTGGTCAGGGTGATGCCGCCGTTGACTGTGCCAATGTTCACGCCGGTGCTCGCTGAGCCGCCGGTAATTGTGCCGCTGAGTGTGATACTTCCACCCGTCGTGTTGACTAGGTTTAAGACTCGCTGCGCTGCGGTGTTCTGAGTAATGGTTCCCGTGTAGCTAACTGTTGGCGCACCGCCATTCACGCCGAATGCCGTGCCGGTGGCGCCAGTCAACGCGCCGCTTCCCAAATTCACCGTCCCGTTTACACCGGCAACACTCGCGCCGGTTGAGCCGCCCGCCGTAGTCAAACTGGCGAGCACCACATTAACCGACGGTCCGCCAACACCAGTCAGGTCGATACCGCCGCCAGTGGTGTTGTTTATCGTCATGGTATTTACGGCAAGCGTGCCAACGTTGCTTCCCGCAATCGCCAGCGCCGAACAGCTGCCGATATTGAACCCGGAAAGCGTGTTGTTGCCGGGCGCCCCGGCAAGGGTGACACAGTTACCAGCACCGTTAGTTGTCGTTGGCGTCGGCGCGGCAGAGTTGAATAGCGTAACGCTGCCGAGCGTCGGAATAGTGACGACAAGATTGACACCCTGCCCAAGAAGCTGCTGGCCCGCATCGACGGTAAAAAGTCCGGACAATGAAGCGGCGTTAGAGAAGATGTAAAAGATGTCGCTGGACTTATCCGCGTTCGTGGACATGGTCGCGGGATTGCTCGAAGGAGTGCTGCTACGCCCGTCGCCGGCTGCGCCTGCCTGTAGATAAAAGACGCGCCCTGTGAGAGTGATGGTCACCGTGCCGGTGCTAGTCAGACCAGGATCAGCGCTATTAGTGATCGTGTAAGTAAAACTGTCGTTGATTGATGCTCCGTCGCCAGCGGTGGGCCGGTTCAGCGGCGGCGTGTAGGTGAAGGACCCGCTTGGCGAGGCGAGGGTCACCGTGCCTCCGAGAGCAGTCGCGCCGCCGGCGATAGCAGTGACTGTAAAAGTATCGCTTCCGCCACTGGCGTTAACCGCAATATCGTTAGCTGTTACCGCAGGTAGTGCGCGCGCGGTAGTGTCGAGAACAGTATTACCGATCCAGTTGTAGGTGTCGTTGAAGGCAATCGGGGATACATGCGCCGAGCCAGGGACCAAAGTGGTATTGGCATCCAGCGGACCGCTGTACTGAAGGCTGGTCGCATCGTCAGCGGGGCTGGCGGCGCCTGTGTTGCTGATGACCGCCGTGTAATTAATCGTTCCGCCCGGTACGACTTTCGTAGCCGCCGGAATGTTATCTGTCAGCGTGGCTGTTATGACCGCAGCATTCGGGGCGTTCGGTTGCTTACCACTTTGAACCTGAGGATCGATCCCATTTTTGAAGTTAGCAGCTTGCGCGGCCCGCTCCTTCGCACGGTTTGCCCTGCGGGCGGATGCTGCGATGCCAAACGCGGCGACAGCAACAAAAGCAATCAAGGTGAGTAATACAAGGCGTTGCAGGGAGAAGCGGAGCGTAGTGGGCTTCATTTTTGGTTTCCTTTGGTAACGAACTTATTGCGAACAATTCAATGAGAATTCAATGATGAAATCAACGGCAAAGAAGATCAGCGGCAACTTTTGATTAGGGGCAGCGAGGCACATGCGTCGCGACAGCTGAATCTCCTTCAATTTGGCGCAGTAAGAGTATTACAGGATCACATCGCGGTCAATAATTACTGTAGGCAGCCGTCAGCGTAGCTGTTCCAACATTCTGGATCGCACCAGCAGTTTCCATCTTCCGGATGATTGCTGCTTGCTAGTTGCGACACAGCACGACCCTGAAAGTTTCCGATTGCTCGAATCCTCTCAGGGTCGCGTTGATTGTTCCGACGGGAACAAAAATGATACGAGCCGGAGGCGGTGAACTGCCGACTGCTCCTGCTTACGTACGCGGTGGAAACACTCCCTGCAGCGCAATGTTAAAATAGAACGTCAGGTAAGGCTGCATGTTGTTGTGCGGCAAACTTCCACCCGCGATTGACAGCATTTGCGGATTGAAGGTGGTCAGATTCGCGTTGACGGTTGACTGATAAGCAGTGCCACCCGCCGATTTTGCCAACATGAAATTCGGTCCGGGCGCCGGAGTATCTGCCGAATCCGCCGCGTGTTCGTTGATCACGTGATTGTGACTGGGAATCTCCGACTGCAGCAGGGTTACAAACTCGGACCCTCCCGTCTCACCAAGATCGTGGAGCGAAAGGCCGGGCCCTTGACCCGGATGCATCGGAGCGTTGCCCTGCATATCAGGCAGGGCAAAGTTTGATTTGCCATTGCCGCCGTAAGTCGTGCCAAGCAACGAGAAGAGCGCCGTGTTCTGCGAGAGCGGCAGTAACTGTCCATCGCACCACGCCCAGCCCTTGGGTGCGAAGTTAAAAGGAAAGATTCTGATTTCAGCCACAAATGGGTCTGCCATAACGATTCTCCTCCTGATTAGGTCCGTGGCGGAAACACGCCCTGCAGCGCAATATTAAAATTGAGCGTCAGGTAAGGCTGCATGTTGTTGTGCGGCAAACTTCCACCCGCGATTGACAACATTTGCGGATTGAAGGTAGTCAGATTCGCGTTGACGGTTGACTGATAGGCAGTGCCACCCGCCGATTTTGCCAACATGAAATTCGGTGCGGGCGCTGGAGTATCTGCCGAATCGGCCGCGTGTTCGTTGATCAGGTGATTGTGAAGGGGAATCTCCGATTGCAACAGTGTCACAAACTCGGTCCCTGCCATTTCACCAAGATCGTGGAGCGAAAGGCCGGGCCCTTGACCGGGATGCATCGGAGCGTTGCCCTGCATGTCAGGCAAGGCGAACGTGCTCTGCCCATTGCCGCCGTAAGTCGTGCCGAGCAACGAGAAGAGCGCCGTGTTCTGCGAGAGCGGCAAAATCTGCCCGTTACAGAAGGCCCAGCCTTTGGGTGCAAAGTTAAAAGGAAAGATTCTGATTTCAGCTACAAATGGATCTGCCATGCGATTCTCCTGTCAAACGTCAACGTTAACCCTTTAACGCATTCAGCGCTCGAAAACATCGTGGCGCAAACTAACCGTTTTGCACTACCCGCTTTAACTCGGAGCCGGAAATATCCCGAAGAGCGAGATGATGAAGTCAACGCACAGGTAAGGCTGAAAATTCTCGTGCGGTTGACTGCCCCCAATCGATGTAACCGACGACACAGCCATAGTTGAATCCTGGGTGTCTTCAAGATAAATCTTGACTGACGTCGAATTGGCGCAGTAAGCGTTATTCGGGTTGTTAACGTTTCCCGGAGCGGTCGATGCAATCCATGCGTGAGTGTGGCTGGGAATCTGCTGGACACTCAAGGTGACTTGTTCAGCGCCACCCGTTTCCGCAAGGATAAATCCGTTACCCATATGAATAGGTACCCGGCCACGCAGATCGGGCAGAGCAAACGTCGACTGTCCGTCGCCGCCATAGGTCGTTCCAATCAAGTTGAATAGCGTTTCGAATTCTGAAATGGGAAGCAACGCCCCTTCGCAAAACATCCATCCGGCAGGAGCGAAGTTGCCAGCAAACATTCTTATTTCGCCTACATATGGTTGTGCCATTAGTTCGACTCCTTAGTTTGGACTGGGGAAGATCCCCTGAAGGGCGATGCAAAAATTCAGCGCCAGAAACGGCTGCATATTCAGATGCGCCTGACTGCCGCCAACACTGCTCACGGTTGCCGGGTTCAGTGTAGTAGGGCTGTCTGGCGCGCCGCGGTACACGTTGAGGGCCTGCGCCAGAATGTTATTTTGCGGGCTGTCTACGTTTCCGTTAACGTTGGAAGCTTGCACGAAGTGGTTATGTGACGGCATTTCGCTTTGGGTAACCGTGTGTGCCTGCTGGCCGCCCTTTTCACCCAGGGTGTGTCCCTGGCCAACGTGAATCGGCACGTTGCCGCGCAAATCAGGCAGCGCGAAGTTGGTCTGCCCGTTGCCGCCAAAAGTTGTACCAAGCAAACTGAAAAGCGCCTGGTTCTGGTTGATCGGTAACAACTGACCGTTGCACATCGCCCAGCCGCGTGGTGCGTAACCGAAGCTCATGATCCTTATTTCAGAGAGAAATGGTTCTGCCATTGTTCACTCCTTGAGTAGTTAGACTGAAAAAAGCTGACAACCGGCGATGGTTTTGCCGGGCGGAAATCCGGTTCGGCCTTGGGTGCCGAAGGGGGAAGTCCAGTACGTTTCCGAAAAGTCAGACTGCCTGTGCTCTGGGGACTGCTAGCGGATGAAGTCTGATTTGAGAAGCTCCTGCTTGTGATGAGAACGAAAAAACACTTGTTGAAATCTGAGCGGCGGGATTCTATCTGCAACTGTCTAACACGTCAAGAAAGATTTCTTGCAACCGGTTTTTACGAACTGGTTTCGATTTGCAATTTCGAGTTCCAAGTTAGAAAAGCGAGTTTTCGTAACGGAGATCTCCACATTCCGAGTTTTGCGGTTTGGCTTTCAGTTTGTTTTGACTCTTTACTAATAGGTGCCGACAAACGCGCGCACCAGTTTCCGAACATAAAACTCGAAACAAGCTTTGCGATCCCGATACAAAAGTCTTTGCTAGCGCTTTGGCCCAAACTAAAATACACTGCTCGCGCAGGCCTTGGGGAAAGCCTGTCCCACCGACAGCTCACCGCTAAATATTAATTATTCGGCTCACCCGACATTTTGAGGAGAATAACTACGGATATGTCTATATCACGCCGCTCGTTTGTGAAATCAGGGACACTGGCCGCGATTGTCGCGGGCGTGGCCTTGCGCCCCAACCTACTAGCTTTCGGCCAAAGAACTCAATCCACGAGTCTTGGCTTTCAAATCCCGCTCAAGGCCCAGCAAGAACCGACTTACATGTTCACGCGAGCGACTTTCGACCCCTACGTCGGCGGGATCTTCCAGGCACCCGACGCGCTCGGCAAGCTGATAAGCCTGACGCTGCTGAGCGCCACCACTAACAAGCCTTCAGCAAAAACGAAACTATCCACCGGCAAGGCAATTGAGACTGACAGTTTCTCGCTGATGTTCAAAGCATCACGAGGGCTGCCGGAGTTTACGTCTATACACACCGTGAGCCACCCGGCGCTCGGCAAGTTTGATCTGTTTCTCACGCCCCATCCGCAAAAGGACGGCGTGATGTATTACGAAGCGGTTTTCAACCACATCTAGAAAAACAGATAAATCGTAAATAGTGAATCGTAAATAGAAGGACCACTGGTTCGACTATTTACGATTCACCTTTTAATGCTTCTCACGATTTACTATTCACGATTTACTAATTACGATTTACTCTATGCTTACTAAATTCGATCTGCCCGACGGCAGCAAACTCACGCTCCGGCCAGTCACTCAAGACGACGATCCATTCCTGCTCGCGCTTTATGCCAGCACGCGCGAAGCGGAGTTGTCGCAAGCGCAGTGGCTTGAGGGGCAGCGTGAAGTGTTTGTGCGCTGGCAGTTTGATCTGCAACGACGTGAATACGACGCGCGCTTTCCGGACGCTCGCTATCAAGTAATTTTGATTGACGACGAGCCGGCGGGAAGGATTTGGATCGGCGCGGACGAGGAACAGATTCGCCTGTTGGACATCGGTTTGCTGCCGCAGTTTCAAAAGCGCGGCGTCGGCACTGTGTTACTGCGAGCACTGATGAAAGAAGCGGAAGGGGCCGGGAAGTTTCTGCGTCACATGGTCTTCGTGCTCAATAACGATGCGCACCGCTTTTACGAGCGGCTCGGTTTCGTGGTCATTGAAGACCTCGGCGGATACAAACACATGGAATTCCGCGCGGACAGTGCGGGATGAGTTATTGGCGCCGGGCGGGAAAGAGATTTTCCATTTCTCATTAGCGATGTCCCTTTTGGCATTTCAGAAACAAGAGAACACCGGCGTGCGTTCGACCGTGCCTTGATTCAAATCTCATTCCTACAAATGCAAACTAAGAAATGAAAAATGTGACAGGGAAATCTTCTCGCTCGTTGCCGCTTTCTAATCACTTCATAGATACAAACGCGCAAAAGCGGCAGGTTGAAGGCCTGCCGCTTTTCGTTTGTGAACTAACCTGTAATCAGCTTAGATCATGGTCCAACAATCAAGACCCACAGCGCAGGCCAGATTGTCTTTAGCTGGGTGTCATAGTGAAGCGCTCCGCTATTCCCCATGGTGATTCGCTTCGCGGCGACCGTCCCAAACAATGGGGCCGATCCTGAAATACTCACACCCGTTTGCGGGGCATATACCACCATGGTCACATTGGTGCCGTTCCCGAGGACGACTCCGTTTCCTCCACTTGCAAGACTAGACAAGATCCGCAGATTGCCTGGTATGCCGGTCGTGTTAGTGAAGCTGGTGTTGCCGCTAAGGTTCAACGTGCCCGTCATTTTGATATTGACGAGACCGTTGACTTTCAATTGGGCGCTATTGCCCATGGTTATGTTATGGAAGCAGTAGTTTCCGTTCGCCAAAGTTGCGATGTTAACGCCGCTCAGACTTAGATCACCGGTGACGGGGTTATAGCTATAGGTCCCGCTGATTCCGCTGTTCGGACTGTACGGAGGTCCGCAGGCCGGAACCGCTGGAAGTGTTATAGCCGGAGCCGGTGCGCCATTGGTGATCGTTCCACCAACGCTTGCACTGCCCGACAGAGACACGGTAGTTCCGGCCGTAGCGTTGCCCGTTACCTGGCTGGCGCCCGTCATGTTGATACCCGCCTGAGTTGAACGAACGTTGCCCCATACCTTCCCGCTGTTGCCCATGGTGATGGTGCCATTACTCAACACATTTGCCAGACTACTCTTACTTGCCGGATAGCCGATCGCGGAATTGTAGCTGTCAATAAATGACGCTCCGCTAATCGTCACGCTGTCCAATCCAATAATCGAAGTCAGCGCCACGGTGACCTTAAAGGAGCATTCGGCTGTGTTTCCGGAAGCGTCCGTCACCCTAAACGTGTTGGTGGTAGTGCCGAGCGGGAACGTGCCGCCGCTGGGCAAACCTGCTATCTGAGAAGTGGTTGCTCCGGGACAATTATCCGAGCCGACCGGCGCAACATAAGTAACAACAGCGCCGCCCACGCCTGGATCAAAATCGGCAACCACGTCTGCGTTGCAAGTGATTGTCGGCACAGTCGAGTCCGGCGTATTTGTGATCGTTCCAGTCGCCGTACTCGGCGCGCCCACTCCGTAACCCGATCCGGATTGCACAGTGAACACGACCGTCTCGCTGCCTTCCACCGAACAGTCGGTTAGCGGCGTTACAGTCACCGTAGCCGTAGAACTGCCGATTCCGAAATTCACCGTAGCGGTCGGCGGAGTGAACGTGGCGGCACCGCTCTGCGTGTAATCCGCCGGGAAGCTGGCACTGCCGCCGACGGAGAAATTAACTGTTAACGCACTGGTGGTTGGCCCAGTACGCGTGAAAGTGTAGACCATGTTTGCGCCACCCTCGGCTGTAGACGAAGGCGCCACTGCAACGCTGACGAGCGTGTCATCGTTGAGAATGGTTCCGGTCGCTGAGCTTGGACTGACGACGTTATAGCTCGCCCCGGCCGTTAAGGTGATGATCACAGTCTCATCAGATTCGGCAGTGGCGTCCGTTTCCGGATTTACCGTGACCGTCGCCGTCGGACTGCCGGCAGTAAAGGTCACGCTCCCGGTGGTGGTAGTGAAGCTAGTGGCTCCCGTTTGCGTGTAATCGTTCGGTGATACGCCAAACGTGGCCGTGCCGCCAACCGAGAAGTTCACGGTCAGCGAACCGGTAGTAAACCCGGTTCGCGTGAAGGTGTAGACGAGGTTTGTCGCACCATCTTCAGCGACTGCCGCTGGCGACACCGCAACGCTGACATCGGCATCGTCGTTGGTGATTGTGCCGGTTGCTGATGAAGGTGAGCTGACGTTATAGCCGGCTCCCGAAGTTACAGTCAGGATAACTGTCTCGTCGCCTTCAATGGTGGTATCAGTTTCCGGATTTACGGTTACCGTCGCCGTGGAATTACCGGCGCCAAAGGTCACCGTGCCAGTTGGCGGCGTGAAACTGGTCGCGCCTGTCTGGGTGTAGTCATTGGGTGAGACGCCAAAGTTCGCACTGCCGCCCACCGAGAAATTCACCGTTAGGGCGTTAGTGGTAGCGCCCGCGCGGGTGAAGGTGTAGACGAGGTCTGTTGCTCCATCCTCAGCGACTGACGCCGGAGCTACCGCAACGCTCACGTCGGCATCATCATTTGTTATCGTGGCGCTGGCAGCGCTGGGGCTGCCAACGGTGTAGCCGGTGCCGGACGTTACGGCTAGATCCACCGTCTCGTCAGATTCGACCGTGCTATCGGCTGTAGGATCGATAGTCACCGTTGCCGTCGCGCTGCCGCCGGGAATCACCACTGTGCCGCTGGTCGCGGTAAAGGTTGCAGCGCCGGTTTGCGTGTAATCCGGTTCAGTGAAGGAGGCCGTGCCACCGACGCTGAAGTTCACCGTCATGGCGTTGGCCGTTGAGCCCGTACGCGTAAACGTATAGACCAGGTTCGTTGCTCCATCTTCCAAAACCGAAGCAGGTGACACCGCCAGCGAAACTTGCGGTAAGTCGATTGGCGTTACCGTCGGGTCCGCCGCGCCGCCGACGCTTGGATCGTCGGTGAGCACGTCGGCGAAATTACTTCCCGACACGGTGCCCTGGTTAGAGACCTGAGGTAACGCACCGCCAAATGGATCGTCGACGGTGGCGTTAAAGGTGATAGATACACTTTCTCCCGCAGGTAGAGTGCCGATATTGAGCATGACGTCGGCAAGCATACTGCTGAGCATAGGAGCCATCATTCTGCTCATCGGTGCATGGTTCATGAGTCTGCTGCTTCGATTAGAAGCCTGTTTCGCGCTTCGATTGAATGCAAACTCCCTGACCGAAGCCGGAGATTTGGAAACATCGGCCTTCGGTTTTCGCGCTTTCCTTGTTTGCGAAACAAGGCTTGTTTCGCTACCGGCTCGGTTCTTACCTGAGGCTCCAACTTTCGAGCTTGGTTGTATGTTCTGAGAGTCCGGCAAACGCCTGACACCCGGTGCCAGAGAGTTCTGCATCAGCGGTAGCAATTGTTTGCTCAGTTTGTTCTCGCCGCGCTGGTAAGTAAGACCAAGCTCACGCATCACTACCGTCAGCAGATCCATCCGCCCAAATGCGGGACTGAACTCAGTTGTTTGGAATTCCCTGTCGGGAACCGGTACCTCAAACTCCGAATCCTCCATGGGCGACACGTCGACAAACCAGCCATATCCGGCAGCGGATTCGTCTATTGTGATTCTCGAGCCGCTGGCCGATGCCACTTGACCCTCGGGCAGATCGCCAATTTCAAAAGTGACTGCCTGCAACCGAGCCATGTCTTCGGCTGAGATCGCTGAGGCCCTCCATCGCTCGATTGCCGCCTGGACCATCCACGTCAATTCGGCGGGATTCAACCTCGCGGCTTTATCACCGTCGTGTCGATCACCGAACGACGCCCACAAGCCCGCTTTCTGACTACTCTCGTCGACCGGCAGAGCGGGTTGAGCAGCCTTGCGCTTGGCAGACTTGTCACTCGGCTTACCAATCGGCTGCAGAGCGAGCGGCACGCTCGGAGCGTTACAAGGACCACCGCCAACGAAACCGCCGCCTGGTGCTTGAACGGTTGCACTACCGGTTTCGATGCCGGTGTTCTGACCCTGTAAGAAAGCCACTACAGCGGCCGTGTTATTGGAGGCTCCCGCGTATCCGGGTAGCCGGACAGTGGTGCTGAAGCGTTGCCGCACGCGGAAGTCTTCCTGGCCGCCGCCGCCCTCGGCGCCCGCGGCCGTAATGTCATTGGAGTTCAAGTCAAAGCAAACCTGGTTTGAGCTGGCAGGTGCCGAGCTGCTGCCAGAGTTGAGTAAGACGCCAGGACTGGTGCCGCCTGCGGCGCGCTCACTAAGAGTGTTGCTCGTCACCGTCGCCTGCATGGTGCCCGTCGTTCCGGGGAGGGTCACGTTCACGTTAATACCAATCTGGAAATACTGGCGTACGTTGTTTCCCGAGATCACCGTGTCGTGGGCGCCATTCCCATTTTGTTCGACGTCAATGCCGTCAGACTGTGACGCACCGGAGCCATTTACGCCCGTCGTGCCGATGATGTTGTTGTTTATTTGCCCGGTGTAGGTTCCCGTTCCCTGGCCGGCGATGACGTGAATAGCGCCACCCTGCACTGTGCCCGTCATGTTGTTGCTTGAGATGTTGTAACGAACCAGAGCAGGACTATTGAATAACGAAGAAAAGATCCTGATGCCACGTCCGAGGTCGCCCGCCCGGGTGCCTGTGCACGTGTTTCCAGTGATCACGACATCGGCATTGGCGGTATCGGTGGTCGTCAAGTCGAGATGATCGCCCAGGTGATTTGAGATCGAGTTTCCAGTGATGTGAGTGGCGATGGTGGCTGTGCCTTCGAGATCGATGGAAATCCCGTCGTTGCCTACCAGGCTGTCATTGTCGTGGACATTGCTGTTTGAAACGACGAAATCACTAAGCGTGCCGGAGTTGTTGTCAAGCCGGATGTTGTTCGACTTGGAGCCGGTCACTTCACAATTGTCGATCGTGACGGTGCCGCTCATCTGGAGGAACCGGAGGGCGCCTTCCGCCGGGGTCGTATTGTCACCCTGGGTGCCGTTGAATTTGCAGTACTGGCTGGTTAAGCCATTACTGTTTTCGGCTTCGAGCCCGAAGTTGGAACTTGTCGTCACGGTCATCCGTCGCAGCGAGACGTTGGTCGCGTTATTCAAGTAGACGCCGATACCGATACCGTTGCTCGCGCCATCGTCGCTGGTGGAACCGTCGGCGCCGCTCATGTTTGAGATCGTTCCGCCCGAAGCGTTACCTCCCTGAGAAGTGTTTGCGTTATCGCCGATGACTGAGAAGCTGCCGGAAGTGTTCTTCAAGATAATGCCGTTCGTGCCATTGGTGGTTGAAACACTTGTCAGAACGACGAGTAGCGGAGTCGTACCACTGGCGCGAGTTATTTCGACGCCAGCCGCGTTGGTTGAACCGAGCGTGGCACTGGTAACGATCGTGCCGCCGGTGCTCGTGATAGTGCCGACGTTATCGGTAGCGACCAAACCCTTCTGGTCTGCGTCGGGAGAAATATCAAGAGCGCCGAAGGTGATGGTGCCTGTGTTGGTAAGCAGGCTAACTCCGGTGCCGCCGGATTGGGTTGAAGTCGTGTTCCCAAAACTGAATATCGCGCTGGATGTGCCGACACTGATGCCCATGCCCGTCGGATTGGTGATTATAGTCGTAGGAGTTGTGAGACTGCCGGCGACGCCGCTCAAGCTGATTCCAGTCGTGCCGCTGTTGGTTGACGAGATGCTGCCGAAGGTCGCGGTGAGTGCACCGGTAGTAAGGTTCAGAGCTTGGCCTGTGCCATTCAGCGTAACGTCGGAGATGGTGAGCGTGCCAAAACCGGTGCCTGTGATATCTGTCGTAGAGTCTCCGCCGGTAAATCCAATTAAGGTGTTGCCTGAAGCAACGGTGATCGCATTGCCGGTCGTGATGTTAACGATCGTTCCGTTAGCACTGTTTGTGGTCGGCAAAGGATCGCTACCGGCGGGCGGCGTTAGACCGGTGATGGAGGAAAGGCTTGCCGTGGCATCCTGCCCGATAAAGCGTTGCCCGTTGAGCAGAGTCACAGGGCCGGCGTAGTCACTGGCGCTTTCATAGACAAATATATTGTCGTTGGCCGCGGGGTTATTGCCGCTGCCATTGTTGAGGGCCGCGAAAGCAGACAAGCTGCTAAATGGATTGGTGAGACGGCCACAGCCAGCCGCGAGCGTCGTGCAAGCGGCAGCGTTGTTATCGATAAACCAGATCATGCCGCTGACCGTTATGCTTACGGTGGCGTTGTTGCTGCCGGTGCCATTCGTCAACGTGTAGCTGAAAGTGTCAACCCCTTCAAAGCCGGCCGGCGGGTTGTAGGTGAAGCTGCCATCTGCTGCCAAACTCACGTCGCCGCCATTGGTGCTCGTTGTCGGTGGAGCTGTAATCGTCGCCGCAGGTACGCCAGTGAAGTCGTTCCCAAGTACGCCAGGCGCGGCCACAGAAATCCGAATATTCCCCGTCGCTGCGTAGCCGTCATCAACAGCCACCGGCCTCGCGGTCAAACTTCCCGGGACGAACGCAGTGTTGGGATCCACCGTGTCGGTGAAAGTCACACCGGTAGCATCGTCACCACTCGCGCTGATGTTTACAGAATATTTAATTGTGTCGCCCGGATCGGCTTGAGAATCACCATCAACGTCCGTGAACAAAGAGTCGGTCTTGGTGGCCGTGACCGTTGGCGCCAGGGGCGCTGCCGGCGCCAAGCTGCGGACGCCCGGCGAACTACTCGAATGAACTGAAACCACAACGGCGGCTACTGCCAGGATCACTGTCGCTGTAATCGTCATCAGTTTGAATTGAAATCTCTTCGCTGCGGACGTGCTGGAATTCCGGACTCTGGGCTTCATGATGTTCTCCTTTGGAGGATCGACGAATAATGCGCAAGCGGTTGAATGTTTGCCGTAACAACTACTTCCAGGGATCTTAGAATTAGCTACGACTCAGATAGCGATGGGCCGCTGCCGGCTCACTATCCGACGGTAATATCGAGAAACGAAAGGACGACGGTTGTTAAGTAGTTTCAGCCAGAGCCTGACGATGAGATCAAGAGGAGCTGCCGTATTAAGAGGAGCTGCCGTATCAAAAGGAGCTGCGCGTCAAGAGGAACTGCCAGAAACTCCGAAAAGTTGAGAAAACACGCCGACTTGAGATTACTAGGGTCTCTTCCTGCAAAATCCTAGAAAAATTTCTTGCTTCTTGTACGCCGCAGAATCTACGCTCAGTCGTAATTAGAGTCAAGAGAAATGAGAAGTATGAAATAGAAAATTGTTTGATCACTCCAGTTTCATGCGTCATTGCGCCGACTTGAAATAATTAAACACCGACTCGTAGCGAAACCCTTCCCCATTCCTGGCGATTGGCACTATGAACATTTCAAACGAACCCATCTGAGCGTGCTGAAACGAGTAGAGCTTCTGCGGCAGTTGAGGCTCGGCCGGTCCCTGGAAATAAATTGAGAAACGCTCCATCCCGCTCTGCTCTTGATGTTTGCTCACATAGCCTTTCACTTCAGTGAGCTCGAGCTCGACACTGTTCTCACCGTCAAGATCGACGCGAAACTTCGTGTTCACATGTTTTGAGAATTCGTTCTCCGTCAAGGTTGCGTCCATTTGTCAATGCTCCTGAGAATAAGGAATGAATGCAGAACTGATGATTGTTCCAGCTCAAAACGCGAGGCGTGAATTTAGCATAGACTTAACTCACGCTCATTACTCACTACGCTCATCACATTCCGATTTTGCTAACAAACCGGCAACGTCCTCCAGATCATGCGGCCTGCCGGTGGTCCGCTTCGCGTGCAACAGATGCTCAAGCGAAGCCACGCGCGCAGTGCTCCCGCCAACGCTTATCAGCACTGAGTTTGACCAAAGCTCATCGAAAGAAGTGTGGTATCTCGCGAACACGTCAATTTCACGTTCTTGCTGGTCAAACATCCGAACGACCGTGACCAGATTCAGCGGCAGAGGAATGCTGGGCACGAAACCAGCCAGGAAAAGCGCCTGTAGCGCGCGATTTTGATCGTCTGGAGTTGAGCCTACCACGATGTCGAGATCGTAAACGGGACGAATGTGTCCGTGGATCACGACAGCCACGCCACTGACGACTACGTAGCGAACCGCATATCGTTCAAGCACTTCGAAAACATCGGCGTAAACCGCTGGAGTGTTGATGGTCATAATCCACAGAATACGCCGATCATCTGGAGAGTTGCGCCGCCTTTTCTGTGTAAGCTGTGGCTGACTATTTCTTCAATTGGTCTTTCAGGTTCAGATTGCGAATCAAGCGGTGCAGATAGTTCGGATGCACGCCCAGAAGTTTTGCGGCTTCAGTGTAATTCCCTTTCGCTTGCTGCATCGCGCTGACAATGATCTGCTTCTTGGTTTCCGCCACGGCTTCATGATACTTCGTCCCCGGTGCGGCTGCCGGCGGTTCAGATTCCAACAAAGACTCCGGCAAGTCTTCCAACAGAATTCGATCGGTAGCGCCTAACACCACTGCGCGCTCGATCGCGTTTTCCAGTTCGCGCACATTACCCGGCCAATCGTAACCAACCAAGCGCGCCTGTGCTTCCGCCGAGATGCCGGTGATACGCCGGTTGCATCGCTCTCCATACTTCGCCGCGAAGTAATTCGCCAGCAGCGGAATGTCTTCCGGGCGTTCTCGGAGCGGCGGCATCTCCAGGTTCACGACGTTGAGCCGGTAGTAGAGATCCTGACGGAACGTGCCATTTGTAATACTTGCTTCCAAATCCTTGTTGGTGGCGGTGATTAGTCGGATGTCGACCTTCACCGGTCGCGTGCCGCCGACGCGTTCAAACTCGCGCTCCTGCAAAACACGCAACAACTTCACCTGGAGCGGCGGTGAAAGCTCGCCGATCTCATCAAGGAACACCGTGCCGCCGTCGGCGATTTCCAGGCGTCCCTTCTTTTGCATAAACGCGCCGGTGAATGATCCTTTTTCGTGACCAAAGAGTTCGCTTTCCAGCAACGACTCGGCCAGCGCTGCGCAGTTGACCGCCATGAAAGCTTTGTCTGCCCGCTTGCTGTTCAAATGAATCGCGCGCGCGGCCAATTCCTTGCCGGTGCCGCTCTCGCCGGAGAGCAGAACGGTGGAATCGGTGGGCGCAACTTTGGAAATGAACTGCAGCACTTCGCGGATAGGCGGACTTTCACCGACCAGGTTGTGTTCGATATTGAAGTCCGCAATCAGCCGCCGGTTTTCGCTGACCAGCCATTCGAAATGCCGCGCATTCTCAATCGCTACCGCGGTGATCGCCGAGATGGCGGAGACGAGTTGCAAATGGTCCTGATCGAAACGTGTGTCGGGTTCAGTCGTGTCGAGATAAAGAACTCCAATGGTCCGATCGAGCATGACAAGCGGCACACACAAAACTGCGACGGGCTGGTCAGCAATCAAACTTTCCGAGGAACCGAAGTTGTCAATCTCCGCCTGATTCGTGATCAGGATAGACTCGCGATGCTTCAGGACCCAGCGCGTAACTTTGGTGCTCACCTTGATCGTCGCATCCTGTCCGCGTTCGCGGTCAAGGCCAAAGACGGAAACAAACGCAGCTTGCTCACCTTCCGCGCCGGCATCGGTCAACAAAACTACGCCGCGCTCGGCAGGCACCACTTCAAAAAGCAAATCGAGCAGGGTTTTCTGGAGCTCTTCCACGCCGCGGATGGCGTTAATGGTAGTGCTGATCTTCATCAGCGCGCTTAAGTCGCGGGCCATCACGAAAAGCGCGTCATTAAACTTGAACTGCAAAGTGGGGCCGCTGATCAACTGACCTTCATCGAAACGCACTTCGCTCGACGAATTCATGTCAGCGTCGTGCATTAGAAAGATCAACTGCGAGTCGCCGATACGAACTCTGTCGCCATGCTTGAGCGTGCGCCGTTTGACCGGCACGTCGTTAACAAACGTGCCGTTGAGGCTATCGAGGTCCTCAATAACGAACTCTTCTGCTTCTTTTTCGATTTGCGAGTGGCGCCGGGAGACGGAAGCGTCGGCAATGCACAGCGTAGCCGAGGTCTCGCGCCCAATAACGACCGGCAGTTCTTCTATGGCGAAGACGCTGCCTTTCAATCTTCCGGATATGGCTGTGAGTCGCGGGTTCATCAAGATCGAGCGGGTTAATTTTGAGCGCCCAAGTGTACGCGCACCTCCAGCCGGCGGCAACTTGGAAGACAAAAAAATACCGATGGAGGGCGCATTGGAGATGCGCGACGAAGGTAGCCAGAGGTGCAACCTCTGGATCAGGTCGTTATTTTAGATTCGCGCGGTGGAGCCGCGCCCAGAAACTTTTGCGCGTCTCCAACGCGCATAAATCCTTGTCTATTCCATTACCAGACGTTCTACGTCTGGCTACCTTCTCATCGCGGCGCTGCCGCGAAAATCTATCTGAACAGATACCGCGTCTATCTCAATGGATAGTAATCCATGCGTCTCGCTTCCTGCTTGCAAGCAATCTTTCAACAGTGAATTCTGCCATTAACTCCGTGATAATCAGAAGAACGTGCGTTAGGAATCAAGTCGACTATCTTCGACTAACCGCGGCACGAAAATAGCTATGAAGCGGGCAGCTCTCAACAAACGATTACTTTTGAAAATGATGAGCTGCTGTCGGTGAGAAGGACCCGAACCGGACCACTTCTCACGACAAGTGCGGTCGACAGGATTCGACCACCGCCGCAAGGCAAGAGGAGAAATCATGAAAAAGGAGATGCTTGGAAGCTTCACAACGTTGGTGCTGATGTTGACGATCGCGATCGCCTCGTCTGCCGTTTCAGTCAACGCCCAAACGCCCACTAACAAAGTTGTGGCTAAGGTGCCGTTTGAATTTAGCGTCGGTTACAAATCGATGCCCGCCGGAGAATACGCAGTACAAACGATCTCCAGCGCCAGTAACGGATTGCTGATCCAAAGTACCGACGGAACGATTTCAGCGCTTCGACTCAGCGAGGAAACTGATCGGATCAAAGACAAGTCGCAAGTGCGTTTGGTGTTTCACCGCTATGGCGAACACTACTTTCTCGCAGAAGTTTGGAATGGCGCGAACACCGGCCGCCGGCTGGCGAAATCTCAGGAAGAGAGTGCGATTGCAGACGAATTCACTCTTACTTTCGCCCGAGAAAGCGCTCATGCAGGAGTTATCTACGAAATTGTCGAAGTATTAGCAGTACTTCGCTAAACGATGTCCTCCCCACGCAACGGCCGGCAGGCGCCCTGCTTTCCGGTCGGTTGAAAAAAACTGAAACGGCAACCCAACGCCCCCGGGTTGCCGTTTCGGTTTTTCCTGGCCTGGAAATACAAACTGTTCGTTTGCCCGCGATCGTTACTTTGAATCGCAAACTGACAGTTTGCGTTACAGGCGCCAACCTCAGAACCGCCAGCCCACGCCAGCCGCAAATTGAAAGTTGTGCCGCGTTTCTGACCGCGTCGTGAACGGAATAAGACTAGGCGCGCTTGTTAACGGATCGAAGAACAAAAAATTCATTTGCCGGCTACCGTAGTGAATCATCGTATCGCCAAAGTCAAAGCGAGTCACGATGTGTTTTGATGGATAAAATTCGAGCACCGCGCCGAGGTCGGCTGCAAAGTTTGACTGGCCCTTTCGTCGCGCTGCAACCGTGGCAGAAGGGCCTGTGCCATTGATGGTGTAAATGGTTTGACCCTGGCCGAAGCGGACAACCCCAGGCCGCGCTTTCACAAATATGCCCCACTTCTCAAAACGCTTGCCGGCTTTCACGCCAAAGAAACCCTGGGTGATGATGCCGCTGTTGTCGCCCAGGTTTCCGCCGCAAAAACTGCATGAATGCGGAAAATAATTTCCCGCGGCTTCAAACGCGACGCTGCGGTTAAAGTTAAACGTAAACCGCGCGCCAACTCCGGGCTCGGTTGTAGCACCGTTGAAGTTGGGTTTAGTAAGTGAAGTGAACTGAACGCCCACCTCAACTTTTTGAACCTCAGTAGTCTGTGCACTCACTTGTATCGAACTGCATAACACGAACAGCAAACTCAGGCACTTCAACGGTAAGAATTGATTTCTATTCATCCTTTGTCTCCCTTATTTGTTTAGAGGTTAAGTCTTGTCGAATCGCGGCTGGCCCCGGAGGCGCAGCTCCGCCCTGTCCTTTAGTCTTCATTTCTGAAGCCTCTGGAAAATCCGCACCTTGAATGGTTGGGGAAACTGGTTAGCTGCGAGCCTGTAAACGAGTTTTCATCGCCGCCCCGTTAGGTTGCCGCAGTTGCAAATTTTATTGAGCACGGCCCTCGCTGGAAACTCTGTCACGTCGTTTGCAGCCTCGCTTGTTTACTTGGGCAAGAGATTTTCGATGCGGTCCGCCGCCCCTACCATGACTCGAAAGCGCTTGGGCGACGGCATGGCAGCGTCATCCTTTTCGACCTCGGTCTGTTTTTGAAAAGTGTGCGGCGCCGGGTCACGCATCCTGGCCGCCTTCTTCTCTAACGCTTTGATGGAGTCGTCCAACTTTTCCAGCCGGCCCTTCTCCTGTTTGCTGACCTCTTGAGTTCCGAAAGGTGAGTAAGTTGGATCGTGCAACATCCAAAGGTTCCACGATCCGCCGCTGGGAAGAATTGGTTCGCTCGATAGCCACTCGTAATGTTTGCCTTTCAAAGTAAATTCGATCCGGTTGTCGGCAACGATTCCGACTTTTTGAAACTGAAAGCCTTCCCGCGGAACTAGCGAGAAGATAAAACGACCTGCGCCCTCGACATAACACCAGATCAAGGCGCCGCTGAATTTCGTTCCCGGCTTGCCGGCCGCAACGAGATTGCCGTCGACCAGTAAGCGAAAATCTATTACCCGCAGCGGCACTGCATCCAGCGTGAAATCTCGCGGCAAGGTTCGCGGGTTATCGTCCCAAAGATTCGAGCGATCGAAGGACACCTTTACCACGTCAACTATCTTGACTCCCATCTTTTGGTTGACCAGCAGGTCGAGCGCGAAGGAATCGCCGTCATCGAGAATCTGGGGTTCCGCGGATTGCGGTAACGTGGCAATGCTGGTATGCGGAAGCGCTGAAGACTGCAGCTTGGTTTCGATCTGCGAATCCAGCGGTCCAACAGCGATAGTAAAGGTTTTTGAAGCCGGCACTGCTTCAATGAGGACGTCGTAACCGAAAACGTAGTTCCCCGCAGCGTCTGCAAGCATCCGGTGGATCACGCGATTCTCATCCACAAATGCCTCGGTTCTAAACTCTCCTTGCGGGATCGAAGTTTTACTCGAACTAGCGGCGTCGCTCGCCCCACTGGCCCAGGCAGTTTCGCTCTTAAAGGCCACGAAACCGCCATCAGTCAAGGTCACAACCACGTTGCGCCTGGCGCTCTCCTGCGCCGCCGCGAGCGACGTTAACGAGAACAGCAGCAGAGCGATCATCAAACCCTTAATTCTCATCGCTTCTGATCCTTATAGCTTCCCTTGATAACGGTTAACTTCACCTCTTCGGTGGGTTTGAAATCAACCAAACTGAGCGCTGTTTTCGCAGCATTCGATCCGGTCGCAGCTTCGGGCACTTCATTTCTATTCGCGCGGTTCATGCCACTTCTTGATCGCTCGCCCTTCTTCTCAACGTACACCACGCGTGTGACTACCTTCTCTTGAATCACCGGAACTTCACGCGTTTTGGTTTCCACTAACGCAACGGGAGCTGATGGACGAGCGTTGACTTGGGTACGCGCGCGCACCAGGAAAACCGATGCGCCGAATAGAAGGATCAACCCGAGCGCCGCAGGGACAGGCACAGGTACGGATGTCGTGAAGAGCGTTCTCAGTGCCAACCACGCCCGGGAGCTGAGAGATAACGGCAAGACCTCATCGACCCGCTGTATCCCGCTGGCAAACAATTTGGATTGGAGGCGGGAATGGTAATCAGGCCAAAAGTCTTCAGCGGGCAGCGTCGAACGTAGCGCTTGATTGGAAACATGCAGCGTACTCCGCAACGCGGCATACTCCACCTGACACGCCTCGCAGTCTTTCAACTCAGCCAACAATTGCGTTGCTTTCGCTCCGGGTATCTCATCAAGCGCGAGGTCGACAAAATCTCTTCTGGTTAGTTTGCAGTTATGCATTTTGATTACTACCTCATGACTCCGGTTACGGCACAGGACATGTAATTCTCCGGTTCCTCATTTACTCCCAACTTTTCGCGAAGTTTCCCGACCGTGCGTGAAACTGACTTCTTCACAGCGCCTAGCGAACAGCCAAGCTCTTTTGCTATCTCTTCATAAGTCATGCCTTCCTGATGCTTCAGCAGGAAGATCAATCTTTGTTGCGGGGTAACATCCGCCAGCACCCGCATCACTTTTTCGACGACCAAGTGGTTTTGCAAAGCAGACTCAAACACGCGCGAGGCCGCACCCGGATTGTCTTTCATCACCGGCGGCTCCTCTGAGGTATGAGCGGTTTGACTCTGCCAGCGCCAGGACTTTGTGCGTCGATGATTCAGAAAGCAGTTGATGGTGATCTTGCGCAGCCAGGTGTAGAAGCTCGATTCAAATCTGAACGTCGCAAGGGCCGCATAGGCTTTGAGCCATACTTCCTGCGACAAATCCTCAGCGTCCTGGCGTTCACGTGAATAGTGGAACGCCAACGAATAGATTCTGCGCTCGTAGGCCTGGGCGATCAGGCAGAAAGCCTCGGCGTCGCCGCCCTGGGCTTGCTTGATTAGTTCAGCTTCACTGCTCAATCTGCAGTTACCTCGAGGGACCAAACGCGTTCTAACACTTCAATAGACACGTAATACGAGCTTTTGGTTGGCGAGGGTAAACTTATTCTGTAGAAACCGGCTGACGGATGGCTTATCTGCTTCTACTTCTACTGCGCATATCCGATACAACTCGCGGAAACCCGATGTGCTATGGCACGATCTTCCAATTGTTCGTTGGCTCCGTGGGAATTGTCTGGTGACGTTCAACCCAATCAATGATTAACTCACGAATCTCCTGGCTCGATCGATAAACAACCGGCGCGCCTTTGTACATCGTGTATCCGCCTCCGCCATTCACACGATAATTGTTAGTGGCCAACCGAAGTTTTTGAGTTAACGCGAGCGGCTTGCCCTGGAATTGAAGATTTTCGATTCGCCGGCCAAACGGCTGCGCAATGTTGAGCGTATAGGTCACGCCTTCAGCGATGTCAAAGTTGTAGGCGGGAATTTTTTCGTCGACGAGTTCTGCAGCAGATTTTCCCGGCTCGTAGGGACGAAAATATTTTGCCGAATGTTCCAACGCGTCTTTCAACTGCTGTCCCGTGACTTCCAAAACCACCAGCGTGTTTTCATAAACATAAAGCCCGGCGATATCGCGAACGGTTACCGGTCCTTTGGCAATGCGCGCATCCGGATTAAAGACCGCTGCCATGGATACCTCGGCTTTGCCTGCCTCAAGCTGGACGAGTTGAATCAAATCCAAAATCGCTGTGTCGCGAAATCGCGCCTCGCCGGCGGTTAACTCGGCGTCAGATTCACCGATCGGGCGCGCGAGCCAGGCTTGGGTTTCGCGGTCATACGGCTCGCCTATTTTCATAATTTCCGGATCAGGCGCGACGCGATCATCGACTGGAATCGTGCGGGCGGCGCGCGCAAAAAGGTGCCAGCCACGTCCTGCGTTTTCCAAATACAGATCGACACGCGCCAGATGTCGTCCCCAGTAGTTTGCCTGGATCAGTTGCACACCATTTATGACTACTGACGGCACGTCGCGGTGGGTATGGCCCATGAAAATGAGATCGACACCCGGCACCTGTTTCGCAATCGCGATGGCCTGGTTCTCGTTAGTTACTTGTCCGGGATACGTCTCGCCGGTGCGTAGGTCCTGCTCAAGTCCCATGTGCATCGCGATCACCACCACGTCCGCTCGCTCTTTGCGACGCAGAATCGGTACCCACTTCTTTGCCTCGCTTAGTGGTTCCCGAAACTCCAGGCCGGCGTAGTTCGGCGCGTTTTCCCAGTTGGGGATTCCGGGCGTGGTCAGTCCGATGATAGCGACGCGAACTCCTGCAACTTCCTGGACGATATAGGGCAGGTAGTGAGTTTTGTTAGTTCCTTTATCGTAGGTGTTTGCCGATAGCCAGGGAAAGGTAGCTTCGCTGCGGGCCTTTTCCAGCACCGGCAAACCAAAATTGTATTCGTGATTGCCAACCGCCATGGCGCTGTATTGAAGCGCATTCATGGCCGACATCATGGGATCGCGGGGGCCGTTGTTTTTCTTGTTGTGATAATACTCGAGCGGCGTCCCCTGAATCGTATCGCCGGAATCAATCAGAATCACGTTCTGGTTTTCTTTGCGGACTTGCTTGATTAGAGTTGCGATCTTTGCCAGGCCGCGGTTATCAGCTTTGTCGGTGTAGTAGTCGACCGGAAACAGGTTGCCGTGCTGATCGGTGGTGCCGAGTATCACGATGTGAACGCGCTTCGCAGGACGACGAGGACTTTGAGCGGCAAACGGCAGCGCTGACAAAATCAATAACACCAGCGTAATCCCGGTAATGAAAGTTTGTTTATTCAGCCTCATAATTCCAACACCCAAAGCTCAAGCAGTTTAGAGTTCAACCTTTGGGTTGTTCGTTGTGCCACGGACGCAAGCTAAAGCTTGGACTCTGAACTTCCTGAGTGGATTACCTCGGTTCATTCACAAATACCTCCGCCGCCGTCATGCCCCGTATAGAAACTTCATGGACCTTCCGGAAGTTTGCGCGGACGAACATCAGCTTGTCCCGGTTCTCAAAATACGTGCGGCCGTGTTGCACAATGAAATACACCGGGCCGGAAAGCTTGGCTACAGCGAAGTCCGGCGTTGATATCGCTCTCGAATCAAGATCCAGGCGCTCGAACCGCTCGAGGTAATAGTGAGTCACAGCAGGTGTTTCATGCGCAATGATGGCGCGCTGTGGCGCGGTGTCACAAACGAACTTGATCGCTTCGCGTAAGCCGTCGTCATAAAATTCATCATGCGGAAAGAAGTAGCCAACCCTGTCTGCAGCCAGTGCGTTGGTGTAAAGCGCGTAATGCGGTCCAGCCGAATAAGCTATCCAGGCCGGCGCGCCGACAAAGATCGTGACCACTACCAGCGCAACCACCGCGCGGATTTGTTGCGAAGCGTTGAAGCGTCGATTCAAAAACCTTATCGACTCCACAACACCGATCGCGGCCAGCATGTACACGAAGGGCATTAACGAAAGTGTATAGCGCAACCATTTAGCTCCGGAGAGCGAATACGGAACTATCCAAAACAAGAACATGAAAAGTACAAACGCGTAACCGGGATGCCGCCGGCGCTTAAGCGAAACGATAAACCCGGCCAGGAAAGAAGAGAGTACGAGCAACGGAATCTTGATAGCCATGAAGACCACGTAGAAATACATCGGCGTGCCCCAAAAGGGTGAACGCGACACGTTGTTCTTGTAGAGGTGATCGGCAAAAAGATAGCCTGAGTGAACCAGCAGTTTTTCCCCCATGTATGAGTTGAGGTAGTTCCAAACTTGCGGCAATAAGACTGGCGGATTCGCAATTATGAAAGCAACAAGCAGCACGAGGAAGAAGATCCGAGGCGCTTTTCCCGCGGGCTCCCCCGGATCGCGTTGACGATTTCGGTATTTGTGGTGATAAAGCGCGTTCAGTCCGAAGTAGTGAGGAAAATATTTAGACGCTAACATTAGCCCAAAAGAGATTCCGCTGCGCACATAGTAACGTCTCACTGTCACAACTTTTCTGGTATCCGTTTGCTTGGCGCGCAAATAAAAGTAGAACGCAAAGAGCATAAAGAAAACGAGCAGGGTGTCTTCTTTGCCAATGCGATTGTAAGTGATGGCATTTATGCCGCCGGCCCATAGTGCCGCTGCCACCAGGCCGGTCCAACGATCGAAAAACGCCGCAGTCAGGAGGAATAACGGGATGGCTGTTAGCGCACCGAAGATAGCATTGGGAAGACGAAGCAAGACTTCGTCGCTGATGGTGTTGGTACCTTCAACCGCGCGGCCAACTTTCAACGACGCGAACATCAGCGCCTTCATCACCATCGGATGCTCGGCGTTGGCCGTGATATCTCCTCGCTCATAAGCATGCACCGCATCAACCTTATTCACCTCGTCTTCGGCGAAGCCGATGGCGCCGAGTTGAGTCACGCGTAACCCCAGGCCGGCGAGCACCAGCACCACCAGCGCGCCAATCACAACCAGGCGCGAGCTGCCAGATTCTCTCGTTGAAGCCAAGATTGAAGTGGACCCCTTATGCGAAAGTCGCTAATGTTAACTCAAAACGGCGCGCTGCCAACGCGATCAAGTACAGAACCGAGATAACTACCCAACCGTTACCGAACATGCTTTAGCGGCGCCGCCGTTGGTAGGTTTTCGCAAAATGGCTTATCGTAATGACCCGCATGGACAATCTCGTAGTTTCAAATATTCGTCAGCGCCCAATTCGCACGCTGGTGAGCGTGGCCGGTGTGGCACTCGGAGTTTGCCTGGTAATGCTTTTTACGGGCCTCGCACGTGGTATGTCCGATGACTTGCAACGACGCGCATCAAACGTTCGCGCGGAGATTATCTTCACGCGTCCCGGGGGCCAGATGCTTACATCTTCGACTCTCAACCTTAGCACCAAGTACGTCGAAGCTTTGAAACAGATCGAGGGCGTTTCCGAGGCGTTGCCAGTCGGTCGATACGTGGCCCAGGGTGATAAAGGATTTGGTTTTGAACAACTTGAAGCGGTCGAATGGGAACAATTTGCGCGCGTCAACGAACTCCACGTTGATTCGGGCCGGCCGCCGCAAGCAACAGACGAAGTTGTTATTGATGAAGTAAAGGCCCGCAACAACAAGCTGAAGCTTGGTGACTCGTTGAAATTATTTGGCGCCAAGCCATATCGCATTGTAGGCATCTATTCGCCGGAATCAGGCGCGCGCGTGAAGATGACGCTGGCAGCCATGCAGGAGGCTCTGGAGTCGCCCGGAAAGGCCACCTATATTTTGATCAAACTTCGTAATCCGGGTGAGGAAGTTGTAGTTGCAAAGCGGATAAACGAAGCTCTGCCGGGAAACAAAGTTCAGCTCACCCGCGACATCTTTACGGTCCTCGAAAAACAAATACCTTACCTCGGTGTGTTTCTGAGAATACTGGTGGGACTGGCGGCCATCGTGAGCGCGGTGGTCGTGATGCTTGCGATGTATACAACGATCACTGAGCGCACGCGCGAGATTGGCATTCTGAAAGCGTTGGGCGCTTCTCGCCGTTACATCGTTTTTATCATTGAGTCAGAGGCGCTGGTGATCAGTGCGGTCGGACTGGTGACGGGTTTCGTGTTCTCGTTTTTGATCGGCTACGGGATTCACCAGATCTACGGACTGTTTTTTGAATTCAGCCTGGGCTGGGGTCTGACGGCGGCGGCCATCGGCATCCTTGGCGGCGCGTTTGGTGCTCTGTATCCAGCCTGGCGTGCGTCAAACCTCGACGCCGTTAGCGCACTCGCCTACGAATAACCACTCAGCAGCGTCACTTGATCATCCACAAATTCATTCGTTCTCATTCACGCTGCTTTCGTCTCGCCAGCTTTCTCCAGGTTCTTTAGTGACAATCCCCGCCGGATAATGAGGACGACGCCGACCGCAGTCCAAAAGAGGTCGCGAGCTTTTCGCACAATGGCTAGAGTCGCGCCGATGGCAGCAGTAAAGCCGAGCGTCTTGGCGAGCATTCCGGTTCCAGCCTCGTCGACGCCAAGTCGGAAAGGCATAAACTTGAAAGCTACGTTTATGATTCGGTTGACCGACTCGAGTATGAAAGCTGTTAACAAGGTCGGAGCGACCAGGTCGCTGATGAATAAGAGCGTCACGTAAATTTCGGCAATGCCTGCCAGATGGAAACAGATCTCAAGTAAGAAAATTACGAGCAAGCGCTTGCTGTGCCGGTCATAAAAACCGTAGATGCGATCTTCAAGAGTTTGCGCTCGCGGTATTCCCTTTTCTGTTATCCACACTCGTGCTATCCCGAGTCGACCGATGAACGAGATTAGTCCACTCAAAAACTTCCTGCGGCTGCGAATAACAAAGTAGCCTAACGGTGCAATTACCAGCGTAACTGCGAGCGCGCCAATACTCGCGTAACGAAGCGGCTTGGGTAACGAAAAGCTGAGCAGCAAAGCGGCGGTGCCGGAAAAGATCAAAAGGATAACTGACAAGCTGTAGAAAATATTTTCAAGCGCGAGTGCGGCTAAACTCGCCATGAGGGGCACTCGATGGGTTACGAAGGCAGCTTTTGAAGGCTCGGAAACGGCAACGCTCGCAAGCGGAATAATGTTGCCCAGCGCGTCGCCCATTACCCTGGCTGCAAACGCGTCGCGAAAGCGCAACTTGTAAGGTGGTTCAAAACAGCGGGTCCACGCCAGCGACCGTGCTACTTGTCGCACGGCGGAAATAGCGAGAATCAGAAGAAAGCCAAAGCCGAGGCGTTGAATGCCGGCCAGGATCTGAGCGACGCCGGCCTTCCTCACGAAGTAGGCAAACAACAACAATCCCAATATGGCAAACACAATTCCGAAACGCGCCAGCTTGCGGTTTCTTGCCTGGTTGGTCTTGCCCGTAGTCTGAGGAGTTTGGTCCTGGACCACCTCACCCACTGTCGCCTCCGGGGCGGAAGGTTCTTGTTCCAACTCGATTGGTCCCTCTGCTCTTTGCTCGAAAATCAAACTACCGTAGCACATGCTCAGCTAATTCTGGGCCAGGCGGTCGTTGAGTCTTTCCTGATACCGTTCCTCTAGGCGGTCGCATTCCCCGAGTGAAAAAACCAACCAAATCCAACTTCAGCACGTCTAACCCTGGCGAGCTGCAAGGAATCGCGTTGGCCCAAAAAAAGGATTGGATTCAAGGTTGGCCCACGTGTAAGATTCGAATTGCCCCTCGCACGACTAGTGGGTGATCCCTCCCCCGGGTAGTTGTTGTCGTCGCTAGTCGGTTTCTGCCCCCTCTCAAGATCAAAATCCGAACCTTTTGTCCCAAACTCGGCCTGGTGAACGCTCTTGTAACACGGGTCGAAACCTCAAGGAAGGATTTCAATGAAGTACCCGACACTCGTCTGTTTGACAGTCTTTATTTTGCTGGCCCAGGCGCTCGCACCCGCAGTGAGCGGGCGGCCGTTAGCTGGTCTCGCGGGCGACGGCCCTTTGCCCTCGGTCAATGACGATCATCTTTTCAACCTCTTGGATTTTGGCGCGGTTGGCGACGGAATTACTGACAACGGTCCGGCGTTGCAGGATGCGCTGAATGCCATCGCCGCAGCCGGCGGTGGAACATTATTTGTGCCTGCGGGTCGCTACGCTATTAACACGCCGGTTCAAAAGGACTTCACCGGACTGGGTGCGTCTCTCACTATTTTGGGAGTGGAATCATTAACCCCCGTTCCGCCCGCAAACGCGGACGGCCAGTTTTTGACCGCTGGACTCGATCTGACTTCCGAGTTCGCGCCTCGCACGGGCGAACAAGGCGTTGCCATCAACATTACTGGACTGCAAACCTTCCTAATCAAGGACATCACTTTCATTGGCACACCGGGCGTCGACACCGATGCGGCAATCACCCTGGCTCTTGCTGACATTTGGGACGCGACCATCCGACATTGCGAGTTTTACGGCTTAAGTACTTTCGCTGCTGGTGGCTCAATCGTTCAAGCGATACGTAGCCATCTCACCATTGAACAGAGTGAATTTTTGGGTGACGCTTGCGACAGCGGATCGAATAGTTCGGTAGTCCAAAATTTGGAATGGAAGGGAATAGTTGTCACTAACACGGCATTCGCTGATTACGGCCAGCGGCCAGAATTGTTTGGGAAACTGGGTTTGGGTACGCCTTCTTCCTGGGTCAGCATAGCCAACGCGGCTGCCCCAGAAAGCGGCTCGCCACGCCGCGAGGCAGTCATCAGGAATGTATTCTTCGATGAAGGCGCTCTCAACGGTCTCTCGAGTATTCCCTACAGTTACGTTCCGGCGACCGCTCCTATCGATCTGATCTACGTCTCAGACATTTTCATGAACGTGTCCAACCTGGGAACGTCGGGTAGCTATTTTCATGGTCCCCAGCGCGTGCTCGCCGCTAGCTCACATTACGGGTGGAGTCACAACGCCGGCGCCGCCATCAATCTTCTGGGGATTGGCAACGCGATCCTCGATCAAGTGGAGTGCGTAGATAGCGCGAATCGCATTGTGGCCGATGCAGGTACCAGCAAGCTTGCCGTCATTAACTCCTTCTACACATTTCTTGACTCCCAATCACCCCAGACCAAAGTGATCTCTACAGAAACTCCGGAAGACGATCCGGTCCAATACGTGAGCCAACGGTTCAACGCAACCCTCGAGCGTGATCCTGATGCGGCAGCTCATTTTTATTGGTCGGATCGGTTGCTTCAGTGTGACGAGGTGGCGGCTTGCGTCGCTAGCGAACGGACCGCACTCGAGGCTTACCTGAACACTGCGCCGGTTGCGAATTTTTCTATTGCGGGATTGGTTTCGGACGAAAGCGGCGCCGGCTTACCCGGCGTTACGATCACGCTCGGCAGTTCGCAATCTGTAACTACTAAGACCGGCTCTGACGGCCGTTATAGCTTCGACAGGCTTCCGACGAGCGGCATGTACACGGTGACGCCCAGTCGTGTTCACTACACGTTTGCGGCGCCTCAGCAAACAATCACCACACCGAACGGCAATCGAACCGCCGACTTTGCCGCGACGCTCGACCGGCACATCATCACTGTGCTGGTTACCGATCCTGGTGGCAATGCGCTCGCCGGTGTCAGCGTAGGACTCTTCAGTGACAGCGTCGTGAATGGCCTGACCGATTCGTCAGGCCAGTTCATCTCCGCCCTCCCAGCCGGCGCTTGCTATACGATCGTTCCGGAAAAGCAGAATTACACCTTCGCGCCTGCGAACGCTCTGACAGGGGAGTTGACGTCGAATCAGACGTTGAGTTTTGTGGGTAGACCCACCTACACACTTAGCGGAACAGTAATGGCCCATGGCGCGGCCCTGGTTGGAGCAACGGTCGTCCTGAGTGGTCCGCAATCGGCTACAGCCACCAGCGATCAAAACGGTAACTACTCATTCCTCGTCTTGTCAGGAGACAATTACACGCTGACTCCAGCAAAAACGGGTTATGGGTTCTCACCCTGGAGCGTGACCTTCAATAACCTGAGCGCCAATCAAGAGGCAGATTTCGAAGGCGCCGAGAGCTCATTTGAGTTTAGCGCCGCGAGCTATGCTGTTGCAGAAGCCAGCAAAACAATCACGGTTACCGTTAACCGAATGGGCGATACTTCCCATGCGGCAGAGGTGGTCTACTCTGCGACTGATGGCTCGGCAGAGCAAAGCAGTGATGTGATCCCAATAATTGGCAGACTCAACTTTCAGCCAGGCGAAGCAAGCAAAACCTTCTTCGTGTTTGTTACCGACGACTCTTATGTGGAGGGCAACGAGGGTCTGATGCTCAACTTGAGCGATCCGATCGGCGCCGACCTCGGCAGCAGCACTGCACCGCTAAATATTACGGACGACGACAGTGACCCAGATGCAGCTAACCCGATTGATGGCGCACAGTTTTTTGTTCAGCAACAATATAGCGACTTCCTCAACCGTCCGGCCGATGCTGAGGGCCTTCAGTTCTGGTCAAGTCAGATCACTAGCTGCGGTACCGACACTGCCTGCATCGCCGAGCGCCGCACTAATGTTTCGGCGGCGTTCTTCTTGTCTATCGAATTCCAGGAGACCGGCTATTTGGTCTATCGCCTCTACCGCGCCTCATTTGGCCAGCCGCCGCAACACCTCAATGAGTTTCTTTTGGACACGCGGACCATCGGCCAGGGCGTAGTCGTCAATGCCTGGGGCTGGCAAGAATTACTCAACGCAAACCGGGCGGCCTTCATCGAAGACTTCGTCCAACGGCCACAGTTCATTTCAGAGTATCCTCTGGCACTGACACCCTTCGCGTTTGTTTATCAACTGAATGTAAAGGCCGGTGGGCCGCTTTCATCAAGCGAATTTTCAGCGGCGGTGGCCGAGTTTGCCGGAGCGGCGACGAGCGAAGCGACGGCTGCGCGCGTGCGGGTGTTGCGGCAGATTGCTGAGAGTCAGACATTTTCGCAACGCGAACTGGGCCCCGCTTTTGTCCTTATGCAATACTTTGGCTACCTGCAACGCAATCCCTACGATTCACCTGACGACAATCTTGAGGGCTACAACTTCTGGCTGAACAAGCTGAACGAAGCGGACGGCGATTTCCGCCGCGCCGAGATGGTCAAGTCTTTTCTGGTCTCCACCGAATACCGCGCCCGCTTCGGCGCACCGTGAGCAGGAGCAGGAGCAGGAGCAGGAGCAGGAGCAGGAGCAGGAGCAGGAGCAGGAGCAGGAGCAGGAAGATAAACGGAAAGGGCGCTGCGAAGTTTCATTCGCGGAGCGCCCTTTTTCATGTCTTCTGCTTACTGCTTACTGCTCACCGCTCACCGCTGCTGCTCCTGCCCCGCTGTCCTTCTTTTGCGTTTTTAGTTTTGCGTTGATTATGATGCAGGTGTTCAAACTAAACAGTTCGCGAAGAATGGGGCCGAGTCTCTGGTCAGTAAAGTCCGGCCAGGGTGGAAATGAAGATGAGTCAAACGCAATCAGCCATTGAAGATCTTGCCGGTCGTCCGCTTACCACCCTTTCCGAAGAAGAGGAAATGTTTCGCTCGAGCGTGCGTGAGTTCGCTGAGGGCGAACTGCGCCCACGCGTCGAGGAGATGGATGAGAAAGGCAAACTCGATCCTGCCCTCGTGAAGCAGTGTTTCGATCTCGGCCTGATGGGCATTGAAACGCCGGAAGAGTTTGGCGGCGCAGGTTCGTCGTTCTTCACGGCGATTCTTGCAGTTGAAGAGTTATCGCGTGTCGACGCTTCGGTCGGAGTTTTTGTAGACGTGCAAAACACGCTCGTCAACAACGCCTTCATCCATTGGGGAAATCAGGAACAGCAAACCAAGTACTTGCCGCAGCTGGCGGCGGATAAAGTGGGCGCCTACGCGTTGAGCGAAGCGGGTTCCGGATCAGACGCCTTCGCGATGCAAACTCGCGCGGTCGATAAAGGCGACCATTTCCTGCTAAACGGTCAAAAACTCTGGATTACCAACGGAAACGAAGCTGAGATCTTCGTATTGTTTGCTAATGCGAACCCCGAAGCCGGCTATCGTGGCATCACTGCTTTCATCGTGGAAAAGGGCTTTGCAGGGTTTTCGGTCGGTAAAAAAGAAAACAAGCTGGGCATTCGTGCCTCATCGACAACCGAACTGATCTTAGTTGACTGCAAAGTGCCCAAAGAGAATGTGCTGGGCGAAGTAGGCAAGGGCTACAAGACTTCAATCGAGACTTTGAATGAAGGGCGCATCGGTATTGGCGCCCAAATGATCGGCATCGCTCGCGGCGCGCTTGACGCGGCAATTGCCTACACCGGCGAGCGCCAGCAGTTTGGCAAGTCGATCAACCAGTTTCAGGGCGTGCAGTTTCAAATTGCCGAGATGGCCACGCAGCTCGAGGCAGCGCGGCTGATGGTTTACAACGCGGCGCGGATGAAAGATGCCGGCATGAACTTCGTGAAAGAAGCGGCGATGGCCAAGCTTTATTCTTCGCGTGCGGCCGAACAAATCAGCTCGCTGGCGATTGAACTTTACGGCGGCTACGGCTACGTCAAAGATTATCCAGTGGAAAAATTCTGGCGCGACTCGAAGATTGGCGCGATCTATGAGGGCACGTCAAATATGCAGTTGCAGACAATTGCGAAACTGCTTATTGGAAAATAGCAGTCAGCAGTCAGCAATAAGCGGGCAGTCGAAAAAGAAGTGTGCTGGCGTCACCTGAGTTGCTAATGCTAACTACGGATTACTGACTACTGATTACTGACTACTGATTGCTGAGTGCTGAGTGCTGACTACTATGGTTGCATCACGAATCGACATCTTCAAGCAAATGCTGGAAAGTGATCCAGTGAATAGCAGCGTGCTCTTCGGCTTGGCAAAGGAATATGAGAAGGCTGGGCAAGACGCCGAGATGATAGACGCGCTGGAGCGTTATCTCGCGAGCGCGAACGATGAAGGCAATGCCTTCGGAATGCTGGCGCGCGCTTACGAGAAAGCCGGGCAACATGAACAGGCGAAGGCGACTTATCAGCGCGGCATTGACGCCGCTACAAAGCATGGTCATCCGTCGATGGCTGAAGAATATCGAGCCGCCCTGGACACAGAGTTCTGAATAAGACAGGCATTCTGCCGTCCCTGATAGAGTCACAGCCTGAAGGTTGAACTCTGAACTACTTGAGCGCTTGGCAACCACGATGCAGTTTAGGTTCAAGCTTAGCGTGATTTAGAATTAGACAGGCAGGAATGCCTGTCCTACCGGAAACATCATGAGCGATACCAAAGTTCTAAAACTTGTCCCCAAGTCTGAAGCCAAACCCGCCCAAGCAGCAGCGGTTGAAGCTCCAACTGAATTGCCCTCGTTCGATCCTCCAGCGGCCGTTGAAACAAAGAAGACCCCGATGATTTCAAAGGGACCGGCGCCGGTCACTAAGATCGCCGCCCTGCCCCAAGCAAAATCGCAAACGGTGTCGCAAGCCGGCGCGCAATCTGCGGCGCAGCCCGCGCGTGCTCCAGAACAACGCGGACAGCGTCAAAAGAACCGGGCTCCCGAACGTCGCGAACGTCCGCGCCTTTCACGCGAAGAGATGCTCCAGATGTATCGCACGATGTATCTTTCGCGCCGCATCGACGACAAGGAAATACTGCTCAAGAATCAAAACAAGATCTTCTTCCAGATCAGCGGCGCCGGTCATGAAGCCATCCTGGTCGCCGCCGGCATGGCGTTGAAACCAGGTTACGATTGGTTTTATCCCTACTATCGCGACCGCGCGCTTTGCCTGCAGCTTGGCATGACGCCGCTCGAGCAATTGCTTTCCGCCGTTGGCGCGGCTGCCGATCCAAACTCGCACGGTCGCCAGATGCCCTCGCATTGGGGCCATAAGAAACTGAACATCGTTTCCCAGTCGTCGCCAACGGGCACGCAACTCCTGCAGGCAGTCGGCTGCGCGGAAGCTGGGTATCGCTTTAAGTTGATCAAAGAGTTGCGAAAACGCGCTTCAAACTTTCGCAAGGACGAAGTGGTTTACGTTTCGCTGGGCGACGGCACCTCGAGTGAAGGTGAATTTTGGGAAGCGCTTAACACTGCTTGCAATCTGAAGCTGCCGGTGGTGTTTTTACTCGAAGACAATGGTTACGCGATCAGCGTTCCGGTTGAAGTACAAACCGCGGGCGGCGACGTGTCGCGTCTCGTCAGGGGTTTTCCCAATCTGTTCATGCAACGCTGCGACGGCACTAACGCGCTCGAATCGCTGGCGGTGATGAAACGCGCGGTCCAATACAGTCGCGAAGGCAAAGGGCCCTCGTTTGTTCACGCAAAAGTTATCCGTCCTTATTCGCATTCCCTTTCAGACGACGAAAAGCTTTATCGTCCGGATGAAGAACGCACGGCCGACGCGGAACGCGATCCGGTTAAGCGCTTTGGCGCCGTTTTGATCGATGAAAAAGTAATTGATCAGGACGGACTGCAAAAGATCAAGGACGACGTGGACGCGCTGGTGAATGAAGCAGCCGACCAGGCGCTCGCCAGCCCGCAACCGAATCCTGACACCGTGAAACTTCATATCTACTCGCCCGACGTCGATCCCACGGCGGCAGAGTTTGACACCGAAGCAGGCGCGGAACTGTCCGGCAACGCCGGTACCATGGTCGATTTGATTAATCGCTGCCTGCACACCGAAATGGCGCGCGACGCGCGCATCGTCGTGTTTGGCGAAGACGTGGCTGATTGTTCCCGCGAAGAGTCGCTGGAAAAAGTGAAGGGCAAGGGCGGCGTTTTCAAAGTCACTGCGAACCTGCAACGGAAGTTCGGCAGCGCGCGTGTCTTTAATTCTCCGCTGGCGGAAGCCAACATCGTCGGTCGCGCGATCGGTATGGCGACTCGCGGACTAAAGCCGGTAGTTGAAATACAATTCTTCGATTACATCTGGCCGGCGATGCATCAAATTCGCAACGAGCTGGCCGTGATGCGCTGGCGTTCCGGTGGCGATTGGAAAGCGCCGGTGGTCATGCGCGTGCCGGTGGGCGGTTATCTGAAAGGTGGTGCGGTCTATCATTCGCAGTCTGGAGTTTCCATCTTCACGCAGATTCCCGGTTTGCGAGTTATCTATCCAGCAACCGCGCTCGATGCCAACGGCTTGCTGCGCACCGCGATCCGCTGCGACGATCCAGTGTTGTTTCTGGAACACAAACATCTCTATCGCCAGGCTTACAACAAGTCGCAGTATCCGCCTGACAACTTCATGATTCCTTTCGGCAAGGCGAAAACGGTGCGCGAAGGAAGCGATCTTTCGATCATCACTTACGGCGCATTGGTGCAACGCTCGTTAGTTGCTGCCAAACAGGCCGAGCAACAAGGCATCAGCGTGGAATTGATCGACCTGCGTAGTTTGCAACCCTACGACTGGAATGCGATCGCAGAGAGCGTCAAGAAGACTGGCAAAGTAATCGTCGCTCACGAAGATTCTTTGTCGTTTGGTTACGGTGCTGAGATTGCGGCGCGCATTTCCGATGAACTTTTTGAGTTCCTCGATGCGCCCGTGCGCCGAGTCGCCGCCACTGATACCTTCGTCGCCTACGCTCCGCAACTCGAAGACGTGATCCTGCCGCAGGTGGCGGACGTAGCGAAAGCGATCGCCGAACTTCGTAGTTACTAAGCGATAAATCAGCGCCGAAAAAGAGACATACACAAGTGTACTGTTGTGTGTCGCGGTTCTGTTTCTCTCGCAAGAAAATCCCAATCAACCCCGCGAAAATCCTGTTTTCATCCTGACAACTACGGCGGGTGTCCCTACTGCCGGAAAAGGCATGCTCCTTGCGGTAACCTCACTGACAAGCTTGTAAACGTCCCCTTTGTAACTTCCCCGACACAAACGAATGGCCATCAAGAACAACGGAAGGAGCAAAGCAAACTCATGAGGAAAGTTATGGTAATTCTGGCGCTGGCGCTGCTGGTTCTTTCAACAGCTGTAGTCGCAAGCGCACAAACGCCAGTCACTCCGACTCCAACAACAGTAGTCACAGAAACTCCAACGACAGTAGTCACGCAATCTCCAACGACAGTCACAAAAACGATTCAAAATCCCGACGGAACTTACACCATCATCGAATATCCCGTGGGCAAGGAAGTGCAGCTCACTTTGAATCCGGTAGCACTGACAAGTTCAAAAGGCGTCGCCACGATCCTTCGCGACGACAACGGCACCAGGGTCGTTTTGAATCTGACCGATGTGCCGGCTGACGTTAGCGCGATCAACCTCTACGCCGTGGACGACATGGGAGCTGTGTCATCGCTTGGCCCAGTGGTGCTGGCGAATGGGACAGGAAAATTCAGCGGCACTACGCCGCTCAGTAAGTTTATGTTGATCGCGAGTCCGGACGAAACTCTGGCTACTTATGATCCAAACACAAAAATCTTTTTCCGCAGCGCGGTGCCACAAGGTTTCGCGGTGATCCCGCACACGATGTCGCCAACGGGTGAGACGGTGGCCGCGACGTCGACGCCAGGAACTTCGCCCGCGAGCGTTGCAGCTGTGCCGATGCTGAACGTTCCGGCTTACAAGAAAGGTGATGACACAAAAATTAAGATTAACTTTACCGGCGCCATGACCGGTGCGCGCGCGAACGTTTTCATCGAGCCGCACAAGAATGGTAAGGAAACTGAAGTAACGATGAAGTTCCACGATCTGAAGGAGGCTCCCACCGGGCAGTCGTACATTCTCTGGGCAGTTTCCCAGGACAATCAGTTCTTCAAACTGGGACAGATCGCTAACTTCAAGGGCCGTAACGAGGCCGAAATCAAGGCTAACACTAGCTTGGAAGACTTCGGGCTGTTAGTCACCATGGAAGAGTTTGGGGCGCTGGATACCATCGTCACTCCTGCCGGACCACGGCTGGGTGTAATCCAAATAGTTCCGTAGCTCGGCTTTAAATATGTTGACTGGAAGGGTCGCCCGCGAGGCGGCCCTTTTGTTGAGGCCCGCAGTTTAGAGTTCAAGCTTTAAAAGCTTGAACTCTGAACTTCTGGCCTCAAACTGAACTAGTAGAAATTGCGAAGGTGTGTGTTACCAACTCCGGTAGTGGTCGCTATCATCGCAAGCTAACAGATTACGTTACCGCACGGCCCACAAAGTCCTGTTCCTTCACATCGTCACCAACGATCGGCAGAACTTTATCCACGGGCTCAAATGTCAAACCATCCTTCGACGGAATGATTCTGTAAGTGCGTGTCGATGACGATGATCCCACGGTGAAGGAATATTTCCCCTGGTCATCCGTGGTCGATGCGAGCACGGTGCCCTGCGGACTGATTAACACAACCACAACGTTCGAGAGCGGGTTTCCGCTCGCGTCCTTCACTTGCCCGGTGATCGTAACGGTAGTTTGTGCAGGCTTGTTCAGCTTCTCAACCGGCGAAGCGTCGAGTGCTGGCGTTGGCGCAGGCGTCGCCTCCGGTGTAGCAGCCGGCAAAGGCTCAGGACTTTGCGAAGTGACAGCCGGCGCTTCGGTCGAGGAAGGTGTCGGTTCAGGAGTAGCGTCTGGCGATTGCGCCGGCATCGCTGGAGAAGACTCGGGAGTCGGCGCGGGCGTTTCCGCAGCCGGCGACGCCTGCGGAGTGGGCAATTCTTCCGGAGTTGGTGTTGGTGTTTCAGGAGTCGGCGCAGGTTGATTGGTTGTGACCGGAGCTTCAGGTAACGCTTCGGGAGAGGGCGACGGCGTAGGCAGCGCAGCCGGAGCCAACGCCGAATGTGCATCAGTCGTACTGGAAACTTCCGGAGTCGCCTCAGGCGTACTTTCGGGAGCCGGCGCAGGTGGCACTGACTCTGCGGGTTTTTCGCTTGCCGGCGCCGGCGTGTTGGCAGCTGCTTCGAATCCTGGCCCAATCTTCTCATCAAGTCCGTCGAGCGAGCCGTTGACTTTGCGATAGAGTTGTTCGATCACCATGCGTCGCACGGGATCTGGTTCACCCTGGACATAACTCTTGAAGTAATAGGAAAGCGCTTCTGCTTTCTTGTCCTGGCGTTCGAGCGCGACCGCGAGGTGCCACAATGATGTGCGTGCCGCGGGCGTGCCTTCCGGAAGTATGGCAATGGCACGTCTCAGGTGTGTGACGCTTTCGTCGAGCTTGTCCTGATTGAACAGTGCCCAGCCTGACGTGTCTTCAATGCGGCCGCGTACGATGTTTGACAAGACGTTACGCGGCGCTTCGGGAATATTTGGCGTGCCCCCGGCAGCGATGGCGCGGGCCCTGATCGGCCGGAACTCATCAGCCTGTACGACCACCGTCAATGCGGGCACGGTCAAGCCGGCATCAGCGCTCGAGCGCGCAGCTTCCGCGAGTTCGTATGCAGTCTGGAAGCCAATTCCTTTCTGCAGCAGCCGGCTCGCCGCATAGAGTTCGCGGTGAACGCGCGCGTTGTCGGTGCCCGCCGAAAATGCTTTGGCGGCGGCGACTGCGCTGTCCTCGTCAATTTTTCCTCCGTTAGCTTCCTGGTCAACGGCAGTAACAAACTCGAGCAGCGACTTGAGAATTTTTGCGTTGCTTTCAGTGTCGGCAGCCGCGTGTTGAAAAATACTTCCCTGACGTTCCGGCGCCAGGAGATCCACGAAATTGCTGCTGTGAACAACTGTCTGGCCGGCAAGTCGCGTTTCAAGTTGTCCGTCCTTCAAACTAAAAGACTGCGCTAAAACTTCCGCCGCTTCATCGTAAAGTCCGGCAGAAACCAACGTGCTCGCCAGCTCGTAGTCGAGCGTCGGAAACTTTCCATACTGACGCGCAAACCGAATCGCTCGTTCCGCATCGAGCGGCCGCCGCTGCCCCAGCAGGGCGCGAGCCAGCGCAATTTGCGACCAGGTGTAACGCGGCTCGATCTCGACCGCCCGGGCAGCGAGGCTTAGAGCCGCTTCGCTATCATCATGCGCGGCCAGCCAGTAAGCGGCGCCAGTCAGTAAAGTCAGGTTGCGCGGATCCGTGGCGAGTGCTTTGTCGAGTTCAGGTTTTGCTTCGTCTTTTCGCCCGAGGTCAAACAGCGAAAGGACCATGCCGGCGCGGGCCGCTTTGTCGGCAGGATCAACTTCGAGTTGTTGACGATAGAGCGTCAACGCTTCTTCCGATTTCCCCAGTGCGCGACTGAGATCAGCAAGACTGCGACGCGCCGATTTTGAATTTGGATCGAGCTCAAGCGCTTTTTTATACTCCGCCGCCGCTTCGTCGAGGCGCAGCGAAATGTGCAACGCTCTCCCAAGGCCTTGATGCGCTTCGGCAAGATCCGGCGCGAGTTGCACAGCCTGAGTGGCCAGGCGGATGGCTTCGCTTCCTTGTTCGGTGGTGACATAAAAACTCGACAGAATCACCAGGCGCCTGGCGTCGTTCCCAAACTTCGTTTCAATGTTCTGCGCCGCCTTTGTCGCCGCCGCCGGCTCCCCGCGCAGGTAAAGATTCATGGGGATTTGATAGATAACGCCGGAATACAACTTCTCTGACGCGTTGGCGGGAGCTTCGGCAATTGCCAGCATGAATTGCTCAATGCCAGCCGCGCTGTCACCGTTTTTTAGTCGTTCATCGCCAACTCTGGCCCGTGCGCTCACGAGAATTTCAGTTGCTCGGGCCCGCGACTTCGATTCCGGGTGGCTATCTAGAAACGCTCGCAGCAAAGTGACTTGCTCCGCAATAGGCTTTGTCTGAATCAATGCGACTTCGTTGGCTTCAGCGGCATCGTCAACTGGAGCGGTGGCGGGTTTCTTGTTTCGCGTTGGCGCGTTGCGAGACGGCGGTGTCTTGACTGCGACAGGTAAGACGTCGATTGAAGTCGAGGTGGCAACCGGATCTGATTGAGCCGGCGGCTGCTTCGTTTCCTGATCGCTTGCCGGAGAACTTGTGCTTGAAGTGACCGCAGGCGCTTTGTCAAAATCGTCGGTGCTGAAGGCCAGCTTCTTTCCGAGTGAAGTCACAAAGTGTTGCACGCCGGCGGAGAGCCCTTCGCCAAATTGACCAGCATCGATCGGCGCGCGCATGCGTTGGCCCACTTCCCCCAACACGCCTTCAGGCAAATCAGTTTGCACCGGCTTGCTGAAACGCGTGAATGAAGTTTTTTCATCAACCGCCAAAACCAAAAGCAAACTTTTCTTAGTGCTGGCAAACGCGCCAATCTTCCAGTCTCTGGCAAGTTGTAAAGAGAACTCAGAAATCTTCTGGCCGCCGGTTGATTGGACGATGGCGATATCAAATTCGATTCCGGTCTTTAGTTTCAGGTTCGCAAGAATGTTTTCCAGTTGTTGCCGCGTTGCATCGTCAACGACTCCGGCAAAGTCGTTTACGTGACTGGTGGGTGCCGGCAATTTCTGAGTCTGTGCCAGTTGACTTATTCCCAGCGACAGGAATAGCGCGAGGCTGCAACAGAATATTAGTATCCAGTTTGTTATCTTCTGACTTGATAATTTCATGCCTTCAACTCTCTCTCTTAAGGGCTCATGATACCATCGGGTGACTAGCAGGCTGCTGAAAAACTCATTTTGGAGTGCGGTGGCAAGCGCAGCGCGACGCCGCTTTCGATCGAAGTTTGTCAAAACGCCAGCAGATCCAAAGCACCGCCGTTGTCGGCGCGGAAGAATATGAGCGAACTTGAAGAAGCCTGGGCTATCGGACTTGCCGACGCTGAGGCACACGCGCGCGCCCTGGGACGGACGGACGTCGCCGACTATCTGGCCCTGCGCAGCTCCAATGATCTGATCCGACGGATAGCCGGCGACTGGTTGTTCACAATGTTTTCGACAGCAGCCGGTGAGGCGAATCGCGCCGGCGCCGGCATCCAAATCTCTACTGACACTGCGCATCGATTTAAGATTGGCAACGCAAGCATGGTGGGCACTCGCTTGAGTCTCGGCAGCGGGGTGCGGCTGCTCGTCGTGGAATTGGGTTGGCCGCGCACACCGCGCGACGGCTTCATTCGAGGCGGCGGTTTAGCTTGCGGAAATATCAAACACGTCGGCATCAAACCAGCGAACGAAGAGCTGCGCCTGATACTGAATCCTGAGGGCACGCCAAGTTGGATTGTCCTGGGAAGGCACGGCGCGCAGGATCTTTCGCTCAAGACTCACGAGCTTCACGAACTGGACGTGAAAGATCATCTGGCAATCCTGCTTGACGATATGCGAAAGACGCGGACCGGAAGGTAGAGTCCTGAATTCATTTCTCCGTGCCTCCTCTGTGTCTCTGTCGTGGATAGGCTGTAAGCCAAACTCACCGGTAACAACGATTGGTTGCTAAGCGGGTTTCGCATGTCGGACGCGAGATGACAGAATAGCTTCATGGCTGGAACGCTCTACCTGATTGCGACCCCAATCGGCAATCTC